>NZ_PYAT01000035.1 GCF_003014655.1 Planomicrobium soli | reverse complement strand
TAGAGTGACCCAATAAAATGAGACAAGGAAAAAACACCGCCATCGTCGTATGTAGTCACAACGACAATTATGGAGGTGTTTTTCTGTATGGAGATAAAAAGAGGTTCGAAAAAAGGGTCAACGAAACGATTCTACCCCGAGGAAATTAAACGCGAGGTCATCCGGATGAAGCTCAGCGGCACCTATACCGATGCAGAAATCATGGAGATCCACCAAATTAAAAACAGGTCCCAGATCGGTACCTGGATGAAATGGCACCGGGAGGGGGAAAGCCATCGGCTTGCCCAGATGGTTGGAAAACAATACAGCTACAACGCAGCGGTAAGCGAGCTCGATGAATTGAAGAAAAAGGTGTTGTATTACGAAGTGAAGGAAGAGTTGATGGGAAAGTACCGGGAGTTGGCCAGGAGGTGGAGCCCGCCCTCTTCGTAGAGCTGGTCGACTGCTTCAAAGACCGCTATTCCGTCTCGCTGATCTGTCAGTGCATGGGCGTCCCGCGCGCCACGTATTACCGCTGGCGCCGGAAAGACTTCACGAAGACCGAGCTGGAAAAACAGGTTCTGGCGATCTGCCAACAGCTGAAGTTCCGTGTCGGGCACCGTACGGTGAAAGGGCTGTTGAAAAACGAGGGCATCAAAGTCGATCGGAAAACGGTGCAGAAAATTATGCGGAAATACAACAGCCAATGCCGGGTCAAACCAAAACAGGCCCAGAAGATGAAGGGCGAGAGCCACTTGGTGGTACCAAATCTTCTGGAACAGCAGTTCAAAGCGGATGCCCCGAACCAAAAGTGGGTGACGGATATTACGTACCTCCCCTTCGGGGAGCGCATGCTTTACTTGTCGACGATTCTGGACTTGTACAACAACGAAGTGATTGCCTACAAAATCAGCGACACCCAAAATGCCCAGCTGGTGTTGGACACCTTGGCATTGGCGTGTCGGAAGCGAAATACCGCCGGCACCACCTTGCATAGTGATCAAGGTGCCCAGTATACGTCCCGTGCGTTTCAGGTGGCGACAAAAGAAAACGGCATTATCACCAGCATGTCCCGCAAAGGAAACTGCTTTGATAATGCCGTCATCGAATCCTTCCACTCCTCGCTAAAGTCGGAAGAATTCGCTACCCTGGAAAGGGTAAGCCTAACCAATGCCATTGTACAACAAAAAGTTGAAGATTACATGTATTATTACAACTACATCCGACCATTTCAAAAATTAAACTGCCACTCTCCGATTGAATATCGGACAATGGCAGCTTAGGTGTTTTTTTCAAATGTCTCAAATTAA
>NZ_PYAT01000034.1 GCF_003014655.1 Planomicrobium soli | reverse complement strand
CCTTCGCTTCGCTCTGTCCAGGGTCTTCGGCTCGCGCTGGTCCCGCTGGAGTCGCCGCCTTCCGCTCCATTTGCGACTTTTGCAGGTTTTCATTGGCTCGTGCCGGTCCTATACTGAAAGAAAACGAAGGAGCGATGCCCCATGATTGGCCCTGTCAAGAACCATCGCCATGAACAAGTGACTGTCACCATTGACGAACTCGTGCCGCCAGACCATTTTCTTCGGACCGTTGACACCTTGATCGATTTTTCGTTCATTGAACAGATCGCCACTCCGTACTACTGTTCCGATAATGGCCGACCGGCCATCCCGCCCATTACCCTGTTCAAGATGTTGTTCATCGGCTATTTCTACGGCATCCGTTCCGAACGCCAGCTCGAAAAAGAGATCCGTTCCAGCATTCCATACCGTTGGTTCTTAGGCTATTCCCTTCTAGATCCCATCCCGGACCACTCGACCATCAGCTTCAATCGAAAAGGCCGCTTTGAGGACACGACCGTCTTCGAGGAAATCTTCGACGAAACGGTCCGCCAAGCCCAGGCCCATGGCTTGGTCAGTGGCCGTGTCCTGCTTTCCGATTCCACCCATGTCAAAGCCAATGCCAATAAAAACAAATTCATCCGCAAAGCCAAATCAAAAAAAGTGAGCAGCTACTTCGCTGAGTTGGAACAAGCGGTCCAAGAGGACCGGGAGGCGCATGGAAAAAAGCCTTGAAAGCCCCGGCGGCTGCCCGCGAATTGAAAATCGAGACCACCCGTGTCAGCTTGACGGATCCCGACAGCGGATTTCTGATGCGGGACCAGAAGCCGCACGGGTTCTTCTACCTGGACCAACGGACCGTCGATGCCAAGTACAACTTCATTACGGACACCTTCATCACGCCTGGCAATGCCAGCGATTCCGAGCGGTACTTGGACCGTTTGGCCGTTCAACAGAAGAAGTTTGGCTTTCACGTGGAAGCGGTCGCGTTGGATGCCGGTTATTTCACGGGGCATATCTGCAAAAAACTCAACGAACAAGGCGTCTTTGCGGTCATGGGCTACCGCCGGTTCAAGAACGGGAGCCCGAAGCTGGCGAAACGCCTGTTCACCTATGTCGATTCGGTGGAGGCATATGCCTGCCCGATGGGCTGCAAATTGGCCTATGCGACGACGGACCGGAAGGGCTACCGGCAGTACAAGAGCCGACCACAGGACTGCACAAATTGCCCGCTGCGCGCCGAATGCTTTTCGCCTACGAGCAACCAGCGGACCATCACCCGCCATATTTGGGAAACCGAAAAAGAACGGGTCCGCCAAAACAAGCGAACCAAAAGTGGAGCGAAGCTTTATAAACTGCGCAGCCAAACCATTGAAAGAAGCTTTGCGGATGCCAAAGAACTCCATGGCTTTCGCTACGCAAGACGCCGAGGGCGTCCGTCTGTCCAAGA
>NZ_PYAT01000033.1 GCF_003014655.1 Planomicrobium soli | reverse complement strand
AAAATCGCCATGGCGCTCTGTAAGGCCATGCCGCTCAATCCGGCGCCGGACGTCACCCGATAGCCGTGCCGATTCTTCAGTTCACTGTTCTTGGCTTCAATTTTGTAGCGCTCTTTGACCGCTTTTTTGAAGAACTCACTTTCTTGGAAATCCCTCTGGATGGCATGTTCGGTGGATTGAATGGTGACAGCGTACGTCTTGCTTTTGGCGCCTTCCTTATAACAGCCTTTCCGCAGCGGGCAACGCTTACAGCGTTCGATATCAAAAAAATAGGTGTCCGCTTGATTCGTTCCGACGCCTTTTTTCCCTTGCCGGGCTTTCCGGATCGCCAGATGGCCTGCTTTACAGACGTACATGCCCGCGTCTTTATTGAAGTCGAATTCGTCTTCTTTTTTTCGATGGCCATCTGTAATATTGGGGTTCAGCTTGGAAAGGAGACAGATGTGATTTTTCTCCGCATACTGCAGATTGTTTTTCTCCGAATACGCCGTATCTCCAATGACCGTATTCACATGGACGCCAGCGGCGCAACTCTTCTCAATGAGGGACTGAAGAAGTTTCCCATCACTCTTTTCACCGGTGGTCACGATAGCCGCCGTGACGAGTCGCTCCACACTCATCGCAAGATGGGTTTTATAGCCGAAAAAGGAGGTGTCCACAGATTTATGCCCGGTTCGGGCATCCGGATCCTTAGAACAGCGCAGTTGTTCGATGTCATCCGCCATCGTTTCTTCCAGGAGACGAAGCGATTCCCCGATTTTTGGATTGGCCGAAAGACCGGGAACCCGTTCAATCGCAGCGATCAATTCCTTGCAGTAATGGAGTTCGGCTTCGAGATCATCCTTCGTATTCTTCTTCGGAAACTGTTCCTTCAGGGACTCATTCACTGAATAAATGTTTTTACGCAATTTACGGGACTGATCCTGCAGGATCTCTTGTGGTTTTTTCAAGTTATAGCGGGATTGGGTATGGGTGGCATCGACGATAAGGGTCCCGGTTTCAATCAAGCCAAGGTCAAGCGCAATGGCTACGGTCTTTTCGATGAGGAGGTCTAAGAGCTGGCTGTCTTGGAGGCGAAGCTTACGGAATTTGGTTAGCGAACTTGGGTCAATCACCGCTTCCTCTGGGGCCATATCCAGGAAAAACTTATAGGAGAGATCGAACTTGGAGCGTTCGACCAGATCCACATCGGACAGAGGATTCATGCTTTTTAGGAGCAGGTATTTGACCATGCGAATGGGATGGATGGCCATCCGGCCATTGTCAGAACAGTACTTCTCCGCCAGTTCCTGGGTTACGAAGGAGAAATCGACCAGCTCATTGATGCGTCGGAAAATGTGGTCGTGGGGGATGACAAGATCATAAAGGGCGGCATAAGGACTGGGTTTCATGGACGGTCTGTCTGGCATCATGGTTATCCCTCCTTGAAGTTA
>NZ_PYAT01000032.1 GCF_003014655.1 Planomicrobium soli | reverse complement strand
GGTGCTGCACCCCAAAAGTTAGAGTTGAAAATCTAACTTTTGGGGTGTTTTTTTATGGTGAAGTATAGTGAAGAATTCAAACTGAAGCTGGTCAACGAGTATTTGGCTGGCCCGTTGGGCTATCCCTTATTAGCCCGAAAATACGGAATGTCCAGCCGCGGGCAAATTGAACGCTGGGTTCGGGCTTTCCGGGCATTTGGAAAAGAGGGCTTGCGGAGAAAACAGAAGAACCGGGTGTATTCTGTTCAATTCAAGCTGGATGTATTACACTTTATGAAACAAACAGGCGCTTCCTACCAGGACACAGCGATTGAATTCAAGATGCACGATCCAACGCTCATTGCGGAGTGGAAACGCGCATTTTTGGCAAAAGGTGCAGGAGGCCTGCGAACGAAAGGAAGGCCACCCATGGCGAAAAAACCCAAAAAGAACCCGGACACACCCAACGGGACGATGTCCCGTGAAGAACAGCTGGAACGGGAAAACGAACTGCTTCGCTTAGAGGTGGCGTATTTAAAAAAGTTAAAAGCTTTCCAGGAGAACCCGAATGCTTACCTCGAAAAGCACAAGCAACGCTGGCATTCGAACTCCAAAAAGAAGGATTCCGATTAACGGATGTGCTGGCGATCATTGAACTTCCAGAAGCCACCTATCATTACCACCGGGGGCGATTCGGTTTGGAAGACCCGGATCTGGAATGGAAAACCGTGATTCGGTCACTGTTTGAAAAACACGAAGGCCGTTACGGGTATCGCCGGATCCATCTGGAATTAAAGGCGCAAGGGTACATCATCAACCACAAGAAAGTCCAGCGCCTCCTGAGAGAATTGAAGTTGAAGTGTGTGAAGTTCATTCGAAAGTCGCGCTATCGCTCCTATAAGGGCAACGTGGGTACCGTCGCAAAAAACCGGTTGAACCGCCGGTTCCACACATCGCATGCCTTACAAAAACTCGTGACGGACGTCACTGAATTCAAATGTACGGGCGAGGAAAAGCTGTATTTGAGCCCCGTGATGGATCTCTACAACGGCGAAATCATTGGAATGGGCATGTCCAAACGCCCCACCCTCGACTTCGTCCTGGACTCGCTGCATCAAGCGCTGCCGATTATCGGAAACCGGGCTGCGTATCGGACAACCATCCACTCTGACCAAGGCTGGCATTACCAGCACCGGTTGTGGGTAAAAACATTGAAGCAGAACGGGATTTTCCAAAGCATGTCCCGAAAGGCGACGTGTGCCGACAACGCAGCCATGGAGAACTTCTTTGGCTTGCTTAAACAGGAGATGTATTACGGAGAAGCCCTGGTCCCGTACGAAGAATTGAAGCTGAACATTGAACGGTACGTCCACTACTACAATCACGAACGCATTAAACAAAAATTGGCCGGCATGAGCCCGGTGAACTACCGAATTCATGCCAGCCAATTAGCTGCATAACTGAAACTCTAACTTTAAGGGGTCACTACC
>NZ_PYAT01000031.1 GCF_003014655.1 Planomicrobium soli | reverse complement strand
AGTCCAGTGATGATGGCAAAGAGGCCACACCCGTTCCCATCCCGAACACGGAAGTTAAGCTCTTTTGCGCCGATGGTAGTTGGGGGTCTCCCCCTGTGAGAGTAGGACGTCGCTGGGCATACATAATGGAGGATTAGCTCAGCTGGGAGAGCATCTGCCTTACAAGCAGAGGGTCGGCGGTTCGATCCCGTCATCCTCCACCATTTTACTCCTGCCGGAGTAGCTCAACTGGTAGAGCAACTGACTTGTAATCAGTAGGTTGAGGGTTCAAGTCCTTTCTCCGGCACCATTTGCACGAGCCATTAGCTCAGTTGGTAGAGCATCTGACTTTTAATCAGAGGGTCGAAGGTTCGAATCCTTCATGGCTCACCATTTTAATTCAATACTTGCCACGCGGGTGTGGCGGAACTGGCAGACGCACTAGACTTAGGATCTAGCGCCTTCGGGCGTGGGGGTTCGACTCCCTTCACCCGCACCATTTTTGCGGAAGTAGTTCAGTGGTAGAACGCCACCTTGCCAAGGTGGAGGTCGCGGGTTCGACCCCCGTCTTCCGCTCCAACTTTCTTAGATACCCTGCAAGCCGACCCTAAGCCGGGGTGGCGGAACTGGCAGACGCACAGGACTTAAAATCCTGCGGTAGGTGACTACCGTACCGGTTCGATTCCGGTCCTCGGCACCATTTTGTTTGCAGAAAGACGTATCAATGCAAGCGCCCGTAGCTCAATTGGATAGAGTACTTGACTACGAATCAAGCGGTTAGAGGTTCGAGTCCTCTCGGGCGCGCCATATTTTTACCCACTCAGCAATTCAGTTCGGGAAGTAGCTCAGCTTGGTAGAGCACTTGGTTTGGGACCAAGGGGTCGCAGGTTCGAATCCTGTCTTCCCGACCATTACAATGGGGCCTTAGCTCAGCTGGGAGAGCGCCTGCCTTGCACGCAGGAGGTCAGCGGTTCGATCCCGCTAGGCTCCACCAACTATATAAAATAAAGATCCTGGCGGCGTAGCTCAGCTGGCTAGAGCGTACGGTTCATACCCGTAAGGTCGGGGGTTCGATCCCCTCTGCCGCCACTTTTTTAGGACCTTTAGCTCAGTTGGTTAGAGCAGACGGCTCATAACCGTCCGGTCGCAGGTTCGAGTCCTGCAAGGTCCACCACTTATATATTATCTCGGAGGAATACCCAAGTTTGGCTGAAGGGATCGGTCTTGAAAACCGACAGGGGAGTCAAATCCCGCGGGGGTTCGAATCCCTCTTCCTCCTCCATATTTTTAAAATGTGTGGACAAAATTTATAAGGTTTTCAAATAGTATTGTCGCGGGGTGGAGCAGTTCGGTAGCTCGTTGGGCTCATAACCCAAAGGTCGCAGGTTCAAATCCTGCCCCCGCAACCAAATGGTCCCGTGGTGTAGCGGTTAACATGCCTGCCTGTCACGCAGGAGATCGCCGGTTCGATCCCGGTCGGGACCGCCATTTTTATCCATACGTGGCTCAGTAGCTCAGTCGGTAGAGCAAAGGACTGAAAATCCTTGTGTCGGCGGTTCGATTCCGTCCTGAGCCACCATGTTTTGCGGGTGTAGTTTAGTGGTAAAACCTCAGCCTTCCAAGCTGATGATGAGAGTTCGATTCTCTTCACCCGCTCCATTTTACATATGGGCCTATAGCTCAGCTGGTTAGAGCGCACGCCTGATAAGCGTGAGGTCGATGGTTCGAGTCCATTTAGGCCCACCATTCCGAAGTAGCTCAGTGGTAGAGCACCGCACTGTTAATGCGATGGTCGTAGGTTCGAATCCTACCTTCGGAGCCATATACTGGGGAAGTACTCAAGTGGCTGAAGAGGCGCCCCTGCTAAGGGTGTAGGTCGGGAAACCGGCGCGAGGGTTCAAATCCCTCCTTCTCCGCCAGTATATGGCCCCTTGGTCAAGCGGTTAAGACACCGCCCTTTCACGGCGGTAACACGGGTTCGAATCCCGTAGGGGTCATCAAAAAGACACTATGCATTTATTGCATAGTGTCTTTTATTTTGGAATAAAAGCAAAGCGAATTTCAAGTTATCTAGATGAAAGAAAGATTCTTGCTTAGATATCTATCAATGAGTAGAGTCTTTTCATAAGAAAACAGCTAGTCAATAATTATTGACTAGCTGTCAGGCTGTCGAGAAACTCTCGGCAGCTTTTTTCATTTCGCTCCAGGCGGACGCTTTCCGCGGGCACGGCCTCAGCCGCTCCCTTCGCTTCGCTCTGTCCAGGGTCTTCGGCTCGCGCTGGTCCCGCTGGAGTCGCCGCCTTCCGCTCCATTTGCGACTTTTGCAGGTTTTCATTG
>NZ_PYAT01000030.1 GCF_003014655.1 Planomicrobium soli | reverse complement strand
CAATGAAAACCTGCAAAAGTCGCAAATGGAGCGGAAGGCGGCGACTCCAGCGGGACCAGCGCGAGCCGAAGACCCTGGACAGAGCGAAGCGAAGGGAGCGGCTGAGGCCGTGCCCGCGGAAAGCGTCCGCCTGGAGCGAAATGAAAAAAGCTGCCGAGAGTTTCTCGACAGCCTGAAAAAGCTGGTCCAAGGAACTCCTTGGACCAGCTTTTTACTTACGCCAACAACTCTTCAACTGTTTTGAATTCCAGCCCTTGGTCGTCCGCTACTGCTTTATATGTTACAAAGCCTTCGTAAGTGTTTACGCCTTTTTTCAAAGCTTCGTTTTGAAGAATGGCTTCTTTATAGCCTTTGTTCGCGATTTGCACAGCATATGGTACTGTAACGTTCGTCAATCCGATCGTTGATGTACGCGGCACCGCTCCTGGCATATTCGCCACTGCATAATGGACCACGCCATGTTTCAAATACGTTGGGTTATCATGAGTAGTAATGCGGTCGCTTGTTTCAAAAATTCCGCCTTGGTCGATAGCGATATCAACTACGACTGAACCCGGCTTCATCGACTTGATCATCTCTTCTGTTACTAATTTAGGTGCTTTAGCACCCGGTATTAACACGGCTCCCACTACCAAGTCCGCTTCTTTCACAGAGTCTGCGATATTGAATGGGTTGGAAATGAGCGTCTGTACATCTTGTCCGAAAAGATCATCCAACTGGCGAAGGCGATCCGGATTTAAATCAAGGATTGTCACACTTGCACCCATGCCGACAGCCACTTTTGCTGCGTGAGTTCCAGCCACTCCACCGCCGATAATCGTCACTTTGCCGCGTGAAACCCCAGGAATTCCGCCAAGCAGGATTCCTGCGCCCCCATGGATTTTTTCAAGGAACTGCGCTCCAATTTGTGTCGACATTTTTCCGGCCACTTCGCTCATTGGCGTAAGGAGCGGCAATGTGTTATTCGGAAGCTGAACGGTTTCATACGCAATGCCAATTACTTTTGAATCAAGCAACGCTTTTGTCAGTTCTGGTTCCGGAGCCAAATGTAGGTAAGTGAACAGGATCAAGCCTTCACGGAAGTAACCATATTCAGAAGAAATCGGCTCTTTCACCTTCATGACCATTTCCTGCGCCCAAGCCTCTTGTGCCGAAGACACAATATGTGCTCCCGCATTTTTATAATCTTCATCTGTAAAACCGGACCCAAGTCCTGCTCCCGCTTCGATAAATACTTCATGCCCGTAAAGCGTCAAGTTGACAACTCCAGCCGGGGTCATCGCTACGCGGTTTTCGTTGTTCTTTACTTCGGTAGGTACTCCAATACGCATTTTTAAAACCCTCCATTTTGTTCATTTCAATAATATGTAATGAAAACGCTTAATTAGTTCAAGGCAAATCCATTCTATCAGATATTCTATTTTTTCGCTTCAATTATTTTATCATGAAATCATTTCAACTTTCCGGTTCAGTAAGAATAAAAATATCCAGAATGGCTTTAACGGATTGCAATAAAAAATGAACTATATTTCTATAGTATTTTCTTTTGTTCCAACATAAATCACCATAAAAAATTAATAAAAAAGAAGGAACTAAACAATCACCTAGCGAATTTCATATATAAGAAAAAGGGAGGAATGTGCTATGACTTTAAGGTACTCGCAAATTTTAGTGGCGGTAGACGGTTCTAAAGAAGCGGAATGGGCTTTTAAAAAATCAGTCGGCATCGCAAAACGAAACAATGCAACTTTAAACTTGGCAAATATCATTGATACCCGTTCATTTGCAGCCATCGAAGCATACGATCGCTCGATTGCCGATCGTGCTCAACGGTTTGCGGAAGATTTACTGAATAATTATAAGAAAGAAGCGATGGATGCTGGAGTCCAGAGCGTCAACACACTGGTTGACTATGGCTCTCCAAAATCACTCATCTCCAGAGATATAGCAGGCAGAGTAAATGCCGACTTGATCGTCTGTGGAGCTACCGGATTAAATGCAGTTGAACGTTTTCTAATCGGGAGCGTTTCCGAGCATATCGTCCGTTCGGCCAAATGTGATGTGCTTGTTGTCCGGACAGAAGAACCATACGATGAAATTCCGGAAGGTTATGAGACCAGCACGGATGTTGATCGGAACTTCGAAGATCGCGACCGCGTTGAAACCCATTATAAAGTAGGCGAGGATATCGACAGACGCTGAACAAAAAAGCAAGCAACGAGTGATGAACTGACCCATTAATTTGAGACATTTGAAAAAAACACCTAAGCTGCCATTGTCCGATATTCAATCGGAGAGTGGCAGTTTAATTTTTGAAATGGTCGGATGTAGT
>NZ_PYAT01000029.1 GCF_003014655.1 Planomicrobium soli | reverse complement strand
CAGGCTTTCCTGACAGCCGCCACGCAAAACATCAAAAAAATGGCCCTCCTTCTGGCAAGGAGGGCATAAAAATCGGAAATTTTCTTTTCTTTTGATGAACAAATAAGTTCTTATCTTATATCAAAGGGTTACTCAACACTCTGAAAAAGCAGATCATCTCTTAAGAGATGATCTGCTTTTTGCTTTAAATTAATCCTTTTACAAAATCAGTCGCTCCGCCCCACATAGAAGAGAAGAAACTGCCCACTGCTTGTAAAGATAAAGAGAACCAGCTTGCGCGTTCTACTTTTTCAGATGTGACCACTTTGACTTCGTTTGCTTTATCACTTAAATATCCATAATCTTTGCCGTCTTCTTTTATAATTTTAACGGTTCCGACAACTTGGTCTTTTTCAACGGAAGCTTCCAATTTCCCATCCGTTAAGACTGATTTGTCTAATACCAGTTCAGGCTTATAAGATTCTTTATCGCTTGTTCGTACTAACATTGAAATCGGCTCTTGAACAGCAATATTAACGCTATCCTTTTTCCCTTTAGTAAGAGGCAATGTTTCATCACCTTCAAACTGATAGCCTGCTGGAACAATTTCTTCTGTTGTAAATTGGTTGAAACCAAAATCGAAAAGTGCACGAGTTGCGTCAAATCGAGCTTTATACGAGCCGACGCCTTCATTGTCGACGGCTTTCATAACAACAGCGATCAAACGGGTATCACCGCGTTTTGCCGTACCAGTAAAGCTATGGCCGGCAAAATCAGTCGTACCTGTTTTCAGTCCATCTACGCCTTCGTATGGATAAACTAAACCAGGCAACATATAGTTCCAGTTATCCATACGTGTAGCATCGTCTGTTCCTTCACGGAAGATCTTTACAGGGATTTTTGTAGTTTCTAAAACTTCTGGGTAACTATCTAAGAGCGCTTTTGCCAATATTGCTACAGAACGGGCTGGCATAACGTTTTCATCTTTTACGCCTGATTCTTTTGGATGCATCCCCATCAAATCAGCATTATTCAATCCTGTTGAATTGACGAATTTTACATCTTCAAGACCCATTTCTTTTGCTTTTTTATTCATTAAGCGCACAAATTCGCTTTCCGTTCCTGCAATTGTTTCAGCAATTCCAATCGTTGCAGCGTTGGCAGAGTAAATCGCCATTGCTTCATATAGTTCTTGAATGCTGTAAGCTTCACCTAATCGAAGAGGTACATTGCTAAGTCGCATATCTTGTGAAACTTTATGCGTATATTCTGTTACCGTGTATTTCTGATCCCAATTGATTCGTCCTTCTTCAATCGCCTCAAACAACAAATACTCTGTCATCATTTTTGACATACTCGCAATGCCCAGAGGAGCACTTGCATTTTTTTCATATAATATTTTTCCAGTATCAGCATCCACCAAAATAGCGGCGTCTACCATTATATCTAAAGCATCGTCCGCTTTCGCTTGTTGCGGTACGAAGATTGTTAATAGTAATACTGCCATAATAGTAAGCAACGTTGTCATGTTTAACACTTTATTCACTTTTTCAAATACCTCCATCTTTAGTTTCCTTTGCCATTCTATCATAATATGCATGTACTGGAACAAAAACATGCAAAAAGCACTCTTTCCGCCTATAAAAAGACGAAAAAGAGTGCTAAAAGATTCACTACTTAGGAAATTGAGTAGTTTGGTGATTCTTTAGTGATTTGTACATCGTGTGGATGGCTTTCGCGCAAGCCTGCTCCGGTCATACGAATGAATTGAGCTTCCTCACGCAGCGTTTTCAAATCTTTTGTACCGCAATACCCCATACCTGCACGGATACCACCAAGCAATTGATGGATTGTGTCTGCAAGCGGCCCTTTGTACGGCAAACGTCCTTCAATGCCTTCTGGCACTAGCTTTTTCGCTTCGTCTTGGAAATAACGGTCTTTTGAACCTTTCTCCATCGCCGCAATAGATCCCATGCCGCGGTATGTTTTAAAGCGGCGTCCTTGGAAGATTTCAGTTTCTCCCGGGCTTTCAGTTGTACCTGCAAGCAGGCTTCCCAGCATAGCTGCATTGCCGCCAGCTGCCAATGCTTTAATAATATCGCCTGAGTATTTAATACCGCCATCTGCAATGATGGCTTTTCCGTGTTTGCGTGCTTCTGTTGCACAATCGTAGACAGCAGTAATTTGAGGAACACCGACACCCGCTACGACACGTGTTGTACAAATCGACCCTGGTCCAATACCCACTTTGACAACATCCGCTCCAGCTTCAATTAATGCTTTTGTTCCTTCTGCAGTTGCCACGTTTCCTGCAATGATTGCCAATTGCGGGTATGTTGCCCGAATTTGCTCGACCATATCCAATACGCCTTTTGAATGGCCATGTGCTGTATCTAACACAATAACGTCTACTTGGGCTTTAACTAACTGTTCCACCCGTCTCATAGTATCTGAAGTAACACCTACTGCAGCACCAACCAATAGGCGGCCGTGCGCATCCTTTGCAGCATAAGGGAATTCAATGACCTTCTCGATATCTTTAATAGTAATAAGGCCTTTTAGTACGCCATCATTATCTACAAGCGGCAACTTCTCAATTTTGTACTGTTGAAGGATTTTCTCTGCTTCTTCAAGCGTAGTACCGACTTCAGCTGTCACCAGTTGCTCTTTTGTCATAACGTCGTTAATTGGCAACGAATAGTCTTGGATAAAGCGCAAATCACGATTGGTGATAATGCCGACTAATTTTTGTTCTTCTTCATTGTTAACGATCGGCACACCAGAGATGCGATATTTCCCCATTAGATGTTCTGCATCAAACACTTGATGTGTAGGAGTAAGGAAAAAAGGATCCGTAATTACACCATTTTCAGAACGTTTAACCGTTGTTACATTTTCTGCTTGTTCTTCAATACTCATGTTTTTATGAATGATGCCAAGACCGCCTTGGCGAGCCATTGAAATCGCCATTTTAGCTTCTGTTACCGTGTCCATTCCGGCACTAATGATAGGGATATTCAACTTTATGGTTGAAGTTAATTCCACAGACAAATTTACATCTTTAGGCAGTACTTCTGAGCGGCCTGGCACTAACAACACATCATCAAACGTTAAACCTTCTTTTACAAATTTGGATTCCCACATTTTCGCTTTTCCTCCTGCTTCCTTTTAAATATTATTGTAAGGTTATCAGCGCAGAAATAGAGTGTCAAGAAAACGGGAATAAAAAAACTATTCGGAATAGTTGATTACGAAAGTTTTTCACATCTTCTACATACTTTTCTTGAGAAACGTATGTAGAGCATTGCCCTTTACTTTATTTGCTTTTCCTATCAAGAGAGATTTAGTAAGATACCATTGGTTTCTTCTATAAATAATTCTTCTAACTCGACGTCAAATACCTAAACAGTAAATTTTATGGGTGATAAAGTTTTTTCAAACGTGTCTCTATATGTTGCACAAAAAGATGCAGAAGAACTTGAGTTGAAGAATTTATTTCAAAATAAAAAAAAGCCAGAACCGGAAACGGTTCTGACTTTGGGCTTGCCCAGCGACGTCCTACTCTCACAGGGGGAGACCCCCAACTACCATCGGCGCAAAAGAGCTTAACTTCCGTGTTCGGGATGGGAACGGGTGTGGCCTCTTTGCCATCATCACTGGACT
>NZ_PYAT01000028.1:0-3053 GCF_003014655.1 Planomicrobium soli | reverse complement strand
ACTTGTTCTTTGAAAACTGGATACACGACATTGAAACAACGAAACAAGCAACACAAGTACGCGACCTTCGGGTCAACTTTTTGATTAGCCACTTGGTTAAGTTAGAAAGGGCGCACGGTGGATGCCTTGGCACTAGGAGTCGATGAAGGACGGCACTAACACCGATATGCCTCGGGGAGCTGTAAGTGAGCTTTGATCCGGGGATTTCCGAATGGGGAAACCCCCTATCTTTAATCGGATAGGACACTCACGCGAATTCATAGCGTGTTTGAGACATACCCAGGGAACTGAAACATCTAAGTACCTGGAGGAAGAGAAAGCAAATTGCGATTCCCTGAGTAGCGGCGAGCGAAACGGGATCAGCCCAAACCAAGAGGCTTGCCTCTTGGGGTTGTAGGACACTCTGTACGGAGTTACAAAATCCGAATTTAAGCGAAGCGACCTGGAACGGTCCGCGATACGAGGTAACAGCCCTGTAGCTGAAAGGTTCGGATCTCCAGAGTGGATCCTGAGTACGGCGGAACACGTGAAATTCCGTCGGAATCCGGGAGGACCATCTCCCAAGGCTAAATACTTCCTAGTGACCGATAGTGAACCAGTACCGTGAGGGAAAGGTGAAAAGCACCCCGGAAGGGGAGTGAAATAGATCCTGAAACCGTGTGCCTACAAGTAGTCAGAGCCCGTTAAGGGGTGATGGCGTGCCTTTTGTAGAATGAACCGGCGAGTTACGATTGCATGCAAGGTTAAGGTGAGAAGCCGGAGCCGCAGCGAAAGCGAGTCTGAATAGGGCGACGGAGTATGCAGTTGTAGACCCGAAACCAGGTGATCTACCCATGTCCAGGGTGAAGGCAAGGTAACACTTGCTGGAGGCCCGAACCCACGCACGTTGAAAAGTGCGGGGATGAGGTGTGGGTAGCGGAGAAATTCCAATCGAACCTGGAGATAGCTGGTTCTCTCCGAAATAGCTTTAGGGCTAGCCTCAAGATTGAGAATCCTGGAGGTAGAGCACTGTTTGGACTAGGGGCCCATCCCGGGTTACCGAATTCAGACAAACTCCGAATGCCAGTGATTTATGCTTGGGAGTCAGACTGCGAGTGATAAGATCCGTAGTCAAGAGGGAAACAGCCCAGACCACCAGCTAAGGTCCCCAAATATCCGTTAAGTGGAAAAGGATGTGGCGTTGCTTAGACAACCAGGATGTTGGCTTAGAAGCAGCCATCATTTAAAGAGTGCGTAATAGCTCACTGGTCGAGTGACACTGCGCCGAAAATGTACCGGGGCTAAACGGATTACCGAAGCTGTGGATGAATCTCGTAGAGATTCGTGGTAGGAGAGCGTTCTAAGGGCGTTGAAGCTGGACCGGAAGGACCGGTGGAGCGCTTAGAAGTGAGAATGCCGGTATGAGTAACGAAAGACGGGTGAGAATCCCGTCCACCGAATGCCTAAGGTTTCCTGAGGAAGGCTCGTCCGCTCAGGGTTAGTCGGGACCTAAGTCGAGGCCGATAGGCGTAGACGATGGACAACAGGTTGATATTCCTGTACCACCTCCCCGCCGTTTGAGCAATGGGGGGACGCAGAAGGATAAGGCGAGCGCGCCGTTGGTTGTGCGCGTCCAAGCAGTGAGGCGTGGAATGAGGCAAATCCCATTCCTGATACGCCAAGCTGTGACGGCAAGGAGAATTTTCTCCGGAGTCCCTGATTTCACACTGCCAAGAAAAGCCTCTAGCGAGGCGGGAGGTGCCCGTACCGCAAACCGACACAGGTAGGCGAGAAGAGAATTCTAAGGTGAGCGAGTGAACTCTCGTTAAGGAACTCGGCAAAATGACCCCGTAACTTCGGGAGAAGGGGTGCTCTGGTAGGGTGAATAGCCCGAGAGAGCCGCAGTGAATAGGCCCAGGCGACTGTTTAGCAAAAACACAGGTCTCTGCAAAACCGTAAGGTGACGTATAGGGGCTGACGCCTGCCCGGTGCTGGAAGGTTAAGGGGAGTGCTTAGCGCAAGCGAAGGTGCGAACTGAAGCCCCAGTAAACGGCGGCCGTAACTATAACGGTCCTAAGGTAGCGAAATTCCTTGTCGGGTAAGTTCCGACCCGCACGAAAGGCGTAACGATCTGGGCACTGTCTCAACGAGAGACTCGGTGAAATTATAGTACCTGTGAAGATGCAGGTTACCCGCGACAGGACGGAAAGACCCCGTGGAGCTTTACTGTAGCCTGATATTGACTTTTGGTGCAACTTGTACAGGATAGGTAGGAGCCTGAGAGCCCGGAGCGCCAGCTTCGGGGGAGGCGTCGGTGGGATACTACCCTGGTTGTATTGAAAGTCTAACCCACGCCCCTGATCGGGGCGGGAGACAGTGTCAGGCGGGCAGTTTGACTGGGGCGGTCGCCTCCTAAAGAGTAACGGAGGCGCCCAAAGGTTCCCTCAGAATGGTTGGAAATCATTCGCAGAGTGTAAAGGCACAAGGGAGCTTGACTGCGAGACGTACAGGTCGAGCAGGGTCGAAAGACGGGCTTAGTGATCCGGTGGTTCCGCATGGAAGGGCCATCGCTCAACGGATAAAAGCTACCCCGGGGATAACAGGCTTATCTCCCCCAAGAGTCCACATCGACGGGGAGGTTTGGCACCTCGATGTCGGCTCATCGCATCCTGGGGCTGTAGTCGGTCCCAAGGGTTGGGCTGTTCGCCCATTAAAGCGGTACGCGAGCTGGGTTCAGAACGTCGTGAGACAGTTCGGTCCCTATCCGTCGCGGGCGCAGGAAATTTGAGAGGCGCTGTCCTTAGTACGAGAGGACCGGGATGGACACACCGCTGGTGTACCAGTTGTTCCGCCAGGGGCATCGCTGGGTAGCTATGTGTGGCCGGGATAAGTGCTGAAAGCATCTAAGCACGAAGCCCCCCTCAAGATGAGATTTCCCATTGCGCAAGCAAGTAAGATCCCTCAAAGACGATGAGGTAGATAGGTTCGAGGTGGACGCGTGGCGACATGTGCAGCTGACGAATACTAATCGATCGAGGACTTAACCAATTTTGTTTCGTTTCATCCGTCGTGTA
>NZ_PYAT01000027.1 GCF_003014655.1 Planomicrobium soli | reverse complement strand
AAGGGCAAAAAAAGAGTCGGAAGACAGGAAATCCTGCCTTCCAACTCTTTTTTTAGTCTCCCATTGATTTAAAGGAAGGGTTTTTCAGTGGCCTCCATTCAAGCTGGAGCGCCTTTTTCCATTTCTTTGTTCTTTCTAAGAAGTACCATTCATTTTTAAAAATGATTTGAGATAAATGCTTGTTCTTCTTCCGCATCCAATAATCCAGTTGCACGGCCGACAGTTCCACCGTTTAACTTCCAAATATAATTATGGACTTCTACTGCGTTAGCAAAATCGCCTTTTTGCCACTGGGTCAGAACCTCCAAGTAATAGTCTGCATATTGATAATAATTTTCGTTTGTTTTAATAATGGTCATCAGATTTTCAATATTTTGGGGTGTCATTTCGATTGCTCCCCATTTGTCCTTCGCTGCGACTTTCTGATGGGTCATCAGATGCAAATACTTTTGTATCCGCTTCTCATCCATCTCTGGCTCACTGCTGCTTGCGCCCGGGTTGTTGCTCACTTCTTCAACTTTCGGCTCATCCTTTTCTTGGACGATATTTTGTGCTGCTGCCGTTATTTCTTCTTCGTCTGTTTTCGCAAAAGACTGCTGGATAAAGAAATACCCGCCAACGCCAATTAACGCGATAACCGCTAGGATACTTCCACTAGTTAAAACGGTCCTCATCATTTATCACTTCCTAAACTTCTGATTTCAAGCTCCTATTTCATTATCTATTACCAATTACTGGTTGACAATCAAAACTTCTATACGTATTTCTGTATCACTAACAATTTTATAGAACCCAAAGTGCATAAGGAATTGCAGATATAACCATTCCATTATAAGCCTGCTTTCAAGATAAATTAATTCACAAAATATGAATAAATTGCCCTATTATCTTCTATTGAATAATTTGAAAAAGAGCCTATAATTCAAGTTGTAAACAACATAAATTCTTGATACATATCAAAAATATTTATCAAGGAGGAAGTACAATGAAAAAGTTTCTCGTTGCCCTCATGGTCGCTTTCCTTAGTCTATCTGCCATGTCTGCTGTTAGTGCCCATCCGCATCACGACGATGACGATAAGATGAGCGTTCGGGAACAACTGGCAATCAGCAAAAAGGCGCTTGAGAAGTATCGGGATATTGATGTCGCGCTGGATGAGGGTTTTAAAGGATTAGTACCTGGCGCTTGTGTGCCGAACATGGGAATTCACTTGATCAAACCGAATCGGGTAGACGATGCAAAACTTCACATCAAAAGACCAGAAATATTAGTTTACGAACCGCTGAAAAATGGCAAATACAAACTAGTGGCTGGAGAATGGTATGTGCCGGCTGAAAAAACTAAAAAAACACCGGTACTCTTCGACCAGAAATTCCAAGGTCCAATGGCTAACCACGACGGATCACCCGGAAAGCATTATGATCTGCACGTATGGCTTTTCAAAAAAAATCCGGATGGCATCTTTAAGCCGGAGAACAAGCGTGTCAGCTGTAAATACGCAAAATGATTGAAGTCAAAGTTAAAAATAACTGCAAAAGCCAGTGTAAAGAACGTCTTTTACACTGGCTTTTACAATTTCAACTATGTACTTTTTGTACTATCATTTTAAAACCTACTCAACGACAGAACTTCATATAGAAATTGTTTTGAAGAAAAGAAAAAAGGCCCTAACCGTTAAGTTAGAACCTTCTTTCTATAAGCTTTTTATACCGGCGGTCGGGGTCGAACCGACACTCCAGAAGGAACACGATTTTGAGTCGTGCGCGTCTGCCAATTCCGCCACGCCGGCGAATGTGCTAAACGAACGCTTATAAATATACCATACTAGCAGCGTGAAGCCAATAGTTATTTCTATATCTCTATAAAAAAGCAGCACTGGAATTTTCCAGTGCTGCTTTCTTTTTATTAGAAAAAGAGGTTCAGAACAAAATAAGAGCATGCTGCCAACGTAGCAGAAATGGGTAACGTAATAACCCAAGTAACTAGCATGGTTTGGGCTGTTCCCCATTTAACGCCTTTTAAGCGGTGAGACGCGCCTACCCCCATAATAGAAGAAGAAATTACATGCGTCGTACTCACTGGCAAATGAATAAACGTAGCTCCTGTTAAATCAGCGGCAACCCCGTTAACCGGACGGATTTTCATGATCTTGCCGCCAACGGTTTTGATAATTCTCCAGCCTCCTACGGACATGCCAAGTGCTATGGCAGCCGCACAGGAGACCTGTACCCAGGTTTGAATGCCGTCACCTAATTGGAAGTTGTTTACGATCATAGCCATCGTAATAATCTCTGTAACATTACACAATTTCCATAAAATAACATTCTGTTAATATAGTTTTAGTTTCATAAAAACAGCTTATGGGAAGAAGAAATCTACGAGTTGTTTTTATAGAGTCGAAATTAAATTAATAAATTTTTTTCAACCTTTCCATCTTTTATCACCACCGCTATGTTTCCCGTGTTTTCCAAAGAACGAATATCTTCTAGCGGATTGGTCTTAGTAATAACAATATCAGCCAGTTTCCCAACCTCTAGTGTTCCTAATTCTTTGTTCCAACCCATGCACTCTGCGGCAACTTTTGTTGTCGCCAAAATGGCTTCCATCGGCGACATGCCAATATCACACATTAATCCAAGCTCTCTCAAGTTTGTGCCATGAGCCATGAGCCATGACCCCAGCGTCGGTGCCCATCGCAATTTTCACTCCAGCTTTATAAGCTCTCATAATACTTTCCCGATGGGCTTCCACCACTTCACGCGCTTTTTGCACCGCATATTCCGGCATGCTTTCATTTAGTTCACTGGCTTCCACTACCGAAATCGGTGCCAGTAAAGTAGGAACCAAGTAAGTGCCATTCTCCAACATTAACTCGATTGCTTCTTCATCCAGGTAAATTCCATGTTCAATAGAGTGAATCCCCGCACGAACAGCATTTTTGATGCCGGCAGCTCCTTGGGCATGTGCCATAACTTTTATTCCGCGCCGGAAAGTGGCTTCCTCTACAATAATTTCTAGCTCTTGTTGTGAATACTGGGTAAACTCCGGATGATCTGTCGGGCTCATGACGCCGCCAGTTGCATGCACTTTGATGATTTCCGCTCCTGCTCTTAGCATTTCCCTTACCTTTTGCCGAACCTGTTCTGCACCGTCACAAATACCGCTAGGCATACCTGGATAGCTTTTAGGGGTAGTATCAATGCCTGAGCGCATCCATGAGTCTCCATGCCCTCCAATAATCGTCAGAGGGTTAATACTAAGTTGCATACGCGGACCAGTTACGAGACCTTTCTCAACAGCTAGTTTTACTCCAAGATCCGTAAATCCAGCATCCCGCACTGAAGTAATTCCGGCATCAAGCGTCCGCCTCATATATCCAATAGCTTCGTAAAACTTAAAAGCAAAGGGCGTATTGAGAGATTCTCGTATATCTTTGATTTCCATTACCATATGGACATGCGTATCAATAAAACCCGGCAAGATAAAGCCGCCTTGTGCATCAATTATTTGCACATCTTTGTCAGGAATTGTAATGTCCGTAAGCAGACCAACTGACTCAATCTGGTTATCATTCAATAAGACTCCTGCATTTTCTACTCTATTGCTTCCTGTACCATCGATCAACGTTCCATTCTTGATTAAGGTATATCCCACTAAAACCCCTCCTAAATTTTTAAATATTTAAACTATTACTAATACTACCATTTCCATTTAAGCTCTCAAACCTTTTAAAATAAAACCCCTCCATGCTAATAGCATGGAGGGGTTCAAGCAATATTCTCAAAATATAGTAGAAGCACAAAAAAAGACTTCTCACAAAAGTGAGAAGTCTTTTTGCTACAGCTTACTGTCCGTAGCCTGATACCGGCGGTCGGGGTCGAACCGACACTCCAGAAGGAACACGATTTTGAGTCGTGCGCGTCTGCCAATTCCGCCACGCCGGCAAAATAATTATGGAGGCGGCAACCGGACTCGAACCGGTGATAAGGGTGTTGCAGACCCATGCCTTACCACTTGGCTATGCCGCCAGAAAAATTGGAGCGGAAGACGGGGGTCGAACCCGCGACCTCCACCTTGGCAAGGTGGCGTTCTACCACTGAACTACTTCCGCAAAAGCTGGGGTACCTGGATTCGAACCAGGGCATGACGGGATCAAAACCCGTTGCCTTACCGCTTGGCTATACCCCAATAACTAGATGGGGCGGACGAGGGGAATTGAACCCCCGAATGCCGGAATCACAATCCGGTGCGTTAACCACTTCGCCACGACCGCCACTTTATTATTTTTATAAGTTATGAAAATGAAATTAAAAACATGGGGCGGACGAGGGGAATTGAACCCCCGAGTGCCGGAATCACAATCCGGTGCGTTAACCACTTCGCCACGACCGCCATCATATAAATTTAAAATTGGCAGGGGCAGTAGGAATCGAACCCACATCGGAGGTTTTGGAGACCTCTGTTCTACCGTTAAACTATGCCCCTATAAAACTGGTGGTGGGGGGCAGATTCGAACTGCCGAACCCGAAGGAGCGGATTTACAGTCCGCCGCGTTTAGCCACTTCGCTACCCCACCGAAAACATGGTGCCGGAGAAAGGACTTGAACCCTCAACCTACTGATTACAAGTCAGTTGCTCTACCAGTTGAGCTACTCCGGCATGGAGTTAAAAAATATGGTGGCTCAGGACGGAATCGAACCGCCGACACAAGGATTTTCAGTCCTTTGCTCTACCGACTGAGCTACTGAGCCACATATGGATAAAAATGGCGGTCCCGACCGGGATCGAACCGGCGATCTCCTGCGTGACAGGCAGGCATGTTAACCGCTACACCACGGGACCATTTGGTTGCGGGGGCAGGATTTGAACCTGCGACCTTTGGGTTATGAGCCCAACGAGCTACCGAACTGCTCCACCCCGCGACAATATTATTGGTATTACTTTACTTCTTTTTTGCTCTCTTTGTCGAGCAAAGGATTCTTTTTCGTTACAGCTGATTATGTATCAAGCGAAAATGGTGGAGGATGACGGGATCGAACCGCCGACCCTCTGCTTGTAAGGCAGATGCTCTCCCAGCTGAGCTAATCCTCCAACTATTAAAATGAATGGTGACCCCTACGGGATTCGAACCCGTGTTACCGCCGTGAAAGGGCGGTGTCTTAACCGCTTGACCAAGGGGCCATACTATGTAATTCGAGAGTTATATTCTGGCGGAGAGCAAGGGATTCGAACCCTTGAGACGGTTGCCCGCCTACATGATTTCCAATCATGCTCCTTCGGCCACTCGGACAGCTCTCCAAAAAATGGCTCCGAAGGTAGGATTCGAACCTACGACCATCGCATTAACAGTGCGGTGCTCTACCACTGAGCTACTTCGGAATAATATTGATCAGCCTGGCAACGTCCTACTCTCACAGGGGGAGACCCCCAACTACCATCGGCGCAAAAGAGCTTAACTTCCGTGTTCGGGATGGGAACGGGTGTGGCCTCTTTGCCATCATCACTGGACT
>NZ_PYAT01000026.1 GCF_003014655.1 Planomicrobium soli | reverse complement strand
CAATGAAAACCTGCAAAAGTCGCAAATGGAGCGGAAGGCGGCGACTCCAGCGGGACCAGCGCGAGCCGAAGACCCTGGACAGAGCGAAGCGAAGGGAGCGGCTGAGGCCGTGCCCGCGGAAAGCGTCCGCCTGGAGCGAAATGAAAAAAGCTGCCGAGAGTTTCTCGACAGCCTGAAAAACTCCCTCAATGGATTTGAGGGAGTTTTTCTTTCTAAGTATAATCAACGTTTATTTTCTGTTTCATAATTCATCACATGATTCACATTGGCGTCCATAACACTCGTGCTGTTCTTCGATCTTTTCTCCACAGGTTGCACATTGTTTCGGGGGCAGGTTTCTGAAATACTCTACAACGTTTTCAATCATTGGTTCCAGCTCCTTTTTGTTATAGTACTGTTCTTGTTTTGCTAAGTGTATTATAACAGAGAAGATTCGTCAACCATTACTGGTGAATAAAATGAAAAAATCCGTTAAACTAATTAGAGTACTGAATCCAAAGGAGAGAGACCATGTATTTCGTAGATAATAAAGGCATCACTGACCCGCGTATTAACTTAGCGATTGAAGAATACTTGTTGAATACAATGGATGTAGAAAAAGATTCATTCTTGCTGTTCTATATCAATGAACCATCAATTATCATCGGGAAAAATCAAAACACAGCTGAGGAGATCAATACAGATTATGTTGATTTCAACGGAATACATGTTGTACGCCGTTTATCTGGCGGTGGGGCAGTTTACCACGATCTTGGCAATTTGAACTACAGTTTCATTACGACAGATGACGGCAACAGCTTCCGTAATTTCCGCAAATTTACAGAACCGGTTGTTAAAGCTTTGCAAAACTTAGGCGTTAATGCAGAACTGTCCGGCCGCAACGATTTGTTGGTTGAAGGCCGTAAGATTTCAGGCAACGCACAGTTCTCTACCAGAGGACGAATGTTCAGCCATGGGACATTGATGTTTGATACAGAAGTAGAAGCCGTTGTATCAGCGCTGAACGTCAGCAAAGAAAAAATCGAATCGAAAGGCATCAAGTCGATTCGAAGCCGCGTAGCGAACATTTCAGAGTTTTTGAAAGAACCGATGACCGTAACCGAATTCCGTTCGGCGATTCTTCACTCGCTTTTTGAAGGAGAAGAAAATGTGAAGTATTGGGAGTTGACTGAAAAGGATTGGGAAAATATCCGGGAGCTTTCAAAACAACGTTATGGCAATTGGGATTGGAATTACGGCAAATCGCCGAAATTTAATGTTAAGCACTCGCACCGCTTCCCGGTAGGCGGCATCGACGTGCGCTTGCAAGTGGAAGGCGGTCTGGTGAAAGAAGTTAATATTTACGGCGACTTTTTCGGAGTCGGCGATGTGGCGGAAATTGAAAACGCCATTACAGGCGTGAAATACGAACGGGCTTCTTTGGACGAAGCAATCAGTGGATTTGATATTCCAACCTATTTAGGCGGAATTACAAAAGAAGAATTTTTGAAATTAATTTATTAAGAATTTCTGAAGAGCCCGCTTTTAAGCAGGCTCTTTTGTTAAAATGGAAGAAAACAGGAAGGGGGAATCAGCATGTCTGCTCAACGGATATTCATTGTAGAAGACGATCTGAAAATTGCAGAGTTGTTGGCGGAAACGCTGCGCAAATACCATTACGAAGTGGAGACCGCAAAGGATTTCGATCGGATTCTCGATGAATTTGAAGCATTTGATCCCCATATGATTCTACTCGATATTAACCTTCCATCTTACGACGGTTATTATTGGTGCCGCCAATTGCGATTGAAAACAACATGCCCGATTCTTTTTATTTCAGCACGGTCAGGTGATATGGATCAAGTTTTTGCATTGGAAAACGGAGGGGACGATTTTATCACGAAACCTTTTCATTATGAAATCGTCCTTGCAAAAATAAGAAGCCATTTGCGGCGAGCTTATGGGGAATATGCGCCGAAACAAGAAGAGCGTTCCGTGAAAGTCGGCCGCATCGCATTGTACATGGAACGGATGGAATTGCACGTGAAGACGGCGGTCATCCCGCTGCAGAAGAAAGAATCTACTATCATGGAGATTTTGTTGAGCCAGCATCCAAAAGTGGCGACGCGGGAACAGCTTCTTGAAGAATTGTGGGATGACCAGACGTTTGTCGATGAAAACACGTTAAACGTCAATATGACCCGGGTTCGGAAAAAGTTGGCTGATTACAGCGTCCAGTCATCTATTGAAACAGTTCGCGGCGCCGGATATCGCCTGCTCCTTCATGAGGAGGAAATGTGATGCTGCGGCTGTTTTTAAAAGAACATGCGGCATTCATCGTCTTCCAGCTATTGCTCGTTTCTTTTATCATGCTGCTTTACTGGCTTGATGGCTTCCGCAATTTGGATACGGCAATTTATTCGTTTGTCATCAGCACGTTGCTAATTGTCACATTTTTGGCCGCTCGTTTTACGAAACGCTACCGTTATTATCAAAAAATCACCGCCAAACCGGCAGATATGGAACATATGCTGCAACGTGAAGGCCGTTCTCCTGAACAAATTCAAAACGATATGTATTTGCAGCAGTTATACAAGTTATATCAATATGAGGTGCAAGCTCTATATGCAACACAAAACCGGCACTTGCAGTTTATGAACCAGTGGGTGCACCAAATGAAAACCCCGTTATCGATCATGCAACTATTGCTGCAGGAAGAAAAGGAACTTGATAAAGCGAGCGTAAGAGAAGAAGTGGAGCGCTTAAAAGTTGGGCTTGATACAGTCTTGATGAATGCAAGGCTCGATACGTTCGAACAGGATATGCACATCGGAAAAGTATCGCTGCGCAGCATGGTGACGGAAATGATCACAGAAAACAAGCGGCTGTTCATTTCGAAACGGGTTTATCCGGAAATTGATATTGATGAAAAATGCACAGTGTTCACTGACCAAAAATGGATGAAATTCATCATCGGGCAATTTCTTACGAATTCTGTAAAGTATACGTTTGAACCGAACAAAAAAGTTTACATCAGCGCTGTTTGTGAGGATGATCAAGCGCTATTGACGATTCGGGATGAAGGCATCGGAATTCCAGCATCAGATTTAGGACGTGTCACAAAAGCATTTTTCACAGGTGAAAACGGCCGGAAAACTGGCGAGTCGACAGGTATGGGATTGTATTTGGCGAACGAAGTCTGCGGCAAATTGGGGCACAAACTCAATATTGCCTCCGAAAAAGGAAAAGGAACTACCGTGTCTGTCATGTTCTACAACCAAGAGTCAGAATCACAGGAGGAAAATAATGACGTTAGTGAAAATCGATGAAGTAACGAAAGTTTATGAGGGAAAAGTGACGCACCGGGCATTGAACCAATTGAGCTTCGAAGTGAAAAAAGGTGAATTTCTAGCCGTCATGGGACCTTCTGGAAGTGGCAAAACAACGTTGCTGAACTTGATTTCAACCATCGATAGTTTGACTTCCGGAGATATTTCAATCGATGGCATCGCACCGCATATGCTCGAAAAAAATGAACTGGCATTATTTCGCAGACGAAAGCTGGGATTTGTGTTCCAAGACTTTAACTTGCTGCAGATGCTGACAGTCGAAGAGAATTTGGTGTTGCCGTTGACGCTCGATTATATTCCGACCCATAAAATGGCCAGCCGGGTGCTCGATATGGCGAAACGGTTGGATTTGACATCGATTTTGCATAAACGGCCAAACGAAATATCAGGCGGAGAAGCACAGCGCACAGCCATCGGCCGCGCGCTTATCCATAAACCTGCGTTGATTCTTGCGGATGAACCGACCGGCAACCTGGATTCCAAAGCATCTCGGGATGTACTGGAACTGTTATCTGCCATCAGTAATGAAGAACAAGCGACAATCATCATGGTGACACATGATCCAATAGCCGCCAGTTATTGCGACCGGGTTCTTTTTATTAAAGACGGGGAGTTTTTCAATGAAATCTACCGGGATGACCGGCGCCAGACGTTTTACCAAAAAATATTAAATGTTTTATCTTTGTTGGGAGGAAACGTTAATGACCTTTCGGCAACTCGCCTACCGTAACGTTCTCCGGAATCGGCGAAGCTATGCTGCCTTTTTGATGGCTAGCGTTTTTTCGGTCATGGTATTTTTTGTCTATTCCATGTTCATTTTTCATCCGCTTTTTGAAGAAGAAGGGCTGCAGCTATTGGCGGTTCGGGGTATGTTCATCGCGGAAATTGTTCTTTATGTTTTTACGCTTTTTTTCTTGTTTTACTCGATGAGCGCATTTTTACAGGCACGTTCAAAAGAGTTTGGTGTCTTGATGCATCTGGGGATGACTAAAAAACAATTAAGTAAATTGGTGTTTTTCGAGACGCTGATTCTTGGAGCGGCTTCGACGGCTGCAGGAATTGCCCTTGGATTTGCTTTTTCCAAGTTCTTTTTTATGGTCGGCCGTGAAATTATGGCACTGGACTACTTGCCGCTTTATGTATCCTGGAAGCCATTCCTATTAACAATTGCCGCTTTTGCCAGTCTTTTTATCATCATATCGGTAATTAGCGTCGGGTTTATCCGGACAAAGCGCATTGTCGATTTGATGCAAGGATACTGGAAAACAGAAGAAGCTACCCAAGTATCCGGCCTGCTTTCGATTTTGGGCCTTGTTTTATTAGGAAGTGCGTATGTTTTGGCGGCGATGGTATCCGATCAGACTGTCTACCAGATGGTTGTAATCGTACCTCCGCTTGCAACGCTCGGAACTTATTTGTTTTTCACCCATACTATCCATTTTTTATTGAATATTTATAAGAAGAAAAAAAGTATTTACTGGAACAAAACGCGCCTTGTTTCTTTGGCGGAAGCTTCTGTAAAGCTAAAAGACAGCGCCCAAATGTTTTTTATTGTGACCATCGTTTCGACTGTCGCTTTTTTAACGGTCGGAACGCTCGCATCCTTCACTTCGTACACAGGCGATTACCGTGAACTCAATCCCTTAAGTTTGATTTATATCTCCTTTGAAAGCGACAATCAGGAGAACGAACATATTAGCCAGTTAGTGGCGCAATTAGAGCAAAAGGAACTTGCTTATGATATAGCCCCATTAAAAATCAAGCGGCAGACATCGGAGTTTTCAGGCAACGTAGTGGATATTTTAAAGGCTTCTGAATTTAATCGGCTGGCTTACACACTTGGATATGAAACGGTCAATCTGAATAAAGGGGAAGGGCTGTTTATTCCTTATTCCAAGGAGTCATTGTCTCAGTTGACCCATAGTGAAGTTCAGACCGCTTTCATGGAAAGCGATGTGCCGATTTCCATTTCTACAGTTTATCCGCACATTCTCTTTCCGAGCCATACGTTGAATTTTAACAGCATCGTCGTCAGCGATTCGGATTTTGAAGACGTTTCCGAACCGTTAACAGGGTTTAGCCAAGGGGAGTCCGATTTTACTTATTATGCGTTCCATATTCCTCAGTGGACCGAAACGATCGGAATCGGAAATGATTTAGCAATGGCGATGGAAAAAGCAGTGCAGGCGGAAAACTTCCAGCATGTGAATTTCTTTTTTGAAAATCCGGGAGACGATTACCACTGGTTCAAGTCATCGTTCGCCTTGCTGCTGTTCATCGGGCTTATGGTTGCGGCGGTATTTTTGCTGGCTGCAGGAAGCTTCATTTATTTCAAGCTGTATACAGGGCTTGAACGCGATCGGAAACAATATTTGCTGCTTGTGCGTCTTGGCATGACGGAAAAAGAGCTGGGCAAAATCGTCAACCGCCAGCTTATTCCGCAATTTTTCCTGCCATGGATAGTGGCTCTGATGCACAGTGCTTTTGCTTTCATCTCACTTCAAGTAGTATGGGATGAATTTGCTGAACTATCAATTTTAGGCGAAATGGCTTTAGTGCTTGTTGGCTTTACGATCGCTCAAATTCTATATTTCTTTTTGATTCGCTGGCGTTATGTTTCTCATCTTCAGGCATCGTAAACTTTACGGTGCCTGTTGTATTGTCAGAACATTTATTTTATAATAAAAACAGCGAAAATTATGAATGAATATTCATTCAATATGAAAGAGGGATGGGAAATGACTTTAGTTGAACACGTTCACAACATTGCCGTTCAAGATTCCAACAAGACAGCGTATCATTTTATGGGAAAAGACACATCTTATGGCGAGTTTGAAGGGACAGTCGCAAAATTTGCAAATGCTCTGCAATCACTTGGCGTGGAAAAAGGGGACCATGTCGCTTTTCTGCTTGGCAATACACCGCATTTTTTTATTTCGTTATATGCTACCATGCGGCTTGGAGCGACTGCTGTTCCAGTTAACCCGATCTATGCACCAGATGAAATCGCTTACATATTGAACAACAGTGATGCTAAAACGGTGATTGCGTTAGACGCACTGTTGCCTTTAGTTGAAAAGGCACATGAAATGCTTCCTGCCGTCGTTTCATACGTCATTTGTGAAACCGAGCCGTCGACAATTGAGAAATTGTCCCAATTGCCGGAAGCTGTAAAAGGAAAAGTCCACTCATTTACTCGAATTTTATCAGCAGCGTCGAATGAACATGCTATCGTGCCAGTTGGTTTGGAAGATAACGCAGTTATCCTTTATACATCCGGCACTACCGGCAAACCGAAAGGCGCGATGTTGACTCATGGAAATTTGTACTCCAACGCCCGCGATACTGGTGAGTATTTGCAGATGTCTCCGAATGACCGGGTTATAGCCACCTTACCGGTCTTTCATGTGTTCGCTTTGACTGTTGTCGTCAATGCTCCGTTCTTGCAGGGAGCGACGGTAATTCTTTTGCCGCGATTCAATCCGAAAGATGTTTTTGACGCCATCAAAGAGCACAAAGCAACGGTTTTCGCGGGTGTTCCGACAATGTATAATTTTTTGAATCAATTGCCGGGCACTGAGACTTCCGATTTTGATTCGATTCGTATTGCTGTTTCTGGCGGTTCGGCAATGCCGGTGGCGCTGCTTCACAGTTTTGAAGAAAAATTTAATGTAAAGATTTCAGAAGGCTATGGACTGTCCGAAGCTTCCCCAGTAACTTGCTTCAATCCAATTGACCGTGAGCGCAAAGTTGGATCGATCGGCACATCGATCGTCAATGTAGAAAACAAAGTGGTCAACGAACTTGGAGAAGAAGTGCTTGTTGGAGAAGTAGGGGAATTGATTGTCCGCGGTCCAAACGTTATGAAAGGCTATTATAAGATGCCTGAAGAAACAAGTGCTGCTATCCGGAATGGCTGGCTTTATACCGGCGATTTAGCGCGTGTCGATGAGGAAGGGTATTTTTATATTGTTGACCGCAAAAAAGATATGATTATCGTAGGCGGCTATAATGTTTATCCGCGTGAAGTGGAAGAGGTGCTGTTCGCACACCCGGATATTCTAGAAGCTGCAGTCGTCGGGCTGCCTGACGCAACCTTCGGTGAAGCGGTGCATGCGTATGTCGTACTGAAAGATCCTTCGGTCCGTAAAACAGAGCTTCAGGCATACTGCGCAGAACATTTAGCGAAATACAAAGTGCCGGCCCATTTTGAAGTTTTAGAAGAATTGCCGAAAAACACGACGGGAAAAATTCTTCGCCGCTCGCTAAAAGAACAAGCATTGAGCAAATGATCCAAACCCGGTTCCGAATTTTTATCGGAACCGGGTTTTTTATTGATTTGATTGAAAAGACTGACATTTTTCATTATAGTAAAAGAGCAACTAGTACGAATTACGAAATAATAGCATCAAGGGGGACTTTCATTGGCGAAAAATGCTGTAGAAATTAAAGACTTAACAAAATTGGTATCTGTCGCAAACCCGAAAATTTCACCGGACGGCACAGAAGCGGTATTTGTCCGGACACATATCGATGAAGAAGAAAATACATATATTGCCCATTTGTATCATACAGATCTGGAAAGCGGCGAAACTACGCAATGGACCCATGGGCAGGAGCGGGTCTCTGCTCCCGCTTGGTCAGCTGACGGGAAATACGTCGCCTTTTTGTCGACGCGTGATGAGAAAAACCAATTATACGTAATACCTGCAAGAGGCGGAGAAGCCCGTAGCCTGACAGAGTTCGAAAAAGGCGTAGACAGTTTTCTTTGGTCGCCGTGCGGCGAGAAAATCTGGTTTGCGGCCATGGTGAAAGAAGGGCAGATGTTTACAGACAAAGAAGAAAAAGAGGAAAAGAAAAAGCCGGAACCGTTTATTGTCGACAAGCTGAAGTATAAGATGGACGGCTTAGGATTGGTGCCCCAAGATTTTCATCGCCATATCGGCGTTGTGGACATCGCTTCAAAAAACGTTGAAAAATTGACTGAAGGCAATTATCATCATAACTTGGAAGCCGTTTCCCATGACGGCGGTAAATTGGTCTTTGGCGTGATGCGCGAAGAAAATCTCGATTTCATCTTCCGCCAGCCGCTGTTTTTATATGATATCGAAACAAAAACAGAAACGCCGGTAATGGATGAAGAAGGCTATTTCGAAGGAGCCGCTTTTTCGCATGACGATAAAAAAATCGCTTTCGTGGGAGGGACGCGCGAATATGAAAACGCTACACATTCAAAAGTCTATGTTCACGATGTACCTGGCCAGTCGGTTGTCTGCCTGACAGAAGGGCTGGATGCTCCGGTCGGTGATTATGTTGTAGCAGATCATCAACAAGGCGCAAGTGCTCCGCCTGTTGTTTGGACAAAAGACGATCATCTGTATTTCCAAGTGTCGACAATGGGCGATGTCCGCCTGTACTTTGCTTCACTTGACGGAGCCATTTATCCAGCTTCACAGGAGCAGGAACATGTCTACGGATATGACATTTCACGTGATGGCGTTTTCGCTGTTTTAGCAACAAGCGATCCGACTAATCCTGGGGAACTGTATAAGCTCGTCATTGCGACAGGCGAACTCACCCAACTGACAGAGTTCAATAAAGCATATCTGGAAGAAACAGAACTGATCGCACCGGAAGCGATTGTCGGAAAAGGAGCGCAAGACTGGGATGTCCATGGCTGGCTCATGAAACCGCGTGGCTTTACAGAAGGGGAAAAGTACCCGCTGATCGTCAATATCCACGGAGGGCCGCATGCGATGTACGCCAATACCTTCTTCCATGAAATGCAGGTGTTGGCAGCGAAAGGCTTTGGCGTTCTCTATGTCAACCCGCGCGGCAGCCATAGCTATAGCCAGCAATTTGTCGATGCGGTACGCGGCGATTACGGCGGAGGCGATTATGAAGACATCATGAAGGCACTTGATGGAGTGCTTGAAGAGCACGATTGGATTGATGTGGACCGGCTTGGCGTAACAGGTGGAAGTTATGGCGGCTTTATGACCAACTGGATTGTTGGGCATACAAACCGTTTCAAGGCGGCTGTAACTCAGCGGTCGATTTCCAACTGGGTCTCGTTCTTCGGGGTATCGGATATCGGTTATTATTTCAGCGACTGGCAGATTCGTGCAGACATGACAGATGTCGAGACTTTATGGCAGCACTCGCCGCTTAAATATGCTTCTAATGTGGAAACACCATTATTGATCCTGCATTCGGAAAACGACTACCGCTGCCCGATTGAACAAGCTGAACAATTGTATGTAACGCTAAAAACGTTGAAAAAAGAGGCCCGGTTTGTCCGTTTCCCGGAAGCCGACCATAACTTGTCGCGCACCGGAAAACCGAATCTGCGCTTTGCCCGCCTTGAGCAGATTTCCGGATGGATGGAACAGTATCTGTAATAATAGTAGAAAAGCAGGCTGCCAATTGGCAGCCTGCTTTTTATTTTTATTTTCCCTTGAATATCGGTTTCCGCTTTTCGCTGAAGGCGTTCAACGCTTCAAGACGGTCTTCTGTCGGTATGGTGAGCTCGTATGCTTTTCGTTCGATATTAAGTCCTGTCTGCAAATCCGCGTTCATCCCATTTTTGATTGCGTATTTTGCCTGTTGCAGCGCAATCGGCCCATTTGCAAGCATCATATCTGCAAATTCGCCAGTCACTTCGGCAAGCTCATCCCGTGCTGCCACTTTGGTCACTAAGCCGTATTCAAGCGCTTCCGCCGGTTTCAATCGGCGAGCAGTTAAGATGAGTTCCATCGCTTTAGATTCACCGATCAAACGCGGCAAGCGCTGTGTGCCGCCTGCGCCTGGAATAATTGCCAGGCTCGTTTCCGTCAAGCCCAGGAGTGTATCGTCGGCGATGATACGGAAATCGCAAGCGAGGGCAAGTTCCATCCCGCCGCCAAAAGCAAAACCATTGATCATGGCAATCGTTGGCTGCGGCAAATTCTCGATGACCGTAAAAACTTCGCCGATTTTGAAAATATTTCGTTTCACATGCTGGTCAGTCAGCGTTTTGCGTTCTTTTAAATCAGCTCCAACACTAAATGCCTTGTCGCCGGCCCCTGTAAAGATAACGACGCGGATATCTGGATTAATGCGGATTGCTTCGACTACTTGGCCAAGTTCAGTCAGCATATCGTAATTGAAAGCATTCATGGAATCCGGCCGGTTTAATGTTATGAAAGCCAAATTTCCATGTTGTTCGTAATGAATCGTATTCATTTACATCCCCCTTTGTAATTGCTCCATCCGTTAAAAACATACCACTTTTTGGACTATTCCGCTATCTCTCTCTATAATGGAGCGCAGGGAGGGATCATCACTAATGAATCAGATTGCATTTATCCGTATTTTTCGCATTGTTTTTATGGCCGTAAAGTTTTATATACAGGTGATGCTCTTCCAACGCCGGCATCGGGGCAATTGGAATCCGCTCGTCGAAGAAAAGTGGAACACCTTGGTTACGAAACAAGCGAAACAATATAAAATTCTAGCGTTAAAACTTGGCGGGCTGATGATTAAGATGGGCCAGTTTTTGTCGACGCGTGCTGATATTTTGCCAACATCTTTTTTAGTAGAGCTCGAGGGGCTGACTGACCGGGTCCCTTCAATTTCCCGGGAGAAAATCGTCTCGGTTTTGGAACGCGAATGGAATTCACCGCTTTCCACATATTTGAGCAGCTTGTCAGATGAAGCCGTCGCTTCCGCTTCAATTGGTGAAGTGTATAAAGGCATTTTGAAAGACGGGAAGGAAGTGGCGGTCAAAGTGCAGCGGCCTGGAACCGACCGGATTTTGCGGGCGGATTTCCAAGCTATGCGCATTATCATATGGTTTCTACGGACATTTACGCCTTTTGCTAAACAAATCAATTTTCGCCAGCTATATCGTGAGATGACAGATACTATCGGCGCAGAACTGAATTTCCTGCAGGAGCTCCAGAGTGGACGGTCTTTTTCAGACCGTTTCAAGGAAATGGAAGGCATACGGTTTCCTGTTTATTTCGATGAGTTTTCTACGCGTCGCGTACTTGTTATGGAGTGGATTGAAGGGGCACGCATCACGGATTTGGCTTTTATCGAAACAAACAGCTTGGACCGCCATGAAATTTCCCAACGATTGTTTATCCTTTTTTTGGAACAAGTACTGCACGGCGGACAATTCCATGCCGATCCACATGGCGGCAATATTTTGCTTGAACCGGACGGAACCATAGTTCTAATCGACTTTGGCATGACAGGGACCATTTCCAAATCAGATGCCCAAGCGGTATTGCGGATAGCGGAAGGAATTGTTTTCAGCAACTACGACCAAGTGCTTAATGCTCTGGAAGAATTGCGTTTTCTGCTGCCGCATGCAGACCGTGAACTTTTGGCAGATACCATCGCCCGGCTTGTAGCCGCATATGAGTCAAACGAATTGCTGCAAATGGATTCGTTTGTGGTTGAAAGGCTGATGCGTGATATGCAGGATATTGTCCGTACACAGCCAGTCCAGTTGCCAGCCGAATTCGCTTTTTTTGGCCGGGCTGCTTCCATTTTTGTCGGAGTGCTTCACGTGTTGGATCCAGGCATAGACCTGCTGGCACTCGCTCGCCCGCGTGTCCTGGAGTGGGCTTCTTCTCAAAGGGAAGGCAAGCAGATGTTTGGTAAAGAAGACGTTTTGCGCTGGGCTATCCAAGCATCCGGGCCACTGCGCATTATGCCGCAAAAAATCATTAGCTATTTAGAAGAGCCTGAACGCATGCGCCATTACTTGGAAAACCGCGACGGACGCGAACGCGAACATCAGCGGAACTTGCAGAGCCGGATGTTTGCCGGCGTTTTTACGATTTTGTCGTTCTTTGGAATTTCGGCAGGCGTCTGGTTTTCGCATGAACCATTTCTTTGGATTTGTGCTGTTTTCTTTGCCGGGTCTCTTTGGACTTATCGTTCCATCAAATAAAAAAAGCTGTGCCAGATTTACGAGGCCACTGAAAAACCCTAAGAAAAAGCATCGAATTTCTGATTTTAGAAATTTGGTGCTTTTTTTGTTGTATACTGGTTCTAACTTCAAGGAGGGATAACCATGATGCCAGACAGACCGTCCATGAAACCCAGTCCTTATGCCGCCCTTTATGATCTTGTCATCCCCCACGACCA
>NZ_PYAT01000025.1 GCF_003014655.1 Planomicrobium soli | reverse complement strand
CAATGAAAACCTGCAAAAGTCGCAAATGGAGCGGAAGGCGGCGACTCCAGCGGGACCAGCGCGAGCCGAAGACCCTGGACAGAGCGAAGCGAAGGAAGCGGCTGAGGCCGTGCCCGCGGAAAGCGTCCGCCTGGAGCGAAATGAAAAAAGCTGCCGAGAGTTTCTCGACAGCCTGAAAAAGCAGATCATCTCTTAAGAGATGATCTGCTTTTTTTTTGACGGGATTTTCCAGCATGCCATTAAATGCTCGACACTATGTTCAATTTCTTCTTCAGATAAGCCACCAAATCCGAGAATAATTCGCGGCGGGAACATGTTCTGTTCAAAGACATCATAGGATTGAAGGCCAAAAACTCGGATATTCGCTTGTTTGGCTAATTCGACTAGCTCTTTTTCTGAACGTGTTGTTTCTATCGTTAAGACGATATGCATACCGGCCTGTTCACCGGAAATTGTTACAGTCGGTGCAAATGAATAAAGAGATGATGTCAATTTATCCAGTTTTTTTTGATAGAGCTTACGCATTCGATTCAAATGGCGAGCAAAATGCCCATCTTTCATAAATTTGGCTACCACTTGCTGATCAAACCGTGGGACAGACGACGAATAATGAAGAAAGGTTTGCTGATAAGCACGCAGCAAGCGTTTTGGCAGTACCATATAGGCAATGCGCAAAGAAGGCATAAGTGATTTTGAAAACGTGCTGATGTAAATAACGCGCCCACTCTTATCCATACTTTGAAGCGCTGGAATCGGCCGGCTTGTATAGCGGAATTCGCTGTCGTAATCGTCTTCAACAACATACCGCTCTCCGGCACCCGCCCAGTTCAGTAATTGGGAACGTCTTGTTGCACTAAGAACAGAACCGGTCGGAAATTGATGGGAGGGAGTAACGTAGGCTACATCCACATGTGATGCTTCCAGTTCTTTTATATTGATTCCCTCTTGGTCGACTTGAATAGGAACCGCCTGGCGGTCATAGTGGCTGAATATATTATGAGTTAAGGGATAGCCAGGGTTTTCAAAACCGAAAATCAGCGTTTTGGGCAGTAAACGGATAAGTAACGGCACTAACTGTTCTGTACCAGAGCCAATAATGATTTGTTCTGCTTCACAGACAACTCCGCGAGATTGGAATAAATATCGGGCAATTTCTTGGCGCAGCACTTCATCGCCTTGTGGGTGGCCAGATAACAGAATTTCATGATTTGTTTCATCCATTACCTCTTTGGCAATTTTTCTCCAAGTTGAAAACGGAAAAGAGAGTGTATCGATTTCTCCAGGATTAAAGTCAACTGTATAGTTGATTTGTTCTGCTATTACTGGTTCTTCTTGCAATACGTCCAAATAAGCCAATTCTTCCACCGGCTGAGCATAAAAGCCTTTCCGGGGCTTTGATTCAATAAATCCTTCTGCTAAAAGCTGGCCGTATGCAAGTTCTACAGTGGTTTGGCTGATAGCTAAATAATCGGCGAGTTTTCGTTTGCTTGGCAGTTTCGTTTCGACTGAAATTGTTCCGCTGATAATGGCATTTTTTATTTCTTGATAAAGCTGTTGGTACAAAGGTGTTGTATCGGCTCGCCGCAGTTGAAACATGAGCATTTCCATATTGTCCCTCCATTCTGACCTTTTTAAAAATACACAAACTGAATCTTTTTATATGGTCAAGGTTCCTTATACTGAATATATCAACTAAAGGGGGAAGAATCAATGAGTGAATACGGAACAGATCGAGTAAAACGGGGAATGGCCGAAATGCAGAAAGGCGGCGTTATTATGGACGTTGTCAATGCAGAACAAGCACGTATTGCGGAAGCTGCAGGGGCGACAGCTGTTATGGCATTAGAGCGCGTGCCTTCGGATATCCGGCGTGACGGCGGTGTAGCTCGCATGGCGGATCCGCGTATCACAGAAGAAGTCATGAAAGCTGTATCGATTCCGGTGATGGCAAAAGCCCGCATTGGCCATATTGTAGAAGCTCGCGTTTTAGAGGCGATGGGCGTTGATTACATAGACGAAAGTGAAGTTTTGACTCCGGCTGATGAAGAATTCCACTTATTGAAGAACCAGTATACCGTGCCGTTTGTCTGCGGCTGCCGCAACTTAGGGGAAGCGGCTCGCCGCATTGGCGAGGGGGCCTCGATGCTGCGAACAAAAGGCGAGCCGGGAACAGGGAATATTGTGGAAGCGGTCCGCCATTTGCGCCAAGTAAATGCAGAAGTGCGCAAAGTGGTGACAATGAGCGAAGACGAATTGATGACCGAAGCGCGTAACTTAGGAGCTTCTTACGAGTTCCTAAAAGAAGTGAAGCGCTTAGGGCGTTTGCCGGTCGTGAACTTTGCAGCAGGGGGAGTTGCAACTCCTGCGGATGCCGCATTAATGATGGAACTTGGAGCTGATGGCGTATTTGTCGGTTCAGGAATCTTCAAGTCTGAAAACCCGGAGCGGTTTGCACGCGCAATCGTAGAAGCAACGACGCATTACCAGGGCTACAAATTGATTGCGGAGCTTTCCAAAGACTTAGGCATCGCCATGAAAGGCATCGAGATTTCCAGAATTGCGGCAGGCGAACGCATGCAGGAACGAGGCTGGTAAGATGAAACGAGTTGGAGTTCTGGCTTTGCAAGGGGCGGTCCGGGAACATATTCATTCAATTGAAGCTTGCGGAGCAAAAGCGATTTCTGTGAAATGGCCAAAAGATTTGGAAGAACTGGACGCTCTGGTACTACCGGGTGGTGAAAGCACAACAATGCGCCGGTTGATCGACCGTTCTGGTTTGATAGAGCCGCTGCGTGAGTTTGCCAAAAGTGGCCGACCAATGTTTGGTACATGTGCAGGATTGATTTTACTTGCCCGAGAAGTGGCAGGGCATGGCGCGCCGCATCTTGGCGTTATGGATGTGATGGTGGAGCGGAATTCCTTTGGCCGCCAAATCGACAGCTTTGAGGCGGAGCTGTCGATTACGGGTCTTGAAGCACCGTTTAACGCTGTTTTCATTCGCGCACCCCATATTGTCGGTGTTGGGCCAGAAACTCAAGTGCTATGTGAACATGATGGAAAGATTGTCATGGCAAAAAGCGGCCAGTTTCTTGGTTGCTCGTTTCATCCCGAACTGACGTATGACCACCGCATCACCAGCTACTTTTTGGACATGATTCCAAGTAGAACTGGGACTCTCTTGCCAAATGGAATGCTTTATAGTAAAGTATGAGTAATTTCAAAGTAGAAACGTTGATGGGAACTAGTAAGACGATTGTTTTTCAAAAGAGAGCCGGTGGTTGGTGCGAACCGGTGGAAAACGCGTTTGAATCCACCCCGGAGTTGCATGGCGATATAAGCCATTGCCGGTTTAAATGCCGTTATGTGATGAAGAGGATTGGCTTTGGCCGATCAATCAGGGTGGCAACGCGGGTAGCTCTCGTCCCTTTAACCAAGGGATGGGGGCTATTTTTGTTGTCTTTTTTCATTGACGTGAATTTAGAGGAGGAATACGATGTTAGACATTAAATTTGTACGTGCTAATTATGAAGAAGTAAAGGCGAAACTCGCGAAACGCGGAGAAGACATTTCGGTTCTAGATGAATTTGAAGGCTTGGACGCGAAACGCCGGGAATTGATTGCCCAGACGGAAACATTGAAAGCCGAACGCAACGAAGCTTCTCAAAATATTGCCGTTATGAAACGCAATAAAGAAAACGCGGATGAAGCGATTGCAAAAATGCGCGAAGTAGGCGACCAAATCAAAGCGATTGATGACGAACTGCGTGAAGTGGAAGACCGTTTGAACTTCATCATGATGCGTGTGCCGAACATTCCGCATGACAGCGTGCCAGTCGGCGATTCTGAAGATGATAACGTTGAAATACGGACATGGGGAACAAAGCCGGAATTTGCCTTTGAAACGAAACCGCATTGGGATCTTGGAACTGATTTAAATATCATCGATTTTGAACGAGCTTCAAAAGTAACAGGCAGCCGCTTTGTGTTTTATCGCGGCCTTGGCGCACGCTTAGAGCGCGCACTCATCAACTTTATGATGGATCTTCACCAGGAAGAACACGGCTACGAGGAAATGCTGCCGCCTTATATGGTCAACCGCGAAAGCTTAACCGGTACAGGCCAGCTTCCGAAATTCGAAGAAGATGCGTTCTTGATCGAAAAAGAAGATTATTTCCTGATTCCAACATCAGAAGTGCCAGTAACAAACTTCTACCGAGGCGAAATTTTAGATGGCAATATCCTGCCGCAAGCTTTTGCTTCATATAGCGCGAATTTCCGCTCTGAAGCTGGTTCTGCAGGCCGCGACACACGAGGGTTGATCAGACAGCATCAATTCAACAAAGTCGAGCTTGTGCGCTTTGTGAAGCCTGAAGATTCTTATGATGAATTGGAGAAATTGACGGGGCATGCGGAAAAAGTTCTTCAGCTATTGGGATTGCCGTACCGCGTTTTAAAAATGTGTACTGCCGATCTTGGCTTTACCGCTGCTAAGAAATACGACATCGAAGTATGGATTCCAAGCCAGGAGATGTACCGCGAGATTTCTTCTTGCAGCAACTTTGAAGATTTCCAGGCGCGCCGGGCAAACATCAAGTTCCGCCGCGAGCCGAATGGCAAGCCGGAATTTGTTCATACATTGAACGGCAGTGGCTTAGCGATCGGCCGTACAGTTGCTGCGCTTCTTGAAAATTGCCAGCAAGAAGATGGGACAATTCTGATTCCAGAAGTGTTGCGTCCATATATGGGCGGCAAAGAAGTTATAAAATAAAATGATCTAAACCTGAAAGCCCATAGGCTTTCAGGTCTTTTTTATTTTCCTGCAGAACGGGTATAGATAGGCATCAGAGCAATTGGGAAGGAGCGTTTCGATGGAACATTTATACGTTCAGACAAATGGCATTACCCTGCATACTGTAGTTGCTGGACCGGAAGAAGGACCGTTGGTGCTACTGCTGCATGGGTTTCCGGAATATTGGCGAGGATGGCACAAGCAAATTGGTCCATTGGCGGAAAAAGGGTATCGGGTAGTAGTGCCGGATTTGCGGGGATATAATTTGAGCGACAAACCGCAAGGAATTGAAAACTATACGTTGGATTTGCTGAGGGATGACGTAGCGGGATTGATCGACCATTTTGGCAAACAGAGTGCAACTGTAATCGGACATGACTGGGGAGGTGCGGTTGCTTGGCATTTGGCTGCGACCAAACCACAGTATGTCGACAAACTGATTGCGGTGAACATTCCACATCCGAAAGCAATGCCACAAGTGCTTGCGAAAAACCCGATGCAGTGGGTAAAAAGTTCATATATCGCTTTTTTCCAAGTACCTGAACTGCCTGAAAAAACACTGGCTGCCGATTATTTCAAAACAATGGTTGGAAGTCTTGTATCGACAAGCAATCCGGATACATTTTCCGAGGAAGAATTGCAAGCCTATAGAGAAGCTTGGTCAGAGCCCGGTGCATTGACAGCTATGCTTAACTGGTACCGCGCCATCCGAGAAGGCAGTATAGCGCAAGTGCCGAATCATAAAATTACTGTACCGGTGCGTATTATCTGGGGGCTTGGCGATCAATTTCTATCGTCGTTGTTGGCAAAGGAAAGCCTGGAATTCTGTGAGGATGTTGACTTGGTGTTTGTTGGCGAAGCCACTCATTGGATACACCACGAGCAGCCGCATATTCTAAATTTGCTGATCGACCGATTTTTAACCGAAGAAAAAGCGGAAGCGCTATAGCTGCTTCCGCTTTTTCTTTTTGTTTTCCCGGATGGCCCGGAAGAAGTTTGTTAATAATTGGCCGCATTCGTCTGCTAAGACATTTTCTTTCACTTCGCACTGATGATTGAATCGCTCATCATTCAACAAACGGTAAAGCGAATCGACACTGCCGGCTTTAACGTCGCGTGCGCCGTAGATGACCCGTGGAATCCGTGATTGCAAGATAGCACCTGCGCACATCGGACAAGGCTCTAACGTTACGTAAAGGTGAGTATCTTCGAGCCGCCATCTTCCTAGTCGTTTGCATGCTTCTTCGATAACTAACATTTCTGCATGCGTGATGGCATTTTGTGTGGTTTCTCTCAAGTTATGGGCACGCGCAATAACAGTACCCTCGTGCACAATAACAGCGCCTATTGGAACTTCGCCTTTGGCGGCAGCTTTCTCCGCTTCTTCCATTGCTAACCTCATATAATACTGATCTTGTTCGATACCGTTCATGATTTATCGCTCCTTGGGCTCTAGTTTACCATTTTCGTTCGATAAAACTACCAATAAAAGTTGAAGAAACAGCAAAACTTTGGGCTTTGGGTTAAAGTAAAATAAGAACTGATTTTCAAGGAGAGATTTGATGGCCAAAATACATAAAAAAGAAACCCCTCTGCATTTCCTCATGCGTTATGCTTTTATTTTACTTGGTGCCGCTATGGCCGCTGTAGCGATCGAATTGTTTCTCGTTCCCAACTCTATTATTGATGGTGGCATTATTGGCATATCGCTGATTTTGAACTTTTTAACTCCTATTCCGTTTGGCGTCTTAATGGTCGTTATTAACTTGCCATTTCTATATTTCGGCTACCGGCACATTGGCAGAAACTTTTTCATGTCTTCTATTTTTGCCATTATTGCTTTGGCCATTATTGAGTTTCCGCTTCATCCGATACCGGCTGTCGTAGATGATCCTTTATTGGCTACTGTATTTGGCGGGTTGCTTCTTGGCTTAGGAGTTGGACTTGTTATCCGCAACGGAGGCGCACTCGATGGTACGGAAATCCTCGGAATTTTATTGACCCGTAAATTGCCTTTTTCTGTCGGCGAATTTGTTATGTTCTTTAATGTTTTTATTTTTCTCTGGGCTGGATTTGTTCTTGGCTGGGAACACGCGATGTATTCTGTCATCACCTATTATATTGCTTCAAAAACGATTGATGCGGTGATTCAAGGACTGGACGATACAAAAGCGGTGATCATCGTATCCAATGAATACGATGAACTTGGCTTAGCCATCAATTCGCGTCTAGGGCGCAGCGTTACCAAGTTGCATGGAAAAGGCGGCTATGAGGAGTCAGCAAAAGACGTAATTTACGTAGTTGTGACTCGTTTGGAGATTACCAAACTGCGTCAGATTGTCAACGATATCGATCCAAAAGCATTTCTTACTATCATGGCAACTCAGGAAGTGCATGGCGGTACATTCAAATCAGCAATCCATTAATGGAGGGCTGATTTTTTTTACTTTTGCTCCCGGGTCTGTGGTAAAATAAATCGCACTGTAAACATTTGAATGAAAAAAGGAGGACTTCTTATGCCGGTACCATTTATCACGGTAGAAGGTCCGATCGGGGTTGGAAAAACGTCGCTGACAAAAGCGCTGGCCGATCAAAATCAGTTTCAACTATTGAAAGAAATTGTGGATGAAAATCCGTTTTTAAATAAATTCTATGAGAACATTGAAGAGTGGAGTTTCCAAACGGAAATGTTCTTCTTATGCAATCGCTACAAACAATTATCGGATATTCAAAAAAAGTTCATTTCAAATCGGGAACCGGTTGTAGCGGATTATCACATCTTTAAAAATTTGATTTTCGCAAAGCGCACATTGCCGGAGTCGGAATACGCGAAATACGAAGCCATCTATAAGATTTTAACAGCGGACATGCCAACGCCGAATATGGTCATTTATTTGCATGCGAGCCTCGATACGCTAATGAAGCGCATCAAGCTGCGTGGCCGGGAATTTGAGAAAATGATTACACCGGAATATATGGAACAATTATCGGCTGATTACCATGAATTTATCGAGCGCTTTGAGCGCGAGCATCCGGAAATTCCGGTTCTGCGTTTTAATGGGGATGAAATTGATTTTGTGCAAAATGAAGGCGATCTAAAGCTGATTTTGGACAAAGTGGATGATACCTTACAAAAAAGGAGTTTAATGATATGAATTTACGAGAAAAATACGGCATTCCAGAAACTGCTGTAATCACAATAGCGGGAACAGTAGGAGTCGGCAAATCCACGATGACGAAAGCGCTGGCTGATGCTTTGCAATTCCGTACTTCTTTTGAAAAGGTGGATACGAACCCATATTTAGATCTGTTTTATGATGACTTCAAAAAATGGAGCTTTCATCTTCAAATTTACTTTTTGGCTGAGCGTTTTAAAGAACAAAAGCGCATGTTCGAGTACGGCGGCGGCTTTATCCAGGACCGTTCGATTTACGAAGATACCGGCATTTTTGCGAAAATGCACTGGGAAAAAGGCACGATGAACGATGTAGATTACGAAACATACACGAATTTGTTTGAAGCGATGGTTATGACACCATATTTCCCTCATCCGGATTTGCTGATTTATCTAGAAGGGTCCATTGAAGATATTTTGGGCCGCATCCAAGAACGTGGACGCGCCATGGAACAACAAACGCCCATCGACTATTGGGTGGAAATGCATGAGCGTTACGAGAACTGGATCAATAATTTTAACGGTTGCCCGGTATTGCGTTTGAACATTAACGATTACGATTTGCTGAACGATCCTGCTTGCGCTGAAAAGATTGTTGAACGTATCGGCACTTTCATGCAGCAAACTTCTTCTGTCTTACGTAAATAATAAAATCCCTTAAGCCCACTGCTTAAGGGATTTTATTTCCCTGGAAATAAATCCAAAGAAAAAAGCAGCCGACGAATTCGCCGGCTGCTTTGAGTATGTATGATAAGAATAAAAGTATAAAAAATGGAGGAGGAAGAGGGATTCGAACCCCCGCGGGATTTGACTCCCCTGTCGGTTTTCAAGACCGATCCCTTCAGCCAAACTTGGGTATTCCTCCGTAATAAGACAAGAATTAATTTATCACGTATTAGAATAGATTGTCAACACCTTTCCAAAAACTTTTTTAAAGATTTTTTAAAACCTTTGAATCACAGCTTTAAAGCTTGAAAATAACGTTGAATTTTATAATCTTAAGCTTCCGAATTGCTTTTTTGCCAATAAGTTTGTATACTAGTAAATGCCGTGCTAGGTGGGAAGATAGCGGTGTCCTGTAACCTGCAATCCGCTTTAGCAGGACTGAATTCCTTTCCTAGGCTGTATGTATTGCGAGGTCTGCCTCTTGCACGTAGTGTTGACGTTTGGGTCCTGCGCAATGGAAACCCATGAACCATGTCAGGTCCGGAAGGAAGCAGCATTAAGTGGAACTTTTCATGTGCCGTGGGGTTGCCTAGATCGAGCCAACGACAAGGGTAACGCTTGTGTGCGTCAGTCAAAGAAAGGTGCACGGCATTAATTTTTAAATTCAAACCTGTTCGCTTTTACAGCGGATGGGTTTTTTATTTGTCTAGAAAATAATGGCTTTGGATACGATTAAACCGTTCAGAAGAATACGGGATTTATGGTATAATAGAAGGACGGAAACTACTTTCAAAAGAGGGAGAGAATAACGTTGGCGTATCAAGCTTTTTATCGTGTGTACAGACCCCAGACATTTTCGGAAATGACAGGCCAGTCGCACATCAAACAAACCCTTCAAAATGCTCTCCTTTACAATAAGACCACACACGCTTATTTGTTCTCAGGGCCACGAGGAACAGGGAAAACAAGTACGGCCAAGATTTTTGCAAAAGCATTGAATTGTGAGCAGGCGCCGGTTGCGGAACCGTGCAACGAATGCGCTTCCTGTAAAAGCATCAATGCTGGATCGAATACAGACGTAATTGAGTTTGACGCTGCCTCGAATTCTCGCGTAGAAGAAATGCGGGAAATTATCGAGAAAGTTCGTTTTTCTCCGGCAAATTCCCGCTTCAAGATTTACATTATCGATGAAGTGCATATGCTATCGAATAGTGCATTTAACGCTTTATTAAAAACACTGGAGGAACCGCCTGAGCACGTCGTTTTCATTTTAGCGACTACGGAACCCCATAAGTTGCCATTAACAATCATTTCTCGCTGCCAACGGTTTGATTTTAAATCGCATACACAAGTGGATTTAGTCAAACGGATGGTCGAAGTATTGACGGATGCAAAAATTCCATATAATGAACAAGTTTTGAAAATCATTGCGCAAGCGGCAGCAGGCGGGATGCGGGATGCTTTGAGTTTGTTGGATCAAGTTGTGTCATTCAGCGGCGATGAAATGACGATCGACGATGCGCTGCTTGTGACAGGTTCAATCAGCCAGGACATGTTCTACAATATTGCAGAAGCGCTTCTAGCTAAAGATATTGGCCAGGCATTGACGCTATTGGAACAATTGGTGCGGGATGGGAAAGACCCTGTTCGGCTTGTGGAAGATTTCATTACGTTCTTCCGCGATTTGCTGCTGATCCAAACGGCTCCAGACTTGCACGATATGTTAGAGTTGGCGGCTCACGAAGCACGCTTTGAGGAATTGGCTAAGCAATTTGAAGCAGCAACGCTTTATGACTGGATCGATATCTTGACCAAAACGCAACAGGAAATGCGGTTTTCCAACCATACGAAAATCTATATGGAAACGGCTTTACTGAAAATGGTCCAAGCCGATGCGCCGATTCGGTCGGCTGCAGGTTCTGCTGCTTCTCCTGAGTTGGAAGCGAAAGTCACGCAGCTTGAAGTGTTGGTGCGCGAACTGCAGCATCAGCTTAAAAACGGCGCAGCAGCTACGCCAGCGGCAGCGCCTGCTGAGCAAAAGCGGCGCCAGTCTCCGCAAAGCAGTTTTAAAGTTCCGGTTGGACGCATTCAAGATGTCTTAAAAAACGCGACTAAGCCGGATATTCAAGCGATTAAAACCAATTGGGCAACGGTGATGGCTCAACTGCCACGTTCGCATGCGGCTTTATTGAATGAAGCAGAGCCTGTAGCGGCATCAGCAGATGCATTTGTGTTAAAATTCAAGTATGATATTCATTGCCAGATGGCATCAGAAAACCAAAGTTTTGCGGCTGCGTTCAGCCAATTGCTTGAGCAATATGCCGGCAAAGCGTATTCTCCGGTTTTCGTACCCGATGCAAACTGGCTGAAGATCCGTGAAGATTTTATTAAAACCAGCGGATTAAAAGCCGGCAATGAAGAAAAGCAAGACGATTCTGCAGAGGAGCATCCATTTTCTGCAGACGGCGAAGCATCGCAGGAAGATCCGTTTATTGCAGAAGCAGAGCGGCTTTTTGGAAAAGACTTTGTGGAAATCCACGAAGATTAATAAACACACTCGAGGAGGAAATTAATTATGCGCGGTGGAGGAAATATGCAAGGCATGATGAAACAAATGCAGAAAATGCAAAAGCAAATGGCAGAGGCCCAAGAAGAACTAGGAACAATGAAGTTCGATGGATCAGCTGGCGGCGGTATGGTAAAGGTTACTGTATCGGGACATAAAGAAGTTCTTGATATCGTTTTGGATCCTTCAGTAGTAGACCCAGAAGATGTCGAAATGCTTCAAGACTTATTGGTGGTAGCGACAAACGAGGCGTTTAAAAAAGCGGATGAACATGCGAATTCCACAATGGGGAAATTCACTAAGGGGTTAAATCTTCCAGGCATGTTCTAGGAGGTAAAACAGAATGCATTACCCTGAACCAATATCGAAATTAATGGAGAGTTTTATGAAATTGCCAGGAATCGGGCCGAAGACTGCGGCCCGGCTGGCATTTTTTGTGCTCGGAATGAAAGAAGATACCGTGCTTGATTTTGCGAAAGCGCTGGTGGATGCCAAACGTAATTTAAGCTTCTGCTCGAATTGCGGACATATCACGGACGTTGATCCGTGCCATATATGCCAAGATCCGCAGCGGGACCGCACAACAATCTGTGTAGTGCAAGACCCGAAAGACGTCATCGCCATGGAAAAGATGCGCGATTACACAGGATTATATCATGTGCTGCAAGGTGCAATATCTCCAATGGACGGCATTGGGCCGGAAGATATCAACGTCCCTTCTTTATTAAGAAGATTGCAGGATGAAGAAGTGGCTGAACTGATTTTGGCAACCAATCCAACAATTGAAGGGGAAGCTACAGCAATGTATATTTCTCGTCTTGTTAAGCCTTCCGGTATCAAAACCACACGTATTGCCCATGGGCTTCCGGTTGGGGGAGACTTGGAATATGCAGATGAAGTAACGTTATCCAAAGCATTAGAAGGCCGACGCGAGTTATAAGAGGAGAAGTAAGATGGTGTTTTTTAAAAGAGGTAAACTCAAAAGAGAATACGATGAACAGCTGATCAAACAATTTATTGAAACAAAACACGAATGGAAAAAAGCGCAAACTCTTGAGGAACTAGCGGATAATTTTGATTACCATGTAATTGTTGAACGCAAAATTGCAGAGAGCAAGCATTTGTTTCTATTGAAAGAAGCGCGTATACGAAAAGTGAAGATGCAGCACTAAAGCAATGGCTGACTATGCATTGCTTTTTCTTTTCTTGAACAATCTCTTCTTATAGAAGGGAATAACGAGTTGAATGTTTTTTTAATATAACACTATTTAAAAATTGAATTAAGTTGCTATCTCGTTAAATAAAGGCATTGAGTAGCTTTTAGCAACTTATTAATGATATTGAATAAGAGTGTTGACAGGAGCTTAATAACGGTATATAGTAATAAAGTTGCCAACGAAACAACGGTATGGAAATCATGAAGAAATGAAATTTGTGGTTGACAGGAAGTTGGAGGAAAAGGTATACTAATAAAGTTGTCGCTTAAGACAACGCCAAACATGAACCTTGAAAACTGAACAGCAAAACGTCAACAAACATTGTTGAGGCGTTCCGAACGCCGAAACAAATTTCTGCGATGGCCGCGCAAGCGGTCG
>NZ_PYAT01000024.1 GCF_003014655.1 Planomicrobium soli | reverse complement strand
CTGCGCAGCCAAACCATTGAAAGAAGCTTTGCGGATGCCAAAGAACTCCATGGCTTTCGCTACGCAAGACGCCGAGGGCGTTCGTCTGTCCAAGAGCAGGCTTTCCTGACAGCCGCCACGCAAAACATCAAAAAAATGGCCCTCCTTCTGGCAAGGAGGGCGTAAAAATCGGAAGTTTTCTTTTCTTTTGATGAACAAATAAGTTCTTATCTTATATCAAAGGGTTACTCAACACTCTGAAAAAGCAGATGCCGATTGGCATCTGCTTTTTATTTTGCTTTTGCTGACATGCTTCTCGAAACGAGCAATACCATATAGCAAAGCAAACCGAATAACATTGAAATCAACAACGAGTGGAGAAGTGCGATAGCCAAGTTCAATTTGGTTAATACGACCAGCATACCAGTTGTTGCTTGAAGCAAGACGATGATGAAAGCAATAAGCCAGCCCTTGTATATGACTCTCTGGTCTTTATACTGCTTGAAAGCATGCCAGGCGATATAACCGATCCAAATGACGATCAAGCCTGCTGCCATCCGATGGCCCATCTGCACCCATTCGTACATATTGTTCGGAAGTGCAAACTGATCGTTGCGGCATAAGGGCCAATCGGAACAAATCAAGCTCGATTTAGTATGGCGCACCAATGCCCCTGTATAAACTACGATGTAGGAATACAAAACCACCCCGATGGTGTGAAGTTTTAGCTTTCTGCCGATCTTCACACGCTCTGCATCAAACTTCTGGTCCACTTCAAAAATCAATAATGTTAATAACAACACCGAGGCGAACGATATTAAGGAAATGCCGAAATGAAGTGCAAGGATAAAATCGCCTTGTCCCCATTTTACTTGCGCTGCCCCGATCAATGCTTGAAGAACTAAAAAGAAAATCGCCATGACGGCTAAAAATTTGGTTTCACGTACATGGCCGTATTTTCGCCATGCCCATACTGCGAGCACGACAATTAAAATGCCGACAGTTCCTGTAACGAGCCGGTGAGAAAACTCGATCAAGACTTCGGCTGTAATTTCATCTGGTATTAACTGTCCATTGCAGCCAGGCCAATGGCGGCCACAACCCATACCGCTGTCTGTCTTTGTAACTAAAGCTCCGCCAAGGAGGATCAAGAGCATTCCGATGGTCGCTGCAACTGCAAACCATTTTAGATATTTACTTTGCTGCAAGTATGCCACCTACTTTTTCTAGATAAAACTGCTTAAACGTTCGTAACCTGCATACTCGATGATAGCGAAAGTTGCTTTAAAACACAACGGAAAATCAAGAATACCGGAAACTTTCAATATTTGGACATAATAAGTTATACCTTCACAAACTGTTCAAAAACAATTATTTTTCTATATTAAAAAAATGCGCACTCTAATGTATGATAGGAAGAGCGTATTTCTATGTTTGTTCACTTGGAAATCATTGCTTTTATCAGGAAATTTCAGTTAGCGGTAGAAATAAAACTGGAATTTAGATATAGTTATGGTTAGCGGAATATGCTTACAACTTTGAAAGGAGGGGATAATATGTCAAACGGCCGGTCATTGTCTGCGGAAGTTCATCAGACACCGGAAACCACGACATTCCTAGGTGATTTTTTAGCACTCATTAAAATTGGAATTGTTAATTCTAATCTAATAACTGTGTTTACAGGAATGTGGTTGGCGTTTCAATTTTCCGATAGGCATTTCCTGCAAGAGCTGGACATCCTCGCCTACACCTTGGTCGGTTCAGCATTAATCATAGCAGGTTCTGCTGCGATGAATAACTACATTGACACAGATATCGATCCGTTGATGGCTAGCAAAAAGTCGCGTCCGACCGTGACGGGAAGATTTAAGCCATCTGCTGTATTGGCACTCGCTTTATCTTTCATTGTTTTAGGCGAACTATTTCTGTTCTCTGCATCAGTATCAGCTGGCTTGTATGGAATAGCAGGAATTTTAGCGTATGTCGTCCTGTACTCCATGTGGTCGAAAAGAAGACATGTTGGCAATACAATTGTGGGGAGCATCTCGGGAGCAATCCCGCCGCTTATTGGCTGGGCTGCAGTTGAGCCGGCACTTGGAATGGGTGCATGGGCGTTGTTCTTGATCATGTTCGTATGGCAGCCGCCTCATTTCTATGCACTAGCAATGAAACGGACAGAAGAGTATCGTGCTGCAGGCATCCCGATGCTTCCGGTGGTGAAAGGATTCCATCGGACTAAAAAATCAATGCTTGCATGGGTTTTACTGCTGTTCCCACTGCCTTTCCTGTTGATGGACCTTGGAATGGGCTTCATCATTCTAGCTACACTTTTAAATCTTGGCTGGCTAGTGCTTGCTATAAAAGGATTTAAAGTGAAGGATGATTTGAAATGGGCGAAGACAATGTTCATTTATTCGTTGAATTATATGACCATCTTATTTGTTTCGATGATCATCTTCGCAGTCTTCGTTTAATTTCGATTAGTACAGCACCAAAATTATTTACATGAGAGAGGGGTATGAAAAGCTATGATAAATGGGCTTAAAAAGTGGCGTCTTTTTACATTGATGACCGCCTTGATCTTCTTTCTTGCAGGTTGTGGGAGAGAAGAAATTTCCACATTGATCCCGGCCGGTGGAGTAGCTCAAGATCAGTTTAACTTGCTGCTCTTGTCTTCTGCGGTCATGCTATTTGTTATTATTGTTGTTACGATTGTATACGTATTGGCAATAACAAAATTCCGCCGCTCGAAACTTGGGGAAGAAATGATTCCTGAACAAGTGGAAGGCAGCACGAAACTTGAGTTTTTATGGACTGCAATTCCAATTGTCTTAATTATCATCATCGCTATCCCAACGGTTTATCAAACTTTTGATTTAGCGGATACTCGCACTATGGATGTTGAAGCGGAAGATGGTTCAATGACCAATCTGACAGTCAACGTAATTGCAAAGCTTTATTGGTGGGAATTTGAATATCCTGAACAAGGAATTGTCACTGCACAAGAATTGGTCGTTCCGACAGATCAACGAGTTTACTTTAATGTAGTCTCTGCTGATGTAAAGCATTCTTTCTGGATTCCTTCAATCGGCGGGAAAATCGATGCCAACCCTGAAAACACAAACACTTTCTATTTGACGTTTAATCAAGAGTCTTCGGAATTGGAAGATGGCGTGTTCTACGGAAAATGTGCAGAGCTCTGCGGCCCTTCACATGCATTGATGGATTTTAAAGTGAAAACAATGAATAGTAACGATTTTGATCAGTGGGTAGCTTCTATGAAAGAAGAACAGACTCCACCGAGCGATGCCCTTGCTCAAACGGGTGAAGAATTGTTTGGTGCCGATGGATTAGGTTGCATTGGTTGCCACGCTGTATCTGGTGTAGGAGCAGGCAATGTTATGGCTGGTCCAAACTTGGCAACTTTCGGTGACCGCAACCGGGTAGCCGGAATCTTAGAACATAACGAAGAAAACTTGAAAGCTTGGATTAAAGAACCTCAAGATTTCAAACCGGGCAACCAAATGCCGGATGTTAAATCGTTGAATGGCGGACAAGACGTATCTGAGCAGGATCTTGATGCACTTGCTGCATATTTGATGACCTTAACGGTTGAACAGTAAAGAATCGAAGCTTAAAAAAGGAGGTATACATTGTGAGTTCTATCGCAAAAAAAAGTGGCTTCGGTGCTACTGTATGGGATTACATAACTTCTGTAGACCATAAGAAAATCGCTATCCTTTATCTCATATCAGGTGGACTTTTCTTCCTGATCGGTGGAATCGAAGCGATGATGATCCGAATCCAGTTGATGAAAGCCGGAAATGATTTCCTTAGTGCTGGAACATATAACGAAGTTATGACCATGCATGGAACAACAATGATTTTCTTGGCAGCCATGCCGCTATTATTAGGATTTATGAATGCCATTATGCCTTTGCAAATTGGCGCACGCGACGTAGCTTTCCCATTCTTGAACTCTCTTGGGTTCTGGTTGTTCTTCTTCGGAGGAATTTTCTTGAATCTCTCGTGGTTCTTAGGCGGAGCTCCGGATGCAGGTTGGACAAACTATGCTTCACTTGCACTTGCATCTGAAAGCCATGGTATTGACTTTTATGCACTTGGTTTGACTATTTCTGGTTTCGGTACGTTGATTTCCGGGATTAACTTCCTGGTAACAATCATCAACATGCGGGCTCCAGGGATGACTTATATGAGAATGCCTTTATTCACTTGGACGACTTTTGTCGCTTCCGCATTGATCTTATTGGCTTTCCCACCACTTACTATCGCTATTTTCTTCATGGTGTTTGACCGCATGTTCGGCTCTCATTTCTTTGATGTAGCTGCTGGCGGTAATACAATTATCTGGGAACATTTGTTCTGGATTTTTGGTCACCCTGAGGTTTACATTTTAATCTTGCCGGCTTTCGGTATTTTCTCTGAAATTTTTGCGATTTTCTCTCGTAAACGCTTGTTCGGTTATACTGCATTAGTGTTTGCTACAATCTTGATCGGTTTCTACGGCTTTATGGTATGGGCCCACCACATGTTTACAGTAGGCCTTGGACCAACAGCTAACGCGATTTTTGCATTAGCTACTATGATTATTGCTGTACCGACAGGTGTGAAAATCTTTAACTGGCTGTTAACTGTCTGGGGAGGAAATGTTTCCTTCGCAACTCCGATGCTCTATGCTGTTGGATTTATTCCTTCATTCGTAGCAGGTGGGGTAACAGGGGTTATGCAGGCAATCGCACCACTAGACTATCAATTGCATGATTCTTACTTTATCGTAGCGCATTTTCACTATGTTATCGTTGGTGGCGTAGTACTTGCGATTTTTGCAGCCACTCACTTATACTGGCCGAAAATGTTCGGTACAATGCTTAGCGAAAAGTTAGGGAAAATCACTTTCTGGTTATTCTTCATCGGATTCCATTTAACATTCTTTATCCAGCATTTCCTTGGACTTATGGGTATGCCACGACGCGTATATACGTTTGGAGCTAACCAAGGCTGGGATTTGTTTAATGCCATCAGTTCTGTTGGGGCAATATTCATGGCTTTAGGTGTTATCATCATGTTGGTAAACATAGTTTTAACTACGATTAAAAATGAGCGTGTTGGAAATGATCCATGGGGCGACGGACGTACGCTTGAATGGGCGATTCCTTCACCTCCGCCGTTCTATAACTTTGCTCAAACTCCTCTAGTGCGTGGTCTTGATACGTACTGGATCGAGAAGATGGAAGGCAACAAAGAAGGCATGATCTACGCAGAACCGCTTGGCGATATTCACATGCCGAACAACTCGTTCATTCCTGTTGTCATGTCATTCGGTTTATTTGTAGCTTCTTTCGGAGCGCTTTACCATCCAGATGGTTATTCTTGGACAATTCCGGTACTTGTTATTGGATTGTTGATAACTTTCGGTTCGATGTTGCTTCGTTCATTAAAAGATGACTTAGGATTCCACATTCATAAAGAAGATTTGATCAAGGATCGAGAAGGGGTGAAAACCGATGGACATAAATAAAAAATATACCCCCCAATCGTGGCCGGATCATCCTGAAACAGCTACAATGGAAGGGAAAAATAAGTTTGTCGGTTTCTGGCTGCTTCTGGCTGCTGAATCGGTAACATTCGCTTCTTTGTTTGCAACTTATCTGGCATTGAAGGATAAAGGGCCAAGCGGTATGGAATTTACTGCTGCCGGACTTTTTGAACTTCCACTTGTATTTGCGATGACGATGATTCTTTTAACTTCATCTTTAACAAGTGTATATGCCATGTACCATATGAAAAACCATAACTTCAAGTCGATGCAGGCATGGCTTGCTGTAACAGTTTTGCTTGGAGCTGCTTTCCTTGGCTTAGAGATTTACGAATTTAACCACTATGTACACTTAGGCTTCGGTTTTACAAATAGTGCCTTCAGTTCCGCTTTCTATACGCTTGTCGGAACACACGGAGCACACGTAGTGTTCGGTCTAGGTTGGTTTATTGCTTTGATGGTCCGAAATGCGAAACGCGGATTGAATACTTATAACGCTCCAAAATTCTTCTTAGTTTCGTTATACTGGCATTTTATTGACGTAGTATGGGTATTTATCTTTACTGTAGTCTATTTGATGGGAGTGATCGGATAATATGGCACATGACGTTCACGATTACGTAAGAACAAAAGAAGAGCAGGAATATATCCGACGTAAAAGAGCACAAGAAATGCGCCACATGCTGACGTCGTTTGCAATGATGATCTTTTTAACATTGATCGCATTTACGGCGGTAGCAGCTGGCTTTTCTACGTACTTGATCGTGCCAATTATTTTATTATTGGCTGGGGTTCAGGTAGTGCTTCAGCTTTATCACTTCATGCACTTGAGTGAAAAAGGAACTGGCACAATCGCATTCTTTATGTTTAGCGGTATGTTTGTTGCTTTCATTGTAATCCTTACTTTTGTCACTATTATTTGGTGGTAAGCAAAAACCCTTTACCTTTCGAGGTAAAGGGTTTTCTGTTTTCTTCTATAAAACTGGTCGACTTTTTTTGTTTTTCTGTTTGTTTCGTATCAGTACTAAGCTTATCGCGTTCTTGAGTCAGCCGCCATAAGCGAATAAACACGGCTTTTCTGCCTAAAACTGGTTAAGGCAAAGCAGGCAATCGTGCTTTTCCATGGAATTGTCATAGTTCGTTCATTGATATACATAGGTTCCGCCTTTATAATGAGGGTACCTGAGAAAAAGGAGGCACGATGGCATGCCAATTAGCATCTTTGGGTTCCAAGCGTTATGGAGTCCGGTATATTTGGGAGTTCTCGTACTTATTACGATTTTATACTTTTTAGTATTGGTAAAATGGAGAGGGAAGTTCAAAGAAAGTGAACCATTAACATTCAAAGAAGCGATGCTTTTTGTATCGGGAATAATTCTGTTATATGCAGTCAAAGGCTCTCCGGTCGACTTGCTTGGCCACATTCTTTTCAGTTTTCATATGGCACAAATGGCCATTTTGCTGTTGATTATTCCGCCGCTTTTTATCATGGGAATTCCGACGTGGACATGGCGTGCATTTATCGAGTTGCCAGTAGTAAAGCCGCTATTTAATTTTTTTAGCAAACCGATGTTGGCAATTCTGATTTTCACTTTGGTATTTTCGTTTTACCATATCCCTTTGATTTTCGATTTCGTTAAACAAGGGGTTCTCATTCACGGAGTTGTTAATATTATTCTGTTTACCTCCGCTATTTTTTATTGGTGGCCGGTTGTTAACAACTTGGAAGGTATGCATAAATTCCACGGATTGAAAAAACTTGGCTATCTTTTTGGGTTGAGTGTTACGTTAACCCCTGCCTGTGCTTTAATTATTTTTGGCGTTAATCCTTTTTATGCAACATACACAGATGGCGAAGCATGGCTGCAAGCGATGGCTTTGTGTGTCCCAACTGGAACTTTATCGCAGTTGGGCTTATCCGGGCCCGAAATGTTTTCAAGCATGTCGCCGCTTGAAGATCAGCGGACCGGCGGTATTATTATGAAGGTTGTGCAGGAACTTGCTTTTACTGTGTTCCTTTGGATGGTTTTTTATGAATGGCTGCGCAACGAAAATGAAAACGCAGATGAGATTACTGCTAAGGCTTTGCGTGATCGTGAGTATATGGCGTATCACAGACATAATGCTTAATGAATTTAAAGGGGATTTAATGAGATGAATTTGCCGCTATTACCGACAATCAGTACGTTCTTTATTGTTTTAAGCGCTATATTTGTAGCAATCGGGTGGAACTTGATTCGCCGACGCAGAATTGAAGCTCATAAAAAGGCTATGTTGGCTGCAGGAGCTTCCGCTTTAACCTTTTTTATCATTTATGCGTCCCGGACGGTATTCGTCGGAAATACCGCTTTCGGAGGACCTGACAATATTAAAATTTTCTATACGGTATTTTTGATTTTCCATATTATCCTTGCTACAATAGGCGGCGTTTTAGGCGGCTATAACATCTGGCTAGGTCTTAAAAATCAATTGGCAAGACACCGCAAACTTGGACCTATTGCCAGTGTGGTTTGGTTCTTTACTGCAATCACAGGTGTCATGGTTTACTTGCTTCTTTATGTAATCTATGAAGGCGGACACACAACTTCCGTTTTCAAAGCAATTCTGGGCAATTAAAAAAGAGAACCTTTAAGGTTCTCTTTTTGCTAGAAAAATAAAAAACTGCAGTTCATAACTGAACTGCAGTTTTTTTATACGTTTACTTCAAAAGCTTGAACTTCTGACTTGATGGTTTTCAAAATCTCAGCGCAACTTTTAATTAAGTGTTCTGGAAAATACTCATCTTCTCCATACTCTACGCCATGCGGGTAGTAGTGTTTGCCAAGCACTGGCTTCATAACATGAAGGATGGCATCATTTGAATCGATATCGCCTTCTACGGCATATGCAAATACGCGCAAAAAGTAAGTGCCTTCGCGAATGATAAATTTACGGTCGTATGTAACACGCTCGTAATCCCATTGTCCTTCTTTAGTCAAACCGTGCTTGCTCATGATGTGATCGAGTAAAGTAAAGTCTACACGAATGTTTTCGAGTCCTGTATTTTCAAAATACATCGGATCTCCTCCTCTATATCATAACTGGCTAAATGCTCCTTTAATAATAGAGCAATTTCCTGGTTGTTGCAATGGCAAGATTGTGTCAGAATACAGACGGCTGTTATAATTGTATAATGATCTTAATTAAGGAGCTGATCGATTGAAAGACTTGTTGCGCATTATGATTTTTCTATCGATTATTCTTTTGGTATTTTTCTATTTCGATTCCCCGATTAACGAGAACGAAACATTGGAAGCACCAAAAACCGTAGATCCATTGCCTGCTCAGGATCTTGTGGAAAAATCCCTGGGAGTAGAGCGCCCGGCCGAAGGTATTTCCACTTATATAGGAAAATCGACAGCAACCTGGATTGCTGAATACGGAGAACCGGACCGTATTGAACCATCTGCATTTGGTTATGAGTGGTGGGTCTATAACCGTACTTATTCTCATTACATGATGGCAGGGGTAAAAAAAGGTGAAATTGTCCAAGTATATACTGCTGGAACAGCAACGGATGCCTCGCCTTATCAAATTGGGCAGACACTGGACGACCTGTACCGTTTTACAATCATAGAAAATGAAGTAACGGTAAAATATGATACAAACATTTATACCTTCAGCTTACGTGCAGAAGATATAAACAAACAGATTCTTGTCAGTTTTGAAGGCATCTATGCCCAATTGTATTTAGATGAAGAAAGCAAAACTCTACAGGCTGTCAGGTTCACAAACGCAGAGACTTTGATAAGGCATCGCCCTTACGATATGATGTACTCCGGAGATTTGCTGCCAGAAGAAATTCCTTCCTCCAGCATGCAGCAGTCTATCGATGAAGCGAACGCTAAACAAGTTATTGATTTGACGAACGTTTACAGGCTGCATAATCAAAGAAAGCCATTAGTGGAAAATCCGGCAGTGACCGTACTTGCAGGGGAGCATAGTCAGGCTATTGCTAAACAGCAATTTTCTTCGGAAGAAAGTGAGCAGCCTGACTTAGAAACACGGCTTTCTGAAGCTCAAATCGATTTCGGGAAAGCTGGAGAAAACACAGCTACTCATTATAGTGACGCTGTAGAAACCGTCCATGGCTGGAGCAATTCACCTGACCACAGGGACACGTTGCTATCGAGCGATTTTAATAAAATTGGCGTTGGTGTCTTTGGGAAGTTTTATACCCAAATTTTCCTTTCTCAAGAACTGGTGAATGCTGAAACCCGATAATAGCAACTTTATGTGGTTTTAGGTACAATGAAAAACGAACCAGTGGCAGTAGCTACATGTTTCCCATCTGGTTGCACGATTTTGCCTTCTATCACTAGTGTATGCCTTCCATGGCGAATAATTTGAGCTTTCGCCTGGATTGTTTCTTGATCAGTTACCGATAAATAATGAATGTTCAAGCTAGTAGTTACTGCTCCATAACCAGTGGGACATAAGCTGTTTGCTAACGTGCCCATAGCGGTATCAATTAACAGAGCCAAAATGCCGCCATGTGGAATGGCCATATTGTTATGGATATACGGGGTATTCGGAATCGCAACGATACTTTCGTTTTCCGTAGTTTCTCGTTTCAGATTAAGGCTGGCACTTAAATAAGTAGTGAACTCGCCTTGTTGTTTCTTCTCGAAATTATCGATCCAGTCGGATAGAATAGCTAAATCTTCTTCGTTGCTTTTATCGAGGATTTTCTGGAATTTGTTATAAAGTTGCTTCATAGTGCCACTCCTTTCCATTGGTATTAAAATGTAAAAATTTCTGCTATGATAGAAATCGTAGAGGAGGAAAACTAAATGTTTATGACCTATGAATGGTCTCTAATCACTGACTCTGCTGATGAGCTGAGCGAAATGATCATCCAATCGGAGCAAGCAAAGAAATATCAAGAAGCTTATAGCTCTGTTTATAATAATAAGGATCTTGCAAAAAGAATAAATGATTTTGCAAGGTTGAAAGAGCAATACGAAGAAGTCCAGCGGTTTGGAAAATACCACCCTGATTATCATAAAGTAATGAAACAAATTCGCATCGATAAACGGAGTCTGGATTTAAACGAACATGTGGCTGTACTTCGGCTTGCTGAGAACGAGCTTCAGGACTTGATTGATCAAGTCAGTTTCATTATTGGCCGTTCCGTTTCCGAGGCGGTCAAAATTCCTTCCAGCAATCCTTTTTTCTCTTCAGATTCTTCCTGTGGAGGAAGCTGCGGAACAGGCGGAGGCTGCTCCTGCTCGGCATAAGAAAAGCGGAAGCGCCTGTGTAGCCCCGACAAGCGCTGGAGGGCTTGAATGCCATGGCGTTTCTTGCCATGACAGGCAAGACCGAAGCGACCTCGAGGGGCTAGGCGCTGCAGCTGGACAATAAGAAAAGCGGAAGCGCCTGTGTAGCCCCGACAAGCATTTATACACGAAAAAATGTGCAAGGAATTCCTTGCACATTTTTTATTTGTCTTCAATTTTAGCGAGTTCAGCAACAGCCAAATCAGGCCGGTCGGTAACAAGGCCTTTTGCTCCTGCAGCGATCAGCGCTTGCATTTGTTCAGGTTCGTTGACGGTCCAATAATGAACGGGCACATTCAAATTACCGAGAAATGAAATGAACCGAGGGGAATCAAGCCGGAATAAAGACTGTCTTACAGGAATTTGAAAGACATCGGCGCGCGGCTTATACAAATGGCCCAATTGGCTATTAAAGGCGGCAAAAGCTTTTTTGACTTCGTTTTCACCCGCTCCTATTGCAACACGGTTTTGTGCATATAAGTTGAAGCGGTCAATTTGTTCATCATAAAAACTTGTAACAACCACGCGCTCTTCTGCACCTTGCGCTTCGATTAACCGCCAAAGTTTTGAAGGCATAAGGCTTCCTTCATAAGTTTCTGGAGAATCTTTTATATCAATATTGATGTACATATCAGGAAAAGCTTCAAGAAGTTCCTTTAATAAAACGACTCTTTCGCCTTTGCCGCGGAAAGAGTGCTCTCCATTGATATCTACAAAATGATAACCAAGATCGAATGTGCGCAGTTTACTGAGCGACATATCTGCTACTCTGCCTGCACCATCGGTAGTCCGGTCGATATATTCATCGTGGAATACGAGTATTTCCTCATCGTTTGTTAAGCGTATATCGATTTCAAAGCCATCTACACCAAGTTCTGCGGATTTTGAAAAAGCGGCCATCGAATTTTCCGGAGCAACGGCCAATCCACCTCGGTGTGCCAGAATAAGCGGTGAGTGATAGCTTAAAACTTTTTTTACGGGCCGTATTTGCGGATTAGAAAGAGCTTTGGAGCCAGCCCAAGCAGCTGCGCTCACGGCCACTGCTGCAATCCCTAGTTTTGTTTTTTTGCCCATGCTATGGAGTACCTCCTTGAAAATAGAACTAAAGCCATTATAGCTAATTGCTTTCTTTTTTGTTAGTTTAAAATTTTTCAGACGTAAAGTGGCGGCATGCTCATGAAAAAACTCGGTTACCAAGCATATGAAAAAGGGGTCAAGCCCCTTAGCCATATGGGAACCGAGAGATAAAGCGCTGTCCAAATGTCCGATTTCCTAGGTTGCGGCATTTTTCTTTCCTATGGTATTCTAGAAACTAAGAAAAGAGGGATAGTTATGCGTGATCGCCAAGGCCTCATTGTCTACGTACATCATTTAAAGCAAGCAAAATCGCTGCGCAAATATGGACATGTACACTTTATTTCACGAAAGTTAAAGTATGTTGTTCTTTATATGGATCAAGAAATGATTGAAAGCACAAAAGAAAAGTTAATAAAACTGCCGTATGTTAAACAGATTCTCGAATCACAGCGGCCTTTCTTGAAGACCGAATACGAAAATGCGAAACCAGATAAAGCGAAAGAATATGATTATAAAATTGGTCTTTGATTATTGCATAGGCGGAATAAAATGATTCAAACGAAGAATCGCGATTAAGTGGCTAAAATAAAATTGTTTTTCCGCATAAACGCTAGAATGTTTGACTTCCATTTTGTTAGGTTGATATCCAAGATCTTGAACGGCTTTCTCAAAAATTTTGAGCCTTTTAGAATCTTCCGGAATGCCTTCTCGGCACAAATAGATTGGCATGAAATTCCCTTCATCCGTTGGCTTGAAGGCAGCGGCAATCGATAGTACGGATTTGCCGTTCGGGTCTTTTGAGACAAAAACAAAGCCATGCATAAAACGATGTGAATTTGTAGAGATGAGTTCCCGGAGTTCAAATATGTCTCCATAGCCTTCTCCCAGTTCAATAAAACGCTGTATCATTATGTACACGTCCTTTCCATAGTTTATTTTAGCATATGGAATTTTTTTTCATAAGAAAATAGTAAATAAGAGGCGATAAAATTGCGGGTTGTAGCAGGAATAGCAAAAGGGCTGCAGTTGAAAGCAGTTCCGGGCATGTCGACACGGCCCACTACAGATAAAGTGAAAGAATCGGTTTTTAATATGATTGGCCCATTTTTTGACGGGGGCGCTGCACTGGACTTGTTCGCAGGCAGCGGCGGCCTCGGGATCGAAGCGTTGAGCCGTGGAATTGACCGTGTGATTTTCACGGATAAAGATCGAAAAGCGGTTGAAACCATTCGCGCTAATCTAGAAAAGACGCGTCTGAAAGACCAGGCAGAAGTATACTGTACAGATGCTGACCGCGCTTTAAAAGTCATGAAGAAAAAAGAAGTTCAAGCAAGGCTGATGTTTCTGGATCCACCTTATCATATGGAAAAGGCCTATGAACTCATGGATAAGGCGGCAGAACTCGGCATTATGACAGAAGATTCCATTGTTGTTTGTGAACATGCCAAAGAAGTGGATTTAAAAGACACTACCCGTTTCTATGTGCGTTTCAAAAAAGAATTATATGGCAGCACCATCATTTCAATTTACCGCCATCGTGGGGAAGAGGGAGCAGAATTTGAGTAAAATTGCTGTAGTGCCAGGGAGCTTTGATCCTATTACAATGGGTCATCTTGATATTATCAAAAGAGCTTCTACTATATTTGATGAAGTGAAAGTGGTTGTCATGAATAACTCATCGAAAAATCCATTATTTACTGTCGAGGAACGAAGAGCGTTGATTTCAGAAGTTACAGGTGATATTCCTAATGTGGAAGTGGACTCGTTTTCAGGATTGCTGATTGATTACGCGGTCAACGTCAAAGCGAACGCCATTATCAGAGGCCTTCGCGCAGTCTCAGATTTTGAATACGAAATGCAAATTACCTCCATGAACCGGTTTTTGAATGAAAATATTGAAACCTTGTTCATGGTTTCGAACAACCATTACTCATTTTTAAGTTCAAGTATTGTTAAAGAAGTGGCCAAGTATAAAGGCAATATCACCGGATTGGTTCCGGTAGAAGTAGAAAATGCATTAAAGTTGAAATTCCAATAAGTCACGTCTTCGTGGCTTTTTGTTATTGTGCTGAAACGAAAAGAGGAGAATTGGATGAAAAACAATAAAGTGGTCTTTGTCGTGATTGTTCTGGCCTTGTCTGTTTTTCTTTCTAATTATCAATTGGACTTCTACATTTCAAAGCCTGGCGGGGCCTATGAGCTTTCGCCATTGGTTGAAGTAGAGGGTGGAGATGAAAACGACCAAGGAAGCTTGAGTTTAATGACTGTATCCATGATGACTGCAACACCGACATTATATCTCTATTCAAAATTTCAGGAAGGCTATAAAATATTGAGGCCTGAACAGGTGCGCAATCCCCATGAAACCGATGACGAATATAATGTCCGACAATTGAAAATGATGTCGGATTCACAAATCAACGCGTTACAGGTTGCTTTTGAAGAAGCGGAACTGCCCTACGAGGTCAGCAATAATGGCGTTTTTGTGCTTCATGTTATACAAGGAGGAGCGGCTGACAAAATTCTTCTTCCCGGTGATCGGGTGTTGTCGATCGACGCCCACGAATTTAAAACAATGGTAGAGTTTATCGACTATATCTCCGGTAAAAAAAGGGGAGACAAAGTCGAAGTAGTCTTTGAGCGGGGAGACAGAGAGATAAAAGAAACGGTAGAATTGGCTCCATTGCCAACAGAACCCGAGCGAGTCGGACTCGGGATTTCGTTTGTGGAAGATAAAAAAATTACGACTGAGCCGAAAGTGAAAATTGATTCTGACCAAATTGGCGGACCTTCTGCAGGGTTGATGTTCACGCTCGAAATACTGAATCAGCTGCTCGATAAAGATATCACCAAAGGATACGATGTAGCAGGAACCGGCACTATGGAGAGCGATGGAACCGTTGGCAGAATTGGTGGAATCGATCAAAAGATCATTGCTGCGGACAATGATGGCATTGAAATATTCTTCGCACCTGATGATGAAGTGCATGAAGGTGTAGAAAGCAACTATGCCCTAGCAATAGAAACCGCAGAAAAAATCGGCACAGACATGGAAGTTGTGCCGGTAAAAACGCTACAAGACGCCTTGGAATATTTGGATGAGCTTCAGCCAAAATAAAGGGGTGGTGAAGTATATTCTTTTTTCATAGCTGTTTTGCCTAGGCCAAGCATATACATGCTTGTGGCATGAATATCGAGTTTCCCCATGGAATCATCCAAGCTAGCGGCTCGGCTGATTAAGGGAAGCCCGATATTCTTTTTTTGTCGGTTCAAATAATTTCTGCCAGCTGCTGACATGCCAAGAAGCCGCAAGTAAGTAGGTGTTTGAAACGTTCGAAGCTGCTCCCACGTAAAGCCGGTATAGATATGAGTCAACATCCTCTGTACACGTGTTCGCGTAAACCGTTTAGACTTTACCCGTACAATAAAATTTTCAAAAGTATCTTCCGTTTTTGCGGCGTCGTAAATTAAATTTTCAATGCCTTCTGTAACCTCGGCAAATTTTCTGATGCCGTCAGGGCGTTCCCGCAAAATGGTATAGCGAAGAAGTGGATAGAAACGATTCCAGCTGCCGAAAGAACCGGTCTCTTCCGCAAAGCGCTTTAAAGCTAAAACAGAAGCTTCCGGCATGTACACGGATAGTTCTTCGATAGATGTATCTTCGAAAAACGCTTTTCGTATTCCGGTGGCACTAGCGATAGCTGTTCCGCTCCTGATTGGATCATGGAAGTTTGCGCCGATTCGCTGAATGGTAATAGGCTGGATTGGAGAGTTTAGTTTTTTTGCCGCGTCTATATAATGAAATCCAAGGATATTATTCGGCTGTTTCAAATCAGCAAATCCTTCTGTTTCGCCGACAAGTTCCGTATACGCTTTATTTAATGCCATAGGATAGCTGACACCAGTCTTAACGGCTTCGTGGATCATTTGCTCATACTGGCCTCGACGGTCTGCCAGGAGCTTGTAGGAGCGAAGAAAGGGTTCGATAGCGCCTTGCTCGCTGCCAAAGCAAAACGATTCGCAGCCCAAAGCATCGAGAAGAGTAATGCCTCCTTTTGCAAAATCGGAAGCTTGAGCAGTCGCATAAGCATAAGGCAGCTCAATCACCAAGTCGATGCCGGCGGCAAGAGCCATTTCTGTTCGTGCCCATTTGTCTGCAAATGCCGGTTCCCCGCGCTGCAAAAACTGGCCGCTCATCACAGCAATTAGTACGTCCGCGCCGGATTTTTCTTTTGCTGAAGTTGCATGATGGAGGTGCCCGTTATGAAATGGATTGTATTCGACAATAATGCCTGTAGCTTTCAATTAAACCCCTCCTTTGATAAACTTAACTATAAGTATATAGTTGACGGGAATCGTCTGACAAGATTTTATCTTGACATCTTTTTCTGTACATTATATAATCAACTTTGTTGTCTTGAGGTGATTACTTATGAAAATGGCGATTCAACAGCTTCAAAAGCATCGCAAAGACGGAATGCCAATTGACGAAACTGTCCAGTTGGATTCGGTGAAAAAACGGAATAGCGATATTCGGGAAATTTCACCAATGCACGTCACAGGACACTGTACGATTGGTTCGCAACAAATCACGTGCAACATTCATCTTGAAGGCATGTTAATATTGCCTTGTGCACGAACTTGGGAAGACGTTGAGTTCCCTATTAACGTTGATTCGGTTGAAATTTTCTCTTGGTCTGAAAAGGACAAGGGAAGCAAGGACGATAATGTTCATTTTGTAGAGGCTGAAACAATTGATTTGAAGCCAGTGCTTGAAGAACTTATATTGCTTGAAATTCCGATTCAGGTTTTTAAGGATGACGCCGATGAAGCCGTTATTAAAGGCGGCGAAAACTGGTCGTATTCAACTGATGAGCAAGTGGAAGCCGAGAAAGAAGAAGCACCGAAAAAACCGGATCCAAGACTTGCTGATTTAGCCAAGTATTTTGATCAGTCAGATGAATAGAATCATTGTAAGGAGGTGTCACCAATGGCTGTACCAGCTAGAAGAACGTCCAAAACCGTTAAAAGAAAACGCCGTACACATTTCAAATTGTCAGTGCCGGGCATGGTAACTTGCCCAAGCTGTGGCGAATCGAAATTGGCTCACCGCGTCTGCAAAGCATGCGGATCATACAAAGGGAAAGAAGTAGTTAGCAAATAAAACAGTATTTGCTTCTAAAGGCTATTGAGAGGCCATGGCTCTCGATAGCCTTTTTCTCTACCCAAAAGGAGTGGTTGGATGTCCTATAAAATAGAAATATCCGAGCAAATCATGACATACACGATTGACCGGCCAGAAATCCGCAATGCTATAAATAGCGATGTGATGGCTGGATTCGAGGAACTGATCCAAAAAGCGGAGGAAAGTGAAATCCGCTATGTTGTCATCACCGCCACAGGCACAAAAGCTTTTTGTTCTGGTGGTGACCTTTCCGTTTTCCATGAGTTGAAAACGGAAGCAGAAGCCTATCCGATGCTAAAAAGAATGAGCGAGGTGCTGTACCGTATCAAAACTTTGCCGGTTCCGGTCATTGCACTCTTGAACGGTTCTGCAGTCGGAGGCGGCTGTGAAATTGCCACTGCCTGCGATTACCGGCTTGTCACGGCACATGCCAAATGTGGATTTATCCAAGGGACGCTTGCCATCACAAGCGGGTGGGGCGGAGGAACCTACTTGTTCGAGACTTTGCCGCACGATAAAGCGCTTCTCATGCTGACAGAAGCACGTGTGTATACTTCCGATGAACTTGAGGCGAATGGTTGGGCAACGAAAGTGGTCCATAAAGAAGAAGATATACATAATTTTTTTGCTTCAATGAATAAGATCCGTCCAGAAGTCCACCGAGCTTATAAATCCATTGCTAAACGCAAATGGCAAGAAAACGATTTAAAGGGAAGAGTGGATGCTGAAGTTCGAAAGTGCGCTGAACTATGGGCGGAAGATGCCCATCATGAAGCAGTCGAATCTTTTTTAAACAAAAGCCAGAACACATAAAAAACCACAACTTCTAAGTTGTGGTTTTTTATGTCAAAATTTTAGGTACCGGTAGGTTAATTTTAGTTTAATATAAAATTAGTTCATAAATAACGTTTATGATATTTTTTTAGTATAATAATACCGGTGTATAAGTATTATGTTACTAGAAAAGAGGAGTTATTTTGAAATTCACTATTAAACAATTCTCATCCGGCATTTTCGCATTTGGAGTATTGGTTGGCGGAGCTTTTAACATTGGAACAGAAAATGTGTTAGCAAGCGAAACGGCACCTGCTGGGACTCAATTTTTCCACGAATCGCAATGGGTCAACCACAGTCCTAAGTATTCAAAACAGGTCATGCATGCAGTACGTGTGGAGTTGGGCATTGATGCACAGTCCAATGAACTGGATAAGACTATTGAAGAAATGCCGAAAGTGCAAGTAATGGACCATTATTCATCTGCTTTTGGCAATAAAGTTAAAGGAACTGAAGTTCGGCTAGCAGTAAAAGAAATCTTTAGTATTGACCTTTCTTATATTTCTAAAAAAGATTATGGAAGTAAACTGGCTCTCTATCCTGAGAAAATTATGGAAAGTTTACGTATTTCTTTTAAAGAACAACCGCAGTCAACCCGGCAAGATGAGCGGATAATGGGTCTTTCTAAAAACGATATAATGGACCGCTACATGAAAGCGCAGAATTACACACTGACTGCAGTAGAAACCCGCATGCTAATCAATCAAATTTACGGAGTGAATTTGAACGGCATTTCCAACTTGGAGCATTCGCAGCTGGCTATTAGTTCTAAGGGACAATGGATTGTGAAAAGCGATACGGATTTATTCATTCTTGAATCCAGTTTGGATGATGTTGATGTATCTATCTATGCAACAGATTACTTTAAAAGAGTCACTGGCAGCGACCAATTGCCAGAATCATTGGCAAGCAAATTGTTGAATCTTGGTTTTACTTATAAAGCGGATTCAAACGTTCTCTACTATAGAAACCCAGCAAATGAATCCGTTCCTGATGCCTTCAAAGGGCAAGTGATAGGAATACTTCTAACTACAATAACGGCAGAGTTTAAGAACTGACTAAAAGGATGAAGAGTTTACTCTTCATCCCCAGGCTGTCGAGAAACTCTCGGCAGCTTTTTTCATTTCGCTCCAGGCGGACGCTTTCCGCGGGCACGGCCTCAGCCGCTTCCTTCGCTTCGCTCTGTCCAGGGTCTTCGGCTCGCGCTGGTCCCGCTGGAGTCGCCGCCTTCCGCTCCATTTGCGACTTTTGCAGGTTTTCATTG
>NZ_PYAT01000023.1 GCF_003014655.1 Planomicrobium soli | reverse complement strand
ATCTCCATACAGAAAAACACCTCCATAATTGTCGTTGTGACTACATACGACGATGGCGGTGTTTTTTCCTTGTCTCATTTTATTGGGTCACTCTAAATAGGCCATGTACTTTTTGTTGTTTTAACTAGATTTAATATGCGTTACGACTCACTCTTCAAAGTGCCGGCTTTTAAACTTTCATGCCAATCAGCGAGCATCGGCATGTCTTCTTCGCGGATGGCGCCTGTGCTGATTGCTTCTTCTACAAGCGATGGGAAATCCGTCAAGGTATGGAACATAAAGCCTGCTTCTGTAATAGCTTCGACTGACTGCGGCAAATCGTAAGTGAAAATGGCGACGATGCCAAGCACGTCAAATCCGGCTGCTTCTAATGCTTCCGCTGCCTGCAAAACCGAACCGCCTTTTGAGATTAAATCTTCGACGACGACCACTTTTTGGCCAGCTACCACTTTTCCTTCAATCATGTTGCCCTGCCCGTGCTCTTTCGCTTTCGAACGTACATAAATCATTGGCAGTTCCAACAGGTCACTTACCCAAGCTGCGTGCGGAATACCTGCAGTTGCCGTTCCTGCCACCACTTCGCATTCCCCGTAATACTGCTCGATCAATTCGGCCAGTCCTTTGGCGATTTCTTTGCGCACTGCCGGATACGACATCGTTAAACGGTTATCGCAATAAATCGGTGATTTGATGCCCGATGCCCAGGTAAATGGCTCTTGAGGGCGGAGCTCTACTGCTCCGATACTAAGTAAGTGTCTCGCTATTTCTCTTTTCATTCGGCATCGCTCCATTCTTCTTTTATGTACTGATAGCTTTGGGCAGGCTTTTCGCTTTTTGTGATTGCACGCCCTACAACAATATGAGTCGAGCCGTTTTGTCTTGCTTGTTCCGGTGTTGCGACGCGCTTTTGGTCGTCAGCCGAAACATCTGCCGGACGGATACCCGGCGTTACGCGTAGGAATTCTTCGCCACATGCCGCTCCAATCGCTTTCGCTTCCAATACGGAACATACGACACCGTCAAGCCCAGCCTGTTTGGCCAAATTTGCATAGTGAAGCACCGATCCCTCCAGAGATACAGGAATCAGCTGGTCGCTGTGCATTTGTTCTTCGCTCGTCGATGTTAGCTGAGTGACTGCGATCAGTTTTGTATCGCTTTCTGCAAGCCCCCGCTTAGCGGCTTTCATCATCTCCAAGCCCCCTGCTGCATGGACATTGACTAAATCTACTCCCAGTTTCGCCAGTCCGCGCATTGCAGACTCTACCGTGTTCGGTATGTCATGCAGCTTCAAGTCCAAGAATACGCTATGGCCAAGTGATTTTATGTATCGGACCAAATCTGGCCCTTCTTGAAAATAAAGTTCCATGCCGACTTTCAAATACAGCGGCTCATCAAAATGGGCCAGAAACCTTTCCACTTCTGTTTTCGAAGGAAAATCTAAAGCAATGATGGGTTTATTCACAGGCGATGGCTCCTTCCGACCAATTCTTCCACCGATTCATATCCAAGATCGTGCAATTTTTCCGGAAGCTGCGCGATGATTTCCGGGCAGACAAACGGATTGACGAAGTTCGCTGTACCGACTGCTACAGCGTTTGCTCCTGCCGACATAAAGTCGATGGCGTCTTCTACTGTAGCGACGCCGCCCATGCCGATAATCGGCAGGTCGGTTTGCTTGCGAACTTCATAGACCATACGAAGCGCTACGGGCTTGATAGCGGGACCTGACAAGCCACCTGTGATATTGGCGATGATCGGACGGCCAGTTTTCGGGTCCAAACGCATGCCAAGCAGCGTATTGATCATTGTAATGCCGTCCGCTCCGCCTTCTTCGACCGCTTTTGCGATTGAGACTATGTCAGTGACGTTCGGCGACAATTTGATGTACACCGGAACCGATGCTACATTTTTGACAGCGCGCGTCAATTCTTTTGCCACTAATGGATCGGTACCGAACGTGATGCCGCCTTGTTTGACGTTCGGGCAAGAAATATTGATTTCAAGTGCGTGGACGTTCGGCGCTTTGGAAATTTCCCGTGCGACTTCCACATAATCTTCCGTTGTCGTTCCGGCAACGTTGGCGATGATAGGAACATCGAACCTTTCAAGCCATGGCAATTCCTCGCCAGCCACTTTTGTCAGGCCCGGATTTTGCAGGCCGATGGCATTCAGCATGCCGGATGCCGTTTCAGCAACACGCGGCGTCGGATTGCCTAAGCGCATTTCAACCGTTGCCGCTTTGATCATGATGGCACCCAGCTCGGACAAATCGTATAATTGGGCGTATTCTTTGCCGAATCCGAAGCAGCCGGATGCCGGCATGATCGGATTTTTCAAGTTCAATCCGGGTAGTTTTACTGTTAAATTAGTCATGCAATCACCACTCCTGCTGGAAATACCGGTCCGTCGGAACAAACTTTGATATAATCCGTTTCACTTTTTGTCGTGCGGCAGACACAGGCAAAACACGCGCCGATGCCGCAGCCCATCCGCTGTTCGTAAGACAAGAACCCGCGTTTTTCAGGAAACGCCCACTGGACAGCTTCTAACATTGGCGTCGGCCCACAGCTGAAATAGGTATCAAAATCCTTCGGCAGCTCGTTCAAAATATGTGTCACAAACCCTTGAGTGCCATGGCTGCCATCGACTGTCGCAATATGCGTTTCGCCGAGTTCTTTGAATTTCTCTTCATAGAAAACCGCCTGCTTGCTTTCAAATCCTAAAATATGGACTGTTTGGATGCCATTTGCGTTAAGCTGCTTAGCCAGTTCGTACAAAGGCGGAACTCCGATGCCCCCACCGATCAGATACGCTTTTTTCTCCGCTTGCTCGACCGGGAATCCATTGCCGAGCGGACCAAGGACATCGAGCGTGTCTCCAGGTTTCTTTTGGGATAACAAGCTCGTGCCACGGCCTTCTGCCCGATAGATCATCGTGAACTGCTGGAGTTCCGGATCGATGGCCGCGACAGAAATCGGACGGCGCAGCAGCGGCTCATAACTGTCCGCTACCCGCACATGTACGAATTGGCCTGGCGCTGTCATTTCGCTAGTCAATCCGCCCTGTACCGTCAATTCGAAAATATGGCGAGCGATTTGCTTTTGGTCTACAACTTGCATGCGCTCTTGACGGATCATACGCCAGCACCCATTTCTTCAGCCGAGAATGTCATCGACTCAATTACGCGAAGCATCGCTTCGGCTGTATCAAGCGAAGTCATGCACGGTATACCATTTTCCACACTCTCACGACGGATGCGGAAACCATCACGCTCTGGCTGTTTTCCTTTTGTCAGCGTATTGATGATCAGTTGCGCTTCACCGTTTTGGATCACATCAAGCAAGGTTTTGCCTTCTGCTCCGATTTTGCCGATTGGCGTCACGCGGATTCCTGCTTGCTCCAATGTTTTTGATGTTCCTTCTGTAGCCATGATGTGATAGCCGATCGCTTTGAAGCGCTTCGCCAAGCCCACCGCTTCTTCTTTGTCTTTATCCGATACCGTCATCAAGACGCAGCCGTGGTCTTTCACTTCCATACCGGCAGCAGCCAAACCTTTATACAACGCTTTTTCAAGCGTGATGTCTTTGCCCATGACTTCTCCGGTCGATTTCATTTCCGGCCCGAGCGTGATATCCACTCTTCTAAGTTTCGCAAACGAGAATACCGGCACTTTCACGTAGACACCTTTTGACAGCGGTGCAAGTCCAGGGGTGAAGCCTTGTTCGACGATGTTTTGTCCCAGAATCGCTTTTGTCGCGATGTTTGCCATCGGGATATTCGTAATTTTGCTCATGAAAGGAACCGTCCGGCTTGACCGTGGATTTACTTCGATTACAAAGACTTCACCTTTTGAGATGACGTATTGGATATTCAACAGGCCGATGATGTTCAAGCCTTTTGCAAGACGCGTCGTGTAATCAACAAGCGTGTCCAGTTGAGCCTGTGTGATGTTCTGTGTCGGATATACCGCGATAGAGTCACCTGAGTGGACTCCTGCGCGTTCGATGTGTTCCATAATTCCTGGAATCAGAACATTCTCACCGTCTGAAATCGCGTCAACCTCGAGTTCGATTCCGGTCAAGTACCGGTCAACAAGAACCGGATGTTCCGGGCTTGCTTCCACTGCATGCTCCATATAGTAGCGCAAGTCTTTTTCTTTGTAGACGATCTCCATTGCGCGTCCGCCGAGAACATACGAAGGGCGTACAAGTACCGGGTAACCGATTTCTTCAGCGATTGTTACCGCTTCTGCTGCATTTGTAGCGGTTTTTCCAAGAGGCTGAGGAATGCCGATTTCGTGCAAAGCCGCTTCGAATTTGTTGCGGTTTTCCGCACGGTCGATGTCTTCCAGCGATGTTCCAAGAATCTTCACACCGTTTTGTTCCAGTTTCTCCGCCAAGTTGATGGCCGTCTGTCCGCCAAACTGGACGACTACGCCTTTCGGCTGCTCCAAATCGACGATATGCATGACGTCTTCAATTGTCAGCGGTTCGAAATATAATTTATCGGAAATTGAGAAGTCCGTCGAAACGGTTTCCGGGTTGTTGTTGATGATGATGGCTTCGTAGCCTGCTTCTTTGATTGCCCTTACTGAGTGTACCGTAGCGTAATCAAATTCAACGCCCTGTCCGATGCGGATCGGCCCTGATCCCAGAACGATGACACTTTCTTTCTCCGTGCGAATCGACTCGTTTTCATCTTCATACGTGCCATAGAAATATGGTGTTTCCGATTCAAATTCAGCTGCACATGTGTCCACCATTTTATAGACAGGTATTATTTTTTGCTCTTTGCGCCAGTTGTATACTTCTTGTTCTGCTGTATTCCAAAGTTTAGCAATGGTGCGGTCGGCAAAGCCGATACGTTTCGCTTTTTTTGCGGTTGCATAGTCGAACGGATTTTCCGCTAACACTGCTTCATATTGCACGATATTCTGCAACTTCATCAAGAAAAATAAGTCGATCTGGCTCCAGTCATGGATCGTCTCAATCGTTACGCCGCGGCGAAGCGCTTCGCCGATAAAGAACAAGCGCTCATCGCCAGCGCGGCGGATGCGTTTCTCGATCCACTCGTCGCTCATTGCGTCGGCATTTTTCAATTCCAGATGAAATTGACCTGTTTCTAGAGAACGGACTGCTTTCAATATGGCTTCTTCAAAATTGCGGCCCATCGCCATTACTTCGCCGGTCGCTTTCATTTGCGTACCCAAGTTGCGTTTAGCGGATTCGAACTTATCAAACGGCCAGCGCGGAATTTTAGCTACTATATAATCAAGTGCGGGTTCGAAAGCAGCGTATGTGCGTCCTGTTACCGGATTGATCATTTCGTCGAGCGTCAGTCCAACAGCGATTTTTGCAGCAAGCTTGGCAATCGGATAGCCTGTCGCTTTAGAAGCAAGAGCGGATGAGCGGCTGACGCGCGGATTCACTTCAATAATGTAGTATTGGAAGCTGTTAGGGTCAAGCGCTAGCTGGACATTGCAGCCGCCTTCGATTTTAAGGGCTCGGATGATTTTCAATGAAACATTGCGCAGCATTTGGTATTCGCGATCAGACAAAGTCTGGCTTGGTGCCACAACGATTGAATCTCCCGTATGGATGCCGACAGGGTCAAAGTTCTCCATGTTGCATACTACGATTGCGGTATCATTCGCATCGCGCATCACTTCATATTCGACTTCTTTAAAACCGGCAATTGATTTTTCGAGAAGGCACTGCGTTACCGGGCTGTATTTCAAGCCGCTTGTTACAATCTCCTGAAGATCTTCATCGTTATGGCAAATACCGCCGCCTGTGCCGCCAAGTGTGAATGCCGGCCGAACGATAACCGGATAGCCGATGCGGGCTACAAATGCTTTTGCTTCTTCCATGTTATGGATGATGTCTGAATCCGGCACTGGTTCGCCCAATTCATTCATTAAGGTACGGAACAAGTCGCGGTCTTCCGCTTTATGGATGGCTTCCAATTTTGTCCCAAGAATTTCGATTCCCAGCTCGTCCAGGATTCCCGATTCATGCAGTTCAATCGCCATATTCAAACCTGTCTGCCCGCCAAGTGTCGGCAGCAAAGCATCCGGACGTTCTTTGCGGAGAATGCGGCTGACAAAATCTAATGTGATTGGCTCGATATATACTTTATCGGCAATTTCCGTATCCGTCATGATGGTCGCTGGATTCGAATTGATCAACACAACACGATATCCTTCTTCTTTTAACGCTAGGCACGCTTGCGTCCCTGCATAGTCAAATTCGGCAGCCTGCCCGATGATGATCGGCCCTGAACCGATTACTAGTATAGTTTGAATGTCTTGTCTTTTAGGCATATTGCTGCTCCTTCCGGTTTGCGCTCATCATTTCGATAAAACGGTCAAATAAGTAGTTTGAATCTTCCGGTCCTGGCGAAGATTCCGGGTGGTACTGAACTGTGAAAGCCGGGTAATCGATATGCTTTAATCCTTCGATTGTGCTGTCATTCAACGCCGTATGGGTAACTGCCAGGCGTGTTCCCTGCAATGTATTTTCATCCACTGAGTAGCCATGGTTTTGGGATGTGATTTCTACGCGGCCTGTTGTAAGATCGGTCACCGGATGGTTTCCTCCGCGATGGCCGAATTTCAATTTATACGTATCTGCTCCACAAGCTCGGGCGAACAACTGATGCCCAAGGCAAATCCCGAAAACCGGCACTTTGCCAAGAAGTTCCCGCACTACCTGGACACACTCTTCCACGTCTTTCGGGTCTCCCGGTCCGTTCGACAACATGACGCCGTCCGGTCCCCATGCCAGAATTTCTTTTGATGTTGTGTTATAAGGCACAACGATAACATCGCAATCGCGGTTGTTCAGTTCGCGCAGAATACCATGCTTCATGCCGTAATCGATCAGGACAACGCGTTTGCCGCGTCCCGGGCTTGGATAAGGGCGGGCAGTGGATACTTGAGCCACTTGGTCTCTCGGCATTTCAACTTTCGTCAATTTCTGAACCACTTTTTCAACATCCACTTCTTCTCCTGCTGCAGTCAAAATGCCTTTGATTGCGCCTTTTGAGCGGATCAATCGCGTTAATTTCCGCGTATCGATATCTGAGATTCCTGGAATATTCTTTGTCCGGAACAGTTCATCAAGTGTCGAGTTGCTTCTGAAGTTGGATGGAAATTCAGCCAGTTCGCGTACTACCAGCCCTTTTACTGCAGGAGAGATGGATTCAAAGTCATCGCTATTGATGCCGTAATTGCCGATCATCGGGTAAGTCATTGTAACGATCTGTCCGCAGTAAGAAGGATCTGATAAGATTTCCTGGTATCCCGTCATGCTTGTATTAAAAACGATTTCGCCTACTGAAGCTTGCTCGCTGCCAAATGCTTTTCCTTCAAATACGGTTCCATCTTCTAAGATCAAATAACGTTTCATCAATTCGTCTCCTCCTGCCAAACAATTTGTCCACCGAAAATCGTCATTGCTGGCCAGCCTTTGCAGTTCCAGCCGCCGAATGGGGTATTTTTCCCTTTTGATAAAAAGTCTTCTACTTTAATTTCCTGCTCTTTTTCCAAATCAAGCAGTACCAAGTCTGCCGTCTGGCCTTTTTCAATTTTTCCATAAGGCAAGTTGAAGGTTTCGCTCGGCTTGACCGTCATCCAGTCGATCAGCTGCTGAAGTGTCCATTTGCCGGTCTCTACGTAGTGCGTGTACAAAAGCGGAAACGCTGTTTCCAATCCGACAATACCGAACGGCGCTTTGTCCATGCCGTTGGATTTTTCTTCTAATGTATGGGGTGCATGGTCTGTCACAATAAAATCGATCGTTCCGTCAAGCAACCCTTCGTGAAGCGCTTCAACATCTTCTTTCGAGCGAAGCGGCGGATTCATCTTCCAGTTGGCGTCATCCCCCGGAATATCGTCTTCGTTCAGCAGTAAATGATGTGGGCAAACTTCCGTAGTCACTCGCACACCTGCACGTTTTGCATCCCGTACCACCCGTACCGATTCTTTTGTGCTGATATGGCAAACATGATAATGGGCGCCTGCTGCTTCAGCAAGCAGGATGTCGCGGGCAATATGTACCGACTCTGCAATGGAAGGAATTCCTTTAAGGCCAAGTTCAGCACTGCGTTTTCCTTCGTGCATGACGCCGTCGTAGATCAATGAATTGTCTTCACAATGCGCTACTACTGTCATATCAAGTGTTGCTGCGTCCTGCATGGTTTCATACATCATGCCTGCTTGTTGAATCCCGACACCATCATCTGTAAAAGCGAATGCGCCGTGTTCTTTCAATTCGGTCAAGTTTGTTCTTTCTTTTCCTGCTTCCCGGATGGAGATGGAAGCGTACGGCAAAACTCGGATAAGCGCATTTTTTTCGATCAAAGCGTTGACGCGTTCCAAATTATCAATCGTATCTGGTACCGGGCGTGTATTCGGCATTGCACATATGGTTGTGAAGCCGCCTCTTGCCGCCGATTGAGTTCCGCTTTCGATCGTTTCTTTTTGCTCGCCGCCTGGTTCACGCAAATGCACGTGAACATCTACAAATCCCGGTGCGATCATCCGGCCATTGCCGTCAATTTCTTGTTCTCCTTGCGGGGAGAGCCCAATGCCGATTTCTTCGATTTGGCCGTTTGCAATTCGGATATTCGTTGGAGCCAATTCTCCGTTTTCCAGCATGTTTACATTTTTAATGAATAAGTTCATTCTCATTCTCTCCCTTTCAATGCATATTCAAGTACTGCCATCCGGACAAACACACCGTTTGCCATTTGTTTAAAGATTCGTGACCGCTCGCATTCAACAAGCGAGTCGGCGATTTCCACCCCGCGGTTGATTGGCGCCGGGTGCATAATGATAGCCGAAGGCTTCATTTTACGCTCGCGTTTTTCAGTCAAGCCGTATTTTTCGTGGTACCGTTCTTTTGAAAACAGCTCAGACCCTGCATGGCGTTCGTGCTGAACCCGCAGCAGCATAACTACGTCTGTATGTTCAATATAGTCGTCGATATTCTGGGATGTCTCGTACTTTCCGCTCCATACTTTAGGACAAACAAATGTAACATGGGCGCCAAGCATTTTTAGCGCTGCTGCGTTTGATTTCGCGACCCTGCTGTGGGCGATATCACCAACGATCGTAACGTGAAGGCCTTCAATCCTTCCGAACTCTTGATAGATCGTGAACAAATCGAGCAATGACTGTGTCGGGTGCTGGCCAGATCCATCTCCGCCATTGATGACAGATATCTGGCAGTTTGCCAGTTCTTTATAGTATTCTTCTTCCCCGTGGCGGATGACTACGCCGTTCACGCCGATCGCCTCGAGCGTTTTTACCGTATCGTAAAGCGTTTCTCCTTTTAACACACTAGAAAAGGTGGTTTCAAATGGCAGAACTGTCAAGCCCATTTTATGCTGGGCCATTTCAAAGCTCATTTTTGTGCGCGTACTTGGTTCGAAGAATAAATTCACGATTGTTCCAGCCACTGGCGTACGTTCGCCCCGCTGATACTCTTCTGCACGTTCAAGCAGATGCATGATTGTCTTGTTGTCTAAGTCGTTCATCGCCACTAAGTTTGGCATGTTGATCCTCCCTTTCCTATAAAAAAACACCTTCCCAGAGGCAGGAAGGTGTGAGGAAATAAGGGCAGAATCCGCCCTTACCCATTCCTTTCCATGCCTCTCTGGACAATTCATTAAAAGGTGTATTATTTAGTTCCGTCATCTATTTCATTTTTATTGCGACCCGGCAAGACCAGGTTCAGAAGAACACCGATAATGGCTGCGAGTGCCATGCCTTCTATTTGGAACGTTTCGCTGAATTCAATTTTCGCTCCTCCGATTCCGATGACCAGAATGACCGATGCGATAACCAGATTGCGTTTGTCGCCGAAGTTGATGTTGTTGTCCACTAGCATCCGCAAGCCTGAAGAAGCGATGATTCCGAAAAGCAGGATTGATATTCCGCCAAGGACAGCCGTTGGGATTGTCGCAATCGCTGCCATCAACTTGCCGGCAAACGAGAAGAAAATGGCGAATACGGCTGCGCCGATGATGACGTAAATGCTGTAGACCCGCGTGATGGCCAGTACGCCGATATTCTCGCCGTACGTTGTTTTCGGCGGTCCTCCGATTAAGGAGGATATGAAAGTTCCAAGGCCGTCTCCTAGAATCGAGCGGTGAAGCCCTGGATCTTTTATGTAGTTGCGCTCTACTACTTTACCGAGTACAAGCTGGTGCCCGATGTGTTCTGAAATGGTGACAATTGCAATCGGCACCATCACGAAGAGCAGGGTCGGCGTGACTTGGAACGAATAATCGACGCCAGGAATCAGGAAGTCCGGAACGGCAATCCATTTCGCTTTTGCAATTGGGGCAAAGTTGATGATTCCCACTGCTGCTGAATATGCATATCCTACAATGATTCCAATTAATACCGGCATTAAAGAAATAATGTTTTTAAAATAAATTGTACAGATGATAGCTGTAAATAATGTTACGAGTGCTGCTGAAAAATGAATTAAACTATATTCTTTAGCGCCAGGCACCCCAGGGACCGGAATATTCATTGCCATGTCTACCGCTGTTCCAGATAACGCCAATCCAATAACAATAATTACAGGACCAACAACTATCGGCGGTAGTAAACGCATGAGCCATTGATAACCTGTCTTCCAAATGATCAGCGACACGATGGCGTAAACAAGTGAGACGAACATGGCTCCAATCATGGCTGATCCAATTCCGCCTGATTCTGTAGCGATTGTTATCGGCAAAATAAAGGCGAAGGAAGAACCAAGATATGCCGGCACTTTAAATTGTGTAATCAGGATGAAGATGAGTGTTGCAATGCCGCTCGTAAGCAGTGCAATTGCCGGGCTTAAGTTCACTAGCGTTGGAACAAGGATTGTTGCACCGAACATGGCAAACATGTGCTGTAAACTAAGTGATATCCATTGCCCCGCTTTTGGTTTGTCTTGTACATCTAAAACAGTTTCATTCACTGGGTGCTCTCTCCATTCTCTCTCTACTCGTGTATCGCTACTTGATCTTTGCCGTCGCTTTCCTGCATTTTGACGACGATTCGTTCATCGCTGGATGTCGGGATGTTCTTTCCGACATAATCTGCGCGGATCGGCAATTCCCGATGTCCCCGGTCTATCAAGACTGCCAGCTGGATTTGCGCCGGCCGGCCAAGGTCCATTACTGCATCCATGGCAGCACGGACGGTTCTGCCTGTATACAATACATCATCTACCAGAACCACTTTTTTATTTGAAATGTTATGGGTGATGTCTACTTGCTGGACTAACGGTTCCTGATTTTTGTTTTTGACGCTCAAATCATCTCTGTAAAGCGTAATGTCCAACTCGCCGGTCATGATCGGCTTGCCTTCGATTTTCTCTATTTTTTCCGCAAGGCGTTTTGCGATAAATGCGCCTCTCGTTTTGATGCCGACTAAGATGCATTCGTCAATTCCTTTATTGCGTTCGATGATTTCATGGGCAATCCGGGTGATGGCCCTTGCTACTGCCTTGTCATCCAGAATGTCTGCTTTTTCAACCATGGATTCCACTCCTTCTGCAAAATAAAAAACCTCTTGCCAGAGGGCAAGAGGTTATATGCGCAGAAAATTAGGCTCGGAAGACAGACTTCCGGCTTGCGTAAATACCTTCTCAGCCTCTCTGGACTGTTTTAAAGGTGATGCTGTATTCGTTTAGTTGTTTTTAGTATATAGATAGGTCGAACCTTTTGTCAATCTTTCTTTCGAATAGATTCTAGAAGCTCCGCGAATTCTTCTGGCGGCTCCGCAGAAAACTCCATGTATTCGCCCGTTCTCGGGTGATTAAAGCCGATCACTTCCGCATGCAGCGCTTGTCCGCCGACTTCCATCGTTTTCTTCGGCCCGTATTTCGGATCACCGACAAGCGGGAAGCCGATATATTTCATATGGACACGGATTTGATGTGTGCGTCCTGTTTCAAGACGGCACTCTACGAGCGTAAAGTTGCCGAAACGCTCCAAAACACGGAAATGCGTAACCGCATGCTTGCCTTTATCAACAACTGCCATATTTTGGCGTTCTTTCGCATCACGCGCTATTGGCGCATCGATTGTCCCTTTGTCATGCGGAATATGCCCGTGAACCAAAGCAACATATTTTCGGGTAACCGTTTTTTTCACTAGTTGATCCACCAATGATGTATGGGCAGCGTCGTTTTTCGCAACCATCAACAAGCCTGACGTGTCTTTGTCGATACGGTGGACGATTCCCGGCCGTACAACGCCATTAATGCCCGAGAGATCGGTGCAATGATGCATCAAGCCGTTAACCAGCGTTCCAGATGAATGGCCCGGGGCCGGATGGACGACCATACCTTTCGGTTTGTTGACGACTAATACGTCCTGATCTTCATAAACAACCTGTAAATATAAATTCTCCGCCACTACATCCAACTCTTCAAGAACTGGAGGCGTTACAATAATAACATCGTCCAAACGCACTTTGTAATTCGGCTTGACCGTTTCGCCATTGACTTTTACTGCGCCTTCTTTGACCCAGTTTTGGATTTGCGAGCGCGACCAATCTTCATCGATGGATGCTACCGCTTTGTCGATGCGTTCGCCAGCCATCTCTTCTGTTACTTCTATCGTTAAATCTTCCATTAAGACACCTTTTTCTTTTCTTGTTTTTCGTCATAAATGATAAATATGATCATGAGAACCACACCAACCGTTAAAGCAGCGTCTGCTACGTTAAAAATCGGGAATTCATAATTGATGATGGGAATTAGCACAGCTATAAAATCCACCACTTCGCCACGCAACATGCGGTCGATGAAATTTCCGATCGCTCCGCCAAGAATCACCATCAAACTTAATTGGAACAACGGTTTTCCTTTCGCCTGCGCATGGAAATAATAAAGTATGCCAATAATTACTGCAATGGTAATAATTGCGAACAGCCACATCTGCCCTTCAAGCATTCCCCAAGCTGCACCGCGGTTCCGGTGCGACAGCCAAGCAAGGTAAGGATCCGCCAAGATAATGCGCTCCCCCAGCTCCATATTTTTCATAACTAGCCACTTCGTCCACTGATCAAGCGCAACGATCAGTAAAGCAATTCCATAATAAATAAACATGTGTATCCTCCGTCAATTCATCAGTCAATCCATTTTACCACATACCGGGTCAAAGCGTAAGTTCCCTGTAAAGTTGACTGGAATAAGTTGATTTATTCTCTGTTTAGCTCGAACTGAATTAGACCGCTGCAAGACAGCAAAGTTGTTTTTCAGCATCGTCCTCGTTGAATTCATTAAGTTCTATTTTTGTCTAGAAAACAGAAAAAACCCAAAGAACTGAACCATCAGTTCCTTGGGTTTAAAAAATTAAGCGTATTGTGTTTCAACAACCGATGCGCATCGTAAGCAAAGCGTTGGATGAGCTTCGCTTTGACCGATTTCCTCAGAAATAGTCCAGCAGCGTTCACATTTTTCGCCTTCTGCTTTTTCAACAACTACAGCAACATGGTTTAGTGGAAGTGCGTGTTCAGGAGCCGCTTCTTTTGCTCCTCCGAATTCATACTGAGAAACGATGAACAATTGGCCAACATTGCTGTCAACAGATGCCAATAAATTCTTCACTTCTTCGCTGCCATAAACTGTCACTTTAGCTTCAAGTGATTTCCCGATGGTTTTCGCTGCACGCGCTTCTTCCAACGCTTTCAGAACGTCATCGCGAACAGCCATGAACTGTGCCCATTTGCTTTCCAAATCCGCAAATGCTGCATTTTCCTGAACCTCAGGGAAGTCGACCAATTGCACACTCGCTTCGTCCACAAAGTCCAAGTAGCCCCACATTTCATCAGCAGTATGCGGAATGATCGGTGATGCCAGCTTCAAGATCGCCATCAATGAATCAAACATAACCGTCTGCATCGCACGGCGGTGCGGGTGATTTGGCGCTTCAATATAAACAACGTCTTTTGCTACGTCCAGGTAGAACGAGCTCAAATCATTTGCGCAGAATCCGTTTAATGCATGGTAGATAGACGAGAACTCATATGTTTCATAACCTTTACGGACCGTTTCCACCATTTTCTGCAGTTTCATTGCCATGTATTGATCCATTTCACGCATATCTTCGAATGCTACGCGGTGTTCTTGTTCGTTGAAATCAGCCAAGTTGCCGTGAAGGAATTTCAGCGTATTGCGGATTTTCCGGTAAACTTCCGATACTTGCTTGAAGTTGTCGTCTGATACGCGGACGTCCGCTGTGTAATCGACTGAAGCAACCCATAGGCGTAAGATATCCGCTCCCATTTGATTCATCACTTTTGCAGGAACAATAACATTTCCGAGCGATTTACTCATTTTCCGGCCATTGCCGTCTAATGTGAAACCGTGGCTCAAGATGCCTTTATAAGGCGCGATGCCGTTGATGGCAACACTTGTTGTAAGAGATGAGTTGAACCAGCCGCGGTATTGGTCAGATCCTTCCAGATACAAATCAGCCGGGTAAGACAGATCTTCACGTTCAACCAACACACCTTGGTGAGATGATCCAGAATCAAACCAAACGTCCATGATATCTGTTTCTTTCGTGAAAATTCCGTTAGGGCTGCTCGGGTGCGTAAAGCCTGGCGGCAATAGTTCTGCTGCAGGGCGCTCGAACCAAACATTCGAACCGTTCTCACGGAACAAATTAGCGATATGAGCAATCGTTTCGTTAGTAATGATAGCATCGCCGTTTTCCGCATAAAATACAGGAATCGGAACGCCCCAGACGCGCTGGCGGGAAATATTCCAATCGCCGCGGTCACGCAACATATTGAACAAGCGTGTTTCGCCCCATGCCGGAGTAAACGTCGTTTCGTTGATCGCTTTTAAAATTTGGTCACGGAACGCTTCAATAGAAACAAACCATTGAGCCGTTGCACGGTAAATAACCGGTTTTTTCGTCCGCCAGTCATGCGGATATGAGTGAGTGATGAACTCTAGATGTACAAGAGCCCCAACTTCTTTCAAAGCTTCAGTGATAGATTTATTAGCCTTATCATAGAACTGCCCTTCAAATCCTGGTGCTTCGTCTGTCATCACGCCTTTTTCGTCAACAGGGCAAAGAACATCTAAGCCATATTTCTTGCCGACCAAAAAGTCATCTTCCCCGTGGCCTGGAGCCGTGTGGACAAATCCAGTACCGGAATCAGTCGTAACGTGCTCACCAAGCATCATTAATGACGTACGGTCATACAGCGGGTGTTTTGTTAAAATATGCTCGAATGCTGCCCCTTTGAATTCGCGTACAACTTCGTAATCCGTCCATTCTACTTCTTTTGCCACTTCTTCTAACAAATCTTGCGCAACTACATACAGCGTACCATTTACGGAAACTTCAACATAGTTAAATTCTGCATGTGCAGTGATTCCAAGATTAGCAGGAATTGTCCAAGGAGTTGTTGTCCAGATCAGAACTTTCGTCCCTTCAGCCAAAACGCCTTTGCCGTCTGTTACTTCAAACGAAACATAGATGGAAGGCGATTTTTTATCCTGGTATTCGATTTCCGCTTCAGCTAATGAAGATTCACTTGAAGGAGACCAATATACCGGTTTCAGTCCTTTATAGATATAGCCTTTATTGGCCATGGATCCGAAAACTTCAATTTGGCGGGCTTCGTACGATGGTTTCAGCGTAACATACGGGTTTTCCCAATCGCCGCGAACTCCGATGCGTTTGAACTGCGCACGTTGGTTATCGATTTGTTCATAAGCATATTCCGCACACAACTTACGGAATTCGGCAAGAGACAATTCTTTTCGGTTAACGCCTTTATTGGTTAAAGCTTGTTCAATCGGCAAACCATGCGTGTCCCAGCCTGGCACGTATGGAGCGTGATAGCCCATCATTGAACGTGAACGCACTATCATATCTTTTAATACTTTATTTAATGCATGGCCCATATGAAGATCGCCATTGGCATATGGAGGTCCATCATGAAGAATAAAATGAGGACGGTCTTTAGTCCGTTCCTGTACCTGACCGTAAATATCCATTTCTTCCCATTTATTTTGCATTTCCGGTTCACGATTTGGCAGATTTCCGCGCATCGGGAAATCTGTTTTTGGCATTAATAACGTATCTTTATAATCCACTTTAATTCCTCCTGTAGGCATAATAAAAAGCTCCCCATCCCTGGAAAGGGACGAGGAGCTTAAACTCGCGGTACCACCCTTGTTGCAGCTAAGCCGCTGCCACTCGATCACCGTAACGTGGTGTAGACGGAATTGGATACTCGGGTTCACCAATCCAGCTCGAGAGTGATTTTCCTTTAACGATCTTTCACCAGGCTCCCACTATCCCTGGATCGCTTTGTCGCATCATTTAAAGTACTGTCTCTGTCCATGCTTTTATTATCGGCAGCTTCGGCTTTCACCTTTGCTGCCTTGAATATTAAATAATTATAAAAGTTGTATCCGTTTGCGTCAAGAACGGGAGTCGCTTTTCTCGTCTTCCAGCTTATCCAGGTTCGTCGTATCTACATCATATTCCATTAATGTATCCCAGTCATCTGTGTCGATCAAGTCTAATTGGGCTTCAACAATCATCTTGAATCGATTGCGGAATACTTTAGACTGTTTTTTCAACTCTTCGATTTCCATTGCAATGCGGCGCGCTTTTGTCAATGATTCGTTGACAATGCGGTCTGCGTTCTTTTCAGCTTCACGCACAATAAGTTTCGCTTCTTTTTGCGCATTGCGGCGCACTTCTTCTGCTGCTTCCTGTGCTACGAGAATTGACTTTTGAAGCGTTGTTTCAATTGTTGTGAAATGTCCGACCCGTTCGTCGGTTTGCTTCAAGCGTTCTTCAAGTTCTCTTTTCTCTTTCAGAAGCAATTCATAATCTTTAATGATTTGATCCAAGAATTCGTTTACCTCATCTTCTTGGTAACCACGAAAACTTCGGCCAAATTCTTTGTTATGTATGTCCAGCGGGGATAATGGCATTACGTGCACCTCTCCTTAACTTATCGTCGTTTCTATACATTATACAGTTCAACAGCACAAATTTCAGTATTATTTTGGATTTTTTAAAAGTCGTCTACTTGTTTGTGTCCAAGCGCCCGATTTGCAGACGGATTTTGTCTTTTTTCGTCCGTCCTTCAATCATGCCTACTTTAATCCGGCCATATCCTCTTGAGGATATCAAATCAGATTCGTGCAATTCAAAAGATGGGTGCTCCTGGACCGTCCAGTTAACTCTTACTCTCCCAGCATGTATCAATGAAGCCGCTTTTTGCCGAGAAATATTATACACGGAACTTATCACCGTATCCAATCGCATCGAACTGACTGTAAACGACTCTTCTGTCCATTCCTCCACAGCTGTCAAATACTCTGATGAATCCAATACCGGGTTAAGCTGAACTTTCACTTTTGCCGCAGAAACAAAATTCGTCTGCAAATATGAACTCACTTCTTCTGCGACTGCAAACTGAATCCGCTCGTCTTCAAGCCGAATATCGCCAAACTTCCCTCTCCCTAGACCGACAGACATTAACGATCCTAGAATATCAGGATGTTTGAGTGTAACAAAGCGTACCGGATATTTCAGTTCAAACATCGTAATCTGAAAATCTTCCGGCTGCGGATCATAATATGAGGGATACAATAAAATCCGCTGCCGCTCCGCACCATCGAACATTCCTGAAGCAGCCATTTGGATATCGCTAGACCCCAAAACCGCCTGCACGATAAAACGTTCGCGCGGATCAAGAAAATCGGTCAGCTTTGGAGAATACCGATCTTCTACATCAATAATCCAGCCTGATACTTGCTCGATAAATTGCTGTTCGTCTTTTCTAAAGTGTTGCAGCAAAGATTCCAAGTTGCCTGCCTCCTTTGTATGAACTGGCTCTCAAGAAAAAAACCTCACGCAAAGTGAGGTAATTATTGAAAGTAACTAAATAAAACTACAAGGCCACTTTTGGCAAGGTTTAATGCGAAGATCGCAATAATTGGTGAAAAATCGATCATGCCAAGCGGCGGAATGATTTTTCTAAAGATATCTAAGTACGGATCTGTAACTTTGGCAAGCATTTGGCCAATGCTCGATTCGCGTGCATTCGGCAGCCAGCTCATTAAAATGCTGGCAATCAGCAGATACGAATAGATATTCATAGCTGTAAGTAGTATTCCCAATATTTCATTCATTTAGTCTTAAGCCACCTCTTCTATTGTTGATCATCATAATAAAAATCAGAAATTGCACCGTCCACTTCGACAGTGTCCGGAACACATAGGAAGATGTCGGTTCCAATGCGTTGTATATCTCCGCCAAGCGCATATACGGTTCCGCTTAAAAAATCGATGATGCGGAGGCCTTGGTCTTTTTCAATTCTTTGCAAATTGACAACAACCGCGCGTTTGCTTTTCAGATGTTCTGCAATATCTTGCGCTTCAGCATAAACTCTCGGTTCCACCAAGTTGACTTTGGAAGATTTTATCGCACTTTGAAGGCTCACTATGTTTGACACAGGAGCTTCCACCGCTTTTTGACGGCGCTCTTTGGGCGTTTCTCTCACATTTTGCACCGTTGCCGGTTTTTCATAGCGCGGAGATTGCTGAGGTTGTGTTTGTTGCGTCTGCTGAGGTTGTTCATCTTCATACTCTTCCAAATAAAAGAAGTTTTTAAACTTATTTTTAATGCTCATTTTTATACCTCGCTTTCCGTTCCTACTAATGCGGTTCCTATTCGGACAAAAGTTGCTCCTTCTTGAGCTGCAATCAAATAATCATTGGACATGCCCATCGAACATTCTGTACATGGTGCGTGTTCCCAGTTTTCAGCTGCAACTTTCAGTTGCAGAGCTTTCAATCCTTTAAATACACGGCGTACGGTTTCTTCATCCGATGTGTTAGGAGCCATCGTCATCAGGCCAACCACACGTATTTTATCAAAATGTTCCAGTGATTTAACAAACTGTACAGTTTCTTCCGGGGCAAGCCCGCTTTTTGACTCTTCCTGTGAAACGTTTACTTGGACAAAGCAATTCACTGGGCGATCTGCACGTTTTTGTATTTCTTTTGCCAAGCTTAACCGGTCAAGTGAATGCAAATAATCGATTTGATTGATTACATCTTTAACTTTGCGGGATTGCAGCGTCCCGATAAAGTGCCATTGGACATCAGACGAAAGGGCTTCGCGTTTGGCAATCAATCCTTCAGGCCGGTTTTCGCCAAGATGTTGGATCCCTGCATCGATCGCTTCTTTTGTGCGCTCGACTCCTACTTGTTTGGTAACGGCGATTATTTGGATCCCTTTTTGAATGCTTTCAATTTCATTATTAATCTGTTCATAAACAGGTTTTATCGGTTTCATAAATTCACAACTTTTCTATAGACGTTCAACTTATTGTATCAAGGAAAGCCTAATATATCAATTATCCCCTATAGTTTGGAAGAAGGTCGTGCTCAAAATGCAACGATTCTTTGAACATAAGAGAATTTAAAAAAACAGCTGCCTATGTGGCAGCTGTCTGGATTAGCGTCTTCTTTGTCGGTTGCGCAAGAACGTCGGGATGTCTAATGCATCATCTTGTTGTTTTTCTTGGCGCACAGGTTCTTGTTGATAAGAAGGTGCCTGTTCTTCACGGCGTTGTTCTTCGCGGCGTGATTCACGGTAAGATGGCGGAGGCGTCTGCTGTTGGATTGACTGGACTCGGCTTGAGTTCAATCCTGATCCACGCGGCGTTCTCGGCTGCAATTGCTCTTCGTTAAAGCCAGTAGCAATAACTGTTACAACAATCTCATCTTTTAAGTTGTCATTGATGACAGAACCGAAAATCATGTTAACTTCTTCATCAGAAGCTGAAGCGACAATATCGGCTGCTTCTTGTACTTCATACAAGCTCAAGTTCGATCCGCCTGTAATGTTCATAAGAACGCCTTTAGCTCCATCAACTGAAACTTCAAGCAATGGGCTCGATACGGCTTTCTTGGCTGCTTCTGATGCACGGTTTTCCCCTGAAGAAACACCGATTCCCATCAATGCAGAGCCTTTATTGGACATGATCGTTTTCACATCGGCAAAATCCAAGTTGATCAAACCGGGAACAGCGATCAAATCTGATATACCTTGTACACCTTGGCGCAAAACATTATCCGCTTCACGGAAAGCTTCAAGCATCGGTGTGCTCTTGTCAACGATTTCAAGCAAACGATCGTTCGGGATAACGATTAATGTATCGACAGATTCCTTCATCGTTCCGATTCCGCCGATTGCTTGAGTTGAACGTTTACGGCCTTCGAATGTGAACGGACGAGTTACTACTCCAACGGTCAAAGCGCCAAGTTCTTTTGCGATTCCTGCAATTACCGGCGCTGCACCAGTACCAGTACCTCCGCCCATACCGGCAGTTACGAATACCATGTCAGCTCCGCGCAATGCTTCTTCAATTTGTTCTTTGCTTTCTTCTGCTGCTTTTTTACCGACTTCAGGGTTAGCCCCGGCGCCTAAGCCGCGCGTTAATTTGCCGCCAATTTGAAGGCGGACTTCGGCTTTGGACAAGTTCAAAGCTTGAGCATCGGTATTCACAGCGATAAACTCAACGCCTTGGACACCATGTTCGATCATACGGTTTACCGCATTGTTCCCGCCACCGCCAACGCCAATTACTTTTATTACTGCCAACGAATCAATTGAAGTATCAAATTCCAACATTCTTTTTCCTCCTAAAATTGCATGGCTTTTAATGAGCCTTATGCAATGTTCATTTTATTCAAAGAATCTATCAAACATTTTCTTGGCTTTTGTAACGACACCTTCACCGTTTTGTTTCGGTTGTTTCGGCTGCTTTTGCACTTTCTGCGGTTGTGGTTCTTGTTCAATTTTCACCGATTCAGACAACGCCGCTCCGCTTCCGATCCGCCCGTAAAACACATCTTCCATATAAGCGTATTGAATAAGGCCGACAGCAGTTGTATATTGCGGTTCCCGTACACCTATGAATTCAGGTGTAAACAAGCGGACGCGCGTTTGCAGAATGTTCCTGGCAAGTTCTGGTAACCCTTCTAGCTTGGCCATGCCTCCAGTTAAGACTACTCCTCCTGGAAGGTCCTGGACGCCATGACGGTAAAGCTCATCTAAAATCAATTCGAAAAGTTCTTCCAGGCGAACTCCGATTATTTCAGATATGTATTTTTGGCTGTATTGTTCTCTTGTATCCGATCCAATGACAGGCACTTCGAACAATTCATCTTCAGAAGCGTTGTCATAGAAAGCATGACCGTATTCAACTTTAATTCTTTCCGCTTGGTCTGTCGGTGTTTTCAATACGATGGATAAATCTTTTGTAACATGATCGCCGCCAACCGGAATTACTGAAGTTGCAGACAAATGACCATCTTGGAAAATGGCAATAGAGGTAGAGCCTCCGCCTATATCGATGCATGCAGTACCATGATTCTTTTCATCTTCTGTCAGCGCGTAATATCCTGCAGCTAGTGGCTGTACATAAATATCGCGGATTTGAAGACCGGCTTTCTCTACGCATCTTAAAACGTTGTGCAGCATCGTCTTGGATGTAGTCACCATTGTACCATCCATTTCAAGACGAATCCCAATCATACCTCGCGGATCTTTGATTTCATCCAGGTGGTCTACGATATATTGTTCGGGGATGACATTCACTAATTCCCGTTCCGGCGGAATCGACATGACTTGAGCAGATTCAAGCACACGATCCAAATCTTCGTCCGTTATTTCACGGTTCTCGCTGTTGACTGCTACAACGCCTTTCACTGGGTGAAGAGCTACTTTACTAGCTGGAATTCCCAGAACAACTTCCTGAATGGATTTTCCAATCATTCGTTCAGCTTGATCGACAGCTTTTTTTATGGATTGCACTGTCGCATCTATATCAACAATCGCACCTTTTCTGATTCCATTGGATTTTACATTTCCGACGCCGATGACATGCAACGACTTATTGGCCATTTCTCCGATCAAAACTTTAACCGATGATGACCCGATATCTAAACTCACATATAACTCTGACTGGTTCAATTCGTAGCACCTCCTTATTAAACTGCAATTACTTACATTCTATTGTAAATTTTACACCTTGTCTAAGTATAATAGTGTAACTTTATAAATTTTCCTTCAATTTAACCAAGGGATTCTTCCGTTTCTTTTTTATTGGTCCATTTTGCCAATAAAAGCCGACGAATAACGGCAATATTTTGAAATAACCGGACACCAAAGGCAAAAATTGCCGCTAAATACAAATCAATGCCTAAATGCACGCCAAGAAATGCAAGACCTGCCGCTAAGATGATGTTGAAGAAAAATCCTGAAACAAAAACTTTGTCATCATACATGTGTTGCAAATGCGCTCTTATTCCCCCAAATAAAGTATCCAAAGAAGCAAGAACTGCAATCGATAAATAATTGGCGTATTCGGACGGGATTTGCATGTCCGTCAAAAGCCCAAGCGAAATGCCAAGGAGCAAGCCTAATACAGATAACCACATCGTTATTCCCCTCCTGTATCTTTCAAATACTGATTGCTGATTTTGCCATCGTACGCTTCTATCACCATATCTTCCTTTATCTCTGATACTGTGACAGCCAAATCGTCGATATAAAAATCATCCAACAGCGGAGAAGATAACAAGTAATTGGATAGCTTTTCTGCATCTTCCATTGTTCCCGCAACAATTTTTACAGTAAACGGCGGAGTTTGAACCGGCTTGGTATTTACCGTTGTCTTGCCGTTGATATCACGTATTGCCGACGTATTAACAAGCCGGTTCCCATCAATCGACATTTCTAAGTTGTTGAATGAATTGATAGAATTTAAAAACCGGATCAGCAAATCTGGTGAAATGCCTTCAATAGTTTGCCCGAACGCTACAGCTTCTGGAGAAGGTTCAATCACAACCTCAAATCCAGGGCCGGTTGTTTCTGTTAAACCGGCCAAACTCCTCAGCTCTTCGACTGTTTCTTTTAAAGCTTGTTCCGGACTTTCTTCAGATGCTGCTTCGTACTTATCAAGTGTATTATCAAGCTGGCCAATTTCTGATAATAGCTCAGAGTGGCGCTTTTTTTCAACAGAAAGCTCTTGCCTAATCGCCCAAACATCCCGCGTATCCCGGGAATCAGGTTCATTGACCGTGTTGTACTGGACCGCCATCATTAAACCAATAATGAATAAAATGATTGAGAACCGGGAAAAGATTTTCTTTCTCATGCAACCCCTCCCTTGATTACGATTCTGTTAAAAATGCAGGCATGGAAATGGTCTGGCCCTCATCCAACGTGACCACTACATTATCATTGACCAATTGATCCATGACACCGCCTGCAAGTTTCATAGAAGAAGCCAGAACATCCGGTTTTCCGATAGCCGATATAATAAACGGAGCTGGATATTGCACTCCATCGACGGTAATAACAGGACCTGTGCATACGATATGCGAATTAGCATGAATGCGTTGGCCATTAATGGAAACGGCCTCCGCTCCAGAAATGTAAAGTTCGTTAATGACCTGAAAAATATGGCTTTCATGCACAATATAGTCGTTCGGATTTACTGAATCCGGATTGTATGCTCCATCTTGAAGTGTAACCACCAAACCGCTGCCTTGGACCGGAAGCAATCCAAGAGCGTGGCGAAGCGCTTCTGCTTCTTTCGCGAAATCTGTTTCATGGCTCTCCCCTTCTAAGAAGGATTGTTCAAATTTTTGGACTGCCGCTTGTTTTTCTCCTAGCTCTTCGCGCAGTGCTTTGTTGCGCTCCTGCTGTTCAATCAATTCTTTTCGATACTGTTCTTCTTGCTCAAAAAATGCGCCGCCAGTAAAATCCCCTGTTTCTTCCTGGGATTTTGACAAGCTATACGAATAAGAAAGCATAAACCCAAGAACTAAAAACACGAGAGAAAAAATAATGGACTTGCTCCACTTGGCTCGATTATTCAGGTGTAATTTCTTCATCTTCGACTCCTTCCTTTGAAGGACCGTATACGTCGTCATAGGAACGGAAGAAGATTCCAACTTCCATGTCGATCACACCTTTTTGACTGTCCTTAAGCTGGGCAATCACAGATGGATAGTAATTCAGCTTTTCCGCCAACGTACTTAAAATGGTATGGACTTCATTTCCATCATTCATATACAATCTCACATAAGATGTGTCTGTTTCTTCTGTAGACAGTATCACTTGTGAAATCAAGTTAAAAACCTCTGAGTTGGTGTCAGCTAATTGCGCAACCAATTGTGTTCGAACTTTTTCGTCTTCGAAATTCGTAAAAATCGGACCATCAATGGCCGGAACCGGCTTTTCTACCGCATAGCCGTTGGACAAAACCAATTGGTAACTATTTTCCCGCTCCAAGTATCCGACCTTTCCAAATTCAACAATGCTGATTTCTACGCCAGTCAGCCACTTTTTCTTGACTGTCACTTCATCGACCCATTCCAAATCGTTCAAGCGTTCTTCAATAGCCGACTCATTAAAAGACCACATTGAGTTGCCGACTACTAAGCCGCTGGCTTTCAAGTAACTTTCTTTTTCGTAGACAACAGCGCCTTTAACTGTAATGTCCTGTATTTCGCTATATCTTGACTGGCTGTAATAAAGAATGGCAAGAAAGACGAGAAAAATAACAAGCAGAGCCACGAACTTGCGATTGGTTCTTTTTTTCCGCCGCTCACGAAGCGTCGGGATGCGTTCTTCGATATCAATCACTTTGTCCATATTCGCTGCTCCTTATCTATTATTCGTTCGCTTCTGTTAATTGCTTTACTGCATCGATAAATGCATCGCCCCGAATTTCAAAACTGTCATACTGATCCCAGCTTGCACAAGCAGGCGAAAGCAAAATAGTGTCACCACTTTCTGAATGATGGATCGCTTTCTCGACTGCATCCTGCATAAGACCTGCTTTTTCAACTTCTGGCACACCGCATTCTTTCGCAAAAGCGGCGAACCGTTCCGCAGTTTCTCCAAAAGTAACCAGTACTTTTACGCGATCCATATACGGACGCAATTCTTCAAGTGAATGATTGCGCTCCAATCCTCCAGCCAACAAGACAATTTGGCCCGGGAAAGCTTCAAGTGCGCTTTTTGTTGCCAATGCGTTTGTTGCTTTCGAATCATTGTAAAACTTGCGGCCTTTCCAATTGACGATAAATTGCGACCGGTGTTTAACCCCAGTAAAGGACGTCAATACGCGGATAATGGTTTCTTTGGTGCCACCCCATAAGAGGGCAGCGGCTGTGGCCGCCAATATATTCTCTAGATTATGTTGGCCCCCCAACATAATTTTTGATCGCTCGATTAATTTTTCCCCTTGCCAATAGACAAATTTGTCATCAGCACTGATGCTGTGTTCTGTTCTGCCTTTCAAAGTAAACGGAATGCCTTGTGCTGTACATTTTGCAGCATGATCAACCAATATCGGTTGATCGGCATTATAGATGAAATAATCATCAGAAGTTTGATTTTGCGTGATTTTCATCTTAGAAGCTGTGTAATCCTCGACGGATCCATGATAATCCAGATGCGCTTCATATATGTTGGTAATAATGGCAATATGCGGGCGGAATGTAATCGTCCCTTTTAATTGGAAAGAAGACAATTCAGTTACAATAACGTTTTCCGGTGTTGCTTTTTCAGCGACTCCGCTTGCTACTGTTCCAATATTCCCTGCAATCAAAGGCTTTTTATTATCTTGGTTCAACATATGGAACAATAATGTCGTTGTAGTTGTTTTACCGTTTGAACCAGTAATGCCGATAAATGGCGCCTTGCTGATCAAGTAAGCCAGTTCGATTTCTGTCCACACAGGTATTTCTTTTTCCAAAGCTGAGCGGATCAAGATATTTGTATACGGAATACCCGGGTTTTTCACGACAATTTCAAAGCCTTCTTCAAGAAGTCCTTCGGGATGTCTGCCGCAAATAACGGTGACGCCCATATTCAATAATTCTTGGGCTTCCGGATTTTCTTCAAACGGCTTCGAGTCATTGACTGTAACGAAAGCTCCTAATTTATGAAGCAGGCGCGCAGCAGTAAAACCACTTTTTGCCAGACCCAGAACTAATACTTTCTTTTGATATACTTCTTTTAATTTTTTCATCTACACTACCTCCAAAGAAACGACGATAACTGCTGCAACAAGGCCGACAAGCCAGAATACAGTTACAACTTTCCACTCAGACCAACCGCTTAGTTCGAAATGATGATGAATTGGGCTCATTTTGAAAATGCGTTTTTTACGCAACTTGAAACTGCCCACTTGAAGAATGACTGATAGGGTTTCAAGCACAAAAACCAATCCGATGATCAATAGCAAAAATTCCTGTTTCAGCAAAATAGAAACGACAGCCAACGCACCGCCTAACGCAAGTGAGCCGGTATCTCCCATAAAGACCTTTGCGGGATACTTGTTAAATACCAGAAATCCGATCAATGCGCCTGCTACGGTAAAAGTAAACAAGGCAATTCCCATTTTGTCCTGGAATATAGCCAAAACACCAAATGCCGCAAATGCGATTGATGCCGTGCCGGCCACTAAGCCGTCAAGCCCATCTGTTAGATTTACTGCATTTGAAAATCCAACAAGCCAAAAAATAAGGAACAAGACATATAGTCCTGACAACTCGATCGAAATTGAAGTAAACGGAATTGATAGGGCTGTGTCGAAATCAATGCTGTTCAGCAAGAAAAACGAGACGACAGCAATAACGATTTGCGCTACAAGCTTTTGAAGAGAAGTCAAACCAAGATTGCGTTTTAACACAACTTTGATAAAGTCGTCCAAAAATCCGATCAAGCCGAACCCGAAGAGAACCAGCAATAAAATCATGATTTCAGACGTCAATAAATCAGTGACTAGTGCCACTACCAAAGTTGTGACGATGATGGCAATCAAGAATACTAGGCCACCCATTGTCGGGGTGCCTGTTTTTTTCATATGCGATTGCGGGCCTTCTTCACGTATACTTTGGCCGAACTTCATTCTTTTTAGCAAAGGAATGAAAAGCGGCATTAAAATTACAGTTAAAACTAAGGCAAATCCAAAACCAAGCAACATATCAGTGTTCATTTGAGAGCTCCTTTATAGACGATATCAACCAGATGTGTCTTCTTTTATTTGTTATCGTATTTATTCTTCTGTGTTTACTTCACTTTCTTGTTCTTCAGTTGTTTCCTCCGTTGCTTCACCGGCAGCTTCTCCAGCAGAGGCAGCCGCTTCTTCAGCAGGTGCCTCTGTTGTGTCAGCTGTTGTATCGCTTTCTGCTGACGGAACCCCTTCAGGGCCGTCTTTCATTCTCACTTTATATGAATCCTCTGGGGTCTGCAGTTGAATAACCACTGGATCTTCTTGTGAAACTTTAGAGCCTTTAGACAAGCTTTGGCTAACTGCAAACCCTTGTCCGACAATTTGAATCGATGTGCCGCTTAATGCTTGATAAGCAAGCACCGAACGTTTCGACCATCCGGTAAAATCTGGCAAAACAGTCGTACCACTTGTTTTAAGGATGATTGTTTCGTTTTCCAATACCACTTCTCCTGAGGCAGGATATTGGCCTTCAACTTTACTGGCCGAACCTGTTAAGACAACATTAAGACCTTTGCCTGCTAATTCTTTTGCAACTGCTTTTGCCGATTTATCCTTATAGTCATCCAATTCCACAGTCTTGGCTGTTTCCATATCTTCCGGCTCAATGTTCATATGTTTCAAACCGTTTTCCATAACCGAAGTGAAAATTTTTGAAACTGGAACAGAACCGTATTCATTCGCCGGCAAATTCGGCTGTTGAACACCGATGTAAATCAGCAGCTTCGGATCTTCCGCTGGCGCCATGCCAAGGAAAGAGAAAAGGTAGTTGTTTCGTCCCGTCATGTACCGGCCGTCTTCACCCGGAATTTGAGCAGTACCGGTCTTGCCTGCGCTGGAATAATCCTGAAGCGCAAATCCTGCTGCTGAACCGTGTTCTGAAGTAACAGTGGAAGCAAGAATCTCGCGTACTTCTTTAGCTGTTTCAGCGGAAATCGGCTGTCCCGCTTCTTCAGGCTCGCTTTTAAGAGTTACTTCTCCTGTATCCGGGTTTTTGATTTGGTCGATCACATAAGGCTTCATCATGACACCATCATTAGCAATCGCTGATGCAGCCTGGATCAGTTGAATCGGCGTAACAGTCGAGCCCTGGCCGTACGTCAATGTTAAAACATTGCTCGCGTACTTATCCAATATTTTTCCTGACGCTTCGTGAGGCAAGTCAATACCTGTTTTTTCGCCGAAGCCAAATGCATCAATGTACTTCAAGAAATTCTCTTTGCCCATCCGTTCGAGCAAATAAGCCATGGAAACGTTCGAGGAGCGCTGAATTCCTTCCAGGAAGGTAATGGTTCCCCAACCTCTTCCACTATTATGGTCACCGATAACATCTGGGCCTAATTTATAAGTTCCAGATTTATATGTTGCATCCGGATCCCACTTTCCTTCTTCAATAGCCGAAGCCACAGTAAACATTTTCATCGGAGAACCTGGTTCTATCGTAAGCTCGATGCTTTCGTTCAACCAGTTGTCAGATAAACCTTCACGTGTATTCGGATTGAAAGTCGGACGTTGCGACATAGCCAATATCTCTCCGGTTTTCGGGTCGGCAATAACCGCAATCATTCTTTTTGGGGTATATTCTTTCTGAACGGTCGACATGGCATCTTCCAGAAAGTTCTCCAACGTCTTATCAAGTGTTAATTGCACGTCTGATCCATCAACTGCTGGTGTTACTGCCGACTCGCTATTCGGCAGCAAATACCCCCATTTATCTGTATTAAATTCCATTTTCCCGTTCTTTCCAGTTAACACCCCATCATGGATCGCTTCAAGACCCATTTTCCCTTTTGTAACCAATTGCCCACCATCAAGCTCTTCTTTCATGGCAAAGCCAATCAAATGGGAAGCAAATGCGCCGTTCGGGTAAAGACGCTTTAAATCATTTACAAATAAAATACCAGGGAGCCCTTCTTCTTCCAATTCTTTCATCTTTGTATGGCTAATCTCCCTGCCGGCAGACCCAAATTCAACTTGATACAAGCCTTTTTCGACTCCGTTTTTCAAGATTTTCAAAATGGTCTCCCTAGAAGCAGTTAAATGCTCTGACAGCACATCGGCGGTTTTCTCTATATCTATAACATGCCGCGGATTGCTTGGCTTTTGTGTCGCCGAATCAGACAAAACTGCGACTAATTTATATGTCAACGTATCTTCTGCTATCACTTCGGCATTCCTGTCAAGAATACGGCCGCGTTCAGCTTTTAATACTTGTTCTTGGCTGTATTTGGCTGCAGCTTTGGCCGCCAATTCCTGCCCTTCCACTTGTCCCGTTGCCTGAATAGTTACAATTCTGGCGAATAAAAGGAAAAAGAGCCCTGCAAATAACATAAATAGCAGAAAGGCTCCCCATTGAAATCGAAACTTTTTTTTCATTGTCCTGACACTACCTTTACATTATGCCCATTTAATTTTAGACCAAGCTCCTTAGCTTTTGACCAAATGCGCTCATATGAAGACAGATCTTTTACTTGTACCGACAAATCTGTATTTTGTTTCACTTTTTCATCGATTGATCGTTCTATTGTTTGAATCTCTTGTGTAGATGACTGAATAGCGGATTGGTTTTGGAGCACCATTAACGCGCACATAACTAATGCGGCTATAAATGACAGATACAAAATTTTTTCGCCTTTTGTAATAGAACTTTTTTTACGTACCGGTTGCCGATCCGGATTTTGAGGAACGGCCGGCTGTTGTATGTAGGTTTCTTTCATAGCATTCAACGCCATTTGAACACGTCCTTACTCTCTTATTTTTTCTGCTATACGCAGTTTTGCTGAGCGCGATCGATTGTTTTCTGCCAGCTCTTCTTCTGAAGGAAGAATAGGCTTTCTTGTAACCAATTTCATAAGCGGTTCCATTCCAATTGGTATCATCGGCATATTTGGCGGCAATTCCGGCAATGATGACGCTTCTTTAAAAATTGTTTTACAAAGCCTGTCCTCTAGCGAATGGAAGGTGATGACACTGATTCTCCCGCCGACTGCCAATAAATCAAGGGCATTTTGCAAGGAAGTTTCAGCTGCTCCCAGTTCATCGTTTACTGCAATGCGGATAGCTTGGAACACTCGTTTTGCTGGGTGTCCACCCGTTCGCCTTGCAAAAGCAGGGATTCCATCTTTTATGCATTCGACCAATTGTCCGGTCGTTTCAATCGGCTGTTTCTCTCTTGCCGCTTCTATTTTTCGTGCTATCTGTTTTGAAAACTTTTCTTCGCCATAACGGTAAAATATTCTCACTAGATCTTCATACGGCCAATCATTAACAACATGATAAGCGCTTAATTCAGCTGACTGGTCCATTCGCATATCAAGAGGGGCATCATTGTGGTAACTGAATCCCCTTTCAGGAGTATCGAGCTGGGGAGAAGAAACGCCGAGGTCATACAGTATGCCGTCCACTTTCTCTATGCCCCGCAAGGCAAGCTCTTCTTTGATGAATTTAAAGTTCGCGTGAATAAACGTGATCCTATGTAAGTAGTTTTGCAGTCTTTCTTTTGCATGCATGATCGCTGTTGTGTCTTGGTCGAAACAATAAAGATGACCTTCATCCGAAAGTTGCTGAACCAAATATTCACTGTGTCCTGCTCCGCCAAGCGTGCAGTCCACATAAATACCGTTAGGGCGAATGTTCAGTCCATCAACAGTTTCTTTGAGTAAAACCGTAGTGTGGTCGAACAATCCAATCCCTCCGTCCAATTGTTAAAAATCAAAATCCACCAAATTCTCTGCAATGTCGTTAAACGAATCCTCAGATTCAGCGAAGTAGCCTTCCCAGGCATCTTTTGCCCATATCTCAAAACGATTGGACACTCCTAGGACGACACATTCTTTTTTAAGTTGCGCGTATGTTAGCAATGTTGAAGGAATATTGACACGCCCTTGTTTGTCGAGTTCCACTTCCGTAGCTCCCGAGAAAAAGAAACGGGTAAATGCACGTGCGTCTTTTTTTGTGACCGGCAGCTCTCTCAGCTTTTCTTCGATCTTCTTCCATTCATCCATTGTGTAGCCAAATAAGCATTGATCCAAGCCTCGGGTAATGACAAAGTTCTCTCCGAGCTGTTCACGGAACTTAGCCGGTATAATTAATCGACCTTTTGCATCAACGCTATGTTGATATTCGCCCATGAACATTCCCTTCACCCCACTTATTGTACTTAATGTACCACAATCCCCCACTTCTCACCACTTGTTTTTGAAATATTTCATGAATGTTACATAATTAAATCTCAAAATGTCTTCTTGAGACGCAAAAAAGCCTGCCGAGGCAGACTTTAGCGTGTTACAAGTAGATTATTTTGTGATTTTTGTCATATGAAATTCGCAATTTCAATATATCTTTTACCAGGTCCAAACCGTATAAATTCAGATAAGGGAATGGATTATAAATACGCTCTTGAAAACCACTATTTGGCAACAACTCATTTTCGATCATTGCATAGTGATTGAACTGCGTGCTATGCTGCAGCATCACTTCGTCTTGAAGCTTATGCTTGAGGAAAGTCAGTTGTTTCAAATGAATTTGCAGGTTTTTCTCGACGATCGGCGTCAGGCCTTTGCTAATGAGTGAAAACTGTTCTTTGATTTCTTCGTATTCAACTGCCAATTTTTCCTGTAGGCTTTCAATAAGCGCTTCCGCCTTTTTTTCACGAATGGCTTCTTCTAATTCAGCTTTCAAGGCCGTTACCTTGTGTTCGTTTACGACATTCAAGAAAGTAAGGTTGTATTTTGTTAATAAAGATTCTGTTTGCCGCGTGATTAATGTCATATTCAAGCGTGGCATCACAACCGGCATTTCCATGTCCAGCAAGTTGAAAGCTCCTTTGAATGCTGCCCAGTAAGCAATTTCCCCTGGACCACCAACAAAGGCCAAAACAGGAAAAACCATTTCCTGCATGAGCGGACGAGTAACGACGTTATTACTCAAAAGATCTGGAGACGTTTTAGCAATTCCCACCAATTCTTCATAGGTAAATGACACCGAACCGTTGTTGCCAGTAAACACACCTTTTTCGCGCTGAAGTAAAATCCGTTCACCATTAACTGTAATAAAAAGGTTGGCGGCATTTTTCTCCACGCCGATAACTGCGCTATAGCCATCCTGCACAAGAGCCTGCTCAGTCTCATAAACACTTGCTGCAATTTCTTCCGACCGCTCGATCATTTTCACGAAATAAGGCGCTTCGTATGCGCGTAGTTCCGGACAAGCCGCATCTATATAAAGCAAACCTTCTTCTTTGAAAAAGTAATTCAAAATTGCCGAAAAGAAATCAGTAAACGTTGCCGAATTGTCCAAATAGGAGAAGGCAAGCCCATGAAGGCTTTTAGAATGCTCAGTCTCTGGCAGACCACGAAAATACTCCTCTAGAAAAGAGCGGACTTTTTCTTTGTTCAACATAGCGGTTGAGGCAGAATGTTTCCCGTATTCCGCATGCGGAAAATTCAACTTTTCCACCCTATGGTTTACTTCACGATACAAGTGGCTGATTTCGGCCAAATCATGGTCTTCTCCAGCAATCCAAAAAAGCGGAACAACTTTTGTATTTAGCTGTTCAGATGCTTGTTTCGCTAATAGAATTACAGAAATCGCTTTATGTACGGTATAGAGCGGTCCTGACATAAGACCTGCCTGCTGACCGGTAACCACAACGGGTGCCCCATTTTCAAAATCGTTCAAATGAGCTGCTGCCGTTTCGGAAATGCCATTTGGTTTCATATAACCACTGATGATTCCACTAAGCTTTTTTCTATCTGCCGAATGGGAGCGAAGCTTATTAAGGCGTGCTTCGAACTCCGATTGGAGCGGCTCATATGAAAAATAACGGCGAATTGTATGCTCGCCATTTATGTAATCCTTCATCAATTTACTTGGTGGAGCTGCGTATTGTTCTTCTAACCTCATGAAAAAAAGTCCCCTTTTCCCTTTACATTCACTTTTACTATAGCAGACCAAAACAAACTTGAAAAAAATTTTGGCTTGCAAAAAGATATGGAAACAGCCGTTCTGCTTCTGCATTCTTTAGTTTCTTTGAAGTATTTGCCTTTAGTGTTCTGCCGAGTATACGCCGAACTGCTTTAGCAGTGCTTCATGCACTCGCGCAGCATGGCCTATTCCCCATTGCACCATCCCAATTTCTCGGTTAAAAGCTGTCCAACAAAAATTCACTAACTGTAAATGCAAAACCCGCTATCCAAATAATGAAATAAGCGAACGTCAAGACTAGAAAATAGAGGCGCCACGTTTTTCGAAAATAAGCGAGTACTTTAATTTCTTTTGTTTTTTTCCATTCGACAATGAGAAAGCCAATGGCCAGCAATATTGCAATAAAACAAACAACAGCCGAAGCTTCATAATTCCATATCGCATAAATCATTACAGGAATAGCAAAAAACAATAGCAAAGTTGTAAAATCTGCGGCCACTTCGAATGCTCTGCGGTTCAAAGTTTTACGGGCAGCAAAAAATATTAAAATAAATGCGATAAATGGAGCAAAGATGAAAACCGCTCCTAAAGTCTGTATGATAGTCATCACTTATACCTCGGTTGATTTTAATAACTGATACAATGAACGCAATATCGGCAAATCTTTTTGGGAGCGGTTGAGCGTATACAACAAAATCGTATCCAGTTCCATTTTCCGGCCTGCCAGTTTATCTGCAAGCATGGAAGATGTATTACTGGAAGTAGAAGTGCAGAGAGCTGACACCTCATTAAACGGCAACAGTTCTTCCATTTCGGGAAACGCGTCCGCTAATTCCCTATATAATCTTTCCAACAACTCGAAAGCATATGGATTGGTTAGCAATTCTCCATTTTTCAGCTTCATTAAAGCAGTGAGCGGATTGATCAATGTGTTCAGAAGCACTTTGCGGAACAGCAATCGATCAGCGTCGGCATGCCACTCCATATGAATCCCAGACAAAGATACGAGCGGCAGAAATACCCTTTCTTCGCCTTTCAATAAGGCAACTTTGTAAATCCCCTGTCCTGTGTGGCGGATTTCATGATCACTTAGTTTTACGACCCCATGCTCTACACTAGCCGCTGCAATATTTTTTTGAGGCAGCTTTTTAATAGCTTCAATATGCAGCATGCCATTTTGCAAGAAAATAACGGGATTGGTCTGCGCTTGTTCTTGAAAGAGGGGGAGTACTGTTTCTAAACCTTCATATTTTACTGCTACAAGGATATAAGCTTCTGGCGGAATAGACTTCCAGCTTGTGGTTGCTTTTATATCGTAACGGTTTGCGCCTTTGACTACGCCATGATCAGTGATCTGCCTTGCTTGTACTTCTCTCCTTGTAACAAGCTGGACTTTATTTCCTGCTTCTTTCAACAAAGAAGCAGTCAGCAAGCCAACAGCTCCTGCGCCGATAACGACGAATTCCATTAAACATCCCCCTCTCTTTCCACAAATTTTCATTTAAAAAAGCCTGCCCGAAAACGGCAGACTTCTCGTTTGGTTTTATTATACCGGAAAAACTCCATGTTTTCGATACGGCATCGGCAAATCTTTTGTCTCGTAGAATGCAAACCGCTGTGAAAGAACTTTCCGAAGTTCATGCGGAGCTACAATTTCATCAATGATCAATTCAGAAGCCAATTTATAGATATCAATTTCCTCTTTGTATTCCTGATGTTTTTGCTGTACGTACTTTAAGCGTTCTTTTGGATCTTCGATCGCTTCGATTTTGTTCGAGTAAACTGCATTGACTGCCGCTTCTGGACCCATTACCGCAATTTGCGCGGTCGGCAACGCGATGCAAACATCCGGTTCGAAAGCCGGGCCTGCCATAGCGTACAAACCAGCTCCATATGCCTTGCGAACGACGACTGATATTTTCGGCACCGTTGCAGAACTCATGGCGGCGATAAACTTCGCACCGTGGCGGATGATTCCTGCGCGCTCTACTTTTGTTCCAATCATGAATCCTGGCACATCAGCTAGGAACAAGAGCGGAATAGAGAACGCATCGCAAAGATTGATAAATTTCGCTCCTTTGTCGGCGGAATCGCCAAACAACACGCCGCCTTTGACTTTCGGCTGATTTGCTAGGATGCCAATCACTTGGCCGTCGATTCGGGCAAGCCCGGTAATCAATTCCCCAGCAAATAGCTTTTTAATGTCAAAGAAACTGCCTTCGTCAATCAATTGATCGATCAGCTCGTACATATCAAAAGGAGCGTTTTGGTTTTCCGGAATGATTGCTTCTAGCGACCGTCCTGCTTTTGCCACTGTCCCTGCCACCTTTTCCGGCTTGACTGCAAAATTAGCAGGGAAATAAGCCAAGTAGCGGCGAGCTTCCGAAATCGCTTCTTCTTCTGTAGCAACGAGCACATCGCCTACACCGCTCACTGAACAATGCATGCGGGCTCCACCCATTTCTTCAAGTGTCACTTTTTCGCCGATAACTTTTTCAGCCATGCGCGGAGACCCTAGATACATAGAAGCGTTTCCTTCGACCATAATGACGATATCGCAAAATGCCGGTATGTATGCCCCGCCCGCAGCTGAAGGTCCGAACAATAAACAGATTTGCGGAACCATGCCAGACATTCTCACTTGGTTATGGAATATCCGCCCCGCACCCCTACGGTTTGGAAACATATCCAATTGGTCTGTAATACGGGCTCCAGCCGAATCCACCAAATAAAGCATCGGCACTTGCATCTTTTCAGCTGTTTCTTGAATGCGAATGATTTTTTCAACAGTGCGTGATCCCCATGAACCTGCTTTGACAGTCGAGTCGTTGGCCATGACGCACACCGTTTCGCCATTGATTTTTCCGATGGCTGTAACAACGCCATCTGCCGGCAGATCCCCTGCTTCAACATTTGCAAAACGGCCGTCTTCCACATATTCTCCGCCATCAAATAATAAATTCAGGCGGTCGCGGACAAAAAGCTTGTTGCTTTCTTTCATCTTTTCATGGTATTTTGGATGGCCCCCGGCGAAAATTGTCGCTAATTTTTGTTCCAACCGTTCATTATACCCTGTTGTTTCGCTTGTTTTTGTCATAATATGGCCCCCTTTGCTTGAGCTTGGTAATTATTCTCCCAGTGTTAACAATGTGTCTTCTTCGTTGACGAAACTACCGACTTCCACATGGATTTTTTCGACCTTGCCGCCAACTTCAGCTTCAATCGGAATTTCCATTTTCATCGATTCGATCGTAATAACAGCTTGGCCCGCTGTTACCGCATCGCCTTCTGCTACTAATATATTTAATACTGTCCCTGCCATTGATGCTTTAAGTGCTGTCATATCTTTTTTTCCTCCTTTGTCTTTTCCATCCATTGCGGCAATACGGCTGTCGCGTATTCACCGGATATAAATTCCTGTGATTCAATAAAATTTTTGAATAAGGCAATGTTTGTTTTTAATCCTGTTATTTCAGCAGTAGCGAAAAACTTCTGCGATTTTGCTAAAGCTTCCACCCGGTCCGCTCCTTGAATAATGATTTTGGAAATCATTGGATCGTAGAACGGGGTTACAGAATTCCCTTCTTCATAACCAGTTTCGATGCGAGCACCTTTTCCCCATACAACTTTTCCCAGTTTTCCAGGAGATGGTAAGAACGTTTTCGGGTCTTCCGCATAAATGCGGTATTCTATTGCATGCCCTTTTGATCCAATGGTTTCTTGCTGCGGCAGAGCTTCGCCAGCGGCTACTTTCAACTGCCATTCAACCAAATCCCACCCTGTCACTTCTTCCGTTACCGGGTGTTCGACTTGTAGACGTGTATTCATCTCTAAAAAATAGAAATCATTGTTTTTGTCCACAATGAACTCAACCGTTCCGGCATTGGTATAACGGACTGCTTCCGCCGCTTTCACTGCAGCAGCACATAGCCTTTCTCTTGCATCTTGCGGTAAATGCGGTGACGGCGATTCTTCAATCACTTTTTGATTGCGCCGTTGCACTGAGCAGTTGCGCTCAAACAAATGAACTATGTTGCCATGATGGTCTCCGAAAATCTGCACTTCGATATGCCGTGCATCTGAAATGAATTTCTCCAAAAAGACGACGTCGTCACCGAAATAAGCTTTCGCCCGATTTTTTACACCTGCAAATTGCTGACTGAGCGCTTGCTCATCTTCACAGCGCACCATTCCGATTCCGCCTCCACCGCTGCTTGCTTTAAGCATCACTGGGTATCCAAGCCCTGCAGCAGCTTCTAAAGCTTCCTCAAGTGTCCGCGTGCCTTCTTCGGTTCCTGGCACAACAGGAACTCCCGCTTCAATCATGGTTTTGCGCGATTCAATTTTATCGCCCATCTTTTCAATGATAGAACTTTCCGGTCCGATGAAAACTATTCCGGCTTCAGTTACCTTACGGGCAAACTGAGCGTTTTCGGACAGAAGCCCGTATCCTGGATGAATCGCTTCAACATTTCGCTTTTTTGCTTCTTCAATAATTTTATCCATTTGCAAGTATGACTGTACCACCGGATTCGGCCCGATCAGAACAGCTTCAGTTGCTTCACTGACATAAGGCAGATCCCCATCAGCCTCTGAATGAATCGCAACCGTATCGATTCCTAGGCGATTGCACGTACGGATAATGCGCCGTGCAATTTCGCCGCGGTTCGCAATCAGGATTTTTTTCATATAAGAAATACCCCCTGTGATTTTCTCCCCCTTCTAGCATATACGACTTTTGTAAGCGATTTCAACTATTGTTCAAACTTTTTTGCATTTAGTCCTATTGCTCTTTTAGTTCCATAGTTTTTACGCTTTAAAAAAGGGATGAAGAGTAAACTCTTCATCCTCAGAGTGTTGAGTAACCCTTTGATATAAGATAAGAACTTATTTGTTCATCAAAAGAAAAGAAAACTTCCGATTTTTACGCCCTCCTTGCCAGAAGGAGGGCCATTTTTTTGATGTTTTGCGTGGCGGCTGTCAGGAAAGCCTGCTCTTGGACAGACGGACGCCCTCGGCGTCTTGCGTAGCGAAAGCCATGGAGTTCTTTGGCATCCGCAAAGCTTCTTTCAATGGTTTGGCTGCGCAG
>NZ_PYAT01000022.1 GCF_003014655.1 Planomicrobium soli | reverse complement strand
TTGACCAGCTTCAGTTTGAATTCTTCACTATACTTCACCATAAAAAAACACCCCAAAAGTTAGATTTTCAACTCTAACTTTTGGGGTGCAGCACCCTAATCGGCGCCTCTTTTTTATGGATTTTTTGACAGGAGCAGTTCCGGATAATTTGTGATCAATCCGTGTATGCCGATTTGCTGAAGGTCTTCCGCATATTGAAGATTGTTGTTGATATATACGTAAACAATCGCCCCTTTTCGAAGTGCGTCGGTAGCCGTTTTTCGAAATGCTGTCGGCAGATTCATATGAATGCGGTTCGTGCCGATAACCCTTGCATAATCGTACACGTCAACCATGACATTTTCAGTCAAAATGGCCGATTCGACAGATGTTTCCTTACATACTTTCTGAATATCTTCATGGTTGAACGATGACAAGATCAGCCGTTCAGTCAAGCCTCGCTTATCTGCGAGCGCAATCACTTTATCAAGCAGCTGGTCATAAGGAAAAACATTCGTTTTCAAATCAATGTTCAGGCGATGATCTGTGTCTTGGAATATATCGAACACTTCAGCAAGCGTCGGAATTTCCGTGCCTTCCCATTCAGGAGAAAACCAAGCGCCGCAGTCCAACTGCTTAAGCTCTTCAAGCGTTTTGTCTTTCACGTATCCTTCACCATTAGTGGTGCGCTCTAATTTCTCATCGTGAATAACTACAATCTTTTCATCTTTCGACAATTGCACATTAATAACAACCCCTGTTATCGGCAATGCAGCAGCTGCCTGGAAAGCTGTAAGCGTATTCTCAGGATATGTTCCTGAACTTCCTCTATTCGCATAAATTTTCATGAAGCTCCTCCTATACATCTGTCCGTCTTTTCTAAAGCCCAATAAAAATATTCTAACTCCCTGTAAGGAGTCTCATTTTCCCATATACATTAGGATATGTTTAGTTTTATACCCGAAAGCGAAATGAATCATGCAGCCTCAATGGGATTTCCGAGTTTCTGCTCTGTCCATCCTTCGCTTTTCTTATTCCCCGATTTTAGGAAAGTTACAGTAAAGATTAAAATTACGAGAATCGGGAATGATTACCTTAATACAATACTGAAAGGATGAGATACATGAGTTATCAAAAAACGCCTCTATTGACTGCTTTACTTCTCTCCTCAGCACTAACGCTTGCTGCTTGTGGCAGCAGCGATGAAGTTACCGAACCCGTTCAAAACGAAGAAACAAACGATCCATCCGACACTAATGCCGATGCATCGACCAGCGGCGGAGTTGATAAGCAGGACATAGGAGGCGGAACATTCGGCTTCATAGAATTTGAACTTAATGTCGATTATCCGGATCAGGATGATGCCTATGAAGTGAGTTATGAAGAGGTCCGGGAAAAAGTTGAAGCCGAGTATAAGAACACATTTGAAAAAATGGACCTTACCGGCAATGATGCCTGGGACGAGATCGAGCCAGCATTTACAAAAATGGAGCTTAAGTCTGATATGCCTGATGAAGAGGTCATCTCCCAAGTTGTGGAAGCATTCGGTTTAAAAGAAGGCTATAACAATATTGAAATCGATGTCCAATACGAAGGCGGAGAAGACAAAGAATACCAAGCTTCCGGAAATTAAGAAGCCAGCATGAAACCACTCGAATAGACGAGTGGTTTTTTGATTACATCTATTCTTGCCGTTTCCAGTACTGGACTGTATTCACAGGCAAAAAACCGGCTTTTTCATAGACTCGAATTGCATCGTTTGTCGTTTCGACATCAAGCAGCACTTGAGCTTTCTTTTCACTAAAAGCTCTATTGCGGCACCAACGCAAGAATGTTTGGCCATACCCTTTTCCTTGTTCTTTTGGGTTTACTGCGAAAGCAGTGACCCATAAAGCATCTTCTTCCTCAATCAGCGTCGCTGTCGCTATAATTCGGCCATCTCTTTTCATCAGCCAGATGTCGCGCTCTGCCTCTTCAATATTATGCTTCATGACTGGCACTACATCTTCGTCAAAGGCCGCCACTAAAACCGTCTCCAATTCAGTTTGTTCACCGCCATAAGGAATAACCGACAATCCTGACGGCAATTCACTATCTTGGAGCGCCGGCGCTCCAAGAAGAATTTCTTTAAAATCAGCTGTATATCCTAAACTTCCCAAAAAAGCTGCAGCTTCTTCATCTTCGATAAACACAGCTAATTCGCTTTCCGCCCCGCGCTGCTCCAGACCATGAGCAACACCATCTGCCAGAGCCGTCCCAATAGATTGCCGACGATAGTCCGGATGGACAATAACCGACCATTCATAATGGTGAAGCCCTACGATATCCAGGCACGTCGCGAAGCCAATAAGGCCAATGCCTTCCGCATAAGCCAAAACCGCAAATCCTCTCACTTCCGGCATCCTCCAAACCGGCGCATTCAACACTGTCCGGTAATCGATAGGCAAGCGATCCAGTAAGTCGTTCATATCACGAGCCGTATTTCCGTCAAGCGGAAATGAATCTATTGATAAGGATACGTTCATCGTATATTCCCCCTAGTCCATTTTTTCTTATCGTACCATACCGAAGTTTTTCCGACGACCGCCTATAAAAAAAGCCGTCCTTATGATAAAGGACAGCTTTGTCATTCTTTATAATTTGGCATCCGCCAGCATGTTTGCATACATTCCTCCGCGTGCAACCAGTTCCTGTTGCGTGCCGGACTCAACCAATTCTCCCATATTCATCACCATGACTAAATCCGCTTGCCGAACCGTATTTAGACGATGGGCAATAACAAAACTTGTCCGCCCGTTCATCAGCCGTTCTAGTGCTTCCTGAATCTTCAGCTCAGTTACAGTATCGATGCTGCTGGTTGCTTCATCGAGCAATAAAATTACTGGATCCGCAACCAATGCCCGCGCGATTGACAATAACTGCTTCTGCCCTTGGCTGATCATCGAACCATCTCCGGAAAGAACCGTATTGTAGCCTTCCGGCAACTTCTCGATAAAATCATGGGCGTTGGCTTTTTTGGCCGCTTCCACCACTTCGTCATCAGTTGCATTCAAGCGACCGTACCGAATATTTTCCATCACCGTTGCTTCAAAAAGAAATGGATCTTGCAGCACAAAAGCAATCTGCTTCCTTAAAGTCTCTCGCGGCATTAAAGCGATCGGAGTGCCATCTAAACAAATTTCGCCTTCGTTGGCGTCGTAAAAGCGAGCGAGCAGCTGCATGACAGTCGTTTTCCCGGCACCGGTTGCCCCGACGAAAGCTGCCGTTTGCCCGACACCTACAGTAAAGCTGACATTTCGGATAGTCCAGTCTTCTTCAGATCCTTCGTATTTGAAAGAAACATTATTAAAGACGACATGGCCGCGAAGTTCCTTGTCCGCGTTTTCCACTCTATCGTCCGGTTCTTCTTTTTCCCCCATAATAGAAAAGACCCGTTCCGCCCCTGCAATAGCGGATAATACGGTATTGAATTGGTTGGCCAAGTCATTTAATGGGCGTGTGAACTGCCGTGCATACTCCGTGAAAATAACAATCACGCCAATCGAAACCGAACCGTTCAATGCCAGTACTCCACCTACACCAGCCACAATTGCAAAGCTTGCGTTGTTCAAGAAGTTCATCACTTTTGGAATGAACCCTGAATACGTCCAAGCCCAAAAACCGGTATTGCGCATGCGCTCACTTTTCACAAGAAACTCTTCCATAACACGCGGTTCTTGCGAAAACGCCTTGACAATTTTCTGGCCGGAGATCGTTTCCTCAATATATCCGTTCAATTCGCCAATCGCCTGTTGCTGCTCTTTATATAATCTGCCTGTCCGTTTTGTAATCCATTGCATGGAAACATACATGAGCGGAATGATGACAAGGGTGAGCACCGTCAATAGCGGACTGAGCATGACCATGACAACCGCAGTGCCGACTAAGGTCAAGATGCTTGAAAACACTTGGATGAATGAACTATTCAGCGTCGACGAGACATTTTCGATATCGTTCGTCATCCGGCTCATCAGTTCGCCATGTTGCCGCTTATCGAAAAAGGATACGGGCAGGCGCTGCAAATGCTCAAATAGTCCAGTCCGCATACGATAAATGACTTGTTGGGCGATTCCTACCATCCAATAGTTCTGTAAATACAATGAAATGGAATATCCTGCGTAAACTGCAATTAGCCAGCCAATGATAAGACCCATGCCATTGAAATTCTGCGGCACAATATACTGATCGATGATATGGCCGATGAGATATGGGCCGAGCAGCGCTAGTGCAGAACTGACGAATACCAGAGACAATACGATGATCAATAAGATACGGTGTTCATCTACCAGTTTCCAAATCCGAAGCAAAGTCGACTGCCAGTTTTCTGCCCGCTCGTTTTTCTTAGCAGTTTTTTTCTTTAAATCTTCTTTTTTAATGACCGGTTCATAGCCAAAAGGCCGGCGGATCGCATCAAACATACTCGTCGACCTCCTCTTCCTGTTGGGAAAGCGCGATTTGCCTATATAATTCGGAATGCTTCATCAGATGCTCATGTGTACCATAAGCTGACACCATACCTTCTTCCATCAGCAAAATACGATCTGCTATTTTCGCCGTCCTGATTTTCTGTGTAACAACTAGCATCGTCGCTTTTTCACTTTCAAGAGCTTTCCAGAGCGCCGCTTCCGTTTTCACATCCAAAGCACTTGTGCTGTCATCCAAGATAAGAATCGACGGTTTCCGGACGAGTGCACGCGCAATGGACAATCGCTGCTTTTGTCCGCCAGATAAATTGACTCCTTTTTGCCCAACCCGCGTGCTATAGCCTTTTGGAAAACGTACAACTGTCTGATGAATTTGGGCTTTTTGGGCAGCATCCGCCAATTCTTCCTGTACCGCTTGTTCTTTCCCCCACGACAAATTATCGGTAATCGTGCCGGTAAAAAGAAGCGATTGCTGCGGAACAACACCGATCGTTTTCCGAAGAGCCCGCAAAGACCAATTTTTCACATCGTGTCCATGCACGAACACAGCTCCATCAGTGGCATCATAGAACCTTGGAATCAGCTGCAGCAACGATGTTTTTCCGGATCCGGTTGCTCCCATGATCGCTAATTTTTCATTCGGCTTCAGCCGAAATGAAATATTTCTCAGCACTTCACGGCTAGTTCCCGGATAGGCGAAAGAAACATTATCAAAAACAATCTCTCCCCGCTGGACAGTCTGTGCCGCCCCTTGCTCTTCTTTCTCACGAGCATCTTCTGCAAGCAGCACTTCTTCAATGCGCTCTGAAGAAGCTTTGGCGCGGGCAAATGCCATAATGATAAATGAGAACATGGAAAACGCGCCTGTCATACGCATGGCATAATTGACAATGGCCACCAATTCACCGATTTGCGCACCGCCAGTCTGGATATATGAAGCCCCGAACCACAAGACTGCCAATAATGAAAGGTTCATGCCGAGCAAAAGAACCGGCAAAACAATTTCCATGATCCTGAAGGCTTTAACCGTATCAAATTTGAGGGATCCTGCTACTTCCGAGAACCGGCTTGATTCATAATTGCCGCGCAAATAGGCTTTTATCAAGCGAACAGCCTGTAGATTTTCCTGGACCATCCGATTTACCCGGTCCAAACGCTTTTGGACAAAACCGAAATAAGCGACCCCTTTTAGTACCATTACATATAAAAACACGAGCAATATGGGAAATACAATGACCAGATATACCGCCAACTTAGGATTGACAACAAATGCCATCACCATGCTCCCTACTACAAGAAGCGGGGCCCGGAGCATAATACGCAATCCCATGAAAAGTACTTGTTGGACAAGCGTGATGTCGCTTGTTAACCGAGTGATCAAACCGGATGCCGGAAATCTGTTGAAGGTAGCTAACGAGAAGGACTGAACACGGCCATAAAGCTCACGACGCAAATCAAATGAAAAGCTTTGAGAGACATGGGAGGCGTAATAGGAATTGATGATGCCTGATAAGAGAGCAATGACAGATAGTCCAATCAATAAAATTCCTAACTGTACGATTCGTTCTTGGTCACCGGCCATGATGCCGTCATCCACGATTTTCGCAATCACAAACGGCTGCATCAACTCGACTGTCAATTCGAGCAGCATCAGAAATAATGCGAAGACGATATAACCTTTGTAAGGTTTTGCATAAGAAAATACTGTTTTCAAAAAAACCAGCCCCTTAAACATTTCGAAACTCGAACTTTTATGTTGATAATTATGCCACAACTTTGGGATAACACATAATAATTTTCCTTAAAACCCAAAAAAAACAGCCTCTTGAAAAGATGCTGTTTCTGTTACCGTTATGCTTTTTCTTCTTTCAGCTTCCCTTTTCCGGCAAGCGACAGCCATGTGACGAATAACAGCATCGCAAATGCTCCGAAAAGCTGCGTGGGAGCTAATAGGTCATTAAACCATATAACCGAAAGTACCATGGCCGTCAAAGGTTCGAACGCTGACAAAATACTTGTTTCCACTGCCGTGATAAATCGCATACTGCTCAAAAACAGAACAAAGGCGATAGTTCCGATTACAATAATTCCGAGTATGGAGACTAGTGCATGGATATTCATAATTTTAGGCCACTCGGCTGAAAGAAAAATAGGATTGACCAAGCCGATAAATATCCCTCCAATGAGCATGGACCAGGCGACAACCAATAAGACGCCCCACTCCTGCATTAACCGTGCCGGATAAATGGTATAAAATGCGAATGCTAAGCCGAGTAGAAGCCCCCAGACCAAAGCAATTCCGCTGATGGTCAATTTATCAGGCTGCCCGTTGGTCAATAACAAAAACAATCCTGCAAGTGTTCCCGCCAGTCCAATTATTTGATAGGCAGGAGGCCATCTGCGTTGGCCGATCGATACAAACAGAATAAGGTAGACAGGAGCCAAAAATTGCAGAAGTGTCGCGACTACTGCATTGCTTACATGTATGGCCGTTACAAAAGCATACTGGCACCCGAGCATGCCAAGAACCGAAAAGATAATCAATTGGCGCACCCAGACCTTGTCCCGGAAAATCTTAGTCAAGTGTACTTTTTTTAACTTTAAAAATATAAGCAGCAAAATACCGGCTATTGTCATTCGGAGCGTCAGCAAAAAAGGAACAGACAATTCAAAAAAAGCAAGCGTCCATTCAATCAATGGACCTGTCGCTCCCCAGAGCATAGCTCCGCCTAAGACCATGGAAATTCCTTTTAAGCGGTTCAAGCCATCTCCTCCTTTTTCCTATATCTCAACTTGCATCAATAGACGGCTTTAAAATTAGAAAGAGACGTTTAGCATCAAGCCCATGTAGACTGTAACAATAAAACCGGTACTAAAAAGAAATGGCAACCAGGATGAAACTTGCCGATAAGAACTAAGAATCATCATGCCCAACAGCAAACCTCCGAGTCCAAGCAATAAAACGCCGTTTGTCGACCAGGCTATAGACGCGTCAATCGGTATAAACTGTTCGCCTTTCAGCCAAACCACCAAAGGCGCCGCACCTTCGACTCGTAAAGTATGGTTGATTTCGTGAGGCGGGGCTTGCTTGCTCATAAAAGCAGTAAAAAGAAATACGAAAAAAAGCAAGAAGCTTTCCACTTTCAGCCATACGCGGTCCCCTTTGCCATTGTTCAAGAAACCGTTAATAAAAGCCGCTGCAAGGAGCGGAATTATGCTTATATGTTTTAGCAACAGCAACTGCCCGTAAGGCAGCACCCAAGAATTGGCATAGTTTTCCGGCTCGACAAAGTAAAGCATGATGAAAATTCCACTTGCCAGCAAGGCCACCATACAAAAAATAGCGTATGGCGTAAACCAAGCCAAAAAACGCCGCCAGTTGGAATTGTCTGTTGAAAACCACGCAATGTGCAGCAGCACCCCTGCCCAGATTGTCATAAAAAAGAAATGGAGGGAATGGCTGGCGAATCCAGCCCAAAGAGATAACGATGCAACGTGGCTAAAATAGCCTAGCACTAAAATCAATAAAATTAAGTAGTAACCTTGATTATATTTTGAAGAGTTGAAGAAAATCGCAATGCCCAAAATAAGCGATAATGCGAGCGTAATAAGCCAACCATGCCCAATGCGCGATTCAATCAAGACCATTAGGAACGTTCTTGCCCAACCCTTATCATCATTCAGAAAAAATGCTAGCTCAATTAGCGGGGCGAGTGAAAAAAACGCGATTCCGGCAACACAGATCAATAGCAATGCTTTTGATTCGGAAATTCTGGGCTTTTTATCATCCGGAACAAATTTTAAAACAATTGACCCTGCAAGATACGAAAAAACCGCATAGAGCAGAAAATCTGCTACTGCTGTATAAATTGTCATTGTTTTTTCTTGAAGAGGCTGAACATTCCTGCCACTATCAACAGCACTGCCGCAGCAATTAGAACAGTCACAAGCGTATTGCTTTTCTCTTCGCCATCGGCAGCTGCCTGTTCTTCAGGTTTCTCGCTTTCCACAACCGGCTCTTCATCTGCAGTTGCTTCATCTTCCACTACCGGTTCTTCCGCATTTTCAATATTCATACCGAATGGGATTTCTCCTTCGATCGGATGGCCGTCCGCTCCAATAATTTTCCATTGTACGGTGTAAGCCCCATTAGCCAGATCTTCCTCTAAGGTCCCTGTCATTCTATTTTCAGTTACCGTAATATTTTTGAATTGATAGCTCTTGTTTTCTCCTTCAATGGTCATTGTACTTTCTTGTTCAACGACTGTGCCGAAAGTAAGCTGCACTTCCTCGAGCGCTTCTTCAATCATTTCCCCTTCGGAAGGCGTAGAAGCCGTCAAGGTTGTATGGGCCTGCACCGAAAACGGCAATGCTAAAATTAGGAATAATGAAGCCAAAATTGTTTTTTTCATCCTATTCTCCTTGGTGTTACAGTATTTGTTTGCGATTGTCTCATGCCATTAAAGTTTATCATAGTGAACAATATTCATAAAATGATAGAGAATATTTCCAAATAGATGACGTTCTGCCTTTTCTTCTTTATAATAAAGATAAACTATGGAGAAGGAGCGTCATTGAATGAGTGAAATGCAAGAACTGTTATCCGACAACCTCGTTTTTAACCATATCCCTTTTCCCATTATTATAATGGATAAAAACGGGCTCGCTGTATGGTGCAATCGCCATGCAGAACGAATTTTTCAAATTGAATCGGAAACGGTCAAAGGCAAAACCAGTCCTTATATGAATCCTGAAAAAGCTGCGTCTTTAAAGCAGCCTTGGGAAGCGATACTACATAACAGAGAACCGATACGATTTGAAGATGTTGAACTCGAGCTAACTGATGGTATACGGATATACACAACTGTTGTTGCGAAAGCTTTCACTTCAGAGCAGGACCAATTTGTTATGGCCATTTTCGAAGTCGATGAATCCCAGACAGAAGGCTCAGCCAGCAGAGAATTGGACAGTTTGCGCCAAGGCCTGGATGATTCGTTTATGCTTCTTTATTTTGATGAAGAATTTCTGATTACATACGCAAATCCGCTGTTTCTAAAATTAAGTAAATGGACACCTAAACGAATTCTCGGAAAGCCTATTTGGCAGATGTTTGATGATGAAACTGATGACGTGCACTTAGTGGAAACTATAATGGTCACATTGAAGAACGGCAACGTCTGGAATGGTGAAGTCAAGAAACTCAAAAAAGATGGAGAAGTGTATTGGGTGGATTTGACCGCTATACCGATGCATGTCCCAGGAGAAGATGCCTATTACATTTTCCTTGAAAAAGACATCACTGCGACAAAGAACGCACAGCAGCATTTAGAGGAAATCGCCTTTATCGATCCTGTGACCGGTTTGGAAAATCGCCACCGCCTGGAACAAGTGGTAAACGAATTTATAGAAGAACAAAAACATTTTTCCTTTGTCTTTTTGGACATCGATCATTTTTATACATTGCGTGATGTTTCAGAAACCGACACAGAAAACCAATTGCTGATAGAATTCACAAAACGTCTGCGCACGTATTTCTCAGATTCTATCATTACACGGGCAGGCCTGCACGAGTTTGCTTTGATCACACCGCTTAGCAATTGGTTTATCGAAGGGTTCCTTCATTATTTGCAGCAGCATCCGATCTATCTTCATGGAGCAGCCATCCCGATGACCGTCAGCGGAGCTATCACTCGTTATCCGGAAGACCAGCAAACGTTTGTCCACTTGATCAAAGCATCGCATGCGACGGTCAAAAAGGTGAAAGACCGTGGAGGAAGTGCTATCTCCATGCTGACTGCAGATGACCATGAACAATTGAACCGCAAGGCACAAATCGAAAAACGTTTGATCCATGCACTTGATCGCCGAAATCTGCAACTGCTTTACCAGCCGCAAGTTAACTTGAAGACCGGCGCAGTAGAACGTGTAGAAGCACTTGTTCGCTGGAATGACAGTGAAGTCGGAATTGTCCCCCCGAATGAATTGATCCCAATTGCTGAAGAAAACGGCATGATCCATGAAATCGGATTGTTCGTCCTTGAAACCGTATGTGCCCAGTTGAAAGATTGGAATTCCCGCGGTCTGGATCTTCATGTCAGCATCAATTCGTCCATCCGTGAATTCCGTGATAAAGACATGTCGACCGCGTTGATGAAACAAGTTGAATTGCATGGATGCGATCCTCGTTCGCTGACAATCGAAATTACGGAGAAGTTTGCGCTTGAAGCAGAAGCGGAGCGCTCCATCATCCGGCAGATGCAGCAATTGCACCAGCAAGGAATCAGCTTTACATTAGATGATTTCGGCACTGGCTATGCTTCTTTCCGTTATATGCTTTTGTTGCCGATTTCTTCGTTGAAAATCGATCGGACCATCATCCAATCGATTACCCGGCAGGAAAAAATGCAAAAAATGATCAACGGTATGGTTCAGTTCGGCAAATCGCTTGATTTCCAAGTGACGGCTGAAGGCGTTGAAACGAATGAACAGCTTGAATTGCTTCGGGCTATGAATTGCGACAGCATTCAAGGCTATATTATTGGGCATCCCATGGAAGCCCGCGAGCTTGAGAAATGGTTAAAGTGATAGTGTAAGGCAAACTATTTTCTTTTAATCTATGACAGCTTTAAAGTTTCGTTATTTTTGAACAGCCATAAGCAACAGCTAAAAATCGGCCGACACAAAACTTATTTGTGTCATGCCGATTTTTTTTGCATTCTTTTAGTTTGTTGTTTGAAGATCAACTGCATCAATACTTCAGCGAACACGAGCCCCATTGCAATCGAACCTGAGATCATCAATGCTTGTGATGCAAAGGAAATAGCTTCCAAATAGTCGTTTTCGACAATATTGCGCATTGCATTATATGCCCTGCTCCCCGGAACAAGCGGAATGATGCCGGCAATGCTGAAAATAATCATCGGCATCCTAAACTTTTTCGCCAGAAGATGAGCGACAAGTGCAACGACGAATGCCCCGGCAAATGTCGCCTGTACCGAATCATCAAAAGCCAAAAAATAGGCCCGGTGAATGAGCCAGCCACTCATACCCACTAATCCGCAACTCAATAAGGTCCTGCGCGGCGTATTAAACATGATTCCGAATGACGTTGAAGCAACAAAACTCAAAACCGCTTCCAGTAGCCAGTTCATCAAATACCTCCCTTAAAATGATAAAACAAGCGCTACCCCTGCGCCAATGGCAAAGGCAGTTAGAAACGCCTCGGCCCCGTTTGATAATCCGGAAACAAAATGCCCTGCCATTAAATCCCGGACAGCATTGGTGATTAGCAGCCCTGGAACGAGCGGCATGACCGAGCCGATAATAATCGTATCCAAGTCAGTACCAAGCCCCGCATTGACAGCCAGCAAAGCCAGTATGGCAATAACAAATGCACCGATAAATTCTGCGAAGATCTTTACGCGCGTCTGAGCTAGGATTGCTTCGACAATGATAAAACCGGTGCCTCCAATCAAAAAGGCGAAAGGCAGATCGATCCATTTGCCTCCCATCAGAATTAGAAAACAACCGCTGGCTGTTGCCGCCGCTAAAGTTTGCAGCTGTATATTGAACTGATAATCTGTTTTATCGATCTTCTGCATTTCTTCATAGGCTTCTTGAAGCGTAAATTCTCCTGAAACCAATTTTCTTGAAACCGCATTAACTAGAGCCACTTTTTCTAAATCCGTTCTTCGGCTGTTTATTCGCACGAAACGGGTGGCGAGCTCATCGCTTGGAGAAAACATGATGCCTGTCGGCGTTACAAAACAATGCGAGTTGTTCATCTTCTGCGATATCGCCATACGGATCATGGTATCTTCCACACGATACGTTTCAGCGCCGTTTTCCATTAAAATTCTGCCAGCCAGTAAACAACAGTCCAGGGCAAGCTCCCGCCTCGTTTCTTTTACCTGAGCCATACGCTTCCCCCCTTTTTTCTTTCTATCTTAACCTAACAACGCAAAAAACTAAACGCCCCGATAGTCCGGAGCGTTTAGTCTAAAATGCTGCTGATTGATCGTTATGGTTTCAACACTACTTTTGTACATTCATCCAAGTGGTCATTGAAAATTTCATATGCGGCGCTAGCTTGTTCTAATGGCACAACATGCGAAATGATCTCACGCGGATCAAATTCACCATTTTTAATTTTTTCAAATAACATTGGCATCAAGTGAATAACCGGTGCTTGACCCATTTTCAGTGTTACGTTGCGTTCGAACATATTCCCTAACGGGAATTGATTGTAAGTTAATCCGTATACTCCTGTCAATTGAATCGTTCCAAATTTGCTGACTGCATCTTTGGCTATATCAATTGCGCTAAGCGTACCGCCTTGCAGCATAAGTTTTTGCTGAATAGCTTCTGCGGTGGATTTTTTTCCGTCCATCCCTACACAGTCGATGACCACTTGAGCACCGCCAGCTGTAATTTCATGGATAAACGCTCCCGTATTGTCATGCTTCGAAAAGTCGACAATCTCTACATTATTCATGTTCTTGGCGCGTTCCATCCGGTAAGGAAGCTCATCAACTGCAATGACTCGCTTCGCCCCAAACATCCAGGCAAACTTCTGTGCCATTAAACCAACCGGACCACAGCCAAGTACAACAACTGTATCTCCCGGCTTTACTCCGGCACTCTCGACGCTCCACCAAGCTGTCGGCAGAACATCTGATAAAAACAGCAGCGATTCATCTTCTAACTCTGTTGATTCAGGAATCAGAAGTGGTGTAAAGTTGCCGTAAGGCACGCGTAAATATTCGGCTTGTCCGCCTTGATAATCACCGTAGCGTTCTGTTAAGCCCAAATAGCCGCCTGTGTCGAAGTGCGGATTGTCATTTGAATTATCACACTGGCTTTCCATATCGTGGTTGCAATAAAAACATTGTCCGCAGCTGACATTGAATGGCAAGACGATGCGGTCGCCTTTTTTTACTTTTGTCACTTCCGGTCCCACTTCTTCGACTATCCCCATCGGTTCATGCCCAATGACATAATCTTTACGGGCCGGCAAGGCCCCTTGATAAATATGCAAATCCGTACCGCATATTGCTGTAGAAGTTATTTTGACAATGATGTCGTCTTTTTTCTGTAGCTTCGGATCTTCTACTTCTTTAACTTGCATATTCTTTACACCTTGAAAGGTAACTGCTTTCATCCATATCCCTCCGTTTTTTCAGAATACTGTACATCTTCCCTCTTTCCTTCATTAAAAAACGTTAAAAGCGGAAGCAAAGAATTTTCTTTGCTTCCGCTTTCGTTTAGTTGTAGCTTAATAAGTTTTCAAACTCAAATGTTTCTAAGTTATAGCTCTTTATTTCAGTTGGAGAAACCGTAAAAAGCGAGTCGCCAACATATAGGATCCGCTGTACACCTGTTGCCCAATCCTCAATAGCGGAATCTGTGCCTGCCAGCAAGTTTGCAGTTTCATCAATGCCTTCTGGCGTAATGGTGTAAATCATTGCCCCTGCCCCTTCAAATTCCACGTAATTACTATCGGATCCGCTATAAAGTGAAACCGGGAAGCCGAACAGGTTTTTGTCTTTGTGGGTGAATAATGCTTTATGGTCGTATTGAAGCGTTGAGTAAGTGCCCGAACCGCCAATGATTTCCGTATCCTTTTCAATTGGATTGGAAAAATCAGTAACGTCGAACAATGAAATCTTCATTCCGCCCGTTACAACTCGAGGTTCTCCATCTTTTACTGGCTCAAGTTTTGTATCGTAGCCAAAACCGATCAAATGGTTCTCTCCAAGAGGATGCAAGTAATTCGAGAAGCCCGGAATTTTCAATTCGCCCAATACTTTCGGCGACGAAGGCGTCGACACGTCGATAACAAATAGCGGATCTGTTTCTTTGAACGTCACCATATACGCTTTGTCTTCCATGAAGCGCGCCGAGTAGATCCGCTCTCCAGGAGCTAAATCTTCTACTGAGCCAACCTGCTTCAACTTATCATCCAGGATAAACAAATGATTTTTGGACGGTGCTGCTTCATCCCAGGCAAACCCTTCAGTAGTCACTGCCCGGAAGTAGCCGTCAAATTCATCCATTGAAAACTGATTGAGAAGCGACCCTGTAATTTCCGTAGAAGCTAAAAATTGGACAGTTGCCTCATCGAGCGCGAATTTGAAGATCTTTGTGTTGGCTTGCTGTGGCAGCCAAATCGACATGCCAAGTTCTTTGTCCTTTTCTTCTTCGCTAATTGGCATAAAAGCCGAAGCAGTTAAATACAAACGATCTTTAGTCATATATAGCTGTTCACTGCCCCCTAAATATCCTTCCGTTTTCACGCTGTTATTTTCGGGATCAGCCAAATCAATTGCCGTTATAATGCTGTAACTTGCAGCCATTGTCCCTGGCAAAATGGCAATTTGTTCATATGGCAGCGGCTGGAGGCCTTCCCCTCGCTTTGTATCATACGAATGTGGCCGAATTTCCCCATTATCCGGTTCTTCCAGCACACGGTAATCCGGAATCACACTTGTCACAAAATACAAGAGGCCGTCTGTCAACCGTGCGCCCGTCAAATTACCTTCTGTTCCGAACTCCCGGATCAGCGTAGGATTTTCCGGATCTTCCACATTGTATAAATGAACGGAAGTCAAAACTGTTTGTGGGCGGTATTCGAGAATATCTCCCTCCATCGGCATAGCGGAATACTTGCTTCCTAACACCACAAGCACCTTATCTGACAAGAACAACTGCTGTGGATACATCTCCTGCTTAAATGCCAGTTCTTTGGCAACTGCCATCGCTTCCGGATTTCTTACATCTGTGATGACCACTTTTGCTTCGCTTACGGCGTAGATATAGGAACCGTCCGTTTTGACCATATCCCCCTCGTCCACACCTTCAACTTGGTTATTCGTAGTTGAATGGTCTTCACCGCCGCTGCCACTTCCAGAGCTGCTGTCAGACGACTCTTCTGTAGCAACAGATCCTTCGTTAGTAAATAGACCTGGCTGTCCGCTATTTTTCTCCAAGACCATCAATTGCTTGAAATAAGCTTCCAATTCTTCAGCATTTGACAACTTTCTCAGCTCTTCTTGGACCGCAAAAGATATTTCTTTCGAAGTCAGCGATTTTAAAAAACCGCCTTTTACCGCCGATTCCTTAATATGCAATTTGTAATCACCGACATCAAGTTGAGGCACATTGATGGTCTTGCTATTTTCGAGCAATACCATCTCCGCCTCTACCAGATTGCCCATGGCATCGGTAATGTACAAGTTCCCTTTTTTGATTGCATCAGGATGGAGCTCTGAAGAAAAGCTCGCACTCCAGCCCTGATCGGCCAAGGCAATTGAAGATGCACTGACGGAAACTTTATCGCTCATGACAGCAAAAGCAACCCCGAAAACTACGATCAATGCAGCGGCCAATAGCCAGATTCTCCTTTTCTTCATCATTTTCTCATCCTTTCGGCCCTTCTTTTCCCATTAGACATAAACCTGCTGAAAAAGTTACAAGTTTCACTGTAAATTTTTCATGAAGTTTCGGAATGCTTCGAAGAAAGTCTCGATGGAAAGAGCGGAAACGCCTCCACCTTGTCCGAATTGAGCATTCCCGCCGCCTTTTCCATCAGTCATGGCAAGCAGTTCTTTTAATGGAATACGCATATCTCCGGTTGCTTCAGTGCCTCTTGCGCAGACAAATCGTATGTCTTCCTGTTCGACCGCTAAGAACAAAAGCGACGCTTTCGGATGGTTTTCAACGGCGAGCCGCGCTAGCTGCTGAATTTCTTTGATGGATCGGCCTTCAAACACTTTTTCAATGATTCCGTTTTCCCGATCTGGCCCTAACGTTGCTGCTTCTGCTGCTAGCAGCTTGGCGTGAAGTTCTTTTATCGTTTTTTCATTCGCCGCTTTTTCCTGGATCAAAGCTGATGCTGCATTTTTCAATTCTGGAACCGGCGCGTTTAGTTGCCGCACCAATTCGCCAGTTGTCTCAAGCAGCTGTTGAAAATAGCGGAATGCCCGGTGGCCGCATAAAAAATAGACGCGTATGCCGCCTTTTGATTTTTCCGCGCTGATCAATTTGATCATGCCAATTTCTGCGGTGTTCAGTGGATGTGTTCCTCCACAAGCATTCATGTCCACACCGTCAATCACAACCAGTCGGATTGGACCTTCAACCGCGGGCGCTTTTCTTAACTTTAGAGTCGGAACTTCTTCTTCTTCAATCCATAATGTCCTGATCGGAATATGCCGCTGGAGTGCCTCGTTGGCCATCTTTTCAACATCCATCCACTGATCATCCGTGATGCTTGGTGTGTCTAAATCAATTGATACGCGTTCGGTTCCTAAATGGAAGCTGCTTGTTTTCATGCCATAATGATCATCAAAAACAGCGCTTAGCACATGTTGTCCTGCATGCTGCTGCATATGGTCCCATCTGCGCTCCCAATCCAGTTCAGCTGAAACTGCACCTAGCGGCAACGGCTTTTCGGTATAGTGGCGAATTTCCTCATCAACGGTTTGGACATTTAATACCCTCACATTATTGATAAAGCCGGTATCAGCCGGCTGTCCGCCGCCTTCCGGATAAAAGCAGGTTTTATCCAGCACCGAAAAATAACCGCGTTCATCTGTATCAGTTTGAAAAACAGTCGCCTCTATTTTTTGCAATTCCGGGTTTTCGTAATATAATTTTGTTGTCACGTAAAATTCCCTCATTCCAGATAATAATCTCTTGTCTTTTCTTATCGTTCTACTTTCTGTGTTTATGAAAAATCGTTAAGTGGAAAATGATAACTAATAGAAGCTTTAAAGGAGGTAAATGGTGTGCCAAGATTCGACCGTACTGTTTTATTGTATAACGCGCAAGCTGGCCAGTCCATGAGTGATGCCATGATTTCCCTCACTACGCCTGCGTTGGCTGAAGAGTCCCAAGCCATTGAACTGGTTCAAACTAATTCCCCTGAAGAGTTTACTGAAGCCTGCAAACAAGCTTCAGAAACTGCGGATGTGCTGTTCGTGGTTGGCGGGGATGGCACAATCCATTTAGCGGTCCAAGCCTTGTCTACACTGGAAAATCCTCCTATCCTTGGAATTTTGCCTGGAGGAACATGCAATGATTTTGCGCGGACGCTCGAAATTCCGCTTACTTTGGATGAAGCTGCAGCTGCTCTCGTCCGTGGGGATATTAAAGAGATCGATACGGCCCGGATCAACGGCAATGCCTTCCTCAATTTCGCCGGCATCGGCGTTATAACCGACGCCTCATCCAATATCGACCCACACCTGAAAGAGCGGTATGGCAAGTTGAGTTATTTTATGAGCGGCCTCCGGTCACTTAGACAGGCCGAACCTTTTACTGCCACTGTTGAAATTGATGGAATTACCCATCTTGAGGAAGGTGTGCTCGTTTTAGTGATGAACGGCAAATCAATCGGCACTCATACGGTTCCGTTGCCGCTCATCGATCCCACCGATGGCTTGCTTGACGTCTTCATCATCCAGTCTTCTTCCATCTCAGCTGTGCGCGAGTGGTTTTCTCTTTCACAACCTGAAATCTTAACCGACGAACTGGAACACGTAACCCACTACCAAGGGCGCCGTATTTCGATCCGAACCGAACAAGAAATGGATGTCGATACCGATGGAGAAATTTATTTGAAGACACCAGTGGAGATTAAAATCGAACCAAAAAAACTAAAAATGCTTGTTCCAAAGCCAGAAGAAGTCGATACTTTTTAAATTTATATAGTAAAAGGATGGCCAACGTCCAGGCCATCCTTTTACTATTCGAATGGCCAGGCGGGCAACATCCGATTTAATTTTTTATCTTCCCGCTTGCCTAGCACATACTCTGCCTGCATGATCGTGTGGATTTCCCGCGTTCCTTCATAAATGACCGGGGCTTTGGAATTGCGCAAAAAACGGGCGACCGGATACTCATCGGAATACCCATATGCTCCATGGATTTGCATTGCGTCATCCGCCGCTTTATTGGCAAAATTGCATGCCTGCCATTTTGCCAGCGATGTTTCACGTGTATTGCGGATGCCTTTGTTTTTCATTTCCCCCGCCCGGTAGACAAGGAGACGGCTCATTTGATAACCCGCCTCCATATTGGCGATCATTTGCTGGACCAATTGGTGTTCGGCAATCGGTTTGCCAAAAGCAGATCGGGATCTGCAATACTTCACGCTTTCCTCCAAACAAGCCATCATTAAACCGCAAGCTCCTGCCGCTACAGTAAACCGGCCATTATCAAGGGCTGCCATCGCGATTTTAAATCCTTCCCCTTCTTCACCCAACCGGTTTTCAGCCGGTATCTGCAAGTCATCAAAAAACAGTTCGCCTGTATTCCCGGAACGGATGCCATATTTACCTTTGATCGCTTTGGAAGAAAAACCTTCTCGCGTGCGTTCGACAATAAAAGCACTGATTCCTTGATGTTTTTTCACTTTATCTGTATAGGCAAAGACGATAAAATGATCGGCTATATCGCATAGTGAAATCCATGTTTTCTGTCCGTTCAATATATAGCCTTCCCCATCGCGTACAGCCGTAGTCGAAAGAGCCGCAACGTCAGAACCTGCCCCGGGTTCGGTCAAACCGAAAGCCCCGATCTTCTCCCCTTTTGCCTGAGGGACCAAAAACTTTGTTTTCTGTTGTTCTGTTCCCCACTGCAAGAGCGTCATGGAATTTAAACCGGTGTGGACCGAGACAGCTGTGCGGAAAGCAGTGTCACCTCGCTCCAACTCCTCGCATACAACTGCCAGTGAATTATAATCCATGCTGCTGCCGCCGTATTTTTCCGGAATGCATACGCCCATCAACCCCAGATCGGCAAGTCGCCTCCAAATAATTGGATCAAAGGCTCCTTTTGAATCCCATTCTGCAATAAACGGTGAAATTTCGTTGTCCACAAACTGCCTTACCGTTTTCCTTAGCAGTTCATGTTCTTGAGAAAACTCAAAATCCATTCACTATTCCTCCTTACAGGCGGTTCAGGTGTGCTATTGTCGCTGCGCCTGTCTCCTCTTATATTTCGTTATCAATTTGAGCTCGCTGAAGCTTGCCGCTATAATCCACATAGATGCTTTTCCACTCGGTGAAGACGTCAAGAGCAGCAACTCCGGAATCTCGATGGCCGTTCCCAGTCCCTTTTGTTCCTCCAAAAGGCAAATGGATTTCCGCTCCCGTTGTGCCTGCATTAATGTAAACAATGCCCGTATCCAAATCACGCTGGGCTTTAAAAACGCGATTAACATCCTGTGTATAAATGGAACTCGATAGACCGTAAATGACACTGTTATTGACTTCTATCGCTTCTTCAAAACTGGCAACTTCGATGATGGAAACAACCGGGCCAAAAATTTCTTCTTGGGCAATGCGCATATCCGGCGCTACATCTGTAAAGAGTGTCGGAGTGTAATAGTTTCCTTTGTCGTACGGTGCATAGGTTAGAACTTCACCACCAGCAAGCAGTGTCGCCCCTTCTTCTTGGCCGATGCCAATATAGGAATGGATCTTCTCAAGGGCTTTTTTGTTGATCACCGGACCCACTTTCACCGATTCATCCAACCCGTCACCAATCGACAGAGTTTTCATTTTTTCAAGCAGCCTATTTTGAAGTTTTTCTTTCACATCCCGATGGACGATCACCCTGCTGCAGGCCGTACAGCGCTGGCCAGCAGTTCCGAAAGCACTCCACAGAATCCCTTCTACCGCCAAATCCAGGTCTGCATCCTCCATGACAATAACAGCATTTTTTCCTCCCATTTCCAGAGAGACTTTCTTTAAATTGCGGCCTCCTGCTTCAGCAACCTTCCGTCCGGTTTCTGTCGAACCTGTAAAAGAAATAACATGGATATCCGGATGTTCGACCATAGCCGTTCCCACTTCCGAACCTGAGCCGAAGACAATATTTGCTACGCCTTGCGGCAGTTTTACTTCTTCGAAGATTTTAGCCATTTCGTAAGCCATCATTGGCGTCTCTGTCGCCGGCTTCCACAAGAAAGAATTGCCTGATACAATCGCCGGAAACGATTTCCATGTAGCAATTGCCACCGGAAAGTTCCATGGAGTTATCAAACCTACTACTCCGATTGGTGAACGGACGCTCATTGCGAATTTATCCGCAAGTTCCGACGGTGTTGTTTCACCGAACAACCGCCTGCCTTCTCCTGCCATGTAATACGCCATGTCGATGCCTTCTTGCACTTCGCCTCGCGCTTCTTCGATTACTTTCCCCATTTCTTTAGTCAACACTTGCGCCAACTGTTCTTTTTTTTGTTTCATTAGTCTGCCGATTTCATAAAGATAGTCTGCTCTCTTCGGAGCAGGGACCTTCGCCCATTTTTTCTGTGCCACTCTCGCGGCTTTCACCGCTGTGTCCACATCGCTTCTTGTCGATAGCGGCACTTGCGCCAATACTTCTCCATTTGCGGGATTGACTACTTCTGTAAATTCGGCACTAGGATTCTCTTGCCACTTGCCATTTACGTAGTTCGCTAATTTCATAATTGCTCCTCCCTTTTCGTTATAAAAGAAAACGCTTTCATTTTTATTGTTCCATATTTGAGAGGAAAAACCTAGATGCTCATACGCAGATATTTGAATTTTCTTTCTTTTTATAACTCAAACCAATTACTTTCTCAGTCCAAAGTCTTTTTTAATCTGTGTAATAGGAATCAATTGAACTCTTTTTATTGAAACAGATTGACAGTAACGACACGTTATAGTTTAAACTAGTCATGAGGTGATCAATCATGTACAAAGTACAAGAAGTGGCGAAAATTGCAGGTGTCAGTGTCCGAACACTCCATCATTACGATAGCATCGGGCTTATGAAGCCTTCGAATATAGGCTCTAACCGATACCGTTACTATAATGACGAGGATTTGAAACTGCTTCAGCATATTCTATTCTTCAAAGAAATCGGTTTTTCCTTGAAAAAAATTCAAGAACTTGTGGCTGAAGGATTTGATCCAGAACACAGTCTAGCCCAGCACGGAGAGTTTTTGCGCCAGAAACAAGAGCGTCTAGAAAGATTGATCGAAAATGCTGAAATGACGTTGCGTGAGTTCAAAGGTTTGGAAACTTTGACGAACGAACAGCGTTTTAGTGCTTTTACTGGTAAAAATGAAGCGGAGAACATCAATAACTATAAGGCAGCAATTAAACAAGAAGCTCCAAAAGTGCCTGTAGCTGCAGGCGGAATAGAAATTGAAGCGGATGCTGTTTTTTCAGAAGATTCGATAGTGATTAAAGAAATTGGTTTAACTGAAACATTGGAGTTTGCAGAAGAACTAACAATGAAGGAAGAAACGATTATTGATGAAACGTCTTCTGCTGCAGAAACAGCAGCTAGTGAATCAATCAGTTTACCGGAGAACTCTACATCGATTGAAAAAACAGAAGCCATTGAAGAAACCGCTCCTGCAGAAGAGTCACCGCTAGAAGATGAAGCTCAAGTTGAAGAAGTTGCTCCCCAAAAAGAAGCGGAAGACTTGGAGGAAATCAACCGGGAAGGCAACCGCATTTACACTACAGTAGCGTCATTGATGCATTTATCTCCTGAAACGGCCGCGGTCCAAAAAGAAATGGAAGCTTACTACATATTGTTGAACCGTTTCTATAACTGCAATCCGAAAATGTTCCGTGGCCTTGGCGACTTGTATGCCGCTGATAGCCGCTTCTCTAATAATATCGACCAGCACGGCGCAGGGTTATCCAAGTATTTGAAAGACGCCATGTACCTCTACGCCGAAAGCATTGAAAATGCGTGAGCTGATCGGGCCTTGCGCTAATTGCGGCAAAGAAGTTTATTGCAGAGACGGCTTTTTAGAAGGCGTCTACGTAAATGGACAGCTTTTGTGTTTGAGCTGTGCAAAAGAAATTGAAAAAGAAAAATAGGTATGGAAATAGATTTCTGTAGAACCATCTATACCGGAATCAAAAAAGTTTCAACTCTTCTCCTGAAGGATTTTCTTTATGACAATATGCTTGTTTATTTTTCATGAAAAAAGCCGGGATGCAATATCCCGGCTTTTTTCTTATTTTCCTGTTTCTTCAAATGTTCTGATGCGTTCTCCAATGGCATCACGAACGCTTTGGAAGACCGTCCATTTTTCTTCATCCGTTCCTTGCGCTTTTGCAGGATCTTCAAACCCCCAATGATCGCGTTTCACATGCGGTGGTGTGATTGGGCATTTATCCGCTGCATCTCCACACAATGTCACGACAAAATCCGCACTATTTAAAATCTGCAGGTCGATGATATCGGAAGTTTGCTCGGAAATATCAATATCCACTTCATTCATTGCTTTTACCGCGTTCGGGTTTAAACCATGTGCTTCAATCCCGGCACTGAGTACTTGCCACTCGTCTCCAAGAATTTCTTTCCCCCATCCTTCAGCCATCTGGCTGCGGCATGAGTTGCCTGTGCATAGAAAGTACAATGTTTTTTTTGTCATTTGAAAAACTCCTTCTTCAATAAAATTTAGTGTTTAAAGAACCAATAACCATAGATACAACCCGATAAGAGTCGCCAGCAGCGTCGGAATTGTCAGGATTATGCCGACCTTAAAGTAAGTTCCCCAGGAGATTTTTACACCTTTCAACGATAGGACGTGAAGCCACAGAAGTGTAGCAAGCGAGCCGATCGGTGTTATTTTCGGACCGAGATCCGAGCCAATGATATTCGCATAAATTAACGCTTCCCGAATGGTGCCCGTGGTCTGGGTATCGGAAATAGCCAGGGCGTTGATCATAACCGTCGGCATATTGTTCATCACCGATGACAGAATAGCCGCGATAAAGCCCATGGAAATCGTGGCGACAAACAAGCCTTGATTGGCCGCGGCCTGAATAACGTCTCCTAGGATGCTTGTCAATCCGACATTCCGCAGACCATAAACTACAACATACATCCCGAGCGAGAAGAAGACGATTGCCCACGGTGCTCCCCTTAAAATAATTCGCGTGCGTACAGCTGGACTTTTTTGTGCCATCAGGACAAAGAAGATAGCAATGATGCCAGCCACAATGGAGACTGGAACGCCGATAAATTCACTTGAGAAATACCCGATCAGCAAGCCCACCAAAATGAACCACGAAAGCCGGAACATCTTATGGTCTTTGATGGCATCATTCGGTTTTTTTAAATTCGCCACTTCATAATTTTTAGGGATGTCCTTACGGAAAAATAAATACAGTACCAAGATGCTGGCCACTAATGCAAAAAGATTCGGGACAATCATCCGTGAAGCGTATTCCGCAAATCCAATGCCGAAAAAGTCGGCGGAGACGATGTTCACCAAGTTACTGACGACGAGCGGCAACGACGTTGTATCCGCAATAAAACCGCTGGCCATTATAAATGGAAAAATCATCTTTTCTGAGAAGTTTAGATTCCGGACCATTGCCAGGACAATCGGCGTCAAAATCAGTGCCGCCCCGTCATTTGCAAATAACGCAGCCACAAAGGCGCCAAGAATGCTGACAAAAATAAACATGCGCACGCCGTTTCCTTTGGCAAGCCGTGCCATGTGGAGCGCCGACCATTCAAAAAAGCCGATTTCATCCAATATCAATGAAATGATGATGATGGCAATAAACGCCAGTGTTGCATTCCAAACAATTCCTATTACATCTGCTACATCCTGAAAATCAACTACCCCGACCAATAAGGCTAAAACTGCACCGCCCATAGCTGACCATCCGATTGAAAGATTTCTCGGCTGCCAAATGACGAGTATCAGTGTGAGCAGGAAAATCACCGATGCTAAAATCCCTTGTATCATTCTATTCCCTCCACTATTGACAACTGATTCGCAATCCTTGTATTTCCAATTTTTTTATCCGGTCTTCCTGGCTTGGAATAAATTCCAGGATATTCAGAACCAGTTCATACAACTCACTGTTTTTATTCAATGAATAGAAAATCCACTGGCCTTTCCGGTTTTCCTTCACCAGCCCGACATCGCGCAGTTTTCGCAGGTGCTGGCTGATGGCCGATTGGCTGATGCTGAAAATTTCAACAAACTCACAGACGCAGCACTCGTTTTTTTCTAAAAGCTTCATCATCGACAGTCTTGTTTTGTCTCCTAGGAGCTTTAAGACCATGCTTGCTTTCTCGATTTCAATTTCTTTCGCTTTTACTTCCATCTATTCTTTCACCTCACTTATATAAGTTTTTTTTATACATCAGAAACACAATAGCTTCCCTTGTCTTCCAAACCATTAATAGCATATCAGTATATACTTATATACTCAATCTTTTATTTTTCACTATTTATTAGTTCATATCATTTTTTCACAATAAGGGGCCGTCGCATTGGCAGCGGAAACGAGCCTGACTTTTTTACTCTTTATTGTGCAGTATTTTAATTTTGCCATTGAAAAACAGCCCAAAGAATGTCTCAGGGCTGTAAGTAAATATTCGATTTCTGTGTTAACTTCTACTATCAAATACGCTTTACTCAGACGTTTATCTTCCGCCCCTTCCAATTTACCGTGTGCAGTACATTCACCCGGAACGAGGAGTAACTAAAGATACCGATAAAAAATAAAAATAGAACGGGATAGAACAGGAAAATAAATCTAGGGAAATCACCGGTTCTGCGCGCAAAAAATCCGGTTTGAACCGCAAAAATCATATACACCAGACTGCTTGCAATTATTGCAGAAGCTTTCGCTGACGCAATGGCAGAAATCAAAGCGATTGCACTGGTCAAGCTTCCGGAAATCCATACAATGGTCATCAGCATAACAAAGGGATGGGTGGACTTAGATCCAATAGCAAAGCTTTTGCACCAGCCTTCGATCAGGCTTTTCAGACCTTCCGGATACATCCGGAATGAGATGATCCCTTTACCGCCGAGACAGTGAATGGGAAGGTTTTCCTCAAGAAACGCCTCTCCCAGCGCCAAGTCATCCATAAGTGCGCCTTCGATTTTTTTATGGCCCCCTGATGCAAAATAATCATCTTTATTAGTTAGAATGCACGGACCAAACGAACCGGCCGTTCGGAACCGATCTCCCCAAGCGGTAAACACATTCATGCCGACAACCACGATTATATTGAACACGGCAGAAAGATTTTCATAGAGCCGTCGAACCGTATGGAATGGCTGCAAAGCCAATATCCCTTTTGCGCCTTTATCTTTATAGGAAAGGCGTAAATTCTCGAGAGCATCCCTGTTCGTGAAATAGGTATCAGCATCCAAGAATAAGAGCCACTCCCCTTTTGCCTGGTTTGCTCCGTACCAGCAGGCTGCCGACTTTCCTGCTCCCTGCCTTTCCCCTTTCTTTTGGAGAACATTTGCTCCTAAACTTTCTGCAACGGCAGCTGTATTGTCCGATGAATCATCATCAACGACCAATACTTCGAATGATTGGAGATTCTGCTCATTTAATGATTCCAATAACGGCGTAATCCGAGCGCTTTCATTTCTTGCAGGAATGATGACGGACAGAAATGGAAGATCATCCCAATGATCCCGCGGTTCAGGCTTAGGCAATGAATGCTCACGCGGCTTTGGCCTTGGCAGCGACTTGAACATAAGAAAGCCGACCCCGGCTGCAACTAAACCGATTGTGAGATTAACAATATTAGAAGCTGGCATCTAGATACCTCCTTTAATAAGTGTGGATATCGCTTACAATTTACTACTCGAGAGCTTTTGAATGACTTCTTGATCGTCATCCATCAGTTCCTGCGCGGCAATTTTTGCGGATAAAAGGACGATTGGCACTCCAGCTCCCGGATGTGTGCTGCTCCCGGTAAAATACAAATTCGAACAGTGCGTAGCCTTGCTTTGCGGACGCAAGTGATTGCTTTGTGACAACGTCGGCTGCAGCCCAAAAGCTGCACCTTTAAAGGCATTGAACTTCTTCTCAAAATCCAGTGGCGTTATGCACATTTCCGCTACAATTTCCTTTTCCACATGCTCAAATCCCGGAATCTTTTTTAACGCATTTAAGATGTAGCCGCGGTAATAAGCGATTGTTTCGTCGTTCCAGTCGTAATTCGCTGTCGCCGCATTTGAAACCGGCATTAAAATGTACAAGCCGTCTTTTCCATCGGGCGCAAGAGTCGGATCCATTTTTGAAGCGATATAGACATAGAAAGAAGCATCCTCCAACTTTTTCCCAGAGAAAATATCCTCCAGGTTTTTGTCCAGCTTTTCATTAAAAATGAAATTATGAACCCTTTCGACTTCCGTATATTTTCTGTCCATGCCCAAATACAATAAAAAACAAGAACACGTGTATTTCATCTTATCGAGTTTTTTGTCGGTAAACTTGCCTTTCGCGGCCGGTTCTTTGACCAGGTTTTTCATGGCATAAGGGAAGTCCGCATTGCACACGACGAAGTCTGCAGAAACCTTCTTGCCATCAACAAGGATGCCGATGGCTTTTTTATCATCAATGCAGATTTCTTGCACAGACTGATTATAGAAGATTTCTCCGCCAAGTTCTTTAAAGAGCCTTTCCATCGAGGAGGCCATGGTGTACATGCCGCCTTTGATAAACCAGACGCCATATAGAAACTGAAGCATCGGAATCATGGTATAAAACGATGGGCTCTTATACGGGGAAATGCCTATGTACAACGTTTGAAAACTGATAATTTGCTTCAACCGTTCGTCTTTGATATATCGCCCGATAAACTGATTGGCTGTGTCGAGCACCCGCATGTTCGAATTTCTCTTCGACATGGCATGGTTGTAAAAATCCCGGTGCCTGCGGAATGGCTTTTCTAAAATATCATATCTTGCATAGGCATAAAGTTTATGTGCCTCGTGAAGATATTGAAAAAACCCTCCAACATCTGCCGGATTGATGGCTTCAATGGTTTTTGTCAATCGTACAAGATCAGAAGACATATCAATTGGTTTGGTGGGCGCATTACTGAAATACGCCCGATACATCGGATCCAGTTTATCCATCGGAATATAATCATCGGGGTTACGGCCACACAGCTCGAATAGTTCCTGGTACACTTCCGGCATCATGACAATACTAGGACCCAAATCGAATTTATAACCGTCGACTTCAACCCGGTTCATCTTTCCGCCGGGCGTAGATTCTTTTTCGTATAAGGCTACCTGGTAGCCGGCATTCTGAAGTCTGATGGCGCTTGCCAGTCCGGCCACCCCTGCACCGATCACAATCACTTTCTTTTTCACAAGGATTCCCTCCTTTCATAGGATACGATGGCTTTAATGAAACTGTTCTCTTATATTAGCGTAACCAATATTCCGCATAACAGCTACGCTTGCCGCGGGGTCTCGGCTGTCTCGCTGTCCCGCAGGCGTCTACGCTGTTTTGCTCCATATCTTGATAACAACCAAGAACCCTGAGAAAGCTTAACTTTCCAGGTACTTCTTATCCAGCAAATCGCTTCAATGAAAAAAATAGTGGTTGATTGAAGCGGATGGCGGCGACTCCAGCGGGAAAGTATGTGCCGAAGACCCTGGACTGAGCATAGCGAGGGAAGCGGCTGAAGCCGTGCCCGCGGAAAGCGTTCGCCTGGAGCAAAAGATTTAGGCTTTTGTAAGATTTCTCGAAGACCTGACATTCATATCTTTTTTAGAAAGGATATCTTGAATGATGGTTTTAATTTCAAACTCTTTTTGCAACAACTATAGATTCTTTACATGGAAATCCCTCGTTATTTACCTAAACCCATATCCCGTTCAACAATTTTTCTTCCGACCTGCTGGCCGCTCAAAGTGACCATCGGCATCCCGCCGCCCGGGTTCACAGTTCCACCGACAAAGTACAGATTGTCGTATCGGTCGCTTTGTTTTGGGTGTTTGAACCCTTTGTTTATGCTGCGGTCCGACAGTGTTCCGTAAATCGCACCGCGGTCGGAGCCGTAAACCCGCTGGATATCCTCGGGCGTCCATATATCCTTCGTCACAATGTTTTCCCGCAATCCTTCCAGGCCCATGCGTTCCAATTTGATCAACACTTTTTCTGCGAAGTCCGCATACTCCTGCTGCGTGAAAGGTTTGTCCTGGATATATGGAATGTGCGGCAGGACTTTTATATTTTCATGTCCGGGCGGCGCCTGAGCCGGATCGGTTTTATTCACATTAACCAAATAAATTACCGGATCATCCGGCAACTTGTGTTCATGGAAGATCGTATGCATCTGTTTCTTCATATCTTCCGCAAAGAAGAAATTATGATGGCGGAGCTGCGGATAACTTTTTTTGACGCCCAGATGCATCACAAGTCCAGAGCTGGCTGGTTCAAATTTTTTCTTCAGCTTTTCGACATAAGGCTTCTTTTCATCCAGCAGCTGCTCATAGAACGGAATAACTTCCATATTGGAGATGTAATAATCCGCAGCCACCTTAGCCCCGTCTTCCAACAGAGCGCCGGTGATTTTGCCTTTCTCTTTATAAAGGCGACTGACCCCCACTCCGGTATAAATATTGACGCCAGCTTCTTCGGCCAGCCGCACAAGCGCGTCCGCCAGCCGATTCATGCCGCCGGGCACATACCATACGCCTTGATCATGCTGCATGTAAATCATCATATTTAAAACGGCTGGTGCATCATAAGGAGAAGAACCGACATACTTTATAAAGTAAGAAAGCATATCCTTCAATTGTTTATTACTGATCCGTTTATCAATGGCACTATGTACGGTCGAAAAAAGATCGAAACCTTTTAGTGATTCAAACGCCCCATGGTACTTCCCAATTTCTTTCGCGCTTTCCAGCCCTTGATTGAAGTAACCTTTTTCGGTGATATCATACAGCTTTTTGGAGTATTTCAGCAGCTCTTTATACTCTCGCATATCCCGCTCACTTAATGACGGATTCTTCCTTTCCATTTCAGCCAAGTCCTGATGCAAGTCAATAACGTTTCCATCTGGAAAAAAGGAACGCCATTGGTGGTCCAGCCGAATGATCGGCACGTAGTCCTCTATCTGTTTTCCGCTATCTTCAAATAATTTCGCGAAAATTTTTGGCATCGTCAAGATGGACGGTCCAAGGTCAAAGCCGAAACCATCCTGTTCGAGACGGTTCAATTTTCCGCCGATGTGGTTGTTTTTTTCAAATAAGGAAACTTTATATCCGCGTTGTGCGAGGGAAATGGCGGCGGATATCCCGCCGAGCCCTCCACCAATAATTAATATTTTTTTATTTTCAGTCAACTTCACCAGCACCTTCCCATAGTTTAAGCCCGACTTTCAATAGCAGCATCGATTTGTATCACTTCCTCTATTACCCTTATCATTCCAGTTCAACACCTGCACGGCAATTCTTTCGGACAATAAAACAGTTGAACCCTCGGCGCCCAAATATATGCTTGCTTGCTGTTTCCTATAAAGTCGGTGCATCGCTGGCTTCGGCATTGAAAGACTGACACAGCAGCCTCTCTTTATCTTTAGCTAAGAGGCTCTACGATTGACTGCTTACCGCTTCAATGGATAGAATGGGTTAAAAAAGCGAGGTCCTTTATGTTAACCATTATTGGCGCAAAGTTGCTTCGACTCCTGCCTGATCCGGCATTAAAAAATCCTACAATCTCTCCGCAGCCGGTAAAAACGAAAAAAGATTTCCTTGTTGATACATCTGTCCAGCCCACTTACCTGTCTTTCTACTATCCATTGGATGCCGAACAGGAGAAATTTCCGGTCTACATCAATTTCCACGGTGGAGCATTCATCATGAACGATAAAGAAATGGATGATCCGTACTGCCGCTTCCTGGCGAATGAGACAGGCTGCGTCATCCTTAATATCGGCGTTGCAAAAGCTCCGGAGCACCCGTTTCCAAAACCGATTGAACAAAGCTACGAGATTCTTCAATGGATGAAAAACAGAGCAGACGAATTGAACATCGATCCGAATCAGATCATGGTGGGCGGGCAAAGCTCAGGCGCGAATATCGCAGCAGCCCTATGCCTTTACCTTGTAGAGAAAGGGGAAAACCAGCCGCTTCTCCAAGTACTATCCTGCCCAATGCTGGATTTTGCCACGCCGCATGCCGATAAACCCGAACCGAAGTGGCTGCGCGCCCGGTATCCTCAAGTCGCGAACTTTTTGAACATGTGCTATCTGCCTGACCCGGCACAAGCTTCCAACCCGCTCGCTTCCCCTGTCTTTGCCGATATTAGGAGCGGCTTAGCCCCGGCCCTTATTCTCATCGCTGAACATGATGCATTCAGGCCGGAAGCCGAAGTCTATTCCGGGAAATTAAAAGCCGCCGGAATCAATGTGCATGAGGAAATTTTCGAAGGCGCTTCTCATGCATTTACGCATATAGGCCCGAAAGACGCGGCCGAGAAAGCTTGGAAGCTGGTGGCGGAAAAAATCAAGGAAACGATAGCTTCATATACAAACCAAAACAAAAACATACCTAGTTGATTATTAGCTGCTTCCCTTTTCGCCTATTATAGAGGAGCCGTTCTCAATAGAATCATTTGATTCTGAGGATGGCTCCTTTGTAATAGTCGGGGATAAAATGAATGCTTTAACGCATAGGTCCATTCGGAATTTTATTAAACAGTATACAAAAATTAAAAAACGTATTGGATTTTAGTCCAGTACGTTTTTTAGCATTTTTTATAGAACTGTATATTAAACTTCGGCAGTTTCTTTTATAGCATCCAATCGCGCTTGCACTTCCACGCCCGTTAAGCCATGTTCAAATGCATAGCGGTTGCGTGGGTGTTCACGGCACTCGTCAGAGCATGAACGCATGTATTTATGTTCGTTTTCTTCAGACGCCAAAATTTTCTTGTTGCAATCAGGATTTGCGCAGTTTACATAGCGCTCACACGGTTCCCCGGTGAAATGGTCTTTACCGACCACTACATGTTCCACTTGGTTGACTGGAACCGCGATACGCTCATCAAAAACGTATAATTGGCCGTCCCATAGTTTCCCTTGCACTTCCGGGTCTTTTCCGTAAGTGACGATGCCGCCGTGCAATTGGGCTACATCTTCAAATCCTTCTTTTTTCAACCAGCCAGAGAATTTTTCACAGCGAATTCCGCCCGTGCAATACGTTAAGATCTGCTTGCCTTCAAACATTTCTTTGTTTTCACGGACCCATTCCGGAAGATCACGGAAGTTTTCAACATCGGGGCGTACAGCACCGCGGAAATGGCCTAGGTCATATTCATAGTCGTTGCGTGCATCAAGCACGATTGTGTCCTGATCTTGCATGCGTTTATAAAATTCAGCCGGCTCTAAGTAAGTGCCTGTTAATTCATTCGGGTTTACATCATCTTCTAGTCCAAGGTGAACAATTTCTTTTTTCGGGCGGACATGCATTTTTTTGAACGCATGGCCTTCAGCCGCATCAATTTTGAAAACGATATCTGAAAAACGAGGATCGCTTTTCACCATCTCCATATAGGCTTCTGTTTGTTCAATCGTACCGGAACATGTACCATTGATTCCTTCGTGAGAAACAAGGATACGTCCCTTCAGTTCTAATGCTTTGCAAGCTGCCAGATGTTCAGCCGCGAAAGTCTCAGGATCTTCGATCGGTGTGTATAAATAATAAAGTAAAACGTTATGTGTATGATTTTGCATGAATCATACCTCCTATTCTTTCATTTCGTTTCCTGGTCCTTAAAGATTCAAAAACCTTATCAATTCTACAACAAACCAGTATATTTTTCAACTTTTCAAAAGTACAAAAGACATCCCCAGAGTGGATGCCTTTTATAAAACGAACATTTTCTGACCGTTAAAGCCATTTGATACCGTAAGGTTTAATCAACTTAACAGCTGTTCCTTTTAACAAACGCGATTTTTAACGGAGCGGCCATCTAAACAGGCGGCAATCGCTTCAGCGTTCATTTCCATCATGGCCAGACGCGTCTGGACTGTAGCGCTGCCAATGTGCGGCAGAACGGTTACATTCGGCAAAGTTAGCAATGGGTGATCTGCCGGCACCGGTTCCTGTTCAAAAACATCCAGTCCTGCTCCCCATATTTTGTTGGCTTTCAATGCTTCATATAAAGCCGCTTCTTCTACAACGCCGCCACGTGCCACATTGATCAAGATTGCGGTTTCTTTCATCAACGACAATTCCCTTTCGCCAATCAACCCTTTTGTTTCTTTTGTCAACGGCGTTAAAAGAACAACATAATCTGAAGTTTGAAGAAGTTCGTCTAATGTTGCATATTTAACATCTTCCAAACTTTTGCGTGTCCGGTTGTGATAAAGAACATTCATCCCAAACCCTTGACCACGTCTTGCTACTGCTTCTCCTATCCGGCCCATGCCAATAATTCCAAGCGTGGCACCTCCAACGTTTTGGCCGGTCATGCCCATCGGCGTCCAAGATTTCCATTCACCCGAACGGACGGTTTTATCGGCTTCAACAATGCGCCGCGCAGTCGCAAGCAATAGCGCGAACGTCAAGTCAGCGGTCGTCTCTGTTAAAACTTCCGGAGTGTTAGTGACCATCACTCCATTTTCATGAGCTGCATCCAAATCGATGTTGTTATAGCCTACTGCAAGATTGGTGATGATTTTCAAGTTCGGCGCAGCTTCAAATACCGAACGGTCGATGTTGTCGGAAAGCATCGACCAAAGGGCATGCGCTTCTTTGACTTGCTCCAGCAATTCCTCACGCGGTGCAGCCGATTGATCGTCATGCCACATGCGGACTTCGTATAAATCCCGCAGCTTTGTAACTGCTTGTTCCGGTAATTTTTGTGTTATGTAAATGATTGGTTTCATATTATCCCTCCGCTTCCTATTATCTAACAATTGTATCAATTAAAAAAACTGCAGGCAATTTCCTGCAGTTCCACTAGATTTTAATTTGTCCGTGTTCTGATTTTTTTAATGTAGTACCAGACCGCAACGAGTGCAGCTAAAGCAAGCAACGCATATACGACATTCGAGTAAATCTCCAACTGCTCCAGAATTTTTTCCCGGTTGTCGCCTACCGCTTCGCCGATAAAGACCAGTACAGTATTCCATATGACTGTGCCGAGCGTGGTGAAGAGCAGAAATTGCCAAAAGCGCATATTCGACATCCCTGCAGGAATGGAAATCAAGCTCCGCACAAGCGGGACCAGCCGGCCGAAAAATACGGTCCATATGCCAAAACGGTCAAACCAAGCATCCGCACGATGTAAATCTTCGTGCTTCACTTTCAGCCAGTTGCCATATTTGCCGATGATTTTTTCCAGCCGTTCCACATCTAAGAGTAAGCCGACACCATAAAGTACAACTGCACCAATTACCGAACCGGCAGTTGACGCAGCAATAACCCCTGGAATCGTCATTGTTGTTGTTGTAGTCATAAAGCCGCCCACTGTTAAAATAACCTCCGATGGAATCGGCGGAAATACATTCTCCAATAAGATGAGCAAGAAAATCCCTATATAACCGTAATCCGACATGACAGATATAATCCACTGTTCCATTTGTCCGCTCCCTTTACTTTTTCTTTTCGAATTTCATTTTGATCGACCATAGTTCCGAACGGCTGCCGATACGTATTGGCGGTCCCCAGAACCCGAAGCCGGAAGAAACGAGAAAATGGGAGTTGCCTTTTTGCCGATGGCCATAATCCAGCTCAAATACTTTTTTAGTGATTAGACGATTTGGCCACATCTGCCCCTTATGGGTATGTCCGGATACTTGCAGATCCACGCCAAGCCGAGTCGGCACATCTAATGGCGAAGGCGTATGATCCATGACGATCCATGGCAGATCGTTCTTGGGTTTTAATGTTTCAAGAAGCGGCCGATTGCGGAACGACCGGTCCTGTCTTCCTGTAAGATAGAAACGATTATCAATCGATAGGGTTTCATCACGTAAGATATGGACACCTGACTTTTCCATCAACTGGACAAGCAAGGGTATTTTTTTGCCGTAATAATCATGGTTTCCCAAAATGCCATAAACTCCGATATTCGCTTCTAACTGGCTCATTACATCCGCCATTCCATAACGCCCATACCAGATTGGATCATCGTCGACCAGATCTCCTGCCAGCAGGACCACATCCGGGTTCAAACCATTGCTTTTTTTGACAAAGCGCTGTAAGTGGTTTTTACCAGACAAGACACCCAAGTGGAAATCCGATGCCAGGACAATGTGCAGGGGTTCCGCTTCCGGAGCATCTACTGTGATTTCAAGTTCCCTTACTACCGGATTATAAGCTGAAAAAGAGCCTATTATAAAAATTAGCAGGAAAATTCCGGCCATCACTGAACCGACGATCAATGCCGGCTGTTCTGAAGGCACAAACAAACTGGCGATATCCGCTAGTGGCAGAAGAAGGACCGCATATTCGAAAAAAGCGAACCAGTAAGCTCCTATGACTGAAAAAAATAGCCATTGATGGCCAAGTCTGCCTATCAAATAGCTGAAAGCCCATAAAAACCAGACTACGCTAAAAAGCCAAGGGTTCAATCCAGGCATCAAACTATGCAGCCAAAGGTATACATTCCAGCCAATAAAGGCTGAAAGACCCGTATAAATGAATAAAGTGCCGATACTGGCCGTAATAATTCTCATCGATAAATCTCCTCTTCGTAATATAAAAGCCATTATACCATTCTATGCCCAATTCAATTATTCTTACTCCCCTCTACGCCTCAAGTCTTAGAAAAAGATGCAGTCATGGACCGTATTGCAAAATCTTTTCCGTTGTTAAGATGAATATATAAATCGAGAGGAGGAATTACCTTGAACAAATTTTGGTTGATCACATTCGGCATTATCGCCGGAATCGTCGCACTCTCCCATATTGGGCCAATGATCGGATTGGCAGTCTCAGGTTTAATCATCTACATCGGCGTACACTTTTACCTAGGAAGTACGTCAACCTTCAAAAAAGTTTGGTGGGCATTTGTCGGAATCGTCGGTGCGATTTCTGCAATTTCCAACGCACCGGCACTTATTGGTGTAGCAGCAGTTGCCGCTCTATGGATGATTTACCGAAAGTGGAACAACAAACCAACCACCAGCTTTGCTGAAACAAATGATCCTTTCACGAATTTCGAAAAGCAATGGAGCAAACTTTCAAAACAGGAGGAATTCAAATGACCACACTATGGGAACGCTTTAAATTCGCAGTTGCAACCGATATGGATAAAGTGCTGACAAAACGAGAAGAAAAAAACCCTATCGCCTTATTGAACCAGTATATTACAGAAGCCGAAAAACAGACAGAAACAACCGGCAAATGGCTGGAACGCCAAGCCCAGTTAACCCGCAAACTGGAAAAAGAATTAGCGGAAGCTTCTGCCATGCTCGATAAACGCACTTCCCAATTGGAACTTGCAAATGCTTCAGGCGAAAGCGATTTGGCTGACTTCGCTGAAATGGAAGTTGCCGCATATTCAAACCGTGTGGCAGAACTAAATGCGAGCATCAGCGAGAACTTCTCCGAGTTAAACCGTTTGGAGCAGCGCTATGAAGAAATGAAACATAAAGTGAAAGATATGAAAGTTAAACAGCTTCAATTAATGGGGAAAGAAAATGCTACACGCGCCCATTACCAAATGGACAAAGTTTTAAGCCCTGAGCTAGTGGCTGAACGCATCGGTTCATATGATGATATGGCTTCTTACATCAAGAAGCTTGGCACAAAAATCGAAGATGATTATGAGCGTTCAGATATGGAGCGCCGGTTAGAAGTTTTAGAAAAAAACAGCGCAAAGCATCAGGAAATTGGTTAAACTGAAAGTGAGAAGAAGAAACACTTCTTCTCACTTTTCTGCTACAAAGAAGGAGGCGAAAACAGCCATGCAACGTTACTCAACTAATAAACAAGCGTTTTTTCTGCTCAGCGCTTTGCTTCTCGTATTCATCGAATCAGCCTTTTTTAGCAATGGCAGTGTGTTTTTGGTTCTTCTTGGTATCGGATTAGTTTATTTTGGGCTTAAAAAAACAAAAAGATCTCGGAAATTTTATTTATGGACCGGATTTATATTCATCGGCATTTCCATACTTTCCATGTGGAGTTTGCGCGCGTTTATCCTCGTGGTTGCCATTTACCTGTTAGTCCGTCTATGGAAAGGCGACGAGTGGCAGCAAGAAGTGCCTATTCAGCAAACCGTTGACCATGGACTAATTAAAAATAAATTTTTTTCAGCACAAAGCACGCCAATTGAAGCATACGAATGGAAAGACATCCATGTACAAGGTTTTATTGGAGATCTTTTTATAGATGCTACACAAACCGTCTTGCCCAAAAAAACTTCATTAGTTTCCATCCGGCAAGGTTTCGGTAAAGTGCGCGTCATTGTTCCTTATGAAGTGCCAGTCCGCATCTACTACTCAACGCTCATTGGTGAAGCTTGTTTTTTCAATAAAGAAAAGCAACGCATCTGGTATGGAACTGCCCAAGCAGAAGACGGCTATAAGGAGGCGGTGGCAAATAAAGCGGAGATGATCATATCGGTTACAACCTGGATGGGCGATGTCGAGGTGATTCGCAGATGAGACAAATTCTGCCGCGAAGCCTGTTTTTCATGGGGATATTTGCTGTTATTATTTTCGGCATCCTGCTTGTTCTTTTAGGCATGCCTACAGTCCAAAAATGGTCGATTCTCTGGAATGATTTTGTTGCCGGCCTGCCTTTCGGTTTATGGCTCCTCGTCATTATGCTTGTACTGGCAAGCGGAATTTCCTGGTGGTCTGAATCTTTGTCGCGTTCTAAAGTAAAAGAAGTCGACGCCATTTTCCAGGCACTTTTACGAAATGAGGACCAGACGGTCATTAGAGCCGCCCATATGAAAACATTGCCGAATAACCTATCAACTTCCATTTTAAAACTGCAAAAATTGTTGGAGTCCCAACGCAAAAGCTTGGCTCGTATTTCAAATGAACGGGCGGAAACGCAGGATAAAATCATCCAGGAGCGGTTAGTTATGGAACGCCAAAGGCTCGCACGCGAATTGCACGACTCCGTTTCCCAGCAATTGTTCGCTGCTTCAATGCTGCTGTCTTCCATGACCGAAAGCGGCGAGACAACACCGGCTTTGATACAGACTGAAAAAATGGTGCAGCAAGCGCAACTTGAAATGCGAGCCCTTCTTCTGCACCTGCGTCCTGCCGCTCTTCACGATAAAACACTGCAGCAGGGGTTGTTTGAACTTGTAGCTGAACTAAAAGAGAAAGTGCACTTTACAATCGAGCATAAGCTGGAAGATGTTCCTCTTCAAAAAGGCGCTGAAGACCACTTGTTCCGGATTGCCCAAGAAACTTTGTCGAATACATTGCGCCATTCCAAAGCGACCGAAGTCCATATTTTATTTGTCGAAAGGGATAGTTTTGCCATTTTACGCATCCAGGACAACGGAATCGGTTTTGAGAGCGAACAATCCAAATCCACTTCCTATGGCTTAAAGCATATCGAAGAACGCGCCATTGAAATCGGTGCTACCAGCAAGATTGTTTCTGTACCATCAGAAGGAACGATTGTCGAAGTGAAAGTACCTATTGAAAGGAAGGTTCTAGATGATTCGAATCTTATTAGTCGATGACCATGAAATGGTTCGCATTGGAGTTTCCGCTTATTTGCAAGCCCAAAAAGATATGGAAGTGATTGGCGAAGCATCAAACGGCAAAGAAGCTGTGGAAATGGCACTCGCTTTACGCCCCGACGTTATTTTGATGGATATGGTCATGCCTGTCATGAATGGAGCTGAAGCAACAGACCTTATTATCACGCAGTGGCCTGAAGCAAAAATCATGATCGTCACAAGTTTTTTAGACGATGACAAAGTTTATCCCGCGCTTAAAGCCGGCGCCGTCAGTTACATATTGAAAACATCTAAAGCTTCACGAATCGCTGAATCCATTCGTGCCACAATGAACGGTACACCCGTTCTCGAACCCGAAGTGATGAGCAAAATGATGAAGCAAATGCGCCATAGCCATGTACCCCATGAGGATTTGACAGAGCGTGAAATGGAGATTTTGCTGCTCATGGCGAATGGCTATTCGAATCAGGAAATCGCTGACGAGCTTTTTATCGCCTTAAAAACGGTCAAGACGCACGTCAGCAACCTGCTCGCGAAGCTTGAAGTCCATGACCGGACCCAAGCGGTCATTTATGCTTTTCAGCACAAATTGGTTTCCCCGCCCCAATGATTATTAACATTCAAGGCCATCGGCTTTCTGATGGTCTTTCTTTTTGAACTGATAAAGTGATTACGGCAAAGACTTATCAAATGATAAGATTGATTATTCCGTTAATTCATTTAAAATGAACTTAGCTATGATTTTATAACAGTATAAGGAGCTGGAATGATGATCAATAAACTTGGCCAAGTGATGTTGTATGTGAACAATCAAGATAAAGCAGTGGAGTTTTGGACAAAAAAATTAGGGTTTACTGTACTTGCTGATGAAACTGCTCACGGGTTGAGATGGATTGAAGTGGCTCCAGCACGAAATGCCGGAACAAGCATTGTCTTGCACAACAAAAAATCAGTCGCTGAAATGTCGCCTGACTTGAATCTTGGCACTCCTTCTTTGATGTTTTATACGGAGGAGATTGAAAAACTGTATCAGGATCTTTCCAGCAATAACATTACAGTTGGAGAAATTGTGGAAATGCCTACAGGCAAAGTATTTAATTTTGCTGATGATGAAGAGAATTATTTTGCAGTAATGGAAAAAGCAAAGTAAAAAAAGGACTCGTTAGAGTCCTTTTTTACAGAGTGTTGAGTAACCCTTTGATATAAGATAAGAACTTATTTGTTCATCAAAAGAAAAGAAAACTTCCGATTTTTACGCCCTCCTTGCCAGAAGGAGGGCCATTTTTTTGATGTTTTGCGTGGCGGCTGTCAGGAAAGCCTGCTCTTGGACAGACGGACGCCCTCGGCGTCTTGCGTAGCGAAAGCCATGGAGTTCTTTGGCATCCGCAAAGCTTCTTTCAATGGTTTGGCTGCGCAG
>NZ_PYAT01000021.1 GCF_003014655.1 Planomicrobium soli | reverse complement strand
AGGCCACACCCGTTCCCATCCCGAACACGGAAGTTAAGCTCTTTTGCGCCGATGGTAGTTGGGGGTCTCCCCCTGTGAGAGTAGGACGTCGCTGGGCATGAAAAAAGTCGTTACCGATTTCGGTAACGGCTTTTTTATTTTTTTATCACCGATATTGATTGTGGATAGGGGAGAATAGTTCTTCTTTACTGTCACGGACTAAAGAAAAATGATCTATATTATCAAACCCGTGCAAAGTTTTGTTGTGATGTGCAATAATTTTTTCCGCCGGCAATATAATAGAAGTTGTCGTAGAGTGACCATCACTGACTAGAGTAACATCGAATTCGTTTACTGTAGCAGTGCGAACGGCAGTATCAATGCAAAACTCGGTCTTGCACCCCATAATAATAATATGTTGAACTTCTTGCTGTTTTAAAAAATCAAGAAGAGGTGTTTGATAAAAAACATTTGTTGCTTTTTTATCAAAAATTGTTGCGTTTTCAGGCAGCGTGATAGCTGAATGAATTTGAAAACCAGGCCCTTCTCCTTCAGAAACGTCTAAATCACGTATAAATACAATTGGTATGGTTGATGCTACAGCTTTTTCGATAACTTTGTTAATGCATGCGAGCAAGCTTTCTTTCGCCGATATGCCAGGTTCATTTTGATTGCCATCGATCAATTCTTGCTGGGCGTCTATAATCAAAAGTACTTGCTTCAACACATACCTCTCCTTTCAGCTCTCTATTTACATCTTATAATGAAAACTTATTCTTTGTAGGAACTTTAAATACCTTTAATAGAAAATAAATTTAAAGAAAAGACGATATTTTTTACGCTCTTGCATTCCCGGTATAATTAAATTAGTATGTAACGTAATGATTCAGAGAAAAGAGGAAAAGAATAGTGGATATAAACCCTTGGATAATGATTTTTATTATTTTTACTATAAACATTGTGTATGTAGCATTTTTAACTATACGCATGATTTTGACTTTGAAAGGATATCGATACATCGCTGCAGGTGTAAGTATAGTAGAAACTATTATATATATAGTTGGGCTTGGACTAGTGCTTGATAATCTTGATCAGATTCAGAATCTGATTGCCTATGCCATTGGTTTTGGTACAGGGGTCATTGTTGGTTCGAAAATAGAAGAAAAAATGGCTTTAGGGTATATTACTGTAAATGTAATTACGAGCGAAGCAGGGGAAAAGCTGCCACGTGAATTGAGAGAAAAAGGATATGGTGTGACAGATTGGACTGCAAATGGAAGAGATGGCGATCGTCAATCAATGCAAATTCTGACTCCTCGCAAAATGGAACTGGCGCTATATAGAACTATCCAAGAAATTGATCCGAAAGCTTTTATTATTACTTATGAACCGAAAACGATTCATGGGGGCTTTTGGGTAAAAACTGTCCGGAGAGGAAACTTGTTCAAATGAGCAAAAAAACAGTTTGGTTTGAGGTTGAGGAAAATGAAACTTTGGACAATTGTCTAGAACGCATGAGAGAGCAAGGCTATATGGCTATGGGCCGCAAAGAAGAACCGGTATTTGAAGAAATTGATGGCAAACCGATTCCTGTAAAGCAAATTGTTAAATTTAAAGGCGTTAAAATGGATAATTAGAAATTATCTCCTAATAAATACGAACAATAGCATCATTTAAAAGCGTAACGTTCGAGTTTACCGTTGACTCAACCTACTCGACTTGATATGATGAATGAGGATACCCCATATATGCAGAAGGATTGGCTTCTGCGTTTCTACCAGGACACCGTAATGTCCGGACTATGCGGGAAAGCAACTTATGGAGACTTGACGAGAAATAGGTTTTACTATTGCCTGTTTTCGAATTCGTTAAATGTACAAAGTCCTTAAGTATTCTGCTTTTCACGTAAAGTGAGCAGTTTACTTGAGGGCTTTTATTTGTTTATAAGGAGAGAATAGAATGAATCCGCGAATCGGTGTAATAATGGGAAGCACAAGTGACTGGGAAACAATGAAACATGCATGTGATATATTAGATGAGTTGAATATTTCTTATGAAAAACGAGTGGTTTCTGCTCACCGCACGCCTGATTTGATGTTTGCCTATGCAGAGGAAGCTCGGGAACGCGGTTTGCACGTTATTATTGCAGGAGCCGGCGGAGCAGCTCATTTACCCGGAATGGTTGCTGCGAAAACTACATTGCCTGTCATTGGAGTACCGGTGCAATCAAAGGCGCTGAATGGTTTGGATTCACTTTTGTCTATTGTGCAAATGCCTGGTGGCGTACCCGTTGCTACTGTTGCGATTGGAAAAGCGGGAGCGACCAATGCAGGACTCCTTGCAGCCCAGATTCTTGGCACTGTCGATCCTACGATTGCAGAGACATTACAGGAACGTAGAAATCAAACAAATGCTAAGGTTTTGGAAAGTTCAGGTGACCTGATATGACGAAGACGATTTTGCCAGGACAGACAATCGGCATTATTGGCGGTGGCCAACTAGGACGCATGATGGCACTGGCAGCTAAAGAAGCTGGATTTAAAATTGCTGTACTTGACCCGGCAATGGATTCGCCAACTGGCCAAGTAGCAGATATTCAAATTGTTGCTCCTTTCAACGATTTTCATGCTTTGGAAGAATTGGCTGAAGTAAGTGATGTTATCACTTATGAGTTTGAAAATATCGATGCAACTGGTCTGGAACAGCTTGCAGAAACGTCTTACGTGCCTCAAGGCGCTGAACTGATCCGTGTTACGCAAAATCGCATTTATGAAAAACAAGCGATTGCAGAAGCGGGAGTGCCTATAGCTAATTATATAGAAGCAACTAGTTACGAAGAGTTCAAAGAAAAAAGCAATCAATTGAATTTTCCTTTTGTCGTGAAGACGGCAACTGGAGGGTATGACGGCAAAGGACAGCAAACCATCACTTCCGTGGAAGAATTGCCCCTGGCTGAACCGCTGTTCCAAAGCGGAGCATGTGTAGCGGAAGCATTTGTTCATTTCACAAAAGAAATTTCAGTAATAATTCAACGGAACGTACATGGAGAGATGACTGTGCTGCCCGTAGGAGAGAATATCCATAAAGATCATATTCTCCATAAAACCATTGTGCCAGCACGAATTGAACCAAGGACGTTGGAGCAGGCAAAAGAAGCTGCAAGAAAAATCGCCTCGCATTTGAATATGGTGGGAACCCTGGCTGTAGAGATGTTTGTATTAGAAGAAGGCGATATTATCGTCAATGAATTGGCGCCACGCCCTCATAATTCTGGACATTACTCAATAGAAGGTACAAACATTTCTCAGTTTCATCAACATATTCGTGCAATTTGCGGCTGGCCGCTCAGAGAGCCGAAGTTGTGGTCAGATACGGTGATGGTTAATGTATTAGGCGAACATGTAGCACCGCTTGCTTCACGAATTGCCCATTATCCAAATTGGTCTATTCACCTGTACGGAAAAGAAGAAGCGAAACACAAGCGAAAAATGGGGCATATTACCATTTTGACGGATGATTTGGACCAAACCTTAAAAGAAATAGACGAATCCGGCATTTGGCCGGAATAATTGGAGGAACTAAAAGATGATAGCACGTTACACACGGCCCGAAATGGGCGCCATATGGACAGATGAAAACCGGTACAATGCTTGGCTGGAAGTTGAAATTCTGGCATGTGAAGCTTGGGCGGAAATCGGCGATATTCCAAAAGAAGATGTTGCGAAAATCCGGAGAGATGCTTCATTCTCAGTAGACCGCATTTTGGAAATCGAAGAAGAAACCCGCCACGATGTGGTCGCTTTTACAAGAGCGGTGTCGGAAACCCTGGGTGAAGAACGAAAATGGGTTCATTACGGGTTAACATCAACTGACGTTGTGGATACGGCATTATCGTATTTGCTTAAACAAGCGAACGAGATCCTCCGCAAGGATTTAACAAACTTTATCGAGATTTTAGCGAACAAGGCTAAAGAACATAAAATGACGGTCATGATGGGCCGTACGCATGGCGTCCATGCTGAGCCGACAACATTCGGTTTGAAGCTGGCATTGTGGCACGAGGAAATGAAACGGAATTTAGAGCGTTTTGAAGCAGCAGCGAAATCGATTGAAACCGGCAAGATGTCAGGAGCGGTTGGTACATACGCCAACATCGATCCGTTTGTTGAAGAATATGTCTGCAAACAGCTTGGCCTTGCAGCTTCACCGATTTCTACACAAACGCTTCAGCGCGATCGCCATGCACAATATATGAGTACGCTCGCATTGATTGCAACTTCGGTTGAAAAGTTTGCAACAGAAATCCGTGGCCTTCAAAAATCAGAAACACGCGAAGTGGAAGAGTTTTTTGCAAAAGGCCAAAAAGGCTCATCTGCAATGCCGCATAAGCGCAACCCGATCGGTTCTGAGAATATGACAGGTCTTGCAAGATTGATTCGGGGCTATATGGTCACGGCATTCGAGAACGTTCCACTATGGCACGAACGCGACATTTCACATTCTTCTGCAGAGCGGGTGATTTTGCCGGATGCGACAATCGCCCTTAACTACATGTTAAACCGCTTTGGCAATATCGTGAAAAACTTGACGGTATTCCCGGAAAACATGAAACGCAATATGGATTCGACACTGGGCCTTATTTATTCACAGCGGGTGCTACTGACGTTGATTGATAAAGGAATGGCACGCGAAGCGGCTTACGATACTGTTCAACCGTGTGCTATGGAAGCTTGGGAGAAACAAACGCATTTCCGTAAGATTGTAGAAGCGAATGAAACCATTACTTCTCAATTAACAAAAGAAGAATTGGATGATTGTTTTAACTACAACTACCACCTACAGCAAGTAGACATGATTTTCAATCGTCTTGGACTAAACTAAACGGGGGCTTTCATAATGGAAAAAGGTCAACTTTTGTACGAAGGAAAAGCAAAACGCTTATATGCAACAGACAAACCGGAAATTTTATGGGTTGAATACAAAGACTCAGCGACCGCTTTCAATGGAGAAAAGAAAGCGGAAATCGCCGGCAAAGGTCTCTTGAACAATAAAATCACTTCGCTACTATTTGAAAAATTGCAGAAAGCAGGAATTGCTTCTCATTTCGTTCAGCAATTGTCTGACCGTGAACAGCTGGTTCAGCAAGTTTCCATTATCCCGATTGAAGTCGTAGTGCGAAACATCGTGGCAGGCAGCATGGCAAAACGCCTTGGCATTGCAGAAGGCACAGTGCTTGCCCGCCCGATTGTTGAGTTCTACTTAAAAAACGATGAACTCGGCGATCCGATCATCACAGAGGACCATATTGAATTGCTTGAGTTGGCGACTTCAGCTGAAGTAGAGCAGCTGCGTGAAAAAGCGGTTGCCATCAACCAAGTACTGATCGGTTTCTTCCATGAAATCGGCGTCGATTTGATCGATTTTAAAATCGAATTTGGACGCGATTCGAACGGGGCGATTTTGCTTGCAGATGAAATTTCTCCGGATACGTGCCGCCTTTGGGACGCAAAAACAAAACAGAAGCTGGATAAAGATGTATTCCGCCGAGACCTCGGCAACTTAACTGACGCATATGAACTCATTTTAACTCGACTGGGAGGTCAACATTCATGAAGAAGGTAAAAATTTATGTGACATTGCGTGAAAGTGTATTAGATCCACAAGGCTCTGCAGTTATGGGGTCTCTTCATAAAATGGGGTACGCGGAAGTTGAAGATGTACGAATCGGCAAATACTTGGAATTGAACATAGCGGATGATGCCCGTGATATCGATGCGTTAGTCAATGAAATGTGCCAAAAGTTGCTTACGAATACTGTAATTGAAGATTACCGTTTTGAAATTGAGGAGGCTGTCTCGCAATGAAATTCGCAGTGATTGTTTTTCCAGGCTCAAATTGTGATTTGGATATGTACCATGCGATCAAAGATGAGCTGGGCGAAGAAGCAGAATACGTCTGGCACGATTCAAAAGACTTGAGCAAATACGATGGCATTCTTTTGCCAGGCGGATTCTCATATGGCGATTACTTGCGCTGTGGTGCAATTGCCCAATCATCAGCAGTCATGGACGAAGTGAAAAAAGCGGCAGAAGCCGGCAAGCCGGTTCTTGGCATTTGCAACGGCTTTCAGATTTTGACAGAAGCAGGACTTCTCCCAGGCGTACTTTTACGCAATAAAAACTTGAAGTTCATGTGCAAAACGGTTGGATTGAAAGTCGAAAATGCTGATACGCTGTTCACGACCGAGTACGAAAAAGGCCAAGAAATCCAAATCCCGATCGCGCATGGCGAAGGCAATTACTATTGCGACGATGCAACGTATGAGCAACTTCAAAAAAACAATCAAATCGTTTTCTCGTATGCAGACGATTTTAACGGCAGCCGCAACCAGATTGCAGGCATCATCAATGAAAGAGGAAACGTGCTTGGCATGATGCCTCACCCGGAACGCGCGGTTTCTGAACTGATCAACGGCAACGACGGGCTTGCGTTATTCAAATCAATTGTAAAACAGTGGAGGGAAGCAAATGTCACTCATGCTTGAGCCAAATACAGCGCAGATTAAAGAACAGAAGATTTATCAGCAAATGGGCTTATCAGATGCGGAATTTGCAATGGTTGAAAAGATTTTGGGAAGAACGCCGAACTACACGGAAACTGGTTTGTTTTCGGTTATGTGGTCTGAACACTGTTCATACAAAAACTCAAAGCCTGTTCTTTCCAAATTCCCGACAAAAGCACCTCGCGTTTTGCAAGGGCCAGGAGAGGGCGCTGGCATCGTCGACATCGGTGATGGCCAGGCGGTCGTTTTCAAAATGGAATCTCATAACCATCCATCTGCAATTGAACCCTATCAAGGGGCAGCAACAGGCGTTGGCGGCATCATCCGCGACGTGTTCTCGATGGGCGCCCGACCAATCGCTTTGCTGAACTCTCTGCGTTTTGGCGAATTGACAACTCCACGGGTTAAATACTTGTTTGAAGAAGTAGTGGCTGGTATCGCTGGATACGGCAACTGCATCGGCATCCCGACTGTTGGCGGCGAAGTGCAATTTGACGATTCGTATGATGGCAATCCGCTTGTTAACGCAATGTGTGTCGGTTTGATCAATCACGAAGATATCCAAAAAGGTGTTGCATCAGGCGTTGGCAACCCGGTTATGTATGTCGGCGCGAAAACTGGCCGAGATGGTATCCATGGGGCTACATTCGCATCAGAAGAATTAACTGAATCCTCAGGAGACAACCGTCCAGCTGTTCAAGTGGGCGATCCATTCATGGAGAAACTCCTGCTTGAAGCCTGTTTGGAACTTGTAAAGTCTGATGCGCTGATTGGCATTCAAGATATGGGCGCTGCTGGACTGACTTCTTCATCAGCTGAAATGGCTTCTAAAGCTGGATCGGGTATTGAAATGGATCTTGACCATGTGCCTCAGCGTGAAACAGGAATGACAGCTTATGAAATGATGTTGTCTGAATCGCAAGAGCGTATGCTGATTGTAGTGAAAAAAGGAAGAGAGCCGGAAATTGTCGAGTTGTTCGAAAAATACGGCTTGGATGCTGTAACTGTTGGGACGGTTACAGACGATTCTACTTTGCGCCTTCTTCATAAAGGAGAAGTAGTAGCTGAAGTTCCTGTTGATGCACTTGCAGAAGATGCACCGGTTTACCATAAACCATCAAGTGTTCCTGCTTACTTTAAAGAATATCAGGCGATGGACAATGCAGAGCCGAAAGTGGAAAACCATCAGGAAGCCTTGTTGAACTTATTGCAGCAGCCGACAATCGCTTCAAAAGAATGGGTTTACGATCAATACGACCATCAAGTGCGTACAAGCACTGTAGTCAGCCCAGGATCTGATGCAGCGGTGGTCCGCGTTCGCGGTACAAACAAAGGATTGGCAATGACAACAGACTGCAATTCCCGCTATATTTACTTGGATCCGGAAACTGGCGGCAAGATTGCAGTAGCGGAAGCGGCACGCAATGTGGTCGTTTCAGGAGCAAAACCGCTGGCCATTACCGATTGTTTGAATTTCGGGAATCCGGAAAAGCCGGAGATCTTCTGGCAGCTTGAAAAAGCGGCTGATGGCATGTCGGCAGCTTGCACTATTTTAGATGCACCTGTTATCGGCGGAAACGTTTCTTTATATAATGAAACAAACGGTACAGCAATCTATCCAACACCAACAATCGGGTTAGTTGGGCTTGTAGAAGACCTGGCTCATGTAACAACGCAAGATGTGAAGAATATCGGAGATGCTGTGTATTTGATCGGGGAAAGCTTTACGGAATTCGGCGGCAGTGAGCTTCAAAAAATGGTTGAAGGCCGCATTTTTGGAAAAGCGCCGGCAATCGACTTAGCGGTTGAAGCGGAGCGCCAAGCACAAATTCTAGCAGCCATCCAAAAAGGTCTTGTTGCATCTGCACATGATGTAGCAGAAGGCGGTGTGGCTGTTGCACTTGCAGAAAAAACGTTCGGCAACGGATTAGGGATTGAAGCAACGCTTCTAGGATCAGCAACAACAGCTCTTTTCAGCGAATCGCAATCACGATTTATCATTTCCGTATCACCGGAACATGTTGAAGAATTTGAAGCACTTGTCAAGGATGCCAAGCGGATCGGTACTGTCACTGGAGACCATGTAATCATCAAAAGTGAAGACGGCACGGCTTGGATCAATAAATCAGTCGATGCGCTTCGCTCAGCTTGGAAAGGAGCTATCCCATGCTTGCTGAAATCAGAAGCTTAAACGAAGAGTGCGGTATTTTCGGTATTTGGGGACATGCCAATGCAACTCAATTGACTTATTACGGTTTGCATGCGCTGCAGCATCGCGGGCAAGAAGGCGCCGGAATCGTTTCAACAGATGGACAATCTTTGAAGCCGTTAAAAGGCGAAGGTATGGTCAGTGAAGTGTTTACGCCTGAGAAAATTGAAAAAATTGCAGGGAAAGCGGCAATCGGCCATGTCCGCTATGCGACAGCAGGAGGCAGCGGCATTGAAAATGTACAGCCGCTCTTGTTCAATTCAACGACAGGCAGTTTGGCTATTTCGCATAACGGCAACTTGGTGAATGCAACCGAGTTAAAAGGCCATCTGGAACGCCAAGGCAGCATTTTTCAAACAACATCTGATACAGAAGTATTGGCTCATTTGATCAAACGAAGCGGCTATGCAACATTTGAAGAAAAAGCAAAAAATGCATTGTCCCTTTTAAAAGGTGCTTTTGCTTGTATTATCTTATCGGAAGAAGCAATGTATGTTGCACTTGATCCGAACGGCTTGCGCCCATTGTCGCTAGGGAAGCTGGGCGATTCCTGGGTAGTAGCATCCGAAACTTGCGCTTTTGATATCGTTGGAGCAGAATTCGTTCGTTCAGTTGAACCTGGCGAATTTTTAATCATCACAAATGACGGCGTACGTGCAGAACGCTTTGCTTATCCAGAAGAACGTTCAATTTGCACAATGGAATACGTGTATTTTTCACGCCCCGATTCTGATATTGATGGAGTCAATATCCATGCAGCCCGCAAACGCCTCGGCATCCAGCTGGCAAAAGAATTTAAAATAGAAGCGGATGTTGTAACCGGTGTACCAGACTCAAGCATCTCGGCTGCTATTGGGTATTCGGAAGCAAGCGGCATTCCCTATGAACTTGGGTTGATCAAAAACCGTTATGTCGGCCGGACGTTCATCCAGCCGTCGCAGGATTTGCGTGAACAGGGCGTGAAGATGAAATTGTCGCCGGTCCGCCAAGTGGTCAAAGGCAAACGCGTCGTTATGGTCGATGATTCCATCGTCCGCGGCACGACTTCCCGCCATATCGTCAATTTGCTGAAAGAAGCGGGGGCGACAGAAGTGCATGTGGTCATTTCTTCACCGCCAATCAAAAGCCCATGCTTCTATGGCATTGACATCAGTACGTCGGGTGAATTGATTGCTGCGAATAATACAATAGAAGAAATGCGTGAAATCATCGGAGCCGATTCATTGTCGTTCCTATCAGTGGATGGCATGGTGCAAAATATCGGCAGAACCGATCCAGGCTCGAAATGCGGCCATTGCCTGGCTTGTTTTACCGGGGAATACCCAACAAATATTTTCCCAAGTACAGTATTGCCTCATGAGAAAGAAACAGTGCGATAGGAGGAAACAACGTGTCAAAAGCATATGAAAAAGCAGGCGTTAATATTGAAGCGGGCTATGAAGCAGTCAACCGCATGAAATCCCATGTGGAAAGAACAGCACGAAAAGGCTTGATGGGGACATTCGGAGGATTTGGCGGCATGTTCGATTTGTCGGCGCTCGACCTGAAAGAACCGGTTTTAGTATCCGGAACAGACGGTGTCGGAACAAAATTAAAGCTTGCTTTCATGGCGGACAAGCACGATTCGATTGGTATTGACTGCGTTGCAATGTGCGTCAACGATATCGTTGCACAAGGTGCAGAACCGTTGTTTTTCCTTGATTATATTGCGGTCGGCAAAGCGGTGCCGGAAAAAATCGAACAGATCGTCAAAGGCGTGGCAGACGGCTGCGTTGAAGCCGGCGCTGCCTTGATCGGCGGAGAAACGGCTGAAATGCCGGGCCTTTACGAAGAAGACGAATACGACATTGCCGGTTTTGCTGTCGGAGCTGCTGAGAAATCCAAGATTGTTACGGGCGAGAATATTCAAGCAGGCGACGTGCTGATCGGTTTGGCATCAAGCGGAATCCATTCAAATGGCTATTCACTGGTCCGCCAGATTGTTTTTGAAGAAAACAATTTTACGCTGAATCAGGCAGTGGAAGGCTATGAAACGTTAGGAGCTCTTGGCGAGGTGCTGCTGACTCCTACGAAAATCTACGCTAAGGCAGTTACTGCGGTGTCAAAAGATGTCCATATCCACGGCATGGCCCACGTAACAGGCGGCGGCTTTATCGAAAACATCCCGCGGATGATGCCAGCGGGACTAGGAGCAGAAATTCAGCTTGGCAGTTGGCCGGTGCTTGATGTCTTTCGCTTGTTGAAAGAAAAAGGCGGTTTGGCTGACCGGGATCTGTATTCTGTTTTCAATATGGGCATCGGCTTTGTCTTGGCAGTGGCTCCTGAAGACGCTGGCCGGGTTTTAGATGCAGCAGCTCAAAACGGGGAGCAAGCTTATGTGATTGGTGAAGTTTCAGAAACAGCTGGGGTTCAATTTTCTGGTGAACAGGATGGCAGCTTACATGGCAACTAAACCAAAAATCGCCGTTTTCGCGTCAGGAAACGGCTCAAACTTTCAAGCAATTGCGGATGCTATTCAAGAAGGCAGGCTGAATGCAGAAATTGCACTTGTTGTGACTGACAAGCCGGAGGCCTTCGTAGTGGAACGGGCGAGACGGCTTGGAATCAAGTCGTTTTCTTTTATTCCGGCGCAGTATGATTCAAAACAATTGTACGAAGAAATGCTTAAAGAAAAATTGGTGGAACATAAAGTGGAATGGCTGATTCTTGCTGGATTTATGCGTTTGATCGGCCCGGTTTTGCTCGAAGCTTTTGAGAACCGGATCATCAATATCCATCCTTCGGTCTTGCCGGCATTTCCAGGAAAAGATGCTATCGGGCAGACATTGGCGTCAGGGGCAGAAAGAGCTGGCGTCACTGTTCATTATGTGGATGCTGGTATGGATACCGGCTCGATTATTTCTCAACAGTCTTTCCCCGTTGCTGGCCGTGGGCGAGAAGCGGTGGAAGAGGAGATTCATAAACTGGAGCATGAACTTTATCCGGCGACGCTGCAAAAATTATTCCACCAACCAGTTAAGACAAAAGATTTATATGATTCAATGCAAGGCTGAAGAAATTCAATTCAGCCCATTATAGGAGGACTCACAGTGAAAAAACGAGCGCTACTCAGTGTATCGGACAAATCAGGGATATTGGATTTTGCTAAAGAACTTGAAAAGATGGGCTATGAAATTTTATCGACTGGCGGCACAAAGCGCTTTTTAGAAGAGAATGGCGTAGCGATTACTGCAGTCGATGAAGTGACAAAATTCCCTGAAATCCTCGGCGGCCGCGTTAAAACCCTTCATCCGCTTGTGCATGGCGGACTGCTTGCCAAACCGGATGACACAGAACATCAGCGAGAAATGGCTGAAAACGGCATTGCGCCGATCGACATTGTGTGCGTTAACTTGTACCCGTTCCGTGAAACAATCGTAAAGCCTGATGTAACTGTAGAAGATGCTATTGAGAATATCGATATTGGCGGTCCGACGATGCTCCGTTCTGCTGCGAAAAACCATGCATATGTGGCAGTGATTGTTGATGCTTTGGATTATGAAGCGGTCTTGTCCGAACTCCATGAACAAAACGGCACGACTCCCGAAACCCGCCGCCGCCTGGCTGCAAAAGTCTTCCGCCATACGGCTGCTTATGATTCTTACATATCCAATTATTTGACTGAACTGACGGGAGAAGAATACCCGGATCAACTGACCCTTACATACGAATTAAACCAGCCGCTTCGCTACGGTGAGAATCCGCACCAAAAAGCAGCATTTTACCGCAGTCCGCTCGGTTCTGATTTCTCGATTGCGGGTGCGGACCAATTGCATGGCAAAGAGTTATCGTATAACAATATCCAAGACGCCAACGCGGCGCTTCAAATCATCAAAGAGTTCACAATACCTGCTGCTGTTGCTGTCAAGCATATGAACCCTTGTGGCGTAGGTACAGGCGAATCGATCAGTGAAGCTTTCGCCAAGGCTTACGAAGCGGACGCTACGTCGATTTTCGGCGGAATCGTGGCGTTGAACCGGGAAGTAGATGCGGATACGGCTCAGCAATTGGCCGGCATCTTCTTAGAAATTATTATCGCACCGGCCTTCACGGCAGAAGCTCTTGAAATACTTACACAAAAGAAAAATATTCGCCTGTTGACCATTCCATTTGAGCGGGCGCGCAAAGACCGCTGGAATCTGGTGACTGTTGAAGGTGGCCTTCTTGTTCAAGAACCGGATGCTTTAGGTTACGAAGATGCCGAAATTCAAGTAGTAACAGAACGCCAACCGACAGAAGCGGAACTCGCTGCGCTGAAACTTGGCTGGAGCGTCGTTAAGCATGTCAAGTCAAACGCAATTGTTGTTTGCAACGCGGATATGACGCTTGGTATCGGAGCTGGCCAAATGAACCGCGTCGGATCTGCTAAAATTGCCCTTGAGCAAGCTGGAGAGCAGGCACAGGGGGCTATTATGGCATCTGATGCATTTTTCCCGATGTCTGATACTGTAGAAGCTGCAGCACAAGCCGGCATAAAAGCGATCATTCAGCCAGGCGGATCGAAAAAGGACCAAGAGTCGATCGACAAAGCGAACGAATTCGGTATTGCCATGGTCTTTACAGGAATTCGTCATTTCAAACATTAAGCGAGGTGAAGCGACATGAAGGTATTAGTCATTGGGCGAGGCGGCAGAGAACATGCCATTGTCCGCCAATTTGCACGTGCTTCAGCGGTTGAACAGGTTTACGCAGCTCCTGGAAATGACGGGATGGAAGCTGAGGCAGAACTGATCGCTATTGATGAAATGGATTTTAACGCATTGGCGGACTTTGCCGAGGCGAACGACATTAGCTTCACATTTGTTGGCCCCGAGCAGCCGCTTGCAGAAGGCATCGTCGATTTTTTCAATGAAAAAGGCTTGTCCATTTTCGGCCCCTCCAAAGCGGCCGCGCAAATAGAAGGGAGCAAAGCCTTCGCGAAAGAACTAATGAAAAAATACAACATCCCGACCGCTGCGTATGAAACGTTTACGGAAGCAGCACCCGCAATTTCGTTCATTCGTGAAAAAGGGGCGCCTATTGTTGTGAAAGCGGACGGTTTAGCTGCCGGCAAAGGAGTAGTTGTAGCCATGACAGAAGGCGAAGCTATTGCCGCTGTCAATGATATGCTCGAAGATGCGAAATTCGGGAGTTCGGGTTCCAAAGTGGTCATTGAAGAATTTCTGGCTGGAGAAGAATTTTCGTTTATGTCGTTTGTCCAAGCCGGCAAAATCTATCCGATGCCTATTTCGCAAGACCATAAGCGGGCATACGACGGCGATCGTGGACCGAATACGGGAGGCATGGGCGCTTATTCACCGGTGCCTCAAATTCCTGAGTCAGTAATTAATGAAACATTCGAGCGGATTGTGAAACCAACCGTTGAGGCGATGGAAAAAGAAGGCGTACCGTTTAACGGAATTTTATATGCCGGAATTATCCTGACTGATCAAGGGCCGAAAGTGATTGAATTTAACGCTCGATTCGGTGATCCTGAAACGCAAGTCGTGCTGCCTAGAATGACTTCCGATTTTGCTGAATTTATGCAAGCCATTTTAAATGGGAGCGCTTATTCGCTTGAATGGGATGAACAAGCAATACTAGGAGTGGTTGTGGCAAGCGAAGGGTATCCGGGAACAGTGGAAAAAGGCCATTTGCTTCCTGAGTTAGCCCATTTGCAAGGGCTGGAAATCATTCATGCCGGCACTAAAAAAGGTGATGAAGGGTTTATAGGCAATGGCGGACGCGTGTTGCTTGTATCTGCTGCCGGTAAATCAATTCAGGATGCGCAAGAAAATGTATACAAACAGTTGAAACAGCTTCAGTGGGATCATTTTTTCTACCGCTCTGATATTGGCTGGCGAGCAAAATAATCGTAAAATGATTAGAAAAATGATATGCTGGTTTTATTAGATAAGAAATGGCACATGTTCATATGAATTTGTGCCATTTTTGTTTTATTCCTCAGGAATTTGGGTATAGGTTTAAGTTGATAATTATGAAAGACCCGCAGTTACCTCTATTTACTCTCCAGAATGATATGGCTTTATATGGCTGTAAACATGATTAATAGCTTTCAAAATTGAAAGGGGCAATTTGATGAATTGGTATGAAAAGTTGAATCAGTATTTTCCAGTAGAAGAAATGAAATCGAAAGAGCATATGGAGACGTTGCTGAAAGAAAAAGGCAATGTTTATTATAAAGATGAAGGTCCTTATCATGTTTTGATGTATGCGGAATTCTCGAACTTCTCGTTTGTTGATTATTTATTCGTTTCAAAAGAATCCCGTGGCATGGGCCTTGGTAAAAAGACCTTGCAGATGCTGAAAGATAAAAATAAACCGATTATTCTAGAAGTAGAACCGGTCAACTACGAAGATACAGATACGGAAAAACGTTTGCGCTTTTATGCACGAGAAGGATTTGAACATGCCGCATCAATAGGCTATTGCCGCCGCTCCGTTGCGACAGGCGAAGAAAATTCAATGGAAATCTTGTACTGGGCTCCAAACGGAGAAACCGAAGAAGATATTTATGAAGCGATGAAAAAAGCTTATAAAGATATTCATTCATATAAAGTGGAAGAACTTTACGGTGAAACACATGAACCAGTGTCAAAAGTTTTAACTTACAAAGAAGTGGACAAGGAAAACGTATTAGAACCTTTCACAAACCAAATTGCAAACTAATGAAAAATCCACGCTTTCAGCGTGGATTTTTTGTGTCAAAAGACGATTGCAATATTCATTTTTTCCCATCTTCAACTGTATTTTCATGCATTGTTATGCTAGTATTTAATGTATTGAAAAAGTAACAGAAGGAGCGGGATACTTGTGAATCCATTATGGAAAAACACAGAAATAAGGGAACAGCTGAAAGTAGTTACAAAAGAGATAGCTCCGGATCTCGTTTTGACTAATGCGTATTATTTGCATAGTATATTTAAAAAATGGATGACAGGAAATATTTGGATCAAAGATGACCGCATCGTATACGCTGGTCAAGAGATGCCGAAAATTGATTCTTCGACTGATATCGTAAATTTAACAGGGAAATTTGTTGTTCCGGGTTATATTGAACCTCATGTTCATCCCTACCAACTATACAATCCCCAGACATTTGCAGATTATTCGGCACAACGTGGAACCACTTCCTTCTTGTCCGATAACTTGACGCTGTTCTTGGCATTAGAAAACGAGAAAGCGTTTTCATTGTTGGACCAGTTGAACCAATTGCCTTTTTCTTTCTATTGGTGGACACGGTTTGACTCTCAGACCGAGCTAAACGAAGAAGACCAGTTGTTTACAACAAAAGCGGTAGGTGAATGGCTGGACCGTCCGGATGTTTTGCTTGGAGGTGAGTTGACAGGCTGGCCGAAGCTATTGGCCGGAGATGACCAGATGTTGTACTGGATTCAACAGGCAAAAATGGGATTGAAGAAAATCGAAGGGCATTTTCCTGGGGCTTCGGAAAAAACCTTGGCACGCATGAGATTGCTTGGAGCAGATGGCGACCATGAAGCGATGACAGCTGAAGAAGTGGAAATGCGCTTGCTCCACGGCTATGGCGTTACGCTTCGCCATTCATCGATTCGTCCGGATTTGCCAAATTTGTTAAAGGGGATCATTGAAAAAGATATCAACGTCTTTGATAAATTGATGATGACGACAGATGGCTCGACGCCGTCTTTCCATGTAGACGGAATTATGGACTTATGCATAAAAATTGCCTTAGAAGCTGGCGTTCCGGCAATTGATGCATACTTGATGGCTTCTTATAACGTTGCGCGATATTACAATGTAACAAGCCTTCACGGTGTGATTGCCACAGGCCGTTATGCAAACTTAAACATATTGGATACACTAGACAATCCCGTACCATCAGGCGTTATCTCCAAAGGAGTCTGGCTGAAAAAAGATGGCGACAAAGTACAGTCGCTTCCAGGAATCGACTGGTCTACCATGCCGGATCTTGCGTTGGATTTTGAACTGACAGAAGATGATTTTCAGTTTTCTATGCCGTTCGGCCTTGAAATGGTAAATGACGTTATCACAAAACCTTATTCTGTAAGTGTTGATACACATAATGGCAATTTGTCCACCGACCATGAAGAAAGTTTCCTTATGCTGCTCGATAAACATGGCAAATGGCGCGTCAATACACTGATCAAAGGGTTTGCTTCAAATGTCAGCGGCTTTGCTTCTTCCTACAGCAATACGGGCGACATCATTTTGATCGGCAAAAGCCGAAAAGACATGTGGGAAGCTTTTAATCAGCTGAAGCTTATGAAAGGCGGCATCGTCCTTGTTGAGAACGGGGAAACGGTTTGCTCTGTGCCGCTTCCAATTGGAGGTGCTATGTCGGATCTGCCAATGGAACAACTGATCGAACAAGAACTCACGCTAAAAGCGGCTTTGAAAGAACGTGGCTATACAAAAGGCGATGCAGTCTATACGCTGCTGTTCCTGCAGGCAACTCATCTGCCGTACATTCGGGTTACACAAAAAGGGATTTATGACGTTATGAATAAAAAAACTTTATTTCCTGCTTTTATGAGGTAGTCGATGAAAAATTGGATATTCGGCATCCTTGCAATTTTACTGCTCGGTACAGGCGTCGCTGTTTATTTGCTGGCCAACAGCTCGGAAAAGGAAAGTGCGCCAGAAAATCCGCAGATATCCAAAGCGCCGTTTAGCGGAGTTGAAGGATCGGAACCGTTTAACAGCCGTCCGATTATGGCTGTCATCAACAACCACCCGGATGCTCGGCCGCATACCGGCTTAGCGGAAGCAGACATTGTGTTTGAAATGCTGGCTGAAGGAAGCGTAACGAGATTGGTAGCGTTGTATCAAAGCGAATTTCCGGAAGAGATGGGCCCAGTCCGGAGCGCCAGGGATTATTTTGTAGATCTTGCAAGAGGTTATGATGCTTTTTTTATCGCCCACGGCTGGAGCCCGGATGCTAAGCGGCTCCTTGAAGCAGGCGCAGTAGATCATATAAACGGTTTGTTTTACGATGGCACTTTGTTCAAACGCTCAAGCGACCGAGTGGCTCCTCATAACAGCTACATCACTTATGAAAATGCTTTGAAAGGCATGGATGCAGCACAAGCATCGACTGAATATAGCGGGCATTCATCTTATTATTTCTTTGACTCAGGGGAAAGTGATAAACTGATGGAACAGGCATCCATTCTGGAAGTTCTGTATGGTACCAGTGAACAGTTTCACAATGAATTTACATATGACGAAACTACGGCACTTTATAGCCGAGCTTCCGGAGGAACTGCCACTTTAGACAAAAATTCAGGGCAACCGGTAGAAGTTTCAAATGTTTTGGTTTTTGAAGCGGATCATAAAACGATAGACGGGGAAGGCAGGCAGTCAATTGACTTGATGAGTGGCGGGAAAGCGCTCGTTTTTCAAAATGGCGGTGTTCGTGAAGGCGAATGGGGCAACCTTGAAGGCATGCTCGTGCCGATAGATGATGGAAGACCTATTGGCCTTATGCCAGGCAAGACGTGGATTCATATTGTTCCGTCAGCCCCCGGAATTGATAATTGGGTCCGCTATTCCCCTTAATGGAAACATATAAAAGGATGGTGAAGCTTGTATGCAAGTCGATAAAATACGGGGCCCTCAAACCGACCAGTTGATTGATGCGATTTTAGCATTGAAAGATAAAGAAGAGGCATATCGCTTTTTTGATGATTTATGCACAATCAGCGAGATCCAGTCGCTGTCTCAACGATTGGAAGTGGCTCATATGCTGCGAATGAAAAAAACGTACGAAAAAATAAAAAATGAAACAGGGGCGAGCACCGCAACCATCTCCCGTGTCCGCCGCTGCTTAAACTACGGGAACGATGCCTACGACGAAATGTTAGGGCGCCTTTATCCGGACGAAAAACCATTTCAACTTCCGAAAGACTGAACAAAGGAGTTGGCGCAAAGGAATTAGGGCAAATCCTTTGCGGATAAACTAGAGGGCGAGGCAGCAGCAATGCGGCTCTCGCTCCATCAGCAAGAGACAGGCTGTTCACTAAGGCTATGATTTAACTTAGTGAACAGCCTTTTTTTTGTTATAATGAGATGATGAAAAAAACGCAAGGTTAGGTGAATCATTTTGGACTTTCAAACGTGGCGCCATGTATTTAAATTAGATCCAGCCAAATCGATTTCCGATGAACATTTGGAACGAATTTGCGAATCCGGGACCGATGCCATCTTGATTGGGGGCAGCGATAATGTCACACTCGACAATGTCTTGGATTTACTGGCAAGGGTGCGCCGTTATAGCGTCCCAGTTGCTTTGGAAGTTTCAGCGATCGATTCGGTAACGCCTGGGTTTGATTTTTATTTTATTCCGACGGTGCTGAATAGCGAAAATCCGTTATGGATAAAAGGGCTTCACCACGAAGCAATCCGTGAGTATGGAGACATTATGGACTGGGAAGAACTTGTTCCGGAAGGCTATTGCATTTTAAATGCCGACTGCAAAGCGGCAAAGCTGACTGACGCAAAAACCGATTTGACGGCTGAAGACGTGGTAGCTTACGCACGAATGGCGGAACATTTTTTCCGGCTGCCCATTTTCTATGTGGAATACAGCGGAATGTACGGCGATGTTGAATTAGTCGAACAAGTTAAAGAACAACTTTCAAATACAAGGCTGTTTTATGGCGGCGGGATCGATTCGCCGCAAAAAGCACGGGAAATGGCAGCAATAGCCGACACGGTTGTAGTAGGTAATATCATTTATGAAAATTTAAGCAAAGCGATTGAAACTGTCCAGGCGGTTGCGGAAACGGAGCAACAATCGCTATAATAATAAGAACAATTGTTCGAGGTGGTGCACAATGGAAATTATTACGAAAAATTTACTTAAAGGGATGAACCCGGAACAAGAACAGGCTGTTAAAACGACCGAAGGCCCGTTATTGATCATGGCCGGTGCAGGTTCCGGGAAGACCCGGGTGCTGACGCATCGCATCGCTTACCTGGTACTTGAAAAACAAGTTTATCCATCCAATATATTGGCAATTACATTTACGAACAAAGCGGCACGGGAAATGCGCAACCGGATTGACGGCCTGCTTGGGCACGGTACGGGCGAGCGCATGTGGGTATCAACGTTCCACTCGATGTGCGTCCGTATTTTACGCCGTGATATCGACCGCATGGGCTTTTCAAAAAACTTTTCAATTCTGGATACAAGCGACCAATTGACGGTTATTAAAGGCGTGCTAAAAGAGAAAAACCTGGATCCGAAAAAATATGAACCGCGCACAATGCTGAACGCCATTTCATCGGCAAAAAACGAATGCATCGATGCGGCCCAATTTGCAGCAGACATGAATCAGCACAATCCATATGAAAAAACGGTTTCGGATGTTTATTCCGCTTATGAAAAGCGTCTGCAAAAAAACCAGTCGCTTGATTTTGATGATTTGATCATGACGACATTAAATTTGTTCAACAAAGTGCCGGAAGTCTTGGAATTCTACCAAAACAAATTCCACTATATCCATGTGGATGAGTATCAGGATACGAACAACGCGCAGTATCAGCTTGTCCAAAAGCTTGCAAGCAAGTTCAAGAACATTTGCGTAGTAGGGGACTCGGACCAGTCGATTTACCGTTGGCGCGGAGCCGATATTACGAATATCCTATCATTCGAAAAAGATTATCCGAACGCTAAAGTGATCATGCTCGAGCAGAATTACCGCTCCACAAAACGGATTTTGCAAGCCGCTAATGATGTGATCAAGAAAAATACCAGCCGTTATCCGAAAGAGCTGCGGACGGACAATGCGGAAGGCCCAGCCATCATACTGCATAAAGCAGGCGATGAGCGCCAGGAAGCACAATATGTCGTCCAGACGATTCAAAAATTGATGGATAAGGAAGGCTACAAAACATCCGATTTTGCAATTTTGTACCGAACCAATGCCCAGTCTCGGATCATGGAGGAAATGTTCGTCAAGTCGAATATGAATTACACTATTGTCGGCGGCACCAAGTTCTATGACCGCAAAGAAATCAAGGATTTGTTGGCGTATTTGCGTTTAATCGCAAATAATGACGACGATCTTTCCTTGTCGCGTGTTATTAATGAACCAAAGCGGGGCATTGGTGCCACTTCGTTCGAACGGATGGCGCGTTTTGCAATCGAACAGGACCGGACGATCATGGACGCTTTGCAGGAAGTCGACTTTATGGGCTTATCGCCGAAGACAGCACAGACAGTGATGGAATTCCGCTCGATGATTGACGGCTTTACGCAGATGCAGGAATACTTGTCGGTAACGGAATTGGTTGAAGAGGTATTGAAAAAGTCCGGTTACCGCCAAATGCTGCAAGCTGACAGAACAATCGAAGGCGAAAGCCGTTTGGAGAATATTGAAGAGTTTTTGACTGTGACAAAAGCATTTGAAAAACAAAGTGACGATAAATCGCTCGTGGCGTTCTTGACAGATTTGGCATTGATTTCCGATATCGATTCCTTGGACGACGAAGAAGAAACAGACGGACCGATTATCTTGATGACCATGCATGCGGCAAAAGGGTTGGAGTTTCCGGTAGTGTTCATCATCGGACTTGAAGAAAACGTCTTTCCGCATTCCCGCTCCAATAACGATGAAGAAGAAATGGAAGAAGAACGCCGCCTTGCATATGTAGGAATTACCCGTGCTGAAAAGCGCCTGTATTTAACACATGCTTCATCGCGGACCTTGTTCGGCAAGAGCAGCTACAATATGCCATCCCGCTTTATCGGTGAAATATCAGAGGACTTGATTGAACCGACTTTTGCAAATCATCGGGCCGGCGCCGCAACAAGCTATAAACAAGCACCAAAGCGCGCAGCTGTCTCACGTCCGGCTTATCAGACATCAGGCGGCGACAAATTGGGCTGGCAGCCAGGAGACCGTGCAGCTCATAAGAAATGGGGCACAGGTACCGTGGTCAGCGTCAAAGGAGAAGGCGAACAAACGGAACTTGATATTGCTTTCCCTAGCCCAGTTGGCATTAAAAGGCTATTGGCTAAATTTGCGCCGATTGTAAAACAATAAGCGGGAGGAAAGAAAATGGACCGTATAGAAGCAGAACAACGGGTAATTGAATTAAACGATCAGCTCCGGGGCTATGGCCACGCCTACTATGTGCTGGATAAACCGGCGGTGCCGGATGCTGTATACGATCAATTGATGAACGAATTGATCGGCTTGGAGACCATGTATCCAGATTTGATTTTTCCGGATTCTCCGACTCAGCGGGTAGGTGGAACGCCGCTCTCCAATTTTGACAAAGTCACGCATGACCAGCCGATGCTCAGTTTGTCCAACGCGTTCAACGAAGAAGACATCCGTGATTTTGACCGGCGTGTTCGAAGCGCTGCCGGAGACGAAGTGGAGTATGTATGTGAACTGAAAATCGACGGCTTAGCTGTATCGCTTACATATGAGGACGGCAAGTTTGTACGGGGCGCTACACGCGGCGATGGGCGAATTGGTGAAGACATCACTGTCAATTTGCGCACGGTGCGAACAATTCCGTTGAAATTGAAAAAACCGGTTGCCATCGAAGTGCGTGGGGAAGTGTTCATGCCGAAAAAATCGTTCCTCCAGCTAAACGAAGAGCGGGCCGAAAAGGGCGAAGAATTATTCGCCAATCCGCGGAATGCGGCTGCAGGTTCGCTTCGCCAATTGGATTCGAAAATAACCGCCAGCCGCAATTTGGATGTTTTCATTTATGGAATCGGCGGTGACGGCGAGGCATATGGTTTAAGAGAACATGAAGAAACGCTTCAATATGTGGCGGATCTCGGGTTCAAGACGAGTAATGAACGCCAAGTTTGCCACAGTGTCGAAGAAGTGCTTGCTTTTATCGAAAAGTGGACGGAAATCCGCTCGGAATTGTCTTATGAAATTGACGGTATCGTTATTAAAGTAAATCGCTATCTTCAACAGCAGGAGCTTGGGTTCACAGCCAAGAGCCCAAAATGGGCAACTGCGTATAAATTTCCGGCTGAAGAAGTGTTGAGCACGTTGCGGGACATTGAGCTTAGTGTCGGACGGACCGGCGCTGTTACACCGACCGCAATTTTGGATCCAGTGCTTGTAGCGGGATCGACTGTGCAACGGGCATCGCTTCATAACGAAGACTTGATCCGAGAAAAGGATATCCGCATCGGCGACCAAGTGATTGTCCGAAAAGCCGGTGATGTTATTCCGGAAATCGTGGCTTCATTGAAAGAACTCCGGAGCGGAGAAGAAGTGCCTTTTGAAATGCCTGAAAACTGCCCGGCATGCGATGCCGAACTTGTGCGGATCGAGGGAGAGGTGGCCTTGCGCTGCGTCAATCCAAAGTGCCCGGCACAAATTACAGAAGGGCTCATCCATTTTGTGTCGCGCAATGCCATGAACATTGAAGGTTTAGGCGTTAAGGTTATCGAGCAGTTGTACCGCGAAGGGCTTATTGCCGATATATCCGATATTTATAGATTGACAAAGGAACAATTATTGAATTTAGAGCGCATGGGTGAAAAATCAGCTTCAAACCTGCTTGCTGCCATAGACGCTTCACGCTCTAATTCCATGGAGCGGTTATTGTTCGGACTTGGAATCCGCCATGTAGGAGAAAAAGGGGCGCGCATTCTGTCTGAGCATTTCGGGTCAATTGAAAAACTGATGGAAGCCTCTGTAGAAGAATTGACTGACATTCATGAAATTGGCGATAAAATGGCGGATTCGGTTGTGACGTATTTTTCAACTGAAGAAGTTCGCGCGTTGATGGAACGTTTGGCTTCAGCAAACGTCAACTTAACGTATACCGGAAAACGCGTCCGCGTAGAAGCCGGAACCAATGCTTTTGCAGGCAAGAAAATAGTGCTGACAGGCAAGCTGGAAAAGATGACACGAAACGAAGCCGGTGCTAAGATTGAAGCGCTCGGCGGTCAGCTCTCGGGCAGTGTCAGCAAAAAAACGGATTTATTGATTGCAGGCGAAGAAGCAGGTTCGAAATTAGCGAAAGCGATGGAATTGAAAGTGGACGTTTGGGACGAAGAACGTCTCATCGAGGAATTGAACAAATAAGGAGATTTTTACATGAAACGCATATGGTGGATCCCGATAAGCATGCTGCTGCTCACGGGATGTGTTCCTTCCGTAAACGATAAAACGGAAGTTCTTAATACGGAAGAAGAAGTGGAAACAGCTATTATTCCAAGCATGCAACTGGACGCCCAGTATTATCGGACACTGCTGCCTTATAAGCAAAGTGCGACTCGCGGGAAAATCATTGGCCGCTTGCATTCGCGCTACGATATAGAAGAAGCGGAAAATGGACTGCTGCGCTTGTCTCAAAATCAATTTTCGCCGGACGATTATTATTTCCAAGAAGGCCAGAAAATTACGGACGAAGATGCAGCCGCTTGGCTTGGGCGAGCCAGCAAAGACAATCCGGCTGGCTTGAATAAGGAAGATAAGCGTACGGACCAGCAGAAAAAAGCTGGAGACAGACCTCCAGCGGAAATTTTAGCTCATATTGTTGAACAAAATTATTTGGTGAAAACCAACGAAAACACAATCAGGCTTGGTGGAGTATCGGTTGGATTGGCTTTGAATTCGGTATATTACAGTTCTGCAGACGGACTTTCTTATGAAGAGTCTATCCCGCAAGATCAAATGGAACAAGAGGGAAAGCGGCTGGCCAACGAAATCGTTAAGCGTCTCCGTGAAAAAGAAGGCATGGCCAACATACCGATTACGGTAGGGCTTTTCCAACAAAGCGCCCGCAATGCGATTGCCCCTTCGACTTACTTTGCTTACGGAGTGGCTCCTAAAGGAAACACGGAAGTAGCCGATTGGAAAGCGATCAACGAAGAATATGTCGTATTCCCAACTTCGGGTACGCAAGAAAAATACCGGGAAGTCGATACAGCCTTCCTGAATTTCAAACAAGACGTAGAAAAGTATTTCTCGAATTTTACAAGCGTCATCGGAACCGGTTTTTACCAAGATGACCAATTGCGGGAGATGCAAATCGATATTCCGATCCAATTTTATGGAGCAGCAGAAATTATCGGTTTTACGCAATATTTGACCGGTTTGGTCATGGAACATTTCCCTGAAAATGTTCAGGTCGAAGTGAGTGTGACTTCGTCAAAAGGTCCTGAAGCTCTGGTCATCCGAAAAGTAAATCAAACAGAACCAATTGTCCATATTTATGATTAAAGTGCGATGAAAAAGGGATAGCCTGCGGGCTGTCCCTATTCATTTGGTTTGTCTAGACTCCAGCGCCCAGATTCTCGGGGTCATAAGCCAATCTGGCTGTGCGGCTGAACACACGCCGCTTCGCCAAATTGTCTTATGCCTGTCGAATCTGCCCGGGCGCTTCCGCTTTTCTTAGAAAAATGATATGATATAACTTATGTTTACTGAATCCGGAGGTGTAGAAGAATGGCGAAAATGACGAAAGAAGAAGTAATCGAAGTCGCGCATTTAGCGAGATTGGCAATTACTGATGAAGAAGCTGTACATTTTGCAGATCAATTGGAAGCAATTACAAACGCAATGGAATTGCTGAACGAATTAGATACTGAAAATGTAGAGCCGACCACGCACGTATTGGAAATGGTTAATGTTTTGCGTGAAGATAAATCCGTACCAGGACTGGATCGGGAGTTAGTATTGAAAAACGTTAAAGAACATGAAGCGGGACAAGTTAAAGTTCCTACAATTTTAGAGTAAGCGGGAGGAGGCCAACAAATGACATTCGCAGATAAAACAGCTGCACAAATGCAGGAATTGATACATACGGAAAAAACGACAATTGCCGAAGTGACAAAACAGGCGTTTGACCGGATCGAAGCGCTTGAACCAAAAGTAGACGCATTCCTGGCAATGAACAAAGAGCAAGCTATGCAACAAGCGGAAGAAATGGACAAAGTGCCATTGGCGGAACGCGGGCCGTTGTTTGGGTTGCCGATCGGCGTTAAAGACAATATCGTTACAGAAGGCCTTGAGACAACAGCTTCAAGCCGTATTTTGGAAGGGTTCAATCCGATTTATAACGCGACAGTGGTCGAAAAATTAAAAGCCGCTGGCATGATCACGGTCGGAAAATTGAACATGGATGAATTTGCGATGGGTTCTTCGAATGAAAACTCATACTACAAAAAAACAAAAAACCCTTGGAATTTGGAAACAGTTCCTGGCGGTTCTTCCGGCGGTTCAGCAGCAGCAGTGGCTGCAGGCGAAGTGCCTTTCACTTTGGGTTCGGATACAGGCGGTTCAATCCGTCAGCCTGCATCTTTTTGTGGCGTAGTGGGCATGAAGCCGACGTACGGGCGTGTTTCCCGTTTCGGATTGATCGCATTTGCTTCGTCGCTTGATCAAATCGGACCGGTTACAAGAACCGTAAAAGATAATGCACTTTTGCTCCAAGCAATTTCAGGTCATGATGAGCGCGATTCAACTTCTGCTGATATCGAAGTGCCGAACTTTGCCGAAGCATTGACTGGCGACATTCAAGGACTGCGCATCGGTGTACCGAAAGAGTATTTTGCTGAAGGCGTCAGTGAAGCGGCGAAACAAGCAGTACGCGATGCACTTCAAGTGCTCGAAGAAAAAGGCGCAACGTGGGAAGAAATTTCGCTTCCTCATTCTAAATACGCACTGGCTACTTATTACTTGTTGGCGTCATCTGAAGCATCTTCAAACCTTTCCCGTTTCGACGGAATCCGTTACGGCTACCGCACGCAAAAAGCGGGCAACTTATTAGAATTTTATATGAATACGCGCTCTGAAGGATTTGGCGATGAAGTAAAACGCCGTATCATGCTTGGAACATACGCGTTGAGTTCTGGCTATTACGAAGCCTATTATAAAAAAGCGCAAAAAGTCCGTACACTGATCAAACAGGATTTCGACAAAGCTTTTGAAAACTATGACGTCATTATCGGGCCGACAACTCCAACTCCGGCATTCAAGATCGGTGAAATCATCGACGATCCGTTGACGATGTATGCAAACGATATTTTAACCATTCCGGTCAATCTGGCAGGCGTACCGGCAATCTCGGTTCCATGCGGATTTGAAAATGGCTTGCCGCTTGGCTTGCAGATCATCGGAAAATACTTCGACGAAGAAACGGTTTACCGTGTTGCAGATGTATTTGAACAAGCGACGGATTTCCATAAAAAAACTCCTCAAACATGGGAGGGAGCAGCACAATGAACTTTGAAACAATTATCGGACTCGAAGTCCACGTCGAATTAAAGACGGAATCGAAAATGTTTTCGCCTGCACCGGCGCATTTCGGAGCAGAACCGAACACCAATACAAACGTCATCGACCTTGGTTACCCAGGCGTTTTGCCGGTCGTGAACAAGCGTGCAGTAGATTGGGCGATGAAAGCGGCGCTTGCACTGAACTGCGAAATCAACCGGCACACCAAGTTCGACCGCAAAAACTATTTCTATCCAGATAATCCGAAAGCTTATCAGATTTCTCAATTCGATGAGCCGATCGGCGAACACGGCTGGGTGGAAATTGAAGTGCATGGCAAGAAAAAACGCATCGGCATTACGCGTCTTCATATGGAAGAAGATGCGGGTAAACTGACGCATACAGGAAACGGCCATTCGTTAGTTGACTTCAACCGCCAAGGAACACCGCTTATTGAAATCGTTTCAGAGCCGGATATCCGCACTGCAGACGAGGCTTATGCTTATCTTGAAAAAATCAAAGCAATCATTCAGTATACTGGCGTATCCGATGTGCGTATGGAAGAAGGCTCATTGCGCTGTGATGCGAACATTTCCCTTCGCCCGTATGGCCAGGAACAATTCGGTACAAAAACAGAATTGAAGAACTTGAATTCATTCAACTTTGTCCGCAAAGGCATCGAGCATGAAGAAGTTCGCCAAGAACAAGTTTTGCTGTCAGGCGGAGTAATCGAGCAAGAAACACGCCGCTATGATGAGTCTACAGGTAAAACTTTATTGATGCGCGTAAAAGAGGGGTCTGATGATTACCGCTATTTCCCAGAGCCGGATTTGGTGGATATTATCATTGACGACGCTTGGCTGGAGCGGGTGCGCGCGGAAATTCCGGAACTTCCGGATGCACGCAAAGTGCGCTATGTTTCAGAACTTGGCTTGTCTTCATACGACGCCATGGTATTGACATTAGCGAAGCCGATTTCAGATTTCTTTGAAGCGACTGTGGCTGAAGGAGCGGACGCTAAATTGGCATCCAACTGGTTGATGGGGGAAGTATCTGCTTATTTAAATGCTGAACAAAAAGAATTAAGCGAGACAAAACTTGAACCGGCTGGCCTAGCAGGTATGATCAAACTGATTTCGGATGGCACGATTTCTTCGAAAATCGCCAAGAAAGTTTTCAAGGAATTGATTGAAAAAGGCGGAGACGCAAACAACATTGTTAAAGCGAAGGGCCTTGTCCAAATTTCAGACGAAGGCACGCTACGTGAATATGTTACAGCTGCGCTCGACAATAACCCGCAGTCAATTGAAGACTTTAAAAACGGCAAGGACCGCGCAATCGGTTTCTTGGTCGGCCAAATCATGAAACAGACAAAGGGGCAGGCAAATCCGCCGTTGCTTAATAAAATCTTGCTTGAAGAAATTGCAAAGCGCTAATTGTACAGTGTCAGCGATAAAGAAAAGATGGTCCGATGAGTCGGACCATCTTTTTTAACTTGTTAGCATGGTTTGATATGCATGTAGAGAGTCCCTGTATTTCTGATAGAGGCAACAGGAAGAAAAATCATATACCTATCTGTAGTTTTCTGCAGCCTACAGCCAATTGGATCAGTCGACCCTTTTCTTCAAAGTGTATAATTTGAAGCTTTTATCCTGTACAAGTAAACTAAAGGAAAAGGAGATGTGATACTATGCCAATTGAACAGCAGTATTTTGAAGATGCCATCGCAATTGAGAACTATATGGCTCAAATGGAATCCAATCAAAAAACAAGTTATTCCATCTATGAAAAATTTGAATTGCCGGAGGATCCGGAATTCATTGATTTGCTAAAAGAAAAGCAGCCAAAAGTGTTAGTTATTACCGAAGATTGGTGCGGAGATGCAATGATGAACAACGCCATTCTCCGCAGAATCGCTGAAGCGGCCAATCTTGAGGTGCGATGTGTTTATCGGGATCAAAATCCTGAATTGATGGATCAATATTTAACAAATGGCGGCCGTTCGATCCCAAAATACATCTTCCTTTCACAAGAAGGGGAAGTGCTGGGGCACTGGGGCCCTCGTGCTCCAAAAATCCAGGAATTTGTTATGGAAAAAAGAGCAACATTGCCTGAAAAAGATGATCCGCGTTATGCCATCAATCATGAAACAATGATTGGGGAAATTTCAGATGCTTTTACATGGAATACAGAGTTTTGGCAAGCGGTCTACGAGGATCTTCGCAAAACTTTTGTTGAAGCGTTAAGTTAAAACAGTGGAGTAGAAGCGGAAAACCGGCCGGCCAGTTGTCGGCTTTTTTCTTGGGAACTTTTTATGGTTCTTTTCTGTCTTATTTCTATAGAACGATCAGAAAGGCTGAATTCGTATGAAACGTGCACGAATTATATACAATCCTACTTCCGGCCGCGAATTGTTTCGCAAACATTTACCGGAAGTCTTAGAAAAGATGGAGCAAGCGGGATATGAAACGTCATGCCACGCAACAACAGGTGAAGGAGACGCTGTATCAGCTGCAAGAATAGCGGTAGAGCGAAACTTCGATCTGGTTATAGCAGTCGGCGGCGATGGAACATTGAACGAAGTAGTTTCCGGCATTTCCCAATTTGAAAAACGTCCGAAAATTGGTTTGATTCCTATGGGAACAACAAATGATTTTGCACGCGCTGTCCACATTCCCCGGGATATTAACAAAGCCGTCGACATTATTTTAGAGGGCGAGTCGATTCCTGTAGATGTTGGACTGATGGATAATGACCGTTATTTTATCAATATTGCCGGAGGCGGCCGATTAACGGAATTAACCTACGAAGTACCGAGCAAATTAAAGACGGTGCTTGGGCAGTTGGCTTATTATTTGAAAGGGATTGAAATGCTTCCTTCGATTCGTTCCTCAAAAGTGCGAATCGAATATGACGGAAATGTATTTGAAGATCAAGCTATGATGTTCTTGATCGGCTTAACAAATTCGGTCGGCGGTTTTGAGAAACTGGCTCCAGACGCCAGCATCAATGACGGCAAGTTTACATTGATGATTTTAAAAGAAGTCAACATGCCTGAGTTTATCCGCCTGGCTTCCCTTGCACTGCGTGGGGAGCATTTATCAGACCCGCATGTGATTTATACGAAAGCAAGCAAAATCACTGTTACTTCTGAAGAAACGGTTCTACTGAATTTGGATGGTGAGTACGGTGGCATTTTGCCTGCTACATTTGAAAATCTTTGCCAACATATTGAAGTTTTAGTGCCGCTGTCTTCAATCGGTGAGAAAGACAGAAAATAGTTTTTGAATGAAGAAATAAAAAACAGGCATTCGAAAAGAGATTCTTCTAGGCGAACAGTTAAGGGACCGAATCCATATAGGATTTGGTCTTTTTTGTTTTGAAAATAATTAAATTGGTAATGCTTTTTCTTGGGTTCTTTCTGATAAAGAAGATGGAATTCTTAGTATAAAAAAATTTGAAATTGACCATGAACCTGATAGCAAGTTCTTTATTTTGTCTATAAAATGAGCTTTTCCCAGTGAAATTGTTTCGGTCAAATGTCACATGTTATTCAAAGATAGCGGAAAAATATAAGCTTTGTGGACCTTTGCAGAAGTTTCGGGAACTAGGGATGAGGTACAATAAGGGTAGTAAAAGGATGAGTTTGATAATAGGTTTTGAAAGGGGACAAACAAATGGGATTCGAAGATACAGCCCTTCTTAGTCGTATTTTGACTATGATGACGCTATCGTTCCATATACTTTATGCAACAATTGGCGTAGGGGTTCCACTTATGATCATGATTGCCCAATGGGTAGGGATCAAGAAAAAAGATGATCATTATATATTGATGGCGCGTCGCTGGGCGAGAGGATTTGTCATCACGGTGGCTGTAGGGGTTGTAACCGGGACAATTATCGGCTTGCAATTATCGCTCTTATGGCCTAATTTCATGCAAGTGGCAGGAAATGTTATTGCCTTGCCGTTATTCTTGGAAACTTTCGCCTTTTTCTTTGAAGCGATTTTCCTCGGTATTTACTTATACACATGGGATCGGTTCGAAGATCAGCGCAAGCATTTGCTTCTGCTGATTCCAGTAGCCTTAGGTGCAGCGGCATCCTCAGTCTTTATCACAATTGTTAATGCGTTTATGAATGCGCCGCAAGGGTTTGAAATGTTAAATGGCCAACTGGTCAATGTTCAGCCGCTACTCGCGATATTCAATCCAGCGATGCCAACGAAAGTTGCACATGTTGTAGCGACGGCTTTCATGACTTGCGCATTTTTACTGGCATCAATTGCCGCATTGCGTATTCTTAGCGGATCAACGCATGTCTACCATAAAAAAGCTTTGTATTTAATGATGAAATTGGGCTTAGTGTTTTCCATCGCTACAGCATTGATCGGCGATTTATCAGGGAAATATTTGGCTGAATACCAGCCTGAGAAATTGGCTGCAGCAGAGTGGCATTTTGAGACGGAAGCTAATGCCGGATTGGTTATGTTTGGGGTTCTTGACGGGGAAGAAGTCAAGTATGCCATTAAGGTTCCATATGCGCTAAGTATTTTGGCGCACGGAGTTCCAGGTGAAGAAGTGACTGGAATCAACGAATTAAGAGAAAACGAAGTTCCAATTCCTCCTCTTTGGATCCATTATCTGTTTGACACAATGGTTACCATTGGCATGAGTTTGGCAGCCTTATCATTTATCTATGTAGTAGCTGCATGGCGTGGCTGGAAATTCATTCAGGCGAAGTGGTTCAGATTGCTGGTGTTATTAGGCGGTCCTCTTGCGTTAGTGGCAATTGAAGCCGGCTGGTGGTTTACGGAAGTCGGACGGCAGCCATGGATCTTACGCAACTTCATGACAACGCAAGAAGCGGCCACAACAAGCGGCAATGTCGACTTGATGATCATTTTGTTTGGCGGACTGTACATTATATTGGGAATCGGGACAATTGTCGTCTTAACCCGCATGTACCGACGCAACCCGGTTGAGCAGGAGTTGGCTCAGCGAGAAGTCGAAAAAGGCGGTGAACAAGAATGACACTCGAAATTCTAGGAATAGCGGTTCTTTGGTTATTCTTGTTCTTTTACGTTATTGTAGGATCAATCGATTTTGGCGCCGGGTTTTTCAATGCCTATAGTGCGTTCACCAACAAACAACACATTTTAACGAATATTATTCAGCGTTACTTATCGCCTGTCTGGGAAGTCACGAACGTTTTCTTCGTGTTCTTCTTTGTCGGCATGATCGGCTTTTTCCCATTGACGGCGTATTATTATGGAACAACGCTTTTAGTGCCGGCAAGCCTTGCATTAATATTGTTGTCAATTCGCGGTTCTTATTACGCATTTGCGACTTACGGTGCGAAAATCAACCACCGTGGCTATATTTACATGTATGGCTTATCCGGGTTGCTATTGCCGGCATCTCTTTCACCGGTGCTTGCCATGTCTGAAGGCGGTTTTATCAATATGGTCAACGATTCACCGCAGCTTGATTATTGGGCGCTGTTTACCAGCCCGTTGACATGGAGCATCGTCGTATTGAGTTTGACCGCAGTACTATATATCTCCGCGGTATTCCTGACATGGTATGCCAATAAAGCAGGAGATGAAAAGGCGACAGATCTGATGCGCAAATACGCGCTTGTCTGGGCAGGGCCAGCAATCATTACGGCAACTGGCATTATCATCGAATTGCGGACACACAACGCTGAACATTTTGCGCGTATCATGGATTTATGGTGGCTGTTCGGAATATCGTCCCTGTTGTTCCTTGGTACGGTATTCTTGATCTGGAAGCGAAGAAAATACGGGTTGGCTTTCATCTTGTTGGTCGGCCAGTTCTTCACAGCTTTTTTCGCCTATGGAATATCCCATTATCCATATCTTCTGTATCCGCACTTGACGATTTACGATAGTTTCACGAATGAGACAATGGCCATTTCCTTGATCATCGCGTTTGTAGCAGGATTGGGCTTATTGCTTCCATCGCTTTATCTGCTGTTCCGTTTGTTCTTATTTGATAAAGATTACGTTAAAGGAAAATCGGATTATCACGCTTAATAGTGGGCGCCAAAGGAGGAAACAGCTATGCTGCAGGATTTCTTGATATTTTATGCACCATTTCTTGTGTTATTTGCATCCGTCGTTTTTGGATTCTGGTTTTCACTGAAAGATGGGCCAGCAACAAAAGATGAGAAATAAAAATAGGACTGCCCCAAAAGGTCATATAAATGACTTTTGGAGGCAGTCTTTTTGTCTGTTTTTAAAGAAGTTGTAACTCAGAAGGTAAAGGTTGTAACTCAGAAGAAAAAAGTCGTAACTCGTTGTTCAAAAGTCGTAACTCGTTGTTCAAAAGTCGGAACTTGGCACTCGGAAGTTACAGTTTATAACCCGAGCCTAAACAGCCACTTCTACATTTCTTTATGTTATAATACGAAAAGTTGAAATGGAGTGAACGCTTTGAAACCTGTACAGAAAAATGATCGCTTGCTCGTTCATGTGGAAGATTTGACGCATGACGGCGCGGGTGTTGCTAAAGTAGAGGGCTATCCGCTTTTCATCCACGGCGCGCTGCCGGGGGAAGATGTGGAAGTTCATGTTTTAAAAACCTTGAAATCCTATGGCTTTGCCAAAATGCTTGAAATTAAACACTCTTCACCGTTCCGCGTGACGGCTCCTTGTCCGGTCTTTGACACGTGCGGCGGCTGCCAGATCCAACACTTGTCTTACGAAGGCCAGATGACGTTTAAGCGCAAGCTGGTGCGTGACGCTATCACGCGTATCGGGAAATTGCCGGAAGTGCCGGTGCATCCGGTAAAAGGCATGGAAAATCCATGGCGCTACCGCAACAAATCCCAGATTCCGTTCGGCACTGATAATAATGGCCGCGTCGTCGCAGGCTTTTACCAAAACCGGTCACATGACATTGCCGATACCGACATCTGCATCATCCAGACACCGGAAGCAGATGCCATCATGGCTGCTTTGAAAAAGAACTTGCCGGCATTGGGCATTGAACCATACGAAGAGCAAACGCATCGCGGAATGCTGCGCCACGTTGTCGTCCGTAAAGGACGTGCAACAGGTGAAATCATGGTTGTCCTTGTTACTAAGAAAAAGAAATTCCCGCAAGCCCAAAAGGCGATTGAGCTGATTCGTACGCTTGTGCCGGAAGTGACGTCAATCGTCCAAAACGTCAACAGTGAAAAAACCAACGTCATTTTTGGAAATGAAACAGTGACGCTCTGGGGCAAAGACGTTATTGAAGACCGGATCGGCGATGTTCGCTTTGAAATTTCCGCCCGTTCTTTCTACCAAGTCAATCCGGAACAAACTGATGTCCTCTATGGCCAAGCGCTGGAATATGCGAAGCTGACTGGGGATGAAACGGTGATTGATGCTTATTGCGGCATCGGTACAATTTCCTTGTTTCTTGCTCAAAAAGCGAAATTTGTCATGGGTGTCGAAATCGTGCCGCAAGCAATCGAAGACGCGAAGCGCAATGCGGCGCTAAATGGCTTTGAAAATACTTTATTTGAAGCGGGACCGGCTGAGCAAGTCATTCCGCGCTGGTACAAAGAAGGCAAGACAGCGGACGTCCTGATGGTCGACCCCCCGCGTAAAGGCTGCGACGAGCAGCTTTTGCAGACGATTTTGAAACAGCGCCCGAAACGTGTTGTCTATGTATCATGCAACCCGGCAACATTAGCGCGTGATTTGCGGATACTCGAAGACGGGGGCTACCGTACACAAGAAGTGCAGCCCGTCGATATGTTCCCGCAGTCCACACATTGCGAAGCAGTGGCTTGGCTGGAATTAGCTGATAAAATTTAATACTTACTGAAACGGTAAAGCAGACAATTTGGAAGCATGAACAAGTGCTTCCTAAATCATCTGCTTTTGCTTGTGAGAAAGGGTTTGAATATAAATGAAAGAAAATTTTTGGCAAGAGTTGCCGAAGCCGTTTTTCGTGCTTGCACCGATGGAAGATGTGACGGACGTAGTATTTCGCCATGTTGTAAGTGAAGCAGGCCGACCTGATGTGTTTTTCACGGAGTTTACTAATACGGAAAGCTATTGCCATCCAGAAGGAATGAAAAGTGTGCGCGGCCGTTTGCTTTTTACTGAAGACGAACAGCCTATGGTTGCACATATTTGGGGCGATAAGCCGGAATTTTTCCGCCAGATGAGCATTGGGATGGCAGAGATAGGATTCAAGGGGATCGATATTAATATGGGCTGCCCAGTGCCGAATGTTGCATCTAGAGGCAAGGGGAGCGGCCTAATACTTCGGCCAGATGCTGCTGCAGAGATCATTCAAGCAGCAAAAGCGGGAGGGTTGCCGGTAAGCGTGAAAACGCGGCTGGGCTACTCGGAACTAGATGAGTGGAGAGACTGGCTGACGAATATATTCGAACAGGATATTGCCAACCTCTCCATCCATTTGCGGACGCGAAAAGAAATGAGCCAAGCAGATGCACATTGGGAACTGATTCCGGAAATAAAGGAATTGCGGGACCGCATCGCGCCAAATACGCTGCTGACAATCAATGGAGATATTCCTGACCGTGAAACTGGACTTGAACTTGCGGAAAAGTATGGTGTGGATGGCGTTATGATCGGACGCGGGATTTTCAAAAATCCATTTGCCTTTGAAAAAGAGCCGAGAGAACATAGCAGTAAGGAATTTCTTGGTCTTTTAAGATTGCATCTGGATCTCCATGACCAATATATAGAAGAATTGCCGCGCTCAATCAGTGGGCTTCATCGTTTTTTCAAAATCTATGTTAAGGGATTCCGCGGAGCAGGGGAATTGAGAAATCAATTGATGAACACTAAGTCGACAGATGAAGTACGTTCATTACTGAACAGTATTGAATTAGAACCTGTGGAGTGAAATATGCACAAGTAAGCAGCAAGTGAAAAAGAACCGGAGAATCGTTCATTGATTCTCTGGTTCTTTTTTTGTTGCCGTGAAAATTAATTAAGCAAACGCTTGCCTTCATTGTATACTAAAAGAAAAAGAAATTCTTTCCAGCTTTTAAGTACATAAAAAAAGGAGTGGAAATGGTGATTATCTTAAAGAAACTGTATTTTCAAGCCACCAACCTTTCTTGGCTGGTACTGACTTTCTGTACGTTGATTTTAATCATTCTCAGCACCTTCATGCTTCCACTGATTGAACCGGAAACGTTCACGAGTTATATGGATGCACTATGGTTTACGATGACGACTATGCTGACAGTTGGCTACGGTGATTTTTTTCCAACAACGTTAGGCGGAAGGCTTTTTACAATTATGTTCTTATACGTAGTCGGCATTGGATTGTTCGCTTCGTTTATTGGAAAAGCGGTAGACAGTTTATCATTATACAGACGGCAAAAGGAAAGAGGGGATTTGATGTACGAAGGGAAAAAGCACATTGTGATCATCGATTGGTCGCATAAAGCGGAAAATGCCATGAAAGAAATCCTAGAGAGAGATCAGAAAGTGGATATTGTAGTTATTGACACTATCGAAAAAGCAAAACAAGTAAATGAGCGTATCCACTTTATCCGAGGTGCGGCCACAGATCCTGACGTATTGAGAAAAGCCAATGTCCAGCATGCTAAAGCGGTGCTGATCTTTTCCGATGATAAAATTGAAGACCAAATGCTCACGGATGGAAAATCGCTGATGATTGCATGTGCAGTAGAACGTATTTCACCCGGTGTCCATACAACAGTGGAAATTGAACGGGAAGAACATATCCCGAATTTTTCACACATCAAAGTGGACAACTTCATCTTGTCTAACGCCACGATCGCCAAACTTGCAGTCGACTCGATTCTGTAAGTCTTAGCATATTCTTTTTGATGTTCTGAATGGTCATAAAGTTGTCGACATTTCTAATCCGATTTTCTCTTTTAGGTTTTATGAACTGGAAGAAAGGGGTAATAGATACGTAGAAACGTTGAACAAGGAGAGAAAGAACATCATGGAAGAATATATACCAGAATCAAAGTTTGAAGATAAGCGCAGCAACATCATCGAAGACCTTGTCGCACAAAACGTCTTTAAAATTGATGGCAGACAGTTATATGAATTGTCCTTATATGAATTAATGAAAACCTATACAGAAAAAATTTGAGCCGGTGTATTCCGGCTCTTTTCAATGGACAAATAGTCTAAACGATAAGAGGAGGGAGCCGCATGCATCAAAAAAAATTAGAGGAATACCGCCAAACGAAACTTGAAGAAATGACGATTGCTGATATGCAGCAAGAGCTTGCGGAAGGCCGGATTACATCAGAAGAGCTTGTCCTGATGTACCAGGAAAATATTTCGCTTCGTGACCAAAATACCAACGCCATATTGGAAATCAACCCGGACGCCCTGCAAATAGCGCAAGCGCTGGATTTCGAACGAAAATTAAAAGGGCCACGCTCAGCAATCCATGGCATCCCAGTATTGATAAAAGACAATATGGATACAGCCGATAAAATGCACACAAGCGCCGGATCCCGGGCGCTCAAAGACCACTACGCACTAAAAGATGCCCAAGTAGTGGATAAATTGCGGGAAGCGGGAGCGGTTATCCTAGGGAAAACCAACTTGACGGAATGGGCGAATTTCATGTCTGATAAAATGACCAACGGTTATAGCTCGAGAGGCGGCCAAACGAAAAATCCTTATGGCGCTTTTGATGTTGGCGGATCCAGTTCCGGTTCCGCTGCAGCAGTCGCGTCAAACTTGGCGGCCGCTGCACTTGGTACGGAAACCTCGGGTTCCATCATTAACCCGGCAGTCCAGAATAGTTTAGTCGGCATCAAACCGACAGTCGGCTTGATTGGACGCACAGGAATAATTCCACTTTCCCATACGCAAGATGTTCCGGGAACACTTGCCCGCACAGTAGAAGATGCAGTGGCGGTATTTGCAACGCTGATAGCTATTGACCCGGAAGATGCCATCACCAGTTTTGCTGAACCGTATGAAAAATACGATTGGTCCATCCACTTTAAAAAAAATGGATTGGAAGGAGTAAAGCTCGGGGTACCGAGAGGTCTCTTTGAAGACAGCATTTCCAACGAGCAGCGTACTTTGTTTGACAAGGCTCTTGAGCAATTGCAGGAATGCGGCGCAGAAATCATCGATAATGTCGACCTTGGAGCTGATCAAGGAGACTTGGGGTTCGCTGTGCTGCTGCACGAATTCAAGGCCAATCTCAATGCCTATTTGGGGAAATCCAATCCTTTGAATCCCATCCGTTCATTAGAGGATGTGATTGCTTTTAATAATAAGCATTCGCAAGAAATGTTGCACTATGGCCAAAATTTGCTTGAACAAGCGGACTTGACGACCGGCAAACTGAACGAACGGAACTATATTGAAGCGCTTGAACGCAACCGTTTTCTAGCTGCGGAACAGGGGATAGCGGCAACTTTGAAAGAAGTGGGAGCGGATGCTCTGGTGTTGCCGCAAGATCACGGCTGCAACATCAATGCAGCGGCCGGTTTTCCGGCCATTGCCGTGCCTTATTGTTTATCGGAAACAAAAGAGCCTTTTGGCATCACATTTACCGCCCATGCTTTTAGCGAACCGCAACTGATTGAATATGCTTATGCGTTTGAGCAGGCCACTAAAGGCCGCGTAAAACCATAGAAAAAGGCAAAGCCGGATTTCGGCTTTGCCTTTTTATAATTTTTGAAGCTGTTTCCACGTTTGTTCAAGCAATATCACAAGTGTTTTTTCATGGGCGGGATAATTCGCTAAAGTTGCCAAGACACTTTCACATACCAATCTCCGAGGTTTGGGACGGGTCAGCTCTTCAGCTAAAAAGATAACGAGCTGTTTGGCATCCGCGTCTTCTTCATCCAACAAATCCGCTTGGCTTTTCAACTGAACGGCCAAGGCTGCTAGTGAAACTGCCTCAACTTGCGTGTCGGCAAAAAGCTGTTTCTTCTGGATAAATTGGTCCCCAGTCTCCATTTGCTCCGTGATAGTAGTATTCAATCGTCTGATGATAAAATCCGCCAATTTTTCGATTGGGAGCTCTTCTTCTGAACTAAGTCTCCAAAGATGGATCAATTGCTGAATCGATCCATGGATGATGCCGGCATTCTCCAGTGCATACGGTGTTGCCTTTTCGCCAAACAAATCAATAATCCGAGAAGAAATCCATTCGATTTCAGCTATATACGTTTGTCGCGAAAACAGTTTGAGTTCTTCGTCCTGAGAATAAAAAATGCTTTCGTATAACGTGAACAAATTTTTCTCCTGATTCAATTGGATGCGGATGCACAATTGTTCCGCTAATACTTCAGGATCATTCACTTTCTTGCCGACAGCTGCTGCCATCCGTTTTTGGCGGATTTCACTTCCAATAGACTCCATGATGGCAACCAAACATTCACTTTTTGAAGAAAAGTAATTATAGAAAGTGCCTTTAGAGACGCCGGCTTCGTCTAATATATCTTGAATAGAAGAAGAGATATAGCCTTTATTAATGAACAGCGAATAAGCTGCATTAATGATGTTCTGTTTTTTTAGATTCATTTTTTTCACCTTTATACTATCAGTCTAGTTCTATCTTAGCGTGAAATCCCTTTCAAATCAAACCGTTTAGACTGCCAGTATATTTTTATTGATTAAAATGAACAAGCGGTATAGAATAGTGCAATGAGGAAAAAACAGTTAGAAAATACGGAGGCATAATAGTATGACAGAACAGAAAAAACCGCCTTATGGCATAATCGCAATTCTCTTTACCGGGGCGTTCGTAACGATTTTCACCCAAACTTTATTAAACATAGCCTTACCTAGAATTATGGCTGATTTGGAGGTTTCGGCTTCAACAGTGCAGTGGCTGGTGACGGGCTATATGCTGGTGAACGGCATCTTGATACCGGCAAGCGCCTTTTTTATCCAGCGCTACTCAAACCGGTCAGTTTTCATCTTAGCGATGGCGCTTTTTTCACTGGGAACTTTGCTTGCAGGTGTAGCCCCAACTTTCAGCATCCTGCTTGCTGGCAGAATGATACAAGCTTCTGGTGCAGCTTTGATGATGCCATTGCTGATGAACGTTATTCTCGCGGCTTTTCCGGTTGAAAAGCGCGGCTCGGCGATGGGGATATTCGGTCTGGTAATGGTAGTGGCACCTGCAATCGGGCCAACACTTTCCGGTTATATCGTTGAGCATTATTCTTGGCGGGTCTTATTCTTTATCATCTTGCCAGTAGCGCTGATTTCACTTGCTCTTGGGATTTTCAAATTGAAAAATTTAACTGTCCAAAATAGAGATATATCACTGGATAAAGCCTCAATCGTTCTTTCGAGCATCGGTTTTGGCGGCATTTTGTACGGATTTAGTTCAGCGGGAACAATGGGCTGGGACGATCCGGCGGTATACGGAACCATTGCGGCGGGTGTCGTTTCACTTGTTATTTTCGTTTTCCGCCAATTAAGATTGGATGAACCATTGCTTGAAGTTCGGATCTATAAATATCCAATGTTCGCTTTGTCCTCGGTCATCTCCGTCGCATTGTCGATGTCCATGTTTTCAGCAATGATTTTAATGCCGATTTATGTTCAGACCATTAAAGGGATTTCGCCAGTTGAATCTGGGCTGCTTATGTTGCCAGGAGCCCTTGTGATGGGCTTTATGTCGCCAGTTACTGGCCGGCTCTTCGATAAATACGGGGCTAAAGTGCTGGCGGTACCTGGATTGGCTATTGTCGCATTTACGACGTATCTTTTCAGCCAACTTTCGCTTGAAACTTCATATTTAGAAATTATGGCCATATATACAGCGCGTATGTTTGGTATCTCAATGGTTATGATGCCTGTTATGACAAACGGACTGAATACGCTGCCGATAAAATCTTATCCACACGGAACAGCAATCAACAACACACTTCAGCAAGTGGCGGGAGCAATCGGTTCGGCATTCCTGATTACGCTTATGAATACGCGGGCAGAATCGACTGGCAAGGAATTGGCGGCAAGCGGAGCAGCTCCTGAAACCATCATGAATAATGCAATGCTTGACGGAATCAACTTTTCATTCTTTGTTTCCATGTTCATTGCGCTTGTTGCATTGGCGCTGGCTTTTTTCATCAAAAAACCGACACGTGAGGTTAAGGAAGCAGAAAAGGAAATTGTCTATCAACAAAAAGAAGTAACTGAATGAAAAAGAGGGCTGGCCTAAAGAGGAGGCCACTGAAAAACCCTTCCTTTAAATCAATGGGAGACTAAAAAAAGAGTTGGAAGGCAGGATTTCCTGTCTTCCGACTCTTTTTTTGCCCTT
>NZ_PYAT01000020.1 GCF_003014655.1 Planomicrobium soli | reverse complement strand
CCGACCGCTTGCGCGGCCATCGCAGAAATTTGTTTCGGCGTTCGGAACGCCTCAACAATGTTTGTTGACGTTTTGCTGTTCAGTTTTCAAGGTTCGTTTTGTTCGCCCTGTAAAAGCGACTCCTCTAATTTAACATCGTTAACTTTCAGAGTCAAGCGTTTTTTTAGGTTTTTTATTATCGCAGAAAACTTAATTGCCTTAGCGACGTGTATTATCATAATACGTATTGCCTAGTCCTGTCAACAATAAATTTTAAAAAAGTTAAACCATTTAAAAACCTGTTGTCTTTAAAACTATTTCATTATTACTTAACCCCCACCTTTCACCCTTTCCCCAAATGAAAAGGAGCTGATTTCATAATAGAAATCAGCTCCTTTTTAACCTTTAACATAATAGTAACGATGGAAGATTCCTTCACTTTTTGTCTTTACTCCTTTAACTGATATTAAGTCTTTCTCTACTAAATATTCGATAAAGACTTCTAAGTCTGAAGAGTAGTTTTTCAATTCTTCTTGTTCATGAAGTTCTTGGATCGTCCAACTCTCCTGCTTCTCCATCACTTCTCTAATATGTTGGGCTCCATCATTTGTCCGAGAATGGATATGGAATTCACTTGCTAAAAATAATAGTTCCAACCTTTTATGGATCGGTTCGTCACTTAAGATCAATTCTTCGTATAGCTTATAGATAGATGGTTCCATTTGTTTAACCTGCGACCAGACGGTCACTTCAGGAGGAAGCCCATTTTCCAATACAGAGAGCCGGGCCAAATTATGAAGTGATTCTACTATATGATTATAAGCATCCATATAATTCTTTTCTTCAAAAAATACTTTCCCTTCCAAATAACGTCGTATAAGCTTCGCAAATTCGATTCCCATCTTGATCTTTCGTCCGTAAAACGGATAGTCCTTCAATTCAGTCTTCAGCTTTTCCATAAATTCATTGCGGTCGTAAATGATCCGCCCGTGAAAGAGCCAGTCTACAATTTTACGATTGGTTCCCAGCAAAAGCCATTTTCGCAATTGCTTTTCAGTTACAATATGCATTGCTGCTTTTTTATCTAAGTATGTGTAATGTTTAGTGAAAACAGATGTATCGTTTTCTTTTGTAATAATCAGCAGCACCGAATCGAATGTATCGGTGATCGGACTGACTTTTTCCCTTTTCTCTACCAATACTACACCTAGGGTGCTTTCTTGGCTGGCGCGTTCCTGATAAATTGGCCGTAAAATTTGCTCCATTGAATTTCACTCCTTGAGTGGCTAACTTTTCGTATCTTCTTTCTTAAACTAACTGAATAAAAAAGCTCTTTTCCCCTTTTTCTCTAATTCGACATATTTCTATTAGATTCCTTCATTCGAAAATCATTATCACTTTTGAACACACATTATGATATAGTATGATGGATGCAAGGAGGAACGAAGAAATGAAACCTTATAAAAATAAAATCAATCGAATCCGGACTTTCGCATTGTCGCTGGTCTTTATCGGAATCGTTATTATGTACGTTGGCATTTACTTTAAAAACCAACCGTTAGTTATGGTCATCTTTATGTTGCTTGGTGTGTTGGCAGTCGTAGGAAGCACAGGGGTATATGCATGGATTGGACTTTTGTCAATGAAGACTGTTCCTGTAGAATGTCCAAACTGCGGCAAACAGACAAAAATGCTTGGCCGGGTAGATATGTGCATGCACTGCAATGAGCCATTAACGATGGACCCTTCCCTTGAAGGAAAAGAATTTAACGAAGAATACAATAAGAAAAATTCTTAACTATAACGAGAAGCTCCACCGGACATACAGTCCAGTGGAGCTTTTTTAAATTCTATTGCTGCATCGGCAATAAAAAAATGAGCATGGTAATCATGCTCATTGTGCTTTAGCAGGTTTTTCTACACAATCCTTACATGTCCCATAAAGCTCTAAGCGGTGATAATCCACTTGGAAACCTGTTACATGGGAAGCTAAATGCTCCACTTCATCCAAACCAGGGTAATGGAAATCGACGATTTTGCCGCAATCGCTGCAAATCATATGGTAATGGTCATGTGTTACAAAATCAAAACGGCTTGAAGAATCACCGTAAGTCAATTCCTTTACCAGTCCCGCTTTTCGAAATACACGCAAATTATTATATACTGTCGCTACACTCATATTCGGGAAAGTTTTCTCTAATGCGCGATAAATGTCATCCGCTGTTGGGTGTGCTGTTGAATGAATCATATACTCCAGAATCGCATGGCGCTGGGGCGTGATTCGTACACCTGTTGACTTCAAAGCATCAAGCGCGTCTTTTAATTGAACTTCAGACATCGCTGTGCACCTCACTTCATAAGTATTCTTACATTGTAATCGTTATAATTAGTGTACTTAAAAAGGAGGCTGGATGTCAAGAATACACCATATTGCAGTATTGTTCGGGGCTTTTTGTCATATTTATTGGCTGTGAAGTTCCTGTTCTTTCTTGCCAAGCTTAATGTTCACGAATCGGGCTGCGACAAATAAAAAATCAGACAAGCGGTTCAAATAAGCCAGTACAGTAGGCGAAACCTCTTCCCCTATCGAAATTGCGGTCCGCTCGGTACGGCGAACGACGGTACGGGCAACATGAAGGGCCGCTCCTGCTGGATGCCCACCCGGCAAGATAAAATTATCCAACTGTGGTACTTTCTCGTCATACAGATCAATCCATTGTTCAAGCTTCTCGACATCTTGCTCAGTCAGCTGCCATTTAACTTCTTTGCCTTTCGGCGTAGCAAGTTCCGCTCCTACATGGAACAACTTTGTTTGAATTTCATGGAACGCTTGATTTAGTTCTTCTTTTCCCTCAAAAAACTCTTCGGCCATATGGCCTACTGCCAAACCAATCATTGAATTCGCTTCGTCACAAGTTCCATATGCCTCAACCAGCACATCATTTTTGGCAACTCGGCTTCCGTATACAAGGGAAGTCATTCCCTTATCTCCTGTCTTCGTGTAAATCTTCATGGTCAATACCCCTTTTCCAGATTAACAAGATTTGTTGGGTTAAGATCTTCCGAGAGCCACTTGTGCAAATTGGGAATAAAAATATCCAACGCACGGTCTACGTATTTTTTTGAGTGGCTGGATGCATGAGGTGAAATCACAACATTTTTCATACTCCAATAAGGATGTTCGGGTGGCAGCGGTTCTTGTTCGAAAACGTCGAGCACCGCGTATCCAACAGCACCGTTTTCAAGCGCTTCCAGCAAAATTTGGTCTTCCACCAGATCACCTCGTCCGAAGTTCATGAAAATGGCATCCTTTTTCATCGCTTCAAAGTGTTCCTTTTTCAGCATGTGCTTTGTTTCTTTAGTGCTTGGCACAACCGAGATGATAAGGTCGGCTTCGGGCAGCTTCATCAGGATATCTTCAAAGGACGTCATTTCATCCATATAATCTGCGGCACTTCCAGATCGATTGCAGCCAATTGTCCGAACGCCGAATGCTTGAAGAAGCCGGCCAATTTCAGAACCAATTGCTCCAGGACCGAGGATCAATGCGGTTGAACCAAATAGTTCGGATGAACCGGTCTTTCGGTTCCATTGGTTATTTTGCTGACTCTCATAAATAAACGGTAGCGAACGTTTCAAGGCCAGCAAGTGAGCCAGTACCGATTCGGCCATTGGAGTTTTGTGGATGCCTTTCACATTCGAAACGGCAATTCCGCGTTCTTTCATTGCTTGGAGCGGCATTTTTTCCACTCCAGCACTCGCCACCATAATCCATTTCAACTTTTCAGCTTTGCTGATATCTTCCTCTGTTATATCTTCCCCATACGTTACTAAGATGTCCACTGACGGCAAGCGGGACTTTTCTTTGTACGTAAAATGAAAATCAACATCAGGAAATTCTTTTTCGAGTTTTTCCTGATGGGCTGTTTTTGGTAGAAACGTAAACAAAACTTCCATTCCGGTTTTCTCCCCTTTTCACTGGCTGCTGAGTGTTTTCAATATCTCCAAAACTTCTCTAATGTGGTCAGCTACTTTTACTTTCCGCCATTCTTTGATGATCGTACCGGTCGGATCGATCAAGAACGTCGAACGCTCGATTCCCATAAATGTCTTGCCATACATTTTTTTCTCCACCCATACTCCATATTCCTCCGACACTTTGTGGTCTTCATCCACTAAAAGCGAAAATGGTAGACCGTGCTTTTCGATGAATTTGTTGTGCTGATCAGCAGAATCGGCACTAACGCCAAGAATAACGGCGTTCATTTCAGAGAAATCCGCTTGCGCATCCCGAAAATCACAGGCTTGTGTGGTGCATCCCGGCGTCATGTCTTTAGGGTAAAAATACAATATGGTATATTTTTCTCCCCCAAAATCTTTCAATGAAACAATCTCCCCGGCTTCATTTTTCAATGTGAAAGCCGGTGCTTGCAATCCTTCTAAAGTGGCCAATTCCATCACTCCTTTTCTTTCCTCTATCGTAACCAACCGGAAGACAGGTTTCAATTTCTTTGGCACTCATGAAAAATATTGTCTACAATAAGAAAGAGCAATAAATAGGAGGCTTTAAAATGAAACATACAATCTCGGAACAACTGCACGAAGAAGCATTGCAGCACATCGTTGGCGGAGTCAACAGTCCATCACGATCCTATAAAGCTGTAGGTGGCGGTTCGCCTGTTTCCATGGAACGCGCAAAAGGCGCTTATTTTTGGGATGTCGATGGAAATAAATACATCGATTATTTGGCAGCTTATGGACCGATCATCACCGGACACGCCCACCCGCACATCACAAAAGCCATCACTCATGCCGCAGAAAATGGCATTTTATATGGAACGCCGACACGGCATGAAATCACTTTCGCCAAAATGTTGAAAGACGCAATGCCTAATATGGACAAAGTGCGCTTTGTCAATAGCGGCACGGAAGCGGTCATGACCACAATCCGCGTATCACGCGCCTATACCGGCCGCACGAAAATTATGAAATTTGCCGGCTGCTATCACGGACACTCTGATCTCGTTCTTGTTGCAGCTGGTTCCGGACCGGCTACTCTTGGAACGCCCGATTCTGCTGGCGTACCCAAAACAATTGCTGAAGAAGTGATTACCATTCCATTTAACGACCCTGACGCTTTTTCAGAAGCCATGGACAAATGGGGAGAAGAAATTGCCTGTATCCTAGTAGAGCCGATTGTTGGAAATTTCGGCATTGTGGAACCGAAAAAAGGTTTTTTAGAAGAAGTTCACCGCATCGCAAAAGAAAAAGGCTCTTTGATTGTTTATGACGAAGTTATAACGGCTTTCCGTTTCCACTATGGCGGCGCGCAGGACCTTCTTGGTTTGGTTCCGGATTTAACTGCACTCGGCAAAATCATCGGCGGCGGTTTACCGATTGGTGCATACGGCGGCAAAAAAGAAATCATGGAGACAGTCGCTCCTCTTGGACCAGCATACCAGGCGGGAACAATGGCTGGAAATCCAGCGTCTATCCAAGCGGGCATTGCCTGTCTAGAAGTGCTTCGTGAGGATGGTGTATACGAGAAAATGGACGAACTTGGCCGTCTTCTTGAGGAAGGGATTCTTGCAGCTGCAAAAGAGTTCAGCATCACTATTACCATTAATCGCCTGAAAGGCGCCTTAACGATTTACTTTACAGATGTGAAAGTTGAAAATTACGAACAAGCTGAAGCAACAGATGGGGAAATTTTTGGGCGTTTTTTCAAATTGATGCTTGAGCAAGGCATTAACCTAGCCCCTTCAAAATACGAAGCATGGTTTTTAACCACTGAGCACACAAAAGAAGATGTTGAAATTTCAATCCAGGCTGTCCGCGAAGCATTCAGACAGCTTTGATCGAGAAAATCCGCCATCGTAAAAGAAAGGAGAGCTTCATAACATGCAATTGGGCGCACGTATATTTAAAACTGGCATAGCAATTTCCTTAGCATTGTTTTTGGCTAATTGGCTAAATCTGCCAATACCTTTCGTGGCGGGAATATCTGCGATTTTTGCTATACAACCTTCAGTATATCGGTCATACCTAACAGTCTTGGACCAAATATACGGCAATTTGATTGGAGCCATTCTTGCAATCATCTTTGTATTGACGATCGGTTCTAATTATTTGACGATTGGGCTTGCCGCTGTTTTGGCAATTGTTATTATGGTGAAGTTGAATCTTAATAACCCGGTTCCTTTAACGCTTGTGACGCTTATTGTCATTATGGAATCGCATCAAGAACAGTTCCTGGAGTTTGCAGGGCTTCGGTTCTTAACAATACTGCTCGGCATTTTGTCTGCCTTTATCGTCAATATGATTTTTCTACCGCCTAAATACGAAACGCGGCTCTTTACATCCATCCATCAAGTGACGGAAGAAGTGATTCGCTGGATACGTGTTTCCATCCGGCACGCATCCGACTATTCTTCTGTCAAAAACGATATCAGTAAATTATCCGATAAACTGGATAAAGTAGATCAGTGGTATTCATTTTATAAAGACGAACGCAACTACACAAAAAAGCAACAATTTATAAAAGCCCGAAAACTGGTCTTATACCGGCAAATGATCGCCACTTCTAAAAAGAGTTTGGATGTGCTCAAACGGCTTCACCGTTATGAGAACGAAATGACCGATCTTCCCGAGCATTTCCATATGATGGTGCAGGAACGGCTCGAAAGCTTGGCTAGCTATCACGAACAATTGTATATGAAATATGTCGGAAAGCTGCGGCCTGAACATAGTGAAACAGCAGGAACAGATGCCGTGTTAAAACGCCATGAAGTAATGGATGTTTTTATCAGAGAAATCAATTTAGCCCATGAAGATACAGCAAGTGAATTTTCAACTTATCATTTGATGCATATATTATCTGCAATTTTGGATTACGAAGAACAATTGGAGCATTTGGATCTGCTTATTATCGCTTATTTGAATTACCACTCGGATGAAGTGGGTTCTGAATTGGAAAACACCATTTAAAAAACGTGCCTGGGCAATTGCCCAGGCACGTTTTTTATGATTTCATCCGCGGGTCTAGCGCATCGCGCAGACCGTCGCCCATTAAATTAAATCCTAAAACCGTCAGCATGATGGCAATACCGGGAAAAATCATGGTCCAAGGCGCATTGGTCAAGTAAGACCTGGAATCCGCCAGCATTTTCCCCCATTCTGGAGACGGCGCTTGTGCGCCGAGCCCTAAAAATCCGAGTGCAGCCGCTTCGATAATGGCAGTTGCAATTGCAAGTGTCCCTTGCACAATAACTGGCGCCATAGAATTCGGCAAAATATGAGAAAATAAAATTCTGTTGTCTTTCATTCCAATCGCTCTTGCAGACATAATATACTCGTCTTCTTTAATGCTCAATACTTTTGAACGGATCAAACGCCCGAAGTTTGGCACGTTGATCAGCGCAATAGCAATCAATGCATTGCGTAGCGATGGCCCAAGGACCGATACTACCGCAATCGCCAACAAAATGCTTGGAAATGCCAACATGATATCAAAAATGCGGGATATGATGGTATCTACCCAACGGCCATAATAGCCAGCAATAATTCCTAATGTACTGCCCACGACAGCAGATCCGATAACCGCTAAAAAGCCGACCCATAAGGATATTCTTGCGCCGTATACAATTCGCGACAGAATATCTCGGCCAAAATCGTCTGTGCCCATCCAATGTTCACTGGAAGGAGGCAGCAGCTTATTGGCCAAATTCTGTTCGTTGATTCCTTGTGGGGTAAAAAGCGGACCGAAAATCGCCATTAAGACAAAAAAGAGAACAATTCCCATACCGACTACTGCCACTTTGCTTTTTCGGAATCCTCGCCATGCTTCTTTCCAAGGCCCCGCCACTTTTTCCATTTTCATTTCATTTTTATCGATAGCTGATTGTGCCATTCTGCTTCTCCTCCTTCCTATTCATATTTAATGCGCGGATCGATCAAACCATAAAGCATGTCCACTAGCAAATTGATCATGACAAAAATAAACGCGACAATTAAAATTCCGGATTGGATAACTGGATAATCCCGGAAACCGATCGCTTCGTAAATATAGCGGCCGATTCCTGGCCACCCAAAGATGGTTTCTGTCAAAATAGCTCCGCCAAGAAGCAAGCCCATTTGAAGTCCGATAATGGTCAAAACTGGGATGATCGCATTTTTCAGAGCATGTTTGTAGACTACACGGAACATTTTCAATCCTTTCGAACGTGCAGTCCGAACATAATCAGAGCGCATCACTTCGAGCATACTCGAGCGGGTCATCCGTGCAATGATGGCCATCGGAATTGTCGCAAGTGCGGTTCCTGGCAATATCAAATGCTTCAAGACAATGGAAAATTGGGCGAAATTCCCTTGGATCAATGTATCGATCAAATAAAAGTGCGTTATAACATCAACCGGATCACGGACATTTTCTCTTCCTGTCGTTGGAAGAACCCCTAATTCAATTGAGAAAATCCATTGATTCATCAACCCCAGCCAGAATATCGGCATGGATACTCCAATAAGTGCAATGATCATCGCCAAATAATCAAACCATGAATTTTGAAACCAAGCGGAGATGATGCCTGCGTTGATGCCAATAATAACAGCAATGATGATGGCGAATACAGACAATTCAATAGTAGCCGCCAAATATGGCCATACTTCATCTGCCACTGGATTTCTGGTACGCAGTGATTCTCCTAAATCACCGGTAAAGAGCCCTTTTAAGTATTCAAAGTATTGGATATACCAAGGATTATCTAAACCGAGCGTCGTTCTTAATGCTTTTATTGCTTCTTCGGATGCTTGCTGGCCTAAAATAACTTGAGCCGGATCTCCCGGTATCGCGCGGATGATCAGGAATACGATAAAAGTCATGCCCAACAAGACCGGAATCAATTGGAAAATACGGCTACCAATATAGTGAAGCATTTTCTCCACCTCTCCATCCCTTGCAGTATGTATAAAAAATCATCTGAAATTGGTTAACCTAAGAAAAAAGGAGAGAAATCAATATGACCTCTCTCCTTAGAATGCCTACTGCAAATCAACAGTCGATAGTTTATCAGAGCCTGTTGGGTGTGCTTTAAAGTTCGTTACATTTTTCCCGCCCGCTAATAATGGCGTTGAATGCGCAAGCGGAACCCATGGTGCATCTTCGTGGATAATTTCTTGAGCTTGCGCGTATAATTCATTACGCTTGTCTTCATCCACTTCTGTTTGCGCTTTGATCAAGATATCGTGTAATTCTTGATTTTCGTAATATGCGTAGTTATTTGAACCGATATTGTCTTTGTCGAGCAATACATATAGGAAGTTATCGGCATCGCCGTTGTCCCCTGTCCAGCCTAATAAGAAAGCGTCTGCTTCTCCAGCTGCTGCTTTTTCAAGATAAGTAGCCCATTCAAACGAAACGATTTTAGCGTTAACACCAATATCCGATAAGTTTTTCTGAATTGCTTCCGCCACTTTTTGGCCATCCGGCATATACGGACGAGGAACTGGCATTGCATATAGCTCCATATCAAAGCCATTTTCAAGTCCAGCTTCTTTTAATAGTTCTTTTGCTTTTTCAGGATCATACGGATAAGGTTCGATGTCATCGTTGTATCCGCTGATTGATGGTGGAATCGGGTTTGCCGCAACATCTCCACGCCCTTCGAAGAATGCATCAACAATAGCTTGTTTATCGATTGCGTAGTTCATTGCTTGACGCACTTTTGGATCATCAAAAGGTTCGCGTGTATTCGTCAATCCTAAGTAGCCTATGTTCATGGAAGGACGCTCGAACAATTGAAGATCGGCATTTCCTTCGATAGTTGTTGCGTCTGATGGCGTGATGCCATCTGCCAAGTCAATTTCACCAGACAATAACGCGTTCAAACGAGCCGAGTTGTCCGGAATCGAACGGAATACAACTTTATCCAATTTCGGTTCGCCTTCGACCCAGTACTCATCGAATTTTTCTAACGTTACTGTGTCGTTGCGTTTCCATTCGACAAATTTGAATGGCCCGGTTCCTACTGGGCTGTCGCCGAACTTGTCGCCAGCTTCTTCAAAAGCAGTTGGTGATGCAATCCCGAAAGAACTCATCGCCAAGTTTTTCAAGAAAGGCGCTTGTGGACGTTTCAATTTGAATTCTACTTCGTAATCGCCAGTTGCAGTAACTGATTCGATAACATGGCCTTCATCGCTGCCGAAGCCGCCAAACATTGAACCATAGTAAGGGAATTTATCAGCATCTCCGCCTGCCCAGCGTTCAAAGTTTTTAACAACTGCCTCTGCATTGAAATCTGTTCCGTCATGGAACTTCACGCCTTCTTCCAATACAAAGTTGTACGTCAGGCCATCTTTAGCCGCTGTCCACTCTTTTGCTAATCCAGGGTGAATTTCTGTATCTTGCTCACCAAAGTTTACCAATGTATCAAAAATGTTTTTCGTGACTTTGTAAGACTCGCCGTCAGTTACTACGATTGGATCGAGGGATACAGAGTCACCGCCGCGTCCAAAGATCAGTGTTTTTTCTTCCGCTGTTTCCTCTTCATCTCCGCCACCGCTTTCGGTGCCTTCTGAAGTGTTTCCTGAACTACAGCCGTAAAGCGCTGTCGACAATAGCATCAGCATAAGCAATGCTAGTGACAAGAACTTTTTATTTCCCAAATTAACCCCTCCGTTTGTGTTTTTTATTATCATTGCGGCCTGGACTCTTCGTAAAGATGGCAGGCTACAGAATGACCTTTTTCAACTTCTGCAAAAATCGGCACTGTTGTTTCACAAATATCCATCTTAAAAGGGCAGCGCGTATGGAACCTGCAGCCGCTTGGAGGATTTGCCGGGCTTGGAATATCCCCTTTGATCACAATTTGCTCCCGTTTGAAATCCGGATCCGGTACGGGAACAGCAGCGAGCAGGGCCTGCGTATACGGATGCAGCGGCTTTTCGTAAAGATCTTCGCTGTTGGCTAGTTCCGCCATCTGCCCCAGATACATTACGCCTACGCGATCACTGATATGACGGACTACCCCAAGATCATGGGCAATGAATATATAAGTAAGTTTCAGCTCCTTTTGAAGATCCTGCATCAAGTTCAATACTTGCGCCTGGATAGAAACATCAAGGGCTGAAACTGGCTCATCTGCAATAATCAGCTTTGGATTCGTCATCAATGCTCTGGCAATGCCGATGCGCTGGCGCTGTCCGCCGCTGAATTGATGCGGATAGCGTTTGGCATGATAGCTGCTGAGACCGACAATTTCTAGAAACTCATGTACTTTCTTTTTTCGTTCTTTCGGATCGCCGATGTTGTGGACGTTTAACGGCTCCATCAGAATTTTTTCGATGGTGTGGCGCGGATTCAACGAGGCATAGGGATCTTGAAATACCATTTGAATGTCACGGCGCGCTTTTCTCATTTCCTGATTGGAAAGTTTGGTAAGCTCCTGGCCATCAAAAAACACTTTGCCTTCTGTTGGGTCCAATAAGCGCATAAGCATTCGTCCGGTCGTCGATTTTCCGCAACCGGATTCACCTACGATACCTAAAGTTTCGCCTTCGGCAACAGTAAACGAAACATCATCGACAGCTTTTACATGGTTCTTTACTTGCCCAAACAGCCCCGACTTTATCGGGAAATATTTTTTAAGTCCTTCAACTTTTAATAGCGGTTCGGTCATGCGCCGTTGCCTCCTTTGGATCAAATAGGAAACAGCGTGTTTTGTGGTTGCCCGCTGTTTGATACAAGTCTGGATTTTCAGTGATGCATCGGTCAAAGGCAAATTCGCAGCGCGGGGCAAATTTGCATCCCGTATGGATAGTTCCAGGTTTTGGCACGTTTCCTGGAATAGAGTAAAGGCGTTCTTTCTTAAAGCGCATATCTGGCACAGATTCAAGAAGTCCGCGCGTATAAGGATGCTGCGGATCTTTGAAAATCGTTTCCACTGGACCCTCCTCGACCACTTTTCCTGCATACATGACGATCACCCGTTCACACGTTTCCGCCACTACACCCAAATCGTGGGTAATCAATAAAACTGCAGTATTTAATTTTTCGTTTAGATTTTTAATCAAGGTCAATATTTGGGCTTGGATCGTTACATCGAGGGCGGTCGTCGGTTCATCAGCAATCAGCACTTTTGGATCGCACAACAAAGCCATTGCAATCATGACCCGCTGCCGCATTCCGCCTGACAGTTGATGAGGATATTCTTTCATCAAATCTTCCGCACGCGGCAAACCGACCAAACGCATCATTTCAACAGCGCGGTCCTGAATTTGTTTTTTTGACCAGTCGCGTTTGTGGATTTTAATTGCTTCTCTCAATTGATCGCCGATTGTAAAAAGAGGATTTAAAGAAGTCATAGGCTCCTGGAAAATCATCGCAATATCATTACCGCGGATTCCACGCATTTTTTTCTCAGGCAGCTGGGTTAAATCTTTATCCTGAAATAAAATTTCACCGCCGGTAATCTTTCCAGGTGGGCTTGGCACAAGGCCCATAATCGACAAGGAAGTAACGCTTTTTCCGCAACCGGATTCTCCTACGATGCCTAACACTTCCCCTTCTCGTATGTGAAAATCTACATTATCCACAGCCGGAACTTCTCCATCATCTGTGAAAAAGGACGTTTTTAACCCTTTTACATCTAATATCTTTTTGCGCTCCCCCACATCCTCACCCCTTTTCCGCTTCATTGTTCTGAAAATTATTTTTATTCTTATTATACGTAATATTAGGTTGATTGCAATAGTATCCTAAAAACTTCCGGCTTTTAGACTCATTCCAAATATATAAAAAAGCCCCCTAAAATGGGGGCTTAAGCACTATTATACGAAATGCTGTACTTGAAACAGATTATGGTATATTCCTTGGCGCTTCATCAATTCGTCGTGGGTTCCTTTTTCAACCAATTTGCCGTGGTTGATTACAAGGATCTGGTCAGCATGGGTAATGGTCGATAAACGATGCGCGACAATCAAGGTGGTCCGGTCATGCGCTAATTTTTCAAGCGAGTCCTGGATCAAAGATTCGCTTTCCAGATCCAACGCGGATGTCGCTTCATCCAAAATAAGGATTGGCGGATTTTTTAGGAAAACGCGGGCAATCGCCACACGCTGCTTTTGCCCGCCAGACAACTTGACGCCACGCTCACCTACTTTGGTGTCGTAGCCTTCCGGCAGCAATTCGATAAATTCGTGTGCATTTGCCGCTTTCGCCGCCGCTACCACTTCTTCATCCGTGGCGCCAGGACGGCCCATAAGAATATTGGATTTTACCGAATCGCTGAATAAAATTGAATCTTGCAGCACTAAACCGATCTGGTCCCGAAGCGAATGGATCGTGACATCTTTTAAATTATGGCCATCCATTAAAATGCTGCCGTCCGTTACGTCGTAAAATCTTGGAATAAGGGAAACGATGGTGGATTTCCCGCCGCCGCTCATTCCGACAAACGCAACCGTTTCACCTGGCTTGACCGTGAAGTTCAAATCGGACAGGACTGCTTCCGTACTATCGCTGTAATGGAAAGAAACACCACGGAATTCCAGTTTTCCATCCACGTTTTTTAAATCGCGGGCATTTTCTTTATCCTTCACATCATAATCTTCATCCATCAATTCAAAAACGCGGTCCATCGACGCAAATGATTGAGTCAAGGTGGTGGATGAATTGACCAGACGGCGAAGCGGATTGTACAAGCGTTCAATATAAGCGATAAATGCTACCATTGTTCCGACTGAAAGATTTCCCTGTATTACTTGATAGCCGGCATAGCCTATCACTAATAATGGAGCGATATCGGTTATGGTGTTGACGACCGCAAATGCTTTGGCATTCCACTTCGTATGATCAACCGCCTTTTCAAGAAATTGATCATTGTTTGCATCGAAGATTTTTTGTTCATGTTTTTCCAGTACAAAGCTTTTGATGATGCTCATTCCCTGGACTCGCTCATGCAAATAACTTTGGACATTCGCTAACGCTTGAGAGCGTTCGCGCGTCAAGTCCCGCAAGCGGCCAAAGAAATATTTGACGCTGAAAGCATAGAATGGAAATGCCAGGAGCGTAACAAGTGTCAGCGGAACATCCATTGTCAGCATAATGCCAATCGCAATCAGAATGGTCGCAAGGTCAAGCCATAAATTCATCAAGCCAATCATGACAAAGTTTTTCGTTTGCTCTACATCGTTTATGACTCGGGAAATCACTTCCCCTGCCCGTGTGTTGGCATAAAAGCGCAAGCTTAAGCGCTGCATGTGGCCGTATAGTTCCTGACGAATGTCGTAGAGGATTTTATTGCTGACAAGTTGCGCATAGTACTGACGGTAGTATTCAATAGGAGGACGGAAAATAAAAAACAGAATCGCAGTACCGCCAAGCCACATGTAAAGCTGCCTTAGCTTTTCACTACTTGATAAAGCTTCTGCTCCGATAATGTCATCAATTACGATTTTGATAAGCAACGGGATAAAAAGCGGAATGGCGAATTTAAATATTCCAATGACTATAGTTAAGAAAATTTGCCAATTGTACGGTTTGACAAACTTCATGTAACGCTTCATGCTGCTCAAGGCTTTCACTCCAATCTTTTCAAAATGAAAAACCTGTTGCCAGGCAACAGGCTTTCATTTTACTCACGAATCTTGTATTGCCTATGAAATTCATAGCGATTCGTCCATACTTCAATGAAGTCCGGGGCGAATGGGCCTCTCCGCTGTTTGATCCAGCCGATCAACTTTTCCACATTGCGATGAAGAATTTGATCGATCACTTCAGGATATCCCATTTGCCGTTTATGTTCCTCATATTCGTCTTCATCCAACAGCGTGTATGACATGTCCGGAAACACTTTTACATCCAAATCATAATCGATGTATTTTAAAGATCCATTATTATAAACGAATGGAGAACTTACATTGCAATAATAATAGACCCCATCTTCACGCAGCATGCATATGATATTAAACCAATGTTCCGCGTGGAAATAACAAATGGATGGTTCACGCGTCAACCACGTTCTGCCATCGGATTCTGTCACCATCGTCCGCTCATTTGCACCAATTACAATGTTGTTTGTTCCTTTTAGTACAGTTGTTTCCTGCCAGACACGGTGGATTCGGCCGTTGTGTTTGTAACTGTGGATTTGTATCGTTTCTCCCTCCGCAGGAATCGCCATGTACCATCCCACCTTCTTGTCTAAACCCTATATTTTCTGCTATTTCAACATTATATCAATCAATTCTGAAAACATACAGTAATAAGACGGAAGGACCAAAGGATTATAGGACGACTGAGCGGCCGCCGTCGACGATAATTGTCTGTCCGCGAATCATGTCTGCAGCATCTGAAATCAAGAACAGCGCCGTTTTGACCATGTCGTCGATTTCAACCATGCGCCCTGCTGGCGTATTAATGCGTGCATCATTCAGTAATTCCTCGCGGTTCGGGAAATGTTTCAGCGCATCTGTGTCAAGCGCTCCGCCGGAAACCGTATTGACCGAGATTCCTTTAGGCGCTAGTTCCACAGCCAAATAGCGGGTGATGGATTCAACAGCCGCTTTTGATACTCCGATTGTTGTATAGTTCTCCAAATACCGGATTGAGCCGAGCGAAGAAATACCGACAATCTTGCCGCCTTTGTCCATCAACTTCGCAGCTTCCTGCGCTCCGAACAGCATGGCTTTAGCGTTGATGTTCATCGTCCAGTCCCAGTGAGATTCTTCCAACTCCATGATTGGGCGAAGAACGCCAGAAGCTGCATTGGAAACAAATACATCCAAACGGCCAAATTCTTCTTTGATCGTTTCAAACATGCCGCGCAATTTTTCAACGTCGCCGACATTGGCGCGTACAAGCAACGCTTTTTGACCACGCGCTTCCACTTCTTTAACCGTTTCAAGTGCAGCAGTTTTGCTGCGGGCATAGTTGACCACAATGTCATACCCTTGGTCAGCAAGCGCAATTGCCATCGCCTTGCCGAGTCCTCTGCTGCTTCCTGTTACTAATGCTACTTTTTGTTCTGCCATAATCACACATCTCCTCTAAGTTGTAATGCTGTTTTCATTTTTTGAACAGGTCCAGCTATCGGCAATAAATCCAGTTCTTCTGCCGTCACCCATTTCATATGGGGAGGAATCTTTAAATTTTTTCCTTTGGCAATAAAGCCATCCACATTCCATGTTAAATGAGAAAAGACATGTTTAAAAGAAGTTATTTTTTCAACGCCATCAACTACACCGCTGAAATTCTCGGAAAGCTCTTCCTCAATTTGGAGCGGGAGCACCTCATCTGTTAATTCCATCATTGGAAACTGCCACATGTTTGCCAGCAATCCAGTGGTCGGCCGTTGTTCCATTAAGATGGCGTCTCCTTCTTTAATCGCTATCATTGCAAACTGCATGGCCTTGTTTTTCTTCGCCTTTGTTTTGATGGGCAAATCATGCTGTTTGCCTTTATCGAAAGCTGCGCAATGTTCCCGCACCGGACACAACAAACATTTCGGCGATGTCGGTGTACAAATTAAAGCTCCGAGCTCCATCAACCCTTGGTTGAATGACGACGGATCTTCATGGCTGATGATTTCGGTCACCGCTTCTTCAAATAATTTACGTGTCTTCGGCTTGGCAATATCTTCTTCAATCAACAAAATCCGCGATAACACGCGCATGACGTTTCCATCAACGGCATGTTCAGGAATGCCGTAAGCGATGCTCAAGACGGCACCGGCTGTGTACGGTCCGACTCCTTTTAGAGAAGAAAAATCTTTTCGGTTGTCCGGCACAATGCCGCCGTAATTTTCCGCCACTTCTTTAACTCCAGCCTGCAGATTGCGCGCACGGGAATAGTAACCGAGCCCTTCCCATTCTTTTAGCAGGATTTGCTCATCCGCTTCTGCAAGGTCATACAATGTCGGAAATTTCTCGACAAATCGTTTGTAATACGGGATAACGGTATCTACCCTCGTCTGCTGCAACATAATTTCAGAAATCCATATTTGATAAGGATCTGCAGTGCGCCGCCACGGCAAATCCCTTTTTTCTGCTAAAAACCATCCAATTAAATCTTCTTGAAATTGCTTTTTATCGATGTTGATTGTCATTGCCTCCAATTGGGAAGATTATTTCCCAAGAATTTCGGGTATTGTAGCATCATTAGTAAGTGTTATTATTTTAACAAAATATAGCGATTACAGACAAAAGTTATCTTTTAAAGAAAGGGGATGAAGCAATGGATACAGGCACCCACATTGTGATGGGCATTTCACTTGGCGGCCTTGCCATGGCTGATCCGGCAGTAGCTGGACATCCGATCACCATGACTGCGGTAATCGCAGGAACCATCATCGGCTCTCAAGCCCCTGATATTGATACGGTTTTAAAATTACGAAATAATGCCGTTTATATCCGGCATCACCGCGGCATTACTCATTCCATACCGGCAGTTATCATTTGGCCGATTTTAATAACCTTTGTTTTAGGAATGATCTTCCAAGAAGCCAACTTACTCCATCTGTGGCTTTGGACGTTTTTAGCTGTATTTCTTCACGTCTTTGTGGATATTTTCAATTCGTATGGTACACAAGCTCTTAGGCCATTCTCAAACAAATGGGTCGCGCTTAGTGTCATCAATACGTTTGATCCGATCATTTTCGGCGCCCATCTGATCGCTTTGATGTTCTGGGCGTTCGGCACAAACCCGGTTTGGACGATCGCTACCTTATACGTTGTTCTATTCTTTTACTATGTGATCCGTTTCGCAGTGCAATCGGCAGTAAAGCATGCTGTCCGCAACACTATCCCAGACGCCGAAGAAATCATTGTCGCACCGACTATGCGCTTTTTTCAATGGCGTATTGCGGCAGACTCTAAGCGCCACCATTATGTAGGACGGGCTTACGGTCGGTCAATCAATATTTACGACAAATTTCCGAAAACACCGTTGCCGACTTCCAATTTGATGCAGGCTGCTTTAAAAGACAAAAACGTAGCGGCGTTCGTTTCTTTCTCCCCTCTTTACCGATGGGAAATTAGTGAAATTGACGATATTTACGAAGTCCGTTTGATCGACTTGCGATACCGCAGCAACGACTACTATCCGTTCGTTGCCGTTGCACGCTTGAATCATGAATGCAAAGTGATTCAGTCCTACACCGGCTGGATCTTCAGCGAAGATAAGTTGAGAGAAAAACTGGATTTTAGTATGAATTAGCGAAAACCGGAAGTTTTTTTCTCTCACGCTTGGAGTTGGAGATTGGTCCGTACTTTGGGACACCAACTACAAAAAAAGGTTTCTTTTATAACAAGCTAAAACGCACACTTTGGCAGTGTGCGTTTTTTCATTTAATCTTGTTCGTTCAGCAAATGTGCGTATTTCGGATTGCGTCCGGCAAATTCATGGATTTTGTCACCGTAGCTTTGAATCCATTGGCGGATGACTTTTTCAACCACAGCCGTCCCCTGGTAATCGTAACCGGCTTTGGCGTAAGAAGCCTCGAAATCCGATACCAATAATTCAATCCACACACGAGCTTTTTCTTCTGACAAATTCGGATTTTTTTCTTGCAATTCAGCGGTCAATTCTTCAATCTTTTCATTCATCCTGTTACATCCCTTCTTTCAATGGACGGAGCATGGAAATCGGCAATGCTTCCAAATGCCTTTCGCCGCCGAGACGGTATCCCCAAGCAAAACGGCCGTTAAAATAATCAATCTTGAAATATTTACCCGGATCGCCCTCGATCCGATATACTTCGCCTTTTTTAAAATCATTTGGATCCATCAAATAGGCGGCTGCCATAATGGCCTTACGCTCCAGCACTGCAAACTCGTTGACTATGCCGAGCTGCTCTGCTTTTCTCGCCTTTTCTTTCAAGCGCGCGATTTCAGCGCGCAATTCATGTTCAGTCATCTGGCTATAACGCTTATGCTCAGTCATTTTCTTGCTCCTTCATATCTAAATATTCATTGATTACTTCTGCCGGAAAACCTTTTTGATATAAACCTTGTTTGACTTTCGATTTCAAATCATAGCCCGTCAATTTACTGCTATGTTTTCTCCATAATTTATCGCCTTGTTCTTTCACACTGTCCGTCCACTGGTCTTCATCTTTTTCCAGGTCCAGCCCTTCAACTGCTTGCTGGATAATTGCACGCGAGTAGCCTTTTCGCATCAAGAAGTCATTAATTTTTTGTTTGATTTGGCTTGGGGTTTTCTTTTGTTCTTTCGTTGCGATTTTCTCTGCCAATCCTCTTGCGATTTCCAACTGCTCTTCTTCTGAATAGGAATCTAAAACGTCTTTTTGCATTTGTTTGTCAATTCCTTTCTTTTGCATGTCTTGCTGAATGGCTCTTGGCCCTTTTTTTCCGGACTTCATTTGCGTCCGCATAAGCGCTTCTGAAAATGCACGATCATCTAGAAATTTCAGTTCATATAACTTTTTAACCGCTTCATCTATGACGGCATCGCCGTATTCTTTTTCTTTCAGCTTTGTTCGCACTTCTCCTTCGCTTCGCATACGAAATCCAAGATAATGCAAAGCTGCATTGAACGCTTTTCGGATTTGATCTTCAAATACCATTTCTTCAATGGTCCATTGATCCAATTCTTTCCCTTTTGTGAGCTGGTACCTGACCAGTACCGCTTCATCCACACTAAAAGCAAACTTCTCCTCAAAGAAGATATTGTATCTTTCAGGGTTATTTTTACCTTGCGAGATTTTTGTAATAATCGGCATTAACCGGCACCTCTCTTCTCCATTTATTATACACCTTATGCAAGCTTAAATGCATGGATTCCGGGTAGAATAAAGGAAATGGAGGCGATGGAGATGAAAATAGCAATCACGGGCGGAACCGGTTTTGTCGGAAAGGAATTAACGCGCTTATTGCACATGCAAGGCTGGGAAATTTACATTTTGACGAGGCATCCAAAGCAATCATCATTAGGCATTTCTTATGTAGAATGGCTGACAGAAGGAGCGCAGCCGGAAAAGCAACTTGAAGGAATGGACGCGTTTGTAAATTTAGCTGGCGCTTCAATCAACGCCGGACGTTGGAGCAACGAACAGAAAAAAGAAATCCATGATAGCCGGATAAGCGCCACAAAAGAAGTTTTGCGCATATTAAAAGCCCTTGACAAAAAACCTGAAGCGTTGATTAATGCAAGCGCCGTGGGCATTTATCCTGCTTCACAATCTGCAACTTACACGGAAGCGTCCACAAATTACGGAAACGACTTTCTCGCTAAAACAGTAATTGATTGGGAACAACTTGCGGATCAAGCGAAAGCGCTTGGCATCCGCGTAGCCTACGGCAGATTCGGCATCGTTTTGGGCAAAGACGACGGGGCGTTGCCTCTCATGGCACTTCCCTATAAATTATTTGGCGGCGGTACGGTCGGTTCAGGCAGACAGTGGCTTTCCTGGATTCATATTCACGATGTTGCCCGTGCTATCCAGTTTGCCATCGAAACGAAAACACTTGAAGGCCCTTTCAATGTTACGGCTCCCAATCCGGAACGCATGAAGGAATTTGGCAAAGAAATTGCAAAGGCACTTGGACGCCCGCACTGGATTCCAGTTCCTTCTGCCGCATTAAAACTTACGCTTGGGGAGAAAAGCCGGCTTGTTTTGGAAGGTCAGCAAGCACTTCCCGTTGTTTTACAGAAGCACGGTTTCGAATTCACCTTCCCTCACTTGCAATCGGCACTGGCTGATCTTTACAAATGAGGTATAATGAAAGGATGATTAATCGAAGGACGTGAGAACATTGAACGAAAAACCCATCTTTGAAGAAGGACAGAAGTTTCCTTTGACAATCAAACGGCTCGGCATTAACGGCGAAGGCATCGGCTATTTCAAACGCAATGTCGTTTTCGTGCAAGGTGCGCTGCCAGGCGAAGAAATTACGGCGCAAGTGACCAGCATTAAACGCAATTTTGCAGAAGCACGAGTCTTGAAAATTCGGAAGGCGTCCCCACATCGCCAAACACCGCCGTGCCCAATTTATGAAACATGCGGCGGCTGCCAATTGCAGCATATGACATATGAACAGCAATTGGTTGAAAAGCGGGATCTTGTAACCCAGGCACTCGAACGTTATTTGAAAGGGGTCAATGTCCCGATTGAACATACAATCGGCATGGAAAACCCTTGGCATTACCGCAACAAAAGCCAATTTCAGACAAGATTGAAAGGAACAAAGGTCATTGCAGGGCTGTTCGCGGAAGGTTCGCATCAGCTGCTCGATATCGAACAATGCATCGTCCAGCATCCTGATACCACCGTCATTACTAATGCAGTAAAGCGCATATTAGAAGAACTGAAAATACCGATTTACGACGGCAAGACGATGAAAGGCATCATTCGAACGATTGTTGTTCGCACGGGATTGCAGACCGGAGAAATTCAACTTGTGTTAATTACTACCCGATCAAAGATTCCACAAAAAGAATTGCTTATGGAAAAATTGAAACAAATTGATATTAATTTGGTTTCGATTGTCCAGAACATCAACAAAGAAAAAACTTCCTTGATTTTTGGTGATGAGACTGTCACGCTTTACGGCAAGGATACCATTCATGAAGAGCTTGGCGAACTGGCTTTCGATTTGTCAGCACGCGCGTTCTTCCAACTTAATCCTGTTCAGACAGTCAAGTTGTATGATGAAATCAAACGTGCTGCTGACTTGACCGGCAAGGAATCAGTTGTGGATGCTTATTGCGGCGTTGGCACTATCGGCTTATGGCTCGCCAATAGCGCGAAGGAGCTCCGGGGCATGGATGTTATACATGACAGTGTTGTGGATGCAAAATCCAACGCCAAAAAAATGGGAGTCACTGCAAAATACGTTACTGGCACCGCAGAAAAATGGCTCGAAACATGGAGCAACGAAGGGTTCGTACCGGATGTATTGACGGTCGACCCTCCGCGTACCGGGCTCGGCGATTCGCTATTGAAAACAATTTTAAAAGTAAAACCGAAACGCTTTGTCTATACGTCATGCAACCCGTCAACATTAGCCAAAGATTTGCAGCAATTAACGAAAATCTACCGAATCGAGTATATTCAGCCTGTTGATATGTTTCCACAAACGGCTCAAGTAGAAGCTGTCACAAAACTCGTATTGAAATAATCAAAAGGCGCAGGAAGCAAAATTGCTTTCTGCGCCTTTTTTATTTACTCCTGCGATACAGGAGTTTCTTGCCGTCTGGAATTGCCTTTCAATATGATAATGAAACCGATGAAGAGCAACATAGCCGCTATTAGCAATAGAAAACTAAAACCTTCAGCGTATTCAACAAACAGGCCTCCTAAAAATGGCCCGCCCAAACTGCCGATACTAAAAGCGATGCCGCACAATAAATTTCCGGTGGGCAACAGATCTTTGGGCATCAAATCCGCCATATACGAAATGCCTAAAGAGAAAGTTGATCCGACAAACATGCCAGCCCCTGCAAAAAAGGCTACCGTCAGCCAAGCGTTCGTTTCATAAAAGCTTGCCGCCCCAAATATCGCTGCTCCGCCAACAAGTGCAATGATCAAGACGTTTTTCCTGCCGATCCGGTCGCTTAATACACCTAGCGGCAACTGTGTTGCAATAGCACCTGCTGAAAAGGCGGCCAATATAATAGACACCAAAGCAACATCGATGGATTGCCGCAACGCATAAACCGGGTAGATGGCGTTTAACGAAGCCTCCAAAAAGCCATAACCTAGAGGCGGCAAAAATGCGATCCAGGCAATTGCAATGGCCGCTTGGAAACGTCCAAAAACACCTTTTGACGAGTGAATATCCCCGGTTGTAATTTCTGGAGAGCCATTTTTCAGTAAAAATACAAAAGACCAAGCAATTAAACATAAGATAGCCGATACAATAAATGGCAATGGCTCAAAAATGTTAACGAGGGGCACAAATAGAGGCCCCGCCCCAAAACCGATGCTGAACGACATGCCGTATATGGCAATATTGCGGCCTAGCCGATACTGGGGCGAAGTGCTGGTTATCCACGTTTGCGTCGAGAAATGCAGCGCTTGGTCCCCAATACCGATCAATACACGCAACACAAACCAAAATGCGACGCTTTTCCATAAGGGAAACGATAAAAGCGACACAATCACCAATGCCCCACCGAACAAAATTAACGGCTTGAATCCGAACTTCCGCAAAATTGGTTCCATGAATGGTGCAATAACAAGTGTTCCTATGTATAGTCCTGTAGCGCTTAAACCATTCAGTGCCGAAGATACACCATCTTGTTCAAAAATAACAGCAATCAATGGCAGCAGCATGCCTTGCGAAAAACCTGAAATGGAAACAATCGCTACTAAAATCCAAAAACGCGCGCGCTCGCTCCTTAAAAAATATGTCATAAAATCCTCCCAGCAATACGCATTCTTCTGTAAAATTCAGTCAAATACCATATTAGCATATGGAGCGCTTAGAGTATAAATTTATAACAAGAAATAGATCAGTCAGCATGAAGATAAAAGCAAGTAGCTTGAATCGAGGAAAATCCTGTTACTAGTTATAGATTAGGAAAATGCGCATTATAAAAGGCTCTGTCCGTTTCTGCTAGCAGAATGCGGATGAGCCTTTAAGTTTTTATCCTATCCATTTGTGTTTTCATAATAACATTCTCGGCTATGCCGCCGGTTGAATGTATAAATTCCCTCCTTTATAAAACGAGATTGCCGACTAATTGTTTGTTATTCATCCCCTCCCGCTTTTTATTAACATTACCTTAACATAAACACTGAAGAATGTAAATTTTCTAACTACTTCATAATAAAATTCTTTCTAAATGCCTACATGTGTTGATATTTTCCCAGCTATCCGCTACTATTAACATGCGAAATGAGGTGTACCGAATGGGCAAAGGCATAACGAATAAACAAGAACAAGTCGTTTATATGAAAGAGCGTTTGAATATGTTTTTGGAAGTTTTAGATGCGATTGAACCGGAAGATACCGAGCTTGAAGATATTGACCGCTTGATTGCCATGGTTGACGAACTGGATGAGAAAATGCAGCAATTTAAAGTCACTCCACCTGATGAAGCACAAGAATAACATAAGAAAAAATCCCCTAGCCTTTAATGGTTAAGGGATTTTTTTAATCTTCTTGGCTTTTTTCGGTGGCTTTAAGATCGCGACGCCCTTGCATAACTGCATTGATTTGGCCGCCGACCATCAAGAGCATGGCACATACATATAGCCACAGCATCAAAATGATCATGCCGCCAAGACTACCGAAAGTCGGCGAATAAATGGCAAGGTTGTTGATATAAACGGAGAAGATAAAAGAAACACCGAGCCAGCCGATTGCGGTAAACGCCGCTCCTGCCAATACACTGGCAAAATCCAGTCGAACGTTTGGGGCTACCCAATAAATGACGGAGCTAAGGACAAAAATGATAAGGCCAGGAATGGTAAATCGAAGAGCGTTCCAAGTGGCCAGAAACCCTTCTTCCAAACCGGCATACGTAAAGATGATAAGACCGATCTGCCTGCCGAAAATCGGTAATGCAAGTGCAACTGCCAAAATGAGCATCAGCAAAACGGTGTTTACCATCGACATGCCTTGGGCAACCCAGATTGGACGTCTTTCTGCAACGCCATAGGAACTATTCAACGATTTGATAAGCGCATTCATTCCGATGCTGCCCGACCAAATCATCGCCAAAATCCCGAAAGACAAAAGCCCTCTATTTTGAGTCGTTAACAGTTCATTTAACGTATGTTCAATCAGTATAAATACTTCGTGAGGTGCCACTTCTTGAATGAAACTGTAGATTTGCTCTTCCGACAAGTTCAAATAAGGCACGAGGGTAACCAAAAAAATGAGCAAAGGAAATATCGACAAAAGGAAAAAGAACGCTAATTGCGCTCCTACTCCCATTACGTCGACATCGTAAATCCTTTTATTCAATTCTTTGAAAAACCCGGAAAAGGTTTTTACGTCATGAGACATATGCAAATTATGCAGCCGCTCTTCCGATTGGTGCCGTTTTTCTTCTTCCCCGGGGCTAATGGCAATTACGCCTTTTTTCCGGAATTGTAAGAATTTGAACTGCCACTGTTATTTCCTGATGAAGATGGTGCTGATAAACTGCCACCAGTATTTGATGAAGAAGATGAACTTCCACCATCAGTTAAAGTTGTAGATGGTGATGGATTATCCTCTTTAACTGCTGCAATCACATCGTTTTTAGAATCGATGACAGCGTCTTTCGTTTCAACAAACGCCTCTTTTGTTTCTAAAGCCAGCTCTCTTACTTGAGGTGTCAATTCTTTCAACTCATTGACTTTTTCCCCTACGTAAGATGCATCTTCTGAAATACGGTTATAAAGGTTTTGCGCTTTGTTAGCTTGCTGCTGAACTAATGTTTGCAATTCTCTTCTATTTGTTGCGTAATATTGTGCATTACTTCCTAATTTTTTTGATTTCCGTACAACATCGTTGCGTGTATTGCGGTCAAATAGAGAAACAATAAGTCCCATTGCCGCTCCTACTAAAATACCTGTCATTAATTTGTTTTGGCTCATCCTGAATTCCTCCCAATAATATAGTACTTGCGTCTCTTTGGATTTTTTCCCTAATCTACTGAATTTTAAACTCTTCGTAAATTTTATTTTCAAAAAACCTTGACTCTTTGTCTAATATTTTGGAATATAAAATCTTAAGAAGGGAGAAATGGTAGAGAAAACAAAAGCTATATCAGAAGGATAAGGGGATGAGTACATGGAACGGATTGAAGCAATTCTAGGCAGTATTAGCAGTTTTGTATGGGGGCCGCCGCTTTTAATTTTATTGGTTGGAACCGGAATTTATTTAACAGTGCGGATCGGCCTTTTACAAATACGCTTGCTTCCTTACGCATTGAAATTGGTTTTTACAAAAAATCAAGACAAAACATCTCAAGGGGATATCAGCCATTTCCAGGCTCTTTCCACCGCCTTGGCGGCTACCGTTGGGACCGGTAATATTGTCGGTGTTGCAACAGCTGTTATACTAGGCGGTCCTGGAGCGGTTTTCTGGATGTGGTTTTCTGCTTTCTTCGGGATGGCTACTAAATACGGAGAAGCAGTATTGGCGGTTAAATACCGGATCGTTGATGCTAAAGGGCAGATGGCCGGCGGGCCGATGTATTATTTGGAGCACGGCCTGAAACAAAAATGGCTTGGCGTTTTATTTGCAATTTTTGGAGCGATTGCCGCCTTTGGTATCGGTAATGGAACTCAATCAAATTCCGTCGCTATTGTTGTGCGCGATACCTTTGACGTGCCTACCTGGATTACAGGTTTGATTTTAATGATTTTTGCTGGCGCGGTTATTTTAGGTGGTATCACAGCAATTGGGAAAGTTACTTCCTATTTTGTTCCAGTCATGGCGCTTTTCTATCTTATTGCAGGCTTGACTGTCATGATTTTAAACCTTGAATTGATTTTGCCGGCAATCGCGACAATCTTCAGTTCTGCCTTTACAGGCGAAGCGGCTGTAGGCGGTGCAATCGGGGCAGCTATCCGCTATGGGGTTGCACGAGGCGTATTCTCCAACGAAGCGGGCCTTGGATCGGCACCAATCGCAGCAGCAGCAGCGAAAACAGACTTGCCTGGCCGTCAAGCGCTTGTATCGATGACACAAGTGTTCATCGATACCTTGGTTATCTGTTCAATCACGGGAATTACAATTGTCATGTCTGGCATGTATACCGACAAGAGTTTACAAGGTTCGGCGCTGACAACAGCTGCATTCGAACAATTTTTAGGGCCTGCAGGACCTATCGTAGTGGCAATCGGTTTAATTTTCTTTGCTTCTTCCACTATCATCGGCTGGGCGTATTATGGTGAAAAATGCTTCCAGTATTTATTCCGGAACCCAAGCTTACTGATTGTTTACCGCGTTATATTTATTGCAGTTGTTTTCATTGGGGCTACGGTTTCCCTTGATGTGGTCTGGATGTTCTCTGATGTCATGAACGGCTTGATGGCGATACCAAACTTGATCGGCTTGCTTGGCTTGTCCGGTGTAATCGTGTATGAAACCAAGCGCATCGTTTCAAAAATCAAAGAAGAAAAAGAAGCAGCACGCTCTGGAAATTGACATTCGTTTTGAATAATGGAATGATAAAGTGAAACTTCAATCAGCAGAAGTTCCCCTTTTGCTGATTGCCAGTTGAACCAAACGGTATCATTGGCGACATACCATCGTCTTTTGAAACAGTGAAGTTCTTACTTAATTGAAAGGCAGGGACTTATCATGGATTTATCAAAACCATCAAATGAAAATGTCACCTTCATGATTGAAGAAATAAAAACAAAATTGCGCATGGTCAACGTCGATGCCATGAAGTCTGAGCACTTCAACGCTTCTCAGTATGAAGACTTGCGTGAGTTGTACGAAATGGTCGCCAAACGCGACTCATTCAGCCCTAATGAAATGGAAGCCATTGCTTCTGAATTAGGTTCCTTGCGAAAATAAAAAAGTCCCGGAAGAATAATTCTTCCGGGACTTTTTTATTTTCAGCGCGACAGCTTTTTCAGCTTTCCTTCTGGTATTGCACAATGTACCAGCTGCCTTCTTTTATGACCGTGTGGATGCCGATCATGGTGAATCCTGCTTCTGCGCCCCATTCGGTCAGTTCTTCGGTAGTCGGCAAACGATATAAATTGTCGAAGGAAGAGAAAAAGCTGTTAAAAACATTGGCGAATGGCGGACTGTCGGTGCTGCCCGCGATCGGTGTCACAATCGATAACACTCCATCTTCATTCAACCAGCTGGCCAGTTGATGGTAAAGTTTTTGGCGGTCTTCCAAATCAATATAATGGATAACGTTGTTCATCAAAATCAAATCTTGGGGAGTTTCTGGCGCATATTTCCATAAATCTGCATTTTCAATGTTGATGTTGTTCAGTCCAGCGGTTAATTTTTTTGCGGTTTCAGTGACTGTTGGACTTATTTCTATTCCTGTAAATTGAGTGCTTGGAAAACGTTCAGCTAATTTTTTAATATAGCCAGCTTCACCACATCCGATATCAAGAACGTTTCCGCCTTTTTTCTCTTTTAATTGTTTTGCCATTTTTGGCATGGCCAAAACTTCAAGCAAACGGCTGGTCTCTGCAACAGTAGGCGCGTGTTTTTCCTCGTCAAAATGGCGGCGTTTCCCTTCCCGCATCATTTCAGGATAGCTGAGAAGTGTCGGGATATGCAATTCCATCATTTCTTTCAATAATACACCAGATGAGTTTTGGCCTTTCGGCTTCGGCAGCTTCCACGTGTTCCATGTTTTGTAGCGGTTTCTGCCGGCTTCTTTCAAATGCCCTATAGAAACCCCGACACTCACCCATTGCTCCAATAAGGCTTCATCAAGCTGCAAAGCATCTGCAACATCGAACTTCGTAACCGGCCTTTCAAACGCTTTAAACAAGTCCAGCTCATAGCCGACATAGGCATGCCAACTATATAAAAAAGGTTCGTTCCGTTTCATATACATTCGTGCTTTCAGCATTTTCATTACATCTATCATAAAAGTCCCTCCACTTTCCATGGGTAATCATCTTCTCTTGTAAAGTATTTCAATTCTTTCAGGTCCGTCGGCAAATTCTTCGACCGGATCGGCATAAGACCCCCTTGAATGAACCGGTCATGAAAATTTTCTTTCCACATGCCAAGACCTGAAACATTCAGCATCTGCTTAAAGTGGAGAATCGGATCTTCTTCCATTCGTTCAAATGTTCTTTTTCTGATAAAACTGACCGGCTTGAACGGGAACGAATAAGCCAAGGCTGCCAAATGGCTTAGCTGCAGCACATGATCAGCCCGTCTATAACGAACCTTTTCGTACCACGTTAGATTAGCCGGATCGGTTTTTCCGCTTTCAAGCATATCTGCTGTCAATTCACCTAATATATCGGCATCTTGAATGGCCATATTCATTCCTTCACCCGCCATCGGGTGTACGGCATGGGCAGCATCGCCAATGATCGCCTTATTTTCTTTCACATAGGAAGGTGCATGGAACATGACCGGTATCATTAACTGGATTTCTTTCCAGTCCGTCAACTTTTGTACATACCCATCTACAACTGGCGCTAAATCCGTGTAAAGTTTATGGAAGTGGCTAATCGGTTTTTCTTTTAACTGCTTGTAATCCCCTTGAGGAATCAAATACACGCTTCTCACTTTTCCATCTGGCAATGGAAACAAACCTAAAAAACGATTGTATGTAGAGACGATTTGTCCGTCTGTAAATTTTTCATCCCGTGGAAATGTGACAGTCAGAAAATGGTGATTATAAGTAGTTTGTTTGACTTCAATCCCCATTTCTTTTCGAGTTATGGAAGAACGTCCTTCCGCACCGAAAAAATAGTCTGCCTCCACTTCAAACTGTTCTTTTCCCCTTTGCAGCAATGCTGCCTGTTTTGTAAAGCCCTTGCATATACTTCCACTCAAATAATGAAAATGTTGATAGGTAGAGGCGAGCTGAAGCATCAAACCCTTCAGTTCTTCGTGTGGCATCATATACGAGGCACTGTATTTACCAGGAAGGACACTATAATCCATAAAAGACTGGTCAAGCACTTTCAATGAACTCGACAACTCGAGCATATCCAATACTTTGATTTCATTGGCACGTGCATGGACTTTTTCAAACAAGCCCAGATCATCAAAAATCTTCATGCTTTTCGGCTGCAGCAATTCTCCTTTATATGTGGCAGGAGCTTTAATCTGCCGTTCTGCAAGGACGACTTTCACTCCCCGTTGCACCAGTTTGAGTGCAAGCGTCAAGCCGCCAATGCCGCCGCCGCTGATGAATACATCTGTTTTCATGCTTCTCATCCCCTTCTTTTTCTGTACCCGTATTTAAAGTCCTGGGAAACATTTTATAGAGCGGAATCATAGAGGGATTTGCAGCTGCAATCTTGTTTTGCCGAATAAAAGAGGCTCCTATGACTTTTTTTTGCTAAATGGGCGAATATACATTGCGAAGGGTGATTGAATATTGCTACTATGAAAAAGATGAGAGGAGAGATTTAATTGACGTCTTTTAATGATAAATTATCTCGATATGCTGAATTAGTTGTAACTGTTGGAGTTAACATTCAACCTGGCCAACCGCTTTATATCGCGGCAGCTATTGAAGCAGCCCCGCTAGTACGTTTGATTGCGAAAAAAGCATATGAATACGGTTCAAAACAGGTACATATTGATTGGAACGATGATGAAACAAGCCGATTGCGTTTTGAATTGGCTCCCGAAGAATCGTTTTCAGAGTTTCCTGCTTGGAAAGTCCAAGAGCGTGAGCAGTTGGCAGAACAAGGTGCGGCGTTTCTCAGCATCGTTTCTCAAAGCCCTGACCTTCTGAAAGGCATTGACTCGAAACGAATTTCCGCTGCCCAAAAAGCGGCCGGAACGGCTTTAAGCAAATACCGCCAAATGGTACAATCGGACAAGGTGAGCTGGTCTGTGATTGCGGCTCCTTCCAAAGCATGGGCGGCAAAAGTTTTTCCGGACCTTGCCGAAGAAGCGCAAATTGAAGCGCTATGGGAAGCGATTTTCAAAGCAGTACGCGCAGATCTTGATGAACCGGTTGAAGCATGGCTTGCCCATGACAAAACACTTCATACTAAAGTTGATTATCTAAACAGTAAGAAATATAAAAAATTGCACTATACATCTCCAAATACCGATTTGGAAGTTGCTCTTCCTGATGGCCATCTTTGGTGCGGTGCCGGTTCGGTGAACGAAAAAGGCGCTGCATTCATGGCCAATATGCCGACTGAGGAAGTTTTCACAGTACCGCATAAAACAGGCGTGAATGGGTATGTATCCAGTACAAAGCCCCTTAGCTATGGCGGTAATATTATTGATGAGTTTAAAATTACTTTCGAGAACGGCCGAATCACGGACGTAACAGCTGCTCAAGGAGAAGAAGTTTTAAAACAGCTGGTGGCTTCGGACGAAGGCTCACACTTCTTAGGCGAAGTTGCGCTTGTACCGCATCAGTCACCAATTTCCGCTTCAAATATTTTATTTTACAATACTCTGTTCGACGAAAACGCATCCAACCATTTTGCCATTGGCAGCGCTTATGCATTCTGCCTCGAAGGCGGCAAAACGATGTCCACTGAAGAGCTGGAAAAACACGGGTTGAACCAAAGCATTACACATGTCGATTTTATGGTCGGCTCTGATAAAATGGATATTGATGGCATATTGGAAGACGGGACGCGTGAACCGATTTTCAGAGACGGCAATTGGGCTTTTTAAGGTTCTGAAAATCGACACTTAATTTTCTGTTGATTTTTCGGTATAATGTCTATTGATGATTATAAACAGGAGAGGAGTTGTCCTATATGATTTACGGTATTGCAGTCACCCTTGGATTTATGGTCGTTATCGGCCTATTTTTCGTAACACTTATGCATTTTCTTGGAAAAGAACTGCATTCACACGATGCGGAACATGTTGATCCGATACCAGCGAAAATATATCGAGATTTTGAAGAGGAGCGTTCTTAACGCCCTCTTTTTTTATTTCAAATGACATATACTTAACAAGAATAATACAATTAGATGTCAAAATGATTACAAAACATACATATAGAACTATTTAACGCGCCATAAAATTACCTTTAGTCCTTCTTAATGTTACAAAAAACTCCCCTCTCTCTTTCACTAGTTTTTTTCGTGGTAAAATGCGAAAGGAACTTGTTTTATAATAGGAGGAGTTTGTGCATGTTTTCTTCAACAGATATTGGTATTGACTTAGGAACCGCAAATATTTTAGTATACACCAAAGCGAAAGGCATCATTTTAAACGAGCCTTCAGTTGTTGCATTAGATACAAAAACAAATAAAGTGCTGGCAATAGGCGAAGATGCAAAAGCGATGATGGGCAAAACACCAAGCCACATCCGTGTTGTCCGTCCGCTTAAAGACGGCGTTATTGCCGATTTCGAAGTAACCACCGACCTCTTAAAAATCGTTATGCAAAAAACGGCAAAAATCATGGGTGGTGCATTCCGTAAACCGAATGTTATGATCTGCACTCCTTGTGGAGCAACTTCTGTAGAACGCCGGGCCATTCACGATGCCGCCAAACAAAGCGGCGCAAAAAATGTTCACTTGATCGAAGAACCGGTGGCAGCTGCAATCGGCGCCGATTTACCGGTAAGTGAACCTATCGCCAGCGTTATTGTCGATATCGGTGGAGGTACGACGGAAGTTGGCATCATCTCTTTCGGCGGTGTGGTATCGTCCAACACAGTAAAAGTAGCAGGAGATCGAATGGATGAAGACATCATTCAATATGTTCGCAAACATTACAACGTGTTAATCGGCGAACCTACTGCTGAAAAAATCAAAAAAGAAATCGGCTATGCTCTTATTCCCCATAAAGCGGAAACATTGGAGATCCGTGGCCGGGATGTTATGACAGGCTTGCCGAAAGTTGTTTCGCTGACATCTACTGAAATCCAAGAAACATTAAAAGAACCATTGTTAGCAATTCTGGAATGTATCCGCGCAACTCTTGAAAATTGCCCAGCTGAACTATCAGGGGACATTGTTGACCAAGGTGTCGTCATCTCAGGCGGCGGCGCCCTATTAAAAGGAATGCAGCAATGGTTATCGGAAGAGATTTCCGTTCCTGTCCATACCGCTCCGCAGCCGCTTGAATCTGTGGCCATCGGTACAGGACGCTCTCTTGTGATGATGAATAAACTTGAACGAATTTCAAAATAACAGAAATCCGGAAGCCCACAGCTTCCGGATTTTTTTTACGCTTTATTCGTCTTTTTCTAAAATTTAGATTAAAATATGAAAGAGAAATAGCTAAGGAGGAATTGCCATGTCAATGTTGAACGAAATTTTGGAGTATAATGAAGGGTTTGTTGAGGACAAGAAATACGAACAGTTTATCACAACTAAATTTCCGGATAAGAAAATCGTTATTTTAACGTGCATGGACACCCGTCTCTTTGAATTGTTGCCAAAAGCAATGAACTTGAAAAACGGTGACGTAAAAATCGTGAAAAGTGCGGGGGCTGTCATCAATCATCCGTTCGGCGGTATCATGCGCAGCTTGTTTGTCGCTGTCTATGCGTTGGGAGCAGATGAAATTTACATAATTGGCCATCATGACTGCGGTATGGCTGCAATTGAGCCGGATGCGGTCCTCGAAAAGATGAAAGCACGAGGAGTTGATGAGAAAACAATCGAGATGGTGAAATACTCGGGAGTCGATTTGGAACAGTGGCTAAGAGGATTTGACAATGTTACTGACAGCGTTCGCCATAGTGTCGATATGGTCAAAAATCATCCTTTGATGATTCCTTCCGTTCCGGTTCATGGCTTAGTAATCGATCCGAAAACCGGCAAACTGGATCTTGTTGTCAATGGAAATGAAAACCGCTGAGAATTTCTCAGCGGTTTTTTTGTACATAATAATAATATTCGAGCAATGTTCCTTCTTTGCCAAACTGGCGCAGAAGCGATGTGATTTGCCCTCTATGGTACGAAGCATGATTGATAAATGAGAACAGCATATCTTCACGTGTGTTTTCACACTCATCGCCCCGTGTATTCTTGAACTTTAACGGCTCTTGCCATTGCTCATCCGTAATGGAAGCAAAATACAATTCCATTTCGGCATGCAGCAGCATGAATGATTCTTTCGCCTTTTCAACCGTCGAGACGTCTAAGCGTTCAAAAGCTGGCTGTTCGATGCCATGCATCCTTAAAAACCAAAGCCGTTCAACTCCAATAGTATGTTCTATTGTTTTTTGGATGGTTGAAAATGAATTTCCGCCTTCACGTACGTAAATCTCTTCTTCAATGGGTTGAATGTGGTCCAGACATGCTAAAGTGGCCCATTTATGATATGAAAAAAGTTTATCTTTGTTCATTCTGCACCTTCTTTCACTTTGTCCCCTATTCGAATAACCATCTTCTTATTTCTTTCCACCATCTTTTATAGGCGGCCTTGCCCTTTCAAAATTCGCTTTCTAACAGCGCAAAGTGAAAATGATCTTCCCATATGCCATTGATGTGCAGGAATTCCCGCAAAAGCCCTTCATTTTGGAATCCGGATTTTTGCAGCACCCGAATCGAACCTAGATTGCGAGGAGAAACATAGGCTTCCAGCCGGTGCAGCCGCAATTGTTCAAATCCAAAGGTGACGATTAGCCGAACAGCCTCTGTCGCAATCCCTCTTCCAATATAGGCTTCATCAATCGAATAACCGACAAGTCCGCTTAAAAAAGGCAGCCGTTTGATGCCGTACATCGAGATATGGCCAATCAAGCGGTTGGAGCCATGTTCAAATATACCAAAACTATACTCCCTGTTTTCCCGCGCCTGGTAAATAGCTTCTCTTATCTTTTCCCGTTGGACTGCAATTGTAAAATAACTGTCCCGATGGCGCGGTTCATAGATGGCCCAGTAATCCCGGTTGCGAAGGAGCAACTGTACCATCTCATTTGCATCTTCTACAGCCAAAGCTCGGAGATAACATGTACGGCCATTAAATAAGAAATTCATATCATTCTACAGAAGACGTTAATGCGATGAATTCTTCTGCGTCTTTCACACACAAAGCAATTCCTTTTTCCCAGAACGCTTCTTGTGTGATGTCTTCGCCCAAATGCTTCATCGCCAAGTCTTCAGCTGTCATGATGGCTGTATCGCGCAGAAGAGCCATGTACTTTTCTTCAAATCCGGTGCCTTCTTCAAGCGCTTTTGCGTAGATGCTCAAAGAGAACAGGTAGCCGAATGTATATGGGAAGTTGTAGAACGGAACATCTGTAATATAGAAATGCAACTTTGAAGCCCAGAAATGAGGATGTGAAGAGCTAAGTCCTCCTGCAAAACCTTCTTGCTGCGCTTCTTCCATCAATTCGCTCAAACGCCCAGCTGAAACAACACCTTTTTTGCGTTCTTCGTAAAACCGGGTTTCAAACAAGAACCGGGAATGGATGTTCATGAAAAATGCCACACTTCTTTGCACTTTATCTTCGAGCAACGCAATCTTCTCTTCTTTTGTTTCGGCGTTCTTCACCGAAGCATCCGCTACAATCATTTCTGCAAATGTAGAAGCCGTTTCCGCCACATTCATCGCATAAGAACGGTTCAATGAATGGACCGGGCGCAAGGCATAGGTATGAAAAGCATGTCCTAATTCATGCGCAAGCGTTGCTACATTTGACATCGATCCGCTGTAAGTCATGAAGATACGGGATTCTTCTGTCAAAGGCAGTCCTGTGCAAAAACCGCCTGGACGTTTATTCGGGCGATCTTCCGCTTCAATCCACCCCTTTTCAAAAGCCTGCTCTGCAAATTCCGCAAGTTCCGGACCGAATTTTTTAAAATGTTTTAAAATGAATTCAGCACCTTCTTGATAAGAAAATTGCTGTGTGCTTTCTGTTACAGGTGCATCAACGTCATACCAATCAAGGCCGTCTTTTCCAAGCAGTTCTCCTTTTTTGTTTAAGTAATCAACAAAAGGCTGTTTGTTCTTGCTGATGGCCCCCCACATGGCATTTAGCGTTTCTTCTTTCATGCGGTTGATATGAAGCGGCTCTTGCAACGGATTTTCCCATCCACGCTTTTTATATGTTGCTAAGCGGAAACCGGCGATTGAATTCAATGTTTTAGCGAAGAATTCTTCTTTTTCCGTCCATGCCGCTTCCAATTTTTCATAGGATTCCTGTCGTACCGCTGCTTCCTTATGTGAGCTTAAATTGTCCGCTTGGCCGACTGACAAAGTTCTTTCTTCGCCATCTACAGTCATCGTAATTTTGATTTCTCCAACGAGCATATCGTACAATTGGCTCCAGCTATGGTAACCGTCCACGCTCAATACTGTGATGAGGCTTTCTTCTTTTTCAGACAGCTGCATTTTCGCTTCTTCACGCCATTCGTTCAACAGGAAGCTAAATTCACGAAGCACTCCATCTTCCAGCAAACTTGCCCATATGCCGTCTTCTGTCTTAGCCAAATCCTGCTGGACTTTTTGAACTGCTGATTGAAAACGCGCTCCCATAGATGATGCTTCGCTTTGCAGCAGCGCCGCTTTTTTATCTTCCGTATCTTGCGCCATCAAACAGCCGATGAACGCATCGGATTGATGCAAATGAAGCATCATGTTTTTTACTTCTTGAAGCAAGCGAGCTACCTGCTGGGCATCTTCTTTTGATGCCGGCACTTTGAAGCCGCGTGCCAACGCTTCAAACTCATTCAATTTAGGTTCGGCGTTGTCCATATGTAATCTCAGTTCTTTGGAGTTGCTTCCTCCCGGAAACAGTACATCCAAATCCCATACTTCGGAAAATTTAACTGTCATTGTCTTTCCTCCTACTAAACTTAATTTTCTAAAAACACTTATAAGTATATCATTATTGGAGATTAGGCGGAATAAAATCCGCTTTCCGAAATAAGATAGCAGTAGAAAAACTTTGCAGAAATTTCTATTTTACTATTATTATGGATTCTGTAGGTATTTGGTATTTGTTGAACCGAATAGGGACAGGTATACTGAATACAAGGAGGGATATTTAATGGTTCGAATACTAGTGATGACTATTGCTTTTTTGAGCATTGTTATTTTTAACGCTTTAGCAAACATTCTGCCGATCAACGGACAAACGACTGGCGAAATTTCTAATCGGCTGCCTGTATTGATCACACCGGCTGGTTATGTATTTTCTATCTGGTCCGTCATCTACATATTGTTCGCCATTTGGATTGTTGGTTGGTGGATTCGCGTAAAAAACGGTGAAACTCCCTCTATTAAAATCCTATTGTATTTTACGCTGAGTGCCGTATTGAATATCGTATGGTTATTTTTATGGCATTATGAATTTTTCAGTTGGTCCATCGTTGCGATGGCAGCTTATCTTTTGTCAATTATTGGGCTTTACCTGCAATACGACAATACTGAGCGAAAAGTGACAGAAAGAATGCCGGTTTCCGTCAACCTTGGATGGCTCATCGTTGCAACCATTACAAATATTAATTATGTTCTCACTTACTATAACTGGAGCGGTTGGGGTCTCAGTGATCAATTGTGGACCGTCATTATGTTGACAGTCGCAACTGCCATTGCTCTTCATATCCGTTTCCATCATTTTGATATTGCGCTTGCCCTCGTGTTCATCTGGGCATTCATCGGTATTGCTGTAAAAAATGGCACTAATGAACTGCTCGTAACCACCGCTTCTTTGTTTTTAAGCGGCGTCATTGCAACCGGCATCTTGCTCATTAAGAAAAGGCCCGCATAAGCGGGCCTTTTTACGTTCAATCTAATTTAGTTAGAAGAATTGGTTCGCCTTTTGTTACAAGGACTGTGTGTTCGATTTGAGCAACGAGCGATTGATCTGGCGTAATGAACGTCCAGCCGTCTCCCGACTCAATGATATGCTCGGCTTTTTGCGAAATGAACGGTTCTACGGCAAGAACCATACCCTCTTTTAAAATAGTTGTCTCCCAAGCATCGTAATAATTCAAGACATGTTGTGGTGCTTCATGAAGAGATTTCCCGATGCCATGGCCAGTCAAATTTTTGATAACGAATAACCCATGGTCTTTCGCTTCGCGTTCAACTGCTTTACCGATTTGATTCAGTTTTGCACCTGCTTTGACTTTCGTCATTGCGCGTTCAAAAGAAGAAAGAGCCACTTCACAAAGTTTTTCTTTTTCAGGATGCCCATCCCCCACTACAAAAGAAATGCCTGTGTCTGAGAAATAGCCTCCGTATGAACCGGAAACGTCGATATTTACGACATCGCCTTCCTGAATGATCCGCTTCCCTGGCATGCCATGGGCAACTTCTTCATTGACGCTGATGCATGTATAGCCGGGAAAATCATATTCTGATTTCGGCCCTGATACGCCGCCAAGTTCTTTGAATAGCCGTCCGCCTAGCTCATCAAGTTCTTTTGTTGTAATGCCGGGTTTAGTCGCAGCTTTCATTTCTTCCCGAATTTTAGCGACCATTTGGCCGGCTTTTTTTAACATTTCAATATCTTTCTCAGTTGTTGCAATCATCGAATACCCTTCTTTCAACTTTTCTAGCAAAAATTATACCATAAGAAAAGAGGACTCTCCTAATGATAGTCCTCTTTTCTTAATTACGCTTTGCTGTCTACCAGTTTTGGAGCAGCTGCAAATAGTGCCGAACAAACCGCTGCCGCAAGCAAGAAAACTGGAATCATGTACGTAGCGTTATAGATGGCTGAATAGATTAAAACATTGCCTTCTGCATACATGCCAAAGAATAAGACGCCAGTGATTACATGGACCACATAGCGCAATAATGAAGCAAACAAAACGCCCGCAATAATGGCTGTGACCATTTTCCCTGTTCTTCCGTTTCTATGGCCATCCAGGTAATTTCTCCGCGTAATTCCCGCTAAACCGACCACAGAGTAAGCAACCAGATAATCCAAAATTACCTGCAAGACGACAAATCCGAAGGACAAAGGGGTCACTGAGATGGTCCCGGTAACAATTTGCAACAAGCCAACTAATAAGCCCGTCAATACGCCTGCCAGTACGCCTCTTCTAAAGGCCATTAAGACGATGGGAATCATCACCAAGCTGACAGATCCTCCTTGCGGCATTTTAAAGGCTACAAAATCTAATACAAATCCTAGAGCTCCGAAAATCGCAATCTCCATCATCAACAAAACGCGTTTATTTCTCATAATTTCCTCCTTATGTGTTTTGCACAACACCAGAAGGGACAGCAGAATAAAACCTTTTTTCCATATAAAAGCGGCGTCAGGATAGAGCCTGACGCCGCGTAAGGGCAGGTTTCCATCCACATCCCTGCGCAAGCATTAACTTACAGGTTCGAAGGGTAAGAACAAATTTGTTCACTCTCAGCAAAAGCTCCCCTTGTGGTGTATACATTAAATTAGGTAACATTAACATTGTACCTAAGCAATGGAGCGAAAGCAACAAGACAGTTTGCAAATAAGCCAAGGAGGTGAAGGCAGCCGATTGATTTGGCTGCCCTAGGATGATCGAACTTTTAAAGGAATTGATCAAAATTAAAAGCGATAACCAGTCAGGCGCAAATAAAGCGCTTCTATTCTGCGCTGACTGGCTTAAATCTCATGGCCAGGAAACTGCAATTCACAAAAATAACGGTTATTTAATGCTGACAGCTGTGAAGGGACAAGGAAACGAAACGATTGTTTGGAATGGCCATGTCGACGTTGTGCCCGGGTACGATAACCAGTTTGATCCTGTTGAAAAAAATGGCCGGATCTATGGCCGTGGTTCTGCCGACATGAAAGCTGGGGTTGCGGCTATGATGACAGCGTTTGTAGAACTTGACGCTGAAGCTTTGAGCCGTGTTGTTCAATTGCACATTGTAACGGACGAAGAAACCGGCGGCCATAACACCTCTGAGTGGCTGGTCAGTCAGGGATTCACCGGTGACTTTGTCATTTGTGGGGAACCAACGGGTTTAAAAGTGGGGCTTCAATCAAAAGGCGTTCTGCATATGGACTTGATGTTCAAAGGCAAACCCGCCCATGGCAGCCGTCCATGGGAAGGGCTCAACGCAATTGAATGTGCAATGGCTTTCCATAGGAAAGTGGCGGATTTGCCTTTCCAGCAGGAAGCGACTCCTTATTTTGCCCACCCATCGGTTAATCTTGCAATTATCAACGCCGGCGACCGTTATAATGTTGTACCGGATCGTTGCAATATGTCTTACGATATTCGCTTTTTGCCTGGACAAGAGCCGAAAGAGATTATCCAACAAATGAAGGATCTTGCTGATACACTCGAATTGGACATGACCTATAAAGCAGATTCCTCCACTCCGGCGTTAATAACTAAAGCCGAACATCCATATATCCAGTCACTGCAGCAGGCCATACGACAAACGACAGACTCAGAACCTGTTCTTTTTGGCCAGCATGGTGCTGCAGATACCCGTTATTACGCGCCTACTATGGGCGGCGAAGGCGCCATCGAATTCGGTCCAGCTGGCAGTGACTGGCATGGGGACGAAGAATATATAGTAATTTCTGGCCTGTACGACTATAAAGCCATTTTGCTGTTGCATGCTCTTTCTTGAAGATTAAGGTTTGCGGTTTCCCTTTTTAGGGAACTTGTATAATACCTTTACTATGAATGGAGAGATGATGATGGGAATAGGCCGTATCGTAAAAACTGCCATTAAATATGGACCAATCGCTTACCCGATTATCCGTAAAGCCATGAACAAGCGAAAAGCAGGCAGCGCTCAAAACACACCACAATATAAGCCAGAACCACGCAAGCGCTAAATGCTTAAAAGCCGTTCCGAATACTTCGGAACGGCTTTTTGTTTGTTATAAATATGGCAGCGGTTTACGCAGAGCCAAGTAATTCATTTTCAGTTGATCAGATGGGCGAGCAGCAGTTCTTTCCTCTGAAGCCGGTCGTGCTTCCTGTTGTGCTTCCTGTTGTGCTCTGATTTCCTCAAATGTCAGTGGATTTGGTTCTGGCAATTCCCACTCCTCTATTTTCCAGCCTTTCTGGTATTGCTCGAAAAAAGCATTTGCCATTGCTTGGTACCCTAGTAAATTCGGATGAACATCACTCGGGTTTGGAACTTTATCCGTCCCATTTTTGCCAAACTTCTTATCGACAGAAACAAATGTGGCTCCCGCTTTTGTAGCGCTGTTTTTTAAAATCTCATTGAGCCGGTCAAGCTGTTCTGCTGTTCCTTCTTTTTGGTTTTCCCGTACATGCGGATATGCAAAATAATAACCCATCACATAGACATCAGCATTTGGGGCCCTTTTTTCCAGTTCCGACAGAATGGCTTCCATGTTGATTCGGGCTTCATTCAATGCAAAGTCAGCCTGAATCTGCTGAAATGCGAGCGACCCTTCTTCTGGATTTGATTGGACTAGGCGCAACAAATCATTGGCTCCTGCAGACAGCGTAATGATATTTGCAGACGCCAAAGCTTCTTTCGCTTGCTCTGATTGGATCCGTTCCAATACATCCCTTGTCGTAAAGCCAGGAAACGCCAATTGCTTTGTGTAAAAAGCGACAGGCTGATGCCGAGATAGCTCTTGAGCAATCAAGTCTGCGTATCCTGTATCAATTTTCGAATCCGGCGTCTGTCCTGCGGCAAGAGAATCACCTAGCGCTACATAAATAGCCGGCACTTTTATTGCCGCATGTGCAGAAAAAGAAGAACTTGAGAATACCAATGCCAGTAGTGCTGCTACAACTATTCTTTTCAATGCAATCACCTCTTAAAAAGCCCAATTTCCGTTCCGGAAAATCGGTTCTCTTGAACCATCTTCAAAAACACCATCAATGTCCATGTTTTCACTGCCAATCATGAAATCTTCATGGACGATGGACGTGTTCAAACCGATCGATTCCAATTGCGCGCGTTCCAAATCACGGGCACCTTCATAGCATGTTGGATACGAATCGCCGATTGCTAGATGATTGGAAGCATTTTCGTCAAATAACGTATTAAAGAATAAAATATTGGAATCTGAAATCGGCGAATGATGCGGCACCAAAGCCACTTCTCCTAAATAAGCGGCGCCGGTATCTGCATTGATCATTTCATTAAGTAATTCCTGTCCCGTCTCCGCTTTCGCGTTGACAATTTTTCCCTTTTCGAACTCCAATGAAAACCCATCAATGATATTTCCTTGATAAACGAGCGGCTTGGTATTGCGGACTTGCCCTTCCACTCCATATTTGGCTGGAACCGTATAGACTTCTTCGGTCGGCATATTGGCGATAAAAGCATTGCCTTGAGGCGTTCGGGCCGCCCCGGTAAGCCATTTGTGCTTTTCCGGAAGTGTAATGGTCAAATCTGTGCCAGGAGCTTGATAATGCAACTTGGCATATTTTTTTTCGTTCAATTGGGAAGCACGTGTCTCCAGCGCTGCAATATGCTCTGTCCACAATTGGACAGCATCCCCTTCGCCGATGCGAACAGTTTTAAAGATCGCTTCCCAGAGCTTTTGCATTCCTTCTTCAGCTTCAAGGTCCGGGAATACTTTTTTTGCCCATTTCCGGGAAGGAATCGCTACGATCGACCATGCTACTTTATCAGATCCGACAGCTTGCCGGTAACGTTCTAAAGCTTTGCCGGCTGACTTCTGCGAATCGGTCAACCGCTTGGCTGGAATGCCTGTCAATAAATCCGGATCTTCTGCATCAATCCATAGAAAAGAACCGCCCTTGTCAATCACTTCGTCGCGTTGAACAACTGACCACTTCGGATATTCCTGGAACGCTTCATCCGGTGCCAATTCATAATGGATTCTTGTCTGGATGGGATCACTGTAGTTGACTTGAACCGTCTTTGCTCCGGCTTCATAGGCTTTTTTCACAACTTGGCGTGTAAATTCAATCGTATCTGTTGTGGTATTTATAACGATGAGCTGGCCTTTTTGTACATTCAATCCAACAGAAACAGCCAGTTCAGCGTACTGCTCTAATTTCTCTTCAAATGTCATGGTTATTTCCCCTTTGTGGAAACTGTTTTGCTTGAGCCTTCAATCAACTTGCCCCCATGCAATACTTTTTGCACTGGTTTCGAAGGCAGTTCTTTCGTGAATTTTTTGTAATGGCGCTCATCCGGATAAGCGAGAAGCGTCAATACTTCCCCATCAGCTCCCGCCCTTCCTGTTCGACCGGAACGATGCAAGTATTGTTCGACTGTTTGCGGCACATCGACGTGGATAACATGCGTCACTTGATCAATGTCCAATCCACGGGCCGCCACTTCCGTCGCTATTAGTACAGATACTTCGCCTTTACGGAATGAATCCAGCGCTTTTTTACGCTCATCTTTTTTCATTTCAGAATGCAGCGCCACAATTTTTGCATCTCGGAACTTCAACTTGTTTTCCTTCATAAGCAACTGGTCCAAGTTATTGACAAACGCTAAAGCTTTCACGCCTTCTATATTGGAAATCTTGCGAAGCATCTCGGTTTTATCCCGTTCATCCACTTTGATGAAAGAATGCGTCACTTTGCCGAGCATCGGCAAATCTTCAGCCGACACCTGCAAGCGGGTCGGGTGGGTCATCAGACGTTCTGCCACTAATTCAACTTCTTCAGTAATCGTCGCCGACACCAATACCAATTGGCGGTCGTGCTGTGTTTTTTCAATTAAATCTTTCATCGTATTGCGGTGTTCACGCGCCATCAATTGGTCGCCTTCATCTAAAACCAGCATGCGTATTTCGTGCATTTTCAATTTTTTGCTTTTTACCAGTTCGTTCAATCTCCCTGGTGTTCCGACTACAATGGTCGGCTTCTTCTTTAGTTTTTCAAGCTGGCGCTGCATATTCGCTCCGCCAATCAATTGAGTAACGGTTACATCCGTACCTTCTGTCCATTCCCGCAGCACGTTGACGATTTGCATCGAGAGCTCTTGGGAAGGAGCAATGATCATCGCTTGTGTTGATGATTTTTCAGGATTCACGCGCTGCAGAATCGGCAAAACGTAAGCAAGTGTTTTGCCGGATCCTGTCGGAGATTCTGCAACGATGTCATTGCCGGCCAACATTTCCGGAATCATTCGTTCCTGGATCGGCATCGGCGTTTCAAACCCTGCTTTCTTCCATTTTTCTTGCCATATTGGATTAAGTTCGTTTATAAAAGTCATGTAGATTCCACCTTCTTTTGAATGCCTCTAGTGTATCATATTTGGCGCTGCAACGCTGTTTTGGAAATGAAAAGGCTGGCCCTCTCTTTAGGAGGCCACTGAAAAACCCTAAGAAAAAGCATCGAATTTCTGATTTTAGAAATTTGGTGCTTTTTTTGTTGTATACTGGTTCTAACTTCAAGGAGGGATAACCATGATGCCAGACAGACCGTCCATGAAACCCAGTCCTTATGCCGCCCTTTATGATCTTGTCATCCCCCACGACCA
>NZ_PYAT01000019.1 GCF_003014655.1 Planomicrobium soli | reverse complement strand
AGGGCAAAAAAAGAGTCGGAAGACAGGAAATCCTGCCTTCCAACTCTTTTTTTAGTCTCCCATTGATTTAAAGGAAGGGTTTTTCAGTGGCCTCAATTTTTTGGCATTGCTTTTTTAAAATGTTTCAATCTATCGAAATAGTGCTAAAATGAGAAGAGGAAACTAGAGAGGATGAAGGGCATCATGAAATGGATCAAATGGCTTGTTGCCAGCTCAGTGGCTTTAAGCGTACTAAGCGTGCCACCGGCTTTGGCAGCAGAAGACGAATCGCCGAATTTCACACCACGTACATACGGCGCAATTAGCGTTGACACCAACTTACTGGCTGCTTCACAACTTTACAAATACGACTCCGGCCTTTCTTTTGAATATCCTGATGCAGTCCGCGGTATTTTCGTTACTGCTCATTCTGCAGGCGGCGAGCGGTTCAACACATTAGTGGATTTAGTGGATTCTACTGATTTGAATGCGATGGTGATTGATGTTAAAGAAGATCTTGGGCACCTGACCTATATCCCGAAAAGCGATTCTAATTTAGCTAAATTGGATATTGGACAGCCCTTTATAAAAGATCCGCGAAAAGTTCTTGAAGTACTGGAAGAAAAAGAAATCTATCCTATTGCGCGAGTCGTAGTGTTCAAAGACTCTGTTCTTGCCAAAAAAAGACCGGATCTGTCGTTTGTGGCTGGAGATTCAGTTTGGAAGAATGGCAGAGGAGAATCATTTGTAAACCCGTTCTTAAAAGAAGTATGGGATTATAATGTACAAATTGCCATTGAAGCAGCGAAACTGGGCTTTAAAGAAATTCAATTTGATTATGTTCGTTTCCCGGAAGGGTTTGAAAATAAAGCGGATACTCTAGAATATTCAATGGGAGAATATGAGGAGTCAAAGCTTGATCCTGTTCAGCGCCGTGTAGAAGCGGTCACGAATTTTGTCGCTTATGCACGTGAGCAATTAAAACCTTATGATGTAGAAGTTTCAGTAGACATTTTTGGTTATTCCGCTACATTGCCGGAAGCTCCAGGAATAGGGCAAAATTTCTCGAAGATATCTGAAAATGTGGACGTTATTTCTTCCATGATTTATCCAAGTCACTGGACTTCGTATTTCGGTATTGCGAAACCCGATTTAGAGCCATACAAATTGGTTTCTGAATATGCAAAAGTGGAAAATAAAAAACTGGGAGAACTGAAAAACCCTCCGACTTCACGCCCGTGGCTTCAAGATTTCACCGCTTCTTATCTTGGCAGCGGAAATTACATGAAGTACGGAAAAGCGGAAGTAGAAGCGCAGATCAAAGCGCTTAATGACAACGGCATTGAGGAATATCTGCTTTGGAACGCCGGAAATACCTATTCAAAAGGTGTAGACTATACCCCTTAAGCGCTTTTGAAAAAATAAAGAGCCGATTCAACTGAATCGGCTCTTTTTTCTATGAAACTAATTGGCTGGAAAAACGTACTATAAGTATAAGGAAATTTTCAAAGAGAAATGATAATTGAGAATAAAAAAAATACAGTTTTATGTTTGAATATATAACGTGCCGGGTACTCAAGAGTATGATTATATTTACAGAATAATATGTAACAATAATGTGACAATTCTAGTATCTGGCCTATATTTTTCTGTCAGTAGTATATTCATTTCACCCCAAGTATTGTATAATGAATGTAAAGCCTCTAGATTATACTGATTCTTATTTGATAATAGATTAATTTGTATTCTCTTGATATTCGAAAGGAAGTGTTCAATTATGATGGTAACTTTATTTACTTCTCCAAGCTGTACTTCTTGCCGAAAAGCAAAAGCATGGTTAGAAGAACATGAAATTCCATATACAGAACGCAATATTTTTTCTGAACCATTAACTATTAGTGAAATTAAAGAAATTTTACGTATGACTGAAGATGGAACAGACGAGATCATTTCGACTCGTTCAAAGATATTCCAAAAGCTGAATGTGGATGTTGAAAGTTTGCCGCTTCAACGTTTGTATGAATTGATTCAAGAGCATCCTGGATTACTTCGCCGTCCGATAATTATGGACGAAAAACGTTTGCAGGTTGGCTACAACGAAGATGAAATTCGCCGTTTCCTTCCACGTAAAGTGAGAGCATACCAGTTGCTTGAAGCACAGCGTTTAGTAAACTGATAAAAGCTTCAAAAGCTGTCCGGTCTTTATGGCACCTCATAATGGATCTTAGGACAGCTTTTCTTTATTCACTGATGTTGCAATTATTTGTGAATTCAACTAAACTACTATGTACTTGATGCTGAAAATGCTTTCAAGCAGAAACTTTTTCTTTAGGATCTAAAAAAGATATAATAAGAACAGCAACAAATGCACGACTTATGAGGAGATCCTCTTAGTCCAATTCGAAAGGAAAGGAGAGGTGTAAAATGGATATAGAACGCATTAATGATAATACAGTGAAATTTTACATTTCCTATCTAGACGTAGAAGAGCGTGGGTTTAGTCGTGATGAAATCTGGTTTAACAGAGACAAAAGTGAAGAGCTTTTCTGGGAAATGATGGATGAAGTTAACGAGGAAGCCGACTTTGTTATGGAAGGTCCTCTCTGGATACAAGTCCAAGCAATGGATAAGGGGCTTGAAGTTACGGTAACAAAAGCTCAACTTACGAAAGATGGGCAAAAATTAGATTTGCCCGATGATATAGATGACCGTCGTAAAATGTTTTCGAGTGATGATGCAGTTGCACCGGAATTTGATGAATTCGAACCTGTATTCGATGAGCCTGACTTGAAAAAGCTGGAGTACACTTTCGTGTTTTCCGAGGTGGACGAGTTGTTGCCGATTGCACGTAGATTAATGTACGTTCCGATTGAAACTGCTCTTTACCATTTTGAAAATAAGTACTACTTGTATGTTAATTTCGACGAAATTTTACATTCGGATGAAGATGTTAAAAATAACATAAGCATCTTTGCTGAGTATCTGCAAACTTCGCCTATTACTATTCACCGATTGGAAGAGTACGGCAAGGAAATTTTTAAAGAAGATGCACTTTCGAATGTGCTTCATTATTTCGGATAAGGCCTCCATTAGGAGGTCTTTTTTTATTGTCATTTTTATGGGCGTTTCATACAATAAGAGAAAGGAGAGTGATTTCAATATTAGTGGCATCTACAGACAACGGTAGCTTAGTTTATTTGACTGGAACCCATACTAAAGAAGAACTAGCGGCTGCTAGAAGAAAAACACAATTTTCTTGTCCCACATGCGGTTCATCGGTCATTCTTAAAGTTGGGGAAGTCAAAACTCCCCATTTCGCACACAAAAACTTATCTCACTGTGCCTCTTACAGTGAAGCTGAATCTTCTATGCACCTCCATGGAAAACTCCTGCTCTATCAATTCTTCTTATCTCAAAACCTCACTGTCGAACTGGAAAAATATTTTCCGGTGATCCGCCAAAGAGCCGACTTGCTCATCAATCAACATACTGCCATCGAATTTCAATGCAGTCCGATTCCTGCTGCTCAAATTATGGAAAGAACCCTCGGTTATACTCGAAGTGCTGTACAAACCATCTGGATAGGGGGGCTTTCGGAACCTTTGGCAGAAGGCATACAAGAACTAAAACTGACCCACTGGAAAAAAGAAATGCTATTGGAAACACAAAAAAGTCCTTATCTGCTTTTATTCTCACCAAAAGAAAATCGCTTCTATTATTGCTCAAACTTAATTTATATAAGCGGAAGCCGTTGGATTGTAAAAGTAAAATCGCTTGCAGCATCAAAACAGCAATTTCCTTTTGCAGTTCCGAAACAAATGACTTTAGCAGAATTTAAAACGATGTCTGGTTTATTTGATCATGCGCGAAAAAAATTCATCATTGCCCAGTACTATTCGAAAAACAGAGTGCAAAATCCTTTTTGGCGCACTTGTTATGAAATGGGTATCGACATCCGGAATTTGCCGAAAGCGATTGGCCTGCCGATGAAAAATGCTGACCTTATTAACTGTAATGCAGTGTTATGGCAGCTGCAGGCAGTGGAAGCAGCGTGTAAAGGAATAACTGCAGCTTCCCTGATTCGATCCGGGAAAATACCGGTGCATAAGTCGGCTGCAGCTAAAGAAGCAGAGGCGCTTGTAGAGTCTTATTTGAGTTTGTATGAAAAGTTGAAAGGGAAATCAAACCAAGTATCCGGTTATACAAATCTTTTATATGATTTTTATTGCAAAACCTTGTGAAAATTGAGAAAATATAAAGTGGTTCGATTCTCTAAAGAATGAGAATAAGGAGGAATTAAAATGGCAGATAAAACATTAGTACGAAGTGAAATTCCAACTGAATTAACTTGGAGGTTAGAAGATATTTTTGGGACGGACGAAGCGTGGGAGGCAGAGTTTAAAGATGTGGCCGAACTTGCAGAAAAATCAGCATCCTATCAAGGGAAGCTGAAGGATGGCGCTGAAGCTTTATACGAGGTTTTGGTATATAGAGACGAATTGTACGAGCGCGTTCAAAAATTATATACATATTCGCACATGCGATATGATCAAGATACGACCAACTCGAAATACCAGGCGATGGATAGCCGCATGAAATCCTTGTACGCGAGAATTTCAACTGGCCTGTCTTATCTGACTCCTGAAATTCTTGAATTGGACGAATCGTTGCTCAATGGCTATGTTGATGGGCACGAAGGCTTAAAAATGTATCAACAAGCATTGGACGAACTAAATTCCATGCGGCCGCATGTACTGCCTGCAGAACAAGAATCTTTGTTGGCTCAGCTTTCAGAAGTGGTCGGTGCATCTTCAGAAACGTTCGGTATGCTGAACAATGCTGATTTGGAGTTTCCCACTATCGAAAATGAAAAAGGTGAGCAAGTACAGATCACTCATGGCAACTATAGCAGGTTTTTGGAAAGCAAAGACCGCCGTGTGCGGGAAGCGGCTTTCAAAGCTGTCTATGCGACATATGGAAAATTCCGCAATACGTTTGCCTCCACGCTTTCAGGCAATGTTAAGCGCGACAACGTAAATGCACGAATCCGCAAATTCGAATCTGCACGCCAAGCTGCATTAAGCGACAATCATATTCCTGAGACCGTCTACGATAATTTAATCGAAACAGTCCATAACAACTTGCACCTGCTTCATCGTTATGCAGCGCTGCGGAAAGAAGTGCTGGGCGTTGACCAAGTGCATATGTATGATATGTATACTCCTCTAGTGAAAGAAGTAGAGATGGAAATTCCTTATGAAAAAGCGACTGGCTTAGTGCTTAAAGGGCTGGATGCCCTTGGCGAAGAATATACCAAGATTGTTGAAACAGGGATTAACAATCGTTGGGTGGATGTCAAAGAAAACAAAGGCAAGCGCAGCGGCGCCTATTCTTCTGGAGCTTACGGCACCAATCCGTATATTTTGATGAACTGGCAAGACAATGTCAACAATCTGTTTACGCTGGCGCATGAATTTGGCCACAGTGTCCACAGTTATTACTCACGCAGCTCTCAGCCTTTTGTTTACGGCAACTACTCTATCTTTGTAGCAGAAGTAGCTTCTACTTGCAACGAAGCATTGCTGAACGAATACATGGTCAAGACTACAGAAGATGACCAAGAACGCATCTATCTCCTTAACTACTGGTTGGATGGATTTAGAGGCACCGTTTTCCGCCAAACGATGTTCGCTGAATTTGAACACTTGATACACCAGATGGATCAAAATGGGGAAGCGTTAACGGCCGACAGATTAACCGAAGTCTATTACGAACTCAACAAAAAGTATTTTGGCGAAGAAGTGGCGGTAGATGAAGAAATTGGTTTAGAATGGGCCCGCATACCACATTTCTATTATAATTATTATGTTTACCAATATGCGACCGGGTTCAGTGCGGCTACTGCTTTAAGCAAATCGATTTTAGAAGAAGGCGAGTCGGCGGTCGAGCGTTACATCAATGAATTCCTAAAGGCTGGCAGTTCGGACTATCCAATAGAAGTGCTGAAGAAAGCTGGAGTAGACATGACTTCTTCTGGACCAATTGAAGAAGCATGCCAAGTTTTTGAACAGAAACTCAATGAATTGGAAAATCTATTGTTAAAAAAATAACTCAAAAGGGAAGCCAATAAAGTTTTGGCTTCCTTTTATTGTTTTCTTAAAATAATATAAAATACATCCATTATCCTTTAAAATAGAATTTATTTGACGAATTTGTGAAGAAGCATGTGAATTATTGCATTAACTATTATTTCATGATAAAGTTAGAGTGTGAAATAAATCACATACAAACATACACCCCTTTGTTTGAGCGTGAACATTTCTCCCATCCCCTTTGTGTAATATAGAAAAGGCCCTTTCCGGACAATGGAAAGGGCCTTTTTCTGATGAATCGAAATTTCTTTGGGTCTGCTGCGTTTTATTGCAAGAGAGGGCTTATAAAAAAGCGTTCTATTCTGCAAAATGGACTTTATGCAGTAATATGCCGGTTCATTAGAAACTAAAATAACCTATCCGCCAATTGGCGGATAGGTTATTTTAGTTTCCATAATGTATCTTCTGCTAAACTAAAGCGCTCCAGTTTTTGTTGGAGCATCTGCTTTTTCAATTCGCGTTCAGCTGTCTGTTCGGAAATATTGTAGATTGAGGCAATCTCTTTGGTTGCCAAAGTAGAATATTTAGAAAAAAGTTCGTCTAAGCTAGGCGGGTTCTGCTTATTCAAGCTATCCGTTCCGAGCATTTCCTGCAAAATGGTCTGATAGACGCTATAAGGATAAAGGCCAGATACTTTTACGCCTTCGTCTTCGATACATTCGTTAAAAAATACGATGCTTGGAACTTCGCTGACTTCCATTTCACGGGTGATCTGAAGGTCGCATTGAAAAGCTTTCGCCGTATGTACCGAATGAAAGTCCCGCTTGAATTCTTCTTGGTCCAACTCTGCTTCACCGGCAATTTCCAATAAAATTGAATAGCATGATACGTCTTTAGTCTTTAGCAGCAAATATTCTTGAAGTTTATGCAAAAAACGGTTTCCAGCCCGTTTGCCTTGAAGTTCGGCAGCTTTTACTGCCACAGAAGCCAGCACGGGATGGGAAAGGTTATTGGTGTCTATAATCGATGTTTTGCCGATAGAATTCAAATTAGTCAATTTGGTACTCAGGACGATTTGCATCGAGAAATAATGGCCGTATTCAATCTGCAGTTTGCGGATAATTGCTTGAAGTTCCCAGCATTGGGAATTGAGCGGGTCCATAAAAATATATAATTCCAATGGTTTAAGTGTGCTCGATTTTTCAAGGGCTTCCGGAACAAACTCTGTATTGCTCACTCCAGTTCCTCCTCACTATCTTGTTCATTGACCATGTGATGCGCTGTCAGAACAAGGCGATTATAGAAGGTTTCACGAAATTTGCCTGCCAGTCCCACTTCATCCATGGCTTCACTCATGCATTCCAACCATGCTTGTGCACGATCTGGGGTAATGGGAAAAGGATGATGGCGCATTTTCAATCGTGGATGGCCATGTTCTTCTGAATATATATTAGGTCCGCCTAAATATTGCGTTAAAAACTGTTTCTGTTTTCTTGAAGTTTCTGTTAAATCGTCAGGAAAAATCGGCTGCAGCTTTGGATGCTGTGCCACACGAGCATAAAATGCATCGACTAACTGTGACAGGCGTTCCGCACCAATTTCTTCGTACGGAATTATCGGTTTTCCAGTCATCATTGTGTCTCCTTTGCTTTAGCTGTAAATTCATTCTATCAACGGAGGACAGATTTCACAAACAAATCGACTGAGCAGTGTGGAGAAAAACAACAAAATTTGTAAATTCCATTCATGGAAAGAGCTAAGGCATTGAGATGGCAGCTTTCATAAATCGTACGATTTTTTTTTCTGCTGGATGGACAGGTATAGCATGTTCGGCCAAAAAGCGGTTGAATATTTGTTGGCCGGCTGCAGCATCTGTAACTTCGTATTCAACTTCATAATCTTCTCTGCCGCTGTAGAACGAATGATCCAGCACCAGTAAACCGCCTTTGTATTCGAATTCAATGCGATGGGTGATCAATGTACCGATCGGCCGCAAGGCTTTCCAGTCAATTTTTTCTTCGTTAAGGGCCTGAAGCACTTCTTTAGCATCGAACGAGACTGCTTGCTCAATGTTTTCCGCTTCTCCTTGAGCCAGCTGGTCGGTTATTTCAATATTTCCTTCAGGCGCTGGAAGTTTAAGTGTGCATTCAAATCCGTCTGCTTTTTTCCGAATCCGGAGCGCGCACCGCTTATCTTTTAATTTGAAATCAGGTGTGTCGAAATACTGATTTTCTTGAACCTTGGCATCACTTGGCTGAAACTTGAATGCAGATAACAGTTCTTTGTATTTTTCTTGTGTCAGCATATTTTTAAATTCAATTTCAAGTTCTTTCGTCATCATTAACACCCCTCAATAATTTTATTATCGGATAGTTTCTGGCAAACTGCAACGATGCAAGAGCTGTGTTAAAATATTACTAGCATCGGGTCCAAAAGAAATTTTGCCTTGCGAAAACTTATGGCAAAAGTACAGGGGCCAAACTATCGGCTTTTCATTGACTAAGCTGAAATGCAGTTTTCACAAGGATTAATCAGCCTGACTAGAGAATCTAATAAGAGAACAGTAAATACGGAAAGCGATACCGTATAGCAGCAGTGGAAAAATTCATGAGGCACTTGCTTCACGAGCGTAAAAAGAAGCGGGGGAGGACCACTTATGGGTCAATGGGATCGTTTTTTAGCACCATATAAGCAAGCAGTAGACGAGTTGAAAATAAAATTCAAAGGAATGCGCGGGCAGTTTGAAACTGAAAATACGAATTCACCGATTGAATTTGTTACGGGGCGTGTAAAACCGCTGGCAAGCATCTATGACAAAACTCTTGAAAAAGGCATTGCCTTTGAGCCATCAGAGAAACTCGCTCACGAATTGCAGGATATTGCCGGGCTACGGATGATGTGCCAATTTGTCAGTGATATTGAAACTGTCGTAGGGCTTTTGCGGCAACGGAATGATCTGCGGATTGTGGAAGAAAAAGATTACATCTCACAAGAGAAGCAAAGCGGTTATCGTTCTTATCATGTAATCGTTGAATATCCGGTTCAAACGATCAATGGAGAACAATTGATCTTGGCTGAGATTCAAATCCGCACGTTAGCCATGAACTTTTGGGCATCAATCGAGCATTCGCTCAATTACAAATACAAAGGGATTTTTCCGGAAGAAATCAAGCTCAGGCTTCAGCGTGCAGCTGAAGCAGCATTTCAGCTGGATGAAGAAATGTCGAAAATACGGGATGAAATCCAAGAAGCCCAGGCATATTTCAGCGAATACAAAGAATCTCAAAACACGCATTTTCCAACCGATAGGGAAGGGGAGCAAACAAACAGATGAAATTTTTTATCATATCCAGACAAGATGACCTTTCAAATGATCTGATGGCTACGGCGCGGGCTTACTTAGAAGATTTTGACATGGTGTGGAATGAGGAATCGCCGGATGTCGTGTTGTCGATTGGCGGGGATGGAACATTGCTTCATGCCTTCCATAAATACAGAGACCAGTTGGATACTGTTGCTTTTGTCGGCATACATACCGGGCACCTCGGATTTTATGCAGACTGGCAGCCCGTAGAAATTGAAAAGCTGGTGCTGTCCATCGCAAAAAAAGAATACGAAGTAATTGAATATCCGTTAGTGGAGGTCAGCGTCCACTACCAGAATTCCGAGAAGCCTGCCGTGTACTTAGCATTGAATGAGTCAACGGTCAAATCGGCAGAAGTAACACTTGTCATGGACGTCTTTTTGAACGAAAGCCATTTCGAGCGTTTTAGAGGTGATGGACTGTGCATGTCGACACCTTCTGGAAGCACAGCTTACAATAAAGCTTTGGGCGGGGCGATCATCCATCCATCGCTGCAAGCTATGCAGCTTACTGAAATGGCATCGATTAATAACCGGGTGTTCCGGACCGTAGGATCCCCGCTTGTTTTGCCTGCGCATCATCGCTGTGTACTGCGTCCGGTAAAAGCGCCGGATTTCATGGTGACAATCGATCATATCCAATTGCTTCATAAAGATGTTAAATCAATTGAGTACAGAGTGGCTGATGAAAAAGTCCGGTTTGCACGATTCCGTGCATTCCCGTTTTGGAAACGGGTCCATGATTCTTTCATTGACAACGATAGATAAAGGTGGAAAAAATGAAACCATTTCAATTAACTTATATCGCCCCAGAGGCCGTTCTTCTTCGTGAAGCTTTAAGCGGCTGGGGCATTTCCAAGCGTACGTTGGCATCAGTGAAATATGGCGGCGGACGAATTTTAGTGAACGGCAAGGAAGTAACGGTCCGGCATGTCTTGGAAAAAGACGATGCTGTGACCGTTATTTTTCCGAATGAAGAACGGGGAGCGGGATTGATTGCAGAAGACGGTCCGCTGCATATCGTATACGAGGATGAAGCATTATTGATTATCGATAAGCCGCCAGTCCAAAATACAATTCCCTCTCGTGAGCATCCATCAGGAAGCCTTGCGAATATCGTGGCGAAATATTTTGAAAATCAAGGAATTCCTGCTACGCTTCATATTGCAACACGCCTTGATCGCGATACTTCTGGTCTCGTGTGCATTGCAAAAAACCGCCATATTCATCATATGCTTTCCGTGCAGCAGCAGGGGAAAAAGATGAAGCGGCGGTACCAAGCGCTTGTTCATGGCTTATTGGAAAAACCCGAATTTGTCATTACAGAACCGATCGGCAGAAAAAGCACAAGCATTATTGAAAGAGAGGTGCGTCCTGACGGTCAGTTTGCAGAAACGCAAGTGCGGGTCCTTCATAATTTTTGCGGCTATTCACATGTGCAGCTTCAGCTTAATACAGGGCGGACCCATCAAATCAGGGTTCATCTCGCCCATATTGGTCACCCGCTGCTCGGCGATGATTTGTATGGCGGCAAACGGGAATTGATCACGAGACAGGCGCTGCACTGCGACAAACTTGAACTTCTCCATCCTACAACTGGAAAGCGGTTGAATTTCACTTCTCCGTTAAATGAGGATATGGCGTTGCTGCTTTAAGTGAATTTATGGAAACGCTGCGGCTGATAAGGTTGAAGGGACGGTACGGAAACAATCGTCTTCTCTGGATAACGGAACGCGGACAAGTATCCACCGAAAACACATCCGGTGTCTATGTTTACGGTATTGTTGGTAATGTATGGCTCTTCTGTCGGCGTATGACCGTATACGATCCATTTGTCTCCCTTATAGGATTTAGCCCAATCCCTTCTGACGGGACGCCCCTGCGCATCAAGTTTGCCGGTAGTGTCACCGTACAGCACGAAAGCGGCAATGCTTTTGTTGACGGGTTTTCCAAGCATGTCGGCTTTGAGGCCGGCGTGGGCGACAAGCAGATCGCCTTCTAATTCCAGGTATAACGGCAATGTTTCATAAAATTTAATATAACGAGAGCGGAATTGCTGTTGTTCTTTTTTTGGAAGCCGGTGCCATTCGTTGATTGTAATCTCTAATCCATGCATCAACTGAACACGGTTGCCCATGAAAAAGCGATAAAGTTTATTGCAGTGATTACCGGGGCAATAATAGAGAGTGCCGTTATCTTGCATCGCGAACAAAAGGCGCAGCACAGCAAGAGAGTCAGGGCCGCGATCCATCGCGTCTCCGACAAAAACAAGCTGGCGCCCTTCCTGATGGACAAATTGTTCCCTCTCTTTTGCATAGCCAAGAACTTCGATGAGTTCCAGTAGCTCCGCATAACATCCATGGATATCGCCAATAATATCGTATTTCAATCCAATCACCTCATTGATCAAAATTGCCTCTGTACATAGACATAGTGTAACGTATAGATTATAAAAGCAAGAAGTTTAATACTCGAAAGGAGGGAGCATACATGATTGAAGAAAAAACAGTTCGCGATGAAGAGTTGAACGAAGAACTGTTGATGGAATTATTGGAACGCGGGGAAGTTGAAACATTCAGGGAAGAGTTTTTGTCATATCACCCATACGATCAGGCCGTATTTTATGAAAAAGCGGAACCGGAAATGCGCGAGCTTCTGTATCAGTATCTCTCTCCGAAGGAAATGGCCCTAATATTTGCGGCCATTGATTTGGACGATGAAGAATACGAAGAATTCTTTAAAGAGTTGAATTCGATATATGCTGCGGATATGCTTTCGAATATGTCGACGGATGATGCGGTTGACGTTCTTAATAACCTGAACAAAGAACAAGTGGCTACTTATTTGTCAATCATGGATAAAGAATCCGCCAGACAAATAAAAGACTTGCTCCATTATGAAGAGTATACGGCCGGTTCCATCATGACGACGGAATTTGTGGCCATCCCGCAAAATTCGACCGTCCGTTCAGCAATGAATATTTTGAGAAATGCGGCGTCAAAAGCCGAAACCATTTATTATGTTTTTGTTATCGATAGCGAACGCAAACTAACAGGAATTGTGACATTGCGTGATTTGATTATTGCCGATGAAGACACGCTGATTTCTTCCATCATGAGCGAGCGAGTAGTCAGTGTTTCAGTGGGAGAAGACCAGGAAGAAGTGGCCCGAATGATTAAGGACTATGATTTCCTCGCTATGCCAGTAGTGGATTTTCAGAACCATCTGCTTGGCATCATTACGGTCGACGATATTATTGACGTGTTGGACGAAGAAGCCTCCGATGATTATTCAAAACTTGCAGGGGTCACCGATATGGATAACTTCGATAAAGGGCCATTTACAGCAGCGAAAAAACGGTTGCCTTGGCTGATTCTTTTAACATTCCTTGGTATGCTTACCGCCAACTTAATGGGGCTTTTTGAAGCGACCTTAGACCAAGTGGCATTGCTTGCAGTTTTTATCCCACTAATTGCAGGAATGGCCGGAAACAGCGGTACACAAGCGTTGGCTGTCGCGGTTCGTGGTATTGCCACAGGAGATATTGAAGAAGAAAGCAAGGTAAAGCTGCTGTTGAGAGAAGCCGGAACAGGTTTGATCACGGGTGTTGTATGTGGAGTGGTAGTCATAGGACTTGTTTACTTCTGGAAAGGCGAACTGTTGATTGGCATCTTGGTTGGAACAGCAGTTATGGGGTCGATTTTTGTGGCGACGCTTGCGGGATCGTTCATTCCGCTATTGATTCACCGGATGAAAATCGATCCCGCTGTTGCATCAGGACCATTTATCACGACATTGAATGATATTATTTCCATTTTAATTTATCTTGGTTTGGCGACGACGTTCTTAAGCCAGCTCTAGAAAAGTGCGAATTGCACTTTTCTTTTTTATAAGGTAATATTAGTACCAGGTAATAAATTGAGATAACAATAGTGCAGGAGGAATCGGAATGTCGATATCATTAGCAGGAAAAACGTTCGTAATTATGGGTGTAGCAAACAAACGCAGTATTGCATGGGGAATTGCCCGGTCTCTTGATCAGTCTGGTGCCCGTCTGATTTTTACATACGCAGGGGAGCGCTTTGAAAAATCGGTACGTGATTTGGTCGCAACCCTTGACGGCAACCACGAACTTGTTTTGCCTTGTGATGTAACAAGTGACGAGGATGTTGAAAAATGTTTCACTTCCATTAAAGAACAAGTTGGAACGATTCATGGATTGGCTCATTGCATCGCTTTTGCAAAAACAGAAGAGTTGGCAGGCGATTTTTCTGATACTTCAAGAGACGGATTTTTGCTTGCACAAAACATTTCTGCATATTCATTGACTATTATTTCGAAATACGCGAAGCCGCTAATGGCTGAAGGCGGGAGCATTGTAGCGCTGACATATATTGGCGGCGAACGCGTTATGCCAAACTACAACGTCATGGGAGTTGCAAAAGCTTCTCTTGAAATGTCAGTCCGCTACTTGGCGGCAGATCTTGGCAAACACAACATCCGTGTCAATGCTATTTCTTCTGGCCCAATTCGGACGCTGTCTGCAAAAGGAATTAGCGACTTCAATACAATCCTTCACGAAATCGAAGAAAAAGCGCCGCTTCACCGCAACACAACACCTGAAGAAGTCGGCGATACGGCTGTGTTCTTATTCAGTGAAATGTCCCGCGGCATCACTGGAGAAACCATCCACGTCGACAGCGGCTATCACGTTCTTTAAGAAACGCACAAAAAAAGCAGATCCGCCTTATCGGCGGGTCTGCTTTTTTTATATAATATTTTTTTCCATGGATTGATGGGGAATGTCGGCTTCAAAAAATTCAGGTGAAGTGATGACATAACCCAATTTTTCATAAAAAGGAATAGCATAAGATTGCGAATTCAGTCTTAACTTAAAAATTCCGTTTGAACGCGCATGTTCTTCCATTGCCTCCATGACCTGCACACCAACGTGCTGTCCACGGTATTCAGGCAAAACACACACGCGTTCCACCTTGCCGACGCCGGGTTCAATCTCACGAATCCGGCCGGCGGCTATTGGCTGGGTAAACTGGTAGCCGACAAAATGAATGGCAGTGGCATCATTGGCATCCATTTCAATAGCTGCTGGAACTCCCTGTTCTTCGATAAAAACGGTTCTTCGTACTTCCATGGCTTGTTCTTTTTCCAATGGGGTAGTGGCGACTATGACTTTCTGCAATTATTGCTCATCTCCCGTTAAACGGAACGTGTCAAAAACTGTCCAAGAACCATCTTCCAATTGGTAAAGTAGATGAATACGGTCAATAATTTCTTCGTGGTTGATTCCCGCCATTTTCAATTGCCCAAAAACATCGGCATGTTCTGAATCAGACATTTTTTGAGCAATGGTGATATGTGGCACATAGGTATACTTTGTCTCTTTGCCAAACGGATCGGAATGCAAATCTTTATGAATCGCTAAAATTTCAGGAGAAGGATCAACTTTAAAGAATAACGTGTTGGTCAAAGGTGAAAAAGAACTAACACGAGAAGCGTGCAATTTAAATGGTCGATGGCGCTTTGCAATTTTTGCAATTTCATCGGATATTTCTTTGATTTGGTTGTCATCCGCTTCGAACGCATCTTTCAATGTCATGTGTGGAGTAATCTGTTCGTAATGCGGATCATAGCGCTTGCGATACGAATTGGCTAAATCCTGTAATTTTTTTGATGGGAATGCAACAACGCCATATTTCATAAAATAGCCTCCTAGTCGATTGAACTTATTTACTGTTTCATTATAGCAAAGTGTCGAAAGATTGGAAAAGCACAATCAAATTCCGAAATTCTGCACTAGAGCTCGTTTCAAATCCGGCTGCCAATGCTTCCAGGTATGGTCGCCGTCGAATTCATCGTAAAAAATAGAAAACCCTTTTTGCTTCATCAATTCATGCAGTTCCCGGTTTGGTTGCAAGAAATCAGCAGTTCCGCCGCTTGTCAATTTGACAGCGGTTTCGCCTATGCCGATAACGTGATAGACCGTGAATGAGTTGGCTGATTGGAAATCAGTTACTTTCTGGAGCAGCTCATCGCTTACTTTAGGCGATTGCAAAATGACCCTGCCAAAAATGTTTGGGTATTTCAATGCAGCCATAAGGGAAACGGTAGCAGCCAACGAATCGCCAATCAGTGCGCGTCCCATACCGACTTGGTAAGTCGGGTATCTTTCATCAAGAAAAGGCGCAAGTTCATGGGCCAAAAAACGCAAATAAGCCTCGTGCTGTTCACCGGTCGGCTCGTATTTCCGGCTACGGTCGGCAACGCTCTTGTATGGAATGCCGACGAAGATAATATTTTCGATTTCTTTATTTTCCAGCAGTTCGTCGGCTACACGTGGTGCACGGCCAAGCTGGAAATAATCTTTGCCATCGGAAGCGATGACTACCGTATACTTATATAAAGGGGAATAATTGGCGGGAAGGTAAACTAGCAGTTGCACGTCTTCCTGCAATTCGTTGCTGTAGATGGACAAGTCTTGTACAGTTCCTCTATTCATGAAAATCCTCCTATTATAGGGTTTATAAGAAAATTGTAACATATTCCTTCAAGAGGGGTATAATAGGGGAAGAAGGCAAACCAATAGAGAGAGGGGTTTTATCTATGGATGGAGCAAAATTTCGAGTTCATTCAGATGAAGTAACAAAAGCGACACACGAAGCGTTAATTCGAAGAGGCGTTACCAACGAAGATATCGCCAAAATCGTTTTGGAAATGCAATTGCCATATAACGAAGGGCTGACTATTGAACACTGCATTGAATCAGTGGAAAGTGTTTTGCGCAAAAGGGAAATGCAACATGCTATTTTGGTAGGGGTAGAACTAGACGAGCTGGCTGAACAAGGGAAGTTGTCACGTCCTCTCCAAACGATAGTCGGTACAGATGAAGGGCTTTTTGGCGTGGATGAAATGATTGGCCTTGGCGCAGTATTGACATACGGCAGCATTGCAGTCACGACATTCGGCCATTTGGATAAGAATAAAATCGGCGTTATTCGTAAGTTGGATACCAAGGCTGGAGGAGCTGTCCATACATTTTTGGATGATCTTGTGGCAAGTATAGCTGCTTGTGCATCTGCGAGAATTGCTCACCGTACGCGGGATTTGGAGGAGCAGGGTAAAACTTTTGAAGACTTGGCTCCGGAAGAAACTGCGCCTGAAACAAAAGTCGAGGGAGCGGAAACGTGAGATTTCGGTCTCGTTTATAAAAAATATGGGAATTCCAATCGCTTGCGATTGGAATTTTCTTCAGGCCCAGAAGAATTGGAGCATGAAAAATAAAAATTTCAAGAAACAAAAACTTACATAATTATAATCAAAAAAATTCGTGTTTCAATAGATAGAAAGTAATGATATGATTAAAAAGAGAAAAAATAAAATTATCTGATAAGGGGGAACTAATAATGGTTAAAAAGAAATCGAGTTTATTCGCTACAATTGCTTTAGCGGGATCTTTATTGCTTGCTGGATGTGGCGGTGGAGGAGAATCTACTTCAAACAGCGGCGGGAGCGAGGGAGGCGGCGAATCAGCTAATCCTGAATTCCTAAGCATGGTAACTGGTGGTACAACTGGAACGTATTATCCTCTAGGAGGAGCCATGGCGCAGATTATTACAGATGAAACCGGTGTTAAGACAACGGCTGAATCTTCTCAAGCATCGGCAGCCAATATGACTGCTTTAGCTGACGGCAATGCGCAGATTGCGTTCGTCCAAACGGATACGGCATTCTATGCATCAGAAGGAACGAATATGTTTGAAGGAGAAGTTATTGACACGGTATCCGCAATCGGAGCTCTTTATCCCGAAACGATTCAACTGGTTACAACTGAAGGAAAAGGCATCACTTCGTTTGAAGATCTTGCCGGCAAAAGTGTTTCAGTCGGTGCGCCGGGTTCTGGAACATACATCAATGCAGAGCAGTTATTAGAAATTCATGGTATGACAATGGACGATATCAAAGCTCAGAACTTGGACTTTGCGGAGTCGCAGGAAAGTTTGCAGGCTGGCCAGATAGACGCTGCTTTCATTACAGCAGGTACACCTACTGGAGCGGTTGAAAGCTTGAGCGCTACTTCTGATGTTGCAATCGTACCAGTTGCAAAAGATAAAGCAGATGCATTAATCGAAAAATACCCTTACTACGCCCATGATACAGTGCCGGCGGATACTTACGGCATTCCTGAAGATGTTGCGACGGTTTCTGTATTAGCGATGTTAGTCGCCCAGAACGACCTTTCAGAAGATCTTGTTTATGACATTACAAAAGCAATTTACGAAAATACAGACAAAATCCAGCATGCAAAAGCTGCATTTATCAAATCAGAAACGGCGCTTGAAGGAATCGGTATTCCGGTCCATCCAGGAGCCCAGAAGTATTTTGATGAAGTAAATCAATAAGCGTAAAAAATAATGACGATAAAGCAGAAGCTTTGTCGTCGTTATTTATGTTCTGCAAAAAGGAGAAGGAACGATGGCTTTCATGCAAAGACAGTGGATCTTTCTTTTGGTATTCGCTTTCATTTTCACGGGTTTTGTAATCCTGTTTGTCCCGATTCACAAAAATTATGTGTTCATCAACAACAATAGCGATAGAGTTACCGCTTATATTCCATATGTAGAAAGCACTTTTAAAATAAAGTATACTCATTCTATCCACCTTTCTGAAGTTCTTGAAAGCTACAAAACGCTTCCGGATCATACTTTGATGGCGACAGAACTGGAGTACGAAGATTTTAATGTCGGGATGCCATCAAATGCAGGAGAAGGAGAAGAGTTTGTCGAAAAAGACGGGAAATACTTTATAAAAAATATGGAAAGAAAAATACCGGAATTTCGCCTGTTTGTTGGAGATGTAGATGCGGGATTGTCTTTTTTGATCCAAGAAAGAGAGCTTGATTTGAAAGAGGAGCTAGAACGCGGCACCTCCTATACACTTCGGGTTCAGCGGTTGTCTTTTTTTCAGCAATTAAAAGGAGTGAACATCTATGAGCAATAAAATGCCGCCAGAAGAAAGAGAAGAAATGAAACTTCCGCCAGAGGATGATTCGTACATTTCTGAAGAAAAGCAGAAAGAAGTATTGCAAAAATACGATCCTGAGTCGAACACGCGAGACTTGGCAGGACTTGTAAAACATATCGTTTTTTACGGATTGCTTGCTTTTTCTTTATTTCAATTGTACACAGCTGTATATGGGCAATACACAGCGTATATTCAACGATCGATTCACTTAGGTTTTGCACTTGCGCTTATATTCCTTTTATTCCCAGCCCGTAAAAGAAAAGGGAGCCGCCTGAAAGTTGCATGGTATGACTATATTTTAGCATTGCTGGCAGTAGGCGTCGCAGCATATTGGCCAGTCATGTACGATGAACTGGTATTTCGGGTAGGGCGAGTAACGGAAATGGATTTGGTTGTTGGGATATTGGCCGTCTTGTTGACGCTTGAGGCGACACGCCGAGCGGTAGGTCTTCCGATTACGATCATTTCATCTTTGTTTTTAACTTATGCTTTTTTCGGTCCTTATTTTCCAGGTTTCCTGCGGCATCGCGGCCAGGACCTCGATTCAGTAATCCAATTGATGTTCTTTACAACAGATGGAATTCTAGGGACGCCAATCAGTGTTTCCGCGACCTTCATTTTTGTATTCTTACTATTTGGAGCGTTTCTGGTAAAAACGGGCGTCGGCCAATACTTTAATGACTTGGCAGTATCACTGGCAGGCCATTTGACGGGCGGCCCTGCAAAAGTAGCAATTTTCTCAAGTGCGCTTCAAGGAACAATCTCCGGAAGTTCAGTTGCCAACGTAGTAACGTCAGGTTCTTATACAATTCCGATGATGAAAAAGTTGGGATATAAGAAAGAGTTCGCAGGGGGAGTGGAAGCTGCGGCTTCAACCGGCGGGCAACTTATGCCTCCAATCATGGGGGCAGCGGCTTTCTTGATGGTCGAGTTTATCGGCGGAGTCACTTATTGGGAAATTGCGAAAGCTGCCGCAATTCCTGCGCTATTGTATTTTACGGGTGTATGGATTATGACGCATTTTGAAGCAAAACGTACCGGCTTGAAAGGCTTGACAAAAGAAGAAATGCCTAATCGGAAAGAAGTGTTGAAAAAAATATATTTACTGCTTCCGATTGTGGCTATCATCGTCTTTTTATTTATCGGTATTCCAACCATGCATGCCGCGTTATATGGAATTGTTCTGACTGTTGTGGTCAGCGCATTCAATAAAGAAACGCGTTTAGGATTCAAGGATATTATCCATGCGCTTGTGGACGGGGCAAGAACCGCTTTAGCCGTGGCTGCTGCGACAGCCGCAGCGGGAATTATTGTTGGTGTTGTAGTTAAAACGGGTCTCGGTCTTGGTTTGGCGAACGGCCTTGTTTCCGCTTCAGGAGGCAATATTTTATTGACATTGTTCTTCACGATGCTTGCTTCGATCGTGTTGGGAATGGGTTCGCCGACAACAGCAAACTATGTTATCACCTCAACCATCGCAGCGCCTGCTATCATTGCGCTTTTGATGATTGATCAGCCTTTTGGGGCCGCTGTGCCACTAGTTGTCGCTTTGTCCGCCCATTTATTCGTTTTCTATTTCGGGATTATTGCGGATATCACCCCTCCAGTCGCGCTTGCCGCTTTTGCTGCGTCAGGGATATCCGGCGGAGAACCGATAAAGACCGGCTTTATAGCTGCGAAGCTAGCAATCGCCGCGTTTATCATTCCGTATATGTTTGTTTTAAGTCCTGCACTCTTAATGATCGATACAACATGGCCGCAACTGATTTGGGTATTGATTACGGCTATCTCTGGTATGATTGCTATCGGCGCAGGCTTGATCGGATTTTGGTACCGGAAACTCAATTGGTTTGAACGGGTTATCTCGTTTGTAACTGGTTTGGCATTGATTTATCCGGAAGGTTTGTCCGACACAATTGGAGCAGCAGTCTTTGTTGTTCTTCTGATTCTTCAATGGATATCAAGAGAAAAGGGAGTACCACGCACTTCGGAAGCGTGAAAATGAAAAAAGGTGGGGGCGAAAGCTCCTGCCTTTTTTTACATGCAGCATGTGTTCTTAAAATATGGGCCAAAAAGAAATAAAAAATCTAAATGAACGTAGAGTTCTTTTGATTTCCATCCATCATGATTTCTGCTAGGGTCGAATCAGCCGATCTCTATTGTACTAAATATATATAGACAGCTAGGCCGAAATTAGGGAATTCTTGGTATATCAGCTATTGCATACGATAGAATGGGTTTTGTCTGATGAATTTTAGTGAGAATCGATTATTGTAACTTTAACTAATTAGATACATTCATAAGGAACAGAAGAAGCTGGAGTATACCAAAGGAGGGATTTAGATGAAGTACTTGTGCTTGGGTTACTTCAATAAAGAGAAGATGGATGCGCTGCCAAAGGAAAAAAATGATGCGATCATGCTGGAATGTCAGTACCATCTCCAGGAATTATATAAAAGTGGTCATGTGCTGGTAGATGCTGGTGTTACACAAGAAGTAAAAAGCTTGCAACGAGTTGATGGAAAAATAGAAGTCAGTAATGGACGCCTAACTCAGCTTGAAAAATTGATCGGAAGTGCGTTCATACTAGAAGCTCAGGACATCGAGGAAGCAATTCAAGTGGCTTCTCTACACCCGACCGTGCAAATAAGTCATGGCGAACAGCTTGGTTGGGAAATTGAAATTCGCCCTATTGACTCTTTTGATATGAAAGAATAAAGGGATTGCATCTGCAATCCCTTTATTCATCTTCAATAATATCTTCATAGTCTGTTTTACTTTAAATCAAAAAGTCCTTTCCCTGTTTCAAAATCTATAGGCAATGAAGAATGTTCATGGGCAATTGCCCATGAGTCCTTCACTTTTTTCAGTCCATAGGTGAACCGGTTGGTCATTTGACGAAGCTGCACACCCGATTCTTCTTGGTATCCCGTAAATGTAACTGCACAATGGACAAATGCCAAGGTTGAAGTTTTTTCAATTACGACATCGTTAAAAGCAACTTCAAGGAGAACGCTCTCTTCACGCAAGCCATCAAACCATTCAGATACACTCGCCTTCCATGAAGGAATTCCTTTGCTTTCCCAGTTTCCCCAACAATCATAAATGTGGATTTCAGAAGAATACAGAGACAATAATTTCTCAACATCTTTTTCATGAATTGCGGTTTTGTAAGTTTCAAGGACATCGTGTACTTCAGAAAAATTCTTCGCCATTGGTAATTTCCCCTTCCTAACTACGAATTAAGATTATTCATTTTAAGAGACTGAACGCAATTTTTCACTATCTTATACTTCCTTTAGCATAACGGTACATATACAAAATTAGAATAGAGGCTGTAAAACAAACTCAGAATAATTGATTAAGCTTTTTAAAAAGTCCTTAAAGGACTTAAAGTTAAGAAGAATAGATTTTTTATTTTAATAAAGTTTATTTGCAGCGTTCACAAACAAATCTTTGTCTTAAATGGGTTTACATATGACGGCTTATTAGAAGCTTCTTGAATACGAAAGGGGAAGCAGAATATTTTTCATAGTTATTATGATAAATAAAAAAGCCCTTCATACGTTGGTATGAAGGGCTTTGCATATATGATTCCTACTGGGCTCGAACCAGCGACCTCTACCCTGTCAAGGTAGCGCTCTCCCAGCTGAGCTAAGGAATCTCATTTCCAGGACAAATATTATTATATATTGTGTGCTGGAAAAAAGTCAACATCATTTTTTAATAGCAAGTATAGACTGAATTGCTGATTAAAAGCGAAAGGCGGCGACTCCTGCGGGACCAGCACGAGCCGAAGACCCTGGAGCGAGCACAGCGAGTGAAGCGGCTGAGCCCGTGCCCGCGGAAAGCGAGCGCCGGAACGGAAAGCCCCGCTGTCTAAGCCGAATTTCTTTCCATTCCCTAAGAAAAGAAAGAAGAAAACCACTTGACTATTGATAAGAAAGCGTCCGCCTGCAGCTAGAGAATGGATCAAAATATATATCCAACTTTCCTATTCCGAAAGAAATACGCTCCACTCTGTTTGAGCGCGTCCCTGAATAATCGACCAGCACTCAATTGCAGTGGCGGTTCCTGTGAACGGTTCGAATTCGAGTGCAAGACGGGCAAATAATGGACCCCAAAACGGCGCTGCAACGTTGTTCATGACAGTAACATGCGGTACCCAGTTGTCTTGCAGATACAATGTGTTCTGCCCCGTAAACTCCCGTGTCGCCAAGTTCAGTGACCGGTGCAGGTCAGCCAAGTCATGCGTTATGACTGGCGCCAAATAAAAAGTGCCTTGTTGTTTGAAAAAGCCTAGGGAAGAAAAAGACAGCGGCAGCTGCTTGATCAGTTCGGCCCAAGGTTCTACCGCTTTTTTTAAGGCTAACGGTTCGGTTTGTGAAAAAGTTTGCAGTGTAATATGTGGGGGCAAGGAAGTTTCATTTTTTAAACTTGCCACCTTTCCTTGCTCTTGCATCGTTTCAACTTTAGTGGACGATGCATAATCAAAACGCAGCACGATAACTTGCATCCAAATCCTCCTCTTTACTGGCCAGCACTTCTAAATCCGGCAGCGAGCGCTTCTTCTTCAGAACAAAACCACTTTTCCGGATTGGTTTGTTCATAAGAGCCGCTTCCCGGCATATGATAAATTTTGTTTCCGTTCCGGTTAATATTGCCTTTAATGTCACATTTCCCGCTGTCTTTTTCTTTCGAAGCATTTGATGTTCCATATGCATCCTTATTAAACCCTCGATTGGTCGAGTAATTTTCGAATTCCCATATTCCGGTTCTGGCGTCACGCGCTTTTTTTTCCGCTTTTTCAAATTCGTCGACATACCGGGTATTTGGTGGGTATACGTATGCGACACGTGCATGGCCGGATTGAAGCAATTGTTCTTGCACACTTTCTCCGTCGACATAAATGTATGCAAGCAACCTGCCATAATCGTCAAAGCGGCCGCCCACATCAAATTCGATCGAGACATCACCCGAATCGATGATGCGCTTGTTTTCTTTTGTCGCTTCTTTGCCGAGTGGCTGCTCTCCAAGCGATGGATGATTGGTTTCTGGAGTATCAATCAGCAAATAGCGTACGGTTTCCTCTTTTCCTTCATACATGATTTTGATTGTGTCTCCGTCGATAACAGAGGTCACTTCTACATCAATTTGGTCTGTTGTCCCGCCGGTGTCTGTGGATTCGAACAATCCGCAGCCAGACAACAGCAAAAGGCAGAGCACTAAGATAGCTTGTTTCATTCCACATCCCTGCTTTCTGTGTCCATTATATTTTGTTGAAGTGCTGCTTGCAATCGAATGCACGTTCGGCTACGGTGGAAGGAAGGGGGGAAGTGTATGCGCATTTCATTGCCGTTTATGTATGATTTTGACCGTGCACTGGATCGATTGTCGTTAGATCCGCTGCACGCTGTGAACTTGTCTGAAAAAAGTGTGAAAGTGCCGATGCGTGAAGGAAATAGCGTTACAGTCCAAGCCTTAGGCACAACTGAAAATCCAGTTTTTTCCATCGAAGGGGCGAAAGAAAATCAGGAAAAAAGAATTCAGGAACTTTTCCATTTCCATCGATCTTTGGAGCCGGTCGATGAGCACTTTAAAAGAACGGATCTGGCCGAGCTTTTCGAAGAGCACAGGGGCACACCGCTCGTCCGCGAGTTTTCCTTATACGGTTGCTTGATGAAGAGCATCATCCACCAGCAGTTGAATTTGTCGTTTGCACATACGTTAACCAGCCGGTTTGTCCAACTTTATGGAGAAGAAAGGGATGGTGTATGGTTTTATCCGAAACCGGAAACTGTGGGTAATTTGGATGTGGAAGAGCTGCGGGAACTGCAATTCAGTACGAGAAAAGCGGAATATGTTATCGGGCTGTCTAAAGCTATCGCTTCTGGAAATCTGGACATTGATGGAATGGAAGCGAAAGCAGATGAAGAGATTGTTGCGGAACTGACCTCGTACCGGGGTGTCGGTCCATGGACTGCACAGAACTTTTTATTATTTGGTTTAGGCAGGCCGAATTTATTTCCATTGGCGGACATCGGTCTTCAAAATGCACTGAAAATCCAGTGGCATCGGCAAGAGAAACCAAAAGCGGAGGAAATTCTAAGGCATTTGCCTGACTGGTCCCCGTATTTATCATATGCCGCTTTGTATTTATGGCGAAGTTTGGAATAAGAATATTACAAAACGCCTTTTTCCTTGGATAAGTGAAAAGGCGTTTTTTATGTATCTATGCAATTAAAAATGAATAGCGCGCTCAATTAAGCGTTTGACTCCATATCGAAATGGGCTTCGCTAAAATATAGAAAAGTTTCTTGTTCGATGTCTTCTAATTTTTCTTTGTTCAACCCAATTTCAAGTTCTCCTGAGAAAATAGGTTCCCACCAGTTTGGTTGATTGTTCATTCTGCATTCCTCCTCAAATTTTCGATCTTAATTGTTTGACTATTCTATACCCCAAAAGGTTACACTATTAAACAGAGAAACGTAATTTGAGCCGTCAGGCCACAATGGGAAGAGGGATTTCATGCTATCAATCGGCATCATCGGAGCAGGAATTGTAGGGGAACGGATCATCAAACAGATCCAACAGGAAAACGGGGTAGAAGTTCTGGCGGTTTACGATGAACAGCAAGAACGCTTGAAAACACTCCACGAAACTTATGGGGTTCCAATCGCTGCAACATTAGAGGAAGTATTGCATTCACAAATCGATTGGCTGTACATCGGCACGCCGCCGTCTTCTCATGCGTCTATTGCTCGGCTCGCGGCAAGTGCAGGCATCCATGTCTTAAGCGAAAAGCCGCTTGCCCACAATGCCGAAGACGGGGAAGCGATGGTGAAAGCGGCGATGGATTCACGCGTTCAGACTGCGATGCATTTTCCGCTCATGTACAGTCCGGCTGTCCGTGAAATGGCCAGGCGAATCCGCAGTGGCAGCATCGGAAAAATTGTGCGTGTGGAATTGCAGACATTTTTCCCGGATTGGCCACGTGCCTGGCAGCAAAATCCTTGGATAGCTTCAAGAAGCCAAGGCGGTTTTGTCCGTGAGGTGTTTCCGCATTATCTGCAGTTGATCCATCGCTTGTTCGGTGAGCTCAAAATCCAGTCGCACCAGATCACGTATCCGGAGCAGAAAGACTTATGTGAAACAGGCGTGATCGCCCAGGCGATTGCTTTGCAGCAAGAAATTCCGGTTTTGCTTACAGGCTTAAGCGGCATCGGCCAAAAAGAATTGTTGGAGTTTAAAGTATACGGGGAAGAAGGCGTGTTGACGCTGGAAAATTGGTCGACCTTGTATGTCTCTGAAAAATACGAAGAACGTAAGCAGCTTACAGACCTGAAGCCGGTACCTTCTTTGTTTGAAGAAATGAAGAAGCATTCTGCTTTGCTTGTTCCTTTTGAAGAAGGGCTGGTCATTCAGCGCTATATCGATTTTTTACTGACTGAAAACCTAAAATAACATGAGGAGGGGAAAAATGAATTTTACAGCAGTTGACGTTGAACGGATGATTGAGGAACAACACGATTATTTTTACACCGGTGCGACAAAATCGGCGGATTTCCGGATCGATCAGTTGAATCGGCTAAAAGAAGCCATTGTCGCACATCAGGATGGAGTGATGGAGGCTCTGAAGAAGGACTTGGGCAAAGGTGAATTTGAAGCTTATACAACTGAAGTTGGCTTTGTGCTCGACAGCATCAGCAATATGGCAAAGAACATCAAAGAATGGATGGAACCGGAAAAAGTGAAGACACCTCTTCATTTTCAGCCGGCTAAGAGCTTTATTGTAAGGGATCCGTATGGCTCTGTTTTAATCATCGGGCCATTCAATTACCCTTTTCAATTGATCATGGAGCCGCTTATTGGGGCGATAATCGGAGGCAATTGTGCTGTCGTTAAACCATCGGAATCGACCCCGAATGTTGCAGCTGTTATCCGAAACATTATTGAAGAAGCGTTCCCTCCTTATTATATTCGGGTGGTTGAAGGCGAAAGAGAAGAAGTGACGGCCTTGATTCATGCGTCTTTCGACTACATTTTCTTCACTGGAAGTGTTAACGTCGGAAAAGTTATCATGAAGGCGGCTGCTGAAAAATTGACGCCGATTACACTGGAGCTTGGAGGCAAAAGCCCGGCCATTGTCGATCAAACGGCTAATCTGGACTTAGCGGCTAAACGGATTGCTTGGGGCAAATTGTTGAATACCGGCCAGACTTGTGTGGCACCAGACTATGTTTGCGTTCATGAATCGGTGAAAGAAGAATTCATGAAAAAACTTCAGAAAACAATTGTGAGCTTTTACGGGCAAGATGCCCAAAAAAGCCCCGATTATGGTCGGATTGTCAATGACCGCCATTTTGACCGGCTGGTTGACGTACTTCGAAAAGAATCTGACCATATTATTTACGGTGGAAAACTGGACCGGGAAGAAAGGTATATCGAGCCGACCATCTTGGATGAAGTTGAATGGAATAGCCCTTCGATGGAAGACGAATTGTTTGGTCCTATTTTGCCTGTTATGGCGTATTCGGATCTCCCGTTGTTATTAGGCCAAATACGAAAATTGCCAAAGCCGCTCTCAGCTTACCTGTTTTCTGAAAATGAACGCGCTATCCAATTTTTCTTAGACAAATTGCCGTTTGGCGGCGGCTGTATCAACGATACGGTTTCACACGTGGGGAGCTCCTACTTGCCGTTTGGCGGCGTCGGTTCTTCCGGTGTCAATTCGTATCACGGAAAAGCGAGTTTTGAAACATTCACACATGGCAAATCCATTTTGAAAAAGTCGACGAAGTTCTCGACAGATATCTTATACCCACCTTATAAGAAAAGAGTAAAACTTGTAAAAACAGTAATGAAATAAGCGGCCCTCGGGTCGCTTTTTTCTTTTTAATCCTGCTATGATAATTGCAAGAGGTGATTGGAATGGCAGAGCGCATACTTATCGTGGAAGATGAAAAAAGTATTGCCCGCGTTTTGGAGCTTGAACTTACATACGAAGGATACAAAACGGGAGTGGCTTATTCGGGAGCGGAAGGGCTGATCCAGTTCCGGGAAAATGATTGGGATTTGGTGCTGCTTGATTTGATGCTGCCGGAAATTCACGGGCTGGATGTATTGAAACGCATCCGTTCGTCAAATTCCGGCATTCCGGTTATTTTGCTGACGGCAAAAAGCGACGTCAAAGATAAAGTGGCCGGACTGGATTTAGGCGCGAATGATTATGTCACAAAGCCATTTGAGATAGAGGAGCTATTAGCTCGGATCCGTGCTTGTCTGCGCCTGACCAATGGCACCGGCAATCCTGATAGACACCGTTTCGAAGAGCTGGAACTGAACGAAAGTACACGGGCTGTATCAAGAAACGGGCGCACTATCGAGCTGACTCCCAGAGAATTCGATCTGCTGCTGTACCTGATGCAGCATCCACAGCAAGTGCTAAGCCGGGAACAAGTACTGAACGCAGTCTGGGGCTATGATTATTACGGCGACACTAATGTGATTGATGTGTATATTCGCTATTTACGGAAAAAAATCGATGCAGGAGAAATTTCCACCTATATTCAAACTGTCCGTGGAATCGGCTATGTGCTGAAGGAGCATCCAAATGAAATTGAAAAATAAAATTCATTTAGGGTCAACACTCTTAATGCTGATCATTTTACTTGTTTTGATGACAGTTATTTATTTCACATTCAGCCGGCTGGCCCTTTCAACGGAAGTCAACCAGCTGGAGACGGAAGCTGAAACCATCGTCACTGCCTTTAACACCGATCCTATGGAAGATCCAAGTCTGGTCTTGCGCGCCTATGTGCCGCCAAATGGCTTGATTAAAGTGGTCAACGGCAATGTAGAGTTGATTCGCGAAATACGTGATCCGCAAGCGACGAGCCAGTTCCCTGCCGAAGTGGAAGAGAATTCCGGGACCCTTCGAGTGGATGGCAAATTGTTTGCGTATGTCAAAGTGCCTGTCATATGGACTGACGGCGAAATAGCGGTGCTTATTGTTGCACAAGAATTGCGGGACATCAGCAATAATCTGCAAACGCTTAGGCTCGTATTGGTTACAGTTACTTTACTGGCGATGATACCGATTGCTTTGTCTAATGCCGTATTGGGCAGAATTGTAACAAAACCGATTGCTGATTTAACCAAGACGATGACTCGCATCCAAAACAATGGACAATTCGAGAAATTGCCAATAGAAAAAGAAACGGATGATGAAGTAGGGCAAATGGGCAGGACATTCAATGAAATGATAGAGTTGCTGGAAGAAAACTACCGAAAGCAGGAAGACTTCGTCTCTAATGCTTCCCATGAACTTAGAACGCCGTTAACCGTCATCGGAAGCTATGCGAAGTTATTGCAGCGCCAGGGGTTTCACGATGAAAAAATTGCAAAAGAAAGCACAACTGCCATCCGTGCGGAAACTGACCGCATGAAGACTTTGATCGAGCAATTGCTTCACATCGCGCGGCGCAGTGAAGCTCAACTGGAAATAACAGAAGCTGATTTGATTGAACTGTTAAGACAAACCACTATGGCAATGAAAACTTCTTATCATCGGGAATTTGAGTTGATAGCAACCGAACCTCACATCCCGATTCAAACCGATGTGGCGAAGTTCAAACAGCTTTTGTATATCTTGCTTGATAATGCGGTCAAATACAGCTCAGACAAAATAGAAGTGGCAGTTGAAAACAAAGAAGTGTTAGTTATCCAAATCCGCGATCGTGGCATCGGCATTCCGAAAAAGTCGCTTCCTTATGTTTTTGACCGTTTTTATCGGGTCGACAAAGCGCGTAGTCGTGAAACTGGCGGTTTTGGATTGGGTTTGTCATTGGCAAAGCAATTAGCTGACCGCCTTGGAGCCGAACTGACAATTGAAAGCGTAGAGCAGCTGGGCACGACAGTTTCGATTATCTTCTCATCGGATTTTAATGTCGAGGCGGTAAAATCGAATGAGGAGGGATGATCATGCGGAAAAAGACTCTTATGGTTTTGGCAACTGTTCTTCTCGGTGCAGTCGTTTTAGTCTTATCGCTCAGCAGGCAAACAGACAGTGAAGAACTTACGGCTGATGAAGCCGGTACAAAAGTTGCCGAAATGTATAAAGGACAGGTAGAGGGAATTCGACAGGTTGGAGAATTTTTTGAAGTGCAATTTGTGCGTAATGACAGTCAGTACACGGCAGAAGTCAACAGACAGACGGGGCAAGTAACATCTATGGTACTAAACCAGAAAGCAGAGGCGCCCTCAAGATTGACTGAGAAAGAAGCTTCTGCTATTGCTTTAAAACAAGCTGAAGGAGAAATTGGAGAAATAACTTATCTCAAGGAAAGCAACGAATTTAAAGTAGAGGTCAAAGGAAAAGAGAAAATATCGAGTGTTTTTGTGGCAGCAGATACCGGAGAGGTTCGGAAAATAACAAATGAGGCTGTGATACCAGAAGCTCCTTCTAACCCGCGGATTTCTCAAGAAGAAGCAATCATCATTGCGAAAAGAACATTGGACGGGGAAATAGCGGAAGTGGAATTTGTAAACTCTGAGGACGGAGGCTATTACTTGATCGATATAGAAAATGACGATACCGATCAAGAAGTGCTCGTTCAAGTCCATGCGATACGCGGCGAAACGATGACAGTAGAGTGGGAAAATTAATCAATTCAGTCAGAAAGCAAAAATTGAACTTTAAAGAACTTTCATGTTTTTCTCATCAATTTCTCATAAAGCCTTAACGTTCTTCTCAGAAACGGAGGATATAGTAAAGGTATACCAAATGAGGAGGAGAACAAATTATGAAAAAAATTATTTATGTTGGAACGGCTGTCGGGGTTCTTAGTTTCGGGGGAATCGTTTTTGCCAATACTGATTTAGCGGACCAAGAAACGAATAGGATAACGAAGCAACCGTCTGTTACTGTAAACCAAAATGCATTCGATACCGAGAAGGAATTGCTGTCTTTCAAAGAAGCATCTGAAAAAGCATTGGACATCGCAAATGGCACCATTACGGATATCGAACTTGATGATGACAACAACAGGCCGCATTACGAAATTGACATTTATCATGAAGGCTATGAGTACGAATTAAAATTGGATGCAGTCAGCGGAAAAGTTTTACAGCAGAAGCGTGAAAAAGACGACAAGGATGACGTTGTCAGAAAATCTTCAGTTGCTGGTGGCTTGATCAGTTCTGCCGAAGCTGTAGAAGCCGCCCGCACGGTAGCGAAAGGAAGAGTCATAGAAGTCAGTTTGGATGACGACGATGATGAAGTGGCCATCTATGAAATCGAACTAAAAGATGGAAACACAGAACACGAAGTGAGCGTCAATGCATTGGATGGTACAGTTCTAGAGCATGAGCGGGATGACGACGATGATGACGATGATGACGATGATGGTTATGAAGACGATAATGACGATGATTGAAGATAAGGCAATAAAAAAGGAGCCCAACGGCTCCTTTTTTATATAGTCGGCAACATGATTTTCGCTTCTGTGCCGAGCCCTTCTTCGCTGGTGATGCTCAATTGGCCGCCGTGCCCTTGCACGATTTTTTGAGATATGATCAGTCCAAGGCCGGTACCGGTCGATTTGGTTGTATAGAACGGTTCAAAAATTTTTGCCAATGTTTCCGGCGGAATGCCGCTTCCATTGTCATATAGCCTTACCGAGACAAAGCCTTCACCCGACTTTTCAACGGTTAAACAGATTTTCCCTTGGCCGTTCAAAGCTTCAATGGCATTCTTGAAGACATTGATGAAAACTTGTTTCAATTGATGCTCCTCGCCTTCGATAAAATAGTCCTCGTCATGCCATTGCTGGGTGAAAACAATGCCGCGCATATTGAATTCAGGACCGAATAAAGCAGTTAGGTCTGTTAATGTGCTTCGAAGGCTAACTTTTTTCGGTACTGAAGCCTGCGGTTTTGCCAATACTAGAAACTCACCAATAATCAGGTTGATTCGTTCGATTTCAGATTGAATCAATTTTGTATATTGCTGGTAAGGATAAGCGGGTGCAGAATCCATCATCTGTACAAATCCGGAAATGACTGTTAACGGATTGCGAATTTCATGTGCAACTCCTGCGGCAATTTCTCCAGCAAGTTTCAATTTTTCCGATTGGACGATCAGCTTTTCTGATTCTTTTTGGAAAGTGATATCCCTGGAAATGACGGAAGTGGCGATAACTGTACCCGTATGGTCAAAAATCGGCGACAAGGTAATTTGCGCGGAAAAACGCGTGCCGTTTTTTTTCATATCGACTGTTTCTACTAAAGAAAAGCTTTCACCGTTCCGGACCTTTTGTGCACGGTCGAGCGCTTCAGTTAAATTTTCAGGAGGAATGATTGGAATGGATTTGCCCATACAATCTTCAGGAGACCAGCCATACAGGTTTTCGAACGCCGGATTTATCGCAATGATGCGATTTTGCATGTCAAAAACGGCGATGGCATCTTTGGCTGTCTCGAAAAATAATTGCAAATAGCCTTCCTTCGATAATAACGCCTGCTCCATCGTTTGATTTTGCATTTCCATCTGTGCCCAAATGCGGCTAAAGTAAAGCGAGTGAAGTATAGTAAGCATCAAAACAATGGAAAGGAAAACGATCAAAGCCAGATGGACATAGTGTAGATTTGCGTTCCTCTCAAAAATGCCGAAAACAAAAACCAACAAGATGATTTCAACGAATGTCAGCAGTCCCAACGCTATAACCGGCCGGGTGTTGTTATAAAGAGCCGAAACGATAATAGGCAGGATAAAATAGATGATAGTTACTGCTGACAGCGATTCGATATTGAGCAGAAACACATATGTATTCATAAGCAGGAGAATAAGGGATTTGACATAGAAGTCATTCTTTTGCCAATGATGGAGCCCCAGCAGCAGGGCATAGGTGGCGAGGCCAAACGAGGCAGCAAGCAAAGCTTTGTTAAATGGCATGGCGATAATTAACGCCACGTGCAGTAAGCTTGCAAATCCATAAAGATGGATGAACAATATGTTGCGTGCACGATTTACAGTTGAACGTTCCATGAAGCACCTCAGCTAAAGTAGATTTGTATCAATATTACTATAGATTTGGCTGTCAGAATACGTTTGATTTTGATATGATTATAAGATCAGGGAGGCGTTCGGAGATGGCTTATGATTGGAAGCAGCGCGAGACGGTGGAACTTTTAAAAGAATTGGTGGATATTCCAAGCCCGTCGGGATATACGCACTCTATAATGGCAGTCATTCGGGATTTGCTGACAGAATGGGAAGTTGAACATACGACGACCAGAAAAGGCGGCATCATTGCAACGATTAATGGACAGGACCAAGGACGCCACCGTTTATTGACGGCTCACGTTGATACGCTTGGGGCGATGGTAAAGGAAATCAAACCGAGTGGACGATTAAAGTTATCATTAGTCGGCGGTTTTAAATTCAACGCTATCGAAGGCGAGAATTGCCTGATCCATCTGGCAGATGGCGCTAAAGTTTCGGGAACTGTTTTGCTGCACCAGACAACTGTACACGTTTATAAAGATGCGGGAACAGCAGAACGCAACGAAACTAATATGGAGGTCCGTCTGGATGAAAAAGCGTCCTCTGAAGCGGAAGTTCGTGCACTCGGCATAGAAGTAGGAGATTTTGTTTCTTTTTCACCGCGCTTTACGGCGACTGATTCAGGTTACATTAAATCGCGCCACTTGGATGATAAAGCGAGTGCAGCATTGCTCCTTCAATTGGTGAAAGAACTAAGTTCCTCACGCGAAGAACTGCCCCATACCACTCATTTTTACATATCAAACAATGAAGAAATCGGTTTTGGCGGAAATTCCAATATTCCGGAACAAACGGAGGAATATATCGCAGTAGACATGGGGGCGATAGGAGACGGCCAAGCTTCGGACGAATACACGGTTTCCATCTGCGCCAAAGATTCCAGCGGCCCCTACCATTATGGGTTGACGCGGCACTTGATCGATTTGGCAAAAGCGAATGATATTGCCTATAAAGTGGACATTTACCCATACTATTCATCTGACGCTTCAGCAGCTATCCAAGCCGGTTATGATGTTAAACACGCTTTATTCGGTCCTGGAATTGAAGCATCGCATTCTTACGAACGAACACATACGGATTCATTAAAAGCGGCGGCAGCATTGCTCCATGCTTATGTATTGTCGCCGTTGGTTTCCTAATTAGGAGGATTTACATGAACATCACGCACTTACTCGAAAATATCCCTTATAAAAAAATAGATGGCACTTTGCCGCAAAGCATTTCACATATCACAATGGATTCCAGAGATGTTAAAAAAGATTCCTTTTTTGTTTGCATCAAAGGCTATACGGTTGATGGACATGATTTTGCTGAACAAGCCGCAAAGGACGGCGCTACAGCCATTTTGTCAGAGAGGCCCCTGTCTGTGGAGAACGCAGCTGTAGTGGTTGTTGAAGATACGGCACGCGCCCTTGGAATTCTGGCTGCTAAGTTTTACGGCCATCCTTCAAAAGATCTGCACATGATCGGCGTTACTGGAACTAACGGCAAAACGAGCGTTGCTGGTATGCTTCATGCCATGCTGATGGAATTGGGCGAAAAATCAGCGCTGACCGGAACGATCGGTTTCAATTTGAACGGTGATTTATATCCCTCAGCTAATACGACAAGTGATGCGCTGACCACCCAGCAAATGATCTTGCGGGCGAAAGAAGAAGGCTGCTCGCATATGTCAATGGAAGTATCATCGCATGGCTTGGTTCTTGGCCGCTTGGCAGGTGTCGAATTCAATACAGCGGTTTTTACCAATCTGACACATGACCATTTGGATTTCCATGGCACGATGGAAGAATACGGACATGCAAAAGGCTTATTGTTTTCGCAACTAGGGCAAAACCTGGCTGAGAAAAAACAAGCCGTGTTGAATGCGGATGACCCTTGGTCCCAACAGTTTGCTAAAATGACGCCTCATCCGGTCTACACGTATGGCATACAGAATAATGCCCAGTTCAAGGCAAGCCATATCAATATGGACCATAGAGGAACCACGTTTACGTTAACTTGCAGTGAAGGCGAATTTCCGGTAACAATGCGTTTATTGGGCCATTTCAATGTATCCAATGCGCTAGCGGCGATAACAGCACTTTACGCAGAAGGCTTTGCGTTAGAAGCTGTTTTAGCGGCTTTAGCTGTAATACCGCCAGTGGAAGGCCGCATGCAAAAAGTTGAAGTGGAAGCGCCGATTACGATTTTCATCGATTATGCGCACACGCCGGATGCTATTGAAAAAGCGTTGAATGCAGTTGAAGAATTCAAAAAGAATCGGGTCATTTTCCTAGTGGGTACAGGTGGAAATCGTGATAAAACAAAACGGCCAAGCATGGCGGAAAAAGCGTCAATTGCTGATTATGTCGTTTTGACGACTGATGACCCCCGTTATGAAGAATACGATAGTATTTTAGGTGATTTGCAAGTTGGCATGACTCATGGGAATTTCGCTTGCATTGGTGATCGTGCTGAAGCGGTGCGACACGCGGTGCAGCAAGCGGAGCAGGGAGATATTATTATCTTAGCCGGCAAGGGGCATGAGGATTACCAGATTATCGAATCGACTAAATATCCGCATAGCGATAAAGAGATCGCAATCGAAGAAGCAATGAAAAAATTCCAAGAAAAAGAGGCCTGAACGGCTTCTTTTTTTATGGTAAGCTAGATCCTTGTTTTTTTGCACAACGTTCTCTAATATGAAGAGAGCAGATTAAAGGAGCGTAAAAGATGTCAGACCTATTAAAAAATGAAATTCAGAATAGAAGAACCTTTGCTATTATATCCCACCCGGATGCCGGGAAAACGACGTTAACAGAAAAATTGCTGTTGTTTGGTGGAGCGATTCGCGATGCTGGTACAGTAAAAGGCAAAAAGACCGGGAAGTTCGCCACGTCCGACTGGATGGAAATTGAAAAACAGCGTGGAATTTCCGTTACATCTTCAGTAATGCAGTTTGACTATAGCGGCCACCGTGTCAATATTTTGGATACACCAGGACACCAAGATTTCAGTGAAGATACGTACCGCACATTAATGGCAGTAGACAGTGCTGTCATGATTATTGATGTTGCAAAAGGGATTGAAGCACAGACCGTCAAATTATTCAAAGTATGTAAAATGCGCGGCATTCCGATTTTTACATTTATCAACAAGATGGACCGTCAAGGAAAAGAACCGCTTGAATTGATGGAAGAACTTGAGGAAGTTCTTGGCATCGAGTCGTATGCGATGAATTGGCCGATTGGCATGGGGAAAGAATTTTTAGGAATCTACGACCGCTATAATAAGCGGGTAGAACCGTTCCGCTCAGAAGGCGATCGTTTTCTGGATATAGATGAAGACGGACAATTGATTGAAGACCATGAAATGAAAAAAACTTCTTATTATACGCAAGCGATGGAAGATATCGCGCTGCTTGACGAAGCAGGCAATGATTTCTCTATTGAGCGCGTAAAAAAAGGCGAGCTGACACCGGTATTTTTTGGCAGTGCGCTAGCAAACTTTGGGGTGGAAACCTTCCTGGAAACCTACCTGCAATTTGCACCTTCGCCTCAACCGCGGGAAACGAAAGAACAAGAAGAAATCAACCCGATAGACATGCCTTTTTCCGGATTCATCTTCAAGATCCAGGCGAACATGAACCCTGCACACCGCGACCGGATTGCTTTTGTGCGCATTGTGTCAGGAAAATTTGAGCGCGGCATGAACGTTACACTTTCCCGTACAGGAAAGTCGTTCAAACTGTCGCAGACAACTCAATTTTTGGCGGATGACCGCGAGACAGTAAGCGAAGCGGTCGCTGGAGATATTATCGGTTTGCATGATGTAGGAAACTACCAAATCGGGGATACAATTACGAGCGGCAAAAAATTTCATTTTGAAAACCTTCCGCAATTTACGCCAGAACTCTTTATGAAAGTGACAGCGAAAAACGTCATGAAGCAAAAGCATTTCCACAAAGGAATTTTGCAATTGGTGCAAGAAGGTGCGATTCAATACTATAAAACTTTGCATTTAGAGGAAGTTATTCTTGGGGCAGTTGGACAGCTTCAATTTGAAGTGTTTGAACACCGGATGAAAAATGAATACAACGTTGAAGTGCGCATGGAACCAATCGGTTCAAAAATTGCGCGCTGGATCGAGAACGAAGAAGATGTCAAAGAATCAATGTCGAGCGGCCGTTCGATGCTTGTTAAAGATCGCTTTGATAATCTCGTATTCCTGTTTGAGAACGAATTTGCCACTCGCTGGTTCCAGGACAAAAACCCTGAAATTCGTCTTTATAGTTTGCTGTAACCTAAAAGCCCGCTGATGCGGGTTTTTTATTTGTCTAAATTAAGAAATCTGTAACCTATTTCTTTGCAAGTTCTGGAACTCTGCAAGATTAAAATTTGCGGTTCTATTTGTTTTTTCTTATGATTAAAGAACGAGATAAAGAGAGGTATGGGGCAAATGCATATTAGCGATTTTTCAATAAGAAGACCAGTCTTCACTATAGTCATTATGTTTTTAATCATTATTTTAGGCGCTGTTTCATTTTTTAAAATTCCAATAACGCTGATTCCGGAATTAAATCCGCCAATTGGTGTGGTAGTGACAAGTTACCCAGGGGCAAGCCCGACCGAAGTAAGTGAAAAAGTGACCAAGCCATTAGAAGCAAACCTTTCCACACTTCCAGGAATCGACAACTTACAGTCTTCTTCGGAAGAAGGATCAAATTTTATCTTATTAGAATTTGATTGGTCGACAAATATTGAAGATATACAAGCGGATATTATGCAACGGATAGATCAAACCATAATTCCTGACGATTCCAATAAGCCTCAGTTTTTTAAATTTGATCCTGCTCAGTTTCCTGTCATCCAACTGGCTGTACGTGCTCCAGAAGGAGGAGAAGATGTACGGGTCTTGACAGAAGAATTGGAAACCGAGCTTCTTCAGACAGAAGGAGTCGCAAGTGTAAATGTTTCAGGTTCTTTAATCGAAGAAATTCAGGTTTCTTTAAATCAAGAAGAACTTGAAAAGCGGGGATTGCAGCAATCGGATATCGTCCAGCTGATTCAATCGAATAATATTTCCATGCCGGGGGAAACCATTGAAACCGATGATGGCCGTCAATTGACCACGCGTGTTCTTAGCTCTTTGACAAGTGCTGATGATATTCGGGATCTGGTGGTAACGGTAAATCCTTTGGATGGAGAAAATGTTACGATCGGGGATGTAGCGGAAGTTTCCGTAGCGGAGCAGAAGACCGGCAGCGAAACACGGGCCAATGAGTCACCGGCCGTATTGCTCTCAGCTCTACAGGAATCGGGAGCGAACACAGCGGATGTGTCGCAGGCTTTTCAAGATAAGCTTGATGAATTGTTGCAGGAAGACCGTTTTGAAGGCGTGCAAGCGGATGTCTTGTTCGATCAAGGGGATTACGTGAAGCTTGCAGTCGGCAACATTGGCCAAACGCTGATTTATGGCGGTATTTTTGCCATGCTTGTGCTCTTTTTCTTTTTGCGTGGCATAAAGAGTCCCATTATTATCGGAGTGGCCATTCCTTATTCGGTCATCGTGACGTTCGTGCTTATGTATTTTGCTGATTTTGCTTTGAACATTATGACGTTGGGGGCTTTAGCTCTTGGAATCGGTATGTTGGTGGATAACGCAATTGTCGTGATAGAAAATATTGAACGGCATCTTTCAATGGGCAAGAATCCAAAACAGGCCGCTTCAGAAGGAACGAAAGAAGTGGCTGGTGCCATAACGTCTTCCACATTGACGACTGTTGCTGTTTTCGTGCCGGTTGTGTTTATTACCGGATTGATCGGAGAGATTTTCTTTGAGTTTGCTGTAACGATATCTTTTAGTTTGTTCGCGAGCCTTTCTGTCGCGCTTACGGTCATTCCGATGCTTGCTGCTCAATTATTGAAAAAACCGAAAGGCAACATAGAAGCAAGACAACGGCGTTCTAAAGGATTAAAGAACTTCCAGCGTTCCATCAAATGGGCACTAGCTCATCGCCTTATCGTTTTGATGACTGCCCTGGTGTTTTTAGCCCTCGGCGTCCTTGGCGCTTATCAAGTAGGAACAGAATTCCTGCCGGCGACAGATGAAGGGTTTGTCAGTGTTAGAGTTGAGTTGGAAAACGGTTCATCCCAAAATGCCACCGATGAAGTGGTGAATATTATAGAAGAAGAGTTGGAAAAAGAAAAAGATGTCTCGGTGTTTGTAAGTTTGATTGGAAATACGCAGCAAGGACAAGCGCAAGGCACTTCTCAGTCCAATATAGCTGAACTATACATTAAACTGATTCCGCTTGAAGAGCGCGAACGGTCGGTCTTTGAATTTGTGGACGATGTTCAGCCGCGTGTTTTGGAAAAAGTAGGAGAGCGGGCGGAAGTAAACTTCAATCTTCAAACTGCAGCTGGATCTTCGCCTAATACGCTATCTTTCACCGTGACGGATACAGACAAGGCTCGTCTCGATGAAGCAGTCGGCAAAATCAGTACTGCTCTTCGCGATCTTCCGGAAGTGACCGAATTGAGTAACGACCGGGAAGAAACTATTGAAGAGATTCAGATGGCCGTCAGGAAAGATGCAGCCACAAAAAATGGAATTCCTCCTGCTCAAATTTCCCAGACTGTCAACAATTTGACGAGAGGCGTTTTAACTACTCAAGTGTTGACAGAAAATGATGATGTACTAAATGTATTTGTAGAATTGGATCCGAATGACAGAGACAGCGTTGAAAAGTTGAGGAACTTAAAACTGCGGGCTCCTGCTGGACAGTTTGTTGAACTTCAAGAATTAGCGGACATTGAAGTTTTAGAAGGCCCGGTCGACATTAAGCGAACAAACCAAGCAGACAGTGTTGCGTTCACTTTGCAGCATAATTCAGGCGTCACACTTGGAGAAATGTCTAAAGAGGTGGATAAAGCAATCGAGGAACTTGACTTGGAAAACAATACTTCGATCAAGTTTGGCGGCGACCGGGAGTTGTTGGACAATGCGAGAAACGATATGATCATGGCTATCGCTTTGGCAGTAGTTCTAGTCTATATCGTCATGGCAGCACAATTTGAATCTTTCAAGTATCCGTTGGTTATCATGTTTACTGTGCCTCTGATGGTTATCGGAGTATCAATTGCCCTGTTTGTTACACAGACGCCAATCAGTATAACGGCAGTCATCGGTATACTCGTTCTCGTAGGGATCGTGGTCAATAACGGTATCGTTCTGGTGGATTATATCAATCAAAGAAAAGCCGCCGGCATGCAGTCTTACGAGGCGATTTTAACCTCGGTGCGCGACCGGTTGCGGCCTATCCTTATGACGGCATTGACGACGATACTCGGCCTCTTGCCTCTTGCCCTTGGCATCGGCCAAGGAACCGAAATCAATCAGCCGATGGGGATTGCTGTTATTGGAGGATTAATAAGCTCAACATTTTTGTCGCTATATGTTGTGCCGATTGTCTATAGTTTATTAGATCGGCAAACAAGAAAAATGAATAAAAAGCATGCTTAGTAAAAGTTCCGGAATTGAATATTCCGGAACTTTTTTAGATTAACTGTTAAAAATTTAGTATGATGAAAGAAAAGGGTGAAATGGATGAAATCAATCGTCTTTACAGGTTTTCCTGGATTTATTGCAAGCCAGTTGATTCGAAAATGCGTTTCAGAGGATGTAGAAATTGTAGCCATCATTCTTCCATCGGAGAGGTGGAAAGCAGAACAAGAAGCGGCGCGGATTCAAGTTGAAACAGGGAGCAGACCCATTCGCTTGATTGATGGGGATATTACAAAAAAGGGGCTCGGCTTAAAAGATGGTGATATGGCCATTCTAACAGAGAATAAGGTAATTTTTTGGCATTTGGCAGCTATTTACGATTTAGCAGTTCCAAAAGGGATCGCCTGGAAAGTTAATGTAGACGGCACAAGGAATGTGAATGAGTTTGTTAAAAAGCTTCCAACTCTCGAACGGTATATGTACTTTAGCACTGCATACGTCGCAGGAGCCCGCGAAGGCAAGTTGTTTGAAAACGAACTGATGCGGCCACAGAAGTTCAAAAATTTTTATGAAGAAACAAAGTTTGAGGCAGAATTGTTAGTCGAACAATTAAAACGAACGGTTCCAGTTACGATTGTCCGTCCAGGCATTGTCCGTGGCGATTCTAGGACAGGACAGACAATAAAATTCGATGGCCCTTATTTTTTCTTGAATATGATTGACCGGCTCCGGAAGCTCCCTGTAATCCCGTATATAGGACATTCTAAAGCCCTTATCAACGTGGTTCCGGTCGATTACATTATTGAAGCTTCGATTTACTTGAGCACTGTAGAGGAGGCGGCAGGAGAGACAGTCCATTTAACGGATCCCAATCCGCATCCGGTTGAGGAAGTTTATCGCTCCATGGTCTTTGAAATGACGGGGAAAATGCCGAAAAGCCATATTCCCCACAAACTTGCTGCAGCTTCGCTGGCCCTGTCTCCGATTCGGAAAGCGTTGAGGGTCGAAGCGGAGACATTGGATTATTTAACTTGGCAAGCTTCTTTTGATACCCGGAACGCTGAACGCCTTCTTTCCGGCAGCAACATCCAATGTGCGGATTTTCTTGAAACAATGCCTGAAATGGTATCGTTTTACCAACGCCATAAAAAAGAGAAAAAGCTTCATGTGGCCATTCAGTAGCAAGAAGTTTAGAAGTTGAAAAACGATGGTATACAAACATTACAATTCAATAACTTTGGCGTTTAGTCAAAGGGGAGTAGCTATAGGGAAACCTATTTCATAGTCGTCAAGACATGGCTTTTGGCCATCGGTTATGATAGCAAGATTGTTTGCTTAGCGAGACCTTTGCCTCTCAGGAGGCAGAGGTCTTTTTTGTTGGGGAATTTTAGAAGGAGGCAGGAGTATGGAAGCCATATTATTGGAATACGCTTGGGTTTTGTTGGTGCTAGTTGGGTTAGAAGGCCTTTTAGCAGCTGATAATGCGGTTGTTATGGCAGTTATGGTAAAGCATTTACCAAAAGACAGGCAGAAAAAAGCGTTATTCTATGGTTTGATGGGAGCTTTCGTTTTTCGCTTTTCAGCCTTATTCATGATTACACTGCTTGTTAATATTTGGCAAATCCAAGCATTAGGAGCAGCTTACTTATTATTCATCTCAGCTAAAAATGTCTGGGAGCAGCAAAAAGGCAAAAAAGACAATCTGCTTGATTCAGTCAAAGCGCCGAAAAAAGGTTCGAGTTTTTGGATGACAGTCTTAAAAGTAGAATTGGCGGATATTGCGTTCGCTATCGACTCTATGCTAGCGGCAGTCGCTTTAGCGGTAACTTTGCCGCATTTGGGCGGTTTTGATATCGGCGGAATTAACGGAGGACAATTTATAGTCATGTTAGCAGGCGGATTGATCGGGGTTATCATCATGCGTTTTGCGGCCCATAAGTTTGTTCAATTGCTAGAAAGGTACCCACAACTTGAAACAGCCGCTTTTGTCGTTGTTGGATGGGTTGGGGTTAAATTGTTAGTTATGACGTTGTCCCATGAAAATGTTGGGATTCTTCCCCATGAATTTCCCCACTCTACTATTTGGACCATTGTCTTTTGGACAGTATTGATTGGAATTATTGTGATCGGCGCGATCATAGGAGCAAGACAAAACAAAGAAGAGAACGTATAACCAAAAAAGTCTCTTTTGAGAGGCTTTTTTATTTGTTTAGTTCTTAAGGAAGACGGACAAAAACAAAACGAAGGATACGAATAGTTATATAGTAATGAACCGAAAAAAATATAAGCTCTTTTCAATTCCAATTTCTGCCGTTACAATCAGTATTAATGCCAGGTTGAAAAGAGGTGAACAGCATGCTGCTGTCGATATTATCCGGTGTTTTCGGCCATGGAGAAAAATCAGACGCTGAAGTGCTGGCAATACAAGCAAAAAATGGAAACAATGAAGCGATGCAGGATTTGCTTTATTCTTATGCCCCTTTTGTAAAAAAAACTGCCGCTCAAGTATGCAAACGATTTATCGATGAACACGATGATGAATACAGTATTGCACTGACGGCTTTCCATGAAGCTATAGAGAAATATGAAGAGGACAAGAATGCCTCTTTCCTGACATTTGCCCATATGGTCATACGGAGAAGGACAATTGACTTTATCCGCAAAGAATCTGGCCGCTACGAATACAGCTTTGATTTTCGAAGCAATAATGAAGATGAATCACGCAACCAAATTGTAGATGAAGTAACTCTAAAACGTTTCGGAATTCAAGAGCAAATTGAAAAAAGACGCGAAGAGATTCTGCTGTTTGAAAAAATGCTTGCGGACTACGGTTTGTCCTTCCAAAAATTAGTGCAGTCTTCCCCGATGCATGAAGATGCACGAAGAACAGCGGTTCAAATTTCTCAGTTGGTGGCAGAAACAGAAGAGTATAAAACATATTTACTTGATAAAAAGAAACTGCCGATTAAAGATATAGAACAACTGGTCAAAGTTTCCAGGAAAACAATTGAACGGAACCGAAAATACATAATTGCAATTGCCTTATTATTAATGAGCGATTTGCATTATTTAAAAGACTATTTGAAGGAGCGGTTGAACTGATGCAGATGCAAAAAGGGATTTGTATAGAATTAGGTGATAACCGCTCCGTTTTCATTTTGCCAGATGGACAGTTTGTGAAAGGCCGACCGGCAACAGAACTGGCTGTGGGAGAAGAAGGCTATTTTTATCCGCTTACAGCAAAAAAGAATATCTTTCGAACAGTAATTTGGGTTCCAGCTCTAGCTTCTTTAGCAATTTTTGCCTTGATGTTTTCAATCTTTGCACCTCCTGAAGAAGCATATGCTTATGTCCAAGTGCAAATCAATCCAGGAGTGGAAATTGGCATCGATGAAAATGGGAACACCATATCTTTGCGTGGACTGAATAAAGACGGCGAAGAATTGGCTTCTACGCTAGAGAAATGGGAGAATCAGCCGCTAGATCAGGTTTTGAATAAAATAATTGCGCTTACTGTGAAGACCTCTACAGAAGAAATCACAATTACTACGGTCGAGGAGGAAACTGCTGACATACCGTTGGAAGCGGCAGTAAAGTCAGTGTCGTCTATAGCCGTAACCAATCATGTGAAGATCCAATTAAAAAAGGCGACAAAAGGACAATGGAGAAGATCGGTAAAAGAAAACATTCCTGTCAGCCAGCTAGTGTCGGATGCCACATTGATCCAAAGCGGCAAACCACATAAAGAAAAAAGTAAGGATAAAAAGTTTGAAGCACCAGGTAAAGAGAAAGAAAAAGAAAAGAAGAAAGAAATAGAGGCAAAGAAAGAGAAAGAGATAAAGAAAGAGATAAAGAAAGAGAAAGAGATAAAGAAAGAGATAAAGAAAGAGAAAGAGATAAAGAAAGAGAAAGAGATAAAGAAAGAGATAAAGAAAGAGAAAGAGATAAAGAAAGAGATAAAGAAAGAGAAAGAGATAAAGAAAGAGAGCCAGGCTGATTTATTAAACAAAAACCAAAAAGGAAAAGAACAACGCGAAAAGCAACAAAGAGTTCCAGAAACCAAACAAAAAGAAAAACCAACACCTGGGACACATGAGAAAAAGAACAACAATCCCAATGCCGTGGATAAAAAACAATCTCCTTCAAACGCGAAAGAAAAAAAGAAGACATCACAACCAAGCGTCAAGGAACAGAACAAATCATCTGATCTAAAAGCAAAAGAACCGAAGAAAGAAAAACCGAAACAGGAAAAGAAAACTGGTGAGAAGAAAAAGGCATCTCCTCCTCAAAAAGCACATAAATCAAAAGACAAGCCTAACAAAGATTCAAAAACCAATGGAAAAAAAGAATAACGTATCAGGAGAAAATAACTGATGTAAGACAAAAGAAAGAGATTTTCACGAATCTCTTTCTTTTTAATGATTCTTTTCTTAAAATGAGGAGAGAACGAGAGCCGAAAGGAATAATGATCATTATGAATAAAACGTTTCAAAAAATCCGCAGTGCGACCCCTGCACAGGCTATCGTAGCGTATTACTTTATAGCTACCGCTATTTCTTTTCTCCTGTTGCGACTGCCGAATGTGCATCGGCCTGGAGTAGAAGTCTCTTTTATTGATACGCTTTTTACCGCCGTCAGTGCTGTCAGTGTGACAGGCTTGACCGTAGTAAATACCGCCGAAACTTATTCGGTATATGGAATTATTGTAATCATCTTCATTTTACAATTAGGCGGAATTGGCATCATGTCAATTGGTACGTTCTTTTGGCTTCTTATCGGGAAACGGATTGGACTTAGAGAGCGGCAGCTGATCATGGTGGATCACAATCAGCTGAACTTGTCCGGAGTAGTCAGCATGATCCGCAATATTATTAGCATACTGCTAGTCATTGAAGCAATTGGTGCAATTATTTTAACACTTTATTTCACTCAGTATTACGACAGTTTTGGAGAAGCGTTGCTCCAAGGTATTTTTACTTCTGTTTCTGCCACGACAAATGGCGGCTTTGATATTACAGGTGAATCGCTCGTGCCTTACTTTAACGATTATTTTGTTCAAATCGTAACGATGATTCTAATCATTCTAGGAGCCATCGGTTTTCCGGTGTTAATAGAAGCTAAAGAATTTCTTTCCAATAAAAATAAGAACTTTCGTTTTTCGTTATTTACAAAAATTACTACTAGTACATTTGGGATATTGCTGGTGATCGGATCGCTCGGTATATGGGCTTTAGAGGCAACCAAAACATTCAAAGGGATGAATTGGCATGAAATGCTTTTTGCCTCTATGTTCCATTCGGTTTCTGCACGTTCAGGCGGTATGGTGACACTGGATGTAACTCAGTTTAGTGATGCTACGAGCACGTTCTTGAGCGCTATGATGTTCATTGGGGCGTCGCCAAGTTCTGTAGGTGGAGGAATACGGACGACGACTTTTGCCATTGCCATTTTATTTTTGATCAACTTTGCACGTGGGAAAAATACCATTCAGATTTTCAAGCGAGAAATTCAGCTGATTGACGTTTTCCGTGCATTTGCAGTTATTATACTGGCGATTTTTATGGTGCTTGTAGCCACAATGGCATTATTGATAACAGAACCTCAAGCTTCTTTGGTAAAGATCCTGTTTGAAATCACTTCTGCTTTCGGTACATGTGGAATGTCTTTAGGATTGACAGGTGACTTATCAGTTACAGGCAAGTTGATTATTATGGTATTGATGTTCATCGGACGGGTTGGACTGATTTCTTTCCTTTTTACAATAGGCGGAAAAACAGATCCTACAAATTTCCATTATCCAAAAGAGCGTGTCATTATTGGATAGTATTGGGAACAGCGGAGTTAAACCGTGCCATTTTAGCTAAAAAGGTCTATAATTAGAGTATTAAAGGTTAACAAGTGGAAAAGAGTGGTTAATATGAATGAAGAAGTAAAACAATCTTTAAAGCTATTTATCGTTTTATCGCGTGCACATAAAGCAATTTCCGAACAGACCAACCATTTCTTTCAAGAAAGTGGAGTCAACCCTACTGAATTTGCTGTGTTGGAACTTTTATATCATAAAGGAAAACAGCCCCTTCAAAAAATCGGCGGAAAAATATTACTGGCTAGTGGTTCGATTACATACGTAATCGACAAACTGGAAAAACGGGGATTTATTGAACGTGTGAATTGCCCTACCGACCGTCGGGTGACCTACGCTGAGATATCCGACAAAGGGAAAGAGTTTATGGCAGAGATATTTCCAGAGCATGAAAAGAAATTGCACGAATTAACTAGTGCTTTGTCGGCCGAAGAAAAAGACCAGGCGATTGAATTGATGAAAAAGCTGGGGCTCTCGATTAAAGATTTATCTTATTGATAGCATAAAAAAGACGTATTGGAAAAATAGAGTGACCCAATAAAATGAGACAAGGAAAAAACACCGCCATCGTCGTATGTAGTCACAACGACAATTATGGAGGTGTTTTTCTGTATGGAGAT
>NZ_PYAT01000018.1 GCF_003014655.1 Planomicrobium soli | reverse complement strand
CCGACCGCTTGCGCGGCCATCGCAGAAATTTGTTTCGGCGTTCGGAACGCCTCAACAATGTTTGTTGACGTTTTGCTGTTCAGTTTTCAAGGTTCGTGTTTAGCGTTGCCTTCAGAGACAACTTTATTAGTTTACCTTTTTCACTTTTCATTGTCAATCATAAATTTCAAATTTAATTTCGGCAACTACTTCGCTTTATTAGCAACTTTATTAGTATACTTTCAGGGAAGAACAATGTCAACAATATTATTTGTTGCGGTTAGCACTTCTCTTTGGCGACCTTTACTATAATAAAGCATTGTTATTTCCATGTCAATGTGTTTTTGTTTCTTTTTTTATATCTTTAACAATCATTCTGTCTTAATAAACACCCTGAATCTTTTTTACTTCTACATATATAAAAAACGACTTAAAACATTAAGTTTTAAGTCGTTTTTAGTTTTAGTCACGCGAACGCATTTGAGGGAATAATAAGACGTCTCTAATAGAAGCAGAATTAGTTAAGAGCATGATTAATCTATCAATACCAATTCCCAATCCACCTGTTGGCGGCATTCCATACTCTAAAGCTTCAATAAAGTCATCGTCCATTTCATGAGCTTCATCGTTCCCAGCCGCTTTTTCAAGCAATTGCGCTTCGAAACGCTCACGCTGATCAATCGGATCATTTAACTCTGTGAATGCATTAGCATGTTCACGGCGTACAATAAATAATTCAAAGCGATCTGTAAAGCGTTCATCTTCTGGATTCTTCTTAGCTAAAGGAGAGATTTCAACCGGGTGACCGTATACAAACGTAGGTTGCACTAGTTGCTCTTCTACCTTTTGTTCAAAGAACTCATTTAAAATGTGACCTGTTTCCATAGTAGATTTGATTTCCACATTGTGTTCTTTAGCTAAGCTTTGGGCTTCTTCTTTTGTTAATGGCTGCCAGAAATCTACACCTGTAAATTCTTTTACAGCATCAGCCATATGGAGTCGCTTCCAGCCTGGAGCCAAGTTGATTTCATCGTCTCCATATTGAACAGTTGTTGTTCCAAGAACTTCTTGAGCTACATGAGCAATCAAGTTTTCAGTAAGTGACATGATGTCTTTATAGTCAGCATATGCTTCATATAATTCTAACATTGTAAATTCCGGATTATGGCGCGTTGAAATTCCCTCGTTACGGAAAACACGGCCGATTTCATAGACTTTCTCTAAGCCACCGACAATTAGACGCTTCAGATGAAGTTCAATCGCGATGCGAATATAAAGTTCCATATCCAAGGCATTATGGTGAGTAACAAACGGGCGTGCAGCTGCTCCTCCAGCAATCGAATGAAGCATTGGTGTTTCTACCTCTAAAAAGCCTTCGCCATCCAAGTAACGGCGCATCGATTGAATGATACGGCTACGCAAGATGAATGTTTCTTTACTAGCATCACTCGTAATCAAATCCAGATACCTTTGACGGTAGCGTTGTTCAACATCTTTCAAACCATGGAACTTCTCAGGAAGCGGGCGCAATGATTTTGTTAAGTATTCGATTTCTTTTGCTTTAACGGATAATTCCCCAACGTTGGTTTTGAATACCGTTCCTTTTACCCCGACAATATCTCCAAGATCAGCGGTATTGAAATAAGCATAGGCTTCTTCACCAATCGCATCCTTGCGAACATAGATTTGAATTCTTCCTTTTAGATCCTGAAGATGGGCAAAGCCTGCCTTCCCTTTTCCGCGCTTTGTCATAATACGGCCAGCAATTACTACTTCACGCGGAGCTTCTTCAAGCTCTTCTTTTGATAGTTCGTTGTACTCGTTGATAATATCTTCCGATAAATGAGTACGTTCGAAACGCGCACCAAAAGGATCGATTCCATTATCGCGGAACGTCTGCATTTTTTGGCGCCTTACTATTATTTGATCATTTAACTCTTCTGACATGTCCTACACTCCTTTATCTTTGAAAGCCACGTTCGTTCGTGTATTCCTCTATTGTACACAATTTCTGCAATCTCTACATAAAAAAGCTGCCACGAATTTGTGACAGCTTGATTCTTAGGTTTAACCTGCGTTACTTACAGCTTGCGCTCCACTGATTCTTTACTGAATCACAATCTTAACCATTGGCTTGCGGTCCAGTCAGCTGCTCATAATGATGCCGCCAATTTTAAACGTTTTTTCATCCACAACGATACTTTCCTTCGTTCTTGTATTACTCTCTTCTATTTTCAATGTTAGTGGTGCTATTTCAACTCTTTTGTACAAACTCGTCGACCCCGCTGTACATTTTCCATAAACGAACGCCTTGCAAATCTGGCTTTCCAAAGCCTTCAAGACGTGGATTTAATTCCAGTAAAGGAATAAGAACAAACGACCGCTCCCGCATTCTCGGATGTGGGACAAGGAGCCTTTCCGTTTCTATGGTGTCTTGATTATAAAGCAAAATATCAAGATCTATGGTTCGCGGGCCCCAATGAACAATTCGCTTACGGTCAAGCCGCTGTTCAATGCTTTGGCAAACGTCTAACAATTCGAACGCAGTTAAAGTTGTCTTAATGTGAACAACCATATTTAAAAACGGAGCTTGTTCTGTAAATCCGACTGGATCTGTTTCGTAGAGAGACGAAATTCCGGCAATTTCAATGGCAGGAAGTTCCATTAGATAACGAACTGCTTGCTTAAGCATGTCGAGCCGGTCACCCATGTTGGAGCCAAGAGAGAGGTAGCTGTCGTTCATGCGAATTCTCCCCGCGTCAGTTCAATCGCAACCGACTTATAATGGCCTGGAATCGGCGGGTCTGGTTTAATAAGCAGAACACGAATCCCCTTGACTAAGGAAAAACTGTTGAGGATATTGGCTGCCACTTCCTCAGCAACTGCTTCTACTAACTTTTTCGGGCTTCCTTCGACGATTGAACGGCATGCTTCATACACCTCTCCGTAGTGGACGGTGTGTTCAAGTTCATCGGTTTCGCCTGCGCGCTTTAAATCAACCGCAAGCGAAACTGTTAAGCGGAATCGTTGCCCAAGCTTTGTCTCTTCCGGAAAAACGCCGTGATATCCGTAAAATTCCATATCATTTATATGAATAACATCCATTATGCCATCTCCTCATATTTTGTTTTGCCCAGTAAAACATCCATCATTCGTACTGCTTGGACAGTTTCTTTTACATCGTGGACTCTAACAATTTGACAGCCCTTTTCAACACCGTAGCAAACCGTAGCAAGAGAACCCGCTAACCGGTCAGAGACGGGAACATTTAACACTTTGCCAATCAATGACTTTCTGGAAGTTCCAAGCAGAACCGGATAACCTAATCCGACAAACCGGTCAAGCAGCTGCATCATTTCAATATTATGCCTAGTGGTTTTTCCAAAGCCGATACCTGGATCAAGCCATATTTTATCTTTTTCTATACCAGCATCCAATGCAATTCGCACACTTTCTTCCATATCATGCTGAACTTCTTTCCAAAAGTCCAAGTATGATGCTTTGTCACGGTTATGCATTAAGATGATTGGCACTTTGAATTTAGCAGCAACTTTCGCTATCGCCGGTTCATACTTTGCCCCCCAAACATCGTTAATGATGTGCGCTCCAGCTGCAACTGCGGCTTCAGCTACTTCCGCTTTATAAGTATCAATGGAAATCAATATATCCAATTCTTCTACTAGCGCTTCTATTACAGGCACTACACGGGAAATTTCCTCTTCCACCGATATTTGAGTATGGCCCGGTCGTGTTGATTCGCCTCCTACGTCGATAATATCCGCTCCGTCTTCCACCATTTGTTTGGCATGTGCCAGCGCTTGGTCTAAAACAGTATAGTTTCCGCCATCCGAAAAAGAATCAGGCGTAACATTTAATATACCCATAACCCACGTTTTATTTTTTGCATTTATGTTCATTACTTTCACCGCCTGCTACTGTTTATGTATTTTCCGGGGAATTGGTTAGTCTTTTATCTGTTCCATCTTAACGCGAAAACCTTGAATTTCGCCACAATAAAAGAGCATGCAATCGCATGCTCTTCCATAAAACTTTAGTTGTTTTCTTCAAATTGGTAAAGAGGTGTGCTTAAGTAACGTTCTCCGTTTGACGGAATAATCGCCAACACTTTTTTGCCTGTACCGAGACGTTTTGCAACTTGCAAGGCCGCATGGATTGCAGCTCCTGATGAAACGCCGCCAAGAATACCTTCTTCACGCGCTGCACGGCGAGCTGTTTCGTAGGCTTGGTCGTTTGTTACTTGAATAATTTCGTCGTACATGTTCGTATCTAAAACAGCCGGCACAAATCCCGCGCCAATTCCCTGAATTTTATGGGGACCAGGCTTTCCTCCCGATAGTACCGGAGAATCCGAAGGTTCAACTGCAACAATTAAGATATCTTTGTAGTTTTCTCTGAGCACTTGTCCAGCTCCCGTGATGGTGCCACCCGTCCCGATTCCTGAAATAAAAGCATCTAATTGATCGCCCATCGTTTCAACAATTTCAGGACCTGTAGTTAAACGGTGCACTTCCGGGTTTGCTTCATTATTAAACTGCTGCGGCATAAACCAGCCATTTTCAGCCGCTAATTTTTCTGCTGTTTTAATCGCACCATTCGGACCATTCATACCGTCCGAGCCTGGCGTCAGAATAAGTTCTGCACCGTAGGCACGCAACAAATTGCGGCGCTCCATGCTCATAGTTTCAGGCATTACCAAAACCGTTTTATATCCTTTTGCAGCAGCAATCATTGCAAGTCCGATGCCTGTGTTTCCGCTTGTCGGCTCAATAATCGTATCGCCTTCATTCAACTCTCCGGATTTTTCGGCCCCTTCAATCATCGCTAATGCGATTCGGTCTTTAACGCTGCTTCCCGGATTAAAATATTCTAGTTTCAGATAAACATCTGCGTCTTCAGCGCCTGTAAGACGATTTAATTTAACGATAGGTGTTTGTCCAATCAATTCAGTAATTGAATTTCCAATACGAGTCATTATTCAACACTCCTAATCCCCACTAATTTTATCGGTATTATTCTTTCTTTATCCTATCAAGCTTTAGGAGAGTGTGTCAAATTGTATGAACTATCAAAAAAATGCACTTTCATGTAGGGAAGCGCATTCTGTAACAACTATTCACCGTAAAACCAGGTTGCATCAAATTCTCGCCAAAATGCTTCCGGAGTGACCGACTGCGGCAATTGTTCAAGCGCAAGTTCGCGGCTAATGTGTTCTTTAACGTCATCATATGAAAAAGTCTGGCCTTCCGCTTTTTCCGTGACTGACAGAATAGCGATTCGACCATCTGTCAGTTTCAGCGGCTTAGACCAACTGTCGACAGCAACGGAAGCTACCGTTTTCGCTATGTTAGGATCGACAGCGGACTGACTTTCAGTTATATAACCAATATCGCCGCCTAAACTGCCTGTAGCGGTATCAATAGAGCGTTCCTTAGCAAGCGCTTCAAAAGAAGTGCCATTTTCTAATTCAGAAACTGCTTTATCCGCTTCCGCGATGGAGTCAACGACGATTATCTTTGTACGGTAAGCATCTTTAATGTCATAAAGGGCCTGATTTTCTGTATAGAATTTTTCAACAGCTTCGTCTTCGATAACAATATCTTTTGTCAGCACTTTTTCCAAGATCAATTGAGTCTTTAAAGTATCGCGCAACTGATCTTCATTTGCCGAAAAAATCGTCTTATCGACGCCTTCTTGCGCTGATCTCAGCATTGCGAGTTCCAAAGCGACTTCTTTGTCGCTAACTTCAATCTTGTACTCTTTAGCTGCTGTTTCCATTACTTTTTCATTGACTAACTGAAGCAAAGTATCCCGTCCATGTAATTCTTCCATAGCTGCCATCCATTGTTGACGTGTAATTTCTTGGCCGTCGACAGAGGCTACTTCTTCCGAACCTCCAGGTTGATTTGGAATCAGCCAAGCAACAAACCATAACAAGTTGCCGATAAATAGAAGCAATAAAAGAATAAGGAGCGGTTTTGTTTTCAAACGCCTCTTAGACCGCCCACCATCTGCCGGTGAAGATGGTGGACGATTTCTGTTAAGATTGGAGCTCATTGATAAATGCTTCTAATTCCTCTTTGGAATAATGATAAGTCTCCAAGCAAAAATGGCATTGAGCTTCAGCCATTCCGTCTTGGTCGATCATGGCTTGAATTTCTTGTTGGCCAAGCCCCAAGATCCCACTAGCAAAACGTTCTTTTGAACAATTGCATTCAAAACTCACCGGCATTTTATCTAAAATTTGGACATTCCCTTTTCCAAGCACTTCCTCAAGCACTTCTTCCGGAGACAATCCCCGTTGAATCATTTTTGAGACAGGCTGAATTTGAGACAACTGTTTTTCGATCAATTCAATTGTTTCTTCGTCTGTATTTGGCATCAATTGAATGATAAATCCACCTGCTGCTAAGACAGCATTATCAGTATCCACTAAGACGCCAAGGCCAACGGATGAAGGAACCTGTTCCGATACGGCAAAATAATACGTAAAATCTTCAGCAACTTCACCTGACACAATCGGTGTTTGCCCGGTAAAATTTTCACGAAGCCCTAAATCTTTGACTACTGATAGCATGCCTTCTATCCCAACTGCACGACGAACATCCAATTTGCCGCTTTCATTCAAATCGAAATGCGTTTGTGGATTGGTGACGTATCCTCGTACACCACCCTTTGCATCGCTATCAACCAAAATGGCTCCAATCGGGCCACCACCCTCGATTTTAATCGTTACTTTGTTGTCGCCCTTCAACATGGCCCCCAGCATAACGCCTCCAGTCATGGCACGCCCCAAAGCAGCAGAAGCAGTTGGCCACATCATATGGCGGCGCTGTGCTTCGCCAACTGTTTGTGTGGTGTCCACTGCAAATGCGCGAACACTGCCATTAAAGCCAAGGCCGCGAACTAAGTAATCTCCCATACCTATCTTTCCTTTCATTACGCTTGGTTGCGTTTGTATATATAGTATAGCCCTTTCAAAGTTAAAAAAGGATCGACTTTGTCAATTATATCCGACTCTTTAGCAATTAAAGAAGCAAGGCCTCCGGTTGCAACCACAGTCGGCGTTTTTTTACTCTGCGCTTTCATGCGAGATACGATGCCTTCTGCCTGGCCTACATAGCCATAGACAATCCCGGCTTGCATAGCAGCTACCGTATTTTTGCCAACCACATTGTCCGGACGGGCAATTTCGATGCGCGGCAATTTTGATGCGCGGTTATATAGAGCTTCAGTTGAAATAGCAATTCCCGGTGCAATTGCACCGCCCATGTATTGCTGCTTTTCATCTATATAACAATACGTAGTTGCCGTTCCGAAATCCACAATGATCAACGGAGATCCGTAATCCTGAATAGCCGCTACTGCATTAACGATCCGGTCCGCTCCGACTTCACGCGGATTATCATATTTGATATTTAAACCGGTTTTCACTCCAGGTCCAACAATCAATGGTTTTATATAGAAATACTTCTGGCACATTTTTTCAAGCGAGAACATGATGGGGGGAACAACAGAAGACATGATAATGCCGGCAATATCAGAAACTACCAAATCTACGTCATTCAAAAATGCCTTAATATGCACACCGTATTCATCTTCAGTTTTATGGCGAAGCGTTTCCATCCGCCAATGATGCATCAACTGGCCCCTGTCAAAAACCCCTAGGACAATATTGGTATTTCCTACATCCAACACTAAAATCATAATCCAACCTCATTTACCGACAATTTTCCACCACATCATACCATAACTTCAGGAAAAGAAAAAAGGCTGATTGCCTCCCTAATTAATAGGAATAGACAATCAGCCGATGCAGTTACTTATTTACGGTTTTCTTGAATCGATCCTCTTGTTCCAGTTGGCTGGCCTTCTTTAGGCAAGTCTCCAGAAGAAGGATCGCTCGGAGCACCTGTTATGTCAGGGTTAACCGGATCTTTATTCAAGTCAACGGTTTTGTCTTCAAATTCGCCATTCAATGCTTCATAAGAACGTTCAGGAAGCGTGCCATGTTCTTTCAAGTGAAGAATCTGTGCAGCATCCAACGTTTCAACATCAAGGAGGGTTGTCGCAATCAGTTCAAGAAGCTCTTTGTTTTTCGTCAAGATTTCTTTTGTGCGAATATACTGCTCTTTGATGATACGCTGAATTTCCTGGTCAATTTCAAATGCAATTGCATCCGAATAGTTTTGATCGGAATTGAAATCACGGCCCAAGAAGACGTTTCCGCCTTGTCCTTGACCAAATTGCAGAGGTCCGATCTTGTCGCTCATTCCGTACTCCGTCACCATGCTGCGGGCAATAGCCGTTGCACGTTGGAAATCATTATGGGCGCCAGTAGAAACTTCACCAAATGTAATATCTTCCGCGACGCGACCACCGAGCAATCCAGCAATTTTATCTAGCAATTCCGGCTTGGTCATGAAGTAACGGTCTTCTCTTGGAAGCATTACTGCATAGCCTCCAGCTTGCCCACGAGGAACAATCGTTACCTTATGGACGATATCAGCATCGTCGAGCATTAAGCCGACAACAGTATGGCCAGATTCGTGGAAAGCCACGATATTGCGTTCTTTTTTAGAAATGACCCGATTCTTTTTAGCAGGACCAGCAATAACACGGTCTGTTGCTTCGTCGATGTCGGACATATCAATTTTCAACTTGCTGCGGCGAGCAGCGACCAGTGCTGCTTCGTTCAATAAGTTTTCTAAATCAGCACCAGAGAAACCAGGTGTACGTTGAGCAATTGCTTTCATATCTACTGATTCATCAAGCGGCTTATTGCGTGCATGCACTTTCAATACTTCTTCACGGCCTTTAACATCCGGACGGCCAACTGTAATTTGACGGTCAAAACGTCCTGGGCGAAGAAGAGCCGGGTCTAAAATATCTGGACGGTTAGTTGCTGCAATGATAATGATTCCTTCGTTCGCGCCGAAACCATCCATTTCAACCAATAACTGGTTGAGCGTCTGTTCACGTTCATCATGTCCGCCGCCAAGACCTGCACCACGTTGGCGTCCAACTGCATCAATTTCATCAATGAAAATAATACACGGAGAATTTTTCTTGGCATTTTCAAACAAGTCACGAACTCGGGATGCCCCGACTCCGACAAACATTTCAACAAAATCGGAACCACTGATTGAGAAGAAAGGAACGCCTGCTTCTCCTGCAACTGCGCGGGCTAAAAGAGTTTTACCAGTACCCGGAGGTCCGACAAGCAAAATCCCTTTTGGAATGCGGGCGCCGATATCGGCAAATCTGCGGGGATCTTTCAAGAAATCAACAACTTCAACAAGTTCTTGTTTTTCTTCGTCTGCTCCCGCCACATCCGGGAAGCGGACTTTGTGTTTCTGGTCATCATACAGCTTCGCTTTACTTTTACCAAAGTTCATCACACGACCGCCACCGCCGCCTTGTGATTGGTTAAGCAAGAAGAAGAAGAGGATGAAAATGATAATGAATGGAATGATCCCAGTGAAGAACTGAACCCAGCCGCTTGTCTGTGGAGCTGCTAAATAGTCAACTTTAACATTTCCAGCTGCAGCCGCGTCAATTTCATTTAATAGGGCTTCATTTTCCATCGGAATATTCGTGACAAATGTTTCCTCAGTATTGCCAGTCATACTCCCTGTTACTTCATAAACCATTTGGTTTGGCTGAATGGTGATTTCTTCGATGTCACCATTTGATAAAGCCGTCAAGAACTCATTGTATCCTATATTTTCGGTTGGTTGGTTGCTGCTGTTAAACGTCCCCAAAATCCCGATAATAACAAGGAAAATCAGCAGATAAAATATAGTGTATCGAAATATTCGGTTCATCCCGAGCCTCCTCACAAAATTTCCCTTAAAACTATACTAAATACTAACACAGTAACATTTGAGCGTACAACGAAAAGCCTTTATTCATCAGGCTAAATTAAGAGACTGTGAACGTCTTTTGTCTATTCTTGTTCACCGCTGTAAACAGAAGGCTTAAGAATGCCGATATAAGGCAAATTGCGGTATTTCTCAGCATAATCCAATCCATATCCAACAACAAATGCATCTGGAACTTCAAAGCCGATATAATCTGCTTTTAAATCCACTTTGCGGCCGGAAGGCTTATCAAGCAATGTGACGATTTTAATCGAATTCGCTTTTCGGTATTTGAACAAATCCACCAGGTAGCTAAGCGTCAATCCGCTGTCGATGATGTCTTCAATGATGAGAAGGTCACGCCCTTCAACGCTCGTATTTAAGTCTTTGACAATTTTAACTTCGCCTGAAGAGACAGTTGCATTGCCGTAACTTGATACGTCCATAAAATCCATTTCTACATAGCTATCCATGCGCTTCATCAAGTCGCCCATAAATGGCATTGCGCCTTTTAATACACCAATAGCCAATGGATATTTGTCTTTATAATCGCGTGCTAACACTTCTCCAAGCTCCCGCGCTTTAGCTTGTAGGCTTTCTTCAGAGATTAATACCTCTTCAATGTCTTTCTCTAACATGGTGGACCTCCTATAATCCGCTTTTTGCGGCCTTGACCTGTTGCTCGATCAATACCCAGTTATCTTCAATGCGCTCAGTTCGGCTGATGAATTTGGAGGGGCGAATCCCAGGAACGAGCAAAATTTCCCCGCACGTTGTTTCAATAACCGGCCACTTGTCCCTGAAAGAAACCGGGACTTTCTCGTCAATCATTAGACGGGCCACTTTTTTTGTCCCTATCATTCCCGAGAGATGGATTCGGTCACCTGGCTTTCGGTTCCTCACCGTCAACACAACTTCATCCGGAGCAGAAAAATACCAAAAAACCGCATCATCCTGCTTCTTTGCTTCTTTGAGCGGCACTGCTTTGTAACGAAAGCCGTTCACTTCTGAACACCAGTCGTCTGTAATGATGAAAGAATCTTTTACTGCCGCTTCGCCAATCGGCTGCCAGCTGAAATACATCCGGTCATATTGGCGAATCATCATACAATTTTGCGGCAAGTGCAAAAAAGCCGTGCCCGCTGAACTGTGCATCATCACTCGCACTTGTTCGGCAAGCTGCTTCGTAATAGCCACTCGCTTCTCATTATATAGATAGTTTAATAGTAGTAGAACCAGTCTTTTTTGTAAAGCAAGTGCCTCTTGTCTGAATTTGTCAACCGATATGGAAAAGCCGCCTTCTTCTTGCTCAATCAATTGCTGCATTTTTTCTTTGGCCAATTCCATTAGAAATCGCTGATCTTCCTGCATTGTTTCTGCAAGCTCTACAAAATGAGCAGATACCCCGCTATTTTCATGTTTTAATAACGGTACTACTGTCTGACGGATGCGATTTCTTGTGTAATCTGGTTGCCCGTTACTTGGATCTTCCCGGTAGGAAAGGCCAAACTCATGAGCATAGCTGATAATCTCGGCTTTTGTCACTGCAAGCAGCGGACGGACCAACCGACCATCGCCAAATCGGCGGTTCGTTGGCATGCCAAAAGAGCCAGATTGAAGTGTGCCTTTAACTCCTGCCATTAAAATCGTTTCAAGCTGATCATCCGCATGGTGGGCAGTTGCAAACTTGGTCGCTCCTGTCTGTTCCATTACTTCAGAAAAATATGCATAGCGCTCTTCTCGGCACACTTGCTGTTTATTGCCGCCTCCAGATTTCAAAATTTCCGGAATCGGAACATCGCGGCTAAAGCAGGGCACTCTCCATTCTGCGCAAAGCTGTTCAGTAAAAACACGATCTGCGAGCGATTCTTCCTCTCGAAGCATATGATTGACATGGACTGCTGTCACAGAAATATCAAGAGCGGCTTGGCGAGACATTAAAAAATGCAACAGCACAACTGAGTCGATGCCTCCTGAACAGCCAACCAGCACATGATCTCCCGGAACAAGCAGTTGATGCTTAGCAAGATGGCGGTACACTTTTTCTTGAAAACTTTTCATTTTTTCACCTCTAAAAATCCGCATTTCTATTCATGCGAACATACCCCTAGCAAAAACTTTTCAAAATTCCGTTGACACATTTCTTGATCATATAGTACACTATTAAAGTTCGCTTGAACAAGGCGGCGTAGCTCAGCTGGCTAGAGCGTACGGTTCATACCCGTAAGGTCGGGGGTTCGATCCCCTCTGCCGCCATCCTAATATCGCTTTAAAGCAGTGTTCCTTTTAAGGACGCTGCTTTTTTTATGTTAAAAAAGAATTGATTTCCTCAATGTGATGCTGGTCATGCTCAAGCATTCCGCCAAAATATTCCGCCGGAGATGTTTCCTTGCCGCCCGCAGTAAAGCGTGCATGCCAACTAGCCTCATCCATTCTTTCAATGGCTTGGCGCAGCAGAGCCCGTTCTTTTTGGGCATGAACTAAAATTTCAGGAAACTTCATTTCTTCAACACCCTCTACAGCCTGCCGGTTAAATTCATCCACATCTTCAAAGCCTTCGAGGCTTGCGCCTTCTTTCATATGCGGCAAGCGTTCTTCCCGGACAAAACGATCCCATTCAGCAAGGTGCCTGACAATTTGGGCAACCGACCATTTCCCCTCGGTGCATGGTGTATGGGCGACTTTCTCATCTTGAATCGCCGTTTGCAGCGATGCCAAATAAATCTCGTACTCCTTATAAGCTTCAAGCACTTGTTTTTTTTCCATTATCATCACGCTCCCAACAAATTTTTTGATAAAAAAAACGCTTCCCTGGTGAGAAGCGTTCTAATTTAAATTTGTTCAGCTGTATCGAAGCATTTTCCTATGCCATTAAAACAGCTAGCAAGTTAACCTCTTCTTGCACCACGGCCGCCGCGTTTAGATTCTGTAGCACGTTTTAAAGTCGAAATATTTTCTTCGCTGTCTTTCAAGAATTTCGCCATTTTCGTTTCAAAGTTCTCTTTTGGCGCACGCTCGAATGAACGGTTGCTACTTGGACGTGGACGTTGTGGACGAGCAGTTGGCGCTGCAGCACCTTCTGGCTGTGGTTTTGCTTTGCGGATAGAAAGGCCGATTTTGCCGTCAGCTTCCACGTTCATTACTTTAACTTCAACCATTTCGCCAACTTTAAGGTGATCATTAATGTCTTTGACATAGTTGTCAGCGACTTCACTAATATGCACGAGGCCAGTTGCACCAGTCGGAAGCTGGACGAACGCTCCGAAATTTGTAATACCTGTAACTTTTCCTTCTAACTTGCTACCTACTTCAATCGACATAAAAAAAATGCTCCTCCTTAAAAATTAAGATGACTCTATTACCAATGTCATATAAACGTTATAAACGGGACTCTTCCCACTTTCAATTATAACCATGAAAAAAAGAGTGTCAACTGACTACTCTTTTTCCTCGGCTTTTTCTTCTGTTTTTGGAATCGTAAAAATAATTTCTCCATCTTCTGATAAAAAGTATTCTTTACGGGCTAATTTCGCCAAATATTCTTCATCATTCAATAAAACAATTTGTTCTTTTAATTTCTCCTGCTCTTGTTCTACTCCCTGAAGGGCGATCAGCGCTTCTTTATGCAGCTGCTCTTTTTCAGAAAGAGTTTGCGATTGAGCATGAAGTGTCGATCCGATCCAAATGCTCGCTAATAAAACAAACAATCCAAAAACCGACAGCCGTCTGAACAACCGGACTTTATGCGCTTGTTGGCGCTGCTCTTGGCGTTCGATTGAGCGGACATAGTCATTGCGAATTGAAGTAACTTCGCGACCTTCCGCTTTTGTGTCTTTCTTCAAACCCACGACTTGTTCCCCCCTTCCGACTGACTTTGATGCCATTATACATGAAAAGGTGCATTTTTATAAGTTTTTTTTGCATGTTTTACTATTTTTTCCGCCAGTAGTCTAGAAAGATGATTTTTATTTTATTCATATGCATTAATAAAAATACTATTGACTTAATTTTTATGCAGTTTTATAATACTATTACTACAAGAAAGCCGTTTGTTTTATTAATATAATACTGTTTTCTAGAAATTACGAATTTATAAATATGCATTTTAGATGAATAAAATGAATGGAGCTGATGAGATGACAGGTGTACTGACGCTTTCGAATGGCCAATCGTTTAAAGGCGAATGGCATGGCGATGCAAAAGAGATTCAAGGTGAAGTTGTATTTTATACCGGCATGACTGGCTATGAAGAGGTAGTGACTGATCCGTCTTACAAAAGCCAGATTATCGTCTTTTCATATCCGTTGATTGGCCAATATGGAGTTCAAACCAAACATATTCAATCGAAAAAAATTCAAGCTGCTGGCATTATCGTCGCAGAGTTATACGAAGGGCCGATTGAAAAAGGTGCTATGACGCTTGCATCATTCGCTGAAGGAGCCGGCGTTCCAATATTAAGTGGTGTTGATACGCGTTCTATTATCCAAAACGTACGCGAAGCCGGTACAATGCAATCGCATTTGAGTCCTGATGAACCGCTCCCTGATGTTTGGAAGCCTATTCAGACCCAATTTTTCACTGCTGAACAACAAGATCAAGAAATTACACAATTAGGAGACGGCCAGCTGCACATCGGTTTAGTCGACTTTCATTACAAGTCTTCCATATTGGAGGAATTGCTGAAGCGAAACTGCAAGGTCAGTATCTTGCCCTATACAATTCCGACCGGAAAACTGGATGCCTTACAAGTGGATGGCTTACTGTTCTCGAATGGCCCGGGAGATCCAGCCGCTCTCAAAGCCTTCTTTTCCGTTTACCGCGATTGGGCTGAGCGTTATCCATCGTTTGGCATTTGCCTAGGGCACCAAGTGCTGGCTTCCGCTTTTGGAGCGAATACAGCTAAATTGCCCTACGGCCATCGAGGAGCCAACCATCCGGTCACGAATATCAAAACGGGCCGAGTCAGCATGAGTTCCCAAAACCATAGTTACGTAGTAGATGAATCAAGCCTTGAACAAACGCCACTCTCTGTTCTATATACAAATGTTAACGATGGCAGCGTTGAAGGTCTTTACCATCCATCGCTGCCAGTGACAACTGTGCAGTTTCATCCGGAAGCAGCGCCCGGTCCGGCAGAACATCTCGAACTGTTCGACCAATTTATTTCAACGATCCAACAGAAAAAGAAGGTGAAAATTCATGCCTAAACATCAAGGCATTAAAAAAGTACTGGTGATCGGTTCAGGCGCCATCGTCATTGGCCAAGCCGCTGAATTCGATTACTCCGGTACGCAAGCTTGCAGAGCTTTGAAAGAAGAAGGACTGCACGTTGTGCTGGTCAATAATAATCCCGCCACCATCATGACAGACAAAACCGTTTCCGACAAAGTATATTTCGAACCGCTGACCGTTGAGAACGTAGCCGCTATTATCGAAGCCGAGCGCCCAGACGGCTTGCTTGCGACTGTTGGCGGCCAGACCGGTTTGAATTTAGCAATGGCTCTATCTGATGCCGGCACTCTAGCAAAATACGGAGTTGCACTTCTCGGTACTAATATCGCTTCTATTAAACAAGCAGAAGACCGTGAACAGTTCCGTGCATTAATGAACAAGCTCGGCGAACCGGTGCCAAGCAGCGATATTGTCTACTCTATAGAGAGTGCTTTGGAATTTGCCGCGCAAATTGGCTATCCGCTTATCGTCCGCCCCGCTTATACGCTAGGCGGTTTTGGAGGCGGCATTGCCCAAGATGAAGAGACGTACATATCTCTTGTCACACAAGGACTTAGCGCCAGTCCAATCCACCAATGCCTTGTTGAGAAAAGCATCGCTGGCTATAAAGAAATTGAATACGAAGTGATGCGTGATGCAAACGGTACTTGCATTACCGTTTGCAACATGGAAAATATGGATCCTGTCGGTATCCATACCGGCGATTCGATTGTCGTCGCCCCGAGTCAAACCATGACAGACCGGGAATACCATATGCTGCGCACTTCTTCTATTAACATTATTAAAGCTTTAGGAATTATCGGCGCTTGCAACGTTCAATTCGCTTTGCATCCCGAAACATCCGCTTATTATTTGATCGAAGTTAATCCGCGGGTCAGCCGTTCTTCAGCCCTTGCATCTAAAGCGACCGGTTATCCAATTGCCAAGATTGCTGCAAAGCTGGCAGTTGGTTATAGTCTTGCCGAATTGAAAAACCCGGTAACCGGCACAACATTCGCAAGCTTTGAACCTGCATTGGACTATGCAGTAGTTAAAATCCCGCGTTGGCCATTCGATCAGTTCCAAAACGCCAATCGCAAGCTCGGTACACAAATGAAGGCGACCGGCGAAGTAATGGCAATTGAACGCAGCATGGAAGCAGCGTTCCAAAAAGCGATTCGTTCGCTGGATATTCCACTCGATGGGTTCCGGCTACCTGCGTTAAGCAACCTCCCGACAAATACATTAGAGCAGATGGCTATCGAAGCGGATGACCGCCGGCTCTTTGTTTTATTCGAGTTACTGCTTCGCGGCAAAAGCACAAACGATCTGCATAATTTAACGGCCATTACACCGTATTTCTTATTTGTTCTGAAACGCATTGTTGATGAATGGCAGAATTTGCAGGCGCTGACTTGGAGCAGCATGACACCTGAGCGGTTGCTTAAAGCAAAAGCGCTTGGTTTCAGTGACCAACAATTGGCAAAAGCCTGGAGCATTTCCCCTTCTGAAATTTGGGGGCAGCGCAAATCCTGGAGCTTGCTTCCAGCTTACCGGGTCATTGATACGTGCGCAGCAGAATTCCGCTCACTGACAAATTATTTCTATTCGACATGGAACGGCTCTTCCGATGAGCGTTCCGGGAATCGAAAGAAAGTCGCAGTCATCGGCTCTGGACCGATTCGCATTGGTCAAGGAATCGAATTTGATTATTGTTGTGTCCATAGCGTTTTAGCATTGCAAAATCTCGGTTACGAAGCAGTCATGATTAACAATAATCCTGAAACGGTCAGTACCGATTATGAAGTGGCGGATGCACTGTATTTTGAACCGATGACGGCAGAAGACATTTTGAACGTCCTTGATTTTGAGGGCATCACTCAAGTAATTGTTCAATTCGGTGGCCAAACTTCGCTTAATGTAGCAGCGGAATTGGAAGAAGCGGGCATCACCATTCTTGGATCTGCGGTAGATATTTTAGATCAAATGGAAGACCGCGACCGCTTTTATGCGTTTCTCGAGTCGATCGGTTTGCCGTCTATACCAAGTTTTACAGCAAACGATGCAGCGGAAGTACCGGTATACGCAGAGAAGCTCGGCTATCCAGTGCTGCTTCGCCCGTCCTATGTGATCGGCGGTAAAGGCATGACTGTTCTGCACAATGAACAAGAGCTCACAAAATGGCTAAAAAAGACGGATCTGATTTTCCCGGTGTTGGTGGATCATTTCATTACTGGAAAAGAAGTGGAAGCGGATATTTTATCGGACGGCGAAAATGTCTGGGTTTCCGCAATCTTTGAGCACATTGAGGGCACTGGTGTTCATTCGGGCGACAGCATTTCCATTACGCCGCCGGTTTCTTTGTCACCCGAAGCGTTGGATACACTGTCTGACACCGCTCGTCATATCGCCAAGAATATGGACTTTAAAGGCTTGTTCAATATTCAGTTCGTTTACGAGCAGGAGCAATTGTATGTCATGGAAATAAATCCACGGGCATCAAGGACCGTACCGATCAGCTCCAAAGTAACGGATGTTCCGCTCGTCCAACTGGCCACCGCCTTGATGCTCGGCGCTTCTTTTCAAGAGCTTGAAATTGAAAAGTTGTATAACGGACAGCCGAACTTCACCGTTAAAGCACCAGTTTTCTCACATATTAAACTTCCAGGCCTATCGCCGATTTTATCTCCTGAGATGATGTCGACGGGGGAAGTGATCGGTTCCGATAGCAATGCCTCTGTAGCCATGCAAAAAGCATTAAAAGGCGCTTCTCAGCAATTGGCTGATCTTGAGGCAGGCGGGACTATTTTCATCACCGAACCGTCATTGGTCTTTATCGATAAAACCATTTGGCAAGAACGTGGGTTTACCTTCTGTACAGAAGCTTCCATGCCGTTTGCAAAATGGCTGAAAACCGATTCAAAAACAGCTTATATCGATCTGACACCTGACCCGGATAAAGAGCAAGCGTCTCTTGCCGCTATTCAGCGCCTTCATGTATGGACTCGCCAAGAAACGGTTAATGCTTTTGAAAACTACGTCCATGCCCTGCATGGCCTAACCAAAGGAGTGCTTGCAAAATGACAATAGCTTCAACGATCACCCCAAAAATCAGCCAAAAACACTTGCTGTCATTGAAAGATTACAGTTCACAAGAAATATTGGATCTCCTAGCGCTTGCTGCAGAGTTAAAAAAGCCGGAAAACAAACATAAGCCTTTGCTGCAAAACAAGGTGCTGGGCATGATTTTTGAAAAATCGTCAACACGCACGCGTGTCTCGTTTGAAGCCGGCATGCTCCAGCTTGGAGGGCATGCGATGTATTTGAGCACGCGTGATATCCAAATGGGCCGTGGGGAAACAATCGCTGATACGGCACGCGTATTATCCGGCTACTTGGATGGCATTATGATCCGTACGTTTGAACAAGCTACGGTTCAGGAACTGGCGGATAACAGCTCTGTTCCTGTTATTAACGGTCTTACCGATGACTTCCATCCATGCCAAGTGCTTGCGGACCTGTTGACCATCCAGGAACATTTTGGCCTGTTGCAAGGCAAGAAAATGGCGTATATCGGTGATGGAAACAATATGGCAAACTCCCTGATGATTGGCGCGGCGAAAGTTGGAATGGACATCACCGTTGCAGCACCAGCCGGTTATGCCCCGAAACCAGAAATGGTAGCTCTAGCTAACGAATTTGCCAAAGAAACCGGCGCTAAGATCCAGGTAACGGTTGATCCTGTGGAAGCAGTCATGGGGGCTGATGTTATTTACACCGATGTTTGGGCCAGCATGGGCCAAGAACAAGAAGCCCTCGAACGCTTGGAGCATTTCAAAAACTTCCAAGTGAATGAGGAACTGGTCAAGCACGCAAATCCAAATTATATTTTCATGCACTGCTTGCCTGCCCACCGTGAAGAAGAAGTGACCACAGGCGTATTAGAAGGTCCCCATTCTGTGATTTTCCAGGAAGCCGAGAATCGCTTGCATGCACAAAAAGCCTTATTGGTAGCGTTATTGGCTAATTAATAAGTAAAAAAAGCTGTCGAGAATTTCTCGACAGCTTTTTTTGACTATACGCTTACGCTTCGTCATCAATAAATTGCGGTTCAACTTTTTCAAGTTTCTCTTCTTTTAAGATGGCATACATATTGGCGGTTTCTTCTTTTTTCGCGTTTTCTTTCAACAGTTCAACCCTTGCTGTCACCACTTTTTGGCCAAAGCGGATTTGCAGTTCATCATTAACTTTGATAGTTGAACTTGCTTTTGCTTTATTGCCGTTGACAGTTATGCGCCCTTGGTCGGCCACTTCTTTTGCTAATGTCCGGCGCTTGATCAAGCGCGAAACTTTCAAGAATTTATCGAGTCTCATTCTTCCTCTCCCTTTCGTGCCATAAGTTTGGCTTCATTCCAAAATCCATCAAGCTGCTCCAGCGTATAGTCGCTGAAGTCGCCGGTTCCTTCGTTCACCCGCTTCTCCACATGGCTGAAGCGCTGCTGGAATTTTTGGTTCGCCTGAAGCATCGCTTCTTCCGGCGACAAGTCGAAGAACCGGGCAATGTTGACCAACGTAAACAACAAGTCCCCGAGTTCATCTAATTGACGGTCTTTTGAACCTTTCGCCACTTCTGCCTGGAACTCCTGCAGCTCTTCCTGGAATTTCTCCCAAGCACCTTCGGCATCGGGCCAGCTAAAACCGACTTTCGCCGCTTTTTTCTGGTAATTGTAAGATGTCATAAGCGAGGAGCTAAAGCGTTCCTGGCCCTCCAGCAATGAAGCAGATACCGGTTTTTCCTCGGCTTTGATTGCTTGCCAGTTGGCAAGTACATCATCAGATCCGGAAACTTCAACATCTCCGAAAACATGAGGGTGCCGGCGAATCATTTTTGCGCTGACCGTTTCCAACACATCTTCAAGCTGGAAATAGCCACTGTCGTGACCAATTTGGGCATGCAGGAAAATTTGCAGCAGTACATCGCCGAGTTCTTCAGCCACCGCTTCGTCGTCTTCTTCCCTAATTGCCTGCAGAAGCTCATGCGCTTCTTCGATCAAATATGGGCTTAGGGATTCATGCGTCTGTTCGCGATCCCATGGGCATCCTTCCGGACTTCTCAGGACAGCTACAATGTCCCGGAATGTTTGCCATTCTCTCAAACGCTGCATACGATCTTTCGCCGGCGGCACGTAGACCGTCGTTAAATTATTTACTTCCGTAATTCGGTCAAGTTCATAAAGCGGTACGGTGCGCAGTGATTCCGCTGCTGAACCTGCCGCGGTGACAATCGTCACTGGATAATCGTCCGGGTATTTTTGCATCAATGTTAGTTTGGCTTCAGACGCGCTAAATGAGTCATACACTTGAGCAATTAAAATATGCTGCGTCATATTCAATTGATCGCTTTTCATTTCCGTGCCGTCAACCAATTGAAATCCTTCAATCGGATCAATGCGCAATGCGCCGAACAAGGCATCCAAAAAACTGTGTCCGCCTTCAATGCTCAAGCGGCACTTGTTGTTATTTTCGGCTGCAATCAAATTTTGAACCGTTTGTTCGGCTACAAGCGGATGCCCTGGCACCGCATAAAAGATTTCTTCTTCCTGCGCCAACTTGATGAGCGTTTCCGCAATTTCCGCATAAACCGGTTCAAACGTATCGTGTTTTTCATAAACAGCGTCAAAGCTGGAAAACGTTACGCCTTCTTGGGCCAGTTCCACCAGTACTGGATGTTCTGCGGTCCGAACATAAAGCCTCTCCGCTTTTTTCAAATTTTTATAAACGCCAAGCGGCAATTGGTCTAGATCCCCTGCCCCAAGACCGATGATGTGAATGGTATTCATAGGTAATCACCTTTTTCTTCTAGAATTTATTGCTAATTGGAGACCAGCCAATTTGCGGCCGAATGGAATGATGTACCATTCTTTTTCTGTAATGATGCGGCTTTTTGCGATGATGAGCAAAAAGATGATGGCTCCAAGCGGTACTGCCGTGAAGGTTGTAAACAAGGCTGCCCATCGGCTCGGCAACCCGTCAAATAACACCCAGTCCGACAATAATGCCCAAAGGATTACAATTCCCGACATGGCGGACCCTGCGACAAAAAGCCAGCCATAATAGCGGACCGGCGCAAAACGCAGCGGCCAGACTTTCTTAAAATACAAAAACAAGCCAGCCACGATAAATCCGAGTGCTATATTTCCGGCCACTGCTGCTCCGGTAACTCCCCACACCGGTATAAGCAGCCAATTACAGGCAATTTTGACCAAAATGCCGCCAGTCAACAAAAGCGCTGGCATTTTTGCTTTTCCAAGACCTTGAAGCATAGCATTCATAACAAGCAGCAACGACATCCAAACAATTTGCCAACTGAAAATAATAAGCGTGAACGATTCTTCACGTGTTTGGAACAGCGCTTCATTGACATATGGCATAACACATGTCAATCCAACCGCTGCCGCAAAAGCGAACAAGAATGACGTACGAAACGCTAATTGTGCGTATAGGTTAGCAGAGCGTCCACTTTTCTTCTTGAACATATGAGCAATAAGCGGAACGATAGCCAGCGCCAACGAAGTCGCAATCAACAATCCGAATTGGACAAGCGGCTGACCTCGATCGTACACGCCCTTTTGTTCCATGGCCGCCATTCGTTCAACGCCGCTTTCTGTCAATAAGCGAAAGACCGTAAACGAATCGACCAGCTGAAAGAGCAATAAAATAAGCGCACTCATGCTGACACTAAGGCTGATAGCCATAAGTTTCTTCAAAATCGGACCCTTTTGAAGCGGAACAGCCTTTGGCAAGGCAGCAGAACTTTTCCGAAAATGCCAAAGCAGCAACAAGAGTCCTGCTATGCCGCCCGCAACCGTTCCAAATATGGCCATTTGCCCTGCAGTATAGAGAGAAGCGCCATTTGAAAGGAGAAGCCACGTACCCAGCAGGATGATGGATACTCGGACAGCTTGATCCCAAACTTGCGCGTACGCGACCGGTTCCATCCGGTTATGCGACTGGAAATAGCCTTTCAATATGGCCAGCGGGGGCATGAGAAGAATTGCAAAGGCGCTGACTTTGAGCAGACCGCCGAGCTTCTCGTCTCCCATCCAGTTAGCCAGAATATCTGAACCAAAAAACAGCAATGCAAAAAACAACATGGAAATAGCAGCGATGCAGCTAAAAGCGGTGCGTAAAATGGCACTGTAGTGATGCGCTTCATGGTCGGCCATTACTTTCGATACCGCTACCGCAAAGCCGTATGAAGTCCAGATGCTGAAAATGCCGATAAATGGATAGACCTGCTGGTAAATGTAAAACCCTTGATCCCCTACCATATTCTGAAAAGGTACCCGGTACACCGCGCTGAGAAGCTTGACCATCAAGCTCGCCAGCGTCAGAAGGACGGCGCCTTTCATAAACGATTTCATTGTTCCTTCATTGTTCACCGGATCCACTCATTCCATTGAAAATTAACTAATCGACCTTTCTTCCCGCAGCGATTCTGGAAGCAATTGCATCATGCCTTCAAGTACATCGAACGGATGGTGTTTGGTGGTCTTGTTTTCATCGATCGTCATGACGAGCTGCTGGCCAGACATGCTGAATCCTACAGCCCGGCCATATTTGGCAGAGTCTTCTACTAATTTTCCGCCATTAACCGTTGCTGTTCCTTTATCACTCAAGCGAATTGAGATGATTTTGCCGTTTTGCTTGATCGACTCTACTCCTACCATGCGTGCCCAGACTTTCATGCGGGCAATACGCAGGAGGCGATCGGTTTCAAGCGGCATATCGCTAAAACGATCAATTAGCTCCTCTTGCAGTTCGTCCACTTCTTCTGCCGATTCAATGCCTTTTACGCGTTTGTACATCTGGATTTTCTGGTAGCCGTCACCGATATAGGTGTCTGGAATATAAGCGTCGATATCCAAGGAAATCTCGATTTCCGGAATCTCTTCTTTCTTGATCCCCGTTTGCCGTTCTTCGACTGCTTCTTTTAACATTTGCGAATACAGATCAAAGCCGACCGAGTCAATAAACCCGTGCTGCTGTGAACCGAGCAAATTGCCGGCTCCACGAATCGTCAAATCACGCATGGCTATTTTAAAACCGGAACCGAGCTCGGTAAATTCCTTAATGGCCATCAAGCGTTTTTCCGCTACATCCGTCAGTACTTTGTCACGCTGATACATGAAATAGGCATAGGCCACCCGGCTCGACCGCCCGACACGTCCGCGCAGCTGATAAAGCTGGGACAATCCCATCCGGTCGGCATTGTGGATAATCAATGTATTAACGTTTGGAATATCAATGCCCGTTTCGATAATTGTCGTTGTCACGAGTACGTCGTAGTCACCGTCAAGAAAACTCAAAATGACCGATTCCAGCTCCCGCTCTGACATCTGCCCGTGCGCATGGCCAACTCGCGCTTCCGGCACCAATGCCTGAATTTCTTCCACTTTCCGCGTCATATCATCTACCCGGTTGTACAAGAAAAACACTTGCCCACCGCGCGCCATTTCCCGTTCAATCGCTTCGCGCACGAGCGTGCCGTTATATTCCATCACATAGCTCTGCACCGGGAAGCGGTTCTCAGGCGGTGTTTCGATAACCGACAAATCGCGTACACCAATCATTGACATGTGGAGTGTTCGCGGAATCGGCGTAGCTGTCAGCGTCAAAACATCGACATTTGTCTTCATCTGTTTGATCTTTTCTTTATGGGTAACGCCGAAACGCTGTTCTTCATCAATAATGAGCAAGCCCAGATCTTTATAGACCATGTCTTTCGATAAAATACGATGCGTACCGATCACGATATCCACCGAGCCGTTTTTCAACCCTTTGACCGTCTCTGTCTGCTGCTTTTTCGAACGGAAACGGCTCATCAAGCCGACTTCGATCGGATAATCCTTAAAACGCTCACTCATCGTCTCAAAGTGCTGTTGGGCAAGAATCGTCGTAGGAACCAAAAAGGCCACTTGCTTGCCGTCGAGTACTGCTTTAAAAGCGGCACGGATCGCCACTTCTGTCTTTCCATAACCAACATCGCCGCAAATCAAGCGGTCCATCGGACGTTCTTTTTCCATGTCCCGCTTTACTTCCGCAATCGATCGCAACTGATCAGTTGTTTCTTCATACGGAAATTCCGCTTCAAACTGACGCTGCATGTCTTGTTCTTCAGAAAATGCATAACCTTTTTGCGCTTCACGTTCCGCGTATAGCTTGATCAAATCATCCGCGATATCCTGAACGGCAGCAGATACTTTCTTGCGTGTCTTTTGCCATTCCGCTCCACCCATTTTATGCAGTTTCGGCTCTTTTTCCTCAGATGCGATGTATTTTTGAATCAAATCAATTTGGTCGACCGGCACAAACAACTTATCGTCCGCTTTATAGACAATATGCAAATAGTCTTTATGAACGCCCCCGATTTCAAGCGTTTCAATCCCGACATAACGCCCAATGCCGTGATGAACATGGACGATGTAATCGCCAGGTTTGATTTCGGAATAACTCTTGATGCGCTCTGCATTCGTCATTTTTTGCGGGCGCGATTTTTTCTTCGCTTGTTTTGTGAAAAGCTCGGAATCCGTAAGAACCGCAAAACGCTGAAGCGGCATTTCAAAACCGTTTGCTAAATCTCCGTCGATCAAATAAACGTTGCCGCCTTGCAATTCGGCAGATGCATCTACAATTTCTGCTTCCATGCCATAATCTTCAAGTACAGAACGCACTTTTTTCAGTCGTTCTTCGCCTTGCGCCACGATAAAGACGCGGAACTTTGCGAGCTCCCAACGCTCGATTTCCGCTTTTAATAAATGTATTTGGCCATGGAACGATTGCATCGGCTTGCTTGAAAAGGCCACAGATTTCTTCACCGAAACCAGCGGGAAAGTCCGGACAAAAAGCGACAAAAAGTTCTTTTTCTGCTTTAAACGAGAAAGCACTTCACGGAACGTATACGCCAAATGGACATCGTGAAGAAACTTGCCTTCTTCCAATAGCGAGACGATCCAGTCGCCTTCTTCCCGTTCCAATGTTTCGGTCATTTCTTGGATGCGTCCCAGTTCATCAAAAAAGACAAATCCGCTTTCAGGAAAATAATCCCCTAAAAAGGCTGATTGCTCTTCAACCAAAGCCGCGTATTTTGCCACGCCATCCGGTACGTTTCCTTGTCGCAGCATATCAATATCGTATTGGATGTGCATAAGCAGGGCTTCTTTTGTGTCAGTCGCTTTTATCTTCTTCAGCGTATGAGCTAATTGGTCTTCCAACTGATCCGCCAGTTTTCGCTGCTGAAGCGTTGATAACACAAGCTCACTTGCAGGCAAGATACGCAATGAACGCAATTTTTCAAGCGATCGTTGATCTTCCGCCGAAAACAAGCGGATAGAATCTACTTCGGTATCAAACAATTCAATACGGGCAGGATGTTCAAAATTTAATGGATAAATATCGAGAATGCCTCCCCGCAAGGCGAATTCCCCGGGAGTTGTAACCATTGGCGTCCGCGAATAACCCATTGCCACCAGTTTTGCAAGCCATTGTTCTGTATCCAGTTCTTCTCCTTCAGCCGTATGCAGGGTAGAAATGCCCCATTGCGCTTTTGAAGGCAAAAGTTTCCGCATGCCGGCAACCGGTGTCACGTAAACACCTTTTCCAATATTCTTCATATGGTCAAGCGTATCGATACGGTGGGCCCGAAGTTCTGGCCCTGAAAACGAAACATCCGCCGCTATTAGTTCATCTGCTGGATATAAACGGACGTCGTCTTCACCCATTAATTTGATTAAATCATCGTAGACGCGCTGCGCATGCAGCAAATTCGGTGTCACAATCAATAAAGGCTCTTCTAATTGATCCCAGAGCGTTCGATAAAAAATCGACCGGGCACTGCCTGAAAGGCCGGAGATCAGCTGATGATCTTGCCCTTTTTTCAAATCTGAGATAAATCGTTTTGTATGAGAATCCTCTGAAAACGCTTGTAAAATGTGTTCCATGAAGATTCCTCCTCTCCGTCTAAAAGTAAAACTTTGCTTCGTATATTAAGAGATATACCTCTTGCCGACCATTGTGAATCTCAGACAAATAAAAAGAAATTTAGTATGGCATATAGTCAATATTCCGCTAGACAACATGTAGATACTGCTTGGGAAATTATAGTTTAAAAATCGAGAAACAGAAAAAAGCTCTGAACGCTATTTGCGCCAAAGCGAGTTTATGCTCCGTTAAACTTAGTCATAACATCTATAAATGGCTTGGAAAGCCAATATTCGCAAGCTTCCGCACTTTTTTTGACCGCTTCCGCCACTTCCGGAGCTTCTTCTTTCGAAAACCGCGATAGTACATAATCCGGCACTTTCATTCCCGTTGGCGGGCGGTCGATGCCAAAACGCACTCGGTTGAACTCTTGGCTGCCCAAGTGTTGGATAAGTGATTTGATGCCGTTGTGGCCGCCAGCACTGCCTTTTTGCCGAAGCCGAAGCTGCCCTGTAGGCAAATCCAAATCGTCATAAACAACAACGATATCTTCAAGTGCGATATCGTAATAGTCCATCAATGCTCCTACCGCTTCTCCGGAAAGGTTCATATAAGTAAGCGGCTTTAACAGCATGACTTTGCCTTCAGGCCGATGGATGATAGAGTACATCCCTTTGAATTTTGATTGCGTCAAAGGGGCATTCCATTTGTCCGCCAGAAAATCAATCACTTCAAATCCGATATTGTGCCGTGTTCCGGCATATGTTTTGCCAGGATTTCCTAGCCCGATTATCAATTTCATCATAACTCTTCCTTTGCTTTTCGCTGCTTTCTATTTTACCACAAGGGCCTGTTAAACAAAAAAATAGGGACTGTCAACTGACAGCCCCTTATTTCTTTGTGTTATTTATGCTTCGTTTTCTTTGTCTGCAGCCTCATCACCGATTACTTCCGGCTCAGCGCCTTCGTCAGTTGGCGTTTCAAGGCTCTCAAGTTCTTCATCTGTACGCGGTGCTGTGATAGAAACTAAGATGAAATCGTCATCTTCTAAAATTTCATATGCTACTGTTCCGCGAATATCCCCTACTGTAATGTGCTCTCCAATTGACAAGTTTGTCACGTCAATCTCCAAAGCATCTGGAATATCCGCTGGTTTTGCCTTAATCGTCACTTCACGATTTGGCTGGTTCAAGACGCCGTTTTCTTTTTCACCAGCAGATTCTCCAATTGTATGGACTGCTGCTGCCACTTCCAATTCTTCGGACATATTGACTGCCAGAAAATCGACATGTTTGAAACTTCCTTTTAATGCATCCATCTGGTAATCGCTTAATACCACATTGGTTGCTTTTCCTTCTACTTCCAAACTGATGACACCGTTGCGTCCAGATTCACGCAACGTTTTGATCAAATCAATTTCAGAGACCGATATCGGTGTAGTTTCTACTTGGTAGCCGTATACTACGCCCGGAACCTCACCTTTTCCTCGCAAATCAGTCAATACAGAATGCGGTTTTCCAGTTTCTCGTTTTTGTGCAGTTATTTTTCCAGTCATTTAGGTCACCCTCCATTAATTAAGTACATAATGGATAAATACCCTAACCCTCAAAAAACAAACATGTAAAAGATGCAGTGGGTCTAAAAGATCAATCGAAAAGTGTGCTGACGGATTTTTGTTCGTGTACGCGGACAATTGTTTCAGCCAACAACTTTGCTACAGACAGCTGCTTGATTTTTGGAGATTTTTTATAGTCCGGTAAAGCGATAGAATTCGTGATAACTAATTCCTTAATGACGGAATCGTTGATGCGGTCAACCGCTGGGCCTGATAAAACTGGGTGGGTGGAGCATGCATAGACTTCTTTCGCCCCGCTTTTAATAAGGGCGCCGGCAGCAAGTGACATTGTGCCTGCGGTATCAATGATATCATCAATAATAATGGCGGTTTTGCCTTCAACATTTCCGATAATGTTCATCACTTCTGCCACATTCGGACGTGGACGGCGTTTATCGATAATGGCGATTGGCGCTTTTAGACGATCCGCCATTTTCCGGGCACGTGTTACTCCGCCATGGTCTGGTGAAACGATGATGACATCAGACAAATCAATGCCGCTATCCTTTATAAAATATTCAGAAAGAAGAGGAACTGCTAATAAATGGTCAATCAAAATATCAAAAAATCCTTGAATTTGAGGCGCATGCAGATCTAAAACAATTGCACGCGTCACTCCCGCTGTCTCTAACAAATTTGCAACAAGTTTTGCAGTAATCGGTTCACGTGAACGGGCCTTACGATCTTGGCGCGCATAGCCGTAATAGGGAATTACTACGTTGACTGTACGGGCAGATGCGCGCTTAACCGCATCTACCATAATCAATAGCTCCATCAAGTTTTCATTAACCGGTTCAGAAGTCGATTGCACGATAAATACATCGCATCCCCGAATACTTTCTTCAATATTAATTTGGATTTCACCATCGCTGAACTTTGTTACAGAGCATTTCCCAAGCGGTATGCCTACGTTTTGCGCAATTTCTTCTGCAAGCTGCGGATTCGAATTCAATGAAAAGATTTTCAACTTATCGTCAATATTTTGATAACTCATCGAGTGTGAGCCCTCCTATTTTTTCCCGTTTAATTTCGTAACATAGCCTTCTTTGTTTTCCTGGCGAGCCCGTGCAATAGCCAATGCATCACTTGGTACGTTCTTCGAAATAGTGGACCCTGCAGCTACATAAGAGCCTTTGCCGATGGTAACAGGTGCAATCAGGTTTGAGTTGCAGCCGATAAATGAATCATCTTCAATAGTCGTCTGGTATTTATTTTTACCATCGTAATTAACAGTGATAGTGCCGCAGCCGATATTAACGTTAGTACCAACTTCTGCATCGCCGATATAACTCAAATGGGAGACTTTGCTGTTATTGCCAAGGGATGCTTTTTTCACTTCAACAAAATTGCCGATTTTCACATCATTGCCTAAGTTGCTTTGAGGACGAAGGTGAGCAAACGGCCCTACTGCAACGTCTTCGCCAACTGTGCTGTCGTAGACATGAGACGAACGGATGCTTGTGCGATTTCCAATAACGCTATTGGAAACGGTCGTACCCGAAGAAATAAAGCAATCTTCCCCAATTTTCGTATTGCCTTCGATCATGACGTTCGGCTGAAGAACTGTGTCTCTGCCGATTTCTGCCTGTGCACTAATATACGTAGACGCTGGGTCGATAATTGATACGCCAGCACGCATATGTTTTTCAGCAATGCGTGCGCGCATAATGCGTTCAGCCTCACTCAACGCTACCCGGTCATTGACGCCAAGCGTTTCCTCAAAACTGTCAGTTGCAAACGCAGCAACGGTTTCGCCTTGTTTTTGCAGAATTTCAATAACGTCCGGCAAATAATATTCGCCTTGCACATTATCGTTGGATACCAGTTTAAGCGCTTCGAAAAGAGATTCGTTGTCAAAGCAATACGTTCCGGTGTTGATTTCGGTAACTAGCTGCTCTTCGGCTGATGCATCTTTTTGTTCAACGATCCGTTTAACACTTCCCGCTTCGTTGCGCAAAATCCGGCCATATCCTGTCGGGTTGTCAGCGATAGCGGTCAAAATCGTCGCCTTTGCTCCTGTTGCATGATGGTGGTCAAGCAATGCCTGCATCGTTTCTGGACGAATAAGCGGTGTATCTCCGCAAACCACCAATGTTGTTCCCGCTTGCCCTTCAATCAACGAAGCTGCTTGCTGAACTGCATGAGCTGTACCAAGCTGTTCAGCTTGCAACGCGTACTCGCTTTTAGCACCTAACTGCTCTTGAACTTTTTCAGCACCGTGGCCGACAATCGTAACAATTTTTTCAACGCCGAGCTGGCTGACGTTTTCCGTTACATGTTCAACCATTGGTGTTCCACATACCGGGTGAAGCACCTTATAGAGTTTTGACTTCATGCGCGTCCCTTGTCCTGCTGCTAAAATTACTGCATATGTATTCATTCCTTGACCTCCATCACCTAATTTTTTATCCTAAACCTTTATCGTGGCAACTTAACTAATTAGTAATTAACGATTAACATTTCCTTATTGACTATAGCGGAAAAACCTTGACAATTCAAGATTCTAGGGTATGACATTGCCTTAACATTACGGCAAGGCCATAAAAAAAGAGCCCTATTTTTCGCAGAAGGCTCTTTAAGTTGCAAGTGTTAAACGCCGGCTTCCTCAAAAACCGGATCATTTTCACTTTGTTCATATGCAGTTAAAACAGCTTCTTGAAGTTTGCTCCTTGTACCGGAATTAATCGGATGGGCAATATCACGAAATTCTCCGTCTGGTGTCCGTTTGCTTGGCATTGCTACAAACAGCCCCTCATTGCCATCAATTACTCGAATATCATGCACCACAAACTCATTGTCTAATGTGATAGAAGCGATTGCTCTCATGCGGCCATCTGTCTGTACGCGCCTTAATCTCACATCGGTTACTTCCATTTCTTCTCACCACTCCCCAGGATGTAATTTTATGAAGCTCTGTATGGTATTCGTCACAAAGGACTAATCTCCTTCATAAATTACAAAATTTATTAGAAAATTTAATTAACAGACCTAAAAATAAAACCGCCTAATAGGCGGTTTAGTTTACTACTTTTGCGATTACTTCAATTTCTACTTTTGCATCTTTCGGCAGGCGCGCCACTTCCACAGTTGACCGAGCCGGTTTATGGTCCCCAAAATAAGTTGCATAGACTTCATTCAACAAGGCGAAATCATCCATGTTCTTGATAAATACTGTTGCTTTCACCACTTGATCAAGTGAAGAACCTGCTTCTGCCAGGACGGCTTTCAAATTGGCGAACACTTGATGCGCTTGGTCTTCAATGGTTCCTAGAACAAGATCGCCAGATGGCGTCAACGGTATTTGGCCCGAGCTGTAAAACAAGTCTCCCGCGACGATTCCTTGTGAGTAAGGCCCGATTGCTGCTGGTGCTTTGTCTGTAGCTACATATTTCATCTTAAATCCCTCCATTAGAAAAATAGTTTCCTTCTTCTAAAGCAATGGTACGTTCTTTTTCGCTTACTTCATGCAATTTAATGAGTGATAAATAATTTTCGACCAGCCGTTCGTCCGCATGTTCTGCTTCCACTAATACAGCAACGCCGGCAAGCGTGCATTCGAATTCTTCAAGCAGGTTTTTCATGCCGTTCATCGTTCCGCCAACCTTCATGAAATCATCCGTAATCAGCACGCGCTGACCGCTTTTCATGCTGCGCTTGGACAATACCATTGTCTGGATACGCCGAGACGAACCAGATACATAATTGATGCTGACAGTAGACCCTTCCGTCACTTTGCTGTCCCGTCTAACTATAACGACTGGAACGTTTAGGTGGCGGGCAATTGCATGGGCAATCGGAATTCCTTTTGTTGCCACTGTCATAATAACGTCAATTTTCTCATTGGCAAACGCGGAAGCAAACACCTTGCCAACACGATTCATCATACTTGGATTGCCGAGTACGTCCGTCATATACAGATAGCCGCCAGGCAATAACCGATCGGAGTGGCTTAAATCATCCATCAATTCTTTTACAATGGTCTTAATTTCTTCCACATGAAGTTTAGGTACATACTTTACCCCGCCTGCCGCTCCCGGTACGGTCAACAGCAAGCCGATGCCTTTTTCTTCAAACGTTTCCTTTACAATTCCCAAGTCTTCACTTATCGATGACTTGGCAGATTGATATAAATCCGAGAAATATGTAAGCGGAATTAGTTTATGTGGGTGTTCCAACAAATAATGCGTCATGTCAACTAACCGTTCGCTTCGTTTCCACTTCATCTTGCACTCTCCTAAACACGAATAATTTAATGAAAACTTACCATAAATATACGTGTTTAAGCAAGAGAATCCCGTTCACCAATAAGGCGGACGGCGTAAACTTCTGAGCAAAATCCTCTTAACCCATTATAAATTCGGGGAATGCGAGCTTCTTGATGAACCAGGCCGAATACAGTAGGTCCGCTGCCACTCATCAACACAGCGTCAGCGCCGAACTTTTTCATCTGTTCTTTAATCTGTGAAACTTCCGGATAAAGATTCAATGTTACACTTTCCAATGCGTTGCCAAGATTGGAACACATGGCATCATAGTCACCCGTCTGGAGCGCTTTAATCATTTCCTGCGTGTTTGGATGTTCTGCCTTTACGGGATCAAATGCACCGTATACGTCAGCAGTAGAGACTCCAATCGTCGGCTTCGCCAAAATGACCCAACAATTTGGCGGTGCGGGCAATTCTTGAATAATTTCCCCTCGCCCTTTTGCCAGAGCAGTTCCCCCATACACGCAAAAAGAAACATCAGAGCCGATTTTAGCGCCCAGTTCCGCTAATTCATCTAATGACAAATTCAGCTGCCATAACTTGTTCAACCCTTTTAGCGTTGCTGCTGCGTCGCTGCTTCCGCCGGCAAGTCCGGCAGCCACAGGAATTTGTTTGTCTAAATGAATGATGACACCTGTTGATATATTAAATGTATCCTTGATGAGCTGAGCTGCTTGGTAAGCCAAATTGCGGGAATCATTGGGTACAAAGCGGTCAGCCGATTCAATATGTATGCCTTTTGCCGTCCCCATCAGTCCAATGCGGTCTGACAAATCAACAGTCGTCATAATCATTTCAATTTCATGGTAATTGTCTGGACGTTTATACAGCACGTCCAATGTTAAATTGATTTTGGCAGGCGCCTTCACGTAGAGCATCCCACTGCCTCCTTTTATAGTCTAATGAAGACTATTTTAACACAATGCGAGGAATTGGGGCGAAATGGAGAGAAGAAACAAAAAAACCCACATTCTGTTAAAATAACAGCTCATGAGTTTTAAAAAATATAAAAATAAAGTTCATTATCTAACAACAAGTTCGTCTGCTGTTCCTTCTTCTACAGTAATTTCTACTGCTTCTGTTAAAATGTCTGCGTAGCTGTAAGACACACGTTCAAATGCATGCTCATCTTGATCTAGTTCAATCACGAACACGGAGTGATACGTTTCGCGCAAAATTCCACTGCGTTCGACCGTTTTCTTGCGTCCTCCGTTTGCCTTCAAAAGCAATCGTTTTCCTACATGTAGATCCAACGATTTTTTAATATCCGCCAAAGTTTTGGGCATCTTGTCTACACCTCACTATAGACAAACTCTACCATAGATCAAGTAATAAGTCAAAATAAATTTATAATTTTATCAGCGCCCTATAGGAGATGTCAATATTTTTTTATCCGAAATATCTCTATAGTTTGAGGTGTATGACAGACTTGCCATAAAAACTGAACGTTTAACGGAAATAAGCGTGCAGTTTATTTGCCAAAAGTCCAAACTCTTCGATAGATAAGGTTTCTCCGCGCCGCGCCGGATCGATTTCTGCTTCTTCCAAGGCCTTTAAGATCAAGTCTTTCTTTGCTTTGCCTTCCGGCATGCCCACCTGCAAATTATTCAAGATGGTTTTTCGGCGTTGGGCAAATGAACTGCGCGTTACTGTAAAGAAGAAATCTTCATCGATGACTTCTACTAACGGCTGAGGCCGCTTAATCATCCGGATTACGGCAGAATCAACATTCGGCTGTGGAAGAAAGACTGATTTTGGCACCGTCAAGGCCATTTCCGCTTCTGTATAGTATTGAATAGCAATAGACAGAGAGCCGTATGCTTTAGTTCCTGGCTTCGCTGTAATCCGCTCCGCTACTTCTTTCTGAAGCATGACCACCAACCCTCTAATCGGCAAATTCTCAAGCAGAAGTTTTAAGATGATGGGCGTCGTCACGTAATAAGGTAAATTAGCCACCACCATAATGTCTTCATAACCGGCTAACTCTTTCTTTATGGCCGCTTCGACGTCCGCTTTTAAAATGTCCGAATGGATGATGGAAATGTTGTCATACGGAGAAAGCGTATCTTCAAGCACCGGCAATAAACGCTGATCAATTTCAAAAGCCAGTACTTTACCAGCTTCTCTAGCCAAATGCTCCGTCAATGCACCGATGCCCGGCCCTACTTCGATGGCCGCAGATTGTTTTGTTAATTTTGCTTGGCCAACTATTTTGCGCAAAATATTAGGATCGATCAAAAAGTTCTGCCCTAAGCTTTTTTTTACAGTCAATCCGTGTTTTGCCATTATTTCTTGAGTACGTATTGGCGTGGCAATATCTTTAGTCATGAACGTTCCTCCTGGTTGATTGCATGAATTGCTTCGATAAATTGGCTTTGGGAAATGCCAAACATACGGAGCCGTTTTTGCAGCTGTTTTCCGTTGGTATAACCAATTTGAAGCATATTCCCTAATTGTGTCCTACGTTGCTTTGCTTGCGGATGAGCAACTAAACGGGCATCGATTAAATCTTCCATCGTGATTTCAACAGCCATCTTTTTTTCAAGAGGCGTGTAAACCTTTGAGAGAGCTTCTCGAATGTCACTATCGCAAGCGTGTTCTATTCCAAGCCCTTTGCCGTTCTTGGCAATCGTCTTTTCTTTCGCCAAAAACGCATGCTTGACTGCAGGCACATGTTCTTCAATAATAGCACGGATTCGTCTTCCCGGATAATCCGGATCGGTAAAAACAATCACTCCCCGCTTTTGCTGGGCATGCGCAATTCGCTGTAACGTTTCCGCTGATATAGCAGATCCATTAGTCTCAATTGTATCGGCTTCTACGGCACGCTTAACTGCGACCGTATCGTCTTTGCCTTCGACGACTATAATTTCACTTATTTTCATTCGTCATCCTCACTTCCAAACATTACGTTTTATTCTACACGGTGCCCAGCAATCCTGTAAAAAGAAAAAGCTTTCCTGGGAGTTCCCAAGAAAGCTTTTTTGTTTATCAGATTAATTGAGTATTTTGATTTTTACTTGTTTGCGGCCAAATGCAAGCGCTGCTGATTGGTCAGCTATGAACAAGTCGATTTTATTTCCTTTAATCGCTCCGCCTGTGTCACCTGCAATAGCGTGGCCATAGCCTTCAACCCAAACTTTTGAGCCAAGAGGAATGACACTTGGATCTACAGCAATCACTTTAAGGCCTGGATTTGATTTTAAGTTAATGCCTGTTGCCGTAATACCTGAACAGCCTGCACAACTAGCAGTATAAGCTGTAGCAGAAACAATCAGCTCTTTGCCCGCCGGCTCGGATGCTTTCTCTGCCTTAGGTTCTGCTTTTTTAACAGATGCAGATGCTTTTACAGTCTTTTCTTGCGCTGCTTCTTTTTTCGTTGCACGAGTTGTATCTTTGCCGCGTGATACAGCAGCTACCACCACTTTAGTTCCGACTGCGGTAATTTGTTTTTTCGGTTCTTTGACAACTTTCTCTTTTTTCAAATCCCGTTTTACTTCCTTGCCGTTTTCTTTTACAACTGCGTATGTTTTTTTAACAACGCCTTTTTCACCTTTTTGCACGATTTTTTCTTCCCCTTTTAAAAGAGAAGAATCTTTCTTCGTTTCAGCTGCAAATTTCACAGAATCTTCAACTACATCGGTGACCTTTTCTACACGAACAATTTTGACCTCAGAATTTGGAAGGACCTTTTCGTCCATTCCTTTTTCAACTCGGTCAAGTTCGCTTAAAGAGACTTTCTGCTGTTTTAAAAAGTCAGCGACCGTAGTCGAAGTGGACCATGCTTTTTTCTTTTCCAAACCATCTAAGAGCGTGACCTCGAATGCTTTGTCTACAGATATTGCCGTGTCCTCATCTACTTCTTCTTTTAATGCAGGTGAAACTTTATCATGTTCTGTTACTTCAATTTCAGCTTTAGCTAAAATATCAGCTACGGTATTTTTAGTAGTACGCGCAGTCTTGGTTTCCCCGTCTACCGTCACGGTATACTGTTCTGCTTCGTCCCATTCAATCTTGGTATCCCCTTCGATTGATGCGCTTGCCGATTGGCTCAAGTAATCGTCCTCAGTTACTTTGATTTCTTGCTCTTTTAGAAATTCCCCTACTGTTTTCGCATGGGTTTTGACTTCTTTAGTCTGGCCATTAGCGGTTATCGTAATTGTATTCTTTGTACCTTCATATATAGCGAAAGTTAATACAGCTGCAAACATCAAAACAGTAATGATAGTAGCGACTAGCGACTTGCCTTTGAAAGATTTTGCAGCTTTACTATTATTTGCTTCTCTTGACAAAATAACTCCTCCTTCATTCACCTGTGTGATTGTATAGCTCCAAATTCAAGGTGTCAACTTATACGAGTATTTCCCATTTTGTCACTTTTTACGATAACTTGAAAAATTTCTCGGCATTGCGTGTTGTAGCCTTAGCCACTTCTTCTATTGTAATTCCCTTCAACCGGGCAATTTCTTCAGCAACAAGCGGCACATATGATGGCTCGTTGCGTTTTCCTCGGTAAGGATGGGGCGCCAAGTAAGGAGCATCTGTCTCAATCATTAAATGATCAAGCGAAATCATCTCTGCGACCTTTTTAGGCTGTTTGGCATTTTTGAACGTTACCGGTCCACCGAGCGAAATCATAAAATTCATCGCAATGCTTTCGCGTGCAGTTTCTACACTGCCGCCGAAGCAATGCATAACGCCACCTATTGATTTCGCATCTTCTTCTCTTAAAATGCGCAAAACATCTTCAGTTGCATCTCGGTTGTGGATAATAATAGGCAAGTTCACTCGTTTTGCGAGGCGGATCTGTTTGCGGAATACTTCTTGTTGAATCTCTTTCGGAGATTTGTCCCAGTAATAATCCAAGCCTGTTTCGCCGATTCCTACTACTTTCGGGTGAGCCGACAACTCTTCAACCCACGTTAAGTCCTCTTCTGTGCAGTCGATAGCATCAACAGGATGCCAACCAACAACTGCATAGATAAACTCGTACTTTTCTGCAAGCGCCATTGCGCGTTCTATTGTTTTGCGGTCAAAACCGATGACCACCATTTTTGCTACGTTATTTTCTCTTGCCCGTTCAATGACTTCTGTTAAATCTTCATCATATTGGTCTGCATTTAAATGCACATGGGTATCGATAAACATTCATCATTCTCCTCACATTAAAATCTATTTTAATGGTTTGACCTGTTTCTTTCTTCACATAAACATTACATTTGTATAACAAAAGATGTTATTTTCATTTCAAGCGCAGAAAATCTTGTTTTTTCTGATACGAAATTCCCATAAAAAATCAGCCTCCTCTAAAGAGAAGGCTGATTTGCTTTTCAGTTTATTTTATTTGAGCGCCATTTGGTAATTTTTCATCAACAGCTGTCAATGTCAAATATCCGTCTTTTTGGCCGGCTAAAATCATACCTTGTGAAAGTTCTCCGCGTAATTTTACCGGTTTCAAGTTAGCAACCACGACAACACGCTTGCCAACCAATTCATTCGGCTTATAATGTTCCGCAATGCCTGAAACCACCTGGCGTTGCTCATAACCCAAGTCCACTTGCAGCTTCAACAATTTTGTCGTTTTCGGCACCGGTTCGCAGGCAAGTACAGTCGCTGCCCGAAGGTCCACTTTCATGAATTCATCAATTGTAATCTCAGGAACATCCGGAGCTTCCACCACTTCTGCAGCCGGCTCTTCTTCTGCTGCAGGAGCTGCGCCTCCACGCATCTGGTCCCGGATATAAGTCACTTCCGGCTCCACTTCAAGACGAGGGAAAATAGGCGTTCCTTTTTCCACTACTTTTGAGCCTGCGGGAATGTTGCCAAAACTCTTTAGTGTCTCCCATGCCAATTGATCGCTCGTTAATCCGAGCTGTTCAATAATTTGCTTTGGAGCGTTTGGTAAAAACGGTTGAAGCATCACAGCCGTTATACGCAGACTTTCTGCCAGATGGGCCATCACAGATGAAAGTTGTCCTTTAGAAGATTCATCTTTCGCCAACACCCACGGTTGTGTTTCATCGATGTACTTGTTTGTTCTTGAAATCAATGACCATACTTCGCTTAAAACGATGCTGAACTGCATCTTTTCCATATGCTCTTCGTACGTGCTGATCGTCTGTTTAGCAACATCCTGCAACGTTTCGTCAAAGTCTGTTTGATAACCCTCTACTTGCGGTATAGTTCCTTCGAAATACTTGTTAATCATTGATATCGTGCGATTTAACAAGTTTCCAAGGTCATTTGCCAAGTCGAAATTTGTGCGTTCTACAAATGATTCCGGCGAAAATACACCATCAGAACCGAATGGCAGTTCACGTAATAGGAAATAACGCGTCGCGTCCAAGCCATAGCGTTCTACAAGCATTTCCGGATAAACAACATTGCCTTTTGATTTCGACATTTTGCCATCTTTCATCATGATAAACCCGTGAGCAAAAATCTTCTTCGGCAATGGCAAGTCGAGTGCCATCAAGAAAATCGGCCAATAAATTGTATGGAAACGGACAATATCTTTTCCAACTACATGGACATCAGCTGGCCAGTACTTGTTGAATAGCGATTCGTCCTCAGAACCATAACCGAGTGACGTAATGTAATTTGATAACGCATCTACCCAGACATAAATAACATGTTTTGGATCTCCAGGAACTGGAATCCCCCAATCAAAAGATGTACGGGAAACTGACAAATCTTCTAATCCCGGTTTGATAAAGTTGTTGATCATTTCGTTTTTGCGGGATTCAGGTTCAATAAATTCCACATGATTTTCATAATAATCAAGAAGGCGATCTGCATATTTTTTCATATTGAAGAAATACGATTCTTCTTTTACTTTGTGGACCGGCCGGCCGCAATCCGGACAATTACCGTCCACCAATTGTGCTTCTGTATAAAACGATTCACAAGGGGTGCAATACAAGCCTTCGTATTCGCCTTTATATATGTCCCCATTGTCGAGAAACGTCTGGAAAATCTTTTCAACGCCTTCTTTATGACGTGTTTCCGTTGTACGGATAAAATCGTCATAAGTGATATCCATCAGCGACCATACGTTCTTTGCTGCTGCTGCCATCTCGTCCACATACGCTTGTGGAGCAAGGCCTGCTTCTTGCGCTTTTTCCTCAATTTTTTGGCCGTGCTCGTCCATTCCCGTCAAAAAGCGGACATCATATCCTCTTAACCGCTTGTAACGGACAATAGCATCAGATGCAACCGTTGTATACGCTGTTCCAATGTGGAATTTTCCGCTTGGATAATAAATCGGTGTCGTCAAATAAAAAGTGTCTTTTTTTATAGTCACGAAAAATTCCTCCAGTTTGTTTGTATAGTTCTTATTTTAACGAAGTCGCCAATTTTGTACAATCTTTCAATTTAAATCGCTCTTTGTCGACAATTTATTTCAACTGTCGAAACACATAAAGTTCAATATATTTCCTTTTTCATTTTTTTATAAAAATTATGGAAAAAGACATTATTACAGCATATTTGTATGCGATATTCCGAAATTTTATTATGATTTCGATAGTTTTTTATTGACCTAATTGCCAGTACTTGGTATGATTTATGACAGGAAGTGGTAAATGTCGAATTTTGACGAATAAATGCAAACAAAATTTAAGGGGGATATTTAGATGAAATCAACAGGTATTGTACGTAAAGTTGACGAGTTAGGTCGTGTGGTTATTCCAATCGAATTACGCCGTACATTGGGGATCGCAGAAAAAGATGCTTTGGAAATTTATGTAGATGATGACAAAATTATCTTGAAAAAGTATTTGCCGAATATGACTTGTGCAGTTACAGGAGAAGTTTCTGATGAAAACATGCAACTTGTCGGTGGCAAATTGATTTTAAGTCCTGAAGGCGCAGAAATGCTTATGAAAGAGATCCAAAACAACTTAAAAAATTAAGCTCAATAGTAAAACCGGAGTGCTTTAAAGCACTCCGGTTTTTTAGATGTGATAAGCTTGATAAATTTCCCGTTTCGATACATTGCGAGCGATTGACACTTCCTTGATCGCTTCTTTTGAAGTTAAGTTGTTGCGTTCAATTAATTCATTTACATGCTCTTCGATCGACAGCGATTCCCACCATTTTTCGCTTTCAATAAGATTAGGCAATTCGTTTCCTTCTATTACAATGCAAAACTCTCCCCGAATTTCGTTTTGTTCGGTCCAGGCTACAGCCTCTTCTACAGTTCCTCTTAAAAATTCCTCAAACTTTTTAGTTACTTCTCGTGCCAAAACAATTTTGCGTTCGTTACCAAAAGTTTTTTGAATGCTTTTCAAGCTTTCTTTTAGGCGGTGCGGTGCTTCATAAAAGATGAGTGTTTCTTCTTTTTGGCTCAACTTTTCAAGTTCTGCCTGACGCTCTTTTTTATTTCGCGATACAAATCCATAAAATAAGAACGGCTGCGGTGCAATGCCGGAAACGATCAGTGCACTAAGCGCCGCATTTGCACCTGGAATCGGTACTACCGGATAGCCTTCGGCAATCACTCGTTTGACGATATCTTCACCCGGATCGGAAATGCATGGCATACCGGCATCGCTGACCAATGCTACGGATTTTCCTTCATTTAAATAAGAGAGAATTTTAAAGCCGCCGCTTTCTTGGTTATGTTCGTGGTAGCTTGTCAATTTCGTTTGAATCTCAAAGTAATTGCATAAGTGTTTTGTATTTCGTGTATCTTCCGCCGCAATCACATCAACTTCTTTTAAAATCCGCAGGGCACGGATTGTCATATCTTCCAAATTGCCAATGGGAGTGGCAACTAAATAAAGCGTCGGCCGCTTTTCCTGAAAGCTTTTTTGGGAATTCATCAAGTGCCCTTCTTTCCTTCCGCAATATAACGGATTTTTTGTGTTTTTGATAATTGCTTGAAAGCATATTCCGCTTTCATAGCCAACGGTTTTGTTTCAAAGGTTTCCTGGTGAATCACCTTGACTGGTCCTTTTGCCCGTGTGTATTTCGCGCCTTTACCGGCGTTGTGTGCAGCAAGCCGTTTCTCCAGATCATTTGTGTACCCGGCATAGTAAGAACCATCAATACATTCCAGCACGTAGAAGAAATGCTCATTTGTTGCCATAAAGCAGCTCTCTCACTTCTTCTGTGTATTCTCCGTCTTCCCCATAAACAATCAAAGGCGGAAGAATCTTCAAATCTGGTTTGCCGTCTTTGATTCCTTCGATCAGCAAGGTGTTGGCTTCTTTTCCTGCTTTCGGATAAACCAATCGAATGCGTTTCGGTTCCAGGCGATTTGCGCGCATTGCCGCAATCAAATCAATGAGCCGGCCAGAGCGATGGACAAATGCTGCCTTGCCTCCTTGCTTTAGCAATTGGCTAGCAGCCAAGACCGCTTCGTCCAGTGTCAAATGAAGCTCATGGCGAGCAATGGCCATATGTTCACTCAAATTTTTATCGCTCATTTCATGCGCCGGAAAATAAGGCGGATTGCATGTCACAACATCATATTTTTCAAAACCAAGCTCAAATGGAGCTTTTTTTACGTCGCCTTCAATGATTTCGATTTGTTGAGACAGTCCATTGTAGTCTATGCTGCGCCTTGCCATGTTAGCGAGCCGCTCCTGCAATTCTACACCGATGATGCGAGATTCGGTCCGGGCGCTTAAAAATAGTGGAATAGCGCCATTTCCCGTACAAAGGTCCACGATGGTTCCACGCTTCAGTGGAACATAAGCAAAACGCGCCAACAGCACCGCATCCAGTGAAAATGAAAACACAGATGGACTTTGGATGATTCGCAAGTCTTCTGCCAGCAAATAATCCAGTCTTTCATCATCCAATAACATTTACTCAACTCCTTTTACATAGCAAAAGGCTGCCGCCACACCAGGTGTCGGAAGCCTTTCTTTTTACTAATCAATTCTGCTTATTCAGGAATGATAAACAAAACAAGCAATCGTCGCCTTTTCTTGAACTGCCAAAATGCACATGGCACACATGATACCCTTCATGATACAAGCGCGCTAAATTATCATAACCTTCACCAATATCCATGGCAGCCTTCTTCAGCTTTACTGGATCTACAGCAGCTGTTTCAGGAACTGCTTTATGAAGCTCATCTAGACGCGTGCGCAAATGGTGATTTTCAAGCTGCAAAGCGTGATGTTCCTCCATGGTATGGGCCACCACTGCTTTCAATTCGCGGAATTGCTGCTGCATCGATTCGAGTTGCTGTTCAAAATCCATGACTGTATCCAAAAAGTTTTTATCTTTCACGTAAACCACCTCACGCTCTCGTTCCTTGGTCCCTTATTTCATCTAATGTATATTCTAATGTTTGCTCTTGTTCAACCAAACGAATTTTTAACACTCGTTCCAGAATATTCATACCAACCACACGGCCTGCGCCATCTGGAGTTGATACATGTGTACCCACATCCGGCATTTCTTTTTTAGCGGTTTCGTACTCATCGTTCTCGTATTTCAGGCAGCACATTAACCGGCCGCATAAGCCAGAAATTTTTGACGGATTCAACGATAAATTTTGGTCTTTCGCCATCTTAATGGAGACCGGCTCAAAATCACCCAAAAACGTTGAACAGCAAAGCATTCTGCCACAAGGTCCGATACCTCCGAGCATTTTTGCTTCATCGCGTACACCGATTTGCCGCAGCTCGATGCGTGTGCGGAAAATTGAAGCTAAGTCTTTTACCAAGTTGCGGAAATCCACTCGCCCTTCTGCAGTGAAATAAAAGATGACTTTGTTACGGTCAAATGTATACTCCACATCTACAAGTTTCATATCCAATCGATGCTCTTCGATTTTTTCGGTTCCTTGTTCAAATGCCCGTGCTGCTTCCGTCCGATTTTCTTCTACTTGCTGGCGATCCCGGTCGTTCGCTACTCGAACCACTTGCTTTAGCGGCAGGACAACGTCGTTTTCCCCTACTGATTTAACTGGGACAACCACTTTGCCGTACTCCACGCCTCTTGTTGTTTCAACGATAACATAATCGTCTTTTTCGATCACAAATTCTCCTGGATCAAAATAATATATTTTACCCGCTTTCTTGAAACGGACTCCTATTACATTATACACTTGCTACCCCTCCTGCAGATTCAGCATTAATTGCTCCATCAGCAGCGTCCGGTTCATGTTGCGCTGCAATTGCTGTTTGGCCTGCAAAACGGCCTGCAATTGCTTAGATAATACGCTAAATGAACGCTGAAGCGCCATCTGCTTCCAAATTTCTTCCATATCAGGATACGTGCATACAGTTTCGAGACCTGCTTTCACTGTAGCAATGTCCCGATATGCAAATAATAACATGTCCAGCCCTCTTTCGACATCTTCTTTTTCCTTAAAAAATGGAAGCCACTCCGATTGGACCAGCAATAAAGCTTCATGGACGTTCGTTCCTGCTACTTCAACCATCTTTAAAACTAATTTTCTGGCTTGCGCAAAATGTTCGTCAGAGCTGAGCTCAATCGCTTCTTCCGCACTTTGGGTCAGCATGCTGACAGTTGCAGACATGGATAAAGTCATTCCGCCAGTTGTCAATTTTTCCATCAGTTTTGATCTGGACAATGGCTGAAAAGAAACCAATTGGCATCGGGAACGAATAGTTGTCATAATGGCGTTCAGCCGGTCAGTCAACAGGATGGCTGTTACATTCATTTCTGGCTCTTCTAAAAATTTCAGCAACGCATTGGCGGAGGAATTGTTCATCCGGTCTGCTTCCTGAATCACATATATTTTACGGCCTGTATTCAAGCCGGTTTTATTCATTGTCAAAATCAATTCCCGTATCTGATCTATTTTTATATTCTGCCCGTCTGGTTCGATAAAAACGATGCTGGGATGGTTCCCTGAATTGTAAAGTTGACAGCTTCGACATGTTTCACATGGAACATTTTCTACTGGTGTTTCGCATAGCAGAAGCTTAACGAAAAAATGGGTTATTTCTTTTTTTCCTGCGCCTGCTGGACCTTCAAAAAGGTAGGCATGTGCCAGCCGTTCTTTTTCATAGGCGCCTTGCAGTCTTTTCATAACGACTGGCTGCATTTCTTGGATTTCTTCAATTGTCTTTTGCACATTTTCACCTTCAGTCTTTGTAAAAAATCCCGTGTTCCGGATGGAGCACGGGTATCACGCAAGACCTTTTGCTGGCTGCATGAGATATTGCTTATTGTTCTTGCAAATTAAAAATGATGGAATTGCTCGATAGGCAAAACGAAAATTGTGGCGCCCCCTACTTCGACTTCCACAGGATATGGAATATAGGAGTCCGCATTGCCGCCCATTGGTGATACAGGCGCCACCATCTGTTCACGCGCGCGGCAATTTTCACGGATCAAATCCAGTAATTTTGGCACGAGGCTGTCGTCAACACCAATCAAAAAGGTCGTATTTCCTGAGCGCAAAAACCCTCCTGTACTGGCAAGCTTGGTAGCCCGGAAATCATTTTTGGTTAAAGCATTGGATAAACGGTTACTGTCTTGATCCTGTACAACTGCTACGACGAGTTTCATCAGCACTCACTCCTTTTTTTATATTTCTTCTATATAAGTATAACATGAACACGCATTTTCACCGTATTCCTTGCCATAATTTTTAAATTTCTACTTGTCGCCATAAAAAAACGACCGCTGCTAGCAAGCCGCTCTTTTTTATTTTTTTTTGATAAAAGCAAGTATAGCATTTTCGGCAGCTTGTACCACTAAATCTATTTCATTGTCTGCATCAATCACTTGTATACGATCCGGGTATTGTTGGATCAGCATATGGTAACCTTCCCGAACCGCTTCATGGAACTTCATCGATTCCACATCCAAACGGTTTACTTCCCGGTTTCCATCTCTCTCGATCCGCGCCAAGCCTACTTCTGGCTGAACGTCAAAGTACAAGGTTAAATCCGGCATGTATTTATCAATTGCAAATTTATTGATGGAGAAAATTTCGGACATCCCAATCCCTCTTGCATGTCCTTGATAAGCGAGGCTGCTGTCTATATAGCGATCACACAGCACCACTTTCCCAGCTTCAAGTGCCGGAATGATTTTTTCAACTAAATGCTGTCTTCTAGCAGCTGCATAGAGGAGCGCTTCCGTTCTTGAATCCATTTTCACATTGTCCTGATCCAAAATGACTTTACGGATCTGCTCAGAAATTTCAATGCCACCCGGTTCTCTTGTGGAAACGACCGAATGCCCTTGTTGTTCCAAGAAGGCGACAAGCTGTTTCGAGACGCTGGTCTTTCCGGCTCCTTCTCCGCCTTCTAAAGTGATTAAATAACTCATTTCTTCATTCACCTAATTTCCTATGGCTTTAAACTCCTCTAACTATACAGCAATTCAAACTGGTTATAAATGCAAAATGCAGGTGCTTTTATCAGCGCCTGCATCTTTCGTTATTTACGCCTCTTCTTCTGCCGCTTGATAAGCTTCTCTATACAATACTTCCTGACACTCAATTTCAGGTTCTTCCTTATCCCTCTTCACATAGTGATACACACCGGTCTTGTCTTGTTCCCTGGCTTTTACGTTGTCCGATAAGGAAACTTCTAAAATATGCTTAATCTGCGCTTTAATACGCTGGTCGTATACAGGAAATAAAATTTCAATTCGATTTTCCATATTGCGTGTCATCATATCAGCCGACGATAAAAAGGTTCTATCTTCGCCATTTTGATGAAAATAATAAATACGGCTATGCTCCAACAACCTTCCTACTATGCTCCGGACTTGGATATTTTCGCTAATGCCTTTTACGCCAGGCCTTAAGCAGCAGATACCCCGGATGATCAGCTGAATGCGGACTCCTGCTATTGAAGCTTGGTATAGCTTCTTTATGATGACTTTATCCGTCAAGGAATTCATTTTGGCGATGATACGCCCATTGCCAAACTTTTTATGGCATTCTATTTCCTTTTCAATCAAGTCCAGAAAGTTTTGTCGAATACCAAATGGAGCGACGGACAAATGTTGAAATTCTAGTTTATCAGAATATCCACTTAGATAATTGAAGAAGTTAGTTGCATCGACACCAAATTCCTTGTTAGCGGTAAACAGGCTCATGTCCGTGTAGAGTTTTGCGGTTTGATCATTGTAATTGCCTGTCCCTAAATGAACAAACCGCTGAATGCGATCTTCTTTTCTTCTAACCACTAGCGTAATTTTGCTGTGGGTCTTCAGATGAGTGATGCCGTAAATCACATGGCAGCCAGCTTGTTCCAGTTCTTTTGCCCACTGCACATTGTTTTCTTCGTCAAATCGCGCTTTCAGCTCCACAAGCACCGTTACTTGTTTGCCGTTTTCAGCTGCTCGTTTGAGCGCTTTGATAATGGGCGAATCGCCGCTCACCCGATATAGAGTTTGCTTGATCGCCAATACGTCCGGATCATCTGCTGCTGCTGAGACAAACTCGATGACTGGCTCGAACGAATCATAAGGATGATGAAGAAAAACATCCTCTTGGATCACGTGATCAAAAATACTTTCACCTGGAACTAGATTGTGCGGCATTTGAGAAATCCTGTTTTCATAGACTAGCTTCCGATTTCCTTTTTCTAGTTTTTTATAGAAATTGAATAGAAAAGTAAGATCTAATGGCCCTTCAAGTTCATATATATCGTTTTTCCCGATTTCCAGCTCTTTCATTAGGTGGGACAAAACAGTAGGATCAAAACTTGGTTGTTGGATTTCTAGCCGGACAGCTGCTCCCCATTTTCGTTTTCTCAGTTCCTTTTCGATTTCTTGCAGCAAATCACGGGCGCCTTCTTCATGTATGGTCATATCGGCATTTCGTGTAATCCGGAAAACGGATACGGTAACCACTTTGAATCCATGAAATAATTTTCCGATAAAATGGCCGATTACATCTTCTAAAAGAACAAAATGCTTTTTGCTGTGTTTTCCTTCCAATGGCACCATTCGATCCAGTACAGACGGCATTTGCACAATTGCCGTTTTGTATCGGTTTTCCGCCTCTTTGTCTTTGTCTTCTAATACTACCGCTAAGTTTATGGTTTTATTAAGCAGCATAGGAAAGGGCCGATAAGCGTCGATTGCCATAGGGGTTAAAACTGGAAAGACCTGCTCATCGAAATAGGATTCTAAGCCTTTCAGTTCTTCTTTACTTATATCAGCGATGTTAAAAAGCTTGATGCCCTCTTTTTTAATTTCAGGCACTAGTTTATCTCGCATTACATCATATTGAAGTTCAACCAACTCATGTGTTTTCTGTGCAATTTCTTTCAATTGTTGCTTTGGCGTCATCCCTGCCTTGTTTTCCGGCTTCGTAAAATTCACTTTTACTTGATCTTGCAATCCGGCAACACGAACCATAAAAAACTCATCTAAATTTGAACTGAAAATAGCTAAAAACTTGAACCGTTCTAGCAAAGGGTTTCGTTCATCCAAGGCTTCTTGCAACACCCTTTCATTAAATGCCAACCAACTAAGTTCTCTATTGTTATAGCAAGAAGGATTATTAAGTTCAACGGTACTTTTTTTCACTATATTCAAAGTTTCCCCATCCTTTGTTTACGAGTAGTTAACCGTCTTAACTGTTTTCATGCACATAGCTGGAAAAACTCTTTTTAGGAGCTGGCAACAAATTGAAACTGTATCGGTTTTTTCAATTGTTTCTCAAGATGTTTTTTCTGTTTTTCCGCTTGGTATTCTTCTGGTGTCCAATCGCTATTGCAATAAACCTTGAGCAATAGTTCTTCGTCGTCAAAATTCACTTGGATCTCCTCAACAATATCTCGCTTTGTCGTATTCAAACTATATGCAAGTTTAATAATTGCTCCAAACAAACTGTATTTTGCAAGCTCTTCTTTCGTAAACCATTCTTCATACAGAGACGCATTACGTTTAAACACCTCTCTATTTTTGAAGGAAGCGATCAATGCTATAATCAGTCGGTCCTTATGAAGCAATCCATCAATTGTACGGTTTGCCAACAAATAAAATGTATGCTGATGACTTGCGTCAGCATCGATATAAGCACCTAAATTATAAACTGCACTCCCATATCGGATATAGTGCATGTCTTCAGGAGTTAAAGTAACTGCCTTGTTTTTCTCCATTTCTTTTGAAATCATAACCGCATTTTCGCTTACTTGAGCCGCATGTTCTAAATTAACATCATAATCGATGGCTAAATCACGAAAACTTTCTTCGACCACACTTGGAAAGAGGCCTTCATCATAGTCTTTCATCAACTCTGCATAAAACACTCCATCCCGAAGACCTTTTCTGCTTAAAGCAAAAGTATCCGTATCTATACAGCGCATCAAATGGGAAAAAACCTCAATGGCCGGAATGATGATGTCCGCTCTATCTCTTGATAGGCCTTCTACTCTTTGTATTTCGGCGAAGTTCATTGAAAGCAGCATGTTTTTCACCAATTGAACTTCTTTATCTTTCATAACGTATTGATGGATTCCTGCTAATGGATACTCAATATGTTCCTGATGGACTTGTGCCATGTTGCGGGCACTTCCTCCAATGCCGATAAGAGGAAGTTTTTTATTTTGGATCCATGGCAAAATTTGAAATTGTTTTTTCAAGAAAGCTCTGAGTGTTTTGAGTTCTGCGGCAGTTGGTGTATTGCTTTTGATAAATTGTTCTTTTAAGGACAATGCTCCGAACGGAAAGCTATAAAAATAGATTAACTTCCGGTTTTGGAAAAAGGTCAGTTCGGTACTGCCGCCCCCGATGTCCACGGAAATTCCATTCTCGAACGACATCGAGTTGACCACTGCCAAATAGCCATAATGGGCCTCTTCGTACTCCGATAGAATCCGAATAGAGAAGTCTGTCTTTTCTTTTACTTTTTCTAAAATTTCCTCTTGGTTATTGGCTTGCCGAATTGCTGCTGTAGCTACACATTTAACTTCTTTTAAATTATGATGCCTTGTCACTTCTTGAAAGCTTTGAAGGGTTTGGATCAATACATCAATCCCTTCCTTCTCCATCTTTCCTGATGCTGATAAATAACTTCTCAAACGGGCTACCGCTTTAACATTTTCAGTTTCCGCTAGCCTGCCGCTTTTATCCCTTGTGTATATTACAAGTCTTATCGTATTTGAACCAATATCTACAATTGCATACTTTTCCTGATCCATGCTTATAGCCACATCCTATCCATTTGAATATCGTATACTATAGCATATACCCGCTTCTTGGAAATTATCGCTCAATTATTAAGGAAGAACACAGATTAATTTTTCTTCTAGACGATGCTCTCCTTGAATTTGAGCCCCTGTCGCCAAGTAGTCCATTAATTCCTCAAGTTTGGCAGTGCTCCATTTCTCTCCAGGCAAGATTAAAGGTATGCCTGGTGGATAAGGTACGACCATAGCAGCCGAGATTCGTCCAAGTGCTTTCGTATAGCTAATCCATTCATGGTCCTCAGTATCCATTTCTTCAAAAGTTAGCTCTGGCACACTAATTTTCTGGCGGTTATCAGGCATTTTTACTGAAATTGTTTCCTGTGCTTCTTTCAATAATGATTGAACCGCCTCTTTAATACGGCTTCGAATTTCAGCAAACGGATACGATTGAGTTTTTTTCAGTAAGGGTAAGATTAGCATAACTTGGTAAGGATCGGCTAACTCCCCATAAATTTTTACATTTTCTAAACATTGTTGTAACCGAAAGCCGCTATAGCCAGGAACACGAAGCATCAGTTTTAAAGGATCATTCGATTGAAATAGTTCAAGATTAGGAATGGAAGAAAGACTCTCGGCAAATTGTTTGCGCTTATCCTCGAAGTGCCTTATGTCTTCAGGAGCGTAACTTTGCACAAATGCGCGGGCATCATCCAGCGATGCCATGATAAGGTAAGAAGGGCTGCTCGATTGCAGCATTCTTAAGTATTTCTTGATTCTCTTCCGATCGACCAAGTTCCCTTTACTATGTAAAAAAGATCCCATGGTCATGGCCGGCAACGTTTTATGAGCCGAATGCACCACTACATCAGCGCCGTACGCTAATGCCGAAACCGGATAAGGGCTTCCAATTTGAAAATGTGCACCGTGAGCTTCATCGATCAGTACCGGTATATTTTGTGAATGGCAAAAGGAAATGATTTCTTCTAAATTCTCTGTTCCCATTCCATAATAATTTGGATACGTTAGAATAACTGCTTTGGTTTCAGGATATTCAATCAAAGCTTCTTGAATATCTTCTAATGCCACACCTATAGCCGACTTTGATTGTTCGTCCCATTCGGGCATAACATATATCGGTTTAGCTTTTGCCAATTCCAAAGCATGAAAAATCGACTTATGCGAATTCCGTTGCACCATAACTGCATCGCCTTCTCTACAAGTTGCATATACCATCGCTAAATTTCCCACTGTCGATCCATTCACCAAGAAGAAACTTTGGTTTGTATCATAAACTTCCGAAAGCAATTGCTCCGCTTCCTTAATCGCCTCTTCTGGATAATGAAAGTCATCAAGCCCGGCAAGTTCTGTAAAATCATAAGCAAGGGCATTTCGCATGCCTTCTGGCAGCGTCGATAGCTCTCCATGTTTGTGTCCTGGCACATGAAATGAAACAGGCTGCTGTTGTTGAAATTTGATTAACGCATCCACTAATGGTCTTCGCGGCTTCATACCATCATCCTTATAGTTTGTAGTTAGTTTTATTATACTGAACTTACTCCCTTTGCTCTAATAAACTATAGTAAACTTGTTTTTTGTAATTCAAAAAAATTTAATCAACGCAAAAAAAAGCCAGAACCGGAAACGGTTATGACTTTGGGCTTGCCCAGCGACGTCCTACTCTCACAGGGGGAGACCCCCAACTACCATCAGCGCAAAAGAGCTTAACTTCCGTGTTCGGGATGGGAACGGGTGTGGCCTCTTTGCCATCATCACTGGACTTTGTTTTTTTGAAAGACAAGTCTTATTATACCAACTCTGTCGAGTTTGGCAAGGCTTTTTTTCACGCCTCTTGGCTTGTTCGTTCAAAACTGGATACACGACGGATGAAACGAAACAATATTGGTTAAGTCCTCGATCGATTAGTATTCGTCAGCTGCACATGTCGCCACGCGTCCACCTCGAACCTAT
>NZ_PYAT01000017.1 GCF_003014655.1 Planomicrobium soli | reverse complement strand
CAATGAAAACCTGCAAAAGTCGCAAATGGAGCGGAAGGCGGCGACTCCAGCGGGACCAGCGCGAGCCGAAGACCCTGGACAGAGCGAAGCGAAGGAAGCGGCTGAGGCCGTGCCCGCGGAAAGCGTCCGCCTGGAGCGAAATGAAAAAAGCTGCCGAGAGTTTCTCGACAGCCTGAAAAAGCAGATGCCAATCGGCATCTGCTTTTTTAATGTCGTTCCATTTCGATCAGCAAGTCTCCGGTCGAAATACCTTCGCCTGTACCGACATAAATTTCTTTTACTGTACCATCAAAAGGAGCTTGGACAGTCGTTTCCATTTTCATTGCTTCAGTCACCAGCAAATGGTCTCCACGATCAACTTTAGCCCCTTTTTCAACAACCACTTTTAAGACCGTTCCCGGCATGGTTGCTGCAATATGGGATTCATCTGTCGGATTTGCTTTTTGTTTTGCTGTAACATCTGTTTCTACTGTCATGTCCTGGATATTCACTTCGCGCGATTGGCCGTTCAGTTCAAAATAAATAGTCCGCTTGCCGTCTTTTTGCGGTTCGCCGATGGACACCATTTTGATCATTAAGGTTTTACCTTTTTCAATTTCCACTTCGATTTCTTCCCCAAGCCTCATGCCATAAAGGAAAGTCAACGTATCAAGAACCGAAACATTGCCAAACTGCTTGGATGTTTCCGTATACTCTTCAAAAACTTTTGGATATAGTGCGTATGCCAAAATTTCATGGCTCGTCACCGGACGCTCAAGCTTGTCGTATAAGGTTTTCTTGATGGCGTCAAAATCGGCTGGCTCAAGCAATTCTCCTGGACGGACTGTAATCGGCTGGCGGCCCTTCAGCACAACCTCTTGCAGTTCTTTCGGAAACCCGCCATAAGGCTGGCCGATATAGCCTTCAAAAAACTCAATGACGGACTCAGGGAAATCGATTGATTTTCCTTTTGTCAGAACCGTGTACTCATCTAAATCGTTCTGAACCATGAACAATGCCATGTCACCAACAACTTTCGATGACGGCGTTACTTTGACAACATCTCCAAACAACAAGTTGACCCGGGAATACATCGCCTTCACTTCATCCCAGCGCATGCCTAATCCTACACCTTTTGCTTGTTGTTGCAGATTGCTGTATTGTCCGCCCGGCATTTCATGTACATAAATCTCAGAATGCGGGCTGTTCATGCCGCTTTCAAAATCAGCATAATATTTACGGACATCTTCCCAATAATGGGAAATCTCTTCGAGTGATCCAATATCGGTTCTTATTTCCCGGCCGCTTCCGTTCATAGCGTAATACAATGAGTTCGCACTTGGCTGAGAAGTCAATCCAGACATCGAGCCAAGGGCTGTATCAACAATATCTACACCCGCTTCAATTGCTTTTGCATAGAGATAGATGCCATTGCCGCTTGTATCGTGCGTGTGAAGATGAATCGGCAAAGAAGTTGTATCTTTCAGTTCAGCTATTAAACGGTATGCTGCTTCTGGTTTCAATAAACCTGCCATGTCTTTTATCGCTAAAATATGGGCGCCTGACGCTTCCAGTTCTTTCGCCATTTTCTTGTAATACTCCACCGTGTACTTGTCGCGGCTCGGATCCAGGATATCACCTGCATAGCAAATTGCTGCTTCAGCAACTTTTCCGGATTGGCGAACTTCATCAATTGCCACTTCCATGCCTTTAATCCAGTTCAAGCTGTCGAATATCCTAAAAACATCGATTCCTGCTTCAGCCGACTTGCGGACAAATTCCCGGATAACGTTGTCCGGATAGTTTTTGTAGCCGACAGCATTAGCGCCGCGGAACAGCATCTGAAACAAAACATTCGGAACTTCTTGGCGGAGTTTGATCAGCCGCTGCCAAGGATCTTCTTTTAAGAAGCGGTATGAGACGTCAAATGTTGCGCCCCCCCACATTTCAAGAGAGAAAAGATCGCTTTGAAGACGCGCAGTTTCTTTTGCAATTTCAAACATATCGTATGAACGCAACCGAGTTGCCAAAAGCGATTGATGGGCATCACGGAACGTTGTATCTGTCAAAAGCACATCTTTTTGGTCATGGATCCATTGAGCTAACCCCTCAGCTCCATGCGCATCCAAAATTTGCTTCGTGCCGCTTGGAGCCGGTGACGTTAAATCCACTTTCGGTTTTCTTGGATGTGAATAAATCGGTTTCTTTTTCTTTTCAATGCCCGGAAAACCATTGACGGTGACGTTACCGATATAACTCAGCAGCTTTGTCCCCCGGTCTTGTCTTACAGGGAAAATGAACAATTCAGGCGTCGTGTCGATAAAGCTTGTATCAAATTCGCCTTTTAAAAAATTCGAATGCCTTACGACGTTGGCCAGGAACGGTATGTTGGTTTTGATTCCGCGGATTCGGAACTCTTGCAAGTTACGGTCCATTTTGGCAGCTGCTTCATTGAAAGTGACTCCCCATGTCGAGCATTTTACAAGCAAAGAGTCATAATAAGGAGTTATAACCGCACCTTGGAAGCCGTTGCCAGCATCCAACCGAACGCCAAAACCACCGCCTGAACGATAAACCATCAATTTTCCGGCATCCGGCATAAAATCGTTTAATGGATCTTCTGTCGTTACACGCGATTGAATAGCAAAACCAAACAACGGAATGTCCGCTTGAAGCGGAATGTTGATTTCCTTGCTATGAAGAGTGTGGCCTCTGGCGATATTGATTTGGGCATGGACAATATCTATGCCCGTCACCATTTCTGTGATTGTATGCTCCACTTGAATTCGTGGATTTACCTCAATGAAATAAAATTCGTCATTAGCTACTAAAAATTCAACAGTACCTGCATTTATGTAATCAATATTTTTCATCAACTTGACTGCCGCTTCACAAATTTCGTTCCGCAATTTATCGTTGATTGAATTAGATGGAGCTATTTCCACTACTTTTTGATGGCGCCGCTGAATAGAGCAATCGCGTTCATAAAGATGGATAACATTTCCATCAGTATCTCCTAGTATTTGCACTTCGATATGTTTTGGCTTCTCAACAAACTTTTCAACATACATTTCATCAGAGCCAAAAGCTGCTTTCGCTTCAGATTTTGCACGTTCATACGATTGTGCAAGTTCTTCCGGCGTTCTGACGATGCGCATGCCGCGACCGCCGCCGCCAAGAGAAGCTTTGATCATTAAAGGAAATCCGGCGCTTTCGCTAAACGCTACTACTTCCTCAAGTGATTTTACCGGGCCGTCTGTACCTGGTATTACCGGAATGCCGGCTGCAATCGCTTGCGTTCTTGCTTTAACTTTATCTCCAAACATATCCAAATGGCGGGATGTCGGGCCGATAAAGACGATCCCTTCTTCTTCACATCGCCGTGCAAAGTGCACGTTTTCCGACAAAAAGCCGTATCCAGGATGAATTGCATCAACGTCTGAATCCTTGGCGATCCGGATAATATCTTCAATATCCAAATAAGCATCAATTGGTTTTTTCCCTTTGCCAACCAGGTAAGATTCATCCGCTTTGAAACGATGATAAGATCCGCTGTCCTCTTGTGAATAAATTGCAACTGTCCGAAGATTCAGTTCTGTACAAGCGCGGAAAACCCTGATAGCGATTTCCCCACGATTTGCTACTAAGATTTTGTTGATTGTCTTCACTCCGCAGCACACCCTTTACTTTTTCAATTTTTCAACTTTGTGGAACATGGAAACATTCATCAATACTCCCATAGCTAAAGATAACAAAATAACAGACGTTCCGCCATAGCTTATGAATGGAAGTGTGACACCAGTCAATGGAATAATTCCTGTTAACCCCCCGAGATTGACGAAGGTTTGAATTCCGATCATGCTAGCCACGCCGGCAGCCAGCATTCTCGCTAGCGGATCTTTTGTTGTCATGGCAATAGACAGTCCGCGAAGGACGATAAATGCCAGACCGACCAAAACGAAAGCTACGCCAAAAACGCCTAGCTCCTCCGCTATAACAGACATAATAAAATCCGTATGCGGTTCCGGCAAATATCCGAGCTTCTGAACTGATTGCCCAAGGCCAAGGCCGCTTAAACCGCCTGAACCTATAGCTAAATAACCGTTAACTATCTGCATGCCAAACCCTAATTCATCTTCAAATGGGTTAAAGAAAGCATCCAATCTGCCAAGCCGCTTTTCTGTAAAAACTTTGTCTTGCGCAAAAAAGATCATTGGCAAAATAAACAGCGCCGCTCCTGCAAGGACAATGGATGAAAGTTTCAAATACAATTTAAAACGAATTCCGCTTGCCAGCATTACGCATAAGCCGACAGCTCCAATGATTATCATGGAGCCTAAATCAGGTTCCAAAAATACAAAAAACAGTACGAGCGTCAAGACGATTACCGGCGGAGCAATCGATTCATTAAAATTGTTGATCATACCTTTTCTGTTTTTATTAGCAAATACGCCTGATAAATATAGAATAATGCCCACTTTCGCCACTTCTGATGGCTGTACGCTCGCAAATCCAAGATTGATCCAGCTTTTAGCTCCCCCACCGGCATAGCCGATAAGATGTACCAAAACTAGCCCAAGAAAAATAACGCCCAGTATGAGTTTCATCATTCCTTTATTGCTGAAATGCTTATACGGGAAAAGGGCGGACACGATAAATACGGGAAAAGCCAGTGATAAGTTGACTAGTTGCTGCTTATAGAAATGGTCCGCTTCCCAGCCGTAAACATTTACAGCCCATGCCATGCTCGCACTATAAATCATCACCAAACCGAAAATCGACAACGCTATGTATGTTAAAAGAAGTGGATAATCCAAATTTTTCGAGTATCTCTTTATGTATTGTTTCATTGCCTATTACCTCATTCATGTTGTGGGATTAGTAAAAAAACTCAAACAGGGTTCGTTTGAGTTTCAAGTCATTTATTCGTATACGCTTCTAACAGGACAGACAGTTTCTTCTCAAGCGTATCTATTAAATTCTTGCCGGTTTCGCGCTCGATCAAGCCTAACTTAACGGCAAAATCAATCTCACGAGACAAGCCGAACATTTGAGTGTCAAGAACTTCTTCATATAGTGGACATGAAGGCAATGTCAAATTGTCCATTTGAACTTTGATCAATTGCTCAATTTTTTCTGCATCTGCTTTGAGGAGTTCTAAAGCCTTGACTTGATAAGTTTGTTCTTCTGTATGTTCCATGAGGACTCCCCCATTTAATGAAATTTCATGTTCAGTGACTTGTTTAAAGTGTATATGCTAGACAGTAAAAATGCAAGCCTCTATCCTCTCGAGAATTAATCCCTTTGGGAATTCCCAAGGAAACGGTATACTGATAAAAGATGGATTATTTTAATGGAGGGTTTTGCATGGAATTTATTATACCGTTTAAAGGCGAGGTTAAGTATAAAATTACAATCGATCCAACAGTTTGGATTTTTGATGACCGCAAACTCGATCTGGAAACTTATTTTGTTGAAGCAAGAGTCGAGCGTGATGAGCTTGAAGAATACAAGCGCGGTATGGGGGAGCACTGGTCGAGAGAAATTATGGAAGGCGCGATTGTCCCCCCGACTTTAAACTCGGAAAAGACTTATAATAGAAAAGAAAAAAACGAGATGATGACCGGAACTTTCGGTATGATTTTCAAACCGTTTTTGGAAAACGCAGAACCGGCAGAGCATGCAAAATCTGTTGTGATTGAAACAGCTAATGGCGAACAGGCTTTTTCCATTGAAGAGGCGAAAAAACTGATTTTTAAATTCAGCCAAGATGGCAAGCCTTTAAAATCAGATGGACCTGTCCATGTGCTGTTGCCGGATGGTTCGAATCAGCAAAATCCGATTACAGATGTGACTGCGATCCGAGTCGAATAGGAGAGATCAATGATGCGTGTACAATGTGTAATTTGCGATAAGATTGAAGAGCTCAATGATGATACCCTCCAAGCTAAACGCTTACGGAACCGTCCCATTCATACACATATGTGCGACGAATGCCACGAACGGATCACAGAGCGTACAAATGAACGCCTTGCATCCGGTTCTTTCCGTTTTTACCGCAGCTCCCGCAGAATAGAGGATGACTTCTGATGAAGCTGCTCAAAGGCATTTGGATTGGTTTTTGGAGCGGCCTCTTAATCGGCTTCTTGCTGAAATGGATTCAATCAATAACAGGTGTTCAAGTATACGCCTTGCTTTTGAATGTTGATTTTATACCGATTGTGGGGTCAATTGATTGGTCGGAGCCGGTGGAATTTTCCTTCCACATTGCCATTTCGTTAATCATCGGCATTGTGTATGTCTATCTCGCCAAGCGACGGCCCTACCCTTTTGGACAACTGGTGCTAATCAGCTTGATTTTATGCGCGCCGACTTACCTGCTTTACTTTCCCTTGTCGATTCTTGCAGTGAATCCTGAAATCCCCGGGGTGTTCGATGGAGAAGCAATTCTTTACTGGGTATTTGCCCACTTGGCATATGCACTAGTATTGCCAGTTCTTTATAAAACTTTTGAACGAAAAAACGCTGCTTCTCATTGAGAAGCAGCGTTTTCGCGTTTTTCACGCCATAAGCGTATTTTATACAAAATTAAAATCAGTGCTGCAATAACAAGGCCTTCGACTACCGGCAAGAAAAGGGCTAAAAATGTCAGCCCTAGTCCACCGACCAGAAGAAACAAAGCAATCACGGCATTTTGGCCGATTGATAATTTCTTAGCAAAGCCTAATTTATAAACAAACGCAGATAGGAGGAAGATCACAGCAAACAGTGCATATCCTGCAATCTCGAAATTAGGCATTGTCTCATACAAAAACCGGGCTAACGGATACATTCTTTCATAGACAAAAGCTTGATCGCCCATGGGTTATACATCCTTCCCATTCATTTATTCTTCAATAGCAACTTTCTTTTTCTTAGCCATGCGCTCGCGTTCGTTCTTATCAAGAATTTTCTTGCGCAGACGGATAGTTTGCGGAGTGATTTCACAATACTCATCATCAGCCAAATACTCAAGCGCTTCTTCAAGGCTCATTAAACGGGCTTTTTTCAATGTAGTAGTTTGATCTTTGTTAGCTGAACGGATGTTTGTTGCAGCTTTGATCTTAACAATGTTTACTGTCAAGTCGCTGTCGCGGTTATGTTCGCCGACGATCATGCCTTCATAAATTTCAGCGCCCACTTCTACAAATGCTGTTCCACGATCTTCGATGCCCATTAGGCCGTAAGTTGAAACTTTACCGCGTTCCATGGAAACAAGTACACCTTGGCGGCGCCCACCAACGCGTCCTGAAGCAACCGGCTGGTAACTGTCGAACGTATGGTTGATAATTCCGTATCCACGAGTTTGCGTTAAGAATTCAGTAGTGTAACCGATTAAACCACGTGCTGGTACGTTGAATACCAAACGAACTTGGCCGCTTCCGTTATTGACCATATCTAGCATTTCACCTTTGCGCTCACCAAGTGATTCAATGATCGCTCCAGTGTATTCTTCAGGAACATCAACTTGTACACGTTCTACTGGTTCACAACGAACACCGTCAACCATTTTTACAATAACTTCCGGTTTTGATACTTGAAGTTCGAATCCTTCACGGCGCATGTTCTCGATCAAAATCGACAAATGCAATTCTCCGCGTCCAGATACAATCCATGCATCCGGTGAATCTGTAGGGTCTACACGCAGAGATACGTCAGTTTGCAACTGAGCATCTAAACGCTCCTGAATTTTTCTAGAAGTGATCCATTTTCCTTCTTTACCAGCAAACGGGCTGTTGTTAACAAGGAATGTCATTTGCAGTGTCGGCTCGTCAATGCGAAGAACAGGCAAAGCTTCCGGGTGGTCTGCCGGACAAACCGTTTCCCCGACGTTGATATCTTCCATCCCCGAAATAGCAATCAAATCGCCAGCTTCGGCTTTTTCGATTTCTATCCGTTTAAGGCCCATAAATCCGTGCATTTTTGTAACCCGGAAATTCTTGACCGAACCATCCAGTTTCATTAAAGCAACAGATTGGCCCACTTCGATAGTTCCGCGGAACACACGGCCAATCCCGATACGTCCAACATAATCACTATAATCAAGAAGCGCTACTTGGAATTGAAGTGGCTCATCTCTGTTATCGATTGGCGCTGGTACATGATCCATAATTGCATCGTAAATAACCTGCATGTTTTCTTCTTGGTCAGCAGGGTCAGATGAAAGGCTGGCAGTTCCATTCATGCCTGAGGCAAAAATAACCGGGAATTCCAATTGCTCGTCATTTGCTTCAAGTTCGATAAACAATTCGATGACTTCGTCAACCACTTCTTCAGGGCGCGCGAAATCGCGGTCAATTTTGTTAACAACAACGATTGGCTTTAAGTTTTGCTCTAACGCTTTCTTTAGTACAAAACGCGTTTGCGGCATACAGCCTTCGTAAGCATCGACAACTAGTAAAACACCATCAACCATTTTCATGATGCGTTCTACTTCTCCACCGAAATCGGCATGTCCTGGAGTATCCAAAATATTGATTTTAGCATCTTTATATTGAATCGCAGTGTTTTTTGCAAGAATCGTAATTCCGCGTTCTCTTTCGATGTCGTTTGAATCCATTGCACGCTCTTCTACGTGTTCATTAGAACGGAAAATCCCAGACTGCTGAAGAAGCTGATCCACTAGAGTTGTTTTACCATGGTCAACGTGGGCAATGATAGCAATGTTTCTTAAGTCGTTACGTAAGTTCGTCATACTTTCACTCCAATATTCTTTTTTCATGTCTATAACTGTGTTAGTATAGCACATATAGGGGGAAAACCCTAAGATTTTATTTCGAGCAAATCAGTGGGAGGCAAAACAAGTGAAAAATATAAAATGGATCTTCATGTTATATTCGTTGGCAGCCATTTTATCAATGGTTGGAATCGGCGCTGCAGTCGGACTTCGGAGCATACCAGGAGTTCTGATTGCTATATTAGCTTTATGCGCAGTTATGGGAATGGGTTTTAAGAAAAAGAAAGAAATGATGGACGCCGGTTTACTATAAAATAAGAAAAGGGCGCAGAAAAATTCTGCGCCCTTTTCTTATTTTACATGGATGTATTCAGTAAGGATTTTTGAATGTACCGATGGGTTCGCTGCGATAAACGAATCTTGTTTTAGCAAGTTGGCAGGTTCGTCCTTGAAATTAGTGGCGATTGCTCCTACTTCCTTTGCAATGACCATGCCTCCCGCAATATCCCAAGGAGACAGCCTCATAGATAGATATGCATCGATCCTCCCTGTAGCTAGATAGGCAAGTTCCAAGGCAGCCGAACCATAGGACCGGGTACCTCTTACATCTTGGATCAGCCGGATGCTGTCCTCATGCCTGATGTACCTGTTTGGCGTAACCCAGGTCGCGTTGATGCCGACTATCGATTTGTCCAATGAAGTCTCCTTTAACGGCAACAACCGTTCGTCGTTGCAGTAGGCACCTTCTCCGTTGACAGCATGATATAAATTGTCATTAACAACATCATATATGTATCCAAGCTTCCCGATTCCATTTTCATAAATTCCTAATGATATGGCAAAATTGCTTTTTTGATGGATAAAATTCATTGTGCCGTCAATCGGGTCCAATATCCAAACAGTACCGTCCAAATTCTCGATAACATCACCAAATCCTTCTTCGCCAAAAACTCGATGCCCTGGAAAATCGCGGCGGATCCGGGAGATGAAAAATTGTTCGATTTCCTTGTCCATATTTGTCACCAAGTCATTAGCATTTGATTTCGCTTCTATGACCAATTCCGTTGCTAATGAATTTCGAATCAAGTGACCTGCTTCTTTGATCAATGATTTTATGTATAAATCTAATGCGTGCAATTCCATTCCTTCGCCTCTTTTCTATTTTTTCCATTATAAACGAAAAAGGCACTTACTGTCTTGAACCAGTAGGTGCCTTTATGTGATGTATAAATTAGAACGCATGAAGTGCCTCCAGTTCCGCATGAATTTCGTGAAGCCGTTTTTTGCTTTTTTCTATCTCTCTGTTTTCATTCACTTTCAAGGCGTCGAACAAAGAAGCCAATTCATAATCTAGTTCAAGTTTCAATACAGAAATATATTCTTTTTCGACGTCCGCCTTACGGATTATTTGTATCATCTGTTTCATATTGAGCACCCCTTTCCGTCCTATTTTTCAATAATTCTGACATATTATTAGAGCAAGAGAAACGGTTGACCAGTGACTTGATGGGAGATAAGTATATTTATACTCTTTCTTCCCAAAGTCAGGTAAGATGAAACATGTAGTGTAAAAATTAAGGAGGATATTGACCGTGACAACTTTTTGGAAAGAGCGCGACTTTGAAGTTTTTGAAACACCAGGGTTAGAGGAACGAATGGCAGCACTGATCGAACGGGTGCGCCCTAAATTTGCAGAGCTGGGAAAAGAGTATTCATCTTTTTTCTCCGGTAAAACCGGCAATGAATTTTTCCCGCATATCGCGAAACACTTACGCCGTACGATAAATCCGCCAAAAGACAGCTGGGTGGCATTTGCTCCATATAAAAGAGGCTATAAAGCGGTTCCCCATTTCCAAATCGGTTTATGGGAAAGCCATGTGTTCATCATTTTAGCCGTTATTTATGAAGCAACAGGAAAAAGCAAAATGGCTGAACAATTGTTAAAGACTGAAATCATCCACTCCTTGCCGGATGATTTTGTTATTGCCGGGGACCATATGAAGCCGGAGGCAACTTCTTTAAAACAATTGGGCCAAGAAGAAATTGAAAGGCTGGTCATCCGTCTTCGTGACGTTAAAAAAGGGGAATTTGTCATCGGCCGGCATATTCCTAGAGAACAAGCTGTATCAATGCCTGAGAAAGACTTTGAAGAACTTGTCGACCAAACATTCGAGGAATTGCTTCCTTTATATAATATATTGACACAAAAGTAAAGAGAAATGCACGATTTGTCTGAATATTAAGTGATATTCTTTTTTTGCCGTTGCCTCTACTTTTGTCCAGCAGGCATTTCTTTTGCAAATCTTTATAATTCAGTTGCTATGAGAAAAACGAATAAAGCAAAACCCGCAGTTTTCCACTGCGGGTTTTGCTTTATTTTTTGTCCAGTCTTATAAAGTCGCCATCACTTTTCGCTTTCATTTCTTTGATAACCGGAAAGCTTGCATAACCGCTTTCTTCTTCAAATTCACGGAAATAGGTTTTTTCCTCTGAAATTGAAGGCACCACTTCCTTGAATTTTTTGTAGCGCTTAAACATATCCTCCCGATTGATGCCTTTTTCGTATGCCATTTCAATTCCTTCGAAAAAACGAACAACGTCGACAATATCATCTGTTGACCAGTCTATTGAAAATGGATAAGAATATTCCATTCATATTCCCTGCTTTCATAATGTAGTCGCCCATCTGTTGCGGATAGCCATGGCTTCCTTCTCCATTCTTTCCATAAGCTCCTGGACGCTTGGCACATCTTTAATCAAGCCAGTTACTTGGCCGGCCCATCCAAATCCTTCTTCCACATTTCCTTCATAGATAAACTTCTTATTGGCTTCCCCGCTAATGAATTCCTTTAATGCTTCATAGCTCGGGGTTTCCTGCTCGATTTGTAAAATTCGGTCTGTCCAACCGTTGTGAAGCGTTCTTGCAGGGGCGCCGATACTTCGCTTGATCACGACGGTTTCACTTTCCGAACTGCTGATCAACGCTTTTTTATACGCCTCAGAGGCATGGACGCATTCTTTTGTCGCAATAAAACGCGTACCCATTTCAATTCCTTCCGCACCAAGCGCATGTGCGGCCATCCACCCCCGGCCATCACCAATGCCTCCTGAAGCGATAACAGGTATTGATACAGCATCTGCCACTTGGGGGATGAGCACCATTGTCCCGACATCGTCGCGTCCTAGATGCCCCCCTCCTTCCTGGCCGACTACCATGACGGCATCTGCACCAAGTTTTTCAGCTTTTTCCGCTTGCCTTCTTGCAGCTACCAAAACCAATTTTTTTATCGGTGTTCCTGCCAGCTGTTCAAATATCGGCGTAGGATTGCCCCCGGTCATCGATACGACAGGAACTTCTTCTTCGATCGCCACATCAAGCATATGGGAAAATACGCGCCCATGGTCGCCTATTGCAAAGTTAACGCCGAACGGCCGATCCGTCAACCGGCGCACTTTTCGGATTTCTTCCCGCAATTGTTCGGGTGTTGCCAAGCTCATCGCCGTAATTTGGCCAAGGCCGCCAGCATTTGAGACAGCTGCTGCAAGTTCTGCATATGCTAGATATGCAAGCCCTCCTTGTATAATTGGCAGCCTTGTTCCCAACAGTTCAGTTACTCGCGTAGTAAATTGCATCCTATCCTCTCCTTTTCCCATATTTTTGTATTCGATGGCTAGAGGCAAAATCCTTTTATTTTTATAGTATAGCGTGTAGCATCATGCTATAATTCTTTTTGTTTTCATTTTTATAAAGCGAGGTGTGCTACCCATTGTCACAATTAGAAACTCCGTTATTCGATGCGCTGTTGAAGCACCGAAACCGGCACCCGATCCAATTCCATATTCCCGGCCATAAAAAAGGCCAAGGCGTCGACCCTGCGTTCCGGGAATTTGTCGGCGACAATATCTTATCCATTGATTTGATTAACATAGCTCCTTTGGATGATCTCCACTCACCTAAAGGCGCCATTAAACAAGCACAAGAACTGGCTGCTGAAGCGTTCGGTGCGGACTATACTTTCTTTTCCGTGCAAGGGACAAGCGGCGCCATCATGACCATGATTTTAAGCGTAGTCGGCCCTAATGATAAAATACTGGTGCCGAGGAACGTACATAAATCCATTATGTCCGCCATCGTATTTGCGGGAGCCATCCCGATCTTCATTCACCCTGAAGTCGATCCTGACCTCGGTATTTCACACGGCATCTCGGCAGAAGCGGTAGAAAAAGCATTAAATGAATATCCGGATGCGAAAGCGGTACTTGTGATCAATCCTACTTATTTCGGCGTAGCGGCTGATTTAAAGCGTATTGTCGATATCGCACATACCCGTGACATTCCGGTTTTGGTGGATGAAGCCCATGGCGTCCATATCCACTTCCACGAATCATTGCCGGTATCGGCGATGGCAGCAGGTGCTGATATGGCAGCTACTTCCGTGCATAAGCTTGGAGGATCTATGACACAAAGTTCCGTCTTGAATGTGCGCGATGGTCTTGTTTCACCAAAACGTGTACAGTCGACGCTTTCCATGTTGACGACCACTTCAACTTCATACCCAATTTTGGCATCTCTTGATACTGCGCGCAGACAGCTTGCCGTCCATGGCTACGATTTGATTGACCAGACAATCCGGCTGGCGCAGGATGCACGCAAACGCATCAATAAAATTGCCCATTTGCGTTGCGTCGGGAAAGAATTGCTGAAAACATCGGCTACCTTTGACATGGATCCGACCAAATTGCTGATCAGTGTCAAAGACCTTGGCATTACAGGCCATCAGGCAGAAGAATGGCTAAGAGAGAAAGCCAATATCGAAGTGGAATTGTCCGACCTTTACAACATATTATGTCTAATAACAATCGGAGATTCCCGAAAAGAACTGAACTTATTGATTAATGCCCTTCAAAGAATGAGCTCCACGTTCGATTCTGAGGCTGCTATTGTTGAGCCGACTGTTCTTATTCCGGATATCCCGCGCCTTGCTATGACGCCTCGTGACGCGTTTTACGCAACAACTGAAGTGGTTCCGATCAATAAAGCAGTTGGGCGTATTTCAGCTGAATTTATTATGGTTTATCCACCAGGCATTCCGATTTTTATTCCTGGAGAGATCATTACACAAGAAAACATTGAGTACATTCGCATGAATGTTGAAGCTGGCCTTCCGGTACAAGGTCCGGAAGACGATACGTTGAAAATGCTTAGGGTTATTAAAGAACAGCAAGCTATCAGATAAAATAAAAACAACGGCCCGGAAGCTCCATGCTCCCAGGCCGTTGTTTTTATTCTACACCTTCAATTTTATTTGGATCGATAAAAGAGTAGCCTTTTTCGCTTAAACCGTCTATTATGTCCCCCAAAGCTTCAGCAGTCCATTCACGGTCATGCATGAGCAGGTTGGCTCCATTTTGCAGTAGTTCTGAATTGACCATAATATCGGTCAAAGCGGCTGCATCCATATACTCTTTGTTCCAATCATAGCCATATGTCCAGTTCATGAGGAGCATACCTTCTTTTTTGACAAGCTCACGGCTAAAGTCGGTATTGGCTCCTAAAGGTGCACGGAAAAACTTCGGCTTATCACCAATTGTTTCTTCAATAGTCTTGCTTACAGCCAGAATTTCCTCCTGTTGCTGCTCTTCGGAAATCCCTTGCAGGTTTGCATGCGTCTCTGTATGATTTCCAATTGCAAAGCCCATATCAGATATTTCCATTAAAACATTTTTCTCATCATCAGTATCCAAGAAATGGCCGTTAACAAAGAAAATAGCCGGAACGTTTTTTTCTTTCAACGTTTTTGCCATTTCCAGCGAACGTTTATCCGGTGCATCATCAATAGTGATCAGAACAGCTTTCGCATTTGCATTATCGATAGGTTCAAATCCCCAAAACGCCGGATTGAGTTTGTACTCCGGTTTTTCTTCTGCAGCTTTAGCTTCTTCCGCTGCTTTAGCTTCTTCTGCAGCTTTTTCTTCTTTTGCTTTTTCCGCCGCAGCTTTTTCGGCGTCTTCTTTTTGAGCAGCCGTTTCTTCAACTGTCTTTTGCTCTTCTGCGGAGTTGGCTGATTCTCCAGAGGATTGTGCACCATTGCTGCATGCAGTCAGCAAAGCTATACTTGCGGCCATTATAAGGATTTTTGTATGTATCATTACGTATCACCTGTCGCCCTTTCGAAATTCAGTTTAGCATAAAATAATAGTGAGTTACAAAATATTACAGAATCTATTAGATATATATGTAGCCCGCAGCTCGGATTCAAGTTTTTTAATCATTAAGCTATTTGAGCTGCTGCAAATAAGCGCCAGTATATTAAATACAAAAAAAGAAGCCGCAAATTGCGGCTTCTTCTCAATTATTTAAGGATGTGGATTGGTGCTCCCATTGCTACTTCAGCAGCTTCCATTGTAACTTCAGCTAATGTTGGGTGCGCATGGATTGTCATTGCGATATCTTCAACAGTCATTCCTGCTTCGATTGCAAGACCAAGCTCGGCGATCATATCGGATGCGCCAGCTCCAACAATTTGTGCTCCAAGAAGCAAACCATCTGACTTGCGTGAAACCAATTTCACGAAACCTTCAGTTGCATTCAACGAAAGCGCGCGACCGTTTACACCGAACGGGAATTTAGCAGCGCTAGCTTCGAACCCTTCTGCTTTTGCTTGTTCTTCGCTCAAACCGACGCTAGCAAGTTCTGGATCTGTGAAGCAAACAGCCGGAATTGCCAAGTAGTCAACTACTGATGATTCTCCAGCAATTGCCTCTGCAGCAACTTTTCCTTCGTATGACGCTTTGTGAGCCAATTGAAGGCCTGCCACAACATCACCGATCGCATAGATATTTGGAACATTCGTGCGGCACTGCTTATCAACGTTAATCAAGCCACGTTCGCCAAATTCGATGCCAACTTCTTCAAGTCCCATTTCATCTGTGTTTGGACGGCGTCCAACAGTAACTAATACATAATCAGCTTCGACTGTTTTTTCTTCTCCGCCGGCTGCATAAGTGACTGTAACGCCTGTTTCAGTTTCTTCTACACCTTTAGCAGATGCATTAGTGATAACTTCAACGCCTTTTTTCTTCAAGCCTTTTTTAACGATAGCCGTCATTTGCTTTTCAAATCCAGCAAGAATATCTGGTGCGCCTTCAAGAATTGTTACATCAGAACCCATGTTAGCATATGCTGTTCCAAGTTCAGTTCCAATGTAACCTCCGCCGATAACCACTAGTTTACCTGGCACTTCTTGAAGAGCCAAAGCACCTGATGAGTTGATCACACGCTTAGAGAATTTGAATGTCGGAATCTCTACTGGACGTGATCCTGTAGCGATAATGGCATTTTTGAATTTGTATGTTTGAGCAGCATTTTCAGTGATAACACGAATTGTATTCGTATCAACAAAATAAGCTTCACCGCGTACAATTTCTACTTTATTGCCTTTTAGCAGTGATTCAACACCGCCTGTCAACTTTTTAACAACGCCATCTTTAAAAGCTTGTGCTTTTTCGAAGTTCAAAGAAACTTCATTTGCAATAACACCCATATCTTCTGAATGCTTTGCTTCTTCAAAGCGGTGGCCGACTGAGATCAATGCTTTTGAAGGGATACATCCAACGTTAAGGCACACGCCGCCGATGTATTCTTTTTCAACGATTGTTACTTTTTGACCTGTTTGTGCAGCACGGATCGCTGCAACATATCCGCCAGGGCCTGAGCCGATGACGAGCGTATCTGTTTCGATTGGGAAATCTCCTACTACCATAATTTACGCCTCCATTAATAATAGTTCTGGTTCGCTCAACAAGCGTTTGATGTGATTCAAAGCATGCTGGGCAGTTGCTCCGTCGATCATGCGGTGATCGAAGCTCAATGACAATGCTAACACAGGAGCCGCTACGATTTCACCGTTTTTAATTACCGGCTTCTCTGCAATGCGTCCGATTCCCAGAATTGCAACTTCCGGATGGTTGATAACTGGCGTGAACCATTGGCCACCGGCAGATCCAATATTGGTAATTGAACATGATGCGCCTCTCATTTCGCTTGGAGACAACTTGCCTGAACGGGCTTTTTCAGCCAACTCGTTGATCTCAGAAGAAATTGAGAAAACAGATTTGCGGTCAGCGTTTTTAACGACCGGCACTAATAGGCCTTTGTCAGTATCCGCCGCGATACCAATATTAAAGTAATGTTTTTGGACAATCTCGCTTGTAGCATCATCAAGTGATGTATTTAAAGCCGGGAATTCGCGCAATGTACTGACTAGCGCTTTTACCACATATGGCAAATACGTCAATTTGATTTGTTTCTCTGCAGCGATGTCTTTGAACTTTTTGCGGTGCGCTACTAGTTCAGTAACATCCACTTCATCCATAAGAGTTACGTGTGGAGCTGTATGTTTTGAATGGACCATCGCTTTAGCGATTGCTTTACGGATTCCAGACATCTTCTCGCGTGTTTCTGGGAACTCGCCTTCTGGAACAGGAGCAGCTGCTGGCGCTTTTGGCGCTTCTTCTTGTGCAGCAACCGGAGCTTCTGCTTTAGTTTCTTCAGGAGCAGGAGCAGCAGCCGGCTGTTGTCCGCCATTCAAGAATGCTTCGACATCTTCTTTCAAGACCCGGCCATTGTTGCCTGAACCAGAAACTTGTTTGATATCAATGTTTTGCTCACGAGCAAATTTCCGTACTGACGGCATTGCAATAACGCGCGCATTCGGATCTGCTTCCGTTTGGACTTGAGGCTGAGCGCCGGCACCAGTATCTCCAACGTTCGGAACGTCTTCTTTAACAGGAGCTTTGTCGATTTTTTGGCTAGACTCAGAAGTGCCGGACTGAACCAATTCCTCTGTGCTTTCTTCAACTTCTTGTACGTTTCCATCTTGTCCAGCGTGGCTGCCCTTAAATTGAATGTCCTCAGCGCCTTCCGCATCGATACGAACCAAGACGTCGCCAACAACAGCTACAGTTCCTTCTTCAACAAGGATTTCTAGAATTGTCCCTGTTACAGGCGAAGGCATTTCAACGACCGATTTGTCGTTTTGCACTTCGAACAGAATGTCATCCTCTTCAATTGTGTCTCCAACTTTGACGAACCATTTTACGATTTCACCTTCATGAATACCTTCTCCGATATCCGGTAAACGAAATTCAAAAGCCATTAGTTTCACCCTTTCTTTTACGCAACTATTAGAACGTAAGAACTTTTTTCGCTGTTTCTACTATATCCTTCGAGTTCGGCAGCCAAACTTGTTCAGCTTGCGAGAATGGGAAGATCGAATCTGGTGCAGCAACACGCAGTACCGGCGCTTCCAAACTTAAAATTGCACGGTCCATAATTTCTGCTACAACTCCAGCAGCAATACCGCCTTGTTTTTGCGCTTCCTGAACGACCATAGCGCGGCCCGTCTTCTCGACAGATGCGATAATCGTTTCAATATCCAAAGGCTGGATTGTGCGAAGGTCGATTACTTCTACTGAATAACCTTCAGTTTCAAGTTCTTCAGCCGCTTTTAAGCTTTCGTGAACCATTGCACCGTAGGTTACGATCGTAAGGTCTTTTCCTTCGCGTTTTACGTCTGCTTTGCCTAAAGGAATTGTATATGACTCCTCCGGCACTTCTTGACGGCCAGAGCGGTACAATTTTAAGTGCTCAAGGAAAACTACAGGATCGTTGTCACGAATTGAAGAAATGAGCAATCCTTTTGCATCGTAAGGAGTTGATGGAACAACCACTTTCAAACCTGGTTGAGAAGTCATCAAGCTTTCCAAAGAATCCGCGTGCATTTCTGGTGTGTGTACCCCACCGCCAAATGGTGAGCGGATCGTTACAGGAGAATTCAAACTGCCGCCGCTGCGGAAACGCATACGTGCCATCTGCCCGTTGATCGAATCCATCACTTCGTAAACGAAGCCGAAAAACTGAATTTCTGGAACCGGACGGAACCCTTGCAGCGCTAAGCCAATTGCAAGACCACCAATACCGGATTCCGCAAGTGGCGTATCGAATACACGGTCTTCGCCAAACTCTTTTTGCAAACCTTCTGTCGCACGGAAAACACCGCCGTTATTTCCGACATCTTCTCCGAAAACAAGAACGTTTTCATCGTTTTGCAACTCTGTTCTCAGAGCGTCCGTAATCGCTTGGATCATTGTCATTTGTGCCATTACTTACTTCGACTCCTTCGCTTTGTAGATTTCCAACTGCTCTTTTACGTTGAAAGGAACTTCTTCGTACATAATTTCCAACATATTTGTAACAGTTTGTTTCGGTGCACTATCGGCCTTTTTGATCGCCGCTTTAATTTCATCTTTTGCTCTTTCGATTACTTCGTTTTCTTTCTCTTCGCTCCATAAGCCTTTTGCTTCCAGGTATTTACGGAAACGTACAAGCGGATCTTTCTTTTCCCACTCGCTGTCGATATCCGACGTACGGTAACGTGTCGGGTCGTCCCCAGCCATTGTATGCGGGCCATAACGGTAGCAAAGTGTTTCGATCAATGTCGGGCCCTCGCCTTTAATTGCGCGTTCGCGTGCATCGCGTGTGACTGCGTAAACCGCTAGCGGATCCATGCCGTCAACCAATACTCCAGGAATTCCTGCAGCTACAGCTTTTTGTGCGATAGTTTTTGCAGATGTTTGCAATTCACGTGGCGTTGAAATTGCATACTGGTTATTTTGAACAATAAAGATTGCCGGTGAACGGAAAGACCCTGCAAAGTTGATCCCTTCATAGAAGTCACCTTGTGAAGAACCGCCGTCTCCTGTATACGTAATTGCAACTGCTTCTTTTTTGCGTTTTTGCATACCAAGCGCAACTCCTGCCGCTTGGATGTATTGTGCGCCGATAATGATTTGCGGCGGCAAGATGTTTAATCCTTCAGGCATTTGGTTCCCCATGAAATGTCCGCGCGAGAACAAGAACGCTTGGTGAAGCGGCCATCCGTGCCAAATAAGTTGGGGCACATCACGGTATCCCGGTAAAATGAAGTCTTCTTTTTTAAGCGCGAAATGAGAAGCCAATTGTGATGCTTCTTGTCCGGCAGTAGGTGCGTAGAAACCAAGGCGGCCTTGGCGGTTCAATGAAATTGAACGTTGATCCAAAATTCTTGTATACACCATACGGCTCATTAATTCCTGAAGGTCTTCATCCGATAGTTTCGGATCTGCCTCTTCATTGACAATTTCGCCTTCTTCGTTCAGAACTTGAACCATTTCAAACTTTTCTTCGATTGAGTGAAGCGTTTCCACTGGATCAAAGATCAGTGATTTTTTCTCAGCCATAAAAGCAACTCTCCTTTTTATCTGTATTAACATTACTCTATTCATTTAGTAATACAATTGCATTTCCTTACTCAGTATACGTTAGTAATTTTACATGGTCAATCATAGCGAACCTAATATTATCAAGCTTTGCTTTGTGCAAGAATATTCAACCTAAAACAAACTGTATCAGTGCGTTTCAACCGCCTGTATTATAAAACAGTGAAGAATACAGCCCTCTTTTATAGCACAGAAAAAAGCAGCCCGGAGGCTGCTGTATCTTCATTCTTCTGTTAAGTTGTCAATCGTGCTATCTTTCAGCTCATTAAACTGTTCTGTTTGTTCATTGAACACTGTAACAGCTTCTTGCACTTTAGTGTTCTGTTCGTTTACTTCTGCTGTTTTTTCCTGCAGCATTTGAAGATCAGTTTCTTCGTTCAGCAGCATTTCATATAATTCTTTCTGCAGGCTTGTTAAATTTTCGTATGCAGCTGCAAAATCAGCATGGGCATTAAAGCGTTCTTGCATCTTTTCTTTTAATGCTGTCAAGTCCGCTTTGACCTCATTTTCCTTCGCTTCTTCAATCACTGTATCGATTTCATTGAAAGTTTCTTCGGCAGTGCCCATCGATTCTTTTTCTTGTTCAAGAAGAGCCAGCCTATCATCTGCAGAGGCCATAGCTTCTTCTGCTTGCGCTTTCACTTCGTCTTGCTGCTCTTGAGTAAGAGCCATAATCGATTCAAATAATTGCTGTTCATTCTTTTCTAGTTTTTCCATTTCGCCTTGAGTATCGCGATAATCTTTTTCCGCTTCGAAAGTATCTTTCAATACCGTGTCCAGTTGTTCTCCAGGAGTCGGTCCTGAGCAGGCACTTAAAAGTAATGCACTTGAAAATAATATAGCTATCATTGACCTTTTCAATCAAAACCCTCCTTACATACATAAATTAACTATAGTCTTTCACTTAAGAAAACACAACTGACTCTCTAGGTTTTTTTCTTTCTACATGGCTTTTATTGCGTTATACTTATTGGCATGGTACGACCAATGAAAGGATGAAACCACTTGATACTTATGAAAGACATAATTCGCGAAGGCCATCCAACTCTTCGCGCGAAATCAAAAGAAGTTCAATTCCCATTATCAGAAGAAGACCGAAAACTTAGCGAAGATTTATTGGAATATGTAATCAACAGCCAGAACGATGAAATGATTGAAAAATACGATTTGCGGCCAGGCGTCGGAATTGCCGCGCCTCAAGTTAATGTGCCCAAACGTATTTTCGCTTTGCATTTTGATGAAAATTCCGGTGAAAATTTAAGCCTAATAGCCATAAACCCGAAAATTGTCAGCCACTCGGTTGAAAAAGCTTATTTGTCAGCTGGCGAAGGCTGCTTAAGCGTTGACCGTCCAATTCCTGGCTATGTACCGAGATATGCCCGAGTTACGGTTAAGGCATTCGATATTGAAGGCAAGGAATACAAAATGCGCTTGAAAGGATTGCCGGCCATTGCTTTTCAGCACGAGTTAGACCATTTGAATGGCATCATGTTCTTTGATCATATCAATCCGAAAAATCCGTTTGCGGAAATTGATAACGCCATTGCAATAGACAGAGCTTCGGGAGAATAACTCCCAAAGCTCTTTTTTAAATCAACCCTATATGGCGGAACGCTTTTGCCAACCCATCATTATCAACATGATCTGTCACATAGGACGCCTGTTTTTTCGTTTCTTCTACTCCATTTCCCATTGCTACACTGTAACCTGCCGTAGCCATCATTTGAACATCGTTGAACCCATCTCCAAATGCAATAGTGTCTTCGATCGAGTTCCCCGTTTTTTGAATCAGCCGCTCAATGCCACGCGCTTTTGTGCCGCCTTTTGGTACAACGTCGCAGGACACGCGGTGCCAGCGGATAAAATCCATATCAGTAAACGCCTCTTCGTATTGCGGTTCTTCTTCTTTTTCACAAAACAGTAAGGCTTGATAGATGTCATTTTTCAAATGAAAGTCTTCGATCATTGCCGGATGAGAATACTTTAATGTTTTGATTCCTTCATCAATATCCGGATGGTAATCGATACTTGATGCCATTTTTTCATGCGTCAAAAATACAAGCGGGTGGTCCCGTTTTTCCGCAAACTCTACAATAGCGGAAAGCGTCTCAGGATTCAGGGCTTCTCTGTAAATCGGCTCTCCTTTATGCACTATGTACTGGCCATTGAAGGTGATATACGTATCAATCTTGAGTTCGTCCAAAACTTTTTTTGCCATGAACGGCCCTCTTCCAGTAGCAATTGCAAGTTCGTGGCCATTGGCGCGAGCCGCAAGGAGTGCCTCTTTTGCAGACGCCGGCAATTCTTTTTTCGAATTCAACAACGTTCCATCAATATCCAAAAGCAATAATTTTCCCATTTTACATTCTCCATTCTTCTTAAGTTTACAGCTTTGATCCACTCCATTTACTTTTGTCAGAAAATACAGTATACTATAGGTGAGGAGTGATCAGCCATGTTAAAGCGTTTAAAAAGAAAACTCGTTAGACAGCTTAATGGCATCATGAACAAAAAGAAAATCGCATGACCCTTTTAGTCCTCCTTTATAAAAAGGAGGGCTATTCTTTATTTTAAAACAATGACATGATAATATAAAGAAAGTGAATTTATTTGAACGTGGAAAAAGGAGAGCATATTATGATTTTTAAAGTATTTTATCAAGAAAACCGTTTCGAGGTACCAGTTCGCGAAAACACTAAAAGCCTCTATGTTGAAGCATCTACCGAGCGTGAAGTGCGACAACATTTAAAAGACCGCAACTACAACATCGAGTTTGTTCAGCTGCTTGAAGGCAGTCATTTGGAATACGAACAAGCGAGCCAAAATTTCGAAGTTGAGAGTATTAACTAAGCATGAAATTTGTAAAGAATGACCAAACAGCTGTTTTCGCACTCGGCGGACTGGGCGAAATCGGCAAAAATACGTATGGCGTTCAATTTCAGGATGAAATTATCCTTATTGATGCCGGCATCAAATTTCCGGAAGACGATTTGCTCGGAATCGACTATGTAATTCCAGATTACACGTATTTAGTAAAGAACATGGATAAGATTAAAGGCCTGTTCATCACTCATGGCCATGAAGACCATATCGGTGGAATTCCTTACTTACTGAAAAAAATTAACATTCCTGTTTACGGCGGTAAATTAGCCCTTGGCTTACTTCGCAAAAAACTTGAAGAACACGGGCTTTTGCGCCAAACGAAAATGACGGAAATCGAAGAAGACGATGTCATTAAATTCCGTAAGACAGCAGTCAGCTTTTTCCGGACGACACATAGTATTCCAGACGCATTTGGCGTTGTTGTTAAAACGCCGCCAGGCAATATTGTGCATACGGGCGATTTCAAATTCGATTTCACTCCGGTCGGAGAGCCTGCCAACTTATTAAAAATGGCTCAGATTGGCAGTGAAGGTGTTCTATGCCTACTCTCGGACAGCACCAATGCTGAAGTTCCCAACTTCACGATGTCTGAACGCAAAGTCGGTGATACGATTCGGGACATTATGAGAAAAGTGGATGGCCGCTTGATTTTTGCGACGTTCGCTTCGAACATCTATCGCCTGCAACAAGTAACGGATGAAGCTGTAGCCCAAGGACGCAAAATTGCAGTCTTCGGCCGCAGTATGGATAACGCTATCACGATTGGCCGTGAGTTAGGTTATATAAACGCACCTGAAGATGCTTTTGTTGACACGCAAACATTGAACCGCCTTCCTGCAAATGAAGTTTTGATCCTTTGCACAGGTTCTCAAGGCGAACCAATGGCTGCATTATCCCGCATTGCCAATGGTACGCATCGCCAAATTCAGATTCAGCCGAACGATACGGTCGTTTTCTCTTCTTCCCCTATTCCGGGCAATACGAGCAGCGTAAACCGTACGATCAACTTATTGTTCCGTGCTGGAGCAGATGTTATTCATGGTTCACTTAATAATATCCATACATCTGGCCACGGTTCGCAGGAAGAACAGAAATTGATGCTTCGTCTGATCAAACCAAAATTTTTCATGCCGATCCACGGTGAATTCCGGATGCTGAAAATGCACTCGCAACTTGCCATCGATTGCGATGTGCCTGAAGAAAATACTTTTATCATGGAAAACGGTGAAGTACTTGCTTTAGGTCAAGATGAAGCTTCAGTTGCAGGCCGGATCCCTTCCGGAGATGTTTACATCGACGGCAGCGGCATCGGTGATATCGGCAATATTGTACTTCGCGATCGCCGCATTCTTTCAGAAGAAGGCTTGGTTATCGTCGTTGTATCCGTCGACATGGAGAAAAACAAAATGGTTTCAGGACCGGATATCATTTCCCGCGGATTTGTCTATATGCGCGAGTCTGGAACAATGATTTACGAGGCGCAGCAAATGTTGAACCGTCACCTGAACAAAAAAATAAATGGCAAAAACACGGAGTGGGCTGAGCTGAAAAGCGAAATTTCCGACGTACTTGGACCTTATCTTTACGAAAAAACCAAGCGTCGTCCAATGGTATTGCCTATCATTATGGAAGTATAAGACAAACAAAAGGAGTCCCTAATAGGGGCTCCTTTTGTTTGTAGAGAAACTTCATTAAGAGGTTAGAATTGATAACGTTCTTGCTATTCCTTAAAACAGCTGTGAAACCAATGTACGAAGCAACATCGTCCGATGGCATTCTGACGAAGCATGTAGTGATGCAACGGTTTTTACAGCAGGACAGCGGCTCCAGCCGTGCCTGCGGAATGCCTCTGCCTGAAACGAAATGCAAAAAGCTGCCGAGAGTTTCTCGACAGCCCGACAGAAAGTCCTTAATAGGACTTCCTTTTTTAGTTGAGAACTTTTTTCTCAAAACGATTAATGTCAGCATCTGAGCCGATGATGATTAAAATATCTCCCAAACGAATTTGCATATCCGCTTGCGGCGATACGATGATCTCTTCTTCCCGTTTGATAGCCACAATGTTGATGCCGTATTTGGCGCGTATATCAAGCTGAATTAATGTATAGCCAGCCAATTTTTCATTTGCCCGGATTTCCATTATGGAATGCTCATCCGAGAGTTCCAAGTAATCCAGTACGTTGTTCGATAACATATTGTGGGCAATACGAATTCCCATATCCCGTTCCGGATGGACTACGTGATCCGCCCCAATTTTGCTCAAGACTTTCGCATGGTAGTCGTTTTGCGCTTTTACCGTAATTTTCTTTACACCGATATCTTTGAGCATTAGAGTAGTCAAAATACTCGCTTGGATGTTTTCACCAATCGCCACAATAACATGTTCGAAATTCCGGATGCCAAGAGATCTCAGGACAGCTTCATCTGTCGTATCCGCAACAACTGCTTGAGTAGCAATCGAAGCAAACTCATCCACTCGTTCCGAATCTTTGTCAATCGCCATAACATCTGCATCTTGTTCAATTAGTTCTCTGACAATACTTCCGCCAAAACGCCCTAATCCGATTACTACAAATTCCTTTTTCATATTGTTTCCTCCAGATTCTATACTCTCTCTATTTTACCTTACCCTTACTACTGTAATAAAGGATAAGCTTTAATAGATTTAGATGTCCTTTTTCTTATCAAATATAAAAAAAGAAAGCCCCGTCTTATCGACGGGGATCCAGCGGCCGTACCGGCCGGTTTTCACAATATTCACAGCTGCTGTCGCTGCATTGCTCTTCTCGCCATTCGTTGCATGTAGCACAATAGCTAGCGTCAAACTCATCATCGAATGTAAGGGCAGCTAAGCACGTATGGCAATACGTATGGACTTCCATCCAATTGATAAACTTTTTATTGGCAACTAAATAAAGGCCTTGTTGGTTTTGTTTATAATTCATAATTGAAGATTTTCGGACTACCCTTTTTGTCGGGTCCAGAAAAAAATTCATTTTTCCGTTCAAGTGGATCACTCCCAAAGTAATGGTTAAGCTTTTTGTCTATGGCACCTTTAACATAATAGCATCAATTGGCCCGTTTGCGGCAAAAAATTCTTTTTCTCGTTTCCTTATAATAGAGACTTCCGAAGAAAAATTGCAATAGATATATGTCATTTCCTAATTTTTTTTCAATATCGGCTGTAAGCGTTGCCAAAAAATGATGTAACGGCCTAAATTTGCAGCTTATAAATTATATATACGCTAACATATTGAATATAAAACATAAATAGTGGAATCAGGTTTTTCTGCTTGTTTTTATTGTTCAGAATCGGGTATAGTTGTTCAATCAGCTATACTAAACTTTAGGAACACGAAACAATAAGAGAGAAGGATTGACAATGGCAACAAAATCAAATAATTTTGCGCTCTATGTGCTGATGTTCAATATGTTTATAGCAATGAGCGGAATAGGGCTAATCCTTCCAATCATGCCCGCTTACCTCGAAACTTTCGGCGTTGCCGGACAAGCACTTGGAACATTAATCGCCACATTTGCTCTTGCGCAGTTTTTATTTTCCCCTATTTCCGGACAATTATCGGATAAATACGGACGGAAAAACTTGATTGTTTTTGGACTGATTGTTTTTGGACTGTCTCAGCTTGTTTTCGGTGTGGCCACGGACCTTTGGATTTTATATTTAGCGCGTTTTTTCACCGGCCTTGGTTCCGCGTTTTTGATTCCGCCGATGATGGCTTTTGTCGCGGATATCACTTCTTATGAAGAGCGTGGCAGAGGCATGGGATTGCTTGGTGCCTCCATGTCGCTCGGGTTTACCATCGGCCCTGGAGTCGGCGGATTCCTAGCGGGAGTCAGTTTGCAATTTCCTTTTTATATCGCCGCATCCGTCGCCTTGATCGCTGCAGCCATATCATTTTTTGTTTTGCCGAATATTGTGCCTTCTGCACCCATCGACAATGAGAAGCGGGAAAATCTTTTCCGGCAGATGAAACGTTCTACTGCCACACCGTATTTTGTCATGCTGCTAGTTATGCTGATTTTCTCTTTTGGACTCGCAAATTTTCAATCGACCATTTCACTTTATGTCGACCATAAATACAATTATACGCCGACAGATATTGCCGTGTTGATGACAGTCGGTGGATTTGCAGGAGTTATTGTCCAAACTTTCGTCATTGGAAAATTGTTTAAGCGCTATGGCGAAATGAAAATCATCCAGGTGAATTTAATAATTTTGTCAATTTCCATGATTGCTGTTTTGTTCGTCCATACTTATTGGACAATCTTGCTTGTATCCTCTGTCTTCTTTACAGCGGCTGCTCTTCTACGTCCGGCAATCAACACATTGATATCAAAACTTGCAGGCAACGAACAAGGCTTTGCCGCTGGCATGAATAATGCCTATATGAGCTTAGGAACTATGATCGGCCCCACTTTAGCCGGAATTCTATTTGATATCAATATAAGCTTCCCCTATATCGCCGGAACCGTCATTTTGCTTAGCTGCTTCTTCCTTGCTACTATCTGGTCGTTAAAAAAACAGCACATATTGGAATTGAGCAGAACTTAAACTGGTTCCAACAATAAAAGCGAAAAAGAGACTAACTTCTCTTTTTCGCTTTTATTAATTGTTCAACGGTTTCCGGTACCTGATTCTCTTCTTCAGCTCTTCTTGTCTGTCGTGCCGGCAGCTTTATACCAAAGCGACGCAACGTAATGTCGATGAAAAACAGAATCATTGCAGCTAAAATTAAGCTTTGCTGAATAGACTGTTTTGTTCCACTTTCAAACGGAATATCCCGAAATGCCCCATCAAGAGAACTTAACACAGTTCCGCCTGTTCTTTCTGCAAGGGTCGTCAACATAGTTATGTTCGGCTCCACTATGTTGTATTCCTCCCCATACGGCACAGTCAATCCGGTTTTGTACGTTGCCCCGTCTTCATTGGCAATGCTGAAAAAAACCAAGCCTGGTTCTGCATCCAGCAACACTTCCGCTTTCCCTGGAGTTGTCGGCTCAGTTTGAACCGGCAGCTCCTCGCCTTTTTCATTTATTACAGTGATGTCCAGTATAGCGGATGAGTGAGATGGGTCTTCTACTGTATAGACTCCCTGCGCTTTTTTTGTAACAGCAAAAGGCACTTCTTCAAATGAAGGAAGCAACTGGGAAACAGCCCGGTTCCAAAAAGCTGGCCAGTTTTCCCAACTTTGGAAACCGCCGCTCCATGCTCCACTGCCAGACGTATAAGCGACTGCGTTGCCAATCCCGTAATTCCATGACGCAAGCACTGGATCCCCTTCTTCGCTTTCTAAAGCAACAGAAGCCGTTCTTTTTGAGGTTGTAGCAATATATGTGTTTATCTCAGGGACGCCATCTGCAAAAAGCGAGTTCCACTTGCTGTCATATACAATTGGATAAAAAGGTTCATCAACAATATAGGTACGGGACATCATAATGGTTTCTCGGGATAAAATGGCCGGAATAGTAGTAGCGTCCGAGACATCATAAAATCGTCCGCTCCCTGTTTCTGCAAGCCTCTCCAATAATCCTTTATCGGCATCCTGGCCAATCGATACAGTCGACAATGTAACGTTGCTTTCTATTCCGCCTTCTATCAACGAGTCATAATCGTTTGAAGTGGCTGATTGTCCGTCAGTCAGAAGAATAATGTGTTTACGCTGCAATTCTAAGTCTTCCAACTGCTCATAAGCTTTTTCGAGCGATTTGTATATTTCTGTGCCGCCTCCCGGCGTAACCGATAAAATCTTGTCTACCGCTTCTTTTTGGTTGCCCAATTTTTCTGTCGGGAGGATTTCCCATGGACGGTCATCAAATGCGATAACGCCTACTGTATCATCTTCCCTCAATAATTCCACAGAACGCGCCGCCGCTTCTTTGGCAAGTTCCATTTTCCCTCCGGCCATGCTTCCTGAACGGTCCATGACAATGACCAGTCCGAGGGAAGGCAGTTCGTGTTTGCCTTTCACTTCCATATCAACTGGCAACAGCTTTTCGATCGGGGTTTTAAAATAGCCGCCAAGTCCATAGCTTTGGTCACCGCCTATCATCATAAACCCGAGCCCAAATTGCTTGACCGCTTGTTCTATGACGTTCATCTGTTGTTCGCCAATCGCTGTGGCCGGTACATTATCAAAAATGATGGCATCATATCCGAGAATCGAAGACAGGTTTTGCGGAAGTTTCGGTGCAGGCATTTCCGAAACATGAATTCGTTCTGTATCCATCAGTGCCGGTATCGGACTCTGCTCTTTTCCGCTTACGATAAGCACTCTCGGCGTTCCACCCACATCGGTGATACTGGTCAGCTTGTTATTTTCTAAAAAGGCATCATCAGCTACTTCAATCCTTGCCTCATATTTAGCAAGACCGTCTTTTTCAGCTGGATAAGCATATGAAAAAACATTGTTCCCTTTCGATAAGGACACTTCCTTCTGATCATAATCCTCATCATTTAGCGAAAAGATTAAGCGGGCAGTCGTCTCGACGTCCGCTTGAATAGTTACAGTAAAGGTTTGCGATTCGCCAATAAAAGCACGCGCTGGGGTTTCAAATCGGCTGATTGCTGCATCGGTTCTTGCTTGTTGCGTTATTGGAAAAACATCTACTTGAAGCCGGTCGGACTGCAGCCGCTGCAAACTTTCAATTGCCGATCCTTGTGTTTCATTGCCATCAGTCAGCAATACGAGACGCGTGGCCAAATCTTTATTCCCGCTGTTTGAAGCGAGTTCCAGGGCCTGAGCGATATTGGTATGCCTTTCTTGATTGATTGCCATGTCCATAGGCAGAGGCTTTTTATCTTTTGTTATAGGAAGCAAGGTTTGGAAATCTTCTGCAAACGTAAAGACACCTGTCCATTGATGGCCTTCTTTTTCAGCGATGGCCGCATCGATTGCTTTAGACAGCTCCGCTTCCATGCCAGCCATCGAAGCAGAACGGTCCATCAGAAAAATAATTTGTTCCTGCTGATCCTTTTGATAAAAGAAAGGGTCAGTCAATGCAAAAATCAACAACGCGACGGCTGCAACTCGCAGACAATAGACAATCCGGTAAAGCAAAGAACTTTTTGTCCATGTTTTGATAGCGGTAAATCCAAAATAAAAAAGGATAAGCAACAAAAACAAAAGCCAAAAGGGATCATCGATGCGCATTTCCACGGCGATACACCTCCCACTCCACCAATAGAAGAAACACTACTGCAAATAGAAGCCAAGGAACGATCGAGAGTTCGGCCGTTTCAGCTGTTTCTTCCGCTTGCCCAATTCTGTAACTAGTTCCCTGGACTAATGTTTTCTCTTCGTTACTCAATTGCACAATCATCTTTAAGGTTTTGCCTTCTCCTACCACCTCGTAAATTCCCGGCTCTTGGGGTGCGGAAAATGCACCCTGTCCTTCAATATAAGAATAGAAAAATTCGCCATCCTTATAAATCTCCCATTCTCCTCTAGTGGAAGCGAGAGCCACTGCACGCTGTTCGTTTGGCTGGAAAAAGCCGAAAAAATTATCTGTTCCCGACAGTTCTCCAATAGCGCTCCATAAAAAAAGCGGGAAGGACGGATGAAGTGGCCAATCCGTCAATTGTATATCTGTCAATACAGCAATATCCCCTTCGGGTGACAGCTGGATTAATGGTTCTCCATCAATGGTGGCAATGGTTTCATATTCTTCAAATGGAGGGTAGATTTCCGATATATATATTCCATCAAACGGCGCATACGTGAAAAGTGCATGCGGAACAGTTTCTATTGCTCCTGCCACCCGGTGGGTTTTTTCATCATTCCGGCCGATCAGCAGTATGGGCATCTGTCCTGCCAATAAATCTGTCTGATTGGTCACTAGCGGCGAACCTCCCGCTTTCCGTAATTGCATCGGATCCATCAAATCAACTTCGACATTTAAAGACCTGAATCCGGCACCGACCAATTCGTGTAGTGAAGAATCAACCGCGACTCTAGTGGAAGCCTCCTGAACAAAAGCCGCCATCGAATTGTCAGCCGTATAATCATCTTTGACCTGCAGGACGGCTTGCCAAACTGGACTATCCGGCAATTGTTCAAAAGGTACCAGCAGCTCTTCCTCTGCTTCTAATTGAATATTCGCCGTTTTCTCTACTTCTCCATCTGTAAGGATTACTTTACCGGAGACAGGCTCTGCAGTCTCATTGACCAGTTGGACAATAGCACGTATGCCATCTTCTGTTTTCGCCAAGCCAAATTGCCGCATAGAGACGTTCTGGAGCGGTTGATCGATGCCATGGATTTCGTATGCCATGCCAGCTTTATTGGCAAGAATTGACCGGTCCAAGGCATCCGTAAAAACATGAATAACTGTAGACTCATCATCAATAAGTGTTTCGGCGAAAAGTATGGTTTGTTCAATTTTTGCATTTTCATAAGTGACGGCTAATCGATCTATGGCGGTTTCCAATGCCTCCCGATTAGGCTCTTTTCTCAAGACTATTTCCGGATTTGCTCCTGTCGTGACAATGGTAACCGGTTTGCCTCCAGTTTGGGTGGCCATTTCTTTCATCAGTTCCTGCTGCAGTTCAAAAGCAGCCGGTTCTCCTGCTAGCATGGTAGCTGAAGTGTCGACCACAAAGATGAATTCGTTGCCTTCTAGTGCCTCTGAAGTCAAATGCGGCCCTAAAAGCGCAAAAACGCAAATCAGAAGAGCTGCCAATTGCAAATAAAGCAGTATGTGATGCTGCAGTTTTTTTAAATAAGGCGATGCTTTAATTTCTTTCATTAGCTCCTGCCAAAACATAGTGGAAGCAACATGCTGGTCTTTATATTTTTTTCGGAAAAAATAATACAACAGTACGGCAAGCGGCATTACTGCAGTCCATACATATCCCCATCCTGAAAAACTCACGCCGCTTCACCTCATTCTATCCATTTTTTTCGCGCCATTTGTTGAAATAATACATGCTGAATTCCTTCTTCAATTGAAACTTGTAAATAATGGATTCCGTGTTTTCGGCACAGGGCCTCCAATCCTTTTTCATGAAGCTCGCGTTTTTCCTGATAGCTGGAACTTGAATTGGGTGTTAATGTGACATTGATGGCTTCTCCTGTTTCATCATCGATAAATCGCAAATCTCCAGAAAAATCCGGTAACCGTTCTTCTTCCGACAGTAAGTGAAGAAAACGGATGTCGTGCGAATATCGCGGAGCTTGTTTGAAAAAATGCTGCCATTCTTCTAGTGGTTCTAAACCATCTGTTAAGACAAACAAAACAGTGGAATCTTTTGCTGCATGAAAACTTGCCAATTTAGCAAATGACAAAGCAGCTGGCTCTGGCAAGTTCGATATATAATGTTCAAACAATTTCCGCGCAGATTTCCCTTTTTTCCTGAAGGGTGCAACTTCTTTTTGACCGGCTGAGATTGTCAAGCGGTCATCATTCGACAACACCATCATGCCTAGAGAAAAAGCCAGCTGCTTCGTAAATAACCATTTTCTTTGCATCGATTTCGAACTATCAAGCAGTAAATGAACACGCATCTCCTGTTCATCCAAAAAGCGCTTTATGTAGACTTTATCGGTTCGTGCATAAACATTCCAGTCAATGTGGCGGACATCGTCTCCAAGATGGTATTCGCGGAAATCCGAAAAATCCAATGAAGAGCCAAACCGCATTGATCGGTGAGATCCTTTATGATGGCCTCGAATCTTTGCTTTTGTACCTATTGAATAACGGCTTAAGCGGCTGACCCAATCATTGGGCAGATGAAGGGAAGTCATTTTAATACGCCTTTTCCGGCATTTTCTAAGATTCGGCTGATCAATTCGTCAACCTCCTGCCCAGTTGCTTCCCCTTCATAATTCAACAGCAGCCGGTGCCGCAATACCGGTTTTGCCACATGCTTCAGATCTCCAATCGACACATGGAAACGCCCTTCGACTAATGCACGCGCTTTTGCCAGGCGGATTAAGCTTTGCAAGCCACGGGGGCCGCTGCCGTACTGCACGAATTCCTGAATGTGGGTAATGCTGCTTTCAATGGGATTCGTGTCTTGGATAATATCGACGGCCACCATCAAAATATCATCTGCAATCAGGATGGATTTGACCAACTGTTGAGCTTCTACCAGTTCATTCGCATCCATCTTCTTTACCAATTCTATATTTTCCGCTCCTGTCGTCCGTCTGCTGATTTCTGCTAATTCTGCTCGATTTGGATAAGGCACAAGGATTTTGCAGAGAAATCGGTCCATTTGCGCCTCTGGCAATGGATATGTTCCTTCCATTTCAATGGGATTTTGAGTAGCCAAAACAAAAAATGGCCGTGCCATCTTTTTCGTTTCCCCTAAAATGGTCACCGTCTTTTCGCCCATCGCCTCCAACAGTGCACTTTGCGTTTTCGGTGTCGCCCGGTTGATCTCATCGGCCAAAACCATCTGGTGGAAAATCGGCCCTTCCCTGAATGAGAAATGCTGCTTTCCTTCTGCGTCACGTTCAATTAAACTAGTTCCGGTAATATCAGAAGGCATGAGGTCAGGGGTAAACTGAATACGTGAAAACGATAAATCCAAAACTTCGGAAATGGTGCGGATCAGCATCGTTTTACCAAGTCCCGGCAACCCTTCAAGAAGGGCATGTCCATCTGCTAAAATGGCATACAAGGAAAATTCGATTGCTTCTTCTTGGCCGACGATAAAGCGGCCAATTTCTTCCCGAACTTCTTGAAGCCGCCTGCTCATTTCTATAAATTTATCTGGTGTCAATGTCATATTCTCCCTGCTTTCTAGTTTTCAGTCTCAATTGATGTGAAATATTGCTCGACCACTTTCTGAAGATCTGGCGGCAATTGCATTTGCTCCGTACTTGAAAAATAAGAATCCGAATAATTGCCTACAACATCCGAATACGAGCGTGCAGTCCCTTTTTCAGCTGACACTGCACCTTTCTGCTCACCGGCTGCTTTTCCATCGCCAAGTTTGCCGTTATCTACAGCAGTTTCACCGGATCCCCCGATTCTAGAAGGGATTGTCAAGAGTTCCCGGTTGCCTTGACCAAATCCAGCTCCTTGACCTTGTCCCTGTCCTTGTCCTTGACCTTGACCTTGACCCTGGCCTTGTCCTTGACCCTGGCCTTGTCCTTGTCCTTGTCCTTGTCCTTGTCCTTGTCCTTGACCTTGACCTTGACCTTGACCTTGACCCTGGCCTTGTCCTTGACCCTGGCCTTGCCTTTGACCCTGGCCTTGTCCTTGACCCTGGCCTTGCCCTTGACCCTGTCCTTGTCCCTGACCCTCGCCTTGCCCCTGTCCCTGGCTATCAGAGTCCGAATTATTCGACGGATTCGCAGAGGCATTTCCCGCAGCCTGTTCCGAAGAGCCGGTAGCAGCCGATCCAGAATTCAGATTATTATTAGCAATCGTCCGTTCAAGCGGAAACGGCACTGGTTTGCCCATATTGCTAAGCGCCGTCTGGGTTTTTCCGGCTTCTTCAGCCAACTTTCCAGAAGCAGCCTCCAACTCTTTCTTCAATGTTTTTTGCGCTTCTCCACTTTTTAGCTGTTGATTCTGCAAATTCAGTTCTTTTTGCTTTTTGACCATTTGCTTTAAAGCTTGCTCAGCTGTTTCACTTTTCTTTACGGTATCCTGCAATTCCTGCAATTCTTTTTTTACTTGGTCAACCGTAGTTTTGTCTTTTGCTTCAGCAACTTTTTTTTCCATTTCTTCGATCAATTCACGCTCACGTTCATTTTCTTTCGCCTGCTCTTGCAATGTGCTCGGAAAAACAGTCAGAAGAATTAGCAAAACAGCACAGAGCATCGATCCTACCAACCATTTTCCATTAAGCCATTTTTTCGGCTCTTTTTTAAATAATTGAAAGCTATATGGCAAGACTTCTTCAGTGTTATTGACTAAAGCTCTAGTTAATTCACTGTCCTCTTTGGACTGCCAAACGGTCAAGAGCTGGTTATGCGGAGTATAGCGGTCTAAAACACGTACCGCTTGCTCCCGCTTTGGCATCTGATAAAGTGAAAAGAGGAACCACAGTATAAAAAGCAGGCAACCTGCTCCATACGAATAAAATGCATAATAAGGAAGGACGAACAGCCGGGAAACGAGCAGTATCGCGGTTGCAGCTCCCAACGCGCAAAATATGGCTCTTTGGAAACCTTTTCCTATATGCTCCCATTTTAAATACCTGCTGGTTTTAGATACGTATTTAACAATTTCCCGGCTATTCATGAATTCTCCCTCCTTATTTGTATTTATTCATATTAACGCGCAGCCGTTTGACTGCTATAAACATAGAGACCGCCACAAGCAGTGTATAGACGATAAGATAGCCTGCCCATAATGGCAAAGGCACTAATGTCATCCCTTGAATTTCTTCCCCATACGCCGGCTGCAGCAAGGTAAACATAACAACTGCTGGATTGATGCTTGCCCAAAAATGGGTTAAAGGTGAAAAACTTGCAGTTGTCATGCCCATTTGCGAAAGCTGCATCGAAATGATCATGAAAAAGCCAGTAACCGCTACGAGGAAAATCATGGCACCAAAAGTGGCTATGATGGCGACGATCGTTTTCCGGATTAAGGTTGAAAACATAACTCCGATGCTCCCGATTGTCAACAACGTCAAAAAGTAAAACAAAAAGATAACTATAAGCTGGCTTGGGGAAACACCTCCATACAAAAACACCAAACTGTATATAGGCAAGCCTGAAACAATCATCAAAAGCAAAAATGCAACAGATGATGTCATTTTCCCGAAAATGATTTGGAACGAAGTTTGCGATGTTGTCAGCAAAATATTCAATGTCTGCTTTTCCCGCTCTGTACTAATTGTACCTGCAGTCAGGGCAGGAGTGATAAAAAGAATTAACCCAAGTTGGATATATGTCATCATGCTAAAAAGCATAAAGCTTTCATCAGGCCGGAAATAACCGCTCCCGCTGAAGGAAGTGGTTAATAAAATAAAACCGAAAACAAAAATGCTCATCGCAATCAGATAGAATAAAATACCCGTAAAGCTTTTTAGATTACGGAATCTTAATTTGATTTCTTTGACCAATACCGGATTTGCCAGGAGGGTTTTCATTTGCTTTCCACTCCTTTCGTGATAGCCATAAAGACATCTTCCAAATCTGTTTCTTCTTCCGAAAAAGATAAAATTGGCAACTGCCGCTCAATCGCTTTCTGCAATAGCTTTAGCTGATCTTCCTCAGTCCCTCTGTACAAAAATTGTATGAGCTGCTTTTCCGGTGATTCGACAATCTTAGAAATAAACGGATCGTTTTCGAAAAATAGAACCGCTTCTCTTGTGGGGCCTGCCGTTTTCACCCGAAGCATTTTCTCACTTTGAAGCTGTGCTTGTATCTCAGCGACCGAGCCTTGTGCAATTAATTCACCTGAGTCAATAACACCAATACTGTCACACATTTCTGCAAGTTCCGGCAAAATATGAGAAGAAATTAAGATTGTTTTGCCCATTGCTTTTAACTCTTTTAAAATGTCCCGCATTTCGACCCGGGCCCGTGGGTCAAGGCCGGATGCCGGTTCGTCCAAAATAAGGATTTTAGGATCATGGATTAATGCCCGGGCGAGGCAGAGACGCTGTTTCATTCCGCGCGATAAAAAATCAACATATTCATAACGTTTTTGTTCCAAGTTGACAAGTTCAAGCAATTTAGGAATGAGCACTTCACGTTCTTTTGGTTTCAAGCCGTAGCTGGCCCCATAAAAATCCAAGTATTCATTTGCTTTTAGTTGATCGTAAACACCGAAAAAGTCTGGCATATACCCAATTTGTTTTCTCACTTCATGGGCATGCTTCGTGACACTTTGTCCATTGATAAAAGCGTCGCCGGCTGTCGGTTGAAGAAGAGTAGCCAAAATAGAAAAGGTCGTTGATTTTCCGGCACCATTAGCTCCTACAAAACCGAAGACCGTTCCGTCTTCCACAGTCAGATTCAAGTCTTTCAACGCATAAAAAGAGCCATATTTTTTTGTTAGCCCTACAGTTTCTATCATGGCGCAATCTCTCCTTTCAACTTTAGCTTAGGCAAAATGACTTCCGGTGTACCTGAAGCACTAGCTCTCATCTCGAGCGCAAATTTAATCGTTCCTTCAGGCGAGATGTATTGGTCCACTTGTTTATCAATCGTATGTGTGTTGCCTGAAATTTCTTCAAACTTTTTTGTTTTTTCGTTATATATGGAAATAGCAAGGCTTGTATTAGATATACGTACGCCAAGTTCTTTCCATTCTGCCTGTTTTAAATTGATGGCATCGATTACTTGATACGTAATTTCGTAATCCCCGTCATCAAAATAATAAGAATAAGGATCTTCTGAAACATTCTCAAAATACGATTGCTGATTTACACTTGCCACTTCCATATTGAACGTTTCTGCATCCAAAGTAATATCTCCGCTCAATGCCGTATTCGGCTTAAAGCTTTGGGCGATCAAATGAAGAGATGAAAGGGATGCACGTTGCTTGTCCAAAGAAATCGGCACGATGGCATCTTTTGTATAACCGATAACATAGGGCGTTTTTCCACTTTGTTCAAGTTCCTCATACGAAACTGAAACAAGTGACTGCCGCCTTGCATTATTCAATGCTTTCGCATCTGCAATCGGTTGATAACCATAGCTTTGGCCAACAGAAGATGCAGGAGCTAAAATATCAGAGTTGATCGTTTCTTCGACTTGAAGCTCTTGGCCTGGATTTAGGTCGCCTAACGCTATTAAGCGTGAACCTGTCCAAACTGAGACATCTTCCACTGCAAATGGAAAGTTATTCGTGATGGTTCCGCCTATTTTCTTGTTGGCCACATTCAAGCGGACATCGAAGCTTCCAGTATTTTCAATATAGGACTCTCCCATGATGGTAGCCACTGACCAATAGCGCATATCGCGTAATGTCAAGCTGTTCCCAGCAGCTTGCCGCTCCAGCATCGCAGCTGAATGAGGCACTTGCTCCGTCATTTGCGACTTTAACCGATATGTCATCGTTGTAGAAGATGGGGCGACAAACTGATAATCGCCTCCTTTGTTTGATAATATCGAGTTGACGTAATGGCCATTCAAGCCGTTAGTAGCATTTACTTCAAAAAATCCGGTTTGCTGTATTTGCGCATTGCCAAGGCGGTCTTTTGCTCCAAGCGCAAAAAGCCCGACCGATGTCACTACTGCTGCTGCCGGAATGATAATCCAGGCATATTCACGCTTATCCTTTTTCTTCAAGATAATATAAAGCACGGGAATAATTAACAAAATATATAAAATGACAATACCCATAATCAACATTTTTGATACGGCAAAGCTTTCAAACAGTTCGTTGACATCCCCTACTTGGTAAGCCATCCTATCGCGCAAAGGTTCGCCTTGAAAGTTTAGCTGTGAAACTTTGTTTTTTTGCAATAAGCTGCTAATCAATGGAGCATATCCTTTTTGCGTTGAAACAACTTCATCCCCTAAAGAGAAACTGGTCTGTGTCAGCGTCCCAGAGCCGATCTGCTGACTTGCTGCAAGCACTTGATCATTGGTTTCCAGTAAAGTTTTTGCATTCTTTTTTGCTTCCGCTTCAAACACCGGGACTTTTTCATCGAGGCCAGGTATAAGAACATCAATGGAGCTTCCTAGATTCAGCGGCAAAAACTCACTTAAGTTGCCAAGTTCAGCATCCAGATTCCCAGTCGAACCTACAACAACATGGCCCCCTTGCTGAACCCACTGAAGTACAGCTTGCTGGACGGAATCCGGCAAATCGCTGTAGGCAAACTCATCAATCACTAAATAATCCACTACTTCCCACGCCACAGCTTCCGACGGCAGCGTAAATTGATTCATTTGATTAAGATGGAAAAGTTGTGTTCCTTCGCTGTTGCCCATAGAAATTCCTCTGAGTTGCTGAAGGCGATCTGAATTGGAAGTTAAGCTCGCAATAAACAAAGACATTGGAGAAAAATAGGCAGGCTTTATCGTTTTTGATCCTGTAAATTTAATCGATTTTCCTTTTTCCCATCCATCCTCAAACAGAAATATGTTTTGAGCAGAGGTGCCTCCCATGTAGGACATATCTGATAGACCGGATGAAGCTACCTGGATTGTTTTGGTTTCGCCGGCAGATAGTTCAATCGGCACAGCTAATCCAACTCCCGATGAATAGCTTTCAGAATAACTGAACACCAGGTCTCCTAAAAACGCCGATCCATTATTTGTTAATGTGAATTGGAGCGGCAAGCCTTTCTCGTATTTCACTTTATTCTGCAGCCCCGCACTAGCATCGATTGTAATGCTTGGCGCAGCAAGCGAAACTTGCGGCATTAAAAATAACCCCATTAAAATTGCGCTTGCCACTATTGCCACCAAGCGTCTGTACATAACAAATCCCCCTTTTTTGCTCTCTTGTAATTAGTACGTTATGAACGAGAAATAGTTCCTTCTTCACAGAAAAAAAGTAGGTCGCCTTTGGGCGCCTACTTTTCAAAGTGATTTAAAAAATTGGTGAACTAAATTCGGCATGATGCCAAGGATCGCTTCGTCCGGATTCAGCTTGGAATGATGCAAACCGAAATTAGATTCGACACCTGCCCAAAACATCAAGCCCGGTATTTCAGCAGTAAAGTAACCAAAGTCTTCGCCAGTCATCGCCGCTTCGCTTCTGACCGCAGTAACGCCGTTGAAACTGCCAGCAAACTGAAGAAACTCTTCTGCCAATTCCGGATTGTTATTGACTTCTAAATAGCTGGAGCCATAATCGATAGACACCCGGCAATTGTATGCTTCTTCAACTGCCCGGCAAATCCTCTCGATGCGCTGTTTCACCTTCGCCATCGACTCGTTGTTCAGTGTCCGGATAGTTCCTTCTAACCGAGCGTGTTCAGCGATGATGTTCTGTACTGTACCCGCACTTAACTTTCCAACCGTCAGCACGGCGCTATCCATCGGATTGATATTGCGGCTGACAATTGTCTGCAGCTGCATCAGCAACGAAGCAGCTGCAACTGCCATATCTTCCGTCAAATGCGGGAAAGCGGCATGCCCACCTTTGCCATGCAAATCAATAAAGAGTTCCGAAGTATTGGCAAACAACAGACCCGGTTTTGTAGCAACCGTTCCAATCGGATGTTCCGGCGCTATATGAAGGGCACAAATAAGATCCGGCATAAAATCCGGTTTATCGTTTTTTAGCCAATCCAATAGTGGCAACGCACCTCCTGGCCCTTCCTCGGCAGGTTGAAACAAAATTACAACATGATCTTCAAGCGGCTCTTCAATCAATTTCCCTAAAAGTCCGAGGGCCGTCGCCATATGAATGTCATGGCCACAAGCGTGCATAAATCCGGAATGCTTTGAGCTGAAAGGCAGGCCAGTTTCTTCACTAATAGGTAGACCATCAATATCCGTTCGCCATGCTATCGTTTTTGCTGGATCTTTTCCCGCAACTTTAACTGCAATTCCAGTTCTCCATTCGGTTACTTCTAACCGCTCTTGCGGCAAGGAAGCAATAAGGTCAAGCAAATATCGCTGAGTTTTGAATTCTTGAAACCCGATTTCCGGAATTTCGTGCAATTCTCGTCTAATTTTAATTAAATCCATATACAGTACCTTTTACAGCTGTCTTAGTTCATGTTTGATTTCAGTTTTCGAACGTGTTTTTTCATCCATGAGCTTCAAGACGCGGGCTGGAGTTCCGCCAACGACTGAGTTTTCAGGGACATCTTCAATAACGACTGCTCCGGCTGCAACGACCGCGCCCTTGCCGATGCGAATACCTTCAAGGACAACCGCATTAGCTCCAATCATCACATCATCTTCCACAATCACTGGTGTCGCTGAAGCCGGTTCAATGACGCCAGCTAGTACCGCACCTGCACCGATGTGGCAATTTTTCCCAACTGTCGCACGACCGCCAAGCACAACGCCCATATCAATCATTGTGCCGTCGCCGATTACTGCACCGATATTGATTACTGCGCCCATCATAATGATACAATTATTTCCAATTTCAACATTTTCACGGATAAATGCCCCCGGCTCAATGCGGCTGTTGATGTTCTTCATATCCAACAGTGGAATAGCAGAATTTCTGCGGTCATTTTCAACAACATAATCTGCGATAGCTGCAGAATTAGCTTCTAATACCGGTTGAATTTCAGACCATTCCCCGAACACAGTTGCACTGTTATTTTCACCAAAAACTTTAGCAGAAGCACCAAAATCAAGAGAAGCAACTCTTTCGCCTTTTACATAAACTTTTACAGGAGTTGTCTTTTTTGCGTTTTGTATGTACGAGATAATTTCATTTGCATCCATTTGTTTCATCATTAAACCTCTTTCTATTATGTAATGAATCAAGTATAGCGGATTTCGAATAATAATTCATCCACTCTACTCAAATAAAGCAGCATGTTTTTTTACCACATCGACGAATGCTTCGACTTGCCTCAGTTGAAATGCGGATTCATAGCCAATAAGCCACGTATCCCGCGTCAATTCCAGCTCTTCTGCATTGCTCGAAAGCGGCACCGTATGCACATTTTCTGTTCCGTTTAACGTGATGGACGGCAAAATAGCATATCCGATTCCGTTGACAGCCATTTGCTTGCATGTTTCAATTTGATCCACTGTAATCTGCCTTTTGGGATTGGACTCGAAATGCTTTTGCCACCACTGCTGGATTTCTTCATAGTAATTGGAGTCGCTTTTGAATTGGATAAATGGACGCTCTGTTTCCATAACTTGATCTAAAGAGTCAATTTCTTTGTCCACCAAATACAAAATGTCTCGGAACAAATGGATTTTAGCCCCTTTCCAATCCGTATGCCCCCGAACAATGCCAATGTGCGCCTCTCCTTCATACAAGGCTCGGACAATTTCAGAACTCCATCCAGTGATAAGCTGGATTTTCGCTTCCGGATAAAGCGTAACAAAATCTTTTAATACTTTAGGAAGCCAATTTTGCCCTATGATTGTTGCACAAGCAATTTTCAACGTTCCATGCACTTTTGATGTTAATGTATGCAGCACTTCGAAGACTTCTTCTTTTCGCTGCAGCACTTCATTGGAGTAAGCGATCACCAATTCTCCGGCTGGCGTCGGTGTTAACCCTTTCTGTGAACGGATAAACAACAGTTCTCCCCATTCTTTTTCTATCGATTGAAGACGCTGGGATAGAGCGGGCTGGGACAGAAATAACCGTTCAGCCGCTTTTCTCATATTTCCTTCTTCAGCAAGCACTTTGATAATGAGTTCTTCGTTCGCCATTCTTTAGGCCCCTTTCTTTCTAGGCAGACCAAATATCAGCAAAAAGCTGATCGCTGCAAATAACGCCGTCACTCCATAAACATTTTGCAAAGACATGGAAAGGCCTTTCTGGAGAAAACTTAATGTTTCCAGTGAAAGACTTGCCCTGCCTTTTTCTGTCAACAATCCGTTGATGGCATTGACCGACATGTCTTCGCCTCGCTCTTTAAAGTAAGCTAATAGGGATGTATTCAAGATGCTGCCAAGAAGCGCTACTCCCATAGTACTGCCCAAATTGCGCATGAACATGAAAGAGGCTGTTGCCGATCCCCGCTGTTCATAGGCGACAGCCGCTTGAATCGATACGATGAACGCTGTACTAGTCAACCCCATGCCGACTCCAACAAAAAAGCTTGAAATCGCTGCCCAAAAAGGCCCGAATTCTGGTCGCATAAAAACAAACAGCATTGTCCCAATCACAAGAAAAACACAGCCGGCCAGGGTCGTCCGAAAATAGCCAATTTTGATTAACAGCCTCCCCGAAAAAAAGGCGGCTACTGGCCAGCCGATAGACATAGCTGTCAAAGTAAATCCAGCAATCGTCGCCGGCTGCTCCATCACTCCTGTTACATATGTAGGCAGATAACTGGTGACCCCAATCACTATGATTCCTGTTGCCAGCGATACTAAGTTTGCATAAAGGATTGCATTGTTTTTCCAAATATCGAAAGGCATCATCGGATCTTTTGCCGCGCGTTCAACCCTTACAAAAATGATGCCGCTAATTACAGTCCCACTTAATAAAAGCAATGTTTCATAAGAAAGCCAATCAAACCCTACACCACCTTCAACAAGCCAGTATAGGAAACAAGTCAACGACACGGTCAACAAAATAGCTCCTGCATAATCGATCGAAGGTTTTTGCTGTTTTGGAGGCTCCACTAAAAATAACATTACCCCTAACAGCGCTAATATACCCAGTGGAATATTCACCCAAAATACATATTGCCATCCGATGGTTGCTACCAGCATTCCTCCTATTGCAGGTCCAGTTACTGCAGAAATGCCCCAGACGCTTGATAAGTAGCCTTGGACTTTTGCACGCTCTTCAGCCGAGTAAATGTCGCCGACAATGGTAGTGGCAATCGGCAGGACCGCTCCTGCCCCCAACCCTTGAATAAAACGGTAAAAAATGAGTTCTTCTATGGATGTAGCAAAGCCGCATACCAAAGACCCGATTAAAAACAGTAAGATTCCGACAGCAAAGATCGGTTTCCGGCCAAAAATATCGGATAATTTCCCATACAGCAAAACTGTCACTGTACTCATCAATAGATAAGCGGAAAAAACCCAGCTGTATTTGGAAAACCCTCCAAGGTCTGCTGAAATGCTAGGCATGGCGGTGGAGACGATGGTCGCTTCAACTGCTCCGACAAACATGGCGAGCATCACCGAAGCCAGCACAAGGGGCCGATTCGTTTTTTTCATACCAAATGTACCTTCTTCCTGACGACAGAAAAAAGGCCTCTTTTAAGAGACCTTCCTTTATCCATTATTGACTGTTTCTTATTTGATAAATTTGCTTTTTTAATTGCTTCAGTATGACGCGCCGAGTCAAGATCCCCATAAACATGCCATCATCATCCACTACACAAAGAAAGTTTTGGTTGATCAGTAAATCCAATGCCCGTTGGAAGCGGTCGTTTATTTTTATTAAAGGGAGATCTGTCTGCATAATATCTTCAACTCGTATTTCCGGCAAACGTTCGTATTCGATATGGTTCATGCCTAAAATTGATTCCGTTATGCGCTGAGCGTTAATCAAACCGCAAAACCGGTATTTCAAATCCAGAACAGGTACTGCCGAATAACCTGTTTTCGTTAATACAAGCAATGCATGCTCAGCACTATTGCCTAATTGAACATGAGCGACTTTTTCAGACGAAATGATGTAATCTTCAATTCGAGTTTCAAGAAAATCTCTGCTCGGTAATGAAATCATGTGCATTACTCCTTCTGCTGCCCGTGATAAAGAAATTAATCGATTCGACTTCATCTTATCACAACATCTTCATCAAAACTATTTAATTGTTAGCGCTATCTTTGCTTAAAATGGAAATTTGTTCAACCACTGACCACCGTCAAGCGTCACAATTTCCCCGTTCATATACGAAGCTTTGTCCGACATGATGAATGCAGCCAGTTCTGCCACTTCTTCCGGCTTGCCTAAACGCCCAAGCGGAATCGACTCCAGCGTCCGTTTGGCAGCTTTTTCGGATTCCCAAAGTTTATCAGCTCCGCCTGTCCGTTCAATCGGTCCTGGGGCAATGCCATTTACCCGGATCCCGTATTGAGTCCCCCATTCGACTGCCAATGTCCGGGTCAACGACATGACGCCAGCTTTTGCTGCAGCTGAATGGGCTACACCTGCTCCTGCATTCCAAGCGTATGTAGCTAGCATATTAAGAATATTCCCTTTTACGCCATTTTCAATCCAATAATTTCCGGCTGCATGTGAACAAAAAAATGTCCCGTTCAACACGATATCAATGACCGATTTCCAGCCATTGGGAGAAAGCTTCTCAGCATGGACAACAAAGTTCCCTGCTGCATTATTGACCAACCCGTCTACCCTTCCAAATGTATCATGGGCAAACTTCACCATCGCTTTAGCATGTTCCGGTTCACGGACGTCCATCTGGAAAACTTCAACAGAACCTCGATCTCCCCTTATTTGGACGACCGCATCGTTCAAACGTTCCATGTCGCGGCCGGTAATAACAACATTCGCTCCTTCCGAAGCGAACTTCTTGGCCATATGCAAGCCCATTCCACTTGAACCGCCAGTAACAATAATTGTTTTGTCCGTGTACATTAAGCATCCTCCTTAGCATCTAAAAATCGACTTAAATCAATCACTTTCGACATTCTCGATCAGTATACACTTATACAAAACTTTGCTATGATAAAGAAGCAGAACAGCACGTTAGTTTTAGAGAAAGGAATGAGTTCATGGCAATTCGAAAATCGGATTCGGATATTGCGCAAGCCATTTTCACAGTCAACAGGCATGCGAAAACCGCACCCGATAACCAATACTTATATGCTTTAAAAAAAGAAGCACTGATGGTAATGATCCTTCAAGACCGCGCTAAAAAAATTGGCCTACACTTCAGTAAAAACCCTCGGAAAAGTCAACAGCAATCTTCAGTCCTCGTCAAATGCGGAGAATATTATTTTCATATGCTGCCGAAAAAAGAAGACTTTGACCAACTTGACCATTTGGGCCACTTGGATGAGTCTTATCGCAATCCGGCCAGCCGGATGAATTTGAAAGTAGCGAAAGAGATTTTAAGCAATCTGACAGGGCTTCAGCCGGAAAAGAAAACACAGCCCATGCAACCTATCGCTAAACCATACAACGCCCGGCAAACAGACCGGTTTTATACACCAAAAAAATCATATTTTGATTAACTTACAGAAGCTAAAGACTATTAAAGGTCTCTGGCTTTTTTTATTTTTCAAAATAGTGGATGAGCGCTTGTGTTCCATTGTCATTATAGCCTTCATCCGCCAAACTTTCGTACATCTGCAGCGACAACTGCAGACCTGGCAGATCCAACCCCCACGCATGGGCTTCTTCCGCTGCTATTTTCATATCCTTGATAAAGTGTTTGATATAAAAACCCGGCTGGAAATCTCCTTTGATCATTCGGGGAGCCAAGTTCGACAGCGACCAGGACCCTGCTGCTCCGGTGGAGATAGATCTTAAGACCGTTTCAGGATCGAGTCCGGCTTTTTTCGCGTAAATGAGTGACTCGCATACGCCGATCATGTTGGAAGCGATGTTGATTTGGTTGCACATTTTGGTATGCTGTCCCGCACCTGCAGGCCCTTGATAGATGATATTTTCGCCAAACAGTTCCAATAAAGGCAATACACTCATAAATGTCGGCTGTTCTCCGCCCACCATAATAGACAGCGTTCCTTTTTGTGCGCCGGTATCGCCGCCTGATACAGGAGCATCAAGCGTATGTATGCCTTTTTCAGCTCCAGCTTGAAATATTCGCTGTGCCAAATTCGGTTTAGATGTTGTCAAGTCAATCAAGACCGCATTTTCTTTTGCATGCTCCAATAAGCCATTTTGGCCAAAATAAATATCCTCCACATCTTTCGGATAGCCGACCATAGTAAAGATGACATCCGCTTGTTTGGCCACTTGCATTGGCGATTCAACAAGAACTGCTCCTGCTTCCACCAGCTTCTCTGCCTTCTTAGCTGTACGAGTATAAATAGCCACTTCATGATGGTTGTTCAGCAAGTGTTTGACCAAACTGCTGCCCATGACTCCCGTCCCAATAAATCCCAGTTTCATCTAAAAACCTCCCTTTCTCCTTATCTTCAGTCTATCAAAAATCTTCTGTTAATTCACTGTATGTTTTTAAACAACAAAGCAACGCCACTTTTCAGTGTGCGATATTTCCAGAGCTCCGTTAAATGATACAAAACAGTGATGACTCTTCTTAGTAAGAGAAGCAACATAGTTAATAAAAGGAGGATCGGCCTCAAAAAGTCCTGAGAAAATTTCTAAGCTGCAGGGGTCGATCTTCTATTAAGGAACTTTAGATTAGGCTGTTAGACATTTACTTAAAAATAAGCAAAAAAAGAAGCCGACCCGTAAAACGGACCGACCACAAAAGGGGGAAATGAGAATGTTGCTGTGTTCAAGTATACAATACCCGGGGCATATTTCTTTAAACATTTAATTTCAAATATTTTTCTTTTATTTTTTTTATTTCTTCCAAAAATGGCAGTACTTTTGTTTCTGGAATTTCCCCATTTCCGTACCGGGCAAATTCATAAGTTTCGTAAAATTGTTCGGTTGCCGTCCAGCCCATTCTCTTTAGCCACTCCCGGACAGTTTCATGGCTTTTCCGCCCTTTGTCCCCTCTTTCAGCTGTTCGTTCAAAATCAAGGAAAGCTTTCCGGACAACGTCTGAATCCACCATGGTATAGAGAATTTCTTCTTTGGCAAATGGCGAGGATGATGGAGCAGTGAAGCGTTCAATTTTGATAGTTGTGGCTTTTCTTTTTTCTGCTTTGTCGATTTTCACTTTGCGCAAACGGAGCACGAGAAAGAACAGCAGAAATAGCAAGATTGCAATCAAAATCAGTTCAAAAGGAAAATCCGCAGCAGCAGGGGTTATGTCACTCGAAGGCGGATCGTTCCCTTCAGTCATATTCATATTCTCACTGGTTTGCTGCTTTTGTTCTTCATTCGATAAACCGTTCAGAAACTCGACGAGTTTGTCCATCAACACAGCCAGTGGCCAAAATAAGATGCTGGCTAATCTACCAAGCAAAGCACCTAAAGCATATCTTGTATCTTCTGCAATCCCATAGACTAAGACACCGCCGACTGCTGATAACCCTAAAATTCCCAAGACCGACAATAGGAGCTGATGGAGCAAAGCACCCTCGTTTCTGGCTTTGATATAGTGATGAAGCAACCGGGAGACTACGTAGAAAGAAACGGCGATAATCGCGATAGCATAAAGAATGCCACTTTTGCCAGCGTTCGGATTGATCAAGCTGATACTCAAGACTGTTACAAACAGCAAAATAAATTTAATGAGAAAACGGTTATCCGAATCGAGTTCTTCATCTCCAGCTGAAAAGTGCACATGGAGGCGATAAATAGCTGCTAAAGAGAAGAGCAAAAAGGTAATTGTAGAAGCTCCGGCAAAAAAAGCCAAGCTCATTGACCCGGCACCGAGCACAGCTAGGACGTCCGATCGATAAGGAATTTGCAGAAAAGCTGCAAATGACAAAAGAGCGGCTAGTGCATTAAGCGACAGCCATATAAACGGCAGCGGCATACTAGTTCCAGCATCGATAAAAACCAGAAATAAAGAAAGCAGGAAAGCATCAAGCATATAATTAGATGCGGAAAGAAGTCGCTGAGTCATCCCGTATTCCCTCCATTCCGGCTTTCTAAAATGCCTATGTTGGTCCGTGTACTCCATTCTGCCAGAAAGCGGCTTGTGTCTCCCAGTTTATCAGTCAATAAGTAAGTGCTAAATGGCAAATCGATGTGGACATCCATATGCGCCATCATCACACGAAGCGGAAGAGTCGAATGATTTTTCGAGATGACAGCCAGCAATTCAAGCGCTCTTTGCCGCTGCATCGCACCTGCTTCAGCTGCTAAATAAAAATAAGGATATTTGCCGGCTGAGCGCATGTTAATGGCAATAGCGTACGGAATATTATCGGCGTAGCAGTGTTCAATATAAGCTGCGAGTTCCTCGATGCGCTCTTCTAAGTTATGAATGGTGGAATATCCACTTGCCACATCGAGTACAAAAAGCATCGATTCATTTGTTACTTTGGTAAAGATTTTTGTCTGGAAAGCCTGCATGCGTGCACTGGCTTTCCAATGAATTTGATTAAATTGGTCAGTCGGCACATAATCCCGGGTGCCGACCGGCTGAAGCATATCATCGTACAAGGAATACTTTAAATTGAATTGGCCTGGTTTCTGGCGGGTTGGTATATTGCGAATCGAATAACTTCGTAATTTTGGATAGACTACTAGCTCCTGCAACACCATCGGCCGGTATTCGAGCGAGGCATGCCCTTCTGCAAACGGATGCGGAATAAGAAGCTCCATTTTATATATTCTTGATAAGCCTCTTTTTTGTGCGATTAATGGCACTTGTACGGTCATCTTCTGATTCAACCCGATTGTGAATGGTACATCCACTTCAATTGTTTCTGTATAGTTGCTTCCCGTGTTGCATAGAGGTGCAACAGAATCGTAAAAAGAAAGTTTCAGTATTCCTCCCCAAATCGGCAAGCCTCTATTCTCGAATTCAAGCTCCCATGCTGTTTCGCCTCCGTTTAAAACGCGTTTGCGATATTTTGAATTCTGAAATTCCAGCCCTTTGCCGACCTGCTTGAAATAAAGAAGCTGCAAACCGGCAATTGCAAGGAGAAACGCTAATACAGCTGCAGCGGTAAACTGGAGGAAGGCCATCATCAGGAAAAAGAACACTGCCAATAATACAATAAGCCCTTTTATGCTTTTTGTATTATACTCATGGCGTATCCACTCCATTAAACCGCCTCTACTGGTGAAGCGATAGTATTAACAAGTTCCCGCAGTACGGCAGCTGGTTCATGAATAAGCATTCCTTCCGGATTCAGCAAAATACGATGGACGGCGACAGGTTCAAAAATGTATTTTACATCGTCTGGCGTCACGAAAGCGCGGCCATCTATAAACGCTTTTCCTTGGGCAGCGTGGACAAGCGCCAACGCGGCACGTGAACTCAACCCAAGCTCTATCATCGGATGTTCCCGTGTTGCCCGGACAAGCGCTACAATATATTTTTCAATGTCTTCATGGACGGTTACATTTTTCGCAGCAGCTGACCATCCCTTAACTTCTTCAATTGAAGCAACCGGACGGATTTCTTTTTTATGGGATACGTTATCGCGAAAATTGCGGATAATCGCCATTTCTTCAGTCATGTTCGGATACCCGATCTCCAATCGGAATAAAAAGCGGTCTAATTGAGCCGCTGGAAGCGGAAATGTTCCTTGTTGCGACTCCACTGGATTTTGTGTCGCAATAACAATAAACGGATTGGGCAATTGCACTGTTTCTCCGTCGATCGTCGCCTGCTTTTCTTCCATAGCTTCAAGCAAACTGGATTGCGTACGTGGCGTAGCTCGGTTGATTTCATCAGCCAGCAGCAAATTGGTCAAAACCGCACCAGGGCGAAGTTCAAAATCTTGGGTTTTTGGATTAAAGAAACGGATGCCAGTAACGTCAGAAGGAAGCACATCCGGCGTAAATTGCAGTCGCCGGAACACTCCCTGAAATGAACCGGCAAACGCTTTTGCCATCCATGTTTTCCCGGAGCCGGGGACGCTTTCTAGAAGAACATGCCCTTCTTGGATCAATGCGATTAACATAAAATCAATTTCTCTTTCTCTGCCTACAACCAACTCATTTAAATGTGCTTTCACTTCAGATAACGTGCCCACAATTCATCCCCCTTGGTTTTGCTGGTTTCTATAGATTATTTGCTGCTTCTTCCTGGTATGTATAGATGGTCGTACCATGATGGAAAGCGGCACCTTTAAAGTGTTTAAAATCAGGACGTGCGATCAATACTGCCCGAAAGTCCAAAAACTCCTCTTTCTGGATGGTACTTGAGGAAAGTTCACCTGCTTTTAATTGGTCGAGCATGCTGTTGTAATTTGTCATTGCAATTCTCCTTAGCCCTGCATAAAATTCGGCAAGTTCTGTTATAATAATCGGTGGACGAATAATATTCGCCCTGTTTAATAAAATTACTTCTTGAAGTGGTTTGCTTATCAATAGCAATAGAAGGACTCTCCATTATTATACAATAACCCTGGAAGAGAACCATCTTTGTTCTTGCCGTTCTTACAATGCGGAAGTTCGGTTTTTATTTTTAGGAGGATTTTTATGTTAAGATTTTTTGCAAGCCACAAGCTTTTACTTTTTCTTCCGTTGGCTTACGGGCTCTATTATTGGTCATTTGATAAAACGTCGACTTTTTGGTATATGTACACGTTTGCTTTACTCGTTTTAATGTCCGCTTCCATTGTTTTCAGCGATATTTCAGATGAACTGCCTACTTGGAAGTCGATGATATTCGGATTGGGATACGGAACTCTTATTTATGGGATCATTGCCCTTGGCTATAAACTTCTCCAACTCATTCCTGTGCAAATTGAAAACAGCGTTTCCAGCTTCCTGGCAAATTTTGCTCCTACGACAATTTGGCACTATTTGCTCTTAATGTTCATCATTGTACCCGGGGAAGAAATATTTTGGCGAGGATTTGTTCAACAGCAACTCAAGCAGTATATGACGACATTTGCAGCAATTTTTCTTTCTGCTATTCTTTTCGGCCTTGCCCTCGGGCTTGGGAATTTTTGGCCTGGCCAATTAGCAGGACTTGCAGCAGGACTGGTCCTGGGTGCTCTCTATGAATGGAAGCGCAGCATGCCGTTGATTATTATCGCTCACCTTGTCATGATCGTCTTGCTGTTCCTCGTGCAGCCTCTTTCAATATTGTAATTTTCATTTTAGCGAGCAGAAAATTTCTGCTTTACTTAAATCATTGTAAACAAAAAGACGTATTGGATTTTTGAACTGACCCGTTAATTTGAGACATTTGAAAAAAACACCTAAGCTGCCATTGTCCGATATTCAATCGGAGAGTGGCAGTTTAATTTTTGAAATGGTCGGATGTAGT
>NZ_PYAT01000016.1 GCF_003014655.1 Planomicrobium soli | reverse complement strand
TGGTCGTGGGGGATGACAAGATCATAAAGGGCGGCATAAGGACTGGGTTTCATGGACGGTCTGTCTGGCATCATGGTTATCCCTCCTTGAAGTTAAAACCAGTATACAACAAAAAAAGCACCAAATTTCTAAAATCAGAAATTCGATGCTTTTTCTTAGGGTTTTTCAGTGGCCTCAAAAAATTGACATTGCTTTTTCTTTAAACTCGAGATGCAGTTGCTTTTAACGATTCAAATTCACGTACTGAACAATGAACAAAATGGCCTGGAGTAATTTCTCTCATTTGGACATCTTCACCTTCTGCATAGCTGTGAACTGCAGGGTCATACGATTTCCGTACACGATTACGTTCATAGTCTGGATCCGGCAGCGGTATTGCTGACAAGAGGGATTGAGTATACGGATGCATCGGATTTTTGTACAAATCTTCTGCCGGCGCAAGTTCCACCAGCTTGCCAAAATACATAACGCCGATACGATCTGAAATATATTTTACCATCGATAAATCATGGGCAATAAACAGATACGTTAATCCTTTTTCTTCTTGAAGCTCTTTCAGTAAATTGACCACTTGAGCTTGGATAGAAACGTCAAGAGCAGAAATCGGCTCATCTGCAATGATAAAGTCCGGATCAACTGCAAGTGCACGCGCAATACCAAGACGCTGGCGCTGTCCACCTGAAAACTCGTGAGGGTAACGGTTCGCGTGTTCTTTGTTCAATCCTACTGTTTCCAGTAAATCGAAAACCATTTTTTTTCGTTCCGCCGGATTTTTTGCTAAACCATGGATATCGATACCTTCTGCAACGATATCCATAACTTTCATACGCGGATTCAATGATGCGTATGGATCTTGGAAAATCATCTGCATTTTGCGATTGAATTTTTTCAAGTCCTTCTTCGACTTTTTGCCGTGAACATTTTCACCTTCGAAAAATACATCTCCAGAAGTCGCATCGTACAAACGGATGATTGAGCGTCCAGTCGTCGATTTCCCGCAACCTGACTCCCCAACTAATCCTAATGTCTCTCCTTTATAGATATCAAAGCTAATATCATCTACAGCGCGGACTTCGTTTGCTTTCCCAACGTTAAAATGTTGCTTTAAATTTTTGATTTCCAGTAACTTTTCAGCCATTACACTCTGCTCCCTTCATAATATCTGCTTCCCGGGAACTTCTTCATACGCTCAATAACAGTTGCCGGAGGCTCGACCCGAGGGGCATCCGGATGCAAGAGCCATGTTGCTGCATAATGGGAATCGCTGACTTTGAAAAATGGAGGATTTTGCTCCATATCAATCTGCAAAGCATACTCACTCCGAAGCGCAAACGCATCTCCTTTTGGCGGAGAAAGCAAATCTGGCGGAGTTCCTGGAATAGCGTATAATTTCGCATCCTCGGCGTCCAGAGAAGGCATTGAACTCAGCAAGCCCCATGTATACGGATGTTGAGGATTGTAGAAAATTTCATCTACTGTACCGATTTCTACAATTTTCCCACCATACATTACCGCTACCCGGTCAGCTACGTTAGCCACAACTCCAAGATCATGCGTAATGAAGATGATGGATGTGTCAATTTTCTTTTGAAGATCTTTCATGAGCTCTAGAATCTGCGCTTGGATAGTTACATCCAATGCCGTTGTCGGCTCATCTGCAATCAGAATTTGCGGATTACATGCAAGTGAAATCGCAATAACAATCCGCTGGCGTTGTCCACCTGAAAATTGGTGCGGATATTGTTTCATCCGCAGTTCCGGTTTAGGCATCCCTACAAGCCGCAACAAGTCAATTGCCACTTTTTTCGCTTCTGCTTTGCTGATTTTTTGATGCTTTAAAAGCGGCTCTGTAAGCTGACGTCCAATAGGCATGGTCGGATTCAAAGAAGTCATCGGATCTTGGAAGATCATAGCAATTTCTTTTCCGCGGATTTTTTGCATTTCCTTATCCGTTAATCTAGTCAAATCGCGTCCGCCGAACAAAATTTCTCCATTTTTGAATTCAGCAGAATGCTCCGGCAATAAGCGCATAATGGATTTAGTAGTTACCGATTTACCTGAACCGGACTCCCCTACAATTGCCAGCGTCTCACCTTTATATAAATCAAAGTTAACTCCGCGGATAGCTTTTACTTCGCCTGCAAACGTGTTGAAGGAAAGCTCCAGATCTTTAACTTGTAGAATTTTCTCCATTTCAGTCTTTCCTCCTTAATCTTTCATCTTAGGATCAAGAGCATCACGAAGTCCGTCACCGATCAAGTTGAAGGCGATCATGATTAAACTCAAGACAACAGCAGGAATCGCAAGAATATGCGGTTGGTATTGAAGCAACTTGTAACCATCGTTGATCAACGTACCAAGCGACGCGTCTGGTGCCTGTAATCCCAATCCAATGAAGCTTAAGAATGCTTCAAAGAAAATAGCGCTAGGAATAGTGAACATAGTATTGATGATGATAATGCCAAGAACGTTCGGCATTAAATGTTTCCAGATAATGCGGCTGTCGCTTGCCCCTAATGTTCTAGCCGCCAACACAAACTCTTGGCTCTTGAATTTCAGTACTTGCCCACGGACCACACGGGACATTCCGGTCCAACCGGTAATGGTCAAGGCGATGATGATGGCCAAGATTCCAGGATCCATAACTAAAATAAAGAGAATTACTACAACAAGATTCGGAATACCTGTAAGAATTTCAACGATGCGCTGCATGATATCATCCACGCGGCCGCCGAAATAACCCGAGATCCCTCCGTATATTACGCCAATGATCATATCGATTGCAGCAGCAACAAACGCAATAAATAAGGAAACTTGAGTTCCTTTCCAAACACGGGAGAACATATCACGCCCGAGTCCGTCAGTACCGAACCAATAATTCACTTCAACTTTCTTCAATTCATATAAGTCTACTTCTTTGCCTCCAAGTTTTCCTACTCCATCGAAAATACCAAGATTTTCAATGACCGGAATTTTCGGCGGTAAATTTGCATGTGTAATCGTTTGAGCATTCGGCTCATACGGACTGATGACTGGACCGAGGAAAGACATAAACAAAATTAAAGCAAATAGAACTAAACTAACAAGGGCACCTTTGTTCTTCCGAAGACGATACCAGGCATCTTGCCAGAAGCTTACACTTGGTTTTGAGATGCGCTCAGCTTGCTCCGCACTCACAGTAATGCGTTCAAAAGAACCTTTTGGTAACTTTTCAAGATTTTGAGTCATTAACTTTTACCTCCTGAAAGACGAATCCGAGGATCAATGATGCCGTATAGAATATCTACTATTAAAATAACGACGATCAAGAACACGGAGAAGAAAATAGTTGTTCCCATGATAACTGAGAAGTCGCTGACCATGATGGATTTAACGAATTGTTCCCCGATACCAGGAATTGCAAAAATTTGTTCTACTACTAGAGATCCTGTGAGGATACCTACAGCCATTGGCCCAAGAACCGTAATAAGCGGAATCAAAGCATTGCGGAATGCATGCTTGAATGCAATTTCAGAACCGCTTGCCCCTTTTGCACGCGCTAATGTAATATAATCCGAACCTAAAACTTCAATCATTTCCGTACGGATAAATCGCGCTGCTGTTGCAAGCGGGAACATGGCAAGTGCAATAGATGGCAATACACTCGACATGAAGCCATCTTTCCAAAGTGCGACCGGGAACCATTCTAATTGTAATGCAAAGTAATATTGAAGCAAGGAGGCGAAGACAAAGGATGGAATCGAAATACCAACGATTGCTACCAAGGTACTGGAATAATCAATCCAAGTGTTTTGGCGCAAAGCTGCAATCATACCAAGCAATACACCGATTACAGTACCTAAAACCATGCCTTGGAAACCGATTTGAGCTGATGGCCCCATGCGGCTTATAATAACGTCAGTTACATTAGCACCTTTGAATTGGTTAATGGATATGCCCAAATCTCCTTGTGCCAGGCCTAGCATATAATCAAAATACTGAACCGGTAGCGGTTTATCAAGACCGTATCTTGCTTCTACAACTGCCCTTTGTTCAGGAGATAACTTATCAGCGGAAGCGATAGGGGAACCTGGTAAAATCTTCATCAGGAAAAAAGTGAATGTAGCGATCAACGCTAAAGTAATCAACATATATATTAAGCGCTTACCAATATATCGTGCCATACTAGCACCTCCAAAAATGATTAGTTCTATTATACAAGCATTCTGTTTATTGCAACAGTTTCGCTTGTTTTTTTCTCTAGTTAGCAGAAAATGTTTAATTTTCCGTGAATTTTCATACATTATAAAAGAGAGTATATGCACTTTAGCAGTGATATACTCTCTTGTTATTTTGTTACAATGGCAAGTTCAACTTATTCTTTTCCAGAAATGTAAGCCCATTTGTAGCTGTAATCTCCACCGAATGGGTGAGAAGCAATATCATGTACATATGGCTTTTGAAGTGACATCAAACCACGTTGGTAGATTGGCGCGATTGCCGCATCTTCTTCAAGCATGATTTTCTCTGCCTCAGCCATAGCATTCCAGCGGCCAGCAGCATCTTGTGCTAGTTCGCCTTTAGCTTGTTCAATCAATTTATCAAACTCTTCGTTTGAGTAGCCCATGTGGTTATGAGAAGAACCAGTTACGAACAAGTCAATGAATGTCATTGGATCTTGGTAATCTGGACCCCATCCAGAAGTCTGGATTTCATAGTCTTGTTTCTCGTCAAGCTCTAAGCGAACTCCGAAAGGAACAGCTTTAAGTTTTACTGTCAAACCTTCAAGGTTTTCCTCAAGTTGAGCTTTCATGTATTCGTCCATAGCTTTTGCTGTTTCAGTATCTCCGCCAAGCAATTCAAGAGATACTTCAGTCAAGCCTTCTTCTTCCAAACCTTGAGCCCAAAGTTTTTTCGCTTCTTCTGCATTGAAAGCAAGCATTTCATTTCCATTTACTTCGCGGAAATCTTTGTTGTTTTCATCAAAAGTGAATTCTGTTGGCACCAAATAGTTAGCAGGAAGTGATCCGTTCGCAAGAACGACGTCAACTAGGTCTTGCTTGTTGAAAGCCATAGCGATGGCTTTACGGATGTTTACGTTAGCAAGTGGAGTTTTTTCTCCGTTGCGTTCTTGGTTAAATTTCAAGTAGAAAATAGTAGGTTCTAGTTCTTTAACAACTTCTTCGTTGTCAGCGTATTGCAATGCAAATTCACCAGAAAGACCAGCGCGGTCTTTTTCGCCAGAGTTGTACAGGTTAACTGCAGTAGCAGGTTCTTTTACAACATCGACATTGATCGTATCAAGTTTAACTGTTTCTGCGTCCCAATACTCAGGGTTTTTCTCTAATGACCAAGTTAGGCCAGTGCCATCCCAGTTTGCAAGTTTGAATGGTCCGTTAGAAAGCAAGTTTTCAGAGTTTGAAGCGTAAGCGTCGCCTTTTTCAGTAACGAATTTCTCGTTTTGCGGATAGAATGTACCGAATGACATTAGTGAAAGGAAGTATGGAGTTGGACGCTCAAGAGTTACCTCAAGAGTTTTTTCGTCAACTGCTTTTACTCCTAATTCTGCTTTGTCCATATCGCCGGCAGCAATCTTGTCAGCATTTTTAAGTGTACCAGCCATCATGTAAGGACCATAAGGAGATCCAGTTGCTGGGTCGATCGCACGCTGCCAAGAGAATACGAAGTCTTGAGCTGTTACAGGCTCACCGTTATCCCATTTAGCATCACGCAATTTGAAAGTGTAAGTCAAGCCGTCTTCGCTGATTGTTGGTTCGCCTTCAGCAATAGCAGGCTCAGCGATATTTTCTTGGTTCAAACGGTAAAGCCCTTCGTTAACATTGTTTAAAATGTTAAATGCTACAGAGTCTTCAGCGATTGCCGAATCCATGCTTGGAATTTCAGCGCTTTCCATCAAGTTCAATACTTGTTCTGCATCTGGTTCGCCTGAAGCACCGCTTTCTGTTGTTCCTTCTTCTGTTTCTGTTTCTTTTTCTGTAGAAGTTTCAGAGCTAGAATCTCCTCCGCCGCCGCAGGCAGCTAAGAAGGCACTAAGAACTAAAACTAGGCTAAGTAGCCAAAATAACTTGCTGTTCTTCACTTGATTGACCCCCTTAAATTTTCTGAAAACTTGGTACACTGTTAATTATACATATTCTTTTTTTATTGTACAGTACTTTTTTAAAATCATATTCACTATTGTAACAATAGTATGACATTAATATTTCAGCGAAATAGCGTAATAATGGGATTTATAAGCCCTTGACATTTTTTAAAAAAACCTGATTTTTTTTGATTTTTTCTTAAAATTCATCTAAAATAGATGAGAAATGAGGGGTGGGAATATTGAAAAAAACATTAATTGGAATAGCTGTAGTTCAAATCCTTATTTTTGTAACGATCTTTTTTCGGTCCGAAAATCTATCATTATTGTCCTATATTAATAATTCCTTTATTTATGGGGGCATAATAGTATTTTTGGGTTTATGGACTTTTGTAATCCGCACTGGAGTTTTTGATATATTCACCATGAGCATGAGAAAAGTCTTTAAAGCCAAAAGCACTATAGAAGATGATGAAATGAGGCCACCATCAGAACTTCTTAGTTTTTCAAGTGCTCCGTTTCTGATTATCGGATCTGTTACGTTACTTTTAATGGGGCTGATGCTTGTAATTTATGAGTTATAAACATTGCACAAAAAATATTTCCTGTATTATAATAGCAAATATAATCAAGCGATGATAAAGAAGAGTAAATGCGGTTCCTTCTATAAAGAGAGTCTGTGGTCGGTGGAAACAGATGTTGGGCTGTATTGAATGGGCTTTTGAGCTGAACTGGTGAAATAACAGTAGCCAGTTCCGTGATCTTCACGTTAAGAAGAAGAGTGGCCGGTGACGGCAACTAGGGTGGTACCGCGGAAAACACATCATTCGTCCCTTTTTTAGGGATGTGTGCTGTGTTTTTTATTATGAGGAGGAATTTGGATGAAAAAAATCTTTTCAGGTGTTCAGCCTACCGGTACCGTTACACTAGGAAACTATATTGGCGCTTTCAAACAGTTTACAGAATTACAGGACGAGTATGAATGCATTTTCTGTATCGTTGACTTGCATGCAATCACAATGCCGCAAGACCGGCTAGAACTTAGAAAAACGATTAAATCGCTTGCTGCCCTATACCTTGCGGCTGGAATTGATCCAGAAAAAGCTACATTGTTTATTCAATCGGAAGTTCAGGCCCATGCACAAGCCGGCTGGATGATGCAGTGCATTTCAACAATTGGCGAGCTTGAGCGAATGACTCAGTATAAAGACAAGTCAGCTAAAAACACTTCCGTTTCGTCCGGGTTATTGACTTACCCGCCTTTGATGGCCGCAGATATTTTACTGTATCAGACGGACGTGGTCCCTGTAGGCGATGATCAAAAACAACATATCGAGTTGACTCGGGATTTGGCAGAACGCTTTAATAAAAAATTCAATGATGTTTTGACAATACCTGAAATACGCATTCCTAAAAATGGGGCGCGCATCATGTCTTTACAAGATCCTGCAAAAAAGATGAGCAAATCAGACACGAATAAAAAAGGAGTAATCTCGCTCCTCGATGATTTGAAAACAATTGAAAAGAAAATAAAGAGTGCTGTGACCGATTCAGAGGGCATTGTGAAGTTTGATCCCGAAAACAAACCTGGTGTTTCAAATTTGTTGACTATCGAAGCTGCCTTAACCAATACAAGCATTAAAGATCTCGAAAAAAAATACGAAGGACTAGGCTACGGCGACTTTAAAGCTTCAGTTGCACAGGCAGTTACAGATCATCTTGCGCCAATCCAAGAACGTTATAACGAATTGGTGAATTCGGAAGAACTCGACGTTATTTTGGATCAAGGTGCAGAAAAAGCCGAGGCGCTTGCCAACAAAACACTCAAAAAAATGCAAAACGCTATGGGCCTTGGCCGCAAGCGCAAATGATGAAAAAAAGAGGTTGCATAGGCAGCCTCTTTTTTTGGGCACAATCTAGCCATCATTTGAAAAATATACTGGCGCCTGTAGGTTAGGAGCAAAATGAGGGTCTTATGTTTTACTCTTTCCCTGAAATATATGCCCATTTATAGCCGAATTGTCCACCGAAAGGGTGCTTGACAATACCTTTCACATACGGCTTCTGAAGAACCATTGAACCAAATTGAAAAACTGGCGCAATAGCTGCGTCTTCCTCAATCAATATTCTTTCGGCTTGCGCCATTGCATCCCAACGTGCAGCAGGATCCATTGCCAGCTGGCCTTTCGCTGATTCAATTAGCGCATCAAACTCACTATTCGAATAAGACATCCGATTTTGCAGGGAATCCGTCACAAACAAATCCAAGTATGTCATTGGATCTTGATAATCAGGTCCCCAAGCGGCACTTTGCAGCTCATAGTCTTGAGCTTCATCAAGTTCCAGCCTCACATTAAACGGCACTGCCTTAAGATTGAGGGTCAATCCATCCAAATTTTGTTCCAATTGATTTTTTATATATTCATCAACTATTTTTGCAACTGCAATGTCATCTCCAAGAAGTTCAAGCGTCAGTTCATTTAGCCCCTCTTCTTCCATCCCCTGTGCCCAAAGTTTTTTCGCTTCTTCTGCATCAAATTCCAGCATTTCTTCATTTGTGCTTCGGAAATCGTTGCCCTGTTCATCAAAAATAAAATCAGATGGAACAATATAATTTGCAGGAACGGCACCATCCGCTAACAAACTATCTGTCAGTTCTTGCTTGTCGAATGCTTTTGCGATAGCTTTGCGAATTTTTTCATTCGCTAATGGCGTTTTTTTGCCATCCCTTTCCTGATTGAATTTCATGTAAGCAATTGCCGGATCTTTTTCCTTGATTATCTCAGGGCTGTCGCTGTATTGTCTTGCAAATTCTCCAGTCAAAACTGCACGGTCCTTTTCGCCTGAATTGTAGAGATTCACTTCTGTATTTGTGTCTTTAACAACATCAAAATTAATTTTATCAAGGGTTACCGCTTTACTATCCCAATACTCCGAATTTTTCTCCAATGACCAGGAAGTGCCTGTACCATTCCAGTTCTTTAAGAGAAAAGGGCCATTGTATAAGATGTTTTCCGAATTAGAAGCATAGTCTTCACCTTTTCCAGCCACAAAATCTTCTTGTTGAGGGAAAAAGGTCGGAAAGGCCATTAAAGACATAAAATATGGAACTGGACGTTCCAAGGTAATAATAAGTGTCCGATCATCTGCCGCTTCAATGCCAAGCTCCGTTTTATTCATCTCTCCCGCTGCTATGGCTTCTGCATTTTTTATAGTCCCCGCCATCATATATGGCCCATAAGGCGATCCAGTTTCCGGATCAATTGCCCGTTGCCAAGCAAATACAAAATCTTGCGCTGTAACTGGAGTTCCATCCGACCAATTGGCGTTGCGCAGCTTAAAAGTATAAACCAATCCATCTTCACTGATTTCCGGTTTCCCTTCAGCAATTGCAGGTTCAGCAGTGTTTTCTTGGTTCAAGCGATAAAGCCCTTCGTTAACATTAATTAAAAGATTGAAACCAGCAACATCTCCAGCAATAGCAGAGTCCATCGTCGGAATTTCTGAGTAATCTACCAGATTTAATTCTTGTACTGTATCCGGTTCGCTTGGGACATCGCCGCTTGGATTGGCTTCCCGCTCTTGAGAAGCTTTGCTCTGTTCATCCTTTCCGCTGCATGCTGCTATTATTAAACTGACAGCCAAAACCAGCAATAAAAATAATCTGTGATTCTTCATTGGAAAAGCCTCCTCTTTCAAGTTTTAATTATGTAAGACTTTTAGGCAGGCTTTTCCTTTTTCTTGCTTCGAAACAATAAAAAGCCTGCAGCTGCAGGCCCTTTTATTTCTTATTCTTTTCCGGAGATAAACGCCCACTTATATGCATAATTCCCGCCGAACGGGTGAGCGACAATCCCTTTTACGTATGGCTTTTGAAGTGACATGTGGCCCCGCTGGTATGTTGGCGCAATCGCTGCATCTTCTTCAAGCAAAATTCGCTCTGCCTGTGCCATCGCATCCCATCGAGCAGCAGCATCTTGTGCCAGCTCTCCTTTTGCAGATTCAATCAATGCATCAAACTCTTTATTCGAGTATGACATTTTATTTTGAGGAGAGTCGGTTACAAATAGATCCAGAAAAGTCATCGGATCTTGATAGTCGGGTCCCCATCCAGCGCTTTGGATATCATAGTCCTGGGCTTCATCAAGTTCTAAACGTACTGCGAAAGGAACAGCTTTAAGCTGGACAGTCAAGCCTTCCAAATTTCCTTCTAATTGGGATTTCATATATTCATCCAAATTTTTTGCGGTTTCTGTGTCTCCACCAAGAAGTTCCAAAGTCAATTCGGTCAATCCTTCTTCTTCTAAACCTTGCGCCCATAAGGTTTGTGCTTCAGTTGCGTTAAACGCCATCATATCGCCATTCACTTCCCGGAAATCGGCTTGATTTTCATCAAAAGCAAATTCCACTGGAACCAAGTAATTGGCAGGAAGTGAACCGTCAGCTAAAACCACATCTGTCATGTCTTGTTTATTGAAAGCCATGGCAATGGCTTTTCGAATATTGACGTTTGCCAAAGGAGTTTTTTCTCCATTACGCTCTTGATTGAATTTCAAATAAAATGTACTTGGATCAAGTTCTCTCACCACTTCTGGATCTTGCGCATATTGCAACGCAAATTCACCAGACAATGTAGCACGATCTTTTTCACCCGATGTATAGAGATTCACAGCGGTGCTCGGTTCTTTCACAACATCGAAATCGATTTTCTCTAGCTGCACTGTTTCGGCATCCCAATATTCCTGATTTTTCTCCAGTGACCATTTAAGGCCAGTGCCGTCCCAATCAGTCAATACGAATGGGCCGTTGTACAAAACATTGTCAGAGTTCGAAGCATAATCATTGCCCTTTTCTGTTACAAAGGCTTCTTTTTGTGGAAGAAATGTACCAAATGACATTAAGGAGATAAAGTAAGGAACTGGCCGTTCCAGTGTTACTTCCAATGTTTTGTCATCAATTGCCTGCACCCCTAGTTCCGCTTTATCCATCTCACCTGCTGCAACTTCTGTCGCGTTCTTGATTGTCCCTCCCATCATATATGGACCGTAAGGCGAACCAGTTTCCGGATCTACTGCCCGTTGCCAAGCAAAAACAAAATCCTGCGCTGTAACCGGACTGCCGTCTGACCAATTTGCGTCTCTCAAAGTAAATGTGTAAGTCAAACCATCTTCGCTAATTTCCGGTTCGTTTGCAGCCATGGCCGGTTCGGCTATGTTCTCTTCATTTAAGCGGAAAAGCCCTTCGCTAACATTATTCAAAATGTTAAACGTGACTTCGTCTTCCGCTATCGCCGAATCCATAGTTGGAATTTCTGCCCGCTCCATCAAATTCAGTTCTTGCACTGCATCCGGTTCACCCGTTGCCCCTTCTCCTCCAGTGCCTCCGGTTTCCGTCGGTTCAGAACTAGTGTCGCCTCCGCCACTGCAAGCAGCCAAAATACTTCCCAAAACTAAAATTAGGACTAGCAAAACCATGATTTTGCCGTTCTTCACTTGAAAAACCTCCTATTTTCAGAAAATTACATCTACCATTAGTTTACATCTTATTAAAGTAATTTAATAGTAATTATTTGTTTTTTTAATTATTTTATATTAATTATTTGATAATACCATTCTCTCTCTTTCTCTAGTCAAATAAAGTTTCTTCTATATATATGCAAAAAAAAGAAGGTGCAGCGACTCCTGCATCTCCTTTAATTTTAATAATATGTGTGTACTATTCTATAAATACTTTAACTTACGTTTTACCTGCAGCAAACCATTTTTCTTTTGCGATCTTCCATTAAGCAAAATAACCGTTTATAGAAATTAAAGACTCCTTAAGTTATCTTTTTTACCTATTAAACTGAGTTATTGCGTAATAATCCAAAAAAAGTTTGCCCCTCCTATAAAACTTAAAAAAAGAGCTGCGAAATCGCAGCTCCTTTTTATCTAACTCTTATTCTGCTTTAATTGGTGATTCCTCGCTAACAGCAAGTTCATTTAAATAAACTCCAGTGCCGTCACCGATTGCAAAATTCAATACGCGGTTATTGACCGGGCTTAATGTTGCACGGTATAGAGTAGGGAATACCGGCACTTCATCCACCATCAATTGTTGCCATTCGTTGTAGATTTCCTGACGGTATGCTAGGTCAAATGCTTTTTCTGAACGCCCTTCTTTCAGAAGACGTTCATTTTCTTCATTTTCCCAACGTGCAAAGTTGTAAAGTGCATCAGCGCCGTAAAGTCCTGAAGGATCTACGTCAATCCCGACTCCCCAAGCAGCTTGATAAACGTCTACTTTCGGATCATCTTTTCCTCCGTTGCCCACACGATCGTAGAACGTGTTGAATTCAAGCATTTCCAAATTAACCTTCAAACCGATTGTTTCCCAAGCCTGAACATAGTAGCGTGCCAAAGGTTCAGCAATATCGCCGCCTGTCATCGAAATGAAATTGATTTCCAATGGCTCGCCTTCCGGAGTTTCACGGAAGCCATCTCCGTCTGTATCTTCATATCCTGCGTCATCCAAAAGTTTTTTAGCAGCCTCTGGATCAAATTCTCTTCCTTTGTTATTCTCATCATGGAATTCAGGGTGAGATGGCGGAATCAAAGTTGTCGCATTCCAGCGCAATCCATTGTAAAAACGCTCACCCACTGTTTTGTTATCTACTGCATGCCACATTGCTTGACGTAGTGCAACGTCGCCCATTTTCGCATCTGGATTAGGGGAAACGCGGTTGTTTTCAGCATCCCATGTTCCTAATTTAAAACCAATATAAGTGTAGGCGCGGTCAACCGCTCCCAAATATTCTACGTTCGACATTTCAGCATTGTCCGGGAATTGATCTACAGGGAAATCACTGATTAAATCGACTCCACCGGTTTTCAGTTCCTGAACAACTGTTGAGGAGCTGATTACTTTAACGGTTACACCATCCAATTTTGGTTCGCCGCGCCAGTAGTCTTCGTTTTTAACAAGAGTTACAGACTCACCAGGCACGATGCTTTCTACTTTAAAAGGTCCGAACCCAATTGGTTTTTCACGTACTTCAGGTGAAGAAGAGATGTCGGCAACTGCCATTTCTCCAAAAATATGTTTAGCCAACGGGTATGACCAAATGCTTCCTGTCAGCAATGAAGGAGTTGACTCGATATAAGTAATCGATAATGTCTTCTCATCGATAACTTCAATCCCTGAAATCGTGTCAGCCTTTCCGCTGTGGTAGTCTTCCATTCCTTCTATATTCGTAAAATCTGAATTGTAGCGCGGGCCATCATAATCAGGGTGGCCAATCACTTCGTGAGCGAACTGCCAATCTTCTGCAGTTACTGGTTTCCCGTCATGCCAATTGACGTTATCGCCAATTTTAAAAGTGAATGTACGGCCATCTTCTGAAACTTCGTATGTTGCCGCACCATCATTTGTATAGACATAGTTCTCATCCCAAGTTAATAGGCCTTCATCAAACCAGTTTAGAATTTGTGCATCTGGATCCCCAGAATAGAAATTCCAGTTTAATGTACCTTCGAAAACTGTGTCAGAAACTAAACCAAATGTAATGTTTCCGCCTTCAATAGCTTCTCCATTATTTGTTTTTACGTTATTAAAATCTTCAATCGAGTACATTCCGCCATTTTCCAGTTTTGTTCCTTCATCAGCTTCTTTTCCTCCACCTTCTTCAGTCGAAGTGTTACCTTCAGTGGAAGTACCTTCATTACCGGAACAAGCTGCCAATATTAAAACAAAAGACAACATTAACAAGAATAAAAATTTAGACCAGTTGTTCTTTGCCATTCTCTGTTTCCTCCTTTTTTTTCATGGATAGAGCACTTTCTAGCTGCCAGTGTACTCGAGTAACGTTGTTTCTGAATGCTGCCGAACCCGTATCCCCCTTTTGCCTTTCTTTTTTTGTTACCCTCTACGTTGTCGGGCGTCTGTAGCGCGTTTTAATGCTTGCCCAACATTATTTATACTAAGCATCAATACAAATATTAGGATTGATGCAGGTAACCAAATCCACCATCTTAATTCCAGCGTCTGAGGGTTTCTTGCATAACTGATCAAGGTCCCCAAACTCGGAGTCGATTCCGGGAAACCAAATCCTAAAAAGGAAAGGCCTGACTCGATTCCGATATTCCCTGCCAAATTCAACGTCATCGTAACAATGATGATCGAGCTTAAATTCGGCAGAACTTGGAAAAACATAATTTTAAAATTGGATGTTCCTAATGTCTTAGAAGCTTTTACATAATCCAATTCTTTTTCCTGCAACGCCTTGGAACGGATTAATCGTGCAATTCCCATCCATAGGAAAGCCGTCATAATCAATGAGAAAGACACAATGCTGTAACCAGGTACAGCAGTTACAAATGCGATAACAATCATTAGTATCGGCAATACCATAAAGAAATCGACAAACCGCATAAAGATATTATCGATAGTACCACCGTAATATCCAGAGATCAGCCCAACTAAAATGCCTATGATACCTGTTAACAGGGTGACTAGAATTCCGATAGCCAACGAGTTGCGCGTCCCAATAATCAGTTGTCCGAAGATATCACGTCCGCCATAGTCAGTTCCCAACCAATAAGTAGCAGATGGCGGTTCATACAGGGCAAATAAATCGACTTTGACGATGTCGTTTTGATCCATGATGATTGATGCGCCAAAAACACCGGCAATAATTAGAAAAAGGAACAGCAGAGAGACAAATGCTACTTTGTCCCGTATCAACTCTCTTAGTAATATACTGAATCCGGATGGGCTTTTGCCAAGGTCCACATCTGGAATTTGTGTTCCACTGTCTTTATCAATTCTCATATTTACACCTCAAAATTATCATTTATTATTTAATCCGAATACGTGGATCGACCAAACTCAGGATAATGTCTGATAATAACGCGCCGATGATGGCTGCCAGTCCGAATAAGAGAACGAGAGCCGTCATTACGCTGTAATCACGTAAGCTGATGGAAGACAGGAACAGTTCGCCCATACCTGGATAACCAAAAATATTTTCGATGAATATGGTGCCGCCAATCAGGCCAGTAATCTCATATCCGAAGAAGGCTGCTATCGGGAGCAAGGAATTCCGAAGGACGTGGCGATTATAGACACGAGATTCTGAAGCTCCTTTAGCCCGGGCGGTTACGATAAAGTCTTTTTGCTTCGTATCAATAATTTCACTTCTAAGGTATTGGACTGTAGAAACTGTTGTAATTAATGCCATCGATAATGCCGGCAATAACAAATGATAAAGCTTGCTCATAAAATAGGCGAAAGTTCCCGGCTCAGTTCCTGGAGCAACACTTCCACTTGTTGGAAACCAGCTCAGCTGGAACCCGAAAATAAATAGCATAACCAGTGCGAAAATAAATAATGGAGCTGCAAAACCGACATACGTATATCCAGTAATGGCTCGGTCCAACCATGTGTCATTGAAACGTCCACTAGTTATACCTAAAGGAATCGCGATCAGGTACGTCAAAACCAATGTTGCCAATGACAGCCATAATGTATTAATAATACGGCCACCGATCAATTCGGATACCGGCATCTTGAAACGGAATGATTGCCCGAAGTCTCCTTGCGCCACTCCTTTGATCCAATCGATATACTGTACATACCAAGGGTTATTCAATCCAAGGCGCTCTCGCATCGCTTCAATAGTGGCCGGGTCAATGCTCGGATCGATCAATCCTGTCAGGGCATCCCCAGGCATGGCTTGAGCTAAAATAAATACCAATACGCTTAAGATAATAATTTGCGGGATTGTTAAGAATGTTCTCCGTACAATTAATTTCCACATACCATTCAACCTCTCTCAGGTAATGCTACTTGATGGGTAGCTGAAATTGATTTTAACGAGAAAGGCAAACCCTCTTCATCAAAAAAGTCCTTTTCCAGCTTGTCATATTCGGATTTCACCAATTTACGTTTTTCGTAGTGCAGTTCACGATTTTTCGGATCACTGTCGGGAATTGCTGCAATTAGGCGTTTCGTGTAAATATGCTGAGGATTAGTGAAGATTTCTTCTGAAGTGCCATGTTCGACATATCTTCCCTTATACATGATGCCGATATGATCGCACATGTGACGGATTATGCCTAAGTCGTGGCTAATGAATAAGTAAGTCAAGTTCAGTTCTTTTTGTATTTTTCGCATAAAGTTTAACACTTGGGCTTGAACCGATACATCCAAAGCAGAAACCGGTTCATCCGCAATGATCAACTTTGGGTTTAAGGCAATTGCACGAGCTATACCGATCCGCTGCCGCTGCCCCCCTGAAAACTCATGCGGATATTTATAGATTGCTTCCGGGCTCAGCCCTACCAGTTCCATCAACTCCTGAACGCGGATACGTTCTTCTTTGCCAGATAGTTTTTCATAATTGCGAAGCGGTTCAGCTACGATATCCACTACCCGCTTTTTCGGATTCAACGATGAAAATGGATCCTGGAAAATCATTTGAATATCTTTTCTAACGTCTATATATTCTTTTTTACTGACAGAAGCTAAATCCTTGCCTTCAAACAATACTTTTCCTGAAGTTATATCATTTAACCCGATGATTGCACGGCCTGTCGTGGTTTTTCCTGATCCTGATTCTCCTACAAGCCCATATGTTTGGCCCTGTTCAATTGAGAATGAGACCCCATCGACTGCACGAACATGATCTTTCACAGTCTGAAAGACTCCTCCACGAATGGGAAAGTGGACTTTCAGGTTTTCAACTTCAATTAGCGACATAGTTTCGCTCCTCCTTGGCTTGTTCTGGGAAGTAAAAGTCCTTATAGCATGTGCAGCGTACAAAATGTCCTGGACTAATTTCATGGAGTTCCGGTGAAGTTTCGTGCGCAGATTCCTCAATCCAAGGAATTCGAGAAGCAAAGCGGCACCCTGTTCTCGGCAAGTTTTGAAGCGATGGCACAACGCCTTGAATAACATGGAGATCCGCTTTCACTTCAGACAAGGTCGGTATTGAATTTAAAAGAGACCGTGTATACGGATGCTGTGGATTTTCCATCAGTGTATAGACGTCAGCGATTTCCACAATCTGGCCGGCATACATGACCGCCACCCTGTCGGCCATCTCAGCGACTACCCCTAAATCATGAGTGATCAAGACAATACCGGCATGAATCTTCTCTTTCAATTCTTTGATCAAATCCAGAATCTGCGACTGAATTGTCACATCCAAAGCAGTAGTTGGTTCGTCTGCAATCAAAATTTCAGGCTGGTTAGAAATTGCCATTGCGATGACAATACGTTGGCGCATTCCTCCTGATAATTCATGCGGATACTGAAAATACGTTTTTTCAGGTCTGGGAATGCCGACCATATTCAGTAAACTAATAACTTGTTTTTTCCGCATGCTTTTTGAGCTTTTTGGATTATGAAGGAAAATTGCTTCATCGATCTGGGCACCTACCACCATAAGTGGGTTCAAAGCTGAAAGGGCATCCTGAAAAATCATTCCCATTTCGCTGCCGCGCAATTTCTTCAACTGATTTGCGTTTGCTTCCACTAAATTATTGCCTTTATAATTTATTTCCCCTTCAATTTTAGCTCTTGTATGAAGCCCCATAATGGAAAATGCAAATGCGCTTTTTCCGGAACCCGATTCACCTACGATTGCTAACACTTCATTTTTTCTTACAGTTAATGAAACATTATCAACTGCTGCGTAATAATCATCTTTAATTCTGAAAGATGTTTTTAAATTTTTAATATCAAGCAAAACATTGTTCATTTTTATCCTCCTCAAAATGAAGCCTTACTATCGCTGTTTCCAAAATGCAGAAAATGTCACAACATCAAAGATTCAAAATCTTCAGTTTTATTACGTTAAAAAAATGATTAAAAGCTGATCTCCATCGCTTTTCTGAGTGGTGAGTATGAAAACTACAATTTCTGAATAATTGTCCCTAATGTTAATTTTATTACAATAAGATTACAAAAACAATATTATTTTAAATTTTCCAACTAATTAGAATAGAAAAGTTGGTTTTACTCCTATCAAACTAATGGTAAATCAATGTTTTTTCAATAACTTTCCAAGAATGTAAATTCGCGTTTTAGCAAGGGAATCTGATAATAAAATTTTCTATGTAACTTACAAAATGGATACTAGGGAATCAATTATATTTTCTTTAGATATTAGAATAACATAAAGTAAATGCAAAAAGGAAAACTTTTTCAATTTTTATAAAATTATGGTTTCACCCTTTTATACTTTTCTAGAAGAAATCAAAGAGGCTCCCTTGCAAATTGCCCTCATAGACAGCTAGTTCAAATAAAATGGATTTGAATATCCAATCAATATTTCACGCAGTAATTTCACTTTAAATAGTTCATAAAAAAACACCTTGCCATTTCAGCAAGGTGCAAAAATTATTCTTCAAACTTTTTCATGACTATTGATGCGTTATGACCGCCGAAGCCTAGAGAATTGCTCATCGCGTAAGCTAAATCTGCTTTTCGTGCTTCGTTCGGTACGTAGTCCAAATCACATTCTTCATCCGGCGTACCGTAATTGGTAGTTGGAGGCATAATGCCTTCCTTTAATGCCAAAGCTGTAAAAATCGCTTCAATACCGCCTGCTGCTCCAAGCAAATGGCCTGTCATTGATTTGGTAGAACTCATACCTAATTTATAAGCGTGCTCTTCGAACACTGACTTAACAGCCATCGTTTCAAACAAGTCATTGTAAGGAGTGCTTGTTCCGTGGGCATTGATATAACCGATTTCTGTTTTATCGATCCCTGCATCTTCAATTGCTTGAACCATTGCGCGTGCTGCGCCTTCTCCACCTGGTGCTGGAGCTGTAATATGGTGGGCATCCCCAGTCGAACCGTAGCCGACTAGCTCTGCATAGATTTTGGCCCCGCGTGCTTTTGCGTGCTCGTATTCTTCTAAAATAACAATGCCGGCTCCTTCACCAATAACAAATCCATCACGGTTTTTATCAAAAGGACGAGATGCGGTAGCGACATCTTCGTTTGTCGTCAAAGCTGTATTTGCAGTGAAACCTGCAACTGAAAGTCTCGTAATCGGCGCTTCGGCACCACCGGAAATCATTACGTCGGCGTCTCCGCGCTGGATAACTTTGAATGCATCTCCGATGGAGTTTGTTCCAGAGGCACATGCAGTTACCGAACAAGAATTGATTCCTTTAGCGCCAAAGTAAATGGATACTTGGCCAGATGCCATGTCAGGAATAATCATCGGAATCAAAAATGGGCTGATGCGGCGAACGCCACGATCGTTGAGCACATCCATTTGATTTTCGATCGTTTCCATCCCGCCAATCCCTGATCCAATCCACACACCAGTACGCAGTGCTGTTGCTTCATCCAAGTCAAGAGCTGCATCTTTCATCGCCATTATCGAAGCGGCAAGCGCATAGTGCGTAAAGCGGTCCATTTTACGCGCTTCTTTCTTTTCAATGTAATCTTCAATAGAAAAATCTCTTACTTCTGCAGCAATTTTTGCTGGGAACTTTTCTGTATCAAGCCTTGTCAAAGGCCCGATCCCTGATTTCCCTGCTTTAATGCCTTCCCATGTGGATTCTACATTGTTCCCTAATGGCGTTACAGCGCCCATACCTGTAATAACTACACGACGATTCGACATTTTATTTTCTTCCTTTCGCATATCTTATTATTTGCCCCATCTCATAGCAATTGCGCCCCAAGTCAAGCCGCCCCCAAAGCCGACCATAACGATTACATCATCGTCGTTGATTCGGCCTTCTTCCACATCTTCTACAAGTGAAATAGGGATTGATGCAGCGGATGTGTTGCCATATTTATGAATCGTTTTCGACATTTTTTCAATTGGCAGATCCAAACGCGCTCGTGACGCCTCCATAATGCGGATATTCGCTTGGTGAGGAATTAGGAAATCGACATCTTCTTTTGTCAGGCCAGCTTTTTCAATTACTGCTTCAGCCGATTCGCCCATTTGGCGTACAGCAAATTTAAATACTTCACGGCCATTCATCTGCAGGAATTTTTCTTCCTGGTACAAATGTTTTCCGCCGCTGCCGTCTGCTCCAAGTTCAAACGACAAAATGCCCCGTCCTTCTGAAACTTTCCCGAGAACGGCTGCTCCTGCGCCATCACCAAACAGCACAGCAGTATTGCGGTCTTCCCAATTGGTAATTTTCGATAATTTTTCAACACCAACAACCAATACATATTTATAGACATCTGACTCAATAAATTGTTTTCCTGTAACCACTCCATACATAAAACCGGCACAAGCGGCTGACAAGTCCATCGCAGCTGCGTTGATCGCCCCAATTTCCTGCTGGATCATGCAAGACATGGATGGAAACGGTTGATCACCTGTTACTGTAGCGACTAAGATTAAACCGATCTCTGCAGGATCGATCCCTGCATCTTCAATCGCTTTTTGGGCAGCTTCTCTCGCCATATGTGATGTATCTTGCTCGTCTCTGGCAATTCGGCGCTCTTCTATTCCCGTCATCGTACGGATCCATTCATCGGAAGTATCCATGCGCTTTTCCAAGTCAAAGTTAGTTAATTTATCTTCAGGCAGACATCTGCCGATACCGATTATTCCTGCATTCATCGATAGCCCCTCTTTTCGCTTATCATCACTTATTAGTACCTGGTATTAATAATACGTCAATACTTACCTTATTTCAACTGATTGACATACTTCCGACAAAAAATCGCTAAAATAAAGAAACATTCTTTCTGTCAGAAGAAGCGTATGATATGATGAATAAAGATATTTTATGTAGAGGGTGAATTTAGATGCAATTTATTGGAACTTTCTTTTGGTCATTTTTATTGATTTCGTTGCTTAACTATGTCGTAAGCGCTGTACAAAACGTTCATTTTGATTTTATGCTTGGCGTTTACATTTCTCTAGCTGTTTCTATCCTGATTTTCATTATTTCTTCAATCATTCCAGACAGCCCGACACAAGAAAAACATTAATCAAAAGAAGCGCAGTCCGTTACACGGATTGCGCTTCTTTTTTACTGATTTTCAATTGCTTGTCTTCTATCGATAAATGCAACACCGTATTCGGAACGATGTCTCCTTTGATTAGCTCCCGGGCAATATTTGTTTCGATTTCCCGCTGGATAAAGCGTTTTAATGGACGGGCGCCAAAAACGGCGTCAGTACCCGCTTCTACGATATATTCCACAACAGATTCTTCTACTGACAATTCGATTTGCTGCTGGCGCATACGGTTTGCCAGTTCTGCCAGCATCTTCTTCGCGATACCGTAAAAATGCGAATTGTTCAATGCATGGAAAATAACGATATCATCGATGCGGTTCAACAGTTCAGGTTTAAAGTGCCGGCGAAGTTCAGCCATTATAATATCTTCAATATCGTGTTCATCGCTTTCGTTTCCGATAAAAGCGGATCCGATGTTCGAAGTCATAATTACAACCGTATTCGAAAAGTTGACAAGGCGTCCTTGGCTATCTGTAATGCGACCGTCATCAAGAATTTGCAAGAGAATATTTGCTACATCCGGGTGCGCTTTCTCGATTTCGTCCAGCAAGACAACAGAATATGGATTCCGGCGGACTGCTTCGGTCAATTGGCCGCCTTCTTCATATCCGATATAACCAGGAGGAGCCCCAACAAGACGGGATACGCTGTGCTTTTCCATATACTCGGACATATCTATGCGGATAAAATGGTCTTCAGAATCAAAAAGGTTTGCAGCTAAGGCTTTTGCAAGTTCTGTTTTCCCCACTCCGGTCGGTCCTAAAAAGATAAATGAACCAATTGGTTTTTGCTCGTCCTTGATGCCCGCACGCGCACGCCATACGGCTTCGGTCACTAAGCGAACTGCATTGTCTTGGCCAATGACCCGTTCTTTCAGCGTTTCGCCTAGGCGCAGCAATTTTTCACGTTCGCCTTCCACCAGTTTTGTCACAGGAATGCCTGTCCAGCGTGCCACGATTCCCGCAATTTCCTCTTCTGTTACTTCTTCACGGAGAAGGCGCTCTGCTCCTTCGTGTTCCAATTCTTTTTCAAGTTCAGCCAGCTCTTTTTCAAGAGACGGAATTTTGCCATGGCGCAATTCAGCGGCTACGTTCAGATCATACTTGTTTTCCGCATCTTCCAACTGTCTGCGGTACTGATCAAGCTGTTCCCGCTTAACTTGGATTTTTTTCAACGACTCTTTTTCTTCTACCCATTGCTTCTGCATATCTCCCGAAGCCGTCTTCAGTTCGTTGATTTCCTTGCGCAATGTCTCAAGCCGCGTTTTGCTTGCAGCGTCTTTTTCTTTCATCAGCGCCTGCTCTTCGATTTCCAGTTGCATCAGCCGTCTGGTGACTTCATCCAGCTCTTGCGGCATCGAATCGATTTCAGTGCGGATCATGGCACACGCTTCATCGATCAAATCAATCGCTTTGTCCGGCAAAAACCGTTCTGTGATATAGCGGTCGGACATGGCAGCTGCCGCCACGATAGCACGGTCGTGGATACGCACCGCATGATGCAGTTCAAAGCGCTCCTTTAATCCGCGCAAAATCGAAACAGTGTCTTCAACAGAAGGCTCCCGTACCAACACTTGCTGGAAACGCCGCTCCAATGCCGGATCTTTTTCAATGTGCATCCGGTATTCATCAAGCGTAGTCGCCCCAATGCAGAACAATTCCCCGCGTGCAAGCATCGGTTTTAACATATTGCCGGCATCCATCGCACCCTCAGTTTTCCCCGCGCCAACAATTGTATGAATTTCATCTATAAACAGAATGATCTGGCCTTCGCTGTCTTTGACTTGCTTCAGCACGCTTTTTAGCCGTTCTTCAAATTCCCCGCGGTATTTTGCACCTGCTATCAACGCACTCATGTCCAGTTCGTAAATAACCTTTTCCTTCAATCCTTCCGGCACATCTTTTCGGACAATGCGCTGGGCCAGCCCCTCGACAATTGCCGTCTTGCCCACGCCAGGTTCTCCGATCAGTACGGGGTTATTTTTTGTTTTCCGGGATAAGATGCGGATTACGTTGCGGATTTCCTGATCGCGTCCGATGACCGGATCCATCTTTCCAGACTGTGCATCTTCCACCATATTTCTTCCATATTGATCAAGCGGCTTTTTTTGTTCTTCTGTGTTGAATCGAACCATTAAAATCACTCCTTAACGAGCTTGACCTTATTTGACTAATTAAATTATAGGAGATTTTTTATGAAATGGCAAACAAAACACATCAAAAAACCTGCCCGAGATTCCGGACAGGTTCGCTGTAGCATGAACTATTCAAGCTATTGCTTATCGAATGCCAAGCGCCATTTTCGCATAACGTGACATGTGGTCTTTACTCCAAGCCGGCTGCCAAACAATTTTCACATCGACTTCAGATACTTCCGGCAATTCGTATAAAGCGTGTTTTACATCGTTTACGATTTGCGGGCCCATTGGGCATCCCATTGAAGTCAGCGTCATGGTTACAACTGTAAACCCTTCTTCTGACATATCCACATCGTATACGAGGCCAAGGTTGACAATGTCAACTCCAAGCTCTGGGTCAATAACTTGTTCTAATGCACCCATAAGGCTGTCGCGCATATCTTGATCCATAAGATTCCCTCCCTTTTCTGTTCTCTTAATCTTAGCAAACATCTGGAGTAAATGAAATTTACTTGCTTAAGTTTTCAAATGCTTGCCAAGCCAATCTGTTGCGGCTAGCATTCCTTGCCTGGTGACGGCATGACCCGCTTCCCTTTCTCGCATAAAATAGAGATGTTCAGGCGTATCGCGGTAATGTTCTTTTAACTGGTTGTATAACTTGAATGTCGGCTCAAATGCCACTACTGTATCCTGTTCCCCGTGCCAAAAGAAAACCGGCCGTTGATTGAACGCTTCTATGTTGTGTATGCTGTCGAATTTGCTTAAGGTCTCAAATAACTCCTTGCGCTGCTGGTCAGTAAAGGGCAGTTGAAATCCGCGAGATTCGAACTGAACAATTTGTGCTTTGGAAAGTTCGACATAATTGCCTGCCCCCATCATGACCGCAGCCGCTTTGATCCACGGATAGGCAGCCAAAGCACCCAGCGTCGTAATGCCTCCCATTGACGTGCCGCCGATTGCAATATCCCCTTTTACTAACTTTCTTTCCTGAGCAATCCCGTTTATGTAATCCAATTCTTGGATGGAATTCAATATAATTTCCCAAAAACGGACAATCAACTGCATCTCTGTTAAATTTTCTGTCCGTTCTCCGTGCAAAAGAGCATCCGGCAGGAGTACGCGCAGTCCTTTCTCAGCCAGTTGATAGGCATAATGCAAATTATGTTCTTTTGCGCTTGTAATGCCATGAAAAAACACCACTGTCGGCAGCGGTTCACTCCATTCTTTTTCCGGCGCCACGTGGAGCAAAGGAACCCCTCTCCACACTTCACGTTCCACTCTCATTTGTTCCACATCCTTTTTCTTGCTTAAACTGTTTCTCCATCGAATGCCACGACATTTCTTCTGGTTTTCCCTTACTAATCGTATCAATGTTCCAGCCCGCCGGCAAACAATCCCGCTGTATATTTTTGTGAAATCGTGATTCATCAAAGATTGACATTTTTTATTTTCCCAAAGCCCGCCTTTCTCAGTATTTTTTGACGGGATGTGCTAGTTATCGCTACACTGTAAGTAAGTTGAGAAAGGAGACAGCTATTTATGAAACAGCATTTAATCGTCCTTGATCTGGACGGCACGTTATTGACTGACCAGAAGGTCATCTCAGAGAAAACAAAAAAAACGCTTGGAAAAGCTATGGAATCTGGCCATCAAGTGATGATTGCCACCGGGCGACCATACCGATCAAGCGAAGCTTATTATAAGGAATTGGGATTGACCACACCCATAGTCAATTTTAACGGTGCCTTCGTCCACCATCCAACTGACGTAAACTGGGGAACTCATCATACACCGATATCACTTGATGTTGTACACGAAGTGGTAGAATCCATGCACGATTTTGATTTCCATAACATCGTGGCAGAAGTGTTGGATGATGTTTATGTTCATTATCACGATGAGAAGCTGATGGATATATTCCGTTTTGGCGATCCGAACATCACTACGGGTGATTTGCGCAATTACTTGAAAGTCGATCCAACATCCATGCTAATCCATGCGCCAGTTGAAAAAGTTCAGTCTATTCACGAGCACTTGTCTTCTGTCCATGCCGAAGTCATAGATCATAGAAGATGGGGAGCTCCTTGGCATGTAATTGAAATTGTCAAAAGCGGGTTGAGCAAAGCTGTCGGCCTTGACCGCGTATCCAAATCACTCGGCATATCAAAAGAAAACATCATCGCTTTCGGGGATGAAGACAATGATTTGGAAATGCTGGAATATGCAGGAGTAGGTGTCGCTATGGGCAACGCCATTGAACCATTAAAAAATATCGCCAACGAAATTACGTTAACTAATAATGAAGATGGAATTGCTGAATTGCTGATTGATCGTTTGAAACTGTAACTAGAAACTGGGGGATCTTTGATGAGAATATTTGCTGATAGCGCTTCAGATTTACCAATAGAGTTTTTCGAAAAAGAACAAGTGGTTTTATTTCCATTGCGTGTCCATATCGGCGACGAAGAATATGAGGACATCCGGACAATCCATTCGAAAAAAGTATATGATGCCATTCGTTCTGGCATACAGCCAAAAACTTCACAAGCTTCTCCCGAAGAGATGTTGTCAGCGTTCGAGCAATTGGCGAAGGACGAAGAAGAGGGCTTCTATATCGCCTTTTCTTCCGAGTTGTCAGGCACGTATAGTACAGCTGTTATGGTGGCCGATCAAGTGCGCGAGGACTATCCAGACTTGAAATTGACGATTCTTGATTCCAAAGCCGCTTCGCTCGGGTATGGACTTCTGGTCAAAGAAGCCGCCAAACTTCGGAATGCTGGACAACCGCTTAACGAAATTATTGAACGCGTTCGTACCATGGCCAACCATACAGAAAGCTTATTTACTGTAGAAGATTTGGATTATATGGCTCGAGGCGGACGCATTTCCAAGGGCAGTGCGTTCGTTGGCGGCTTGTTGAACATAAAGCCGCTGCTTCATGTTGAAGAAGGCAAGCTGGTGCCGATAGAAAAATTGCGTGGACGCAAAAAAGTCGTCAAACGTATGATCGAACTGATGGAAACACGCGGAGAGCAACTTAAAAACCAAACGATCGCCATCAGCCATGGCGATGACGAAGAGTTCGCCAATTTTGTAAAAAATGAAATAGAAAAGCATTTTCAGCCAAAAAATGTTGAAATCTATTTGATTGGTTCCGTCATCGCGGCTCACACCGGACCTGGTACGCTTGCTGTCTTCTTTTTGAACCGGGCACTTTAAAAAAATAAAAGCAGCTATCCTCTATGGATAACTGCTCAGCTTGTAGACAAAGATTAGTTATTTGTTTAAAGGAATAAACATCCAGATTTTGCTGAAAAGTAGCGGCACCTCCGCTTCAGGCGGACGCTTTCCGCGGGCTCGCGCCTGCTTTGCCAAGTCATGGAACATGAATAGAAAACTTCGCCCCCATTTACGGAGGTTGCCTAACCAGGCCGGACACTGAGACTTCTGTGGGAGCAGTGACGGAGTGAAACGACGGAGCGACACGAGCTGAAGACCCTGGACTGAGCGAAAGCGAATGTTTTGCATTTGCGACGAGTAACCGCAGGAGCAAAGGAAGCGGCTGAAGCCGTGCCCACGGAAAGCGAAGTGGCCGGGCCGGTTGGGTTAGGCATTTTCATTTATCAATCATAAAGTTTTTTACAAGCTAAAAGCATCTACCTATATAGGTAGATGCTTTTTCTTATGCATTCACTTTTGCGGCTTCTTCAGCTTTGCGTTGTCTGCCTTTTTTCCAAACAATCCGCAGAAAGGCCAGAAAAACAACATACAGGACAATCAAAGCTATAATGTATGCCTTATTAAATCCGCGTTCGTCTATGACATTGAATGTTTCTGCAACTTCCCTATCCAACGTGATCAGATATTCTCCGCTGGCTTTCTGGCGAACAATATCGCTTTCAAACAAGCCGCGCATTTCTTTGTCGCTTCCGACAACCGCTGCCGGCAACGAAATGCTTTTAGTTGTCGATGAGTTGTTGATGGCAATAATCCAAGTTTCATCTTCATTGGAACGCTTGTAAACGAGCCATCCAGCTTCTTCGTGCAATATTTCCAAATTGCCCGTCCGCAGCGCCTCGGAAGTATTGCGCAACGAATTAAGATTTGTGATATGCTCCGCCATTTCCGGATCTACCCCTAAATCCATAATTTGATGCGTTTCAGGCGCTTTTTCCCCATTCATTGCAATCTCAGAACCGTATTGCATGACCGGTATTCCTGGCATTGTAAACAACTGGGTGAATAAAATTTTCCACCGGGTCGGGGGATATCCTTTTTCCGCTACAATATCCGATGTAAAACGAGAGTTCGAGAGAGAATCGACTTGTATTAAGCTTCCTTCGCTGGCTTTCATCAAATCACCTAAAACGACTGTTTCTTGGTCAAAGGACTTATAGGTATTGCGAAGCGCTTTTTCTACTCCTGGCAACAGTACAGCATCAAGCCCTTCAACCCGTTCCATTTCCTCATCGCTCAACAAATAGATATCACGGACTCCTTTTACCGCTTTGGAAAACGAGCCGATAAACTCTGTATTGATAGCGTTTGTCTGCTGTAAGCGCAGTCCATCGATATCGTATTTTGAAACAAAGCCAGTGGCAACTTCTGTTAAAGCCGCTTGCGCATTCGCATTTTCCAAATTCAAAGCAAAAGTTCCATCTTCATTCTCAGTAAACCATTCCGGATTTTCTTTTACCCATACATGGTCTTTGCTCACTTGCTGCGTCGGCATATCCACCAGTATTTTCATACCCGATTCATGGGTTTTTTCAATCAATGCTTTTAATTCTTCTTCGGTTCCAAAATGGCGCTCCAATTGGTTATAATCGATCACTTCTTTGCCGTCATAGCTTGTAGAAGAAAAAACGGGTCCAATCGATAATACGGTAAACCCCATTTCGCTGATGTGGTTGACTTCACTCGTAAGACCAGCAAAATCACCCCCAGTAAACGCCTCAGGGTCTGTTCCATTCACGTCATAATCATTCTGGATTTGCTTATTAAAAAAACGGTCAACCAAAACGTCATATATGCTTTCATCTTGCAATTCCAGCGAATCATCTGCCGCTATTGCCGGATTTGCTATGCTACTGAACAGCACTCCGATGAAAAGAGTTAAAATCCACTTTGCTTTCAATCTAAATCCTCCTTCAATGAGGCAACTATAATCTGTACACCCGGTCCATTTTATCAAAATCCCAGTTTTGCCGCCATGCAAAGTTCATGAAAGACAAGTTTCTTTCAGCAGGTTTCGTCTAAACTGTGAATTTCCGGCATAAACAGACTTATGCGCTTTATTTAATTTTATCTTTTTATAAATGAAGATTGTCCTTCAGCTTCTATAGCCGAGTCGAACTTTTGATTTCATTCAACAAAAAAAACAAGCGCAGTTGCGCTTGTTTTTTAGAGATTCGCTAAAAAGTTGATGCCTATCGGCAATCTGAAACCTAAGAACATGGTCACGAATAGGAAAACCGCGAACAATGCCCAGAAAAGAGTTGTCGGTTTCTGCTTTTTCGAACGGACCAAAACCATTTCCATCATGCCGATTGTCAACAAGCCGAAAAGGAATTTCAACCCGTATTGCATCGCGTCAGAAGAAGACCATTCGATAAACAATGCCAATCCAGTGATAATAACCAGAACGTAGAACAAGCGCAGAACCATATGAAGAATTTTGCGGCCTTTGCTGTTCCGGTCCTTAAACGCTGCCACCAAAAAAAGTACAAGCGCTACAACCCAAGTTGTAATGTGAAAATGTGTAGTTTGAGTTAAAAAGTCCAAAACGTCACCTCTTTATCATTTAGTCCTTCTCAGTTTAGCATAAGTGGAGGACTAATAGACAAGCTTGCCGTTATGACAAATGTGTGACGAGCGTGCCGATTGATTCGATCGATACTTTGACTGTATCGCCTGCTTTAAGAAACTTCGGCGGATTAAAGCCTTTTCCGACACCAGCAGGAGTTCCAGTCAAAATCACATCGCCCGGTTCAAGCGCCACATATTTTGATACTTCGGCAATGATGTCGTCGACACGGCGAATCATATCTTCTGTATTACCGTTTTGGCGGACCTCATCGTTCACTTTGGTAACAATCGACAAATTTTGCGCTTCTGGAATTTCATCTTTTGTCACTAAATATGGGCCCATCGGACAAGAGCCCTCTAAGCTTTTCCCTAAAAAGAATTGCTGGTGCTTGCTTTGAATGTCACGGGCTGTTAAGTCATTGGCAATCGTATAACCAAATACATAATCATAAGCCAATTGCTTCGGAATCGACTTTCCTGCTTTGCCGATAACCACCGCCAATTCGCCTTCATAATCGTATGAATCCGTTAATTCGCTATGGACAGGCACTGTAGCCTCATCCGGCACAATGCAATTCGGCGCTTTTGTAAAAACCACTAAATTTTCAGGGGCTTCAGCACCCATTTCTTTCGCATGATCCGCGTAGTTTTTGCCGATTGCAATTATATTTTTAGGGGTTCTTGAAATTGGCGCCAACCATTCAATTTCTGAATAAGAGTGTTTAAAATCTTCAGGGCGATCAGATTGGGATGCAGCTTCCACTAGCTTGCGGACTTGTTCGACAAATTCCATTCCCTGCGCGATCCCTTCAATTAGCTGTGCCGGAAAAGATGGTAAGACCTCTAATTGTTGTTGTATTTCAAGTACATCCCATACGGCTTCTTCTTTTTTCACTTTCGGTCCAAAACATTCTTTTTCTCCATAGCGAAACGATAACAGCTTCATTCAATAAACACTCCTTTTCTTTGATTCCATTCATTATACACACTCAAGGTTTTGAATTGCTATTTTTTTTGAAACTTTTCCCGTAAGTCCATCTTCTCCACAACTTTTCAAGCGGACCTTGGTTAAACTTCGACAGCCAGGCTTCCGCAAAAATCATTTGGATAGCGAAAATGCCAAGAGCAATCAGCGTACCGGTCAGCAAATCCACTTTGCCGTATAAGCCAAAACCATATGAATAGAAAATAAATGTCGCGATTAATGACTGCATGATGTAGATAGTCAACGACATCCTGCCCACTTGGCCGAGCGGACGCAACAGTTTCCGAAAACCTTCACTTTGAGCAAGCAAAGCAATAATGGCTGCATAGCCTATTGCCACAAGCGGACCTCCGAAAAAATCCTGCAAATAAACATATGCATAATTTTTATCAATAAGTTGAGGCGTCGCTTTCAGCAGCACTCCGGCAAATAACGGTACGACTGCAAGAGAGATCCATACCTTTCGATAGTGTTTGGTCCGCTCAATCAACCGCCATTTAGCAGCAGCCGCTCCAACCATCATGAATGGCAGAATAGTCGCAAGCAGAACGATGAAATTAAACGGGTTATTGCTGTATACCCAATCTGACAGACGTTGAGCAAAAATATCAATAAAAGTTCCATTTGCATATGCATCAATTGAACTTTGAACAGCTTGGATCCCTGTATAAAAGCTCGGATTGATTGATACTGCATAAAACATTAAGGCAAGAATCAAAGCATGTGGAACCGTATAAATCAATAGTGCCATGCCCGCAAGCAGCTTTGATGATAGCCTTAGCATGCCGATCAGCAAAAAACCGATAATGGCATAGGAGATAAGAATATCACCATACCATAGAAAAAAGGCGTGGAGTATCCCAATAGCCAGCAATACCAGCAGCCGTCTTACGGCTACCGGCATGAATGCCTGCTTTCTTTCTTCAGCTTTCAAATATTGCATAGCTAAACCATATCCGAAAAGCATGGCAAACAGCGGATAGAAGCTCGCTTGGATAAAAACATCGATAAAATCATAAATTTCGGTGTCGTATGGCCGGGCAAAATACGTATATGGATCTACGTATGATAACGGCGAGTGGAATGCTAACATATTAATGACTAAAATGCCGAGAAGCGAAAACCCTCTCATCATATCAATCGCTTCCACCCGCTCATTCAACGAAACGGGTTGTAATTTCACATAAATCCTCCTATATCTTCACTTCATGGCCAGCCGCAAACAAATACAACAAGCGCTCTTTGATCGTAATTCCAAGAATAGCCTCAACCGCTTCTTGATAAACCGAAAGTTGCACCGTATATCGGGCTGCCATTTCACTTTGCACATCTGAAAGCTGGCTGATCCGGTCTGTTTTATAATCGAGCAACACCCATCCATCCGGTTCTTCAAACAAACAATCGACAATCCCCTGGATAATTTGATGATCACCCTCAGTGTCCTCTCTAGCATACGTAAACGGTACTTCCCGCTTGATGTTTGCTGCATTTTTCAACCGCTGCGCAATATCACTTTCATAAAAACGTTCAATTTCATTTACTTTGACCGCATTGCCTTCATCCGGTGACAGGATTTCCATGCCGACCAAAGTTTCGGTAAATTCTTTGATTTCAACCCGCGACAATTTCCGGTCAAGTGGCAGATGCTGCATGACTGCATGGACCGCCGTACCAACATCTGCTGCGGACAACCGTTTTTCCTGCATAAAATCAGGCCGGTTAAAAATAGTACGCCGCTCTGACGTTGCCGTTTGCATAAAGGATTCCGGTTCATCCAAACGCTGCAGCATTTGCAGCCGTTTCATCTCTGAAACAGATTGCTTGGACCGTTTTTCCACTGTATGCTGATGCGGATAACGGAAATCAAATCTTTTCGCTACTTCTTCTGTAAAATCCCGGTCTCCCTCTTTTGATTGCAGCAACTCCTCAAGAACCGCTGCACTTGAATCGAGGTCCCGTGTTTCAATTACAGAAATAAGGAAACGAGAATGATGCGGCAAAATGTTGCCATTCAGATTAAAGATTTCCTTAGCATCCGGATGGCGGGACAGGGCAGGACCGATCCAGTCCAAATAACCTTTTGCCCTAGAGCGGACAAATTCAGGGAGGCGCACTTCAGTAGAAGCCACTTTCCATTTTTCGAACAGCTTATCAATATCTTTGACAGAAGCTGTTAGAAACAGGCGCTCTTTAGCACGCGTCATTGCCACATACAATACCCGCATTTCTTCCGCCTTCATTTGCAGTTCTTTTACTTGTTTAACGGCCAAGAACGGCAACGAGGTGTACTCGATACGCGTGTCAGGATTCACCGCTTTTACTGCAAGGCCATAGTCTTGATCAAGCAAATACGACTTGCGGAAATCCATTTCATTGAACGACCGTCCGATTCCTGCAAAAAAGACAACCGGAAACTCCAGCCCTTTTGATTTATGGACTGTCATAAGACGAACAACATTTTCTTTTTCGCTCAGCGATTTGGCCGTTCCTAAATCGTCGCCCCGCTCCCGCATCCTGTCTATAAAGCGGAGAAAGCGGAACAAACCGCGGAATGACGTTTTCTCATATTCCAGCGCCCGGTCATGCAACGCGCGCAAATTCGCTTGCCGCTGCTTGCCGTTTGACATCGCGCCGACCATTTCATAATAACTGGTGTCCAAATAAACTTGCCATATCAATTCAGCCAATGAACCCCGGCGCGCCAAGTTGCGCCAGTCTTCCAATTGAACAACGAAGCGGCGCAGCTTTTCCGCTGCTGCCGGATCAATGCCCGAACCGCCACGGATGAAAGTTTTCACCGCTTCATAAAACGAAGCTTGCGGCGCAGCCAAGCGGATCTCTGCCAATTCATTTTCTGCAAGTCCGATAAACGGCGCCCGCAGCACCGAAACAAGCGGAATATCTTGATATGGGTTGTCAATGACGCGCAATGTATTCATCATGATCATCACTTCCAGCGCGTCAAAATAACCGCCAGTCAATTCTGCGTATAGCGGAATGCCGGCCTTTTTGAATTCGTCCACGAAATCGCCCGACCAAGTCATCGAACGCATTAAAACAACAATATCACTGTACTCCAATTTTCGCTGAGCTTGTTTCCATGGATCATAGACAAAAGTTTCTTTCTCCATCAACTCGCGGATTTTGCCTGCAATATAACGGGCTTCCCATTGCGATTTTTCCAAGTCGTCGTCTACCGGTGGTTCTTCTTCGGATTCCGGTTCGTGGATCAACGCCAACTCGATCGGAACATCTTGTTCGGGATAAGGCGCCAACGCTTTTAAGGCAGCCGCTTCATCGTAATCTATTTCACCGACGCGCTCCCCCATAATCTGGGCGAAAATGTAATTCGTTCCGTCCAATACTTCTTTGCGGCTTCTGAAATTGGCATTTAAATCAATGCGCAGCCCCGATTTGCTGGCATCTTTCGTAAAGCGGGAATACTTGCCCAAAAACAGCATCGGTTCTGCTAAGCGAAAGCGGTAAATGGACTGTTTGACGTCTCCAACCATAAAGAGGTTGCCTGTTTCTTCATCGCCTGACTTTACGAGATTCAATATAGTTTCTTGCAGCATGTTCGTATCTTGATATTCGTCTACGAGAACTTCTTTATAGAGATTTCGGTATTCAAAAGCAATTGCGGAAGGTTTGCCTTCTTCAGATAAAACTTCCAGCGCGTAATGCTCCAAATCAGAAAAATCGACAAGTGCCCGCTCGATTTTCAGCAATTTATATTGATCGGCAAAAGTTTGCGTCAGGCGCACCAATGTTTTCATCAAAGGAGCCATTTCCCGCATCTCATCCAATAACCGCTTCGGTGTCCGGACAAAGTAAGCTTCAAACACTTCATTTACAATTTTCTTTGCTTGATTGCGTTTGCCTTTTGCCTCTTCTGCTAATTCCGGATCGCAGGAGTCTTTGCGGATGCTTGCCGCTTTTGCCCATGAGAACGTCTTTGCCAGCGAATAAACGCTTTCCCAAGACTCGTCAAGCGCTTCGATCGCCGTATTTATCACTGCAGCGTCCATTTCAAAAGTATTGGTCAACAGGGTTGGACCATCTGGAGCATTGGCTATGTGCCAGCCTTCTTGCGTCACTTGCATCGCTTCTTCGAATGCGTGGCGGATAGCCATTTTCAAATCGCCGATAAACGGCAAACTGTCAATGGAAGCGCCAAGGGGCACATCATAAAGAGCTGGCACTTGCTCAAGCCATTGCTCTGGTTGCGGATGCACGCGCGAATAATCGTACAATTTGCTGATCAGCACTTCCATCGCCTGATCGCTGCGGTCAGAAGTAAAACTGTCTGCCAAGCGATAAACTTCATCTGCCTGCTCTCCCTCATATGCCGCTTCAAGGACCGCTTCCATCACATCATCTCGCAATAAGGCTGCTTCTGTTTCATTGGCAATACGGAAACCGGGATCGATTTCCATCAGGTAAGTATATTGCTTGACCACTTGCAGACAAAACGAATGCAGGGTGGAAATTTGGGCTTTATTGATCAAGCGCAGTTGCTTGCGCAAATGCTTGGATTCCGGATTTTCGGCTACAGCTTGTTCAAGTGCACTCGACATACGGTGCCGCATTTCAGCGGCCGATGCGTTAGTAAATGTAACAACCAGCAGTTCATCAACAGAAATCGGATTTTCCTCATCCAGCACTTTTTCGATCATCCGGTTGATCAGGACAGCCGTTTTTCCGGAACCGGCGGCTGCGGAAACGAGCATGTCTTGTCCCTTTGCCCATATTGCTTGCCATTGTGCATCAGTCCATGTGGCATCAGCTGGTTTTATCGGAATCATTCTCTGTCGTCTCCTTTCTTATCATTTCCACCGCTTTATCGGCTGGCAATGCCGGTAATTTCCGGTACGATTGTTCGGGATCTGCAGGATCAAATTGGCAAATTGAGCGGTATGAACAAAATTGGCATGGCGTATCTTCTTTCACTTTATACGGGATGATGCGTGTATCCCCATCTAGAATCCCATTGCCGGCAGCTTGATGCTTGTTGCGGACAAATCTGCGGATTACTTCCATGTCCTCTTTCAGGACTGTTTTGGATTGGGACTTTGAAATTCCGCCTTTTTTGTTCATCCGAACCGGAATAATATTTGAAAACCCTTCGATGTCTTCATCCATTGCATAAATAACGTTCGGGTCTTCCACTATCAGTCCGTTCATCTTGAACGATTTAGCCACTTCTTCTTCCAGCTCTTCCGAAGTCATCAGTTTTGTCAGCTTCAGCATGGGGTTATGCATATGAAAATATAGAACGCCTGCTGGTTCAGCCGCTTCTCCTACCCATCGCTCTGAGTGAGTCAGCGCCACGTCAAGGTACGTAAAAGTTTGAAGAGCGAGGCCATGGTAGACATCACTCAAATCGAGCCCTTGCTTGGATGATTTGTAATCGACGATGCGGATATAGGGCTTGCCATTAATGTTCGTGGAATCAATACGGTCGATGAGCCCTCTTACATTCATCTTTCGACCTTTTTTCAAATTGATGCCGAGCGGCGGAATCGTTTCTTTTGGCCCAAAGCCGACTTCCAGCGCAACGGGTGCAAACCCAGTTACTTTTGCGTGTTTGCTCAGCATGAAAGCAGTTTGGCGGATGATGCCCTCAAGCTTATGCTGAATGTAGCGGTAGCGGTGCGAACTGATCAATATACGGTTAACAAAGTAAGGCGTCAGTTGTTCCATCGCTTGCTTGGCCAGCTCTTGGCACTGTTTGCGGGATAATGAAGACCAGGACACATTCAACCGGTTCACTTCATCAGAAATCCATTTGATGGCCGCATGGAACAAATCGCCCATTGCAGGCGCCGCCAGCTTATACTGATCGCGTTCTTCAAGCCGCAAACCGTATTGGACATAATGCGCAAACGGACAGCTAAAATAGGTTTCAACACGCGATACGCTTGAAGAAATAGGCGTTCCGTATAAGGGGTCCGCAATTTCTTCCCGAAGTTCGTCTGCTTTGTTCGGTCCGATAGGCGCCAGAATCCGGTCCACTACCGAAGACCAAAACGGATCTTCATGGTAATAAGCAAGCACCGCACGCCATTCAGGCCCTAGTTCTCCTCCTCGTATTTGAGAAGTCAAATACGATAAAGTTGCACGCGGGTGCGAAATATATTCCACATGCGAGGCTTCTGTTAATTCTTCAGGATCGATGACCGCTGGCTGAATGACCAGTGCAAACATATCCACCAGCTTTTGAATATAAAGAGATGGCAATAATGCCTTTCCTTCTTCGTCTGCAATCGGATATGACACCGTCAGCAAATCAGAAGCCGAAGTAAACGCCCGGTATACCATATAAGTTTCGTCCATAAGCCTAGTTTTGGATGAAGGCGCCAATTCAATGCCGATTTGGGCAAACCAATCCCGATCGGTATCGGTCAACAAACCTTCCTGTTCAATTCTTCTAGGCAATACGCCGTCGTTAGCGCCAATAACAAAGACCGATTTGATATCCATTAATCGTGCCAAATCAATTTTCGAAACTGTCACTTGATCGAGGGAAGTCGGAATACGGGAAAATTCCAGTGTTTCAAATCCTTCGTCCAAAATTTTAACTGCTGTCGCAAGCTCAAGCTCTTTATCCCCGAACATAAGCACAAACTGGTCCAGCACACCAATCCATTGGTTCCAAGCTTGCTCATGCTCTGTAGCTGCAAGCAAGCGATGCTCCGCTTCTTCCCGTTCTTTAAGGTGCTGTATTTTTGCATAGACGTCCATTTCTTCTATGAATAAAAACAGCGCTTGGGCGATTTCCTTACCAGTAGCACAGTGATCCAAGTTATTTTTCAAGCCGGCAAGCGGCTCCCGCACCAAATCGCGGACTGCATGCAATTCCATTTGCATCGCCAATTCTTCATCTGTTTGAATGCCTGTATGGAATTCCAGTCCTCGGTATTTTTTATAGAACCAGCGATTTTCTTCGAACCACCGCTCGCCATAAATTCCGTTTGCAATAATGAAATTTTCTAGTATATCGCTTCTTTCACGCCATTTTGCAACGTTGCCTTCCGGAAAAAACAAATCTGTCTTTACTGCCCGGAAGACCGGTTCGTAGGAAAAATTGGAAAGGATTGCTTCCAGAACCGAGCGGCTGAATTCAACCAGCGGATGATGAAGCATCGACTTTTTACGGCTGATGAAATAAGGGATATCGTATTGCGGAAAAATTGTATTGATCAACTCGTCGTATACTTCCGGATCCCGATATAAAAGGGCAATTTCGTTATAACGCATGCCGCTTCTTACTTGATCGCGAATGCTTCTAGCTACGGCATGCATTTCTGCTCTTCTGTTTGATGCTTCAATTATAGATATCTTTCCTTCTGACACTGTTTTTTGCATAGGATAGTCATCAAAATGCTCCTCCAAGTGGGAAAGTTCACGGTTATTGAAGCGGCGTGGGGAATCCTTGTAAACAGAAGGATCAATAGCTACGCCTTCTTTTCTAGCCTGCTCAATCAATCGTTGAGCTGTAATTGCCGATTGGAAGAACAATGCTTGTTCATCTTGGGGATCAGCCTGATCGTCCATGGGCAAGGCAATCGTCACGGATTTTGCGTACTTCATCAACTCGCCAATGATTTCAAACTCCCGGGCAGTAAATGTCACGAATCCATCCATATAGATTTCTGCTTTTTTCACTGTCTCGGAATGCTTTATCTTTTCCGACAACAGGGCAAGATGTCCTTCGGAATCGACAAAAACTTTTCCCAGACGGCTTTCAATTTCTATAAGGATCAGTTCCAGATCCGCCGCCTTGTCAAGCAAGGTTCTTGGAGCTCCCGCTTCAGACAAAGAAGAGCGGATAGCAGTCAATTCATCGCAAGCGACACAGTATCTGGAAAACTCTTTTACTAATTGTTCAATCTGGTCGGTAAAGCCTCTTTTTCCGGCAGCACGCCGGAACAATTGGAAATCTTCCCGGTGCTCTTCTAGCAGGCTTCGAATCAGCATACGATAGCCGAATGTATCCACTTCTTTTCGGCTAATTCCGCCAACTTCCTGCAATACCCGCCAGGCTAAGCGTTTAAAAGTCATGGCTTGCGCCCGGATTGTCCCTTTCATGCCATCGGTTGTCGATAGCCGGTACTCAGTTGAAAAAGACATCTGGTCGGGTACGATCAAAAAGATCGGATCGCCATCTGCCCGTTGTTTTAATTCTTCTACGATTTCGTCTTGCATAAACCGGGTTTTTCCGGACCCTGCGCGCCCATATACGATTCGTAATGGCACATAATCACCTCTCCACTTAAGAACATTTGTTCTTATTTTAAAGGAAAACTTTTATAAAATCCACTGCAGTTGTTTTACGGTTGCTCTTTGCTGCGTTCTGCTCTTATTCTGCGAAATTCTGCTTCAGCTTTTTTATTCATTTGATTTTCAAGAATTTTTCCGCCAATATACAGGGAAGCAATAAGCAGCACAACAATAGCTGTACGAAGCGGTTGGGTAAAGAGGGCTTGGATGTCATGCCCAACAAAAGTGACAATAAAAACCATGACAAATTTTCCGGCCATGAGCGTTCCCAAATAATAATGTTTTCTTATATTTGCCAGTCCAGCAACCAAATTCACAAGTGCAGAAGGTGTAAAAGGAAAACAAATAATTAAGAAGAGCGGGCCGAAGCCAGTTCGCTCCACCCAATGAATGAGCCGCTGGACTCTTTTGTGACGAGTCATAAAATTTAAGAAACGGGCTTGGCCAAATTTACGGATTATCAAAAATACCGCATATGATCCTGCCACGGTTCCTGCCCATGATAGAAGAAACCCGAACCAAAAACCGTAGGCTGTGGCATTTGCTACTACAAAAGCAAATAAAGGCAAAAAGGGAAGAAACGACTCAAGAAAAGGAAGCAAAAATCCGATAATCGGCCCTAATGCCCGATACGACTGAGTCAACTCATATATATTTTCCCACGAAACGATATCCATCATTCTAGCTCATCCTTTAATTGATTAATTTTAATTATCGTGCTTAAAAGCATATTTCTTTTTATTTATAATGCATTCCTTTTAATAAATAGAGTTAAAATACGTACTGCTGGTACAAAAATAGTACTAAGCAAATATACTTATTTTAGGCGGTTCCTTTTTTTCAAAGAAGGCAAGTGTTAAACTGAAAATACAGTATCATTGACTTATGTTGCTTAAAGTAAGTCGCTGAAACCGCCAGTTTGAACAAGCACTGGGCTTAAAGCTTCTCTTTCTGGAATCATTTAGTGCATGATACATGTTAATCATTACTTTACACTCTTTAGCCCTATTTGGAAAAGAGAAATACTCGTACATAAGGAGAGAGTCATTTGGACACACGTGGATTCACCGCCGGGCTGAAAGCCGGGACGAGTATTGCAATCGGGTATTTCCCAATAGCTTTAACTTTCGGTTTGCTTGCAAAAACAACAGGGCTTTCCATCATTGAAGCGACAGCTATGAGTATTTTTGTTTTTGCAGGCGCTGCGCAATACATTTCATTGTCATTGATAGCAGCGGGTGTAGCTCCTGCAGTGATTGTATTGAATACGTTCATCGTTAACATCCGCCACTTTTTAATGACGGCTGCGCTCAATGAAAAGATGCAACCGGATGCCCGTTGGAAAAAAGCATTATATGCTTTTGGCATTACGGATGAGTCATTTTCAGTATTAGCTACCCAAAAAGGCGGCAAGCTTCGAACACCCTTCGCTGCTGGTGTCATCCTCATTTCTTATGGCAGTTGGGTCATCTTTACGGCAATCGGACATTTGATTGGCGCCAATCTGCCACAGTTTCTGCAGGCATCAATGTCGATTGCGCTATATGCCATGTTCGTTGGATTGCTCGTCCCTTCAATGCGGGGCAATCGAAAAGTGGTCAGCTTGGCAGCCATTGCTGCACTCACCAACTCATTTTTTTATTTTACCGGGTGGCTTTCGACTGGTTGGGCCATTATGGTCTCCACTCTGGTCTCGGCAGTCCTTATTGAACTTATTTCTCCAAAAGAGGTGAAATCGTAATGGAAACTTGGTATTGGTGGATGATTCTTGGGATGGCGGCAGTGACTTACCTTCCGCGAGCTATTCCTTTAACATTGTTAGAAGGGCGTGAACTTCCACTACCTATACAGCACGTTCTTCGAAACATCCCATACGCAGTTCTAGGCGCTTTGATCTTTCCTGCCATCTTTTTTATCCAAGAAAATATCTGGTTTGGCGTTATAGGTGCGGTTGCAGCATTTGGCATTGCCTTTACCGGCGCCAATGTGATGACTGTTGTGTTAGGTTCGATTGCTGTATTGTCGATTTATAGTTTGCTTTTTTGATTTTCCTCAAAGAAAAAAGCCGTCACTCATTTTCATGAGTTTCGGCTTTTTTGCGTTTGTTGAACATATTGGTGGCATACCAAAATCCAATAGTCAGGGATGCGGCATTGACGACGTATAAAAACCATGTATTTGTATAACCGGCATAAACAGCTGCCGCTATCAGTGCTACCGTTAAAACCAATCCGACTATATGATGGAAAGTCACTCGGGTGAAAAGAACCACAAGCAAGCCAGGCACTAATAAAGACAATAAAAATTTCGTTAACATCGAGTCCATTTTCTTGTCTCCTTAATTTACTACAATCAATCCTAAGCGGTGATGGTCATGCCGGAAGATAACATGCTGGCGAAGCCGGACTTCCCTGTTGTGGTCCAGCACTTCCAAACGGCAATGCGCGGCATTGACCTGAATCGCCTCATAAAGCTCCGATTCGTTTGTAACCGTTAACCCATTTACTTTACGAATCACTTCACCGCGGATCAAGCCCATTTTATCGGCAGGCGAATCCGGCAGTACATCGACAATCATTACTCCCACGGCTTGAGGAGTGACCGCGTGATTTCCTTGGCGTTCTTTGACAGTAAAGTAAATAGTGATTGCTAAATGCGCCAATGTACCAACAATCAGTGCTGCTAACGCCATCGGCTTCCACAGGAACGCCCCTAACGATAAGAGGACAACCGCTCCTCCGGCTATCATGATAAACTTACCGATTCGCGGAAAGAAATAGATCGGCAAGGTTTTTCGTGCGCGATTTTGAAAACCGAAAACAAGGGGAAATAAAATAAATGAGAAAGAACTTTCCCCAATTGGCAATTGCGGCCAGTAGGGTGCATAAGACTCCACTAATGAACCCGGTACAACAAATAAAACAGGAATTAGCCATAACCGTTTTGTTTGGTAAAGGGCAGCCATCATTCCCCTTGGGGATTTTTCCAGTCTCGGTGAAGAAGAAGCGGCGCCATATTTTCTGACCAGCCAGCCTTCAATCAAAACCACAATCCCTGTAATCAAGGCGACCGGAAGCAGCCAGTTCCACGATAAAGAGTAGCCGTCGAACCGGAAAAAGCCGAGGTCAATAGCCCAATCGTTTTTTTGCATCAACCAGCCTAAAAGCACGGCTGCTGTTGACAAATAAATGAATGAACCTATTTGGTAAAGACCAGAAATAAGCAATATTAGGGTGACGATGCTTAACGCAATAAGCCATTCCGTTGGCACTACTAGACCAAGTCCTGCAATCAAGATGGACAATCCAACTGCAAATAAAAATCCTTCTTTTAATAAACCACCGAGCTCTGTCCAACCCCAGACTATCCGTGTCCTAAACTCTTTCCGTTCTTTTTTCACCCGAAAATATCCGAGAAGAATCGCGGCTATTAGCGCTATGTAAAAAACCGGATTGATAAAAAACCTTCCTATGTCGAGCAATACATCCATTATCACGTTATTAACACCTTCCCATCACCGGCAACACACGTTTCTTACCATTGTATCAAAGATTCTCCGTATTCTGCACTTCTTTTTCAGTTAATTGATTGCAGCGGCAAGCTGATCCAAAATATCTTGGGTGCCTTCTATTCCCGCTGACAAACGGACGGTCTGTTTAGTCACACCAACTTTTTGTTTTTCTTCATCCGTCAATTCACGATGTGATGTGCTGTATGGATAAGAAACAGTTGTTTCAACACCTGCTAGAGTCGGCACAATCCCAATCCAGCCGAGGGAAGAAAAAAAGCGATAGACGTCCACATGCTCTGGAAGCTCAAAAGTTACAATGGCTCCCTTTCCTGGATACCATACGCGCAGTTTTTCTTCCAGAAACGCTGCAATGGCCATCGCATTTTCCGTCTGGGCTTTCATGCGCAGAGCTAAGGTTTTTATGCCTCTGATCGTCAGCCAAGCTTCATACGGACTTAAATTCATGCCGAAATTGACAATCCGTTTTTCTGCTTGTTCGATCAAGTCTCCGTGCCCCACCAAAACACCCGCTGTAACGTCTCCATGTCCGCCTAAATACTTTGTCGCGCTGTGGACGACTAAATCGGCACCATGTATAAAAGGCTGTATGGTATATGGCGTAGCGAACGTATTATCGATCAATACTTTTACGCCATATTGTTTTGCAATTCCGCAGAGTCCTTCAATATTTTCCACCCGTAAAAATGGATTCGTGATAGACTCGCTGATCACCAATTTCACTTCCGGATAATCAATCAGCTGCTGTTCAATTGCTTTCGTATCTTTGAAATCAGCAAAGTGGACATGGATGCCCATTCGCAAAAGCTCTTCCTTCAACAAAAGAAAAGTGCCTCCATAAACATCTTCTGCCGCCAGCACATGGTCGCCAGTTTGAACAACTGCCAGAGTACCGGCAAGTATCGCAGCCATCCCGGAAGATGCTGCTATCCCTTTAGGTGCCTTTTCTAGATCGGCGACCGTTTGCCCAAGTGCATCAGTATTTGGATTAGCAGTTCTGGAATATAGGTAAGTTCCGTTTCCTTCATAGTAGCCTTCCATTTCCTCTAAGGAAGAAAAAGAGAAAGCGGATGTTTGGTAGACAGGCATCACTTTTGGTTGGATAACTCTTCCCTCCGCTTTTGCCGTCTGGACTGACATTGTTTCAAATGACTTCATAACCACATCTCCTTATTGTAAATTGGCAATATAATCCTTCATTACTTTCTCGTCCATTGGGCCAATATGTTTCTTTTGGACACGGCCTTCTGTATCGATCATATAAGAAGTCGGTATTGTAATAGCTTGGTAAATAGAGCCAATATCACCTTCTTTATCCATCGGAACAGGGAATGTCAGGTTATGAGCTCTTACAAATTCCGTAATTTTGTCAATCCCCCGGTCTTCTGTCGTTAAATTGACGGCTAAGATTTCCACATTTTCTTCTTTTGCATCATCATAGTAATTTTGCATAAGCGGCATTTCTGCTTTGCAAGGAGGGCACCACGTTGCCCAAAAATTTAATATCACTTTTTTCCCCTTGTAATCTGATAACTTTACCGCTTCCCCTGATAATGTAGTCAGTTCAAAATCTGGGGCGACTTCACCTGGCGCCAGCCCTTCTTTTGTAGCCAAAAACTCCACGTCAGTACCGACAGACATTGTTTCAAGAGATTCATTTTGTTCTATATTATTTTTTACAATTCCAGAAATCACAATTCCTATCATAACAGCCATCAGCAATAAGCCAATTATTCTTTTCGGCATTTTTTCTTCACTCCGTTCTTCTTCATCATACGATAGAACCCCCTAAACATTCCACTAATGATGCAATGATTTCCCTTCTAAAAAAACGGCCGGCATCTCGAAGATGCCGGCCGTTTAAGATTATAGGGATACAAATGAAGCAGGATTGACTGCGTTAGTACGTGCGCCATTCCATGGACCAACATGAATTTCAAAATGTAGGTGTGGCCCAGTTGAACGGCCAGAGTTGCCTAATCCGCCAACACGCTGCCCCTGTGATACTTCTTGCCCTGCAGAAACATCAATTGAATTTAAATGAGCGTAAACCGTTGCATGGGTTTGTCCGTTAATCGAATGGGTTAGGATTACCACATTGCCATAACCGCCCATATTGCCAGCAAATGATACATAGCCGCTGGCCGCTGCTTTAACAGTCGTACCAATACTATTTGCAATGTCCACTCCTTGATGGAATTCAGGCCCATCGCCTATATTGCGCCAGCCAAATCTAGATGTATAACGGCCTGAAGTTGGCGTGATGAATCCTGAATTTATAACTCTTGCGGGTGCTGTGTAAGAAGATGCAGACGAACTTGAATTGCGTGCTTTCTGAGCTGCTGCTTTGCGTTCAGCTGCAAGCTTTTGCTGGCGTGCTTCTTCCGCTTTGCGAGCTAGTTCTGCAAGGCGGTTTTGTTCTTTTTCAATCTGCTTTTCCAAGTCTGAGCTGACGCTGATTGCTTCATTGCGTTGCTGCACCAATTGCGACTTTTCTTTGGACAATTGCTTTTGCTCGGCTTTCAGTTCTTCTACAAGACCTGCCTGTTCTTTCTTTTGGCCATTCAATTTATCATTAAGGGAAACCAATTCTATACGCCGTTGCTCCTGCTCAGCAAGTTTTCTTTCGACTTGCACTTTTTGTTCTGCCAATAGCTTTTTGTCAGCTGCTTGTTCACGCATGATTTCGCGATCCGCTTCAATCAATGTGTTAACAGCTGAAAACCGGTCAATAAAATCAACAAAGTTGTTCGCTCCAAGCAGTACGTCTACATAGTCGACTGATCCGCCGCTTAATTGAATGGCGCGGGCGCGTTCTTGCAGCAATTGATCACGTTCTGCTATTTTGCGTTCAAGTTCTTCAATCGACTTTCTCAATTCATCGATTTCAGCTTTTGTATAATCTATATCAGCCTGTACACTATCAATTTTGGCTTTTGTTTCTTCAATTTTATGGTTTAAATCCTCGATTTTCCCCATAATCTCTTCCAGCTTTAATGCGTTTTTAGCCATTTTCTCTGTTTTTTTGCTTATATCAGAAGTCAATTCATGTTTATGATGCTGAGCTTCTTGCTGCTTTCGTTCCAAGTCACTTAATTTGTCCGCATTTGCAGCTGTCGGCAATAAAATAGATAAAGCTAACACCGACGAAATACCTGACAACATCCATTTCGATTTCGAGCTCAAGTTCGTGTTCCCCTTTCGGCTTTCGTTCTTTGCCTATCTCTCTATCTCTTTTTAATCCAAAAACTCTGTTAAATGAAGTTATTGATTTTGAAGGGAATCGCGCTCTTCTCAAAAAAAGCGCGTATCCTTTGTTCCTTCTAAAAAAATCAACAATAACCTTTAACAGAGCAAATTACTTCCCTTATACGCGTAAGAATTTCCGGATGGACATAAAGCTGCCCCAGATTCCGATAAACACGCCCATTACCAAAATCAATACACTCACTTGATAAATGAACGGAGTTAAATCAAGCAGTTGAATCATTTCACCACTTAGCTTAGGTTTTGCAAAATCAGTTACTTTATAATAGAGGGTAGATACGAGCGCAATCGGAATAATCGACCCCAAGAGCCCTAGCCACATGCCTTCTAAAATAAACGGAATACGGACAAACCAGTTGGTTGCGCCCACTAGCTTCATGATTTCAATTTCATGGCGTCTAGCTACAATCGTGATCCGTATTGTATTAGAAATTAAGAACATAGCGGTAAACAGCAATGCCAGAATCAAGACTAAACCGACATTCCGTCCCGTATTTAATACGTTGAACAGCTTTTCAATCTTGCCTTCGCCGTATTTCACGTCTTCGATATTTTCTATTTTTGCTATTTCAGTCGCTACTTCTTGTGTTTTTTGAGGTTCCGAAGCTTTTATATAGAAGACATCAAACAATGGGTTGCTTTGCTGAAACAAGCTTAGCTCATCCCCAAAATCAAGAACCAAATCAGTCAATTCTTGTTCTTTTGTCGAAAAAGTTACGGATTCAACACCCGGCATGGATTGGATTGTTTTTTGTATTTCTTCTATTCTAGCATCATCCGCCTCTAAAGAAACGAATGTTTTTATTTCAACATCATTTTCTAAATCATCGGCTACTTTATTTAGGTTCATCATGATCAAAACGAATACACCGACTAGGAGCAAAGTGACAGTAACAGCGCTGACAGAGGCAAATGTCATCCAGCTGTTGCGGCCTAAGCTTTTCAAGCTTTCTCTAAAATGGCGTGTTAATGTTCTAGCCTTCATAGCCGTAATCACCTCCAGCTACATCACGAACAATTAAGCCGCCTTCTATCGCAATTACACGATGTCTTCTGTTATTAACCACTTCACGGTTATGAGTGGCCATTAAAATAGTCGTTCCAGTAGCATTGATTTGTTCAAACAAATCCATTATGTCCCAAGATGTTTCAGGATCCAGATTTCCAGTAGGCTCGTCTGCAATCACTACTTTAGGTTTGTTGACGATTGAACGCGCAATGGAAACCCGTTGCTGTTCCCCTCCTGACAGTTCTGTCGGGAACATCCGTGCTTTATGTTTTAATCCAACCAATTCTAATACTTCCATAACCCGTTTCCTGATCTTTTCTGGAGTTTCTTCAATTACTTCAAGAGCAAATGCGACGTTTTCGTATACATTCAGCCGTGGAAGCAATTTGAAATCCTGAAATACAACACCGATTTGACGGCGAAGCAATGGAACTTTTTTATTTTTTAACGTAGCAAGATCTACGCCATTTATCAGCATTTGTCCTGAAGTCGGGCGTTCTTCACGATACATCATTTTGATGAATGTTGATTTCCCCGCGCCGCTCGGACCTACCACATATACGAATTCACCTTGTTCTATTCCAACAGTCAATCCGTTGAGAGCGACAATGCCATTCGGATATTTTTTATAAACATTCTTCATTTGAATCATTTACTTAACCACCTATATTTATTGGATTTTCTCCAATTTGCATTTCCGTTAAAATTTCCGACTGACTTATTATATCACCTTAAACCTTTTTTTGTATTACAGTTGTGTTTCAAATATTTTAAAAGGTTTTCGCTTATCTATATCTAAAGTCCCTATAAAAGACAATTTTAATTTCTGTTTTTCATACATTTTTATTAAGTATGCAGTTTATGTGTCTAATTTTTGAATTTTTTTGCATAAGAAAAACCGGCTCTTAAGCCGGTTTACTTTTTGCTTGCTAACCATTCAGCCACTGCGTCTGCTTCTTCGCCTTCGATAATATCAGCAGGCATTGCACCTTTACCGTTATCAATAACACTGCGGATTTCTTCTTGAGATAAACGCGAACCAACATTATTTAATGCAGGAAAATTACCTGCGCCTTCCAGATTTTCACCATGGCAAGAGATGCAATTTTGCTGGACGACTTGTTCCGGGTCAACAGAAGATGAGCCAGAGCCGCCGCCTTCTGTTGGTGCAGGTGCAGGTTCTGTTGTCGTTTCGCCATTTCCTCCACAAGCGCCCAAGGCAAGTGCCGAGCCGAGCATTAAAGCGAGTATTCCTCTTTTCATGTATGCTGCCTCCTCCAAGATGTTTTCACGTTAATTAAAGTATACCTAATTTAAGAACGTTTAAAACCCTCGCCAAGAACTTCCGATGCATCCGAAACGATAACAAAAGCAGAAGGGTCAATTAATTTCACCAATTGCTTTAATCGGGTAAATTCTGTTTGATGCACGACAACCATCAGAAGCGGTTTTTCGGTATCTGTATAGCCACCGGTTGCAGTAAGTTTTGTAACTCCCCGGTCCACTTCTTCATAGATAGCGTCCCGGATTTCGACTTGCTTGGTAGTAATAATATAAACCAATTTGGAACGGCCGAACCCTACTTGGACAAGATCAATCGTTTTTGTCGTAACGAACAGGCCAATCAATGCATAAAGCCCATTTTCAATATTAAAAACAAAAGCCGCAGCCAAAACGATAAAGCCATCAATAAGTGCAATACTGGTTCCCAGCGAGAGACCGGTATACTTTGTAATTATCTGCGCAGCCAAATCAGTTCCGCCAGTTGAAGCTTTTGCCCGAAATACAATGCCTAGTCCAAGTCCGACCATGATGCCGCCAAACAACGCGCCAAGCAAAGGATTTAACGTCCACGGTTCCCATGTTTCTGTCAGGAACACGACAAATGGCAAAAAAATCGTTCCTACGGCTGTTTTGATTCCAAAATTTCTGCCGAGAAGAAGGACTCCAGCGATAAACAGAGGGATATTGAATGTCCACTGGACAAAAGCCGGTTTCCATTCAAACAGCCCTTTCAAGATCGTACTAATGCCGCTGACGCCTCCCGAAGCCACTTCATTAGGCAGCAGCAACACGTTGAAGGAAATGGCAACAATAGCGGATCCGATAAGTACGCCAAGATAATCTCTTATGGCAGATAACACTGGATGCGGTTCGTTGTAGGTGCGTTCCTGTTTTTTCTTCATATTTTATGATGCCTCTTTCCGTATAAGTAAGTACACATGATTCCTGTCAGAGTATAGCAAATGGCAGCCTTCTTGTGAACTTCATCCGGATAAAGCAAATCTTATATTAAAGAATGGAAACAAAAAGACCCGAAGCACTTAGTGCTTCGGGTCTTAAAAATTACTGCATTTTCGAGCGGAGAAGAGAATTGATGAAACCATCAATATCCCCATCCATAACCGCTGATAAATTGCCTGTTTCATAATTGGTGCGATGATCTTTTACCATTGAGTATGGATGGAACACGTAAGAACGGATTTGGCTTCCCCATCCGATTTCTTTTTGCTCACCACGGATTTCAAGCAATTGGGCTTCCTGCTCTTCTATCTTTAAAGCATACAATTTTGCTTTTAGCATTTGCATAGCCTTTTCGCGGTTTTTAATTTGCGAACGTTCTTGTTGGCACGTGACAACAGCTCCCGTAGGCAAATGCGTAATCCGCACCGCTGAGTCGGTTGTATTGATATGCTGTCCGCCAGCTCCACTTGCCCGGTACGTATCAATCTTCAAGTCTTCCGTGCGGATATCGATTTCAATTTCGCCAGTGAATTCCGGCATGACTTCACATGACACGAACGATGTATGGCGACGGCCAGATGAATCAAAAGGAGAAATTCTTACAAGTCGGTGAACGCCCTTTTCAGCTTTCAAGTAGCCGTACGCGTTATGGCCTTTAATGCCAAGTGTGACGGACTTGACTCCAGCTTCATCACCTGCCAAGTAGTCAAGCGTCTCTACTTTAAAGCCGCGTTTTTCAGCCCAGCGGGTATACATGCGCAATAGCATTGAGCACCAGTCTTGAGACTCAGTTCCACCGGCTCCCGGGTGCAATTCTAAAATGGCGTTGTTTTTGTCATACGGTTCACTTAACAGCATTTGCAATTCATAATCACTGAGTTCAGATACAAATGTTTTCATTTCCGTACTCAGTTCTTCATGCAAATCTTCATCCTGTTCTTCCCGCAGAAGTTCAAGTGTCATTTCTAAATTTTCCTGAGTATCCACGAACCCGTGGTACGTATTTACAATATCTTTCAATCCATTCAATTCGGAAATGACTACCTGAGCCTTTTCTTGGCTATTCCAAAAATCCGGGTCGATCATCATTTCATCTAATTCCTGAATCCGCGCCTCTTTGTTCTCTAAGTCAAAGAGACCCCCTGAAGTCCGCCAATTTCTTGGCTGATTTGTCGAGCTCATTGCGGATATCTGCTAAATCCATCATGTATATGTTCCTCCTCAAAATAACACCGAAGAGCTTGGCTCTTCGGTCTTGTCGTGCTTCTTATAGCGCTGCTGCACCGTGGCAGTTTTTATACTTCTTGCCACTGCCGCAAGGACATGCATCATTTCGTCCAATTTCGACACTCTTCCGTGCAGGCTCTTTTTTCTTTTTAGCTGGCGGACCATCTTCTTTTGGATTGATGGCTTGTCCTTTCGCCACTTCTTGGCGCTCCAGGTTATTGCGTATTTCCGCCTTCATAGCATATTTGGCTACGTCTTCTTCAATGGATTCAACCATTGCTTCGAACATATTAAAGCCTTCATTTTGGTATTCACGAAGCGGATCGGTTTGTCCATATGCGCGCAAGTGAATTCCCTGGCGCAATTGGTCCATCGCATCAATATGATCGATCCATTTAGAATCAATTGAACGTAGAAGAACGACTTTTTCGAATTCACGCATGCGTTCCGGTGTCAATTCCGCTTCTTTTTCATCGTAATGTGCTGTTATTTTCGTTTTAATTAACTCTGTAATTTCTTCTTGTGATTTGTTTTGCAAATCTGCTTCGGTAATGGTGTTTTCCGGAAGTAAATTAGCGGCAATCGTATCAGCAAGAGACTTCAAGTGCCAATTTTCTTGCTTTTCTTCTGCAGTGTGAACCGCAACCATTCTATCGACTGTACTGTCAATCATCTTCTCTACCAAAGCGCGCATATCATCGGTTTCAATTACTTCCATACGTTCCTTGTAAATAATTTCACGCTGTTGGCGCAATACATCATCGTATTGAAGCAAGCGTTTCCGTGCATCGAAGTTATTGCCTTCCACACGTTTTTGGGCGGATTCGACCGAGCGGGTAACCATGCGCGATTGCAGCGGCTGGGAATCGTCCATACCTAACTTGCCCATCATATTGCGCATTGCATCAGAGCCGAAACGGCGCATCAATTCATCTTCCAGAGAAAGATAAAATTGTGTAACGCCCGGGTCCCCTTGTCGTCCAGAACGTCCGCGCAGCTGGTTATCAATACGGCGGGACTCATGGCGCTCTGTACCAAGGACAGCCAAGCCTCCGACTTCTCTAACACCTTCGCCAAGTTTGATATCTGTACCGCGTCCAGCCATGTTTGTCGCAATTGTAACGGCGCCTTTTTGGCCGGCATTCAAAATGATTTCTGCTTCAAAAGCATGGTTTTTAGCGTTCAATACGGAATGTTTGATGCCTTTTTTCGTCAAATAATCCGATATGATTTCGGACGTTTCAATAGCAACTGTCCCCACCAAAACCGGTTGCCCTTTTTTATGGCGCTCCGCTATATCGTCGCCCACCGCCTTGTATTTTCCGGCAATCGTTGCATAAATCAAGTCGACCCGGTCATCCCGGATAATCGGTTTATTGGTCGGGATGGAAATGACGTTCATATTATAAATATTGCGGAATTCCTCTTCCTCAGTCTTTGCTGTCCCCGTCATGCCGGAAAGCTTTTTGTACATACGGAAATAGTTTTGGAATGTAATCGTAGCCATCGTCATGGATTCGTTTTGGACTTCCAAAGCTTCTTTAGCCTCGATTGCCTGATGCAGACCGTCCGAATAGCGGCGGCCTTTCATCAAACGTCCTGTAAACTGATCGACGATAATAACCTCGCCGTCCTGGACAACATAATCAACATCCCGGTGCATCGTCACTTGCGCCTTCAGTGCCTGGTTGATTGCATGGTTTAAGCGTACATGGTTCATGTCAAACAAGTTTTCGATCCCGAAAGCTTTCTCTACTTTTTCAATGCCGTCTTCCGTTAACATGACTCCTTTAGTCGTCTCGTCATACGTATAATCAGTATCTTTAGTCAAAACTCGCGTAAATGCATTAGCTTGCATGTAAAGCTGTGCAGCTTTTGCAGCTTGGCCGGAAATGATCAGCGGTGTACGCGCTTCATCAATAAGGATTGAATCGACTTCATCGATAACAGCATAATTTAGTTCACGCTGTACCATCTCTTCCTTATACAAAACCATGTTGTCCCGTAAGTAATCAAAGCCTAGTTCATTGTTTGTGCTATATGTGATATCGGAAGCATAGGCTTCACGCTTTTCTTCTTTTGTTAGGCTATTCAGGTTCAAGCCGACAGACAACCCTAGCCATCTGAACAGCTTGCCCATTTCTTCAGCATCCCGGCTCGCTAAGTATTCATTGACAGTTACAACATGTACGCCTTTTTTTGATAAAGCGTTCAAATAAACCGACAAAGTAGAAGTCAAGGTTTTCCCTTCCCCTGTTTTCATCTCGGAAATATTGCCTTCATGAAGGGAGATAGCACCCATGATTTGGACGCGGAACGGGAACATGCCTAGGACCCGTTTAGAAGCTTCGCGCACTGTAGCAAACGCTTCTACTAACAAAGCATCAAGGGTTTCACCTTTTTGGTAGCGCTCCATTAAGTCTGGCGTTTTCCCTTGAAGCTCTTCATCAGAAAGAGCTGCAAAGTCAGAAGCTAACGCCTCTATTTGATCAGCCATTTTTTCAAATCTTTTCAAGTCCCGTTTGTTTGGATCGAATACTTTGTTCAATACTCCAAGCATTTATAACCGCTCCTTGCATAGTGTCCGCCTTGAAAATCGCCGGATCGCCTTTGCTATAATAGAATAATTTTAATTAACGCAACGCTTTATAAATTCCCTAATTCCCTTATGCGTTTAGTCTTTTCAAAAATCTCACTTCTTATTTTAACACTGAGAATACATGGGTGCAAATATCCGAACGGGTTTAATTGCATGGTATAGCGCTATATTCAGAGGCAAACAAAAAAAGCCTCTCGTCATGAGAGGCTTTTTATTCATCGGTTAAGAAGAGCTTGTTTCAATCAAACCATAGCTTCCGTCTTTGCGTTTATAGACGATGTTTGTGCCGTTCGATTCTGCATCCGTAAATACGAAGAAATCGTGGCCTAACATATTCATCTGCAATACCGCTTCTTCTTCATCCATCGGTTTTAGATCGAATTGTTTTGTGCGGACAATCGTCAGATCATCTTCTTCTTCCGATTCTTCCTGCTGGTTTCTCAAATCGTTTTCTGCTGCTGCAAATGCAACCCCGATGCCATCACGGTCGCGGAATTTGCGGTTCACTTTCGTTTTATATTTACGTATTTGCCGCTCTAATTTGCTTACAATCAAATCTACTGCTGCATATAATTCTATATGGCTTTCTTCACCCCGTAAGGTTAAGTTTTTCATTGGTATCGTAACTTCCACTTTTGTTTGGCTATGGTTGATCGCTTTTAAGTAAACCATCGCTGTTGAGTTTGTACCTTCCGGGAAGTAACGTTCAATTTTGCTAATTTTTTTTTCAATGTAGTCACGCACTGCTGGAGTTGCTTCTACGTTGTCTGCCTTAATATTGAATTGTAGCATCTTAACTCCTCCTTCTTGTATCTATCTATACAGTTCTATATCTTCCCTTTCTCCTCCTCCTTAAAACGTAAAAAAAGTTTTGTAGTATGATAATTCAGGTAAACTAAACGGAAGGAGTTGATCTAATGTTCACTGGCAAAACAATTATTGTTACAGGAGCAGCAAACGGTATCGGAAAAAGTATCGCCAAGCATTTCGTGTCTGAAAAAGCCCGTGTTATCGGACTGGATCTAGAAAAGTTTACTCTTGAAGGGGTTGACTCCAGGCAATGTGATGTAGGCGACTTTAGCCAAGTAACAGAGGTATTTGCCCAAATCCATAGGGATTACGGAGAAATCCATGCTTTAATCAATAACGCAGGAGTCTCAGAATTCAAGTCTATATGGGAAATTGAAGAGTCAGATTGGGATCGTGTTTTAAATACCAATTTAAAAAGCGTTTTTATCTGCAGTCGCGAAGCGGCTCGGTACATGACCGGCGAAATACGTTCGATCGTTAATATGGCTTCGACCAGAGCATTTATGTCCGAGCCGAACACAGAAACATATTCCGCTTCAAAAGGCGGGATTTACGCATTGACTCATTCACTGGCCGCAACCTTAAGCGAGAAAAAGATCCGGGTGAATTCCATCGCTCCTGGCTGGATCCATACTGGCGAGACAGGAGAATTGCGGAATATTGACCACAGCCAACATTGGAGCGGCCGTGTCGGCGAAGTGGATGATATTGCTCGTGCCTGCCTCTTCTTGAGTGATCCGCGCAATTCATTTATCACAGGCGAATGCTTGACCATTGATGGCGGCATGACACGAAAAATGATATATGAGCATTGAAAAAAGGGCATCCGGAGTACGAGGCCACTGAAAAACCCTAAGAAAAAGCATCGAATTTCTGATTTTAGAAATTTGGTGCTTTTTTTGTTGTATACTGGTTCTAACTTCAAGGAGGGATAACCATGATGCCAGACAGACCGTCCATGAAACCCAGTCCTTATGCCGCCCTTTATGATCTTGTCATCCCCCACGACCA
>NZ_PYAT01000015.1 GCF_003014655.1 Planomicrobium soli | reverse complement strand
GACCGCTTGCGCGGCCATCGCAGAAATTTGTTTCGGCGTTCGGAACGCCTCAACAATGTTTGTTGACGTTTTGCTGTTCAGTTTTCAAGGTTCAAATCTCAGTTGCATTTCTCAGCAACTTTATTAGTATATCTCGTACGCATTTCAATGTCAACAACAAATTTCATTCTTCTATTGAATGGTTCGGGTATATAAAAATTGGAGCGGGTGAAGGGAATCGAACCCTCATCATCAGCTTGGAAGGCTGAGGTTTTACCACTAAACTACACCCGCATATATGATTAAGAAAATATGGCGCGCCCGAGAGGACTCGAACCTCTAACCGCTTGATTCGTAGTCAAGTACTCTATCCAATTGAGCTACGGGCGCAAACGAGAGATATGGTGCGGCCGAGAAGAGTCGAACTTCCACGGGATTTCTCCCACTAGGCCCTCAACCTAGCGCGTCTGCCATTCCGCCACGACCGCATTGAATTATTTTAGGGACAAATTCTATTGTACGCTATCTCTAACTCAATGTCAAAGAAATTCTTAAACTTGCACTTAAGATCATTTCTTCTTGCAAGATCGGTGCTGTTTGAAAATGGCTGGGGTACCTGGATTCGAACCAGGGCATGACGGGATCAAAACCCGTTGCCTTACCGCTTGGCTATACCCCAAAAATGGCGGTCCCGACCGGGATCGAACCGGCGATCTCCTGCGTGACAGGCAGGCATGTTAACCGCTACACCACGGGACCATTTGGTTGCGGGGGCAGGATTTGAACCTGCGACCTTTGGGTTATGAGCCCAACGAGCTACCGAACTGCTCCACCCCGCGACAATAATATTGGTATTAGTTTGTTTCTTTTACGCTTATTTCGTAATGGACACCTGCATCGCCTAACGGCTGCTTCGGTGTTACTTCGCCGTCTTCGTACGGCTCGTTGCTCCACCCGCGACAATAATATTAACGATAGTTAACTTCTCTTTCGCTTCAAGCAATAACAGATTTAAGATTAAGTTATCCAAGGATAATTTTTTCTAAAATCTTATTTAAAAGAAATGGTGACCCCTACGGGATTCGAACCCGTGTTACCGCCGTGAAAGGGCGGTGTCTTAACCGCTTGACCAAGGGGCCTAAATGGCTCCGAAGGTAGGATTCGAACCTACGACCATCGCATTAACAGTGCGGTGCTCTACCACTGAGCTACTTCGGAATGTTATTTTGAGTCGTTCAAGTTCGCTTAAGTACTTGTCGACTTTTTCTATTATAAAGACCTCTTTCGGAATCGTCAACACCTTTTTTAAAATTACTTTTTATTATTGTAGATTAACTAATTTAAATAATGAAAGAGACCGGAACAATTGCTCCGGCCTCGTTTCTCTTCTATATTAATTTTGCACCACTGATATCCTGCCTGCGCATCTTCCGCATCGGTAGCGCTCTGTGTCCATTCGAATCTTCCGTACATAATTAGTCTTGCAGGCCAGACATTCGTATACGTATCGCTTCACCGATTTCCTTTTTGCGGGCGCTTCAATAGACGAACAAAATCTTGGCGATCCAGTTTGACTCAGCAGATTTCTAAAATCGGCATCACGGTGCTTGTACCCTCTGCCTTCTAAATGCAAGTGATAGTGGCAAAGTTCGTGCTTGATAATGCCTTCAAGTTCCTGATAGCCAAATTTTTTATACGAACTTGGATTGATTTCGATATTGTGAGACCTTAGCAAATACCTGCCGCCAGTCGTTCTTAGTCTGGCATTAAATATTCCTTCGTGCTGAAAAGGTTTTCTAAAAACATCCAGGGATATATCTTTGATCAGTTCTGTCAGTTCTTCGTTCGTCATGTTAACTCCCCTATTAAAAAGTGCCTTTATTGCTGAACTTATGTTTGTTCTTTCGGCTGAAGCATTGTCAAGGCAATGCGGCCTTTGTCTTTTTCAACTTTCTCAACCCATGCCGTAACAATATCTCCCACCGCTACAACTTCCAACGGATGCTTAACAAATCCTTTTTTCAACTTTGAAATATGGACGAGACCGTCTTGCTTCACGCCAATGTCAACAAACGCCCCAAAGTCTACAACGTTTCGGACTGTCCCTTGCACTTCCATTCCCGGCAGCAAGTCTTCCATTTTCAAGATATCATTTTTCAATAAAGGTTGAGGAAACTCATCGCGCGGATCACGGAACGGTTTCTTCAACGCTTCTAAGATATCGCGCAGCGTAATTTCTCCGACTTCCACTTCTTTGCTCAAATCAGCAGGATTCAACGACTCTAGTTTAGCAGCAAGTTCGGGCTTGCCGACATCTTTTTTATCCGCCCCAACTAAATTCAACAGTTTTTCAGCAACCGCATAACTTTCCGGATGAATGCCGGTCGCATCCAATGGGTTTTTCCCTTCTGGAATCCGCAAGAAGCCAATTGCCTGTTCATAGGTCTTAGCGCCAAGGCGCGGAATTTTCTTCAGCTGAGTACGCGAAGTAAATCGGCCGTTCTCATCACGCACTTTGATGACATTTTCCGCCACAGTTTTGCTGAGGCCCGCTACATACTGAAGCAGGGACGAAGAAGCTGAATTGACATTAACACCTACTTGGTTTACTGCGGTCTCCACAACGAACGTCAGTTGGTCCGCAAGTTTTTTTTGAGAGACATCGTGCTGGTATTGGCCGACGCCGACAGCTTTCGGATCAATCTTTACAAGCTCGGACAATGGATCTTGAAGACGGCGGGCGATGGACGCTGCGCTTCGTTCTTCTACTTGAAGGTCCGGAAATTCAGCTCGTGCGATTTCAGAAGCCGAATAAACACTAGCTCCCGCTTCATTGACGATAACATAAGAAATATTGGCGGATGTCTCCGATAAAAAGTCCGCGACAAATTGCTCTGTTTCTCTTGAGGCTGTACCGTTGCCGATTGCCATGATTTCAATCGGGTATTTATCGGTCAAACTTTTCATAACTTTCTTCGCACCTGCTTGGTCGTTTTTAGGCGCATGCGGATAAATTACAGCGACTTCGAGCAGTTTCCCGGTCTCGTCAATTACGGCAAGTTTGCAGCCAGTCCGATATGCCGGATCGACACCCAAGACCATTTTATTCTTCATAGGCGGCTGCAATAAAAGATTGCGCAAATTCTCAGAGAAGATATGAATGGCTTGCGCTTCTCCTTTTTCGCTGAGCTCAGCCCGGATTTCTCGCTCAACCGACGTTTGGATCAAACGTTTGTAGCTGTCTTCAATAGCTTCCGCTACAATCTCGCTTGAAGGAGACGAATGCTTAATCCATTTCTTTTTCATCAGTGTTAAAATTCGATCTGCCGGCGGATTAATGGATACCTTCAAGACATCTTCTTTCTCCCCGCGGTTGATGGCCAAGATGCGGTGAGGCACAATCTTCTGAATGGCTTCTTCGTATTCGTAGTACATTTCAAAAACTTGTTTCTCGTCTTCGTGATTCTTTTTAGCGGCTGTCACGACTTTTCCGTCCTTGCGTGTCATGTACCGGATTTTCTCACGAATATCCGGATCATCGGCGAATGTCTCCGCCAAAATATCCTGGGCTCCTTGGATCGCCTCTTCGGGACTTGCCACTCCAGTTTCCTCACTTACAAATTCAGCAGCTTTTGATAACGGTTCTTCTTTCGTAAAGCCCATCAGCCATTCTGCAAGCGGCTCCAAGCCTTTTTCTTTGGCAATCGTCGCTTTTGTGCGGCGCTTTTGCTTATAGGGCCGATACAAATCCTCCAACCGCTGTAGAACTGTAGCGCTTTGTATTTCTTTTTCTAATTCCGGCGTCATCTTTTCTTGTTCAGTGATTGATCGAATCACTTCTATTTTTCGCTGTTCTAAGTTTTGAATGTATGTATAGCGGTCATCGATTGCTTTAATTTGAACTTCATCAAGCGAACCTGTCGCTTCTTTTCGATAGCGCGCGATAAAAGGGACTGTATTGCCATCTTCAATCAACGCGATGACTTGTGCCACCTGATTAGGGCGTACGCCTGTTTCTTTAGCAATTAACGATTGAATTTGTTGCATTTCCATCAACTACACTCTCCTTTTTTTCCTCTTTCAGTTTATCATATAAAAAAGAAGCCTTCTCACTTGAGAAGGCTTCCTGCGATGAATGTAGCGTCGTCACCAGTTTGTATGGTGCCGAGTATATCGTAATAGAGGCGTTCAGGAATTCCTGCCTGGCGCATCATTGATTTCGGATTTCTAAGATCCACTCCATCGGAATGAATCAAAAATAAATCATTTTCCACATAGGTATACAATTGCGTCCGCAATGTTTGAGGCCGTCCGGACAAATACCCCATTACCGGTAAAGGATAAATCATTTCACCTGTCCCTTTTCGGTAAAGATAAAAACGAATATTTCCCACGCAGCTGTACTCCAATGTTTTGTTTTTAAAGTGAACTTTAAAAATTGCCACTGCAGCACCACGTTTTTGAACCATCAACTCATTAAACCGCATCATCAATTGATCAATTGTTTCGTGGTGGTACTCTTTTAGAATTTGCGGGATGACTTGTGAAGATTCACGCGCCACTGGCCCACTTCCAAGACCGTCGGCAATGGAGCAAATGAAATATTCATCTGTCAAAACAGTATGGTAGCTGTCGCCAGATTCGTAATTCCCTTTTTTTGCTTCATTATAGATGAAAGCTTCAATAAAACTATGATGTATCGCTTCCACTAGGAAACCCCACCGGCGGCTAAAATGGCCTCTTGCAATTTCTTAATCGCTTTCCGTTGAAGCCGCGAAACGTGCATTTGAGAAATCCCCAATTTATCGCCTGTTTCTTTTTGGCTAAGCTGCTCGATATACGTATATTGAATGATCTGCTTTTCCCGTTCGGAAAGTACGTTCATTGCATTTGCGACAAGCATGCGCTGATCTGCTTTTTCGTAGCCATCGTCCTCTTGTCCGACTACGTCGAATAAGGTAACGGTGCTTCCATCTGAATCTGCTTCAAGCGAATGGTCCATAGAAAGGGCTTGATAACTCTTGCCCATCTCCATCGCTTCTAGAACATCGTCTTCATCCACATCCAGATACTCGGCAATCTCCCAAACTTGCGGAGAGCGCTGCAGTTCTCGCGTTAACACTTCGACGGTCGCTTTAATGCGCGGTCCAAGCTCTTTTATACGGCGCGGCACATGGATTGCCCATGTTTTATCGCGTAAAAAGCGCTTGATTTCACCAATGATTGTAGGGACAGCGAAAGCTTCAAAACTTCTTCCAAATGACGGGTCATAGCGGCGAATCGCCCCTAAGAGCCCCAGCATGCCTACTTGAGCAATATCTTCATGATAAGATTTACCATTAGAGTATTTGCGCGCGATGGATTCAACCAAACGCTTATAGTTGTTTACTAAATTAGTTTGAGCTTCTTCATCTTCGTTTTTTTGGTAAGCTTCAATCCACTCAAGAACTTGTTCTTTTGTAGGTTGATTAGGATGAGACCGTTTCGACATCCTCTTCCACCCGCTCTCCTCCAACGTACTTTGTCATAAAGACCGTTACGCCTTCTTGATGGTGCACTTTAACTTCATCCATTAACGTTTCAATCAAATACAGGCCGAGACCTCCTTCGCGAAGAAACGCCCCTTCTTCTTGATCATGATAAGGGCCGACTTTTAGTTTCGTTTCTTCAAAGTCAAAGCTTTGGCCGTGATCCGCTACCATAATTTCAATTTTGTCGCCGTATAATGCGCAGCCAATAACGACTTCGCCCTCTTCACCTTCTGTATATGCATGTTGAACCGCATTTGTCACTGCTTCACTAGAAGCGATTTTCAAATCTTCAATATCATCGTACGTAAAACCGATACGGCTCGCTAAACCAGAAATTGTTAGCCTGGCAACGCCTACATACTGTGATTTAGCAGGCACTCTCATTTCAACATAATCGAAAGGACGCATATCAATTACCACCTTTTCCAGCGGCTTCAATGTCCATAATATCGCCTAAACCGGTTATGTCGAAAAGCCGTTTTAAACGAACAGAAAGACCTTTAAGTTTTACATGACCGCCTTTTGCATTGACTGTTTTATAAAAAGCTACAAAAACCCCTAAGCCTGTACTATCCATATAATTAACGTCGGAAAGATCCAACTCTGCGTTTAGTCCCTCATGATGTTGGTAGTTATCTAATTTCTCTCTAAGAACCGGTGCGGTGAACGCATCGATTTCTCCACGTATATTTCCAGTTAAGACATTATTCGTCTCTTCTAAATCCACTTGAATATTCATTTTTTGACACCCCGTTTTTCTGTAATTCGCTCGAACTTATAAAGCCATCGTAAATTTGTTTACCCCTCATTACAAGGTACTTAAACCTGCTGTTAGATTTTTTTATAAATCACTAATGTAAAGTCATCTCTAAGTTCTGCATTTTGCATGCGTTCCAGCTCATCGTAAACATATTGAACGATCGCTTGAGCAGGTTCATCCTTTTTGCTTTCAATTAAATTAAAAATTACATCGCGTTCGATGAATCCTTCATCGGTTCTGCACTCCGTTACGCCATCCGTCATCATAATGACCATATCGTTCTTTTCAAGTGAGATGGTATGTTGCTCGTAGGTCGCAAGCGGTGAAACTCCAAGCAATAGCCCTTTTGCAGGCAGCTCAAAAAACTCACGCTTTTCAGCACGGTATAAAATAGCCGGTTCGTGTCCTGCAGATCCATATGTCAATCTCGAATCACTTGCATCGTATCTACCATAAAACATCGAAACGAACATTGAATCATCAATGCTTTTTTCAACAACGCGATTGATGGTTTCTAGCACCTGGGTCGGAAGCGCCGTTGAATCGTTAAGGCTGTCCATGCCAAATTTGACCATCGACATGCATAAAGCAGCCGGCAGCCCTTTTCCGATTACATCAGCGACCGCTACTCCCGCATGGCCGGCTTGATCACTTATAAAATATATGTAATCTCCATTCATTTTACGTGCAGGAACGGATAGCAGGCCGATATCCAGGCCTTCAAGAGCCGGCAACTTTGTCTTCAGCAACGTTTCTTGAACGTGTGCCGCTAAATCCATTTCAACTTTCAATTCTTCCTGGCGCTTTAAAAGGCTTTGGCGTTCTTGAAGCGCCAGCCCGTAATTGATCATCATTTCAATCAAAAAATCAAAAGAATGCCAAACTTCTTCAGGCATGTCGCTATACAAATCCTGCATAGCTGCTTTATGCATTGAGATCACTTCTTCAGGAGAAGTGTTCTCAGAAATAAGTTGCCTGCTGAAGTTTTGGCCGACATACAAGTTCTGCTCAGATTGCCTTTGCATGTATTGGCTTAAAATTTCCTTATATTGGCTTTCAATTTTCTGAACCATTAAGCGCACCTCCTATCGGAGCCACTTTGTAGCTCTTATATCTGTTCCTTCGCCTAAGATGGTTTCGATTCTAAAATCATCCATTAAGCGTTTGACGCCGGGCAATCCAGCTCCCAGTCCACCCGAAGTCGAAAATCCGTCTTCCATGACTTTGCGAATGTCAGGAATTCCCGGTCCGTTATCGGCCGCAATGATTAAAATGCCTTTGACTCCGTTTTCCGTTAGTCGTTGAATTTCGATTCTTCCTTGGCCGGCATATAAATATATGTTGCGGGCAAGCTCACTGATGGCCGTCGTTATACGAGCCTGATCTACTGTGCCGAAGCCAAGCTCTTTAGCTACGTTGCGCCCGAGCTGTCTAGCAGCAACAATATCCCATTCCGTTAAAATTTCTACTGAGGATTGGTTGCTCATGTTTAAGCCTCCAATTCCAATTGAAGTTTATCCAAACCATTTTCTAAATCCAGTGCTGTCATAACATCTTCAAGTCGAATTCCTAACTCGATCAAAGTGATAGCTACTGCTGGTTGGATACCGGTGATAACCACTCGCGCTCCCATAAGGCTTGACATGCTAATAACGTCTCCCAAGACCTTGGCAATGAAAGAATCGATAAAATCAACAGAAGTCAAGTCGATCACTACACCACGCGCACTTGTTTCGTGCAATTTATTCAATAAATCTTCTTGAAACTGAATAGCCGTTTGATCGTCCAATTCCCATTGAATAGAAACAATCAATGTATCTCTTAATTTTAAAATCGGAATTCGAAAATTCATTAGTCTTCAACCTCCACAATTTCTCGATTTGTCCAAGCCAACGCTTGTTCCACACCTCGCTGCAAAGTGCTTGTTGTTGTAAATTCGTTCAGATTGATGCCAAGTGTGACGATCGTTTGGGCGATTTCCGGCCGAATTCCGACTAGCATGCATTTAGCACCGACAAGACGCACTGCATCTGCCGCTTGAATAATATGATGGGCAACCATTGTATCGACTACAGGTACTCCAGTTATATCTAATAACACTACCTCGGCACGGTGTTTTACAACACCTTCCAAGAGATTTTCCATAATCAACTTAGCGCGTTCTGTATCTATGGTGCCGACAAGCGGCATGACTGATATTTTATCAAAAACAGGAATAAGCGATGCGGAAAGTTCCTGCAAAGCAATTTTCTGCAGGCTTACTGTCCGCTCCCAAGTTTTCGAATATGTATCAATGGTACTGTCGCGTATCGGTGTCACCCAATTACTGAACTCTTCAACAAAAGCGCGGACGTTATCTTCATTAATAATCCCTTTATTTTCCATCCCGTGATAAACTACTTCTACATAATGTGTTATTGCTTTTGTAACAAAAGTGATCGACCAGCCAAGGCGGACGACTTTCTCCGCAAACTCAGTCAGCTGGTTCTCATAAGCCTCATGGTTTTCCAGCAAATTCGTCACCATTAGGTCAGAAAATTCCTTACTCGTTTGATTCATTAAATCATCGGGCATTACTTGAAAAGAACGTTCGCTTTCCTCGTTCTTCATGAGTTCCTGCCATTTCGAAATAATCTCAGTTGAATTGTCTTGGATGTAGCCGGCTATTTGCTTATTCATTTTTTCAAAAAAACCTCCCTGTAACACTATGTATAAAACACATGTTATATACGCTCTCTTCATTGTATCGGAAAACTGATTTTTTCACATCTATTTTATCAGTTGCCGCTTTTACTCTACCAAAGGAATAACAGAAAACACCCACAGAAACAAATCTTGGGTGTTTTTTAAGGAGTATGTATGCTAGAACTTTACGAGACCAACACTGATTTCCAGTGCTTCATCTACTTTTTCCATCAACGCATCGTCAAGCTGAGTAATTTTGTCAGTAAGCCGCGACTTGTCTATCGTCCGCAATTGTTCCAGTAAGATGACTGAGTCACGTTCAAACCCGTATTTCTTGGCGTTGATCTCCACGTGAGTCGGCAATTTCGCTTTCTGGATTTGCGCAGTAATGGCAGCGATGATTACTGTCGGACTAAACCGATTTCCTATATCGTTTTGAATCACCAATACTGGCCGGGTCCCACCTTGCTCAGACCCGACGACTGGTGATAATTCTGCAAAAAAAACGTCACCACGTTTTACAATCAAGTTGTCACCCTCCGCTTACGAGTCGCACAGTCGTGTGCTCCGCTTCGTACTCAGCGTGAGAACACTCACAAGCAATCGATAGGTTGATTTGCGACATTTCCACATAACCCTTGATCATTGCTTCTCGAATATGATAAGAATCGTACATGTTTTTCGTTACTCTGTGAGTGGAAACATAAATATAATCTCCACGCTCTTGCACTCGTTCATCTGAAAAAGTAGTCAGTTCTGTAATCATTTTTTTAGGCAATTTAACAACCACCTCTTTTGTCTTGATTCTCTCGTACACAGCCGACACCTCCGAAATACCGTTCGTCTATCTCTACTTTTCATTATACTAACATTGAATGCTTGCTATGAAAAGGCAAATCTAGAATTTCTAATATTCAGCAATAGGTTCTAGGCACTCTTTTTGTTAGATTTACCGGTATTTCATAAGCAATTGTCTCCAATTTTCCAGCCCATTCTTCTATGCGGATTTGGGCGCCGTCTTGCCGGCCAATCAGTTGAACTTTCTCGCCTTCCGGCATTTTTTCAGGCAAGCGGATCATGCATTGATCCATACAAATCCGGCCGACGATCGGCATCCTTCTGCCACGGACCAGAACTTCCTGCCCCTGCAAACCGCGGAGCAGGCCATCTGCATATCCGATCGGGAGCGTTGCAATCCATTCATCTTGTTCGCAGTGGTAAGTTGCTCCATAACTGATCGCTTCTCCCGCTTTCACGCATTTAACATGGACGATTTCCGTCTCTAATGCTAAGGCTGGCGCCAAGGTGAACGGCATGTTATTTTCTACATAGGAAGATGGGGCAATTCCGTATAGTGAGATGCCGATCCGAACAGCGTCAAACGCCAAATCCGGATGCATGATAGCAGCAGCGCTATTAGAAACATGAATCATCAGCGACGGATCGTTTATTTCCCGGACGACAGTTGCCATGGTTTTTACTTGTTGCTGAAACAGCTCGTTTCGGTCCTCGTCCGCTGTAGCAAAATGAGTAAAGAGTCCTTCAAAAGAAAAAAGCCTGCTTTTAATCAGCTGAAGCGCTTCGCTCACTTCTTCAGCCTGGACTCCGACACGGCGCATGCCTGTATCTACTTTCAAATGAACCTTTAGAGGAGGAAGATCTGAATCGGTCGCGCCTCCTGCTGCCAAGAGCCAATCAAGCGAGATGGCAGCAACGGAAATCCCATGGCGCTGAGCTACCGGTATAAATGCTGCGGGAGTGTGGCCCATCACCAGTATATTTGCTTCGATTTCATGCTCCACCAATAAAAGCGCTTCATCTGGCGTAGCAACTGCGAGCCAGTTAACACCATTTTCCAGCGCTTTTCGGGCCACTTCCATCATGCCGTGTCCATAAGCATCCGCTTTTACGACTGCAATAATTTCCGCCTTGCCGCTTCTTTCTTTAAACATTTGTAAGTTTTGTTGAATTGCGTTTAAATCGATGACTGCTTTTGTTGGCCGGTAAAATTGTGTCATATCATCCCTACTTACTTAAGTTGATTGCAAAAGCACTTGTGCCGCTGCATATTCTTTCGTATGAGTTATCGAAACCAACCCTGCCTCATTCTCCCGAAAGTAAATGCTGGGCTTGCCTTTGCCGTCTTTTCTAATTTCGATGTCCTGAAACGAACAGGCTTTTCCAATTCCTGTTCCATTGGCTTTTGCAAATGCTTCCTTTGCCGCAAAACGTCCAGCAAGAAATTCAGTTTTCCGGCTTTCCGAAAGCAATTCATATTCGGCTAGTTCCCGCTCTGTCAAAACACGCTCCCGGAACTTCGGCGATTTCTCATCCAATCTCCGAATTCGGGGCAAGTCGGCAATATCGAGGCCAATTCCGGTAATCATAATTGTTTCTCCTTTCAATCCTAAAGCGTAAAAAGGTATAATAATTTGTATGAAATAGAGGTGACAAGATGTTTTTACGTACAGAAAGCTTTTCTCAGTATATACGGTTGTATCCTGTCGTATCCACATTGATCGCAATCAATGTGCTGATACATATTTTATCATGGGTGCCTGGCATTGGGGACCAGCTGTTTTACTATGGAGTCGGCTATAACTATTTTATCGCCAATGGGGATTGGTGGCGGTTTCTCACACCTGTATTTTTGCACGGCGGTATGATGCATCTGCTTTTCAATATGTTTTCGTTATTCTTGTTCGGGCCTGAATTAGAGAGATTGACAGGCAAAGTCCGTTTTATCACAATTTACTTGTTATCAGGAATTTTCGGTTCAGCCGCTACATACTTCCTGCAACCGCTAGATTACTCTCATGTAGGCGCAAGTGGTGCAATCTTCGGTATTTTCGGAGCTTTTGGAGCACTATTGTATTACGGCGGCCGCGTCCTTCCTCAACTTAGACAAATTATACTTCCTATTATCGCGATTAGCATAGTGATGACATTTTTAACACCAAATGTTAATGCGACAGCGCATATCGCAGGCATGATTACCGGGTTCCTCATTGGACTCAGCTATTTCCACCCAAAACGAATTGTCAGCTGGAGAGCAAAAAAATAAGGTCAGCCGGTAAAGCCCGGCTGGCCTTATTTTTGTAGATCGGCTGTTTTGTTATCGGAAGGCTCATACCAAGCCAATACCTTGCTTGCGTCTTCCTTTTCCATATGTTCAATGCGAGCTGTTGCGCCAAGCATTCCTGACTTGATCGTTGCTTGAATAGAGGCCAGGTCCTTCCGCCGCTGAAAATAACTTTGCGTCACTTCAATAGCTTGAATTCTTTTTTTCATCATAAAGAACGCATGCTTGCTGACTGTGCGGAATTCCATTGTCAGCTGCCTGTCAGCCAGGGCATAGCCGACCGTTCGGTGCTGCCAGACCGCAAACAAGATAACGATTGGAAAGATAATCAAAGAAAACAATCCGTATGGATAAAAAAAGTAGCTAATTAATCCGGCAACCGGAAACATCCAAAAGAAGTCAAGCCGGTAAAAAAAGTGAAGGCTTCGTTTAGGCGCCCTTCTCATCACCGGCTCCCATTCCATGTCCGGAAACAATTCCTTAAGAATCGGAAGGATCGTTGTTTTTTTCGCTAATGGAAACAACCGGATTTTTTCGTCTTTATCTCCAAAGGTCCCTCCAGCGCTTTCGACTGTTACAGTCGCATAACCAAACCATTCACGAAGCGGATTTTGAGAAATTTGTATTCCTTGTATCCGCTTAAACGGTACAGAAACCTTCTTTTTCTCCAGTAGTCCGCGAGAAATAAAAATATGATCTTCATCTGTCGTAATAGTGAATTGATAGTTCGCGAAAATGGCCAATACTATCGAAATAATCCATGCCACTAATAGAATCAAAAAGATTAATAATGCGACAATCAGGTAACCAAACCGCAAAAACAGCACGACTTCCTGGTAAATCGCGTCATACGGGATCAAATCTGCAAACTGTGACAGGAATACCGCCACCGCTGAAATAACTACGCCGATTCCCCCGGAAGTTGTAGCGAGGATAATCAGCTCTTTTAAAGACATGCGGTAAACAGTCTTGACTGTTTTCGACGGGAGTCCCCTAACTTCTTCTTCGATCGCTTCTTCGGCTTCTAGCATCGGTTCCCGGCTATGGTGTTTTGCATGTTCCATCTTTTTTTCTATACGATCAGCATCTTCACGTGAAATAGCAGTCAATTCCACTTCCGCTTGTCCAATCTTCCCTGTTCCCGCTGTTTCTACCTTTACTTTCACCAAACCGAATGGCCGATGGAAAATTCCTTCTGTGTAATTCAAACTTTGAATCCGCTCGAATGGTATATATCTTTTTTTCTTTACAAACAAGCCGTATTCAATCCGCAATTCGTCTTCTTCAAACCAATAGACAAACCGACGCCATTTAATAAGACCGCTGACGAGCATAAAGACCAGCACAGCAGCGCCGATAAATACCGGAATCAGGTCTTGCACCCCGCGCTCCGCAACGGTTTCGCCTCCGCCCCTAAAAAGATTGACTCCAAAAATAATAATGAACGGAAAAATAAGCTCTTTTAATCCTTTGATGAAATTCAAGAAAGCGGAAATCGGATGCAGTTTATATCGAATCTCAGACATCGTCTTCCGCCACCCTTGCCAGCACAGAAATCCGGTTTCTCAGTTCATCCGCTTCGGCGGTAACCAAGGCTGGTATTGTATGAGTCGTAGCAGCTGTTGAGATTGAAATTTCCGCTAAATCGTATTTGCGCAAAATCGGCCCTTGTTCCGTGTCCACATGCTGAACACGCACCATTGGAACCAATGTACGTTTCACAATAAACAATCCGTGCTGCAATTCGATTTCCTGCTCTCTTACTTCATAGCGCCAGCGCTTCCAACGAATTTTCGGAAATAAATAAATGAGAAGATAAGCAAAGCCCAATGGAATTGCCGCATAAATAGCATAAAGCCACCAAGGTCCATCAAAAAAATAAGTTATGGCAGCTGCTCCCCCAGCTATCAACACAATAATTGCAGTTTCAATCATGCCGTATACTCTCCAAACCGTTAATCCCTTTTTCGAAATTTGGTTCTTCGGTTGTTGGTTCATGTCTCTCTCTCCATTCGCTAGCATGATTTTTATACGATTCAATCGGCAAAATGTTTCATCTAATTGTACCTTATTACAACCATACAAAAAAGGCGAACCCAAACAGTTGCCTGTTCGAGTTCGCCTTTTATTTTTAGCCTTAGCTTCCATACCTTAAGGTATCAAACTTCCGCTTTTCTTCTTATGATTCGTGGCGACGCGTGCGTCCTGGACGTCCGCCAGCAGCGCTTCCGCCTTCACGGCGACGTGTTGCGCCTGTGCTTGCTCCACGGCTTGATGATGATGGACGGCCAGCGTTTGCACCAGAACGGCTGCCTTTATAACCGCCGCCTCCGCTGCGAGAACCGCTTCCGCCGCTCTTGCCTTTGTATCCACCGCCTCCGCGAGAAGGTAAAGGACGTTCTTCCGAAATTGATACCGGAGTATCTTCCGGTTCTTTCGTCATTGTTTTAAGAGCAGCTGCAACCAAATCAACAGCATCGAACTTCTCAAGCATTTCTGCCGCAAACGTACGGTAGTCGCCCAAGTTGTTTTTCTCTGTCATTTCTTGCAATTGTTCCATTGCAACGCGTTTTTGGCCTAGTACGGCTTCATCGGCAGTCGGTGGAATTAATGCTTCCATTTTTTTCTTAGTTGTACGTTCAACGATAGTCAAGTAGCCCATTTCACGTGGTGTTACGAACGTGACAGCAACTCCTTTTTTACCAGCACGGCCAGTACGGCCGATACGGTGAACATAGCTTTCAGGATCTTGTGGAATATCAAAGTTGTAAACGTGAGATACGCCTGAGATATCAAGTCCGCGAGCTGCTACGTCAGTTGCAACCAAGATGTCAACTTTACCTGCTTTGAATTGCTTCAATACAGACATACGTTTTGCTTGGCTAAGATCACCGTGAATGCCCTCAGCTACATAGCCGCGGATATTCAAAGCGTGAGACAATTCATCAACACGGCGTTTTGTACGTCCGAAAACGATAGCAAGTTCCGGTTGTTGAACGTTGATAAGACGTGAAAGGATGTCGAATTTTTCGCGTTCAACCGATTTAACGAAGAACTGCTCGATGTTTTCAACAGTCATTTCTTTTGATTTGATTTTAACGATTTCTGGAGTCTTCATGAATTTCTCTGCAATGCGGCGGATGGCATCCGGCATAGTTGCTGAGAACAATAATGTTTGGCGTTCTTCAGGAACACTTGACATGATTGTTTGAATATCTTCGATGAAGCCCATGTTCAACATTTCGTCTGCTTCGTCCAGAATCAATGTGTTTACATTGTCCAATTTAAGCGTACGGCGGTTGATATGGTCCAAAAGACGTCCTGGTGTACCAACGATGATTTGTGGGCGGTTTTTAAGCGCACGGATTTGGCGGCCGATTTCTTGGCCTCCGTATACTGAAAGAATGCGCACGTTTTTATCTTGGCCCAGTCTGTACAATTCTTCTGAAACCTGAATTGCTAGTTCGCGAGTTGGCGCAATAATCAATCCTTGGACATTGCCATCTTTAGTGTCGATTTTTTCGATCATTGGAATACCGAATGCAGTTGTTTTACCAGTACCAGTTTGTGCTTGTCCGATAATGTCCTTGCCTTCCATACCTAGACGGATTGTGCCTTCTTGAATTGGTGTTGCTTCTTCAAACCCCATACGTTTTACGGACTTTAAAGTAGTTTCGCTAAGATTTAATTCTGAAAATTTTACCAAATTTTTTCAATCTCCTTTTGTCTTCATCTGATTTACAAATGGTGTACATTTTAGATGAAATCGTGACAAAGTCGAGCCTTTATGAGGAACTTTCACGTCGAAAATCATACTCTGTAGTTTTAAGTCAGAGGGGATGTGTGAACAGGAAAAGCTCGGGCGTTGCCGAGCGGTCTGATCGGCGGGTGTTTGATGCCCTATAAGTAGAACAAACCGTTTATGCTCAAAAAAATACTCTTCACAGGGAAGAGTGTTTCAAAAATGTATCCATTGCTTTCATTAGAATAGCACGATGTTGAGACAGATGCAATCAATATGCAAAGGTTCCAATAATCAGTTTACTCTTCCAGTTTTTTCATAAACTCCAACACTTGGATAAACCAGTCGTCACAGTCATCGCTATAGCAAATCAAATGCTGGCCTGTTTCCGAATGGATCAGCTGCTTTTCCTCAGAACCGATATGGTCATAAATGAGTTCAGCAGCCGAAACCGGAACAATGCCGTCCAGCTTTCCCTGCACAATGCAGACCGGAATGCGGATTTGGCTGTAATAAGGTTTGACCATTTCCACTACACGCAAGAATTGTAGGGTTGCACGTATCGGTGTATGGGTCCATTTATATTTATACATATGGAAAAACCGGTTTTCCGATAGCTTGCCTGTTAATGCAGCTGTAACAGCTCTTTTTGTTTCTTTCAGGAATTGCATAGGGCTGAAGTATTTGGCTGCTGCACTCAATAAAACAAGCCGGTCAATCTTATAGCGGTTCGCCAAATACATGGCAATAAGTCCGCCCATTGAAAACCCGACAACGATGATGCGGCTCGCTACTTTTTTTAATTCCCGAAGTGCGACTTCCGCTTCCATCATCCACTGCTCAGCAGTCTTGTTTTTTAAAGACAAGGTTTCACCATGCCCGGGAAGTGTCGGGATTTTCACTATCCAATCCGTATGCGCTTCAATATATTCGGCAAACGGCTGGACTTCAAACGGTCCACCCGTAAAGCCGTGAATACATAAAACTCCTGTCTTCAAACGGCTCTCCTCTTTTCACTGTTTTGTAAAAGGTTCGATAACATGCTCGAGCGCCGTGCCGCGCGACCCTTTTACGAGAATAATAGAATCTGCCGTAATGTTATCCTGAAGCAGAGAAATGATCGGATTATAATCCGACTCGCTCCATAACAATTTTCCGTTATAGGAAGAAACCAGTTTATCGTGAAGCCACTTCATCCGAGGGCCGTAAAGGCAGACGCCAGCCAAATCAGGGGTAATGGATTTTTCCAGCGCTTCATGGTATTCCTGCTCCTTGTCGCCAAGCTCTAACATGTCGCCAAGAATGACCCATTTCTCTTCTTTCATCGTCGTCTCGCGGATAAAGTTCAATGCCGCTTTCATCGAAGAAGGTGCTGCATTATAGGCGTCGTTTATAAACGTCGCTCCGTTCGCAGCCGGAATGATCTGCATGCGCATGTCCGTCAGCGCCGCAGCTTTTAATGATTTTCTGATATCTTCTTCTGAGAGCCCGGCTTCCAATGCGATCAGAATTGCCGCCAGTGTGTTTTTCACTTGGTGCTCACCCAAAACCGGAATGCTAAAAGCCGCATCAATGATGCCGCTGACCATAAAACTGCTGCCGTTCTCGGTCGCTTTGATATCTGTCACCGTCAATTCGTTCTCTTCGCCAAAGCCGAAGGATACTGCCTGCAAAAAGTTTTCCACATGAGGCCGAAGCAGCGGTTCATCTCCATCGTAAAAAAGTTTTCCATGGGTTTCGAGTCCTGCCGTTATTTCGAATTTCGCTCGGGCAATGCCTTCGCGGGATCCAAGATCTTGCATATGGGCTTCGCCGATATTGGTGATGATGGCGTAATCCGGTCTTGCCAATTCCGATAGAAATTGAATTTGCCCAAAACCGCTCATGCCCATTTCCAATACCGCAAATTTCGTGTCTTCATCCAACGATAGAATAGTTAAAGGAAGGCCAAGTTCATTATTGAAATTGCCTTGCGTCTTCTGCACCTTAAAATAAGGCTTTAAAACACTTGCTACCAAATCCTTGGTTGATGTTTTGCCATTTGAGCCTGTAATGCCAATGATGGTCGTAGACAATTCATCCCGATACGCCCGCGCCATCTCCTGCAGAGCGGTCTGGCAATCTTCTACAAACAGCAACGGCAAATCTTCCGGTGGATTCGGCTCATCACGTTGCCATAAAGAAGCGGCCGCTCCTGCTTCGATGGCTTGCCTGACATACTTATGCCCATTGACTTTTTCTCCCCGAAAAGGAATAAACAGATCTCCCGGTTGGAGAGTACGTGTATTGATCGACACTCCCGTAATGTCGATTCCTTTTAAGTTTGTCTTGATACCAAGCCATTTGGCTACTTGCTCAATCTTTTTTTTCATTTGATTTCTCCACTCAATCTATTTTTACTTGCAGCTGTTGCTTTTCTTCAAATCGTTCAATGGCCAAATCAATCAATCGTTTGATCAGATCCGGATAAGCTAATCCTGTATTTTCCCATAGGAGCGGAAACATGCTAAAAGGCGTAAAGCCTGGCAGTGTATTAACTTCATTGATCAGAATTTCATTTGTCGCTGTAACGAAGAAATCCGCACGCACAAGCCCTGAGCAATCCAGGATTTTAAACGCTTTTTTAGCAGACTCGACGAGTTCTGCATAAACGTCTTCATCCAATTCCGCAGGTATGATCATAGCCGTGTTGCCATCTTTGTATTTCGCTTGGTAATCATAAAACGCTTTTAACGGTTTGATCTCCCCTGCAACTGAACATTCCGGAATGTCGTTTCCAAGAACGCCAATTTCAATTTCTCTTGCTACTACGCCTTGTTCAATGACAATTTTGCGGTCAAACTTCAACGCCTCTTCGACTGCCACAATCAATTCTTCTTTATTGTCCGCTTTGCTGATGCCGACGCTTGATCCCAGATTCGCAGGCTTAACAAAGACTGGCCAGCTCAACTCCGCATCCACTTTTTCAACCCAGTGGTCTTGGTTGGTTTTCCATTCATTTCTTATGAAATACACGTAAGGAGTTTGTTTCAAACCTGCCTGCTCAAATAATTGCTTCATGATCACTTTGTCCATGCCTGCAGCTGACGCCAGAACGCCATTGCCGACATACGGCAAATTCAGTACTTCAAGCAATCCTTGCACGGTTCCGTCTTCTCCGTTTGGTCCGTGGAGAAGTGGGATGATGACATCCAGCCCTTTTTCCCGCTCTGCCGGCAGAAAACCTGAGATGCTGTTCGGATTGGAGCTGCTATCGACCAGTTGAAGCTGTTCAACCGATTTTGCCGGCCCATCAAGCAATCCGCCTTTGATCCATTCGCCTTCTTGCGTTATGTAAATAGGATATACTTCGTATTCATCAAAATTTAACGCTTGAGTCATAGCATGGGCAGTTGATAGTGATACTTCGTGTTCTGCCGACTTTCCTCCATATAATAAACCAATTTGTTTTTTCATTAGGTAAACCCTCCGCTTTTCGAGTTACTGAACGCTGCTGTGCTTTCACTTTTAGATTTCGCCGCACATACTGCCTAGTTTATCATGAACGGGGAGCGACGAAAATTTTTTTATGTCAATCACTCCAATTATTTGAATCTGCATTCTCTATAAATAAAGATGCTGAATTGGACCTGATAGCCGCTACATGAGAATTGGCCATGCTTTTTCTTTTTCTCAAAAAAAATAATACTCTAAGCGAGTATTATTTCCATTGTTTCGATTTGCGGTCGAAAACGATTTTACGGCTGATGTCCTGTTTCGTATAATCTTGAATATTCGACCAGAACTCGTCCAAAAACGAAATTTCTTCTACTGACCGTACATGAAGCTCGATCGTGTTTTTCGTCTTTTCCGGATCCGCCAACGAAATCAGGATTCCCTCTCGGTACCCTTGCTTTAAAGAGTTTAGAACTTCAATCGGCAGTTCCGGTATTAAGTCTTTCGCTCTGCGGCGCCAAAAGTTTTGCCCGTTTTCTTCTCGTCTAATCAATTGCGTAAAATAATTGCCGACAAGTTCGTTCAAACGGTTCAAATGGCGGAAATAGATTTTTGTCGTCTGCTCTTCTTCGCTCGACAAATAAACAAATTCGTTTTGCAAAGTAGAATAAAACGGTGGACGCACCGTTTCTTTTTTATGGCCAATATACAACAGTTCAGCTTGTTCTTGCGGAGTTAAAGAATTAAGTTGCTTCTCGCTCTTAAAATCAATCCAGCAAAATTCACTTTTTTTATATGCCCGCGCTTTTCGCAGCTGAGCAAACTCTTCCTGTGATACAAATTCCATGTACGTATGCATATTGAAAGATGCATCCTCATACGGATGTTTAAGCAGCAAAAGATTTTTTGGCATTTTCATAGCATCCAAAAAATGGGCGAAGGTAAGTCCGCTGAAAAGGGCAAACTGATCAGCTTCATTCAAGTATACATATAAATGCTGTATATAATAATCCGCGCCTAACGGTTTCTTCACCATAATATTCACTCCAGTCTTACTCATTATACGGGTAATTCGTTAAAATATGAAACATCAAAGCACTTCTGAACGTCATTACTTTTGGAGCAGGCATATTTTAGGACAATACGTTATAATATATACCGAATCTCAATAATAAAAAGTATAGGTGAACGCAAATGCAAACAAACAAAAGCTTCGCTGACCGCATTGATTGGTCGCTCGCTTTTATATTATTTTTATTTTTCGTTGTCAGTTTAATCGCAATCTCTTCTGCACAGACGGCTGGCCAATACGGAGCAAATTTTGTGCCGAAGCAAGCTGTTTTCTATATTGTTTCCATTGCTATGATCGGCGTTTTAATGTATTTCGATCCGGATCAATATAAAAAAACCGCTTATTATTTATATGGTTTCGGCATACTTATGCTGATCCTCCTGATGATCGCGCCTGCAGGGCAAGGCCAGATCGGTCAGCCTATCAACGGCGCTAAAGCCTGGTTCCATTTGCCATTTTTCAATCTTCAGCCTGCAGAATTCATGAAGACCTTTTATATCCTGGCTCTCGCAAAAATGGCCGCTGCCCACCATGAGAAAAATTTGGTGAAAACGTTGAAGACCGATGGGTATCTATTGGGCAAAATTGGGGTGCTATTGCTTATCCCGCTCGCATTTATCATGCAGCAGCCCGATCTTGGAACAGCTCTGGTATTTATCGCGATTACGCTTGCATTGATTGTCGTGTCCGGGATTTCTTGGAAAATCATTGTGCCGAGTTTTGGCGGTGTCGCGGCACTCGGTGTGCTCCTGCTTTGGATGACCCTTAATATGCAAGAATTTTTAACCAGTAAACTAGGGCTTCAACCTTATGCATTTGCCCGTATCTACACTTGGCTTGACCCGTACTCTTATGCCGACAATGAAGCTTATAATTTAATCGCTGCTATGAATGCGATCGGGTCAGGAGAGGTTTTCGGAAAAGGCTATCAAGGCCGCCAAGTTTACGTACCGGAAAACCATACGGATTTTATCTTCACTGTCATTTCAGAGGATTTCGGCTTTATTGGATCCAGTACCGTCATCATTCTCTTTTTCATGCTTATCTATCATTTGACCAAAATCACACTGCAATTAAAAGATACGTTCAGCACATATGTATGCGCCGGCATTATTGCCATGATTACATTCCACGTATTTCAGAACATCGGCATGACTATTCAACTTCTACCGATTACCGGGATTCCGCTTCCACTTATCAGTTATGGAGGAAGTTCATTGATTGGAAATATGCTTGCTCTCGGCATTGTGTTCAGCATGAAGTTCCATCATAAAAATTACATGTTCGGCAACCATAAAGAAGATGAATAAAAAACTCCGACGCTTGGCGTCGGAGTTTTTTCTGCTTATGACTGCGTTTGTGGAGATTGCGGCAAAGCAAGCGCTCTTAAAAGTTCAACGCGTGATTTTGTGATTTTTGCTTGGATTCCCAGTTTCGATAAATTTGAAACGATTTTGCGAACTTCTACGTCTTTCGCCATCCAGATCACCTCTTTATATTTTTCCATGCTTTTATAACGAATCAAAACCTTATCGGTTTCATATGAAAGAGGAAAACATTTGACTTTTCTGTGTCTATGATTATAATACCATGTTTTTTACCTTTTAAACTTTTCAATTTGATGACAATGTAAATTTTTTCGAAGAATTTTCTTATCTTTTTACAGGCAATAGCTCTAGTTTAGAGAATTTTTATTTATAGGAGGATTCTTTAGCACCCTTTACAACTCGAAGCTACTTTGGGCGAAGTGATTCAGACCGCAGATAAAATTTAGAATTGATGAACACGATGGATAAAACTAACTGGGCCGGCCACTTCGCTTTCCGTGGGCTTGGCTTCAGCCTCCTCGCCACTGCCGTGTCTGCGGGGTCTTCCGCTCAAGCTGGTCCCACAGGAGTCTCCGTGTCCGGCCCGGTTGGGCTTCTTGTAAAACTGGGATGACATTTTTTAGCCAAATGCCCTGATTTAGCAAAAGCAGGCGCAAGACGCCTGGTCGTGCCTTCTTGCTTCAAGGACCGGAGAGCAAATTGGGCGAAGGGAGTTCGACCAATTTGTTTGCGACGAAGCAGCGCAGCGATGCAACGCTGCTTCGTCGCAGATGCCTTCCCCCAAAGTTCCTTTGGGATAAGTGATTGTTGTTATCTTTAAACAAAGGTAGAATGGGATTTGAGTCTTTTTTAGAAAGCAGGAATTTCGGCTATGAAGAAAACCATTTTACTGTTGATGTCAGTCCAGTTTTTCGTTTACTTGGGTTTTGGCATTATTATACCGGTGTTGCCGGAAGTTATTGTTCAGCAAGGGTACGCGGATATCCATGTTGGCGGCTTGATCACGATTTATGCACTTGCTTCTTTTTTTACCGCCCCGTTGTGGGGAATGTTGTCTGATCGGACGGGCCGCAAAAAACTGATTTTAATCGGGTTAGCTGGATTTAGCTTGAGCTTTTTTCTTTCTTCTTTTTTTCTCGATCAATTGTATATGCTTTATGCGGCAAGAATTGTCGGCGGCTTCTTTTCAGGCGCTCTTTATACAGCAGTCACCGGTTTTGTAGCAGATATCACGACTGATGAAGAACGGAACAAATATATGGGGCTCCTTGGCATGTCAATCGGCCTCGGATTTATCTTCGGGCCGGCAATCGGAGGGTTGCTTAGCAGCATAACGCTGTCGCTGCCTTTCACTGCATCCGCCGTTCTGGTCCTGCTGTTATTGGTCTATGCCGCCATCTTCCTTAAAGAACCGGCACGGCGCGGATCTGCCCACAAACGGAAGATCGTCCCACAGGGCGGACTCACGCTTTGGCAATACCGCATCCGCTATTTATTTGTGTTTTCATTTATGGTGACGTTTTTGCTGGCCGGTTTAGAATCGACATTCCAACTGTTCCAAATCGACCAGATTGAAATTACGCCGCTGCAGCTCGGCTATCTCTTTATCGCCAGCGGCTTGGTCGATGCCGCCATTCAAGGCGGTGTAGTTCGCCGAATAAAAGACGGCCAGGAAACAAAATGGATAATCGGTGCTCAGATTGTTGCAGCGGCAGGTTTATTTCTCCTGCCATTTACCATGAATCTTTTTTTTGCCGGCGTTGCCTTAAGCATCTTTACTGCCGGCAATGCACTCGCCCGGACGGCTTTAGTGTCGTTGACCTCCAAGGAATCCGGCGGTAAATACGGGACAGCCGCTGGGATGACTTATTCCATGGACAATATGGGCCGCATCATCGGGCCGCTGTTTTTCACTTGGCTTCTTACAATGCAGTCCGGTTCAATTTATTTTTTGTCCGGCGCACTAGCCCTTATTGCCACCGGATTGATCCTGCTTTATGAGAACTCCACAAAAACATTGCGCAACAGCGAAAAAGCAAGTGCCCTATAATGGGCACTTGCTTTTTTTTACACATATTATTATATCGGTGTTCCGCCATTGATATGAAGGATCTGTCCAGTTACATAAGAAGAATCATCGGATGCCAGATAGACGTATCCAGGCGCCAATTCATCCGGCTGCCCAACGCGGCCGAGCGGTGTTTCAGAACCAAAGTCCTCTACACCTTCTGCTTCAAATGTGGCAGGGATGAGCGGTGTCCAGATTGGGCCAGGAGCAACTGCATTTACCCGAATGCCTTCTTTTGCAAGAGATCCCGAAAGCGCACGCGTAAACGCAACGATCGCTCCTTTTGTTGACGAATAATCAATAAGTGTCGGCATTCCTTGGAATGCCGTAATAGAAGTCGAATTGACGATTGAAGCGCCCGGTTTCAAATGGTCAAGCGCCGCTTTTGTTAAGTGGAACATGCTGAAAATATTTGTACGGAACGTCCGCTCCAGCTGATCGGCCGAAATGTCTTTTAATGAGTTTTGAGGATGCTGTTCGGCAGCGTTATTCACTAGAATATCAAGTTTGCCGAATTCATCAATCACTTTTTGGACCACTTCCTGGCAGAAGGCTTCATCGCCAATGTCTCCTGCAATCAGCAAGCAACGGCGCCCTTCTTGCTCGACAAACTTCTTTGTTTCTTCCGCATCTACGTGTTCATTCAAATAGGAAATTGCAACATCTGCCCCTTCTTTCGCAAATGCCACTGCAACTGCACGGCCAATACCGCTGTCGCCACCTGTTATCAATGCGGTTTTTCCGGGCAAACGCTGTGCTTGGCCTGCAAGGTTTTTGGTAAAGTCAGGCCGCGGCGTCATTTCCGTTTCGTGCCCTGGCTGGCTTTCTTGTTCTTGAGCAGGAATGTGTTCCGGTTTGTCTTTCTCCATCCTTATCACCCTTTCCAAATTTGCGTTATCTCTGTCGCTTTTCCCGTTATTTCCCAACATAAACCTGTAGCTTAACACAATAACCCCTTGCCTTCTTTGTATAGAGGCAAGGGGTTAAGTGGAGTTTATTGAAATTTCGGCTGGCTCGGAACCGATTTGTCCAGTTCCGGATAGGCTTCTTTTATCACCGATGGCCGCATCATATAAAGGGTCATCACTATTAGGCACAAGCTGCTGCCTACCACTATAAATTGTGCCGGAACCATATCATATAACAAACCAAATAATAAGTATCCGACTGGCATCATCGCCATGCACAAAGAATCGAGAATACCGAACACACGTCCTCGGTATTTTTCATCAACATCTTTTTGCATCATAACACCAATTGGTGTGTTTACACAGACATTGGAAGCGCCGAAAACGAACATTAAGGCAATCAAATACCCAACATTCAATACATACGAAAAGTTCAGGACAAGCGGCAATGCAATGGCGCTTAAAAGAAACGACATTACAAGAATCGCTCTTTTCGAAAACAACAACGGGAACTCCACTTCTTTGCGCATTGCAAAATAAATGGAGGCAATCAGCATACCGGCTGCTATCGTCCCTTCAATAATTCCAAAATGCACCGATTCTATCTCCAATTGCTGAACCGCAATGAACGGCAGACCAATCATCAATGCCGAAAAAAAGAAATTGAGCCCGACGGCCGTTGTCACAATAACCATTATGACACGGTTGGTTTTCAAATACGCCGCGCCTTCTTTCATACTGCTGATCATGGACTGCTTTTCGCTCTCATCTTTCAGTTCGGCGTTTGTAAACAACTTAAAATTCATCGTTGATTCCAATAAGACCGCTACGGCATAAGCAGCTATTTGAATAGCCAAGAAGACGTTCATGGAAACAAATCCAAAAAGCATGCCGCCAATGACCGGCCCTCCGATTGTAGCAATCGACATAGCCGATTGATTAAAGCCCATTGCTTTCTGGATTCGATCCGGATCGATCAGATTGGCAATGGAAGAAGTGAACGTCACACCGGTAAACATGGAACTGGCTGAGACAAGCGCTGTGGTGATATAGATGGCAACTAGTGACAGCCCGAATGCCAAACTGTAAGTTAATAACCCGGCGACCGCCAGTACGCTAGCCACCTGAGATAAGATCACCAGTTTTTTCTTTGAGTAGCTGTCTGCGGCATATCCGGCAAATGGCGCAATCAAACTTCTTGGCAAGATGCTGCAAATCAAATTGATGGCAAAACTTGCGGCAGATCCGGTAAGCGATAACACATACAAACTGATGCCAAACGTATAGACGCTGCTGCCAAATGTGGAAATGAGTTTGCTAATGGTGAATGTGTACAGATGGAAAGTCGCTTGTCGTATTTTTGCAGCTTGGTTCACTTCTTCCACCCCTTCGCTAAAAGTTTAATTTAATTAAACAAAATATAACATATGGTTACTAGATTTGCAACCGAAAGTTTAATATAATTAAACTATATTAGAAAAGCAGGTGAGGAAATGGCAACTTTAGGTGAACGCATCAAGAAACTCCGCAAAGAAAAAGGCCTGACATTGCAGGCGCTTGCTGGTGAGAGCTTAACGAAAGGCATGCTTAGTTTGATAGAAAACAATAAAGCAAATCCTTCCATGGAGAGTTTGTCATATATAGCGTCTCAACTTGGAATCGAACAAAATGAACTACTGGCAGAAATACCGACCGTCGAGCTTCGTGAGTTGTTAGTAGAAGTTGAAAAGCTTTACCGAAGAGAACTGAATGATTTAAGTAATGGATTTAAATTGATTATCGAAAAAGTAGAGCCTTACCTCAAAAACCTTCCTTACCGGTACGAATCGGCCCGGCTACTAGAAATATTCAGTCGTTGCGCCTACTACGAAAAACAAGAAGGTTGGCAAGCTAAATTAGCTCAAGCTGAAGAAATGTACGAAGGGCTTCACCTTATAAATAATAGTGCGGATATCCATATGTTTCGTGCCATGCTGAAATTCAACAAGCATCAATATGCGGAAGCGCTTGCAATGCTTCAGAATTCCCGAAAATCTTTTGAGAAACGAGACGCAGTATTGGATGCTTTAAAAAAATTAGATTTTGATTATCTAGAGGCGGTTCTATACTTTGCAATCGGAAACAATCGTGACGCGACTACAATTGTTAACGAAGCCGTCGAATACTCAAAAGAAAATCAGATTTTCTATAGGGTAAACGATTTCTACAGGGTCATGAGTTTTCATTCAATTTTAATCGGAGACAAGGATAGCAGAAAATATTACGTAAATAAATTGCGTTTATTTGCCGAGTTTTCAGAAGATGGAAAGATAGATTTAATGCTCGATTTGCTGGAATCCCATTACTTGAACTCTTTCACCCATGATTACGAAAAAGCCCTTAATATTGTAGAAAGGAATTTGGAGAAATATAAAGAAGATGAAATATCTCAATTTTATATAGAAAAGGGAAAAGCACTCTATGGTTTGGGCGAACTGGACGAAGCACTTCATTGGTTGGAGCGCCATAGAATTTGGGAATACATCCATCATCCTTACGACTTATCTATGAACTACGAAAAGGACGCATACATGGCGTTGATCTATGAAAAACAAGGGCATCATGAGCTCGCTATAAAGCATGCTCAGATTGCAAAAAACAATATCGAGCCCATGCCAGATTTGCCGTACAAAAAATTCATTATGGACGTCTATAAACAAATTGTGCATTAAAAAACCGCCGATCGGCGGTTTTTTTACGTAGCAATATAGGTTTCATAAGTTTTGTGGAATTTCATTAACAGCTCCAAGTCATTTTCAAACTGAGGCTGGATACAGGAAATTTGAAACAACTCGTGCTCTCTTAAATAACCGCTTTTCGCATGCAGTTCAAAACCCGATAATTGTGCAGCCTGCAGGAAGCCGCTGAATCTTTTGTCGGACTGGAACGTCATGACGGTCGGAAAATCGCCAGCGATAACCGGCCAGTCTTTGGTTTTCCGCTTCAGCAAATTCAATCTCTCTTGCAGCAATAGATAACGTTCCGGGTATGCCCGCAGAGCTTGATCGAAGCTCTTAAGCAATCCATAAGACAAGGTGAACGGGATTTCATCTGCATAGAGGCCCAAATCCAAATAAGCAGGAAGGAACTCACCTGGTTTTATTTCGTGGTGAGAAAAGACGATGGCCACTCCGCTCATCGTGCCAACGGCTTTCCCGCTGACTGCCGTAGCCAACCAGACGTTTTGGAGCGAAAACGGGACGGCTCCGAAACTGCTGACGCAGTCCAAACAGAGTTTCGCTTTTTGTTTTTGGCACAACTCCGCAACCGCTTCAAAATTATTCAATATTCCGGTCGAGGTTTCCCCGTGCGCCATCAAAACCCAATCAGTGCTGTTCTGCAGCATCGCTTGTTCAATCTTTCCTAAGGAAAAAGATTCGCCCCAAGGTTCTTCTAATATATCAAAATCAAGCTGCCACCTTTTTGCTTGCTCTTTCAGCCGTCTGCCAAATTCTCCGTTTACTAAAACTAGCCCTCTTGTTTTCAATTGCGCCAATTGAGCCATCATCGCTTCATTTGCCAATGTTCCACTTCCAAATAAAAAATGCGGCTTGGCTGATGCCAGTTTTTGCAATTGCTCTTTTGCTTCATCAAAAACTGCTTGAAAAGCTGCCGAACGATGGGACACAACTTCTTCGCCAAAAGGGTTGGCCAGTTCCTTGTTCAACTGAACCGGTCCTGGAAAAAAGGTTTTCTTTCTTGTTTGAAGGCGCGCTGCCACCGACTGCCCATATTGTTTACGGGTGGTCACCATTGGAACAAAGAGTGCATCGCCTTTTCCTACTGGTTCCGCAAACTGGCGAAACCCTAGTTGGCCATACAACTTCAATTCCCGGGTCGTTCCTGAAATCACCGCAGAATCGTACCCTTCCTCACAGCAAAAGTCCGACAATGCACGAGCCAACAGAAAAAAGACACGGCCATTCCGGTGAGCTTTTTGAACCGCAAGCAACCGAATCTCACATACCTTTCCAATATCGGGAAGGTGATCCTCCACTTTTCCAATTTTTAGATCCAGTGAAAAAGGACGCTCTGAACGCAGCGCTATCATGCCTACGATTTCTGCCTCTGCCAGGACGATAAGATAGGTGTTCTGTTCATGGAATGAATCTACCCGCCTGCCGGCCGCATTTTTTTCATGCTGAGGTATTTCTTCTACAAAGGTTTCATAATTCAATCTAGCTATCGCTTTGAATTCAGCTTCTGTCCCGGCGATTTTGCACCAATACAAGACAAGCCCCCCTCTACCTCTTTTGAAAAACTTCTTCTATATCGTATAGACTCAAATCGATATCCAGAGGTTCCCCGAGAGCCAGCTTTGCCAATTGACCACCAAGATATGGGCCGGCCGTCAGCCCTGAAGATCCCAAACCATTTGCGGCATAGACGTTCGGATATTCCGGAACTTGGCCGATAAATGGCAATGCGCTTGGAGTTGAAGGGCGGAACCCTGTTCCCGCTCCGGCCATTTCCGCCGAAGCCAATCCCGGTACGCCCTCCAACGTTCTGTTGAGAATGTGAAAAACGCCACCTGCCGTCAGCTTAGTATCAAATCCGGCATCGTTTTCATGGGTTGCGCCAGCAACAACGCGCCCGTCTGCAAACGGAACCACGTACAGGCCATTCGGTACCATCGCGACCGGCCAATCGCCCGTCTGCTGACCTTCAACCCGCAAATGAAGAATTTGCGCTTTTTGAGGAACAATAGCCAGTTTCAACCCCAGTGTTTCGAATAAATCGCTTGCCCATGCTCCGCCCGTTGATACGATGCTGTCAGCAAAAAACTCTTGATCCTCAGTCTTTACTCCGATTACCTTAGAGCCGTCCATCAGAAACTGCGCACTTCCTTTCACTTGTTTTGCTCCTAGTTTGACCGCTGCCCGGATCAAGGCATTGCGCATTTCGAGTCCATCTACACGCGCCGCACCGCTTACATAAAGAGAGCCGTACTCATCAGAAGCATACGGAAACAATCGCTTTGTTTCTTCGGAAGATAGCCTGCGGATTTCGCCCATTTCCGGTGCACCTTCCCGACGTTCGAACGCTTTTTGTTCCATTTTATCGAGTTTGCTCGCTTCGTGAATGCTGACAATGCCGACTTGTTTATAACCTGTTTCTTTTTCACCTTGCGCTTCAAGTTGATCGATAAGCTTCGGATAATATGCCGCGCCGCTTTTCGCGAGACCATACCAAGCCATATTTCTGCGCTGCGAAATCCATGGACATACAATCCCTGCTGCTGCCCCTGTCGCTTGGCCCTCATCCTCTCGATCGACCAATGTCACGTCAGCTCCGGCTTTGGCCGCATGAAAAGCTGCAGAAGCTCCCAGAATTCCCGCTCCGATGATAATGATTGATTTCATGTAATTCACACCTATTTCCCAAAGTTTTATCCGTTTATCTTACCGCTAATGGGACCGAGACTCAAACCTTGCAAAAGCTGCAGTGCGGAAAAACACATGTTGTTTTTGCAAGCGGCCGGTTTAAAGAAACTTACTGAGTAAAGTTTCTCTTTTTTGAATTGATTTGAAATTAGTATTTGGGGTAAAGCAGTATTAGAAAGAATCGAGGAAACTAGAGGAGGATTCAGTATGAAAAAAAGTCCATCAACAGATAGAGTGTTGCCCGTCACTTCAGTAAAAGACGGTTCCGGCCGAGAAGTGATGCGTGATGTTCATTGCTTCACTACGCAAATCGTCAACGTTTATTTTATTGGAAACCCTGCTTTCAGCAACGAGTGGGTATTGGTCGATGCGGGTATGCCCGAGTCAGGCAGCAGAATATTGAAAGAAGCTGCAGACCGGTTTGGTCCGGACCATAAATTAAAAGCGATCGTTTTAACGCATGGCCACTTTGACCATGTCGGCGGCCTTGTGCATATCCTTGAGAAGTTCCCGGTACCGGTTTATGCCCATCCGCTTGAATTTCCATATTTGCAAGGAAAGCAAGATTATCCGGAACCTGATTCTACAGTACAAGGCGGCCTTATTGCTAAAATGTCGGCAGCATATCCAAAACAAGCGATTGATATTTCCGAACATCTTAAAGAGCTTCCTAAAAGCGGAGACATACCAGAATTGCCGGGCTGGAAATGGTTCTACACACCGGGCCATTCTCCAGGGCATATTTCTCTTTTCCGTTTTGAAGGCCGGATCGTCATTGCTGGTGATGCTTTTGTAACAGTTAAGCAAGATTCATTTTATAAAGTGCTTGTGCAGAAAAAAGAAGTATGTGGCCCGCCTGTCTATCTAACAACTGACTGGCAGATTGCATGGGAATCCGTTATAAAAATTGCCAACTTGCGCCCTCACATTGCGGCGACTGGCCATGGCAAACCGATGAGAGGCCCGAAAATGGCGGCGCAGCTCGTAAAACTGGTGAATCATTTTCCTTATGTCGCAATGCCTGATTACGGCAAATACGTTAATAACTCTAACTGATAGTTTTAGCCATCAACCCTTGGAACCAATTTCCAAGGGTTTTTTTGGTGGCTTCTCCACTAATGAAAGCGCTTTAATAGAAAATTCGGTCAATTTAACGTTTAAACAAAAGAAAAGCGGGGTATTTTAATACCTCAGTCTCGGACTTTTTTAGATACTGATGCAATTAGAATGGAGATGAACTGAAATGAGAAAAAAAGTACTTTTTGTTTCGGATCATGGAGATCCTCTAGCGAAGCTTGGCGGCAAACAAGCAGGCGGACAAAACAACTACGTGAAACAATTGGCGTTGGCTTTAGAAAAAAGAGGATGGCAAGTTGATGTAGCAACGCATTGGTGTGACGAGACCGCTCCACGAATTGAAACATTCGGCAAATCTTGCCGGGTTTATCGTATCAAGGCTGGCTTTAAAGGCTTTGTATCGAAAAACGAAATGTATTCCATGCTTCCAGCTTTCTACAAAGAAATGAAACAGACATTACCGTTGGATTCTTATGATCTGGTTCATACCCACTATTGGCTCTCAGGACTAATCGGGAAAAAACTAAAAGAAGAATTTGGTCTACCCTTTATCTATACATCGCATTCACTTGGATGGGCAAAAGAAAAAGCGACAGGCATTCGTGACGAACGCCGCATGGCAGCTGAAGCGACCATTCTCCAATCTGCGGATCAAATTTTAGCGACGACAAAAAGCGAGAAACAGCTTATTCAGCAAAATGTCGCTACTCCTTCTCCCATCACAGTAATCCCCATAGGGGTTGACCAAGCATTCAAGGTGCGCGGAAACCGTAAACACTTAAGAAGAAAATTAGGCTATGAAAGCCCATTGTTCGTCTTCGCCGGTCGTTTGGAAGAAACAAAAGGCATTTACACATTATTGAAGGCATTTCAGCTGTTGGTGGCTAAAGGAGACACTGCCTATACTCCCCGCCTTTTGATTGCGGGCGGCGATGAAGAAGCCATTGATCCGACTACGCGTCTGCCTCTTGATAAAAGTTTGTGCTATGCTTTAGAAGGAATCGAAGATAAAGTGGAATTTCTTGGACCAAAGTCGCAAGATGAATTGGCAACGTTGTTCAACGCAGCAACTGCTACTGTTGTGCCGAGTTTCTACGAATCATTTGGTATGGTCGCGGCGGAAGCACAGGCGTGCGGCAGCCCGGTAATCGCCTCTGACGTTGGCGGTTTAAAAAATGTAGTACGTGACGGCATAACAGGATTACTTGTTGAAACAAAAAACGAAATGGATTTAGCAATCGCGATGGAAGTCCTCGCTGTCAACACATTGCTTGCAGAGCGCCTAAGCCGACAAGCTATCGATGTGGCAAACCAAGAATTCCAGTGGACATCTATTTCCAAAAAAATTGACGCTATGTATGGGGTGATCATTGATGAACGGAGTAACACATTTATTAGCAACCGACCTGGACAAAACCTTCGTCGGGGATAGGGAGGCTTTAAAGGAACTATTAACGTTCTTTGAAGAACAGCCTTATCATGTAAACTTGGTATACAATACCGGCCGCCATTTCGGGTCACTGCAGAAGTTAAGAGAAGCGGAAAACCTGCCGGCTCCTGACATTGCCATCACAGATGTAGGCACCGAAATCCGCATCGGGAATGGCGAAAACTATGAGGTGGACGAAGAATGGGATGCCCGCATGACCGAGAACTGGCGACCTGAAGAAATCGAGGAAATCGCTTCCCGCTTTCCAGGATTGTCGAAACAGCCGGTTACCGGAAAAAACCGATCGTCTTATTACGTGACCGATGATGAAACAGCAGCCGAATTCGGCAAACAAATCAGCGAAGCTGGCATTCCGCATAAATACATCTACAGCGGCAGCAAATACGTGGATATTTTGCCTGTGCACGGTGGCAAAGGAGAAGCGCTTCGGTATATCGTGGAGAAATATCAGCTGCATGATGCCAAGTTGCTCGTATCCGGAGATTCTGGAAATGATACAGATATGTTAACGCGCGGCTACCCTTCTGTCATTGTCGGGAATGCCCATCCGGAATTATTGGCAGTGCCTGAAGATCCATCTATTTACCGGGCATCTCGCGGGTTTGCTGGAGGCATTTTGGAAGCGTGGAAGTATTTTCATTCTAAATAATTACGAAATCCTGAAGACTATTCGCTAGAAGGCGTTTAGGCCTTAGGATTTTTTTCTGTCTTGAAGCTTCAATTAAGGTAATCATTTGTTTTTTTATGTATTTCGTTTATATTTAAAAGACAAGCACTTTCAGGAGTTGAGGTTCCGCTCCACTTCACTCTATACATATGAGTTGCTATTTTGTCTACGAACAGGAGGAAATTGAGATGAGTAAAGTCTCGAATTTGCACAAAGAGTCCATGATCATGCTAAAAGAAACGAGCCGGACTTTTTTCATCCCAATCAGTTTTTTAGAACCAACATTAAAAAAAACTGTTGCATCCGCCTATCTTTGTATGCGGGCAATCGATGAAATTGAGGACCATCCAGAACTGGACGACAAAGCAAAACAACACTTGCTGCTGACAATCAGTAAAATGCTTAAAACTACGTTTGATCCAAACGAATATAAAACTTTGCTTGAGCCCTATGAACATTTGTTGCCTCCGGTTAGCCTTCGCCTAGATGACTGGATCAGCTTATGCCCTACGGAAATTGTCGATAAAGTAAAAGCCTCTACAGCAGAGATGGCAGATGGAATGGCAAAATGGGTGGAAAAAGGCTGGAATATTCAATCCCGGGAAGAACTGGATGATTATACGTACTATGTAGCAGGGCTTGTCGGCACAATGCTTTCTGATTTATGGAAATGGCATGATAACACAGAAACCGACCCCGAACTTGCCATCTCTTTTGGACGCGGCCTCCAAGCCGTCAATATGCTTCGGAATTACGATGAAGATTTGGAACGCGGTGTCAGCTTTGTGCCAAAAGGTTGGAACCGTGAAGATATGTATAATTACGCAAATGAAAACCTTGCACAAGCGCAGCTCTATGTGAAATCCATTAAAAACAAACGGATTCTTATGTTCTGCAAAGTACCGCTTGCTCTAGCGCACAGTACATTGAAAGCTCTAAAATCCGGAAAAGAAAAAATGAGTCGCCAAGAAGTGGAAGGCATCGTGGAGCAGCTGAAGCAAGAAGAGAATATTAACGAATAATTCAAGCGCACTCCCTTAGGCGAGTGCGCCTTTCTTTTTTTTGCACATCTTAAAATAGGCTAAGTTACTTATTTTAATGACAATATTCTTCTTCCATGCCTGCAATTAGTCTATAATCAAACTAGAGTTAAACTTAAGGATAAGGAGAGTACATATGACTATATCCATCATCGGCATACTCACGGCAGTAATTTTTGTCTTGAATATTTTCCTTGCCGCAGCACTCGTCTTTTTAGAACGCCGTGATGCCTCTTCAACATGGGCATGGATAATGGTCTTGTTTTTCATTCCGATTTTCGGATTCTTCTTTTATCTATTACTTGGAAGGCGCCTAAGAAGAAAAACCCTTTTCAAATGGGAAGGCCGCAAAAAAGTGGGAATCGAAAATCTAATCGCCCATCAAATGAACTCGTTACATGACAACGAGTTTCAATTTCGCGATGAAAACGCACGATCTTACAAAGACTTGGTTTACTTGCTTTTGCGGAACAATGGAGCTGTCTTAACCCAGGATAATTCGGTACAAGTATTCAATGATGGGCGCGAGAAATTCGATGCGCTAATTGAAGATATCCAAAACGCAAAGCACCATATACATGTCCAATATTATATCTTCCGTTTAGACCAGCTCGGCAATCGGATTGTTGATGCTTTGATTGCTAAAGCAAAGCAAGGCGTCAAAGTCCGGTTGCTATACGATGACATGGGCTCGCGCCGCCTCAGCAAGCGGAAGTTCAAAGAATTCATCGAAGCCGGCGGAGAGGTGGAGGCATTCTTCCCAGCTATCTGGCCGTTGATCAATCCACGGTTGAACTACCGGAACCACCGTAAAATCGTTGTCATCGACGGGCGGGTCGGTTATATCGGCGGCTTTAACGTCGGAGAAGAGTATATAGGGCTTAGCCGGAAATTCGGCTATTGGCGGGATACCCATTTGCGTATTCAGGGAAGTGCTTTGCATCCGTTGCAGACCCGCTTTATCCTCGACTGGAACCAGGCTTCTTCGAGAAACGACATTGAATACGATGAAGTCTATTTTCCAGCGATTCCGGAAAAGGGAGATACAACGGTTCAAATTGTCTCAAGCGGCCCTGATGAAGAGTGGGAACAAATCAAGGATGGCTACTTGAAACTGATCAATCTAGCCGAAAAGTCCATCTATATTCAGACGCCTTATTTCATTCCGGACGCCAGTTTTTACGATGCCATCCGGATTGCGGCTTTGTCTGGCATCGATGTACGCATTATGATTCCGAACAAACCTGACCACCCATTCGTTTATTGGGCGACGTATTCATATGCTGGGCAGATGTTGCGGGCAGGTGCGCGGGTATTCATCTACAACAATGGCTTTTTACATACAAAAATGATTGTCATTGACGGCAAAGCCTCTACGGTTGGCACAGCCAATATCGACGTACGGAGTTTCAAACTGAATTTCGAAGTAAATGCATTCATCTATGACGAAAAAGTCTCCACAGAGTTGGCAGAATTGTTTTATCAAGATATGGAACTGTCAAGTGAACTAACGCTTGAAAAATATTACAGCCGGACCCGTATGATCAAGACAAAAGAGTCAATCGCCCGGTTGCTGTCCCCAATTTTATAAATGAAAAAAGAGTCCCGGAATTTCTCATTCCAGGACTCTTTTTATTGGAGTAAATAGAAAATAGTTTACGAAATTAAACGCCTAAATATTGTTCCAATGTGACGCCTTTGTTGTAAATCTCAGTTGCGGCTTTTTGTCCAACATAGCGGAAGTGCCAAGATTCATGCATATAACCGGTTATACTCTCACTTCCAGTTGGATAGCGCAAGATGAAGCCATAGTTATGGGCGTTTTTTGCCAACCATTTTCCGCCTTTGGTATCACCAAATGACGCTGAAGCCCAATGTTGTTCCTGCCCTGCTTCACCGATATCAAAAGCGAGGCCGGTTTGGTGTTCCGAGTAACCCGGTCGAGCACTATAGCGGTCAGCGGCTTTTTGTCCATCTTTTGCTACATAACCATTATATAATTCTTTTTGGCGTGCAAACTCACGGTAAGTGCTGAACGCAACCAGGTCAATGCCATCATCCAGCGCTTTTTCCCTCATTTTCTCAAAGGCCGCACGCGCTTCTTTCCCCTCGCCCGGTGCGTATGTTTCTGGCAATGGATGCTGCTTATTCACAAGTAAAATGCCGTTAATTACTGTTGGGGTTTTCGGAAGTTTCGTCGTGTCTGAATAACCAGCAGCATTTTTAGTGGTTTCTTGCTTTTTCGGTTCTGAAGCTGCCTCTTCTTTTGGTTGGGCTTCTTTCGGCTCTTCTTTTTTAGGTTCTTCTTTTTTAACTTCTTCTTTTGTTTCCTCAGGCTGTTTCACGGTTTCAGGTTCTTTCACCGAATCAGTTTCTTTTGGTTCTTCAACTTTATCTTCTTCAGCCTTCTCTTCTTTCGGCTGCTCTTCTATTGGCTTCTGGGACGTCTGCACTTCATTTTGAGCAGCATCATTTATATTGGCCGGACTATTCGTAGGCTGTAGAAAAAACCACAAGGCTGCTGCACTAATTGCTACGATCGATACAATAAGTAAAGACCATTTTATAAAGGAGTTCTTTTTATTCCCCTTCGGCGTATAACTAGATGGCATAATTTTCCTTCTTTCTGTTTTCTTCCTTACTATTCTACCATATGAATGTCTTAACGCTCTTTTTAAAGCCGACAATCATTTGTTCTATTCCCAAAAATGCATTCGAATAAAACGGCGGTTAACCGAAAAATTCCGCTTCCCCTTCTGGCATTATACAGAGCCTTTCTTCTATAAGCTATTCTTTTTTATCAACTCTATCTCTAATCCAGAAGAATAAGAAAAACGATATTTCCAATTTATAATTAAATAAATGCCAGAGGACCCCCATTATTTCATTATTTAGCACGAATAAATGATTAGAAACGTTACAAGGAGCTGGGCACAATGAAACAGATATCCCCCAAAGATATTAAGAGCCTTATAGGGCGCTTGGACAACTTATTAGAACAACGGCAGAAAGACAAATATGAATACAAAAAAACGGTGCAGGCCCAATAAGGCTGCACCGTTTTTTTATATTATGATTGTACCAAGAACCACCAGGAACAAGATTGCGAAGATGACAGCCATACCGGACATCCATTTAGCTTCTCGTTCCATTCCCTGTTTCTTCATTTGCCGGGCTCGGAAACTGTTTGTAATAACAAACAACACTGTCATCACTAATACCGCTATATCCATATTTCCTCGGATCAAAAAAATTAGAGAAGCAATGCTTAAGGTAGCTACACTTATCCCAAGCAATAGTTTTTGATTCATTTTTTCAACTCCCAAAAAAGAAAGCCGGCAAACTTTGCCGGCTTTTTTATGTTATTTCTTGTCTTCTACCGATTCTAACGCTTTTTCTGGATGTTCAGAATAAAATTTCCGGCCAATATATGTTTGAAGGATCAACAGGATCCCACCCACTGCCCAATAAACCGGCAATGCAGCCATCGATGAAAATGAAACGAACATAATCATGATTGGAGAGATATAAATGAACAGCTTCATTTGTTTTTGCTGTTGTTCCGGCATTGTCCATAAAGAGACTTTAGCTTGATAGAAATAGACAGCTCCGGCAATCAACGTCATCAAAATATCTGGAGAGCCAAGAGTAAACCACAGGAACTCATGCGATTTAATTTCTTCTGGTGCATACAAGATGGCAAAGTAAAGTCCCATGATGATCGGCATTTGAACAATGACAGGCAAACATCCCATATTAAGCGGGTTTACATCATGTTTTTTGTAGAGCCCCATCATCTCTTGCTGAATTTTCATTTGCTCTTCTTTGTCTTTTGTTTCTTTCAACCGTTTTTGGATATCTTCCATTTCTGGACGCATTCTATCCATCTTAACTTTCATGCCTTGCTGGCGCTTGTAGGTATTCAACATGAAAGGCATCAAAATCAAACGGATAATTATCGTAATGGCAACGATAGCCATACCATAGCTGCCATTAAACAAATTCCCTAAATAATCTAGAGAGAAAACAAACGGTTTAACAAACAGGGTGTAGAAAAATCCTTCCTGGTTTTCCACTGCGGAACATCCACTTAATAAAACCACTGAAACTGCCAGCATGAGCAGCATTGTTATTTTCTTTTTCACTTTAGTCACCTTCACCTTTTTCAACTATTAAGAAGTATACCCATAAGCACAATAAAATTCAATCAATGGATATTCCCTAGCCGGTTTTTCGGCAGATTGTGGCAAAATTACGACTGCCCCATAAGCCCATCGAGTTTTATAGAAAAGAAAAAAAGGAGAATTTCTTCTCCTTATTTTGCATTGGGCAATGTATAGCGGAAATACGGAATGTGCTGGCTGTCCCGGAATTGCTTAGGAGTAACCGATGTGTATTTCTTGAAAATCCGTGTGAAGTAGCTTTGGTTGCAGAAATGGAATTGCTTTGAGATATCCGAGATCACTTTGTCCGAATGACGCAAATAATATTGCGACTCTTCGACCCGCCGCACATTTAAATACTCAACAAGCGTAATTCCTGCATGTTCTCTAAAGATGCGGGACAAGTGGCTTGTGGAAATATGGAAATGTTTTGCGATATCTTCCACAGATAAATCACGCTCGACTTCATCATTAATAAACATTACTACTTTATTGACCGTCTGATGGCCAAAAGAAGGTTGTTTCCGCTCAGAGATAATCGAAACAAAAAACTCGATCAACTCGTCCGCTACATACAAAAATTCCGAATCATTCATTCGATTATCCACTAATTCAATACAAGCGGAATTGAACGCGAATGCTTTTTTTGGCGGAACGCGCATTTCGTACAGTTTACGCGCCATAAGCGAAGATAACACTATATAGTAATTTCGCACTGCACGGATTGTGTCTTTTCCGGCGCGTACCGCAATCAGATCGATCAATTCACGCAATGTTTGTTTTGCCCGGTCTTTTTCGAGATGGTGGATTTCGTAAACTAACTGGGTTTCGATTTCAAAAAAGTTTTCCAATCCTTCATATTGATTTAAATTTTCATTCTCTGCCATGAAAATCTTGGAAATGGTTTCTTGAATGGATGGTGCAGCAATAATATTCATCTTTTCCCCGTCTTTCTTTATACAATATTTGCAAGCGCTCCCTCAACTATATACTGAAACGGCTAATAAGAACATAGCCTTTCTCCTAACTTTTTAAATTTTTTTATGTAATTTGATTTAGGCGCTATTTTACTAGTTACTGATTAAAAGGAAATATATTCCCAAAAATTATACTATATATAACGAAATACTCTTAAAATGGTTTCATTTTTGACTATTTAACTCCCAAAATTTTTCAAAAATTAAAAAGCAACCATTTTACTTAAATGGCTGCTTTTTTCCTATTGTACTTTTACTTTACTTCAATCTCGGGCGGTACAAGTGCACGGATATGGCGAGGTATTACTTCAATTTTAAAAGGCGTTGCACACCCTTCATCCCCATCGATATTGCATGATAGCGGATTGCTTGTATTGATCGAAACTTTTGTAGTGTGAACTACTTCAACTGCCGGATCTTTTTCCAGTTTCCCTATTAATAACGCTCCGGCAATCCGTATAAATGCAGGCAGAGCCGCATTTTTCACAATATAGAGATGCAGCAGTCCGTCATCGGTCAACGCTTCAGGCGCTAATTTTTCAAAACCGCCTACCGAGTTCGTCAACGCTACCAATACAAGCTTCGCATCCCCTTTCCATTCTCCATGGTCATGTTCAATTTCAAAATACGTTTCAGCGTCTTCGGTAATCGCTTTAAGCCCTTCAATAAAATAAGCGAACGCCCCGAGTTTTGTTTTTTGTTCTGGGGTAACTTCATAAGTCGACTCGGCAATTTGTCCAATTGCTAAGATGTTCATAAAATATTGATTTCCTACCTTTGCAATATCTACCCATTTTTCTGAACCCGTCTTTAAAGCTTCGATTGCCTCTGCCGGGTCCAAAGAGATTCCCAGAGCCCGGGCAAAGTCATTGACTGTTCCAAGGGGGATCAGTGAAAACAAAGGTTGATGTTCTTGTTCAGCGAGACCCGATACGGCTTCGTTTATCGTACCGTCCCCTCCCATAGCCACTACAAAATCATACTTTTGCTCACAAGCTTCTTTCGCAAAGTGTGTAGCGTCCCCTTTTTTCTCAGTTTCTCTTGTATCTACCGTGTAACCCATCTGCTCTAATGTAAATTGGACATCCAGCCGGTGATCAGCCGCCTTCTCCTTACCGGCAGACGGATTTAATATGAACATCGCTTTTTTCATTTATTTACCTCCGGGATATAATGACTTCTTCCCTTTCTTTACCCAGACTATAGGCTTCGCTAATCCATAATGGAAATATAATATGGAGGCACGCAAAAAAGGATGGGAATTTCCCATCCTTTTTTGCGTGTGCAACATCAATTCAATGAGGCCATTAACTTGGGTTAACGGGATCTATTTCCTCTTTTTCCTTATCTTCATTGACGTATTGAACGCTTGTCGACGTTCCATCACTTTTAGGTTTCGCAGTTGAAGATGCTTCATCAGATGAACCGGCCGTTCCTGATCCTTCAAAGCCTTCCAAGTTCTGAGATTCCATAAAAGCATTAACCTTCAATTTCGTGTTGTTGAAAGCGATGGTGGCTTTTCTCCGGTTCTCAGGGTTCTTAAAATACGCATATGCACCGGCAGCTAATCCCGCGATCACTAAACCTCTTCGTTTTGCCATCTATACCACTCCCATCAGATTTATCTTCTATTTACCCTTAACTTTTAAGACTTAACCTAAATTAGTAAGGATTCAAATGCGATTTTGCTTTGACGTATATTTCATGTCAACGTGAGGAATGCCGTCTTCATCGTATGCTTCTGATATCGGTTGAAAACCGACGCTTTCGTAAAACTCCTGCAAGTAAACCTGGCCCTGCAACTGAATTTCTTCGGATTGCCATTCCGAAAGAATATATTCCATGCACTGATTCATCAACTGTCTGGCAAGGCCACGTCCTCTGGCTTCAGGATGAACAATTACTCTGCCAATCGATGGAACCTCATATTTTACTCCTGCAGGAACAATACGGGCATAAGCAAGAGTCTTGCCATCTTCTGTATATTCAATATGCACTGATTCTTGGTCCAGGCCATCAAGCTCCGGATATGGACATTCTTGTTCCACTACAAAAACATCGACACGCAGTTTTAAAATTTCATATAATTTTCCAACTGATAAATCGTTAAAATGATAAGTTTTCCAATTCAAAAAATACCGCCTCCTTTTTCCTACTATTATTCCACATCAGTGGCTATTCAGGGTATTTTTTGATATGATGGCAAAAAGAATTTTAGAGGTGATCGCATGATTCGCACAGGCACGACAGAAGACATTTCTTCTGTACAGGAAATTGCCTATACTAGTTGGAGTGATACGTATGATGGAATCATTCCCTCCCCAGTCCAAAAAAGTTTCTTAGATAAATCCTATTCATTTCCGATGATGGAAATGCGTTTAAAAAAGACAATCATGCTATTAGCTGAACATGAAGGCCGGCCCGTCGGTTTTGCCAATTTCACTAAAGTTGATGAAGATGGCGATGCTGAGTTGATTGCCATCTATTTAAAGCCTGAATACCAACGCAACGGTTACGGCAAAAAGTTGTTGACTAGCGGGTTATCCCTCTTGAATGGCTCTCAGTTATTTGTTTATGTAGAAAGCGCAAACATGAAAGGCCGCTATTTTTACGAAGCCAACGGTTTTAAATTTGTCGAAGAGTTTGAAGAATTGTTCGAAGGCTACCCATTGCAGACAGCTAAATATGTATACGATTTAAAAGCACCTGCTTTATAAGCAGGTGCTTTTTTAGCTCTATGGGCCAAAGATGTTAGTGCGCCGGAATTTTATAACGGTCGATACGGCGTATCTTCTTTTTTATGAAGAGCTTCATCAGTACGGCTTTCCGCATCATGTGTCCGGCGGGAGTAGTCATCCGTACGGCCGCCTCTGTCATCGTCGCGGTAACGCAAATCATCATTGTGTGTACGTTTTGGTCTGCGAACAAAACACATGATAGCAGCAATATAGAAAAGAATAGATGTCAGGGATAAAATTCCGGCAAATAAACCGGCAATGATAAAGAATGCTCCAGCCAATTTTGCGTTCTTGTCTTTACGCAGATTAAGCACGGCCAGTATTGCAAAAAGCGTGCTGATTGCTAGTAAAGCAACAAGCGTCCAACCGACCGCCCCAAAACTAGCCGCAAAAGCATCAACTGCCGCTTGGGCATCCTGAGGATTTGCAAAAGATGGATTATTTCTGATTTCTTCTTCAATCTGCTGAAATTGCGGAGAGCTCTGAAAGCTGTCTGAATTGCTGATTAAGAAAATGGTAGAACCGATTACAATAAGATTAAAGATGATGCCGATAATGCCAAGTGCCTTTTCAGCACCCCTGCTAACTCTGCCTTCGTTCATGCCAATCACCTCTTCTGAAATTTTAATTTCTTTTTGACTAATACTGAATTTTCGTTTCTTGCTATTCCTTTCCCCTAAAAAATTGAATAAAACCTGTTTAAGCTCTTGTATGTCGGGTATTTTATTGTTAACAAAGATTTGAGAGGGGTTATAAAAATGGAAAAAAAACTAATATTCAATCAAGCAGATTTTATGTATGGAATAGGTGGAGCTTCCATTCTAACAGCTATCGTTTTCTTTATGACGGCCCTATAAGATGGAGGAACGCATGAAAAACTACATATCAGAACCATAAAAAAAGCAATCCACTAGTCAAAACAGCGGATTGCTTTTATCTTTATGCTTTTACTTTTACATCTTCATAATCACTGTAGCGCTCAAATGCAACAGCTGCATATGTGCAGACTGGCTCCATTTTGTAATTCTTTTGGCGCGCATAATTTGCGGCTTCATCCAACAACTTTTTCGCGATGCCTTGGTTGCGCAATGATTGGTCGACATACGTATGCTCGATAACCATAACATTAGCCATCTGTGTCCATGTGATTTCTGCTTTCAAATCACCTTCTTCTTTCCAGATAAAAGCAAATTCGTCATGGCCAAGTTCCGTAAATTCAAAGTTCATTTTTCATCCTCCTCTTACTTAGTCGTTAAGCGTCAAGGGACGTAAGGAAGCTTCGATTTGGGCACGATTCGGCTCTAGGAATGGCGGCAAAGCCAATTTTTCACCTAGCTCTTCCATCGGTTCATCGGTCGCAAATCCCGGTTCATCTGTTGACAACTCAAACAAGATGCCGTTCGGCTCACGGAAATAGATTGCCTTGAAGTAATAGCGATCCACTTCGCCTGAAGTGACAAAACCGTTCGAACGCAAATACTCATTCCACTTACTATATTCCTCAAACGTCTTAACACGAAACGCAACGTGATGAACACTGCCTCTGCCTGGACGTTCAGGCGGCAAATCTGTGCGCTCTTCTAAGTGTACTTCGCCGGCAGGGCCGCCTTTTCCTGTTGAAAACACTAAAATATCGGACATGCCCTCAATAGTGGATGGATAAGAGCCGATTTGTTCGAAACTAAGGATTTCAGTCAATGTAGCGGCCGTCTTACCCGCTTTACGGACAGTTAATTGGACAGGTCCCAAGCCAACAATTGCAAATTCTTCCGGAACTCCGCTTTTCGACCACGGGATACCATACTCAATTCCAGTTCCATCATCAACAACAAGCATTAACCGTGATCCTTCAAAATCTTGAAAAGACAGCGTGGATCGATTAAAACGCTGTTCGATTTCTCCGTGCGGCACGCCATATCCTTCGAAGCGGCTGATCCAGTAATCTAAAGCAGCTTCGCTCTTCACCCGGAATCCAGTACTGCTGATGCTGGATACGCCAGGATAGGTTCGTCCTGCCATCGGAATATCAAAATATGTCATATCTGTACCTGGCGTACCGACTGCATCTGCATAGAACAAATGGTAAGAAGATGTATTGTCTTGATTGACGCTTTTCTTAACCAAACGCATGCCTAAAATGCCCGTGAAAAATGCATGGTTTTTATCCGCATTGGCTGTGATTGCTGATACGTGATGAATGCCTTCTAATTTCATTTGAACTTCCTCCTCTAATTATCTTGAATTCGAGATATTAAATTCATCTTATCATCTGCCCGCCGGTAGCGCAACAAAGGAAACTTTTTAATGTAAAATAAAAGAGGTGGATCAGTATATATCTGATCCACCTCTTTGCTTTATTAACTTAACAATGAACGAATCCCGTCGATCAGTTTGTTAAAGAAATTTTTAACACTTTGCCAGAAGCCATCATCGTTTACAACTGTACCGATTTTGCCTTCAATTGTCTTGCTTAAATCATTGAGTTCATTAGACCATTTAGAAAAATCAATGTTCAAACTGCGGATGCGGTCCATCAAATCAACCAGCAATTTGCGGTCTTCCGGACTCAGCTCGATCTGCAGCCTGATAATTTGCTCTTCTACAATCTTTTCTACTTCTTCCCGCGATTGCGGTTTTTGTTCAGCGATATCCTTCTTAATTTCCGTCAGCAATTCGCTGACTTTCGCTTCATCTACACCACTATCTGCGATTTCAGTCGCTACACCCAGTTCATCATTAGCAACATCTGTGCGTTCAGGATCCAACTCTTCCCCGCTATTTACTTCGTAGGCTTTATAAATACCGACAAGCGCTGAATGTCCTGTTACTGGTTTCGGTGCCGCCACTTCTACTGTTGCATCTTTGATGCCCGCCGTTAACATCGCGTTAGCGTACATTTCAGCCGTTACTTGCGTAATATTATCCGGCGTGACAATCTGGACTACCATGCCCTTGCCTTCATCCTGACGCGTAATTTTAGCGGATGAATACATGCGTGCGCGTGAATCACCGTCTTTGATGTATTTTACAAGGTCCTGCCCTGTCACTTCGATTTCTTCTACTTCACCCGTCACTTCTAAACTTTTTGCGACGTTTTCTTTTTCTGCAGCTGATAGGTTGCCTCCATATACCGCAATTGGCAAGCCGAATTTTTCATTAATGCCGACATTTGCCAAACTCATTGCCGGTGATAAAACGGATACTGCAAAAACCATCGCAATGGCCGAAATTGTTTTTTTCATCATTTATAGCCCCTTTCTCCAAATTAGTACGTATTTTATGAGAAAAGGTTGCATTACTTCGTTAATTTTGTCCATCCTTCTTCTTGGATAATTTTGCGGGCTTTGTACAAAGTTCCGATCGCTCGTTTAAACGCGGCCTTGCTCATGCCAAACATTTCCTGGATTTCATCCGGCGAAGATTTGTCGGTAAACGGCATTTGCCCGCCCGACTCTTCCAAATAAGCCATAATTTTTTCCGCGTCGCCTGATAGACGGTCTTGTTTGCGCGGCAGCAATGATCCATTCAATGTCCGGTCATCTTTTACTTCAATAACACGGACTGTCTTCTCTTCACCGAGGCGCGGCTCTTGTTCCCGTTCGCTTTCGTGGACGAAAATACGGTACATTTCTGGATCGGAAAGCATAAACGTCCCAACCGGAAGCAACCGGTAAGCCCGTGCTTTCAAGTCTTTGTTGAATGCTTCTTCCGGTGCCGGAACAGATAGTTCGCTGACTGTTTCTTCAGTGGCGAGACGGCCATACAGATCTCCGTAACGGTCTGTGCGCAATGTCATGAAAATATGGTCGCCTGGTTCTGGCCATAATTCTTCGAGTTGCGGAAGATCGGCAGGAAGCACATATACTTCGCGGGTAGTGCCAATATCGACTACCAACCCTTCGCGCCTTGATACTTTCAATACTTTCGCCCAGCCATATTGGCTTGGCAGAATATGCGGAATCATCGGTGTAGCTGAAATGCCGCCTTGGCGATTGCGGTACATGAAAACTTCAATTTCTCCGCCAATCTCCTGGCCTTCTTCAAGTTCTGATGCGTTCATAAGAACTTCATCCCCTGAACTGTTCGTTAAGATCCATTGTGAACCTGAACGATCTTTTATGTGCAGTGTTGCTTTTAATCCTGGATGCAATGCCATTTATATATCCTCCTAGTGTTATTTTTCGTTTTGTTCGTTTTTCAACTTTTCAAGCTCTTGCCGGAATACTGGATTTTCTTCCAGTACTTGAACCAAATCAGCAATCCGGTTGATTGAATTCCAGCTTAGATGGTGTTCAATTCCCTCTACATCTCCGTAAATGCGTTCTTCATCAACCCCGATCAACCGCAGGAACTGTTCAAGCAAATCATGGCGCTTTACAAGCCGCTTTCCCAGTTTCTGTCCTTGAGGAGTCAGCACAAGGCCGCGGTATCGCTCATATATCAAGTACCCATCTTTATCAAGTTTTTGGACCATCTTCGTTACGGAAGACGGCAGAACCGATAAAGCTTCTGCAATATCCGATACACGCGCATATCCTTTTTGTTCAATAAGTGAATAGATTATCTCAATATGATCTTCCATACTTGGAGTAGGCAAAATTGGTTCCTCCCTAACATAGCTCTATTCAGTTTACTATACCCCAACTTATCCAACAACCGGTGCTCTCTCGGTAGAGAATAGATTCGTTTTTCCGCCGATGTTTAAACCGTGCATTTTCAGGGCATATACTACTATGAGTAAATGAAGGGTAGGTGAAGGAGTATGGGACGCATTCTTTGGATTATATTGGTAATCGTCATTGCTTTTTGGTTAATCGGATTCTTAATGGACGTTGCAGGCGGATTGATTCACATTCTTTTGGTCATCGCAGCTATTATTTTGATTATCAATTTAGTAACAGGTAGACGGGGCGTTTAGCTCAAAGAGGCGGCAAGGGAAATTCCCTTGCCGCCTCTTTTTATTCTCTCACTTTTGCATAAACACACGTATCACGCAGTTTGTTGCCAATTTTGGATATGGAATCTTTGCGAAGTATTCCTTCGAGTTTAAATTGCAGCCGCTCAGCCACTGCACGGCTCCGGACATTTTCCGGATCGCAGCGAATTTCGACCCGATTGGCTTCAAGCTCTTCGAAAGCGAATCTCGTAATGCGATCAACCGCTTCCGTTACATAGCCTTTTCCTTCAAACCGATTATCCACCCAATAGCCGATTTCAAACTTCCGCACTTCCCAGTCAATCCGGTGAAGACCGGATGAACCGATAAACTCACCTGTTTCTTTCGAGAAAAAATGCAAACGCAAATCTTTGCGCAGCTGGAAATCTGCAATAGCTTCCACTAAATTTGCTTCCATTTGCGCCAAGTCCGGTTTTTTCTGAGCAAAAGGCATCCATGGGCGCAGGGCATCCATGGAATGGAGCACAGCTTCATAGCTGAGTTTAGCATCTTCCCGCTTCGGAGCCCGTATCACCAACCGCTCCGATTCGAATTCTTCCGGAAAATCAAGCAAAAGCGGATTGAAAGTAGGTTCTTTAATAATCTCCATTTCGTCATTCCAATGCACTGGCGTAGTAATGCCAGCCTGCCAGTCTTCGCGGGTCATGCCGTAAGTCACCGCGTCATAATAACGGTTCTCTTTCGGCGAAAACCAAGCTTGGCGCAAATGTGCTTCTTTGACAAAACCGGTCCGCTCAAAGGCTTTACGCATCGCAAAATTATCGTGGCGCGTATTTCCTTCCAGCCGAATTTTCTTTTCCGGCAAAGAAAAAACATAATCCGCAATCATTTTCAACGCTTTCGGCCCGTAGCCTTTGCCTCGGTAAGGATCCGCAATCCGCAGATCAAAAAGCGGAATGTCGTCTCGCAAATCGAAAATTTTCACTAGTCCAACTTGCATGCCTTCATCATTTTCAATCCAAAACGTTGTGACTTGGTCGGATTGGTATCCGCCTTCCTCAATTGTTTTTTGGATCAAACCTCTTACCGGATGTTCAATTCCGTGAAACGGCCATGAATTTGTTGTCATAAAATTAATAAGCTGTTCTTGCTCTTCCATAGTCCATTCAGTTAATTTCAAACCAAAATCCTCCAAGTACTTCTTACTTCTGAACTTTCACCAACCGCAGCGCATTCAAAATAACGAGCAGTGTAGCGCCCATATCCGCAAAAATTGCGATCCATAACGTCAGCCACCCTGGAATAATCAGAAGCAAAGCAATTATTTTCAATCCTAAAGCAAAAATGATATTTTCCTTTATTATACGCAAAGTTTTTCGGCTGAGTCTAATTGTATACGGAAGTTTTTCCAAATCGTCCGCCATTAAAGCAATATCTGCAGTTTCAAGTGCAGCATCTGTTCCCGCTCCACCCATTGCAATGCCGATTGTGGACGCTGCGAGGGCAGGCGCATCGTTGACACCGTCACCAATCATAGCAACACGTCCATACGTTTGTTGAAGCTCTTTAATCGCTGATAATTTATCTTCCGGCATCAATCCGGCACGGACATCAGTCATCCCAATGCTTGCTGCGATGGCGTTTGCAGTAGCCGGGTGGTCACCTGTCAACATAATGGTTCGTTGAATGCCCATATCTTTCAAGGTGCGAACGATTTGCGGACTTTCTTTTCTGATTGCATCAGCCACTGCAATGGCACCGATCAATTCCATTGCTGAGAATACAGCCATGACAGATTTCCCGCTTTCCTGCAGTTTCCAGTAATGGGACGGAATTTGGAACCCTTCTTCTTCCGCCCAAACCAAACTGCCTACTGAAACCCGGATGCTATTCACAATGGCACTTGCCCCTTTTCCAGTGAGGGATTGGAAATCCTCGTATTCGTAGGCTCCGTCCGCTTGGACAGTAATGGCTCGAGCCAGCGGATGCTGGGACATGGTTTCTACAGAAGCTGCAATCTTCACCACTTCGTCTCTTGTATAACCAGATTCTGCAATGACATCTGTCATTTCCGGATAGCCTTTAGTCAACGTTCCGGTCTTATCGAAAGCGATAGCTTGAATTCGCCCGGTTTCTTCTAGATGGATGCCGCCTTTGATCAATACACCTTGGCGAGCAGCATTGCCGATGGCTGTGACGATGGCGACCGGCGTCGAAACGACGAGCGCACACGGACATCCGACGACCAATACGGCTAGTCCCTGGTAAACCCACAAGTCCCAGTTCCCGGTTATAAATCCCGGTACAATGGCCACCAAGAAGGCGATAACAATAATAGCCGGTGTATAGTATTTGGCAAAACGGTCAACGAATTGCTGGGAAGGCGCTTTTTCAGCTTGTGCTTCTTCTACTAAATGAATGATTTTGGCAATAGTCGTGTCTTCTACCCGCTTTGTAACGTGAACTTCAAGAGCACCTTCTTCATTAAAAGTACCTGCAAACACTTCATCACCTTGCTGCTTTAAAGCCGGAATCGATTCGCCGGTAATCGCTGCTTGGTTGACGGAAGAAGACCCCCGCAGTACCGTTCCATCCATGGCTATTTTTTGGCCTGGCTTGACGATCAGCATATCCCCCACTTGAATGTCTTCTGTATCCAACTCCAAAAGTTCTCCATTGCGCTGAATCAAGGCACGGGCAGGAGCCAAATCCATCAATCCGCGAATCGACTGCCGTGCTTTGTTCATTGAAAAAGACTCCAACGCTTCGCTTACCGCAAACAAGAAGACGACTACCGCACCTTCACGCCATTCTCCAATGATTACGGCACCGATAATCGCGATGGTCATCAATGTCTTCATATCAAATTGTAACTTCATTAAATTTTTAAATCCGGTCCAGAACATCCCATAGCCGCCGATGGCAATTGCCGCACCAAACAACCCAATGGCACGCGGGTCGGTTTCACTCGTTTGGAATGAAACAATAACTCCGATGAGCATCAAGACAAATGACAGCGCCGCTTCAATTGTTTGGCGCCGTTTGTAGAACGGTACATACTCCACCTTCGCCTTCTCCGGATAAACGCGGATATGGTCAAACGCTCCTGCTTTCTCCAAATCTGCAATCGATACGTTACCGTCTACAGTCAGCTTTGAAGCACCGAAATTTAAGTTGACTGTGTTGATTTGGGGCAACGCCCGGATGTTCTTTTCGAATTTTGCGGCGCAGCTTGTGCAGGATAAATTTTCAAGACGATATGTTTTTTGCATCCTCGGCACCCTCTTTCGCATGCTCATGGGCAATCTTCACCAGCTGATGGACGTGGTCATCGGATAACGAATAATAAACTTGTTTTCCTTTGCGCGCAGACTTGGCTAATCCGCGGTCTCGAAGATAACGCAAATGATGCGAAGCTGTAGCTGTCGACGAACCAATCACTGCTGCAATATCACAAACGCACATTTCTTCTTCTATTGTTAGGGCATACGCAATAGTTAATCTTGTTTCATCGGCCAACGCTTTAAATAAATTGGCCACTTGAGACATATCGGCCATGCGCGGCTGCACTTTTTCTACTACTTCCGGGTGGACTGTCGTGATTTCGCAAATTTCTCTCATATCGGAGACCCTCTTTCATTCAAATGTTCATTTGACTGTTTTCTCTAGTATAAATCTTTCGAAAACTTTAGTCAAACGCCGATTTGAATGAAGAACGTTTACACTTTGCAGAAAAAATGATAAAGTTTTTACTATTGCAAAGCCCCGGGACTTCTTTGAGAGTGAGGAGTCAAAAAGAAAAACAGATTAAAAGGAAGTGGAATTTTTTTGAACACACCAATCTATAAAGAGCAATGGTTTGGCAATATCCGAGCGGATATTCTTGCCGGCATCGTTGTTGCTTTGGCTCTTATTCCAGAGGCAATCGCTTTCTCTATCATTGCTGGAGTGGACCCGATGGTCGGGCTATATGCTTCGTTCTCCATTGCGGTCATCATCTCATTTGTCGGCGGAAGGCCCGCCATGATTTCAGCCGCCACTGGCGCCATGGCGCTTGCGATGGTCACTTTAGTCCGTGATCATGGTTTGGATTATCTATTGGCCGCGACGATTTTAACTGGAATTATTCAAGTGATTTTCGGTTATTTGAAAATCGCGCGCTTTATGAAGTTTATTCCACGTGCCGTTATGATTGGCTTTGTCAACTCACTCGCCATTTTGATTTTTCTGGCGCAAGTGCCGTTTATTTTCGGAATTAATTTAATTACGTATGTTTTTGTGGCTGTTACCTTGGCCATCGTCTATATCCTGCCGCGTTTCTTCACGGCAATTCCAGCACCGCTTATCGCGATTTTAGTGTTGTCCGGACTTGTTATGTATACAGGCATCGACATTCAGAATGTCGGCAGTCTCGGCACTATTTCCCAAACACTGCCGACGTTTTTCCTTCCGAATGTGCCGTTTACTTTCGAAACGTTGCAGATTATTTTTCCAACAGCATTGGCGCTTTCAATCATTGGATTGTTGGAATCATTATTGACGGCATCCATTTTGGACGATGCGACGGAAACGGATTCGGATAAAAACCAGGAAGCACGCGGCCAAGGAATCGCTAATTTTGTTACCGGCTTTTTCGGCGGCATGGCTGGGTGCGCGATGATCGGCCAATCTGGCATCAATGTCCAATCCGGCGGACGCGGGCGCTTGTCTACATTTACTGCCGGAGCCGTATTAATGTTTTTGATCATTGTTCTTGGAAATTGGGTTGTGCAAATTCCGATGCCCGTTCTTGCCGGCATTATGGTCATGGTGTGCATCGGCACATTTGACTGGGGGTCATTCAAGTATATGGCGACTGCCCCAAAAGCAGACGCGATTGTCATGCTGGTAACTGTAGTGGTAGTCGTTTACACACACGATTTATCAAAAGGCGTATTTGCAGGAGTCATCTTGAGTGCGGTTTTGTTTGCAGCTAAAATTTCCAAAGTAGAAATCCGAAAAAAGGAATTTGAAAAAGATGCGTCGAATGTTTATACAGTACACGGACAATTATTCTTTGCTTCAACTCAGGATTTTGTAGCGTATTTCGATACTGCACATGCAGTCGATCACATTATATTGGATTTTTCAGATGCAACTGTCTGGGATGATTCTGGAGTTGGAGCCATCGACCGTGTAATGAACAAATTACAAGCAAAAGCGCAAAAAGTGGAAATCGTAGGGTTAAATGCATCGAGCCAAAAACTCGTGAACAAATTAGCGACTTATGGCAAAGAAGGCAGCAGTCCAAGCCAACATTAAGGAGGGGTTTGCATGTATCAAAAAATTCTTGTTGCAGCAGATGGCTCCGAGCATTCCATCAGAGCCGCCCGAGAAGCGGTGAGAATGGCAAAAACGAATCCTGATGCTGTCATTACCCTTCTTTATGTCATCGATTATGAAAAAGCGCGCAGCGAAATTCTTCATGGCCAGAGCAATGACGAAGTCCATTTTGAAAGACGCAAGCATTTATTGCCGTTAGAAGAGATCTTCCGCTCGGAAGGCGTGGCGTTTGAAACAAAAACGCTGCATGGTACACCGGGTCCGACAATCGTTCAGCACGCCAATGAAAACGGCTATGACGTGGTTTTCATTGGCAGCCGCGGGCTGAACTCCTTTCAGGAAATGGTGCTGGGCAGCGTCAGCCATAAAGTGGCGAAACGGGTTCACGCGCCTGTCATTATTGTCAAATGAACAAAAAGAGGCATCCGGTAAATTACCGGATGCCTCTTTTGTTACATTATTGCATAGGCTAAACTGAACATCGCGATGCCGCTGGACAAAGCAGCTGCAGCGTATACCAATCCGTTCTGCCACTTGCCGTCTTCAATGTCTTTGACTATGTCGAGGGCCATTGTAGAAAATGTCGTGAAAGCGCCCAAAAAACCTGTTATCCAAAATGCTGATACCTCTCCACTTCCCAAAAGCGCGCCAAGCGCAAATGAACCTAAGCTATTTATAAGCCAAGTGGCCGCTTTCGGCTGCAACACTTTGCTTTCGGCGAAAAGATAAAACAGGTAGCGAGCAATAGCACCAAAAAAACCACCAATTGCAACGCTGATCATTGAGAACCTTCCTTTCTGCCGATCCACAAACCAAAAGCGGCAGCCACGATCGAGCCAGTAGTCATACCTAAAGCAAATACCATTCCCTGCACGAAAGATTGATCCAGATAATGGAACCAATCGCCGGAGAAGGCAGAGAAAGTTGTAAACGAACCGAGCAGCCCTGTCGAGATGAATAACCGCAGTTCCGCAGATTTTCCTGCTAGCCGTGCAGCCGCTATGCCGATCAAAAAGCTTCCTGCCAGATTGACCGTCCATATTCCAAACCCACTGGGAACCGCTGTATAAATCCACATCCGCAGTACCGTTCCCGCCATTCCGCCGAAACCGACCGCCAACAACCGTTTCACACTATCGCCTCTAATCGTTTTCTCTTATTATAGCCTACTCTGGAGACAAGATTAATGTCGATCCTTTCACCTCTCCACCCAGTATGGTTTCATGGTATCTTCCTTCGGCCCAGTCATCTACTTGGTTATGGAAATAAGCCGACTTCATATGGCCGCTCTGGCCTGGTCCGACTATGTGATAGGCCCTGGACAAATCGCTCAAGTCAGCGACAAATCGCCAGGAAGCGCCATGGTTGACTTCGCCCTCCTTATTGGAAGCAGCCGCTTGAACCGTAATATTCGAGCCGCCGATCGGCACCGAATCCGGATTTAAAAATTGGGCAATAATTGGTGACGCTGCGGCTAAAGGATGCGGGAAGGTTAACTGGTGATCATCTCCCCACTTCCAGTCTTCATAGTCGCTGCCGAACTTTTTCTCTGTTTGCGCAATACTTTCAGCAAGCGCGTCTGTAAGCCATTTTCCAACTCCCCCATATTCCGAAACCCAAACTCCTCCCCTGCCGACGAACGCATCTCGCATCATCTGGTCCGTAATATGATTTTTGCCAGGGAGCATTTCAAAAACATCTTCTGGAAATTCATCTGCAAGCAAGGTAACTGGCAACTGCTTGATCCAATTGTGGAAAATGAGCGGCGCCGCTTGCTCTTGGCTGTCAACTCCATCCCAGTGTTCCAAAATATTAAGCAGCTCATCATACTCCTTAGTTTCACCACGTACAGCCGCCATCATACTCCCCAAAAATTCAGCTGCATACAAATTTTTCTGATCCATCTGCAGCGCCATCATATCTTCTTTCGTCAAATCGTCCGATACTTCAAGCACTTCTGCTATTCGCTCATATCGGTAAGGCTGTGCCCAAAAATCGGTGATGTGATACTGGTACGATTCATCCACCACTTCGTTATTCGCCGTGGCGATAAATCCACTAGCCGGATTGACTGCACGCGGCAGTTTATCAAACGGCACATAACCTATCCAGCCATATTCATCAGAACTCCCAGGAACAGGCAATTGTCCGTCTCCTGATTTCCGTATTGGAATCCGGCCATTCGCTTTATAGGCGATGGTGCCGTCGGTTGATGCAAACACAAAGTTTTGCGCCGGAGTTTGGAAATCTTCCAGCGCGGTTTCAAACTCTTCCCAATTTGCCGCTTTGTTGAAGCCTAATACAGCCTGCAGCTCCAGAGTAGGCTCAAGTGCTGTCCATTGCATCGAGAACAAAGCTTCCGGATCTTCCTCTTTGTATAGAACATTGGAAATGATCGGCCCATGGCGTGTCACGACCACTTCAAATTCTTCCGTCTTACCGTCTTTCACTTTGATCGGTTCCTCGCGCACTTCCGCTTGCTCCCACTTGCCTTCGTATAAAAATTGGTGAGCATCTTTGGGATTCGGCGTTTCAATGTACAAATCCTGGACATCCGGGCCAACATTCGTTACGCCCCAAGCTATTTCTTCATTATGGCCCAAGATAATGCCCGGAATACCGGCAAATATTACACCGCTGACATTTTGTTCTGGCGATTCCAAATGCATTTGATACCAAATTGATGGCGTGCTGAGGCCAAGATGCGGATCGTCCGCCAGAAGCGGCTTGCCGCTTTCAGTTTTATCTCCAGATACAACCCAATTGTTACTGCCATTGAATTCCGGAGGGATGGGGGAACTATTGAAGTCCCCTGCCACTTTCACCTTGTGCTTTAAATTGGCTCTAATGATTGATGGCGCATTTTCCGGATACTCGATGAACAACTCCCTTGCCTTATTCTCAGAGAACTCGTTCAATGCCCAGTGGCGTATAGCAAGTGTCGACCAATTTCCCCCAAGGTCATACGCCATGTACTTGCCGATGGTCAAAGAATCGATCGGCGACCATTCCTCCGGTTCATAACCAAGCAGTGAAAACTCGAAGCTCAACTTATTCTCCGACTTCGCTTCTTTTATGTATGCATTAACGCCTTCCGAATACCACTGAAGCACTTGTTTAGCTTCTTTGTCGTATCCGTCCCACGATTTTTCGGCTGCATTTTTCAAACTGAACGTCCGGAAAAACTTATCGGTATCGACCGCTGCTTCCCCAACTACTTCTGCTAAACGCCCACTTGCCTGCCTGCGCGATAAATCCATTTGAAACATGCGATCCTGAGCTTGCACATAACCTTGCGCGCGGTACAAATCCGCATCTGTTTCAGCTTTAATATGCGGTACGCCGATCTCATCTCTAATGACGCTCACTCTATTTTCCAATACGCTCACCGTTGTTTCACCTTCAATTTCCGGTTTGGATTTATTTATGAAAACGTTTACAAAAATAAGTGCAGCAACAGCAATACCCAATAACCCCCCTGCTAGCCCGAAAATCCATTTCAACTTCGATCCTTTTTCCCTCTTTTTCGGCACAAAGTCAACTCCTTTTCTTTTTTCATTGTATGCTGTTTCATTCGACTGCCATCATAGAAAATCCTTTTCAGGAAAAAATAAAAACCCGCTATGGGCGGGCTAATGGGCGATATCTTCTTCTCCAAGCACCATCTTCACTTTGGCCACTTGTTTTTTTTCTGCCAGAACGTATAGTACGTCCCCGACTTTCAACTTTGTTTTCCCGGTCGGCATAACGAGCTTACCGGAACGGATAATAGCGCTAATAACAGTTTGTTTCGGCAACCCAATCGTCTGAACAAGCTGACCGGCAAACGGGGATTTTGCTGTCAGTTCGATTTCCAGCATCTCGGCATTGGCCCTGTCCATCGATACCAGCTCTAGAGAATGAATACGCTTTGGTTGCGGGCGGCCATTCAGCGATAGTTTTTTTGCCATAAAAGGAATGGTCGAGCCTTGAAGCAAGGCGGAGGTGATGACAATAAAGAAGACGATATTAAAGAACAAAAAGCTGTTTTCCACGCCTGCCAATAATGGAAAAGTGGCAAGGACGATCGGAACGGCTCCCCTGAGCCCCGCCCAAGAAAGGAATATTTTTTCTTTTATGGAGTAATCGAAGAAAATGGTTGAGACAAAAACCGCAATCGGCCGTGCTACCAGCAGCAATACAAGCGATAGGACAAGCCCTCTCCAGATTAAATCCCAATCGGCCAACTGGCTTGGAAAAACAAGCAACCCGAGCATGACGAACATGAGAATCTGCATGAGCCATGCGACCCCTTCATGGAAACTGACAATAGAGTAGCTTTGAGTCAATTCCCGTGTCCCCATTACAAGCGCTGCCAGATAAACAGCCAGCAATCCGCTGCCATGGAGCATTGCCGCAAAGCTGTAAATAAAAATGGCGAAACCTGCAGATAATACCGCATACAGGCCTGCTGCATCTAGACTGCTGTGGTTGATTGCCCATACTGCCACAAATCCCATTCCTATACCAATCACTGCACCAATTCCCATTTCCAGCACAAAATCCCCAACCATTTGGCCAACTGACGAATCCGGCACTTCAATCAAATGAATAAAAGCGATGGTTAAAAACATGGCCATTGGATCATTGGTTCCGGATTCCGCTTCTAACGTAGAAGAGATTTTGGATTTGATATTCTGGCCGGCCAGCACGGAAAACACTGCTGCAGCATCAGTGGAGCCGACAATAGAGCCTAACAAAAAAGCTTCAATCCAGTTAATATCCAGAATGTAATGGGCTGTTACGGCGACAATTGATGTTGTAATGAGCACTCCAATCGTCGCTAAGACCAGCGAACCGCCAAGCACTGGGCGTATGTGTTTCCAGCTTGCCTGCAATCCGCCTTCGAATAAAATGAAGATCAACGCGACAATGCCGACCAATTGAGCAATTTCCGCATTAGAGAAATAAATCAATCCAGAAACATCGCTTCCTAAGGACATACCGATAATCATGAAGAGAACGAGGGATGGAACACCGGCACGGGCGGAAACTTTGGTCATCAATACGCCAGCTAGAAGGAAAATGCCTCCAATCAAAATGATGCCGTTCGTTGAAAAATCTATCATCCCTTCGCCCCGCCCTCTGCCTTTTTGAATAGTTAAATTATAGCATAGACTTTTTTAAAAAATAAAAGCGATGCCTCCATTACGGGCATCGCTTCTCTATTAAGCCAAGTCTTCTCCAACAATTTTTACTTCCAATTCAAGGTCGATTCCAAATTTCTCACGTACCGCTGATTTAACCATTTCAATCGTTTGAATATAGTCGTTTGCTGTAGCGTTATTTTTATTGACGATGAATCCGGCGTGTTTAGTAGAAACTTCCGCTCCACCGAATCCTTTGCCTTGCAGACCGCTTTCTTGAATCAGCTTGCCGGCAAAATTACCTGGCGGACGCTTGAAAACACTGCCTGCAGAAGGAAATTCCAAAGGCTGCTTGGATTCTCTTTGGTAAGTAAGTTCACTCATTTTCGCATCAATTATGCTCTGCTTTCCAAATTCCAATTCAAATTCTGCAGACAAGACGTAATAGCCTTTTTTCGTTATGATGCTTTTCCGGTAGCTTAAAGCCAATTCTTCTTTAGACAATACAAGCTTTTCACCTGTATGGGTCAAGACAGTCGCTTGCCGGATAACATCTTTGATCTCGCCGCCGTAAGCACCTGCATTCATTGCCAATGCGCCACCGATTGAACCTGGAATGCCGCAGGCAAATTCCATGCCCGTAAGCCTCCGGCTAGCAGCCACTTTTGATACTTCTTTTATGTGGGCTCCGCCTTGGGCATAGACATTTACACCGTCAATGCGGATAGCTTGAAGGCTCTTCAAGTTTAGGACAATTCCTCTGACCCCTCCATCACGGACGACCATATTTGATCCATTGCCAAGAAGCAAAAGTGGAATGTTGTTTTCATAAGCATATTTAACTGTCTCAGCAGTTTCATCTTCAGTTATTGGAGTTACAAAAATATCGGCTGGCCCACCCATTCGCGTTAATGTATGTAGGTGTAGCGGCTCATCGATTTTCACCTGTTGTTCAGGCAAAAAGCGGCATAAATCTTCTAGCCATCTTTCTTTCGTCATCTAGAGCAAATCCCTTCTAATTCTTTTCACTTCTATTAGTATCCGATGTTCCGGACTATTTGACAAGCCATATCCCAATGTTCCGTTCTAAAGTCATATAAAAAATTATCTCGAATTCGAGAATTTTAAATTAAAAAGGATTGACACTAAGATAATTGCTCGCTATAGTTATATCAGAACATTAAATCTTAGGAGGCACTACACATGAAAAAATGGACAGTAGACGCAGCACATTCTGAAGTTGGCTTCTCAGTAAAACACATGATGATTTCTAAAGTAAAAGGTTCTTTCGGCGCTTACGAAGCACAAGTGGAAGCAAATGAAGAGAATCTTCAGGGCGCTTTGATCGATTTCAAAATTGACGTGGCAAGCATTAACACAAACAATGCGGACCGCGATGGCCACTTGCGCAGCGCTGACTTTTTTGACGCTGAACAATACCCGTACATCACATTCAAAGCAAATGACATCGTAAGAAAAGGCGACGAGTATGAATTGACTGGCGACCTTACTATCAAAGACATTACTCGCCCTGCAACTTTCGAAGTAGAATATGGCGGCAAAGGCACTAACCCTTGGGGCGTAGAAGTTGTTGCGTTCAACGCTGAAGGAAAAGTGAATCGCAAAGACTTTGGTCTTACGTGGAACCAAGCTTTGGAAACAGGCGGCGTATTGGTTGGCGAAGACATCAAGATTTCTCTTGATCTACAAGCAAATCCGGCTTAATAGAAAAGCGGAAACGGCCGTTACGGTTCGACAAGCATAAGACGCACAGCTAGAATGGCTTATGACCCTTCGATTATGGATGACTGGATCTGCAGAGCTATCATTCTTTTCTGCTGGCGTCCCAAAGCATGGGTCATCTATTTAGAAAACCGGCCATAACAATAGAACGCTAAAAGGCAGCTAATCATTTCTGATTAGCTGCCTTTTCTTATCAGTCCCCAAGTTTTTTCAGTGGTTTTACAGCAGGTCCTTCCATAACTTCTCCTGTGTAGGAGAACCGGGAACCGTGGCATGGGCAATCCCATGAACGTTCAGCGTCATTCCAGGCACAATCACAGCCCATATGGGTGCAAGTGGTATCGACCAAATGGACCTGGCCGTACTTGTCCCGATAACCTCCTGCTTTTTTGTTGCCTACGCTGACTAAGCCACCTTCGTCGTTGCTTAAACTATCAACTGTTTTATACGGTCTTTTCAACTTGCCTTTAATCAGTTCTTTCGCTACACCGCCATTGTCTTTCAGGAAGCTTGCGATGTCGACCGCCTTCAATTTCGGCCGGGTCGGATCGTATAAAGAAGCATAGCGGTTGTCGTTCCCAAGAATTTGATCCGCCAGCAACAAACCTGAAACTGCACCGTGGGCCATTCCCCACTTATGGAAGCCTGTCGCCACCAGAATATTATCGTATCCGGCCGTAACGGTTCCAATATAAGGTACTTTATCAAGCGTCGTTAAATCCTGTGCTGACCAGCGGTAAGGAATGTCTTCAATACCAAAGTATTCCTCTCCATATTGCTCAAGGTTTCGGTAATGCTGCATCATTTCCGTTTTGCTTTTTCCTGTCGGATGTCCGTCCCCTCCAATCAGGAGCAGCTTTTCGCCATCATCTGTAGTCGCATAGCGCAAGGAGCGCGAAGGCGTATCTGCGCTGACGTACATATCTTTCGGAATAGGACCAGTTGTCCGGACACCGATAACATAGGAGCGCGTAACATTCAATCGGGAGAAATACAGGCCATCCGAATCGTTGAACGGATAATGGGTCGCAACAATCACTTTATTGCAAGAAAGGTGCGACATGTTTTCTGTTTGAATGACAGGATCGTTTTTCTTCAGGATTTTCACTGCCCGGGTCTTTTCGTAAATTTTTCCGCCAAGCCTCTCAATCTCGCGCACCAACCCTGTCAAAAATTTTACTGGATGGAACTGAGCTTGATTGCGCATAATGATCGCCTGCTCAATTTCATAAGGAAGCTCAACTTCGTCTTTTGCTAATCCGCCATCGATCCCTAGCTGCTGATAAGCCTCCGCTTCTTTTTCAATAAGTTTAGCCCCGATTTTTGATTGTGAGTAGACGAACGCATTCTGATGCGCAAAGTCACAATCGATATTCAATTCAGCTGCAGTTTGCTTGATCCAGTCCAAGCCTTCAAGATTTGCCTCATAATACAAGCGTGCTTTTTCTTCGCCCATGATTTTGATCAGCGGATAGTAGAACAGTCCATGCTGTGCTGTGATTTTGGCAGTCGTGTTGCCTGTAACCCCATCCATCAACTTCCCTGCATCAATCAACGTCACTTTTCTTCCCGCTTTCGCTAATAGATAAGCGCTGATGATTCCAGCAATCCCCCCACCTACTACAGCAATATCGGTCGATTCGTTTTCCCGCAGCGCCGGAAAGCTTGGAAGATCTTGAACATCGCGCCAGTAAGACTTTGGAAACTCCGGGACGCGGCTAGTGTTTTCCTCTTTTAACATACTCTGCCTCCTCATAACCGTTTTATAAGATAACTACCCTCTCGCACTGATTTTAATCAATAGAAAAAGCCCAAAAGCGAAGATACGCTTTTGGGCTTAGTTAATTATATATTATGCTTTTATGCCTTGAAGTTGGCGAGCCGCTTCTTTTACGCGCTCCATGCCTTCTTCAATGATAGCTGGTGCAGCATTCGGATCAAGCGCATGGCCTTCAATGATGATTTCGTTAATGTCTTGAATACCAAAGAAGTTCATGATGTTGCGGATATAAGTAACGCTCATTTCAGCCGGTGCCATCTCAGGAGTGGAATAAACACCGCCGCGCGCGTTCAAGATAACAACTTTCTTGTCTGGCACAAGACCGACTGGACCATTCTCTGTGTACTTGAATGTTACGCCTGCACGATAAATATAATCGATGAATGTTTGAAGAGCCGCAGGAATTGTCATGTTCCACAGCGGGAAAGCAAATACTACAACATCCGCTTCCATAAATGCGTCCATCGCTTTAGCAGAAGCTGTAAGAATACGTTGTTCCACTTCATTCATCGCTTCAGCTTGAGCTGATTTTTGCATCGCATCAAAAAAGTCTTGGCCAAAATACGGCATATCTTCTTTAAAGACATCAAATGTAGTTACATTTGCGTCTGATCCCATTTCATTCATGAATACCTCATACATTTTACTAGAGACGCCTTCAGTTGCTGGACGGTTGTTTGCTTTTACTACTAATACGTTCATTTAATTAAAAACTCCTTTTATTCTACAATTATTTATCTTTAATTCGAGACAACTCAATCATAACCGAAGAAAGAAGAAAAGTCCATTGCTCTGCTCACGCTCATACTTCGCAGGAATCACCGGTGCAATAAGTTGTTTTACGGCTCTGTGGCTTTGCCGCCGGACGAATGCCTTCTTCTTCCGCGATTTCGATAATTGCTTCAACAAATGTCTCAAGAGGCTGGGCTCCAGACAATGCGTATTTGCGGTTGACCACAAAAAACGGTACGCCTTGGATGCCGATTTGGCGTGCTTCTTCTATGTCGTTCAACACTTCTTCCGTAAACCGCTCAGAGGCTATAACTGCTTGCGCTTCCTCGCGCGGCAATCCTGCTTTTTCAGCAATATCAGCTAAAACATTCTTGTCGCCGACATTTTTCGATTCAATGAAATAGCCGCGAAGCAAGTTTTCCGTGACTTCTGCGTCTTTCCCTAAACTTTCTGCCCACTTTGCCAACCGGTGAGCTGTAAATGTATTGGTATGAACCATATCTTCAAAATTGAATTGGAGTCCGACCGACTGGGCATGTTCGGCAACGCCTTGTGTCATCGCTTTTGCCTGCTCCACCGTCTGGTCCATTTTTTTTGCCAGGTAATCATAGACCGAAATGGCCGAATCGTTCGGTGCAGCCGGATCTAGCTGGAAGGCTTTAAATGAAATTTCCGCCTTGCTCTCAAATCCGGATTTCTTTAATGCTTGTTCGAATGTCCGCTTGCCTATGTAACAAAATGGGCACGCATAATCTGACCAGATTTCAATTTTCATTTTATCCACCTCTTGCAATTACTATAACAACTGAACAAAGCCGCCTCAAATTTTTTGCTTATAAGAAAAGCGGAAAAGGCCGTTTAGATTCGCACCACAAAAAAACTGATTCCCACAAAAGGGAATCAGCTAAGCGCTTCGGTAATAACTGGTACGATTTGTTTTTTACGTGATACAACGCCTGGAAGAAGGACACGGTTATCAACAACACTGGATTTAAATGCAGATTCGACGATGCCGGCTTGCTCTCCAAGAACAATTCCGACTGAGTCGTTGTTTAGAATGTCTGTCACAACAAAAAGGAATAACGATAAACCTTTTTTAGTGATAACTTGCTCCATTAAAACTTCCAGTTCTTTTTGGCGGCTTATAACATCGTCCACGCCAATTGCATTAACTTGAGCCACTTCAAAGTGGTGAGCACCCGCTTCAAATTCTTTTGAGTCTAAAGACATTAAGTCTTCTAACGTTTTATTGCTCAAGTCGGCTCCTGCTTTCAGCATAGCCAGACCGTATTCCGCCGCATCAACACCTGCAAGTTCAGCAAGTTCACGGGCAGCATGAATGTCCTGCTGTGTGCAAGTTGGAGACTTGAACAACAGAGAATCTGAAATGATGGCAGATAACATTAGTCCCGCAATATTAGCAGGAACCGCTACACCGTTCTCCTTGAATAATTTCAATAAGATCGTTGCTGTACAGCCAACCGGTTCCGCACGGAAATAAAGCGGATCGACGGTTTCAAAATTCGCGATGCGGTGATGATCAATCACTTCAATCACCTGTACCTCGTTAATATCTTCGGCGCTTTGCTGGCGTTCATTGTGGTCAACTAAAATCACTTGGGATGCTTCAGCCGAAACACGAGTAACAAGGCGCGGGTGTTCAAAATTAAACTGTTCAAGTGCATAAAGCGTTTCGTTGTTCAATTCGCCCAGCCGGATCGGTTCAACATCCATACCAATCTCATTTTTCAAGTATGCATATGAAATAGCTGAACAAATCGAATCGGTATCTGGATTTTTATGGCCTAATACAAAAATTTTTGACATGCTTTTGCCTCCTGGTTTTGTGGTTTTCCGTGATTATTCTACCATAAGTCAGCCTTATGGAAATACCGGTAAGGAAGTTATCGGGAAGAAAAAGAACTTTCTTATGAAATAAATAGAATTTTTAAATATTAAGGGAAAAATTGTGTACTTATCAATAGGACTAATGGTATAATCATTGGTAATTATAAACGAATTAGGCGAAAAGGGGAGAAAATATTGACTATTTTATTGGAAAAAAAATACATTCCATTGGCAAATTATTTTTCGTCTGCTACAAATCCATCAATTAGGCTAAGTTTTAATGAAATTGAGAAAATTATGGGCCAGCAATTGCCTAATGCGGCTTACTTGAATAAGAGTTGGTGGAAGAAAACAAAAGCTCCCGCCAAACATTTTCATGCTTGGATTGATGCAGGGTATCTTGTTAAAGATGTTGAACCGAATCGCTATGTGGTTTTCGAGCGGATTGACCTTTCCGAGGGCGGCGCAAACGCAGGGGCGGATATCAATGAGGATATCCTTTTGATCCGGACTGCCGAACATGGTGATGCCAGTTCACTCGTGACGCTGCAAAAAACTGTCGAAGCAGAATCAGACTTTATGCTATACGGCAAAGATGAACGCGTGCAGTCAACGCAAAAGGTCCGGAAGCAAATTATTGAGTGGAAGAAAAATGGCCATTCTACTATCTTTATCGCCATTTTGAACGGTGAACATGTTGGTTATTTAATGGTCATTGGAAATGCCGCCAAACGCGCTGCCCATCGAGCCGCTATTGTGCTTGGGATACAAGAAAACGCTAGAGGAAAAGGAATTGCTTCTTCACTCCTCCAAAGAGCCGAAGAATGGGCGCTTGCCAAAGGAGTCACGCGCTTAGAATTGACAGTGGTCACCGAAAATACCCCAGCCATCAACCTGTATGAAAAAGCCGGTTACGAAAGAGAAGGCGTACGAAAAAAATCACTCATTATTGCCGATCAACCACACGATGAATTTTACATGGCGAAATTTCTCGAATAGAAAAGAGGCTTGCAGCTGGTGCTGCACCCCAAAAGTTAGAGTTGAAAATCTAACTTTTGGGGTGTTTTTTTATGGTGAAGTATAGTGAAGAATTCAAACTGAAGCTGGTCAA
>NZ_PYAT01000014.1 GCF_003014655.1 Planomicrobium soli | reverse complement strand
ATAGGTTCGAGGTGGACGCGTGGCGACATGTGCAGCTGACGAATACTAATCGATCGAGGACTTAACCAATTTTGTTTCGTTTCATCCGTCGTGTAGCCAGTTTTGAACGAACAAGCCAAGAGGCGTGAAAAAAAGCCTTGCCAAACTCGACAGAGTTGGTATAATAAGACTTGTCTTTCAAAAAAACAAAGTCCAGTGATGATGGCAAAGAGGCCACACCCGTTCCCATCCCGAACACGGAAGTTAAGCTCTTTTGCGCCGATGGTAGTTGGGGGTCTCCCCCTGTGAGAGTAGGACGTCGCTGGGCAAGCTGAAAGTCAGAACCGTTTCCGGTTCTGGCTTTTTTTGTGTTTTTAAAAAAGTCTTTTTAAAATTTTTGAACAGATTTAATGCTTTTTAATTTAAAGTTATTGTTTAACAAATGATTGAATAATATTCAATAGGGGAAAACCAAAAATGAGGTGAAAATTATGAAACCAGGATTATATAAAGTAGAAGCAATTGATAAGCGAACGGCTCTATTAACATCAGTAGATGAGCAACGCGAACAGTTTACGTTTCCAGTAGTAGATTTTACACATAATGTTTCAGTTGGAGATGTAGTAGAAATATGGAGAGAAGGACCGAAGTGGAAAACAAAGTATCGAGAAGAAAAAACCGAATCAATTTCAAGTCATGCAAAAGATTTTATGAAGAGAATACTGGAAAAAGAATAATATCCTTTCCTATCTCGAGAAATATAATCTCGAGATTTTTTAAAGCCATCCTTTTCGAAACATACTATTTGAAATCTCTAAAATATATGTTGTATAATTAAGTCAAATATAGTCAAAGTCAATTTTGACATATTATGTATCGAAGAGGTGAAGGCGATGCGGAATATTTCAGATGTGATTGAAGGTTATTTGAAGCAAGTTATCGAATTAAGCGAGAGAGACCATATTGAAATTAAAAGAAGCGAAGTTGCTGAAAAATTTCAATGCGTTCCTTCTCAAATAAACTACGTTATTAACACAAGATTTACTGTTGATCGTGGTTATTTAGTCGAAAGTAAACGAGGCGGTGGAGGTTATATTCGCATTAAACGAATACGTCTCCATAAAAAATCAGATGTACTGGCAGAAATTATAGAGCGTTTAGAACAAGGCGCAACACAAAGCATGGCGGAAGATATTGTGTTTCGGCTTTTAGATGAAGAAATTATATCTAAACGCGAGGCAAAATTGATGTTAAGTGCTGTTGACCGCTCTACGTTGCTTTTGCCTTTACCTCTTCGAGACGAAGTGAGGTCACGAATTCTCATTGCAATGCTTTTCTCGTTAAAATTTCAGTCGAACGTTTAAGAGGTGATCGGATGATTTGTGATCAATGTGGAGAACGCCACGCTTCAGTAATAGTAAAACAAAAGCAACAAGGCCAAACGACCGAACGCCATTTATGCCACGTTTGTGCAGCTGGTACCCAAAGCATTAATATTGCTTTTGAGCAAGATCCTATGGCTATTCACCAGTTATTAACTAATTGGTTTCCTAATCAGCAGACGACGGTAAATCCAGTTCGTAAAGAAGTAGCAGTTTGTCCGTCTTGTGGATTTGCGTTTACTAAGTTCTTGAAATTAGGTAAGTTCGGTTGTGCTTCTTGTTACGATGCCTTCGAGCCACAACTCGATGAAGTTTTTAAACGGCTTCATAATGGCAATACAGAACATAATGGCAAAATTCCTGCGTCTTATGGGAATACGCTAAAAATAAAAAAAGAAATTGAAAAGTTGCGAAAGCAAATGAAGACTTCAATAGAAGAAGAAGATTTTGAGGGAGCTGCAAAGTTGCGAGACGAAATTCGGCTATTAAATTCGCAACTTGAAGGAGGTGTTTCTAATGGCAATTGATCGTTTCCTTCAGCCAAGAGCAAGCAGTTGGATGGCTAATGCTGGAGAGAATGTCGATATTGCAATGAGTACACGCATCCGGCTAGCGCGAAATATAAGCGATTTTCACTTCCCTTATGCTTTTTCGGAAGATGAAGCGCTAAAAGTGGATAAAGCCATTTCGGCGGTTCTATTGGACAAAGGCAGAGAATTGGATTATAACTTTACTCATATTGACATACAAGAAACACAACAACTGGAACGAGAGGTTTTGGTTGAGAAACACTTGATCAGTCCTTATCTAGCTAGAGGACAACATTCAGGTTCTGTTCTTTTATCTGACAATGAGGAATTGAGTATCATGGTCAATGAGGAAGACCATCTACGCATACAAAGTTTACAGTCTGGTTTTCATCTGCAAGAAGCTTATCAAGTAGCTAATCGTCTTGATTCATTGCTTGAGAAGCACTTGTCATATGCTTTTCATGAGAAATTTGGCTATTTAACAAGTTGTCCAACGAACACAGGTACTGGAATGCGGGCGTCTGTTATGCTGCATTTGCCGGCATTGACAATGTCGCATCAAATAAACCGCATTATTCCCGCTATATCACGAATTGGAATGGTCGTGAGAGGGAGTTATGGAGAAGGCAGTGAAGCGCTCGGGAATGTTTATCAAATTTCCAATCAGCTTACACTTGGCAAATCCGAGCACGAAATTCTTCAAGACCTTCAAAACATGACAGAACAAATTATTCAACAAGAGCGCCGGGCCCGTGAAGCAATTAGGAGTAACTCACCGATCGTATTGGAAGATCGAATTTATCGGTCCCTTGGAACTCTTACCCATTCTCGTCTTTTGACAACAGAAGAAGCTGCAAAGTGTTTGTCAGATGTCCGTTTGGGTATTGATTTAAAAATGATCAAGGATATGGACATGTCCATATTGAATGAATTGATGATTTTTATGCAACCCGCTTTTTTACAGCAGTATTCCAACAAGCCATTAGAGCCAAAAGAACGAGATTTTGCACGAGCGAACCTATTTCGCGAACGCTTGAATAAAGAAAGCTTAAATGATGAAGGAGAGGATTACGTATGATGTTCAACCGATTTACACAACGCGCACAAAAAGTTCTTCAATTAGCTCAAGAAGAAGCTATTCGCATGAAACACGAATCAATCGGTACAGAGCACATTTTGCTTGGCCTGATTCGTGAAGGCGGTGGTATTGCTGCTAAAGCTCTTGAAGCAATTGAAGTGAATACACAATTAATCGAAGAGGGCGTAAAAGAACTTGTAGGAGTCGGAGAGAAAAATGTCGGACCGATTGTTCACTATACGCCGAGAGCAAAAAAAGTTATTGAATTGTCTGTAGACGAATCGCGCAAGCTGGGTCATTCCTATATTGGTACAGAGCACTTATTGCTTGCATTGATCCGGGAAGGTGAAGGTGTTGCTGCACGCGTACTAGGAAATGCAGGCGTCAGCTTGAATAAAGCGCGTCAGCAAGTATTGCAATTATTAGGCAGCAACGAGCAAGCGTCTACTGGCAGCAATCCGAATGCATCGGCAAATACACCGACGTTGGATGGGTTAGCTCGCGACTTGACTCAAGTAGCACGCGAAGGCAGCTTAGACCCGGTTATCGGCCGCAGCGATGAAATCACTCGTGTAATTGAAGTGTTAAGCCGTAGAACAAAAAATAATCCGGTATTGATCGGTGAACCTGGCGTTGGTAAAACAGCCATTGCCGAAGGATTGGCACAACAGATCATTAATAATGAGGTGCCGGAAACATTGCGTGACAAACGCGTCATGGTGCTTGATATGGGTACTGTAGTTGCTGGTACAAAATACCGCGGTGAATTTGAAGACCGTTTGAAAAAAGTAATGGATGAAATTCGCCAAGCAGGCAACATTATTCTCTTTATTGATGAACTTCATACATTAATTGGAGCTGGCGGTGCTGAGGGGGCAATTGATGCTTCGAACATTCTTAAGCCTTCTTTAGCACGTGGGGAATTGCAGTGCATCGGTGCCACAACTCTTGATGAATACCGCAAATACATTGAGAAAGATGCAGCTCTTGAACGTCGTTTCCAACCGATTCAAGTAGATGAGCCGACAGTTGATGAATCAATCTTAATCATCAAAGGTTTGCGCGACCGTTACGAAGCGCATCACCGGGTAAAAATCACTGATGAAGCGATTGAGGCGGCAGCGAAAATGTCTGACCGCTACATTTCTGACCGGTTCTTACCGGATAAAGCGATCGATCTGATCGATGAGGCAGGGTCTAAAGTGAGACTTCGTTCTTACACGACTCCACCGGATTTGAAAGAATTGGAAGCGAAATTAGAAGCCGCACGCCATGAGAAAAACGAAGCGGTGCAAAGCCAAGAGTTTGAAAAAGCTGCATCTCTTCGTGACGTAGAACAAAAGCTGAAAGATCAATTGGAAAAAACGAAAAAAGAATGGAAAGAAAAACAAGGCAAAGAAGAGTCGCAGGTTACTGTAGAAGACATTGCGAAAGTTGTTTCAATGTGGACTGGGATTCCGGTTTCCAAGCTGGCGCAAACTGAATCTGATAAATTGTTGAACCTGGAAGAGATTCTTCATGGCCGTGTTATTGGACAAGCAGAAGCGGTTACGTCGATTTCAAAAGCGATTCGCCGTGCGCGCGCTGGATTGAAAGATCCGAAACGTCCAATCGGTTCATTTATCTTCCTTGGACCAACTGGTGTTGGTAAAACAGAACTTGCCCGAGCTCTTGCAGAATCAATGTTCGGTGATGAAGATGCGATGATTCGCATTGATATGTCCGAGTACATGGAAAGACATTCGACTTCACGTCTTGTTGGTTCACCTCCAGGATATGTCGGTTATGAAGAAGGCGGCCAGTTAACTGAAAAAGTTCGCCGCAAACCATATTCGGTTATTCTACTTGACGAAATTGAAAAAGCTCATCCGGACGTTTTCAATATCTTGCTGCAAGTTCTTGAAGATGGACGTTTGACTGATTCGAAAGGACGCAGAGTCGACTTCCGAAACACTGTAATTATCATGACTTCAAACGTTGGTGCAGAAGAATTGAAATACAACAAATACGTCGGTTTCAATTTGGAAGATGCAAAAACTGATTACAAAGACATGAAAGACAAGATGCTTGCTGAATTGAAAAAAGCATTCCGTCCAGAATTCTTAAACCGAATTGATGACATGATTGTCTTCCATTCTCTTGAAAAAGATAACTTGCGAGAAATTGTGACATTAATGACAAAACAATTGACTGATCGTTTGAAAGAACAGGATATTGATTTGGAATTGACTGAAGCAGCTCTAGATAAGGTGGCGAACGAAGGGTACGATCCTGAATACGGGGCACGTCCATTGCGTCGTGCGCTTCAAAAACATGTTGAAGACCGCTTGTCTGAAGAACTGTTGAGAGGCACAGCACTTGCTGGCCAGCACATCATATTTGATGTGGAAGATGGAGAATTTATTGTCCGCACAGACCAACCAACTGTAGAATTGCAGAAAAAGTAAGTGAGGGCGTTCCGCTCGCCGGGTATTCGGCGGGCGGTTTTTTTATTGAAAATAGGAGGTACGTATGGCTAAGAAGAAAACAAAGTTTATGTGCCAGTCGTGTGGCTACGAATCTGCTAAATGGATGGGGAAATGTCCAGGATGCGGTGATTGGAATACGATGGTTGAAGAAGTGGAAGTGGCAGCGCCTAAAGGTACGCGTGGCGCTTTTCAGCATTCAGCAACGGTGGCACAAAAAGCGACACCGATTAATTCAATTGAAACGCAGCAGGAGCCACGTGTAGAAACTGAAATGGGCGAGTTGAACCGGGTACTTGGCGGCGGTATTGTTCCAGGGTCGCTTGTGTTAATAGGTGGAGATCCCGGGATCGGAAAATCTACGTTATTGCTGCAAGTATCGGCAATGCTCGCAAACAGCGGCAGCCGAGTGTTATACATTTCTGGAGAAGAATCCATCCGTCAAACGAAACTCCGGGCAGAGCGGTTGGACGCATCTTCCTCAGAATTGTTCATTTACGCGGAAACGAATTTGGAATTGATTCATCATACAATTGAAGAAGTCAGTCCTGATTTTGTGATCGTCGATTCCATTCAAACGGTGCATCATCCTGAAGTAACGTCAGCGCCAGGCAGTGTGACACAAGTAAGAGAAAGTACGGCGGAATTGATGCGAATTGCGAAGACAAAGAACATCGCGATCTTCCTTGTGGGCCATGTAACTAAGGAAGGGCAAATCGCGGGTCCACGTATTCTCGAACATATGGTGGATACGGTGCTGTATTTTGAAGGCGAGCGCCACCATACGTACCGGATTTTGCGGAGTGTTAAAAACCGATTCGGTTCCACTAATGAAATTGCTATTTTTGAGATGCTGCAAAGCGGTTTAAAAGAAGTATTGAACCCGTCAGAGTTATTCTTGCAGGAACGTTCAAGTGGAGCAGCAGGTTCAACGGTTGTAGCCTCGATGGAAGGTACACGTCCGATTCTTGTTGAAATACAGGCTTTGGTAACGCCTTCGAGTTTCAACTATCCGAAACGTATGGCAACAGGCATCGACCAAAACCGAGTATCGCTGTTGATGGCGGTATTGGAGAAACGGGTCGGCATGTTGCTTCAAGCGCAAGATGCGTATATTAAAGTCGCAGGTGGTGTTAAGCTCGATGAGCCGGCCATTGATTTGGCAGTGCTTGCGAGCATTGTGTCAAGTTTCCGCGATACCGCACCAAATGTCTATGATTGCATCGTCGGAGAGGTCGGGCTGACAGGTGAAATTCGTCGTGTGTCGCGAATCGAACAACGCGTTCAAGAAGCGGCGAAGCTCGGATTCAAGCGTGCAATTGTACCGGCTTCCAATTTGGGAGGCTGGGATTATCCTGAGGGAATTCGTGTAGTCGGTGTTGAAAACGTTAATGATGCTTTAAGAGAAATATTTCCACAATAAGGAGGCAATGTTGCCTCCTTATTCTTTGTTCCAATACTAATAAGGGTCAAAAAAGCGTTTCCCAAGCAAACAGTGTATAATTAAAAAAAGGAGGTGGAGCACATGTTAAGGAGAATTATCCAGATTTTGTTTTTGTTGATTGGTGCCACTGTCGGAATTATATTTTTACCTTATGTTTTTGAACTTATCCCTTTTCTTGACAATCCATGGAGCAATAATGCTATTGTAGCTGCTTTAATTGGAGCCATTATTTTCTTTCTTTTATCTCTTATGTTTGCAGATTCTCTCGTTAAGTTCATGAAATGGATGGAAGAAAAGCTGCTGCATGCCCCGACTCCAGATTTATTGTTTGGAACAGTCGGAATGATCTTAGGTTTGGTCGTCGCGTTTCTGATCGGATTTGCTTTAAGCACTATTGATATTCCCTTGGTTGCCACTGCAGCACCGATTGTTTTATCTGTTGTGCTTGGTTATTTAGGATTTCAAGTAGGGTTCCAAAAGCGCGAGGAGATGGTGGCAATGGTAACGCTGCCACGTTTGGCTGCTGCCAAAAAAGCGGAAATTGAAGAACCGGTTCAAAAAACTACTTATAAGTTGTTGGACACGAGCGTTATTATTGATGGCCGCATTGCAGATATCTCAGCCACTGGGTTTATGGAAGGGACGTTTGTTGTTCCCCAATTCGTCTTATCGGAATTGCAGCATATCGCAGATTCTTCTGATACGTTGAAGCGGACGCGTGGACGCCGAGGTTTGGATATACTGAAACGCCTGCAAAGCGAGCGCGAAGGGGCTATCATGATTACTGAAGAAAGCTTTGACGAAGTTAGCGAAGTTGATTTGAAACTAATGAGAGCGGCTAAGAAAATGGGCGGCCAAGTAGTGACAAACGATTTTAACCTTAATAAAGTGTGTGAACTTCACAACGTTCCGGTATTGAATATCAACGACTTGGCCAATGCTGTGAAACCGGTGGTTATCCCGGGGGAAGACATGCATGTAGTTGTCATTAAAGACGGCAAAGAACAAAATCAAGGGGTTGCATACTTGGACGATGGTACAATGATTGTAATTGAAGATGGCAAAGGCTTTATCGGACAGGCGATTGATGTTACTGTAACAAGTGTATTGCAAACTTCAGCAGGGCGTATGATTTTCGCGAAACCGCGGGATGGTCGCCAAGCTTCAATGAATGGATAAAGGATGTCGCAAAATGAACTATACAGTCGTCTTGCCCGCTGGCGGAAGCGGGAAACGGATGAAAGCAAATAAAAATAAATTATTGCTGGAACTTCTGGGCAAGCCAATTTTTCTTCACACTTTGGAAGTGTTTCAACAAGATCCGAATTGTGATGCAATTTGGCTTGCAGTAAAAGATGAAGAGCGCCGAGTGATTGATAACTACGTGAAAAAGCATAAAATCACCAAAGTTCATGGCTATGCAGAAGGCGGAATGGAGCGGCAAGACAGTGTGAGATCTTGTCTTGAAGCGATTCCGCCTTGTGGCATTGTATTGGTTCATGATGCAGCACGTCCTTTTATCGACCCTGAAGTGATTGCGCGCCTTGTAGAAGCGGCAAAAACTACTGGTGCTGCCATTGCAGGAGTGCCTGTAAAGGATACCATCAAGAAAGCAACAGACGGCGTGATAACAGAAACGGTGGACCGTAATCAATTATGGATCATCCAAACGCCCCAAGCTTTTAAATATGATTTAATATTGAAAGCTGCCAAATCGGCAGTTGAAGATGGCTTTCTTGGAACGGATGAAGCGATGCTTGTTGAACGCTTGAACTATCCAGTCCAAATTGTCGAAAGCACTTATGAAAATGTTAAGATGACGACCCCAGATGATTTGATTTATGGAAAAGCCATTTTAGAGAGCCGGATACAGGAGGAAAAGCGATGATGCGAATTGGGCAAGGATATGATGTACATCAGTTAGTGGAAGGAAGACCGTTTATTTTAGGCGGAATTGAAATACCACATGACCGGGGGTTGCTCGGTCATTCGGATGCAGATGTGTTGCTCCATACAATTACGGATGCGGCGCTCGGTGCAATTGGCGGCGGAGACATTGGAAAGCATTTTCCAGACACTGATCCGGAGTTCAAAGATGCCGATTCAAAAAAATTGCTGACGCATATTTGGGAGATTGTTAAAGGGGAAGGGTATGAGTTAGGTAACATAGACTGCACAGTTATCGCTCAAAAACCGAAATTGGCTCCTTATATTGAACAAATGCGCGAGTCGATTGCTGGATTGCTTGAAGCGGACGTTTCTCAAGTGAACGTCAAAGCAACGACTTCAGAGCATTTAGGATTTACTGGGCGTGGGGAAGGCATCGCTGCACTTGCCGTCATTTTGCTGGTAAAACACCCACTTTCGTTAGACGTACCAGGATGATAAAATAGCAAAAGGATATTTTTTAGGAGGAAAACACATGACACAACAAGTACGTGTACGCTATGCCCCGAGCCCGACTGGACATTTACATATCGGCGGAGCCCGCACTGCACTATTCAATTATTTATTTGCCCGCCATAATGATGGGAAGTTCATTGTCCGGATTGAAGACACGGATATTGAACGTAATATTGAAGCGGGAGAATTGTCTCAGCTCGATAACTTGAAATGGCTTGGCATCGATTACGATGAGTCTGTTGATATCGGCGGCAATTATGGACCATATCGCCAAATGGAACGTTTGGATTTATACACCGGTTATGCGCAGGAAATGTTAGAAAGCGGTTCTGCTTATAAATGTTTCTGTACGCCTGAGAAGTTGGAAGCGGAACGTGAAGCACAAAAAGCATCAGGAATTGCTGCTCCCCAATACAGTGGCACTTGCCGCAATTTGACAGCAGAAGAAGTAGCGGAAAAAGAAGCGGCAGGCATGCCCCATACGATTCGCATGAAAGTGCCTTCTGGCGTGACATATGAATTCGAAGATTTGGTACGTGGTCCGATTTCATTTGAATCAAAAGATGTCGGGGACTGGGTATTGGTTAAAACAAACGGCATTCCAACTTATAACTTTGCCGTTGTCATCGATGATCACTTGATGGAAATTTCCCACGTATTCCGTGGTGAAGAGCATCTATCAAATACCCCTAAACAGCAAATGGTGTTTGATGCATTTGGTTGGGACTATCCGACTTACGGGCATATGACACTTATCATTAATGAAGACCGCAAAAAATTGTCGAAACGCGATGAATCAATTATCCAATTTATCTCGCAATATAAAGACCTTGGCTATATCCCAGAAGCCTTGTTTAATTTCTTTGCGCTCTTAGGCTGGTCTCCGGAAGGCGAAGAAGAAATCTTCTCGAAAGAAGAATTGATCCGTATTTTTGATGTTAATCGCTTGTCGAAATCTCCGTCAATGTTCGATAAACAGAAATTGACTTGGATGAACAACCAATACATCAAAAAAATGCCGCTTGAAGAAGTAGTAGAATTAGCACTTCCGCATTTGCAGAAAGCCGGAAAACTTCCAGAGACGTTAACGGAAGAGCAAACGGAATGGGCAAACAAGTTGATTGCGCTGTACCACGACCAAATGAGCTTTGGCGCTGAAATTACAGAGCTGTCTGAATTATTCTTTGCAGATAAACTTTCTTATGGCGAAGCGGAGCAAGAGGTACTGGCTGGCGAACAAGTGCCAGAAGTGATGGCTTCGTTCAAAGAGCAGCTAGAAGCGCTTGAAGTATTCGGACCGGCGGAAATCAAAGCAGCTATCAAAGCCGTCCAAAAAGCGACTGGCCATAAAGGGAAAAACCTGTTCATGCCGATCCGTGTCGTAACGACAGGGCAAACGCATGGCCCGGAATTGCCGGATTCGATCGCTCTTTTAGGAAAAGAAAAAACGATTGATCGAGTAGCTGAATACGCGAGAGCGTAGGATTGACTTATAGCTCGAAAAGTGTAGAATAAACTTTACCATTACGAAATCGTTGACGAGAATAAGTACATGCAGCATGTTCTAAAGAGAGGATCCTCACCGGCTGAAAAGGATCTGAGCCCCTGCAGCATGGAAATGCCTCTCTGAGTGCTGAGTCGAATCAAGTAGACCAGACGTATTGCCTGCGTTAAAGGCGTTCGAGAGAAAAGGGTCCGTCCCTTTTAATCAGAGTGGAACCGCGCAATTATGCGTCTCTGTCATGTAAATGACAGGGGCGCTTTTTATTTTGGGACAGAAAGGAGCTAAACAGCATGTGGAAACGAATCAAAGATGATATTGATGTCATTTTTGAACAAGATCCAGCGGCACGCAGCTATTTTGAAGTGATGCTGACCTATTCAGGTTTGCATGCCATTTGGGCACATCGAATTGCACATTTCTTCTTTAAAAAGAACTGGTTTTTCTTAGCACGGGTCATCTCTCAAATTAGCCGGTTTTTCACCGGCATTGAAATCCATCCGGGAGCAGTTATTGGCCGCCGCTTCTTCATTGACCATGGAATGGGTGTTGTGATTGGTGAAACATGCGAAATAGGCGATAATGTCACGCTTTACCAAGGAGTGACGCTCGGCGGAACGGGCAAGGAAAAAGGAAAACGGCATCCAACGCTTGAAGACAATGTACTGGTCGCAACGGGTGCGAAAGTATTGGGCTCGATTACAGTTGGGGCCAATTCGAAAGTCGGAGCCGGTTCAGTCGTATTGAAAAACGTACCGGCCAACTCAACCGTTGTCGGAATTCCAGGAAAGGTCGTTATCCAGGACGGCATAAAAGTAAAACCGGATTTGAACCATCAGGATCTGCCGGATCCCATTATGGATAAAGTGGAAGCGATGGAATTCAAGTTGGCTGAGTTGCAGCGGGAAATCGAAGTATTGAGAAAAGCTAAGCAGGAAGAAGGGAAGCTATCATGAGTATTCAATTATTTAATTCATTGTCACGTGAAAAAGAAGTGTTTATTCCTCTTGAAGAAGGAAAAGTAAAAATGTATGTGTGCGGACCAACCGTCTACAATTATATTCATATCGGCAATGCGCGGCCGGTCATCGTTTATGATACCGTACGCCGCCATTTGGAATACAGAGGCTATGACGTAACGTATGTGTCCAACTTTACAGATGTAGATGATAAATTGATCAAAGCTGCAAACGAATTGGGGGAAGAGGTGCCTCAAATCGCCGAACGGTTCATTAAAGCCTACTTTGAAGATACGAAAGCACTCGGTTGCGACGAGGCGGATATCCATCCGCGCGTTATGGACCATATGCCACAAATCATCGAATTTATCGAAGCGCTAATTGAAAAAGGATTTGCCTATGAATCGCAAGGAGACGTCTATTACCGCACCCGTAAGTTCGATGGCTACGGCAAGTTATCGCATCAATCCGTCGATGAATTGAAAATTGGCGCACGCATAGAAGTTGGCGATAAAAAAGAAGACGAGCTGGATTTTGCGTTGTGGAAAGCAGCGAAGCCAAGTGAAATTTTCTGGGAAAGCCCATGGGGCAAAGGGCGTCCAGGCTGGCATATCGAGTGCTCCGTGATGGCGCGTGAGCATTTAGGCGATACAATCGATATCCATGCTGGCGGCCAGGATTTAACATTCCCTCACCATGAAAACGAAATTGCACAATCCGAAGCGTTGACTGGAAAAACTTTTGCACGTTATTGGATGCATAATGGGTATATAAATATTGATAACGAAAAAATGTCGAAATCACTGAATAATTTTGTTTTGGTCAATGACATTTTAAAAGAACTGGACCCACAAGTCCTGCGATTCTTTATGTTATCGGTCCACTACCGCCATCCGATCAACTACTCGCGGCAATTAGTGGAAGATGCAGCGGCCGGACTTGAACGCTTGCGCACTGCTTACAGCAACTTGAAGCACCGTTTAGGGGCATCCGCAGATCTTGGCGATCATTCAGATCTGTGGCTGTCAAAGATCGAAGGGATTAAAGCTGAATTTATTGAAACGATGGATGACGACTTCAATACAGCAAATGCGATTTCAAAGGTGTTTGATCTATCACGCCTGTCTAATACGTATTTATTGGAAAAGCAGACATCAACAAACGTAATTAAGGCTTTTATTCAAACGTTTGATGAACTTGTGGGCGTTTTGGGTGTGCCATTCAAGCAAGAAGAGGAACTACTCGATGCAGAAGTGGAAGCGCTGCTAGAGGAGCGTATTGAAGCGCGCAAGAACCGCAATTTCGCCAGAGCAGATGAAATCCGTGATTTATTCAAGGAAAAAAACATCATTTTAGAAGATACCGCACAGGGCACGCGCTGGAAGAGGGGGTAATAAGGTGAACGTTTTACGAAACAGGGACGTTGACCAGTTGAACGCACTGGCCCTCGCTTATATGGGTGATGCGGTTTTCGAGCAAGCGGTGCGTGAGCATTTGCTGCGCTCTGGACATGTCAAACCGAACATGCTGCATCGCCAATCCACTACATTCGTTTCGGCAAAAGCTCAGGCGATGGTGCTGAAGAGGCTGACGGAAGAAGAGTTTCTGACAGAAGAAGAACTGGCGGTCATGAGAAGAGGGCGCAATGCTAAATCGGGCAGTGTGCCGAAGAATACAGATGTTCAAACGTACAATTTCAGTACTGCGTTTGAAGCTGTGCTCGGCTGGCTGTATCTAAAAGAACAGCAAGAGCGGCTCCACGAAATCGTATCTTATTCGATTGCCATCGTGGAAGAGTTGAGAGGAGTGATCAAATGAGCGAAGAAACAACATCAGAAATTATCGGCGGCAAGAACCCTGTGCTCGAAGCACTTCGTGCAGACCGCGATATAAATAAGATTTGGGTTGCTGAGGGCGTGCAGAAAAAAGGCATCACCGAATTGCTGCAGCTGGCAAAAGACAAAGGGGTTTTGGTCCAGTTTGTGCCGAAGAAAAAAATTGACGGGCTGACCGATTCTAACCATCAAGGCATTGCAGCTGCAGTTGCGGCGTATAACTATGCAGAACTTGATGATTTGTTCAATGTGGCGACTGCTCGGGCAGAAGACCCGTTTTTCCTGATTTTAGATGAACTGGAGGATCCTCATAATCTCGGATCGATTATGCGGACAGCTGATGCGGTCGGCGCCCATGGCCTGATCATTCCAAAACGGCGAGCTGTCGGTTTGACGGCGGTTGTCGCGAAAGCTTCGACCGGTGCGATCGAGCACGTTCCAGTAGTACGTGTAACAAATCTTTCGCAAACGTTGGACGAACTGAAAAAGCGCGGCGTCTGGATTGCCGGGACGGATGCAAAAGAGTCGTCGGATTACCGCCAGATGGATGCCTCATTGCCGCTTGCTGTTATCATTGGCAGCGAAGGCAAAGGCATGAGCCGTGTTTTGCGTGATAAATGCGATTTCCTTTACCAGCTGCCAATGGTTGGGCATGTGACATCGCTGAACGCATCAGTAGCAGCCAGTCTTTTAATGTATGAAGTCTACAGAAAGCGTCATCCGCTGGGGTAAAGGCCATGAATATTCTGCTGGTTGATGGATACAATATCATTGGTGATTGGATGGAGCTGAAAGAATTAAAAAAGGACAAATTAGCAGATGCCAGAGACCGTCTCATTGAACGGTTGGCTGAGTATAGAAGCTTTAAAGGATGGCGAGTCATTATTGTATTTGATGCACATCTTGTCCCTGGAATCGAAGCCAAAAACAAACATCATGACGTTGAAGTCATTTTCACGCGGGAAAGTGAGACAGCGGATGAACGGATTGAGAAACTTGCGTCGAGCTTAAAAACGCGCCGCGACCAAGTCTATGTCGCTACTTCCGATTCAACCGAACAGTCGGTGATTTTTGCCAAAGGTGCCTTGCGTATTTCCGCGCGTGAGTTGGAGATTGAAATGGAAGAAATTCAGAAAAAAATCACCAAAAGAGTAAAAGAAATTCAGGAGGAGCGGGCATCATCCAAAATTCCATTAAGTGAAGAAGTAGAGGAAATTTTCGAAAAATGGAGACGCGGACAAGAATGAGAGGTTGACGCTCAAAATTTTCTTCCTGTATACTGATGTTATTGAGGCTCGCGCAACCGGAGGGATACCCGTGGGAAATCATGAGCAAGTTCAACCTAAAAGTTTTACCGACATGACAGATGAAGAACTTGTCAGTTTAGTCCACAACGGAAATACCGAAGCCTTAGATTTTTTGATAACCAAGTTTCGGCATTTCGTACGGATGAAAGCCCGCTCTTATTTTTTGATTGGTGCTGATAAAGAAGACATCATTCAAGAAGGCATGATTGGCCTGTATAAAGCAATCCGTGATTTTCGGAGCGATAAGCTGTCTTCGTTCCGCGCATTTGCCGAACTATGCATTATCCGGCAAATCATCACGGCTATTAAAACTGCCACAAGACAAAAACACATTCCGCTGAATTCTTATGTATCGCTTGATAAACCTATCTATGATGAGGAATCCGACCGCACATTGATGGATGTCCTGACGGGGAGCGCCGTAGACGATCCGGAAGAATTGATGATTAATAATGAAGAGTTCCTGTACATGGAAGAAAAAATGGGCGAAGTGTTAAGTGATTTCGAACGCGAGGTATTAACTTTTTATTTGGATGGACAATCCTATCAAGAAATCTCAGAAAAGTTGGGTCGGCATGTCAAATCAATTGATAATGCATTGCAGCGGGTAAAACGTAAATTAGAGCGCCACCTGCAGACAAATGAAACCGGAAGCTCTTGAGGTTCGGTTGACAGGTTAGTTTTAAGGTGATACCCTTGAAAAAGCTGCAAACTCGAATAGGATGAGGGAAATGGCTAAAAAAATCGTTTTAAACTGCTCGAAGTGTGCATCACGCAATTATACGGTTCCAGCGAAAGCGGAGCCTAGCACCCGTTTGGAACTCAAAAAATTCTGTGCTCATTGCAATGAGCATACCGTGCATAAACAAACGATATGAATTTTACTTGAATGCCGGACGATATAGAGTGATTTTGAAATTCGGAGGTTTTTTAAATAATGGGTAACATTGGTGGATTCTTCAATAATGTTCTTTCAGAAATGAGAAAAGTCAGCTGGCCGAAACGCAAAGAGTTAACCCGCTATACAATTGTTGTTTTATCAACCTGTATTTTTATGGCACTCTTTTTTGCATTGATCGATACAGGCATTTCTGCAGCAGTACGCTGGTTCTTAGCACTTTAAGCCAACAAGAATAACGAATAAAAATAGCCCGTCATTCTATTCGAACGGGTTTTTTAATTTGGAGAAAAAGGAGGGATGGACGTCTAGTCCGCGCGATAATGGAGAAAAATTGGTATGTAGTCCATACTTACTCTGGATATGAAAACAAAGTAAAAGCGAACTTGGAAAAGCGTGTCGAAACAATGGGTATGCAAGACAAAATTTTCCGCGTTATTATTCCAGAAGAGCAAGAAACAGATTTTAAAGACGGCAAAAAACGTACAGTAATGCGCAAAACCTTCCCGGGATACGTACTGGTTGAATTAATCATGACAGATGAATCTTGGTATGTGGTACGAAATACGCCAGGAGTCACAGGCTTTATCGGCTCATCAGGCGGCGGCGCAAAACCAACTCCGCTTTTAGATGAAGAAGTTGAGTTCATCTTGAAACAGATGGGCATGGCAGGACGTAAGCTCGATATCGATTTCGCTGTTAGCGACACGGTCGAAGTAATGGAAGGACCGTTTGCAAACTTCCAAGGCAAGGTAGAAGAAATTGATGAAACAAAAGGTAAAGTTAAAGTGTCCATCGATATCTTCGGCCGGGAAACAAAAATGGAATTGGATTTCGAACAAGTTCAGAAGGTATAAAAACTACTTGCTATTCTGTTTCATCAGTGGTATTATTTCATAGGTCAGACTGTCAGAGTACCATCTGTACATTTTAACTAATCTATCAATAAGGTTGATAGACTGATATTGAGTGGGAGGGGAAACCCTATTACCACATCACGGACTTAAGGAGGTGTGTTTCGTGGCTAAAAAAGTTATTAAAGTTGTAAAATTGCAGATCCCTGCAGCAAAAGCAAATCCAGCGCCACCGGTTGGTCCAGCATTGGGTCAAGCAGGTGTTAACATCATGGGCTTCTGTAAAGAATTCAACGCGCGTACTGCAGAACAAGCAGGACTTATTATTCCGGTTGAGATTTCAGTATTTGAAGACCGTTCATTTACTTTCATTACGAAAACTCCACCCGCTGCAGTTCTTTTGAAAAAAGCAGCAGGTATCGAGTCAGGTTCAGGCGAACCGAACCGCAATAAAGTAGCGACTGTGAAACGCGATCAAGTTCGCGAAATCGCAGAAACTAAAATGCCAGATCTAAACGCTGCTTCAGTTGAAGCTGCAATGTTGATGGTTGAAGGTACTGCTCGCAGCATGGGCATTACAATCGAAGACTAATAATTAGTAGTTGTTTTTGGATGGGTTGCGTTGAGTTCGATAGTGAACCACGCAGCCCTTAATCGTGGGAGGCTTACACCGTTAGACCACAACAAGGAGGACATTTAAAATGGCTAAAACAAGCAAAAAGCTGCAAGAAGCAGCAAAATTAATCGACCGTTCAAAACTTTACAATGCAACAGAAGCGATCGAACTTGCGAAAAAAACTAGCACAGTTAACTTTGACGCAACAGTAGAAGTAGCTTTCCGTCTTGGAATTGATACGCGCAAGAACGACCAGCAAATCCGTGGGGCAGTAGTACTTCCAAACGGTACTGGTAAAACTCAAAGCGTATTGGTTTTCGCTAAAGGCGACAAACTTAAAGAAGCTGAAGCTGCAGGCGCTGACTATGTTGGCGATGCTGAATATATCCAAAAAATCCAACAAGGCTGGTTTGACTTCGATGTAATCGTAGCTACTCCTGACATGATGGGCGAAGTTGGTAAACTTGGACGCGTTTTGGGACCAAAAGGCTTAATGCCAAACCCTAAAACAGGTACAGTTACATTTGATGTAACTAAAGCTGTTCAAGAAATCAAAGCTGGTAAAGTGGAATACCGTGCAGACAAAACAGGTATCATCCATGCTCCAATCGGAAAAGTTTCTTTCGATGACAGCAAACTAGCTGAAAACTTAGCGGCGATTTTCGAAGTAGTACAAAAAGCGAAGCCATCGGCTGCTAAAGGTACTTACATGAAGTCGTTAAACGTTACAACTACAATGGGTCCTGCTGTTAAAGTAGACACTAACACTGTAATCGCTAAATAAGTTATTGACATTTCATTTCTTCTTTGCTACAATAGCGAAGTTGTGAAATATCCATTTGTACCGCAGACAGCAGGGGCGCTAGCCGCTTAATTTATCCCTGCCGAGGACATGATGAATTCAGTAAACATCTTTATGATGCTGACTTTATGCCTCTGTGTCTGTAAAAGACCAGAGGCTTTTCTTATGTTTTGAAACGGTATAGATGAAAAAATCTACAGGAGGTGCCAAAATGAGCAAAGCAGTTGAAACGAAAAAAGTTGTCGTACAAACAATCGCTGATAAATTCGGTGCTGCAGCTTCGGTTGTAGTTGTTGATTATCGCGGATTGAATGTTGCCCAACTTACCGAACTTCGCAAACAGCTTCGTGAAGCAGGGATTGAGTTTAAAGTTTACAAAAACTCAATGACTCGCCGTGCAACAGAAATGCACGGACTTGAAGCAATCAACGAACACTTTGTAGGTCCAAACGCGATTGCATTTTCAAATGAAGATGTAGTAGCGCCAGCGAAAATCATCAACGATTTCGCTAAAAAGAACGAAGCACTTGAGATCAAAGCAGGTGTTATTGAAGGCACGATCGCATCAGCAGACGAGGTTAAAGCGTTGGCGGAACTTCCATCACGCGAAGGCCTACTATCTATGCTACTCAGCGTACTTCAAGCTCCAATCCGCAACTTTGCTGCTACTACAAAAGCAGTTGCAGATTCAAAAGAAGAACAAGGCGCTTAATTAAGTTAGCCGGTTAAGCTACACAAAAAAATACCTAATCTATAGGAGGAAATTATAATGACACAAGAACAAATCTTAGACGCAATCAAAGAAATGACAGTTCTTCAACTTAATGACCTAGTAAAAGCAATCGAAGACGAGTTCGGCGTAACTGCTGCTGCTCCTGTTGCTGCAGCTGCTGCTGGCGGTGCTGCTGAAGAAGAGAAAACTGAATTTGACGTAATCCTTGCTTCTGCAGGCGATCAAAAAATCAAAGTTATCAAAGTAGTACGCGAAATCACTGGTCTTGGCTTGAAAGAAGCAAAAGGTCTAGTTGACGAAGCACCTAAAGCGCTTAAAGAAGGCGTTTCTAAAGAAGATGCAGAAGAAATCAAAGGCAAACTTGAAGAAGTTGGCGCTTCAGTAGAAGTTAAGTAATTTCAAGAATTAATAAAAGATAGAAAAGCTCGTCAGTGCATACCGACGGGCTTTTTCTTCTTTTTATATTCAGATTTTCGTTTTTTGGTTAAAAACCGATTAATGTAGGGGGACCTCATATGTCGCAACATTACTATTCTAAAAATCCTCAAACAAAAAGCAATCCTCGAGAGTGGACCTATACATTGCGGGGCGAGAAGTTCCATTTCCATACAGATGCAGGCGTTTTTAGTAAAGGTGAAGTGGACTTTGGTTCACGCCTATTGATTGAAGCGTTTCAAGGTTCAGAAGTAGACGGACCAGTGTTAGATGTAGGATGTGGGTATGGACCGATCGGAATGGCAGTCGCCAAAGCATTTCCTCAGAAAAAAGTCCATATGGTGGATGTCAATACGCGCGCAATTGAGTTAGCCAAGAAAAACGCTGATAAAAACGGCATTCAAAATGTAATGGTTTATGAAAGTGATGGACTTGCTTCGGTCGAAGCATCTGATTTTTCAGCAATTTTAACAAACCCTCCGATTCGGGCGGGAAAAGAAACGATTTTTCGTTTTTATGAAGAAGCTTGCGAAAAATTGGTGGCTGGAGGTTCTTTGTGGGTGGTTATCCAGAAAAAGCAAGGGGCTCCTTCGACGCAGGAGAAGTTAGAAGAACTTTTTGGAGAAGTGCGGGTAGCTGACAAAAAGAAAGGTTACTTCATCTTTGAGGCAAGAAAAGTTTGACTTGACAAAACGCCTATGATATTATAATGAAATGCAAAATTATTATTTTGAGGTCGTTTGCCCTTTTTCGGGCATGGCATAGCGACAGTATGAATTACGTGTTAACCGAAAATGAGCTAAATTTAGTCTCGTTTTCTTTTTGTCTTTTCGATATCATACACTATTTAGTGGAAATCGCAAAGACCTATAATCGTTTTATTGAGGGGTGAATAAGTTGGCAGGTCAACTAGTTCAGTACGGTCAGCATCGTCAACGCAGAAGTTTTTCGAGAATCAGTGAAGTACTGGATCTTCCGAACTTAATTGAAATCCAGTCATCGTCTTATGAGTGGTTCCTTGAAGAAGGATTGCGCGAAATGTTCCGGGACATCTCACCGATTGAGGATTTCACAGGGAATCTGTCGCTCGAGTTTGTTGATTACAGTCTCGCAGAACCAAAATATCCAGTCGATGAATCAAAGGAACGAGATGTGACTTACGCGGCTCCGCTTCGCGTAAAAGTGCGTCTTCACAACAAAGAAACGGACGAAGTGAAGGAACAAGATGTCTTTATGGGAGATTTCCCGTTAATGACGGAAACCGGAACTTTTGTAATCAATGGTGCGGAACGCGTTATCGTTTCTCAATTGGTACGTTCGCCAAGTGTTTATTTCCATGACAAAACAGACAAAAACGGTAAAAAAGGCTTTGGGGCTACGGTTATTCCAAACCGCGGTGCATGGCTTGAATATGAAACAGATGCAAAAGATGTAGTGTATGTCAGAATCGACCGCACGCGTAAATTGCCTGTGACTGTTCTTTTAAGAGCCCTTGGATTTGGTTCTGATCAAGAAATCATTGATTTGCTTGGCGATAACGAATTCCTTCAAAACACGCTGGAAAAAGACAACACAGAAAGCACTGAAAAAGCACTTCTAGAAATCTATGAGCGTTTGCGCCCAGGTGAACCACCAACAGTCGAAAGCGCAAAAAGCTTACTTTATTCACGTTTCTTCGACCCAAAACGCTATGATTTAGCAAATGTGGGCCGCTATAAAATGAACAAAAAACTTCATATCAAAAACCGTCTTTTCAATCAAACCATTGCTGAAACATTGGTTGACCCTGAAACAGGTGAAATTTTGGTTGAAGCTGGAACATTGATTGACCGTCGAGTTTTGGACCGCTTGATCCCTAATTTGGAAAGTGGTGTTGGTTTCCATACAGTGAACCCGGTAAACGGCGTTCTTGAAGGAGATGTTACACTTCAGTCGGTTAAAATTTATGCTCCTAATGACGAGAGTCAAAAAGAAATTACGGTAATTAGCAATGCTTACGTGGAAGATGCCATCAAACACGTAACAACAGCTGATATTATTTCTTCTATTAGTTACTTCTTTAACCTACTTTACGGTGTTGGAAACACGGATGATATTGATCATCTTGGGAACCGCCGCCTTCGTTCAGTAGGTGAGCTGTTGCAAAACCAGTTCCGCATCGGCTTATCCCGTATGGAGCGCGTAGTACGTGAGCGCATGTCAATCAACGATACGCAAGCGATCGTACCACAGCAATTGATCAATATCCGTCCGGTTATTGCGTCAATTAAAGAGTTTTTCGGTAGTTCTCAGCTTTCCCAGTTCATGGACCAAACAAATCCACTGGCTGAGTTGACGCACAAACGCCGTCTATCGGCTCTTGGACCCGGTGGTTTAACACGTGAGCGCGCAGGCTTCGAAGTGCGTGACGTTCATTACTCCCACTACGGCCGCATGTGTCCGATTGAAACGCCTGAGGGCCCGAACATTGGTTTGATCAATACACTTTCGACATTTGCGAAAGTAAATAAATTTGGTTTTATCGAAACGCCGTATCGGCGCGTAGATCCTGAAACCGGCCTTGTAACCGAGCACATCGATTACTTGACTGCTGACGAAGAAGACAACTATGTAGTGGCGCAGGCTAATTCAAAACTGAACCCAGACGGTTCATTTGTTGAAGATGAAGTTGTTGCTCGTTTCCGCGGTGAGAACACCGTTTATAAGCGCAGCAGTGTCGATTACATGGACGTTTCTCCTAAGCAGGTTGTTTCTGTAGCGACAGCATGTATCCCGTTCCTTGAAAACGATGACTCCAACCGAGCATTAATGGGAGCGAACATGCAACGTCAAGCTGTTCCATTGTTAAACCCTGAAGCGCCTTTCGTAGGTACAGGTATGGAGCATTTGGCAGCACGCGACTCAGGAGCAGCGGTAATCGCTAAGCATGAAGGTATTGTGGAATCGGTAGAAGCTAAAGAAATCAAGGTTCGCCGTATTGAAGAAATCGACGGCCAAGAAGTAAAAGGCGACGTGACCACATACAGATTACAAAAATTCGTCCGTTCTAACCAAGGAACCAGCTATAACCAGCGCCCAATTGTAAAAGTCGGCGACCGTGTGTCAAAACGCGACATCTTAGCAGACGGTCCTTCAATGGAACGTGGTGAAATGGCATTAGGACGTAACGTATTAGTAGCATTTATGACATGGGATGGCTTTAACTATGAAGATGCGATCATCATGAGCGAACGTCTAGTTAAAGATGATGTTTACACATCTGTCCATATTGAAGAATACGAATCCGATTCACGTGATACTAAACTTGGACCTGAAGAAATTACGCGCGACATTCCGAATGTTGGTGAAGATGCGCTTCGTAATTTGGATGACCGTGGAATTATCCGTGTCGGTGCAGAAGTTAAAGACGGCGATATTTTAGTTGGTAAAGTAACTCCTAAAGGAGTAACAGAACTGACAGCTGAAGAGCGCTTACTGCATGCTATCTTTGGAGAAAAAGCGCGTGAAGTGCGCGATACTTCGCTGCGTGTGCCTCACGGTGCCGGCGGTATCGTACTTGACGTGAAAATCTTCAACCGCGAAGATGGCGATGAGCTGCCACCAGGCGTTAACCAACTAGTACGAGCTTATATCGTTCAGAAGCGTAAAATTTCAGTCGGTGATAAGATGGCCGGGCGCCATGGTAACAAAGGTGTAATTTCGCGCATTCTTCCAGAGGAAGACATGCCGTTCATGCCAGATGGAACTCCGGTTGACATCATGCTTAACCCGCTTGGCGTACCTTCCCGGATGAACATCGGACAAGTATTGGAATTGCATCTAGGTATGGCATCCCGTTCGCTTGGAATTCATATGGCATCTTCTGTATTTGACGGTGCCAATGAGGAAGACGTTTGGGGAACAATGGAAGAAGCAGGAATGTCGCGTGACGGAAAGACCGTTCTTTATGACGGCCGTTCCGGTGAAGCTTTTGATAACCGTGTATCTGTAGGGATTATGTATATGATTAAACTTGCGCACATGGTTGACGACAAGTTACACGCCCGTTCAACTGGTCCTTATTCACTTGTGACTCAACAGCCTCTTGGCGGTAAAGCTCAATTTGGCGGACAGCGTTTTGGGGAAATGGAAGTATGGGCACTCGAAGCTTATGGTGCTGCTCATACGCTTCAAGAAATCTTAACGGTCAAGTCGGATGATGTAGTTGGTCGTGTTAAAACATATGAAGCTATTGTCAAAGGCGAAAGTGTACCAGAACCAAGTGTTCCAGAATCATTCAAAGTATTGATCAAAGAACTTCAAAGTTTAGGTATGGATGTTAAAATGTTGACGATTGACGATGAAGAAATTGAATTGCGCGATTTGGACGAAGAAGATGATCTTCAGCCAGCTGATTCATTGAACATCTTGCCAATTGCAGATAAAGAAGCGCCTGTTGGAACAATTGATTGATAAATTTTGGAATCGGACGGCTTCAAATAGCCGTTCGAATTCCATTTGCTTGGTCATAAACGAGGAAGAGCCGTGCAGAAACTCGAGACAAAAGGGAGGTAGGCTCCTTGATAGATGTTAACAATTTTGAGTATATGAAAATCGGATTAGCGTCACCCGATAAAATTCGCTCATGGTCTTATGGAGAAGTCAAAAAGCCAGAAACAATTAACTACCGTACATTAAAACCTGAAAAAGACGGTTTGTTCTGTGAACGTATTTTCGGTCCTACTAAAGACTGGGAATGCCATTGCGGAAAATACAAGCGCGTCCGTTATAAAGGTGTAGTCTGTGATCGCTGTGGCGTTGAAGTTACGCGTTCAAAAGTAAGACGTGAACGTATGGGCCACATTGAACTAGCAGCTCCTGTTTCACATATCTGGTATTTCAAAGGAATTCCGAGCCGTATGGGTCTTATCTTGGATATGTCCCCACGCTCACTTGAAGAAGTTATCTATTTTGCTTCTTATGTAGTAATCGATCCTGCGGATACACCATTAGAGAAGAAGCAACTTCTTTCTGAAAAAGAATACCGTGCATACCGTGATAAGTTTGGCAAGAAATTCCAAGCTGCTATGGGAGCGGAAGCGATCAAACGACTTCTACAGGAAATCGATCTTGAGCGCGAAACTGATTCGTTAAAAGAAGAATTGAAAACAGCTCAAGGCCAACGCCGCACACGTGCGATCAAACGCCTTGAAGTAGTGGAATCTTTCCGTAACTCAGGAAACAATCCTGATTGGATGATTCTAGATGTTCTTCCAGTTATTCCACCTGAGCTTCGCCCAATGGTTCAATTGGACGGTGGCCGCTTTGCGACTTCCGACTTGAACGATTTATATCGTCGTGTAATCAACCGGAACAACCGTTTGAAACGCTTATTGGATCTTGGTGCTCCTAGCATTATCGTTCAAAATGAAAAACGTATGCTTCAGGAAGCTGTAGATGCACTGATTGACAATGGCCGTCGTGGCCGTCCTGTTACAGGACCAGGTAACCGTCCATTGAAATCTCTTTCTCATATGTTAAAAGGTAAACAAGGGCGTTTCCGTCAAAACCTTCTTGGTAAACGTGTCGACTATTCTGGTCGTTCCGTTATCGTAGTTGGACCGAACTTGAAAATGTACCAGTGCGGTCTTCCAAAAGGAATGGCAATCGAATTGTTCAAACCTTTCGTGATGAAAGAACTTGTAGAACGAGGGCTTGCCCACAATATCAAGAGTGCGAAACGCAAGATTGAACGTCTTCATTCTGAAGTATGGGATGTATTAGAAGATGTTATTAAGGAGCATCCGGTTCTATTGAACCGAGCACCGACTCTTCACAGACTTGGTATTCAGGCATTTGAACCAACACTTGTTGAAGGTAAAGCGATCCGTCTTCATCCGCTAGTATGTACTGCATACAACGCCGATTTTGATGGTGACCAAATGGCTGTTCACGTACCGTTGTCATCTGAAGCACAAGCAGAAGCTCGACTTTTGATGCTTGCAGCTCAAAACATTTTGAACCCGAAAGACGGAAAGCCTGTTGTAACACCATCCCAGGATATGGTTTTAGGAAACTATTACTTAACACTTGAGCGCGAAGGTGCTACAGGAGAAGGAGCTACTTTTACCGGACCGGAAGAAGTAATGATCGCTTATCAAACAGGTCACGTGCATCTTCATACACGTATCGCCATCTTAGCGGGATCAGTTAACAATCCGACGTTTACAGAAGAACAAAATAAAATGCTTTTGCTGACAACAGTCGGTAAAGTTATTTTCAATGAAATTCTGCCAAAGTCGTTCCCTTATATCAATGAACCGACAAACTATAACTTGCAAGTGGAAACACCAGCGAAGTTCTTTGTTCCGACAACGACAGATGTCCGCCGTCATTTCAAAGAAGCTGAACTAGTGACGCCATTTAAAAAGAAAATTCTTGGGGAAATCATTGCTGAAGTATTCACTCGTTTCCACATTACGGAAACTTCAAGAATGCTTGACCGCATGAAGAGCCTTGGATTTAAATATTCAACTCAAGCTGGTATTACGGTTGGGGTGGCTGATATCGTCGTACTTCCTGATAAAGGCGAAATTCTAATCGAGGCACAAGCAAATGTTGATAAAGTAATGCAACAGTTCCGCCGTGGTTTAATTACTGAAGAAGAACGTTATTCACGTGTCATTTCTTACTGGAGCAGCGCAAAAGACGTTATTCAGGAAAAATTGATGGCTTCTTTGGATAAGACAAACCCGATTTATATGATGAGTGACTCCGGTGCCCGTGGTAACGCGTCCAACTTTACACAGCTTGCTGGTATGCGCGGACTTATGGCCAACCCGGCTGGACGAATCATTGAACTTCCAATCAAATCTTCATTCCGTGAAGGTTTGACAGTACTTGAATACTTCATCTCGACTCACGGTGCGCGTAAAGGTCTTGCCGATACAGCATTGAAAACAGCCGATTCAGGTTATTTGACTCGTCGTTTGGTTGACGTTGCACAAGATGCAATTGTTCGCGAAAATGATTGTGGAACGGACCGCGGCTTGCTAGTTGGAGCGTTGATGGAAGGAACGGAAGTTATCGAAGAGCTTGACGAGCGCATCATCGGCCGTCACGCGAAGAAAACAGTCCGTCATCCGGAAACAAATGAAGTTATTGTAGCTAAAGACGAATTGATTACTCTTGACTTGACTCGACTAATTCTTGAAGCAGGAATCAAGGAAGTAACTATTCGCTCGGCGTTTACATGTAATACAAAACACGGCGTATGTAAGAAGTGTTATGGTACGAACTTGGCAACTGGTGACGAAGTTGAAGTGGGCGAAGCAGTAGGAATTATTGCGGCTCAATCAATCGGTGAACCAGGAACTCAGCTCACAATGCGGACATTCCACACTGGTGGGGTTGCAGGTGATGATATTACCCAAGGTCTTCCACGTATCCAAGAGATTTTTGAATCACGTAATCCGAAAGGGCAAGCTGTTATTTCTGAGATTAACGGTACTATCACCGAAATTGACGAAATTAGAGAAGGCCTGAAAGAAATTACAATTCAAGGAGACGTTGAGACACGTAAATATTTAGCTCCTTACAACGCACGATTAAAAGTACAGCTGGATGATACAATCCGTCGCGGTGAAGTATTAACCGACGGTTCGATTGATCCGAAGCAATTGCTGCAAGTTAAAGATGTACAGTCTGTACAAGTATATCTATTGAAAGAAGTTCAAAAAGTTTACCGTATGCAAGGCGTTGAAATCGGCGATAAACACGTTGAGGTTATGGTCCGTCAAATGTTCCGTAAAGTTCGCGTAATTGAAGCCGGAGATACTGATTTGCTTCCAGGTTCACTATTGGATATTCACCAATTTACAGAAGCGAACGTAAAAGCTGTCTTAGAAGGCAATCTTCCTGCTACCAGCCGTCCTGTTATTCTCGGAATCACAAAAGCTTCACTTGAAACCGAATCATTCCTATCAGCAGCGTCCTTCCAAGAAACGACTCGCGTCTTAACGGATGCAGCCATTAAAGGAAAACGTGATGAATTGTTAGGATTGAAAGAGAATGTTATTATCGGTAAGCTTGTTCCAGCTGGAACAGGGATGCAACGTTACCGTCAGATTAAAATTGCAAAAGACGAATTAGACGTGCAAGCAGAAACAGTTGGCACAGAATCATAATACGAGTTTTGTTGATTCCGGAAAGTTTTAATAAAACTTTCCGGGATTTTTTAAGAATCAGTTGACACTGCCAGAAGAGAATGATAACATATTGAGGGTTGATGTTTAACGGTCTGTTGCTGCTCAATTTAAGTTCATTAAAGTATTTATTAAAGTAGTACAGATAAGTAAAACGATCATCGGTACAAACAGCAGTAAGCGATTTGAAGTTGGTTTTATAGGGACGCCTGTTCCAAACAACTGCTTCAGCGGTCACTGGATACCAGTTTTTGTGTAAAAAACACAAAGACTTTGTTTTTACCCAAAAAATGAACCACCTGGATATGTGGTATTAGAACACCTTTTGAGAGGAGGAAAAAATCGATGCCTACAATTAACCAATTAGTTAACAAACCTCGTAAACCAAAAAGCACGAAATCAAACTCACCAGCGTTGAATAGAGGGTACAATAGCTTCCAAAAGTCTCAGACTAACGCTACTTCACCTCAAAAACGTGGAGTTTGTACACGTGTTGGTACGATGACACCGAAAAAGCCAAACTCTGCATTGCGTAAATATGCGCGTGTACGTTTGACAAACCAAATTGAGGTTAATGCTTACATCCCTGGAGAAGGTCACAACCTTCAAGAGCACAGTGTAATTCTTCTTCGCGGCGGACGCGTAAAAGATTTACCGGGTGTACGTTACCATATCGTACGTGGAGCACTTGATACTGCTGGAGTAAACGGCCGTATGCAAGGACGTTCTAAATACGGAACTAAACGCCCTAAAGAAAAAAAATAATCATATAATAACGAAGTGATTTCGTTGAAAGGAGGAACATACATGCCTCGTAAAGGTCCTGTAGCTAAACGTGACGTGTTGCCAGATCCGATTTATAATTCCAAATTGGTGACACGCTTAATTAACAAAATGATGGTCGACGGAAAAAGAGGTACTTCACAAAAGATCCTATACGGAGCGTTTGAACTAGTTAGAGAACGCAGCGGTAAAGATCCAATTGAAGTATACGACCAAGCATTGACAAACATTATGCCTGTACTTGAAGTGCGCGCACGCCGTGTCGGTGGAGCAAACTACCAAGTGCCAGTTGAAGTTCGTCCAGAACGTCGTACGACTCTAGGTCTTCGCTACCTTGTAAACTATTCACGTCTTCGTGGAGAAAAAACAATGGAAGAGCGTTTGGCTAATGAAATTCTTGATGCAGCTAACAACACTGGAGCAGCAGTTAAGAAACGTGAAGATATCCATAAAATGGCGGAAGCAAACAAAGCGTTTGCTCACTATCGCTGGTAATTTCTTTCAAGATGTTAAAATCTTAATCCGAGACGGAAGGAGAAAAACAACATGGCAAGAGAGTTCTCCTTAGACAAAACACGTAATATCGGAATCATGGCACACATTGATGCCGGTAAAACGACTACTACGGAGCGTATTTTATACTACACAGGTAAAATCCATAAAATTGGTGAAACGCATGAAGGTGCTTCTCAAATGGACTGGATGGAGCAAGAGCAAGAGCGTGGTATCACAATCACGTCTGCTGCAACAACAGCTGCATGGAAAAACCATCGTGTTAACATCATCGATACTCCTGGACACGTAGACTTCACAGTAGAAGTTGAACGTTCATTGCGTGTACTTGATGGTGCAGTTACAGTTCTTGACGCTCAATCGGGCGTTGAACCACAAACTGAAACGGTATGGCGCCAAGCTACAACTTATGGCGTTCCACGTGTTGTATTTGTCAACAAAATGGATAAAATCGGTGCTGATTTCCTTTACTCAGTAAGAACTTTGCATGATCGCCTACAAGCGAATGCTCATCCAATTCAATTGCCGATCGGTGCTGAAGATGAATTCGAAGCAATTATCGACTTAGTTGAAATGAATGCCATTTTCTATGCAAATGACTTAGGAACTGAAATCACTACTGGTGAAATTCCTGAATCTCACAAAGAACTTGCTGAGGAATGGCACACTAAATTAGTGGAAGCTGTTGCTGAGCTTGATGAAGAGTTGATGGAAAAATATCTTGGCGGTGAAGAAATCACTAAAGAAGAACTTAAAGCGGCAATCCGTAAAGGAACGTTGGCAGTTGAGTTCTATCCAGTGGTTTGCGGAACTGCATTCAAGAACAAAGGTGTTCAATTAATGCTTGATGCAGTAATTGACTACCTACCATCACCACTTGATGTACCACCTATGACTGGTGTTCTTCCAGATTCAGACGAAGAGGTACTTCGTAAACCTAGCGAAGATGAGCCATTCTCTGCACTAGCGTTTAAAGTAATGACAGATCCATATGTAGGAAAACTAACGTTCTTCCGCGTATATTCTGGTACTCTTAAATCTGGGTCTTACGTTCAAAACTCATCTAAAGGGAAGCGTGAACGCGTAGGACGTATCCTGCAAATGCACGCTAACTCTCGTGAAGAGATTTCTGAAGTATATTGTGGAGACATCGCTGCTGCAATCGGCCTTAAAGATACATCTACTGGAGACACATTGAGCGACGAGAAAAACCAAGTAATCCTAGAGCGCATGGTATTCCCGGAACCAGTTATCTCTTTATCAGTAGAGCCGAAATCAAAAGCGGACCAAGACAAAATGGGTCAAGCCCTTGCGAAATTGCAAGAAGAAGATCCGACTTTCCGTGCACATACAGATCAGGAAACTGGTCAAACGATCATCGCAGGTATGGGTGAACTTCACCTTGATATCCTCGTTGACCGTATGCGCCGTGAGTTCAATGTAGAAGCTAACGTAGGTGCACCACAGGTATCTTACCGTGAGACATTCCGTAGCTCTGCACAAGTTGAAGGTAAATTCGTACGCCAATCTGGTGGACGTGGACAATTCGGACACGTTTGGATTGAATTCTCTCCAAACGAAGAAGGAGCAGGTTTTGAGTTTGAAAATGGTATCGTTGGTGGTGTTGTTCCTCGTGAATACATCCCAGCAGTTGAAGCGGGTCTTCGTGACTCTCTAGACAACGGTGTTCTTGCCGGATATCCATTGATCGACATCAAAGCTCGTTTGTTCGACGGTTCTTACCATGATGTTGACTCGAATGAAATGGCATTTAAAGTAGCTGCTTCTATGGCGCTTAAAAATGCAATCTCTAAAGTTAATCCTGTAATTCTTGAACCAATTATGCGCGTTGAGGTTGTTATCCCTGAGGAATACCTTGGAGATATCATGGGTGACATTACGTCACGCCGCGGCCGTGTAGAAGGTATGGAAGCCCGCGGAAACGCGCAAGTTGTCCGTGCTATGGTGCCTCTTGCAGAAATGTTTGGTTATGCGACTTCATTGCGTTCTAATACGCAAGGCCGTGGTGTGTTCTCAATGCACTTCGATCACTATGAAGAAGTACCAAAATCAATTTCTGAAGAGATTATCAAAAAAAATAAAGGTCAATAATTGAATTTTGACCTTCAATAAAGTATAAATAGTTTGTATGCCTGGAATAATAGGGCCCTATTATTCCGGTACTTCAAACATCCAATTAACTTAATTTTTGAGGAGGATTTTTCTAATGGGAAAAGCTAAATTTGATCGCTCTAAAACACATGCGAATATCGGTACAATCGGTCACGTTGACCATGGTAAAACAACTTTGACTGCTGCTATCGCTACAGTACTTGCAAAACGTTCTGGTGGTACGGCAATGAGCTATGCTCAAATCGATAACGCACCTGAAGAAAAAGAGCGTGGAATCACAATCAACACTTCTCACGTTGAATATGAAACTGCTTCACGCCACTATGCGCACGTTGACTGCCCAGGACACGCTGACTATGTTAAAAACATGATCACTGGTGCTGCACAAATGGACGGCGGGATCCTAGTAGTATCTGCTGCTGACGGCCCAATGCCACAAACTCGTGAGCACATCCTTCTTTCACGTCAAGTTGGTGTTCCTTACCTAGTAGTATTCATGAACAAATGTGATATGGTAGACGACGAAGAGCTTCTTGAACTAGTTGAAATGGAAGTTCGCGACCTTCTATCTGAATATGAATTCCCTGGCGATGACATTCCTGTTATCAAAGGTTCAGCTCTTAAAGCTCTTGAAGGCGAAGAAGAGTGGGAAGAAAAAATCGTTGAATTGATGAACGCAGTTGATGAGTACATCCCAACTCCACCACGTGACACTGACAAGCCATTCATGATGCCAGTTGAGGACGTTTTCTCAATCACTGGTCGTGGTACAGTTGCTACTGGTCGTGTTGAGCGTGGACAAGTTAAAGTCGGCGATACTATCGACATCATCGGTCTTACTGAAGAGCCAAAATCTACTACTGTAACAGGTGTAGAAATGTTCCGTAAATTGCTTGACTATGCTGAAGCTGGCGACAACATCGGTGCACTTCTTCGCGGGATTTCTCGTGACGACGTACAACGTGGACAAGTATTGGCTAAACCAGGCACAATTACTCCACACACTGAGTTCAAAGCAGAAGTTTATGTTCTTTCAAAAGAAGAGGGTGGACGTCACACTCCATTCTTCACAAACTACCGTCCACAGTTCTACTTCCGTACAACTGACGTAACTGGTGTTTGCAACCTTCCTGAAGGCGTTGAAATGGTTATGCCTGGAGACAACATCGAAATGATCGTTTCTCTTATCTCTCCAATCGCACTTGAAGAAGGAACTAAGTTCTCTATCCGTGAGGGTGGACGTACTGTAGGCGCTGGCGTCGTTGCTTCTATCCAGAAGTAATTTCTGTTAAGTGGTTAACCCCCATCTCATTTTAAAATGAGATGGGGGTTTTTTGTGGTTTGCGGGATCTTCCTTTTGTTCTTTAGAGCACATGAAAGTGTAATCTACTGTCAGTTGATCAAATGGCTTTTAGTTAAACAATAGGGCCAAGCCAGATCATCAAATAGCTTTGAAAAATTCTTCATTTTTCTTCAAGTCGATTTAAACGTAAAATTCCTTCTTCTGCTTATTCAGGAATAAAATCGATTTCCAACTAAGTTGAAGAGTTTACTTTTTTATTTTTTAAAATTTTTTTTATTAGTTTTTTATCCTTCTAAACCTTGTTGCAATAACAATGAAAACGGATACATAATCTTAAAGTATTTAGAATTCAATAAAAGTTTCAGAAAACTTTGTTGACAGTTGGTTTTAAAGGCGATATGATAACAACAATTTAAAATTCATAAATGATATACAATATATCGCTTGTTTAATATATCAGGAGAAAGAAGTGAGCAGCATGGGTGAACAGGTCATTTATATGAATGGTGGATTTGTTAAGAAAGAAGATGCAAAGGTTTCGGTTTACGACCATGGTTTTTTATATGGAGATGGAGTCTTTGAGGGAATTCGTTCATATAATGGAAACGTCTTCCGATTAGAAGAACATCTAGAACGGCTCTATGATTCCGCAAAATCTGTAATGCTTAATATTCCATATACTTTCGAAGAGATGACTGATCTGATTGTTCAGACCTTGCGCCGCAATGAGTTGAAAAACGCTTATATTCGTCTTGTTGTATCAAGGGGAGTCGGAAATCTTGGTCTAGACCCTTTCAGCTGCAAGGAACCTAACGTCATCATTATCGCGGAAGCATTAGCGATGTATCCGCAAGCGTTATATGAATCTGGAATTGAAATTGCATCAGTTGCAACACGCCGTAGCCGAGCAGATGTATTAAGCCCGAAAGTAAAGTCGCTTAATTACATGAACAATATCTTAGTGAAAATTGAAGCAAACCTTGCTGGAGTTTCAGAAGCGTTGATGATGAACGAGCAAGGCTATGTTGCAGAAGGTTCAGCGGATAACATCTTCATCATCCGCAACCAAAAGATATTAACACCGCCAGGCTATGTTGGAGCTCTTGAAGGCATTACAAGAAACGCCATTATTGATTTAGCAAACCAAAAAGGCTATGACATTCAAGAAGGCGTGTTTACAAGACACGATGTTTATACAGCCGATGAAGTGTTCTTAACTGGTACAGCAGTCGAAGTAATTTCAGTAGTTAAAGTGGATGGCCGTGTAATCGGCGATGGAAAACCTGGACCGGTCACAAACGATTTGCTTTCTGCATTTCGCGAACTTGTGGAACAAGACGGCGTAAAAGTATATGACGAGCAGTTAAAAGCAATATAAAACAAAAAGAATAAAACAACTCAATGACGAGGTTAAAGTTAATGGATCAGGTATTTACAGAGAGCCGGTACAGGTGGAAGCCGGTAATACTGCCATTAATGACATCCCCTCCGAGTGGAGTGCTGAAAGGTTCGCACCGTTTAGGCATTCCCGGTGGCCATTTAATTCGGTCATCGTTACCAGCGGATAAGTTAACTTATCCATGAGGCTGTATTTATACAGCAAAGTAGGGTGGTACCATGAAGCTTTTTCATCCCTAAGCCAAGAACAGGTTTCTTTGCTTAGGGATGAAAAAGCTTTTTTATTTTTAAAAAGACATATTCAAAAGGAGGCGGACAGATTGGGCGTAAACATGAAAGTAAGACAAGAAGCAGACCAACGACTGAAAGGCAGCGGGGCTGATGTGTTGATTCAATCATTACAGGAACAAGAAGTCGAGATCATCTTCGGCTATCCAGGGGGGGCTGTTTTACCGATTTACGATGCATTGCACAAAAATCCGATCCGGCATGTGCTTGCTCGGCATGAACAAGGCGCAATCCACGCCGCCGAAGGATATGCAAGAGTGTCCGGAAAACCTGGCGTAGTTATTGCTACTTCAGGTCCAGGGGCAACAAATTTGGTAACCGGAATTGCAGACGCGATGCTTGATTCGCTTCCTCTAGTAATCTTTACCGGACAGGTAGCCAGCAGCGTAATCGGAACAGACGCTTTTCAAGAAGCTGATATCATCGGCATCACACAACCAATCACTAAGCACAATTACCAAGTTAAAAATGCAGAAGATTTGCCGAGAATCATTAAAGAAGCTTTTTATATCGCATCTACCGGGCGGCCAGGTCCTGTTGTAATCGATGTGCCAAAAGATATTTCAGCAAAAATGTTTGTGGAGGCTGAGCAGCAAAAGACGGTCGAGTTGCCTGGTTATCAACCGACAACTCAGCCAAACTTCTTACAAATCCAAAAAGCAGCTCAAGCTTTAGCAAAATCCGAACGGCCGTTGATCTTAGCCGGTGCTGGAGTGCTTGCGGCCCGAGCTACAGAAGAGCTGCAGAAGTTTATTGAACGCCACCGGATTCCAGTCACGAACACTTTGCTTGGATTAGGAACAATAGACGGTCATCATGAATTGTTCCTTGGCATGGCCGGCATGCACGGAACGTATACCGCCAACACAGCAATTTGCGAATGCGATGTCCTTCTAAATATTGGGGCGCGCTTCGATGACCGGCTTACCGGCAACTTGGCGCATTTTGCGCCAAAAGCAAAAGTTATCCATATTGACATTGATCCGGCTGAAATCGGAAAAAATGTACCAACAGCCATTCCGATAGTAGCGGATGCAAAAGAAGCTTTGCTGGAGTTGCTGGACCAACCGTTCGAATCACCTGACACTGCCGAATGGCTGCAACTGTTAGAAGCGAATAAAGCAGAATATCCGCTGCAGTATAAAGCAGATAAACAAAGAGGAATCCTACCTCAACAAGCTATTCAGTTGATCCATAGCTTGACTGGAGGAGATGCAGTAGTTACGACCGATGTTGGACAACATCAAATGTGGGCGGCGCAATACTACAAATTCAACCACCCACATCACTGGGTAACTTCAGGAGGGCTTGGCACCATGGGCTTTGGTTTTCCTGCAGCAATCGGTGCTCAATTGGCCAAGCCAAATGAGAAAGTAGTTGCCATTGTCGGAGATGCTGGATTTCAAATGACATTGCAGGAGTTATCGCTTTTGCAGGAATTGCGGCTTCCGGTGAAAGTTGTGATTTTGAACAATCAATGCTTAGGGATGGTTAGGCAGTGGCAAGAAACGTTTTACGAAGAACGGTATTCCCAGTCATTAATTTCCGTTCAACCGGATTTTGTGAAGTTGGCCCAAGCTTATGACATTCAAGGCTATAAAGTCGAAACGATGGAAGAAGCCGAGTCGGTTTTTGCAGAAGCATTCGCGTCTGATGAGCCAGCACTGATTGATTGCCGGGTCGTTCAGTTGGAAAATGTGTACCCAATGGTTGCGCCAGGCAAAGGGCTGAATGAAATGATCGGAGTGAAGATTTAATGAAACGAGTAATCACAACAACGGTTATCAATCAAAGCGGAGTTTTAAATCGAGTGACCGGCCTTATGATGAAGCGACAGTTCAATATTGAGAGCATCTCAGTGGGGCATACGGAGCAACCGGGAATGTCCAAAATGACTTTTATAGTCAACGTGGAGGATGAAGGGAAGTTAGAGCAGTTGTTAAAGCAGCTGCAAAAACAAATTGATGTAATTAAAGTAAATGACATTACCGATAAAGCGGTAGTCATGCGAGAGCTGGCATTGATTAAAGTAGTCGCCCCGCCAGCTGTTAGAAGTGAAATTTACAGTATCGTAGAACCTTTTCGGGCTACAGTGGTCGATATGAGCAAAAACGTCACTACTTTCCAAGTGACCGGAGATCCGGAAAAAATCGAAGCTTTCATTGACTTGATGAAGCCTTACGGCATTAAAGAGTTAACACGGACTGGCGTTTCGGCGTTTGTTAGGGAAACACAAAAAGTGCAGGCCCCGCAACTGAATATATTATAAAAACCCAAAAACCGAGGAGGAAACAAAATGACAAAAATGTATTATAACCAGGATGTAAACGAGCAAGTATTAGAAGGGCAAACAATCGCTATCATCGGATATGGTTCGCAAGGCCATGCACATGCGCAAAATTTAAAAGACTCTGGATTTAATGTAGTAGTTGGTGTGCGTCAAGGAAAATCATTTGATCAAGCTCAAACGGACGGCATGCGAGTGGCGACAGTAAAAGAAGCGGCTCAAGCAGCCGACGTCATCATGGTGCTGGTGCCGGATGAAAAGCAAACACAAATTTACAACGAAGATATCAAACCAGCATTAAAAGCCGGAAAATCACTTGTTTTTGCCCATGGTTTTAATGTTCATTTTAATCAAATTGTTGCTCCGAAAGATGTTGATGTTTTCTTAGTTGCACCAAAAGGGCCTGGCCATCTTGTTCGCCGGACATACGAATCAGGCGCCGGTGTTCCTGCACTATTCGCTGTACACCAAGACGTTTCAGGGCAAGCTAAGGAAGTAGCGTTAGCTTATGCCAAAGGAATCGGATCAGCCCGTGCTGGAATATTAGAGACAACGTTCAAAGAAGAAACCGAAACGGATCTATTTGGGGAACAAGCAGTCCTTTGCGGTGGTGTGACATCACTTGTGAAAGCCGGATTCGAAACGCTTGTTGAAGCGGGATATCAGCCGGAATTGGCATACTTCGAATGTATGCACGAATTGAAGTTGATTGTCGACCTAATGTATGAAGGAGGCTTGTCTGGAATGCGCTATTCTATCTCAGATACTGCTCAATGGGGAGATTTCATTTCAGGGCCGCGCATTGTTGATGCCGATACAAAAGAACGAATGAAAGAAGTATTGAAAGATATTCAAACCGGAAAATTCGCCAAAGGCTGGTTGCTTGAAAATCAGTTGAACCGCCCAGAATTTACGGCGATTGAAAAAGCGGAAGAATCTCATCAAATCGAACAAGTTGGCCGCGAATTGCGTGCCATGATGCCATTTGTCAATGAAGGTAAAAAAGCCAAACACAAAGAGGTGGTCGCTAATGCCGCAAATTGATATTTTCGATACGACATTGCGAGACGGAGAACAGTCGGCCGGGATCAACTTGAATACTGCAGAGAAAATCGAAATCGCCCGCCAGCTTGAACGTTTTGGAGCGACGATTATCGAATCAGGGTTTCCTGCAGCTTCCCCAGGAGACTTTGACGCTGTCCAGCGCATTGCAGGAACAGTGAAAAATTCCATCGTAACGGGCCTTGCCCGTTCGATGAAGAGTGATATTGATCGGACTTGGAATGCACTAAAAGGGGCGGAACAGCCGCATATTCATATTTTTCTAGCGACTTCTCCTATCCATATGGAACATAAATTGATGAAGACACCGGAACAAGTGGTGGAAATTGCTGTTGAGTCAGTCAAATACGCTCGCCAGTTTTTCCCGCTCGTTCAATGGTCGGCAGAAGACGCTTCCCGTTCGGATCCGGAATTTTTGGCACATATTATCCGCAAAGTTATTGAAGCGGGAGCAACAACCATCAATTTGCCGGACACAGTCGGCTACGCAACACCGCAGGAATATGGTGCGATGTTCAAATACATGACTGAACACGTATCCGGGATTGAGAAAGTTAAGCTTTCCGCGCATTGCCATAACGACCTTGGCATGGCGACAGCGAATACACTAGCTGCTATCGAAAATGGGGCAACTCAAATTGAAGGTACCATTAACGGCATAGGTGAGCGTGCCGGCAACGTAGCGCTAGAAGAAATTGCGGTTGCATTGCATATCCGCAAGCAAATCTACAATACGGAGACGGGCATTAACTTACACGAGATCAAACGTACAAGCCAATTGGTCAGCCAACTGACAGGCAGCTTGATTCAGCCAAACAAAGCGGTAGTTGGCAAAAACGCTTTTGCCCATGAATCAGGGATCCACCAGGATGGCATGTTGAAAAACCCATTGACTTATGAAATCATCACGCCGGAACTAATTGGGGATGCATCGACAGAATTGGTTCTTGGAAAGCATTCCGGTAGACATGCTTTTAGAGACCGCGCTGTTAAAATGGGCTTTGAGCTATCAGAAGAAAAGCTGAACAAAGCATTTACTGAATTTAAAAAGTTAGCAGACCGCAAAAAAGAAATAGTGGAAGATGATTTGTATGTGTTGCTGACAGATCAGCAAATCAATGATACCGAAACACCGGTTTATAAACTGGATAGCGTACAAGTCCAATATGGTACGGCGAATATCCCGACTGCAACAGCGTCAGCCTATCACCCAAATGGCGATATGATTCGGGAAGCTGCAACAGGTGCTGGATCGGTTGAAGCAATCTTCAATACGCTAGAGCGGATTGTGGAAGGAAAAGTGCATATCCTGGATTATCGTGTTACATCAATTGGCAAAGGGCGAGATGCTCTCGGGGAAGCAGTTATCAACATGACGTATAACGGAGAAACGGTCACAGGACGCGATGTTGCACAAGATGTTTTGGAAGCGACAGCCAAAGCTTATCTAAATGCAGTGAATCGACAAATCATCAAAACGGGCCAAAAAATAAAAATAGCAGCGGTATAACGCCAGCAATCATCAATAGAGGAGGATTTCATAATGAAAAAAACAATAGCGGTATTGCCAGGAGACGGAATCGGACCAGAAGTAACAGATGCGGCGGTAAAAGTGCTGCAATCCATCGCAATGCGCTATGGACATAATTTTCATTTGAAGCATGCGGCAATCGGTGGAACGGCGATCGATCAGTTTGAGAGCCCGCTTCCTCAGGAGACAATTGAAGTTTGTGAAGCGAGCGATGCTATTCTTTTAGGCGCAGTCGGCGGACCAAAATGGGATAGCCAACCTTCTCATATGCGACCGGAAAAAGGATTATTGACTATCCGAAAACACTTTGATTTATTTGCAAATCTTCGACCTGTTAAAGCAGTGCCTGCGCTGCTTTCCTCTTCACCGTTGAAGGAGGAAGTGGCTAAAGAAGTTGACATGATGATTGTCCGGGAATTGACGAGCGGCTTGTATTTCGGGGAACCGAAACGTAAATCTGAAAAATCGGCAGTTGATACGCTGGTATATACCCGAGAAGAGATTGAACGCATTGTTAACCAATCATTTGAAATGGCTCGCACCCGAAGAGGCAAAGTGACGTCGGTTGATAAAGCCAATGTTCTGGAAACAAGCAAACTGTGGCGTGAAGTAGTGGAAGAACGCAAGAAAGCCTATCCAGATATTGAAGTAGAGCACATGCTAGTTGATTCAGCAGCAATGAAATTGATTACAGATCCGCGTTCTTTCGATGTAGTCGTTACTGAAAATATGTTTGGAGATATTTTAAGCGACGAAGCGTCCGTTATCACAGGCTCTCTTGGCATGCTGCCTTCTGCAAGTATCCGCTCTGATGGTTTTGGCCTTTACGAACCGGTACACGGATCAGCACCGGATATCGCAGGGCAAAACAAAGCCAATCCATCTGCAGCTATTTTATCGGCGGCGATGATGCTGAAACACTCTTTCGGCCTCCATGCAGAAGCTGCAGCAATTGAAGCTGCGGTAATGAGTGTGTTGGAAGATGGTTACTGCACAGGGGACTTGGAAGGTGAGGGGAAACGGGTCATGTCGACAAATGATTTCGTTGCAAAAGTGATTGAAGAATTGGAACGGGAATTTATCTCTGAACATATCATGTATTCTTATGTCTAAATGAAGGGAGCAGTTATCATGGCAAAAACGATTATCGAGAAAATTTGGGAACAGCATATTGTCTATGAAGAATCAGGAAAACCGGATCTTCTTTATATCGACCTTCATTTATTACATGAAGTAACTTCTCCTCAAGCTTTTGAAGGGCTTCGGATGAACGGGCGGAAAGTGCGTCGTCCAGATTTGTGTTTTGCAACAATGGACCACAACGTACCTACAAGAAACCGGGAAACGATCAAAGATCCGATTTCCCGTAAACAGATTAAGACGTTAGAGGAGAACTGCAAAGAATTTGGAGTGCCGCTTGCAGGCATCAACCATCCGGATCAAGGGATTGTCCATGTGATTGGTCCAGAACTTGGTCTTACACAACCTGGCAAAACAATTGTTTGCGGAGACAGCCATACTTCGACACATGGGGCATTTGGAGCTTTGGCTTTCGGCATTGGCACCAGTGAAGTAGAACATGTTCTTTCTACACAAACGTTATGGCAATCAAAACCAAAAACGATGGAGATCCGTATTGAAGGAGAACTCGGCTTCGGTGTTTCCTCAAAAGATGTCATCCTCGCAATCATTTCGAAGTTTGGTGTGGATATGGGAACTGGCCATATTGTGGAATACACTGGAGAAGCGATTCGCAAATTATCCATGGAAGAGCGTATGACAATCTGCAATATGTCGATTGAAGCGGGTGCTCGTGCCGGACTTATAAGCCCAGACGAGAAGACGGTGGAATATTTGAGAGGGCGCCGGCATGTTCCGGCAGGAGAAGCGTTCGAAAGCGCGGCAGAACAATGGCTAGCGTTAGCGACAGATGAAGGTGCAAATTACGATATGTCACTTAGCATTCATGCAGACGAAATCTCTCCATTCGTAACGTGGGGGACAAACCCGTCAATGGGTTCCGGCATTGCCGAACGGGTTCCGTATACAACGGATTTTGACAAGCAAGCAGATCGCGATGCCTTAAAACAGGCTTTGGCTTATATGCAGCTTGAAGAAGGCGCACCACTTTCTTCTATTGAAATTCAGCATGTCTTTATCGGATCTTGTACAAACTCCCGTATTGGAGATTTGCGTGCGGCTAGCGCCATCATTGCCGGCAAAAAAGTACATCCATCTGTGACTGCCATCGTAGTGCCAGGGTCGGAATCAGTAAAACGGGCAGCAGAAGCAGAAGGCTTGGATAAAGTTTTCCTGGAAGCGGGCTTTGAATGGCGAGAGACAGGGTGCAGTATGTGCTTAGCAATGAATGAAGATTCCGTACCGGCAGGCGAACGGTGTGCGTCCACTTCAAACCGCAATTTCGAAGGGCGGCAAGGTGCAGGGTCCATGACCCATCTAGTGAGTCCGGTCATGGCAGCGGCTGCAGCCATTGAAGGGCATTTGACAGATGTCCGCAAGTATATGGAAGAACCCGTACCATCGTCATAAAGGAAAAGGAGGCAACCGCAGATGAAACCAATCAATAAAATCACCAGTATCTTGACGCCGCTGGATCGGCAAAACGTGGATACTGACCAAATCATTTCCAAAGAATTTTTGAAGCGCATTGAGCGTACAGGCTTTGGCAAGTATTTGTTTTATCATTGGCGCTTTCGCCCGGATGGTTCGAAAATTGAAGAATTTGTCCTCAACGATCCACGCTTCCAAGGCTCCGAAATTTTAGTCGCACAAGAAAATTTCGGTTGCGGCTCTTCACGCGAGCATGCCCCGTGGGCGATTCAGGATTATGGGTTTAACGTAGTCATCGCACCAAGCTATGCGGACATCTTTTACAACAACTGTGTGAAAAACGGCATTTTGCCAATCCGCTTGAAAGATCAGGAAGTAAATGAGCTTATTCAAAAGGGACAGAAGGAAGACTTTCAGCTGGAAGTCAATTTGGAGGAGCAGTCGGTGACTGGACAGGACGGAAGCTGGTATGAGTTTACGATTGATCCGTACTGGAAGGAAATGCTGCTTAAAGGCTGGGACGAAATTGCATTAACCTTCCAATATGATTCATACATCGCAGCATACGAAGAAAAACAGCAACACGTTTAATGTATTACTATTAAAGGGAGATGATTTAGTTGGGAATTCGTACGATACAGTAGGTTTATATGACGCATTCGAAAAGCTGGCACCAATCGTCCACCGTACTCCTTGCAAACAGTCGCAAACGTTGAACAGGATCGCTGGCAATAAAGTCTCTTTGAAATTGGAAAACTTGCAGAAAACTGGATCGTTCAAAATAAGAGGGGCTTTCAATAAGATCAGCCACTTGACGGACGAAGAATGCCAGCAAGGCATCTTGGCTGCTTCTGCAGGCAACCATGCTCAAGGAGTCGCTTTAGCTGGAAGAGAAAAAGGTGTTCCGGTAACAATTTTCATGCCGGAATCAACTCCAGACGCAAAAGTGATGGCGACACGCCAGTACGGGGCAACTGTTCGGCTCATTGGAAAAAGTTTTGACGAAGCTTATGCAGCTGCCAAAAAAGAGCAATTGTTTACGAGAGCGGCCTTTGTCCATCCGTTTGATGACTTGGCAATCATTGAAGGCCAAGCGACGGCAGCGATGGAGATGATGCAGCAATGCCCGGATATGGATACTATTGTAGTTCCGGCAGGGGGAGGCGGTTTGCTCGCTGGTACAGCTCTTGCGGTCAAGGCAATTCGCCCATCTGTTCGCGTAATCGGTGTGCAAGCGCAGGCAGCTTCGGCAATCGCTTCGATTTTCCATGGCACTTCCGCTACTGCTGTGCCGTTTCTTCCAACCATAGCAGAAGGGATCAAAGTGAAAGATCCGGGCAAGTTGACTACGAAAATCATCCAGGCTTATGTAGATGATGTCATTACGGTCAGTGAAAAAGAAATTGCTTCAGCCATCCTCTTCATGCTGGAACGGGAGAAAATGCTGATTGAGGGAGCGGGAGCTGCTGCTGTAGCTGCAGTTCTTTATCGTCACCTGCCTTTTCACTCGAACAGCACAGGGGTTATTGTAAGTGGCGGCAATTTTGATATCGGCAAATTGAATGCGTGTATTAAGACTGCAACTGATATGAGTACGGCCAGTTCTTTTTAATAGGAAAACTCCTTTGCTTCCGGGCAAAGGAGTTTTTAGTTTTCAGAGTTTTTAAGCTTTCTACTATATAAAGAAATGTGGGTTGACATCCTTTTAGCCTTTTGTTAATTTAAAGTGTACACTTTAATGCTTTAGCAAACTAAAGGAGATAGATATCATGAATGCAGTTATTGTTGCTGTTTTGGTCATGTTGGTCTTGAGCTTGCTCCGGGTCAACGTGGTCTTTGCGTTATTGCTTGGAGCGCTTGCGGGAGGACTGAGCGGCGGGTTGCCGTTTATGGACACAGTTAAGGCGTTTACAGACGGACTTGGAGCAGGGGCTACCATAGCGTTAAGCTATGCTATGTTAGGAGGTTTTGCGGTAGCGATTTCCCGTACCGGAATTCCGGAACTTCTTGTCTCGAGCGTATTAAAGCTCGTTAATAAGGAAGGAGAAGCAACGCGAGAAAGCTTAGCGAAAGCATTAATCATTTTTGCGTTATTGCTTATGGCTATCTTTTCGCAGAATTTGATTCCGATCCATATTGCGTTTATTCCTTTATTATTGCCACCGATTTTGCACATTATGAACGAGTTGCGGATTGACCGCCGCTTAATCGCTTCAGTGCTGACATTCGGTTTGACGGCGCCTTATATTTTATTGCCGTATGGTTTCGGTTTAATCTTCCATGATATTGTGGCTACACAAATGGGGCTTGCCGGTTTACCGGTTGATATGGCGGATATTCCTAGAGCGATGATGATTCCAGTCCTTGGCTTAGTAGTCGGACTTGTGATTGCCATCTTTATCTCTTACCGGAAACCGCGCGACTATCACACTAAAAACATTAATATAGAAGAAACTAACAAAAAGATGGCTTCAACAAAAGATATTATCGTAACAGTCTTGGCGCTATTAGCTGCGCTATACGGACAAATCACTACAGATTCTATGATTATAGGAGCGCTTGCCGGCATTTTGGTCTTGTATCTATTAGGGGCTATGAAATGGCATGAGGCGGATGACATTTTGAGTACGGGCATGCGCATGATGGCATTCATCGGTTTTGTGATTATCGCCGCAAACGGCTTTGCTTCTGTTGTAACGGCGACAGGCGCCATCGAGCAGTTGGTGGCAAGCGTTTCCGAGATGTTTGCGGGCAATAGAGGCCTCGCCGCGTTTGCTATGCTGGTGGCGGGTTTGTTGGTAACAATGGGCATCGGCTCATCCTTTGCAACAATCCCGATCATCGCCGCAATCTTTGTTCCGATGAGTATGGAGTTCGGCTTCTCAAGCTTGGCAATCATTGCGCTGATCGGCACAGCAGGAGCACTGGGGGATGCCGGTTCACCAGCGTCCGATTCAACGCTTGGGCCGACAGCTGGTCTCAATGTGGATGGCCAGCACAATCACATCTGGGATACTTGCGTACCAACGTTCCTTCACTACAACATTCCGCTCTTAATCTTCGGGTGGATTGCCATCATGTGGTTGGCTTAAGATAAAAATGTTCGGACTATTAGCGTATAGGTTGAATATAAAATAAATCCTGCTATACTAATAAAAGTGATTAAAAGAATTTCGTAAAAACACTTGCGGAATTCTTTTTAATTTTGTATACTAGTGAACGTTGGTCTTTGACTGCGATGAAGCGAGAGGTTACCGATACACCCGGCCGCTTTGCCATGGCGAGTGATTGGAAAATTTTCGTGGAGAATGTCTATCAAAAATAGGCGAAAAGGGAGGGAAAATAATGGCAAAACAAAAAATTCGTATCCGTTTAAAAGCATATGATCACAGAATTCTTGATCAATCTGCTGAGAAAATTGTTGAAACAGCTAAACGTTCAGGTGCAAGCGTATCGGGTCCGATACCGTTGCCGACGGAAAAGTCAGTTTACACAATCTTGCGCTCAGTCCACATTTATAAAGATTCACGTGAGCAATTTGAGATGCGCACGCACAAACGTCTAATCGATATCGTTAACCCAACACCACAAACTGTTGATGCGTTAATGAAATTAGATTTACCATCTGGCGTTGACATTGAAATCAAACTTTAATCGGTAAACGAAATATAAAAAACACAAATAATTGCAGGAGGTGTGACAACATGACCAAAGGAATCTTAGGTAGAAAAATCGGTATGACGCAAGTTTTTGCTGAGAACGGTGATTTAATCCCTGTAACTGTAATTGAAGCTGCTCCAAACGTAGTTCTTCAAAAGAAAACAGTTGAGGTTGACGGCTACGAAGCAGTTCAATTAGGTTTTGAAGACAAGCGTGAAAAGCTTTCTAACAAACCTGCTAAAGGACATGTAGCTAAAGCAAACACTGCTCCTAAGCGCTTCATTCGCGAATTTCGCAATGTAAACTTAGCTGATTACGAGATTGGTCAGGAAGTCAGAGTAGATGTATTCGCAGAAGGCGATGTAGTAGATGTAACAGGAACAACAAAAGGTAAAGGTTTCCAAGGTGTTATTAAACGCCACGGACAATCACGCGGACCAATGGCTCACGGTTCACGCTACCACCGTCGTCCTGGTTCAATGGGTCCGGTTGCTCCTAACCGTGTATTCAAACAAAAGAAATTACCTGGTCAAATGGGTGGCAACACAGTTACGATCCAAAACCTTCACATTGTGAAAGTTGATGCAGAACGCAACTTGCTTCTTATTAAAGGTAATGTTCCTGGTTCACGCAAAGCGTTGATCCGAGTGAAATCTTCTATTAAAGCGCAATAATATCTTTTCAAGGAAGGAGGAAACAAGAATGCCTAAAGTAGCTTTATTAAATCAAACAGGTTCACAAGTGGGCGACATCGAATTGAACGATTACGTATTCGGTATCGAACCAAATGAAGCCGTGTTATTTGACGCAGTAGTGATGCAACGCGCTTCGCTTCGTCAAGGTAACCATAAAGTAAAAAATCGTTCTGAAGTAGCTGGTGGTGGTAAAAAGCCATGGAAGCAAAAAGGAACTGGACGCGCTCGTCAAGGGTCTATCCGTTCACCACAATGGCGCGGAGGCGGTATCGTATTCGGTCCAACGCCACGCAGCTATAGCTATAAACTTCCTAAGAAAGTACGTCGTTTAGCTCTTCGTTCTGCACTTTCATCTGCAGTAGCTGGAGAAAACTTGATGGTACTTGAAGGATTGACTTTCGATGCACCGAAAACAAAGGAATTCACTAAATTAGTGCAAGACCTTTCAATTGGCAAAAAAGCATTGTTCGTAACTGCTGACCTAGACGAAAACGTTGCATTATCTGCACGTAACCTTCACGGTATGACGGTAGTAACAGCAAGCGGCATCAACGTTTTAGACTTGCTTGGCCATGACAAAGTTGTTATGACTAAAGCAGCAATAGAAAAAATAGAGGAGGTGCTTAGTTAATGGAAGCACGTGATGTATTAAAGCGTCCGGTCATTACTGAGCAATCTTCAGAAGTAATGGCAGAGAAAAAGTACACTTTCGAAGTGGACACTCGCGCAAACAAAACACAGGTAAAACAAGCCGTACAAGAAATCTTTGGCGTTCAAGTTGAGAAAGTTAACATCATGAACTATAAAGGCAAATTCAAGCGTATGGGCAAACACGCAGGATACACAAACAAACGCCGCAAAGCGATCGTTAAGTTGACTGCTGACTCTAAAGACATCGAATTGTTCGAAATTTAATTTCTATAAGTTCTTAAGGAACTAATCAAAGAAGGAGGGAAACAACATGGCGATTAAAAAATATAAACCTACCTCCAACGGTCGTCGTAACATGACGAGTTCAGATTTCGCAGAAATCACAACGAACAAGCCAGAAAAATCGCTTTTACAACCTGTAAAGCGCAAAGGCGGCCGTAACAACCAAGGTAAGTTAACTGTACGCCATCACGGTGGTGGACATAAACGCCAATATCGTGTCATCGATTTCAAACGTAACAAAGATGGCATTCCAGGACGCGTTGCTACAATCGAGTACGATCCGAACCGTTCTGCTAACATCGCATTAATTCACTACGCTGACGGGGAAAAACGTTACATCTTGGCTCCTAAAGGAATCGAAGTTGGAACACAAATCATGTCAGGCGTTGAAGCTGATATCAAACCAGGTAACGCACTTCCGTTATCAAGCATCCCAATGGGTTCTACAATCCACAACATTGAATTGAAGCCAGGCGGCGGCGGACAACTTGTACGCTCTGCAGGAACTTCAGCTCAGGTATTGGGTAAAGAAGGTAAATACGTAACTGTTCGTTTACAATCAGGCGAAGTTCGCATGATCTTGGCTACTTGCCGTGCAACTATCGGTTCTGTAGGTAACGAGCAACACGAATTGATCAACATCGGTAAAGCAGGACGCTCTCGCTGGTTAGGCAAACGCCCAACAGTACGTGGATCTGTAATGAACCCTAACGATCACCCACACGGTGGTGGTGAAGGACGTTCGCCAATCGGACGTAAATCACCAATGTCTCCATGGGGCAAGCCGACTCTTGGTTACAAAACACGCAAGAAAAACAACAAGTCAGATAAATTTATCGTGCGTCGTCGTAAAAAATAATTTGATTTCGCTGCGGTTCGCCAAAAGAGCCGTGGTGCAATCACGAAGGGAGGATCCCAAATGGGTCGCAGCTTGAAAAAAGGACCTTTTGTTGATGATCATCTTATGAAAAAAGTTGATGCACAAAAGGACTCTGAGAAAAAACAAGTGATCAAAACTTGGTCTCGCCGTTCTACAATTTTCCCGACATTCATCGGACAAACAATTGCTGTATATGATGGACGTAAACACATTCCTGTCTACGTAACTGAAGATATGGTAGGCCACAAGCTTGGTGAATTTGCTCCAACACGCAAATACGCAAGCCATGGTGCAGACGATAAGAAAACAAGACGTTAATTGAGAGGAGGATTTCCCCATGCAAGCAAAAGCTGTCGCTAGAACAGTACGTATTGCTCCTCGTAAAGTCCGTTTAGTAGTAGATTTAATCCGAGGCAAGCAAATTGGCGAAGCCGTTGCAATTTTGAACCACACTCCGAAAGCAGCATCTATTGTTGTTGAGAAGTTGTTAAAATCTGCAGCTGCTAACGCTGAACATAACTACGAAATGAATTTGGACAACCTGATTGTTAGCGAAGTATTCGTTGACGAAGGTCCAACACTTAAACGTTTCCGTCCACGTGCAATGGGACGCGCAAGCGCAATTAACAAACGCACAAGCCACATCACGCTAGTGGTATCTGAGAAGAAGGAGGGATAATTCGTGGGACAAAAAATACATCCAATCGGGATGCGTATCGGCATCATTCGTGACTGGGAGTCAAAATGGTACGCTGAAAAAGACTATGCGACACTTCTTCACGAAGATATTAAAATCCGCGAGTACGTTGAAGCTCGTTTAAAAGAAGCTTCAGTTTCTAAAATTGAAATCGAGCGCGCTGCAAACCGCGTGAACGTTACAATTCACACTGCGAAACCAGGTATGGTAATCGGTAAAGGTGGTTCTGAAGTAGAAGTACTTCGCAAACAGCTTACTACTATGACTGGCAAGCGTGTACACATCAACATCATTGAAATCAAAAGAGCTGACCTTGATGCAAAATTGGTTGCTGAAAGTGTAGCACGTCAATTGGAAAACCGCGTGTCTTTCCGCCGTGCACAAAAACAAGCAATCCAACGCACAATGCGTTCTGGCGCTAAAGGGATCAAAACTCAAGTATCTGGACGTCTAGGCGGCGCTGACATTGCGCGTGCTGAACACTACAGTGAAGGTACTGTTCCGCTCCATACACTTCGCGCTGATATCGATTATGCGCATGCTGAAGCAGACACAACTTATGGTAAGCTTGGCGTAAAAGTATGGATCTATCGCGGTGAAGTCCTTCCAACTAAGAAGAAATCTGAGGAAGGAGGCAAATAATATGTTAATGCCTAAACGCGTTAAATATCGTCGTGAGCACCGCGGAAAGATGCGCGGAGAAGCTAAAGGCGGCAAAGAAATCGCATTCGGTGAATTTGGTCTCCAAGCTTTAGAATCATCTTGGATCACTAACCGCCAAATTGAAGCAGCACGTATTTCCATGACTCGTTACATGAAACGTGGCGGTAAAGTCTGGATTAAAATTTTCCCTCATAAGCCATATACGAAAAAGCCTCTAGAGGTTCGTATGGGATCTGGTAAAGGTTCACCTGAAGGATGGGTAGCCGTTGTCAAAACTGGTAAAGTAATGTTCGAACTTGCAGGAGTATCTGAAGAAGTGGCACGCGAAGCATTGCGCCTTGCATCTCACAAACTTCCGATCAAAACGAAGTTCGTAAAACGCGAAGAAATTGGTGGTGAATCGAATGAAAGCTAATGAAATCCGTGACCTAACCACTGCTGAAATCGAACAAAAAGTGAAATCACTGAAAGAAGAGCTTTTCAACCTTCGCTTCCAATTGGCTACTGGTCAATTAGAAAACACTGCTCGCATCCGCGAAGTACGTAAAGCGATTGCCCGTATGAAAACTGTGATTCACGAAAGAGTACTCAGTGGCAATAACTGATAAATCGAGAGGAGGTTTGCAAGTATGACTGAGCGTAATCAACGCAAAGTATACACAGGCCGTGTTGTGTCTGACAAAATGGACAAAACCGTTACAGTAATGGTTGAAACTCAAAAGAAGCACGCATTTTATGGCAAACGTGTAAAATACTCTAAGAAATACAAAGCTCATGATGAGCTAAACGAAGCGAAAATGGGCGACATCGTTCGCATCATGGAAACTCGTCCGTTATCAGCTACAAAACGCTTCCGCGTATTGGAAGTTGTAGAAAAAGCGGTTATCATTTAATTTAAATAATTTCGGAACGTAAGAAATTCCGAAGGGAGGTTACCTAAGTGATCCAACAGGAAAGTCGTTTAAAAGTTGCAGACAACTCGGGTGCTCGTGAAGTACTAGCGATTAAAGTACTTGGTGGTTCTGGTCGTAAGACTGCAAACATCGGTGACGTAATCGTTTGTACCGTGAAAAAAGCAACACCAGGTGGCGTTGTTAAGAAGGGTGAAGTCGTTAAGGCTGTTATCGTTCGCACGAAAAGCGGAGCTCGCCGTAAAGACGGTACTTACATCAAATTTGATGAAAATGCATGTGTCATTATTCGTGACGATAAAGGTCCACGCGGAACACGTATTTTCGGACCTGTTGCACGCGAACTTCGCGACAACAACTTCATGAAAATCGTTTCACTTGCTCCTGAAGTTCTTTAATCTATCATTGTGCAATACCAAGGAGGTGCGACAGAATGCATATTAAAAAAGGCGATACAGTTAAGGTAATCTCAGGCAAAGACAAAGGCAAAACAGGCGTTGTTTTGACTGCTTTACCTAAGAAAGAACGTGTGCTTGTAGAAGGTGTCAACATCGTGAAGAAGCATACAAAACCGAACCAGGCAAATCCGCAAGGCGGAATTGTCAGCCAAGAAGCAGCAATCCACGTTTCTAACGTTATGTTACTTGACCCTAAATCCGGCGAGCCGACTCGTGTAGGATATAAGGTTGAAGATGGCAAAAAAGTTCGTGTTGCAAAAAAATCCGGTGAAAAATTAGATAAATAAAATTCCTGAATGAAGGGAGGTACACACATGAACCGCCTAAAAGAAAAATATGTGAATGAAATCACTCCTGCTCTAGTGAGCAAGTTCAATTACTCTTCAATTATGCAAGCACCAAAAGTAGACAAAATCGTTGTCAACATGGGTGTGGGTGAAGCAGTACAAAACACGAAATCACTAGATACGGCTGTTGAAGAATTGCAAACAATCACTGGTCAAAAACCAGTTATTACTAAAGCTAAGAAATCTATCGCTGGCTTCCGTCTTCGTGAAGGTATGCCTATCGGATGTAAAGTTACACTACGCGGAGAGCGTATGTACGACTTCCTGGATAAATTGATTGCTATCTCATTACCACGTGTACGTGACTTCCGTGGCGTATCGAAAAAATCTTTCGACGGACGCGGCAACTACACACTAGGTGTGAAAGAACAATTGATCTTCCCTGAAATCGATTATGATAAAGTTTCTAAAGTACGCGGTATGGACATCGTAATTGTAACAACTGCGAACTCTGACGAGGAAGCTCGTGAGTTACTAACACAATTCGGAATGCCGTTCCAAAAGTAAACGTGAGGGAGGCGTAAACGTGGCTAAAAAATCTATGATCGCAAAACAAAAACGCACGCCAAAGTTTAATGTACAAGCATATACACGCTGTGAACGTTGCGGACGTCCGCATTCAGTAATACGCAAATTTAAACTTTGCCGTATTTGTTTCCGTGAACTTGCATATGTGGGACAAATTCCTGGCGTCAAAAAAGCCAGCTGGTAATCCCCTAATTTGGGAAGGAGGTAAAAGTAATGACAATGACAGATCCGATTGCAGATATGCTTACACGCATTCGTAACGCGAACATGGTTCGTCACGAGAAATTAGAGCTTCCGGCTTCTAACGTGAAAAAAGACATCGCTGAAATTCTTAAGCGTGAAGGTTTCGTTCGTGACGTTGAGTATGTTGAAGATGAAAAACAAGGTATGATCCGCATTTTCTTGAAATACGGAGCTAACAACGAACGCGTTATCACTGGCTTGAAACGCATTTCAAAACCAGGCTTGCGCGTATACGCTAAAACAAATGAGGTACCTCGTGTACTAAACGGTCTAGGAATTGCTCTAGTATCGACATCACAAGGTCTAGTTACTGATAAAGAAGCCCGCGCGAAACAAATCGGCGGAGAAATCATAGCATACGTTTGGTAATAAACAACAAACGAATGGAGGTGCAACAGAATGTCACGAGTAGGTAAAAAACCAATCGAGGTACCAGCTGGAGTTACCGTTACTGTGGGCGACAACAACGTCGTTACAGTAAAAGGTCCTAAAGGCGAACTATCTCGCACATTTAACAAAGATATCGCAATCTCTCAAGAAGAGAACATCCTAACATTGTCACGTCCTTCTGACTCTAAAGAACACCGCACAATTCACGGTACAACCCGCGCTTTGCTTGCGAACATGATTACTGGAGTTTCAGCTGGATTCGAACGTTCACTTGAATTAGTCGGTGTAGGTTACCGTGCACAATTACAAGGAACAAAATTGGTTCTTAACGTTGGATACTCTCACCCGGTAGAATTCACACCGGAAGAAGGTCTTACAGTTGAAGTCCCAGCTAACACAAAAGTTGTTATCAAAGGTATTGATAAAGAACGTGTTGGAGCTCTTGCTTCTAACATCCGCCAAGTGCGTCCGCCAGAGCCATATAAAGGCAAAGGGATTCGCTATGAAGGAGAAGCAGTTCGCCGCAAAGAAGGTAAAACAGGTAAATAATGCTGCTTAGGCAGGCTGAAAGGAGTGACCTCAGTGATTACGAAACTCGATAAAAACGCATCTCGTAAAAAACGTCATGCACGCGTACGTTCTAAAATTACGGGCACAGCACAACGCCCGCGTTTAAACGTATTTCGTTCAAACAAATACATTTACGCTCAATTGATCGATGATACTAACGGTGTAACGCTTATTAGCGCATCATCAATGGAAAAAGGTTTCGAAGGCTCAACCGGAAATCTTGAAGCTGCAACTAAAATTGGCGAAACTATCGCTAAACGTGCTGTAGAACAAGGGTTGACATCGATTGTTTTTGACCGCGGTGGTTATTTATATCACGGACGTGTTAAAGCTTTAGCAGAAGCAGCACGTGAAAATGGTTTAGAATTTTAAAAGAAGGAGGGACACATTTCATGCGTCGTATTGATCCAAACAAACTTGAACTTGAAGAACGCGTAGTTACGATTAACCGCGTAGCGAAAGTTGTAAAAGGTGGACGTCGTTTCCGTTTCTCCGCATTAGTTGTAGTAGGAGACAAAAATGGTAATGTCGGTTTCGGTACTGGTAAAGCACAAGAAGTTCCAGATGCTATCCGTAAAGGTATCGAAGATGCCAAGAAAAACCTTATTGCAGTGCCAATGGTTAAAGGTACAACTCCACACTTAGTAATCGGCCGTTTTGGTGCAGGTCAAATCCTGATCAAACCTGCTTCTCCGGGTACTGGAGTAATTGCTGGCGGACCTGTCCGTGCGGTACTTGAACTTGCAGGAGTACAAGATATCTTATCTAAGTCTCTAGGTTCAAACACACCAATCAACATGGTTCGTGCAACTATTGACGGTTTAACTCAACTGAAGAGTGCTGATGAAGTAGCAAAACTTCGCGGTAAAACTACAGCAGAGCTATTAGGATAAGGAGGGAAAATTACATGGCTACTAAACTAGAAATTACCCTCACAAAAAGCGTAATCGGTTCAAAGCCGAACCAACGCAAAGTTGTTCAAGCCCTAGGCTTGCGCAAAATGCATCAAACTGTTGAGCAACAAGACAACGCAGCCGTTCGCGGTATGCTTGATAAAGTCGCTCATCTAGTAACAATTAAAGAAGTTTAATTACTGATTTCTATAGAAGGAGGTGCCAACCATATGAAACTTCATGAATTAAAACCAGCAGAAGGATCACGCAGCTCAAGAAAGCGGATCGGACGTGGTATCGGTTCAGGTACTGGTAAAACATCAGGTAAAGGTCATAAAGGTCAAAACGCACGTTCAGGCGGAGGAGTTCGCCCTGGATTTGAAGGTGGACAAAACCCGTTGTTCCGTCGTTTACCAAAACGCGGCTTTACGAACATTAACCGTAAAGATTATGCAGTAGTAAACTTGGACGTATTAAACCGTTTTGAAGAAGGCACAGAAATTACACCTGCATTGTTGATCGAATCAGGTGTTGTGAGCAATGAACGTTCTGGAATCAAAATTCTTGGCAATGGTAGCTTAGAAAAGAAACTGACTGTCAAAGCTCACAAATTCTCTGGATCAGCTAAAGAAGCGATTGAAGCTGCCGGTGGACAAACCGAGGTGGTTTAATGTTTCAGACAATCTCTGATTTTATGCGCGTGACTGATATTCGAAATAAAATTATCTTTACACTACTGATGCTCATCATTTTCCGTATCGGGACTTTCATTCCGGTACCGAACGTTGATGCAACAGTATTGCAAGCTACTGATCAAATGGGTTTGATTGGATTCTTAAATACTTTCGGTGGAGGCGCCTTAGCTAACTTTTCGATTTTAGCGATGGGAATCATGCCTTACATTACAGCATCGATTATTGTGCAATTATTGCAGATGGATGTTGTACCGAAATTTGCAGAGTGGGCGAAACAAGGTGAAGTCGGAAGACGGAAACTTGCGCAATTCACTCGCTACTTCACAATAGTACTTGCGTTTATCCAAGCAATCGGTATGTCTTATGGGTTCAACCAAATGTATGGTGGAACATTAATCCAGAATGACACAATCTCAACGTATGTTGTTATTGCTATCGTATTGACTGGAGGAACAGCGTTTTTACTGTGGCTTGGTGAGCAGATTACGGCAAAAGGTGTGGGGAACGGTATTTCGATTATCATCTTCGCTGGGATTGTCGCTGCAATACCTGGTTCTATAAACCAACTTTACGCACAACAGATTGAAGGAGCTGGAGATCAGCTTCCAATCAACATCGCCATTATGGCGTTGATTGCATTAGCAGTTGTTGCCGTTACAGTATTGGTTATTTACGTTCAGCAAGCGCTGCGTAAAATTCCAATTCAGTATGCAAAGCGAGTTGCTGGCCGCGGCCAAACAGCCGGCGGACAACAAACGCATTTACCTTTGAAAGTAAACGCGGCCGGAGTTATCCCAGTAATCTTTGCAGTGGCGTTTATCATTACGCCACAAACCATTGCTTCTTTCTTTGGAGCTAACGCGTTTACGGATGCGATCCAAAATACTTTTGATTATACTCGTCCTGTCGGCATGATTATTTATGTTGCCTTGATTGTGGCTTTCACGTATTTTTACGCATTCATTCAGGTGAATCCTGAAAACGTGTCGGATAACTTGAAAAAGCAGGGTGCATATATTCCGGGAATCCGTCCGGGTAAAAATACACAGGATTACTTAACAAGTGTGCTATACCGTTTGACAATCGTCGGCGCCATCTTCCTTGCACTGGTCGCTATTATGCCAATTTTCTTCATCAACCTTGCGGGCTTGCCCCAATCGGCTCAAATTGGTGGAACTAGCCTTCTGATTGTAGTAGGGGTTGCGCTTGAAACGATGAAACAACTGGAATCACAACTTGTAAAGCGCCATTATAAAGGCTTTATGAAATAATCAATGGGCGTAGAGGAACGTTTAGGCGTTCCTTGTCCAATTGTCTGAGGGGGCAAAACCGTATGAATATCGTATTAATGGGTCTTCCTGGTGCCGGAAAAGGCACTCAAGCAGACAAAATTGTTGAGAAGTACGACATCCCTCATATTTCTACAGGTGATATGTTCCGCGCCGCCATCAAAGGTGAAACGGAACTAGGCTTGAAAGCAAAATCGTTCATGGATCAAGGTGCATTAGTACCTGATGAAGTGACTATCGGTATCGTCCGTGAGCGTCTTAGCAAGGTTGATTGTCAAGAAGGCTTTCTATTAGATGGCTTTCCACGAACAGTTCCTCAAGCTGAAGCGCTAGAATCTCTTCTTGCTGATCTTGGCAAAAGAATCGAGCATGTCGTAAATATTCAAGTTGAACAAGATGAGTTGATTGCACGTTTGACAGGCCGTTGGATTTGTAAAGTTTGTGGAACTGCTTACCATACTGTGTTTAACCCGCCGGCAACAGCTGGTGTGTGCAACAAAGATGGCGGAGAGCTCTACCAGCGCGAAGATGATAAGCCTGAAACCGTCACGAAACGTTTAGAAGTTAACATGCAACAAACACAGCCGCTTCTTGATTTCTATGAAAGCAAAGGCGTGCTGGGGAATATAAATGGACAGCAGGATATTCACCAAGTATTTGCTGACATTGATGCTCTTCTAAAGGGCGACCGAGGATAATACCCGGCGCCGGGCGCAGTTAGTTGCCTCCATGTGGCTTTAAGGGGCACAGGAGAAATGAATTCTCGAGAGCTGCAAAAGCATAAAATGCCTGGTTATATGAAATTCAGTGCCGAATATCTTAGGCCTTTGAGCCGTGCAATTCGCAACTGGAGGGAGTATAATGGGTTTCGTGGAAGCATCTGTGTAACGGGTTTGGAACTCATCCAAGGCAGTCCGGGCGGCCGAGGATACATGAGGCAGACTGGCAACCGGATTACCCCCGACCTGCATCTGCAGGAAGCGGAACTCGGAGACTTGCCTTCACTGCCATTCATGCAATCCTGGTGAATGAATAGAGCACTATTGTTCAATCAGCAAATACTGTTTGAAGATGAGATCCTAATTTGTATACAGAAGGGAGACTGGGTCGATGGCGAAAGACGATGTAATTGAAATCGAAGGAACAGTCGTTGAGACTTTGCCTAACGCGATGTTTAAAGTAGAATTGGAAAATGGCCATACGATTCTTGCGCATGTATCTGGCAAGATCCGCATGCACTTTATCCGCATTCTGCCAGGAGATAAAGTAACAGTGGAACTTTCTCCTTACGATTTAACTCGCGGTCGTATCACATACCGTTTTAAATAATCTTTTGCACTCCGGACTACTAAGGAGGTTAGGTTAGATGAAAGTGAGACCATCTGTGAAACCGATCTGTGAAAAATGTAAAGTTATTCGCAGAAACGGTAAAGTAATGGTAATCTGTGAAAATCCGAAACACAAACAAAGACAAGGCTAATATGAAGGAGGTGCATGGCACACATGGCACGTATTGCTGGTGTTGACATTCCGCGCGACAAACGCGTTGTTATTTCATTAACATATATTTTCGGTGTTGGTAAAACAACTGCACAGAAAGTTCTTTCTGCTGCTGGCATTTCTGAAGATACACGAGTTCGTGATCTTACAGAAGATGAGTTGAACAATATCCGTGAACAATTAGATCAATACAAAATTGAAGGTGACCTTCGCCGTGAAGTATCTATGAACATCAAACGCTTGATGGAAATTGCTAGCTTCCGGGGTATCCGCCACCGCCGTGGACTACCTGTACGCGGTCAAAATACGAAGAACAATGCGCGTACGCGTAAAGGTCCTCGTAAAACTGTTGCGAACAAGAAAAAATAATCAGTAAAGGAGGTTTCTTCTTAACATGGCACGTAAACAACAAACTCGTAAGCGTCGTGTGAAAAAGAATATCGAATCAGGTATCGCTCACATCCGCTCAACATTTAACAACACAATTGTTACGATTACAGATATGCAAGGGAACGCAGTATCTTGGTCAAGCGCAGGTGCTCTAGGATTTAGAGGTTCACGTAAATCTACACCTTTCGCTGCTCAAATGGCTGCAGAAACCGCTGCTAAAACATCAATCGAACACGGTCTTAAAACTTTGGAAGTTACAGTTAAAGGTCCTGGTTCAGGTCGTGAGGCTGCAATCCGCGCACTTCAAGCTGCCGGACTAGAAGTTACAGCAATCAAAGATGTAACTCCAGTACCTCATAACGGTTGCCGTCCGCCAAAACGCCGTCGCGTATAATCGTTAATCTGAATCGGATTTTGAACATCACGATATACTGAATGTGTTCTGAACCGTAGCGAAAGTCCTTATGACTCTCGAGTTCTTGATGAAGCGAAATAAACACCGACGTTTTGAAGGAGGGTAAATGAATGCTCGAAATAGAAAAACCAAAGATTGAAACGATTGAGATCGATAGCAACGCCAAATACGGCAAATTCGTTATTGAACCTCTTGAGCGTGGATATGGAACCACTTTAGGAAACTCCTTACGTCGAATCTTACTTTCATCTTTACCAGGCGCTGCAGTTACTTCGATTCAAATTGACGGTGTTTTGCATGAATTCTCTACTGTTGAAGGTGTAGAAGAAGACGTGGCATCAATCATTTTGAACATTAAGAAGCTTGCGCTGAAAATTTACTCTGACGAAGAAAAAGTCATTGAAATTGATGTTAAAGGTGATGGAACGGTTACGGCTGCAGATATTACTCACGACAGTGACGTGGAAATTCTGAATCCGGATTTATATATTGCTACAATCGCTAAAAATGGCCATCTCCGTATGCGTATGTATGCGAACCGAGGCCGTGGATATGCTCGAGCAGATCAGAACAAACGTGAAGATCTTCCAATCGGCGTTATCCCGATTGACTCTATTTATACGCCTGTTTCACGCGTCAATTTCCAAGTGGAAAACACTCGAGTGGGTCAACTGACTCATTTTGATAAACTCTCTCTTGATGTCTGGACAGATGGAAGCATCGGTCCGAAAGAGGCAATCGCGCTTGGCGCAAGAATTTTTACCGAGCATTTGAATATCTTCGTAGGATTAACAGACGAGGCACAAACGGCTGAAATCATGGTTGAAAAAGAAGAAGACCAAAAAGAAAAAGTTCTAGAGATGACTATCGAAGAACTGGATCTATCGGTACGCTCTTACAACTGCTTAAAACGTGCAGGTATCAATACGGTACATGAACTGGCAAGCAAGTCGGAAGACGACATGATGAAAGTCCGCAACCTTGGACGCAAATCACTTGAAGAAGTTAAAGTGAAGTTGGAAGATTTAGGACTAGGACTTCGTAAAGAAGACTGATTGCCTTAAATTCTGTTCCGAACTATTTACCGAAGGAGGGAAACTTCAATGAGAAAGCTTCAACGTACAAGTTCTCAACGTAAAGCACTATTACGTGACCTTACAACAGACTTAATCGTACATGAGCGCATTCAAACGACTGAAGCTCGTGCGAAAGAAGTGCGTTCTACTGTAGAAAAAATGATTACTTTAGGCAAACGTGGAGATGTTCACGCTCGTCGTAAAGCTGCAGAATGGATGCGTCGTGAATTGGTTACATCTACGGATGAGGAAGGTAACGAAACAACAACTTTTGCTTTGCAAAAATTGTTTGATGATGTTGCACCACGTTACGCAGAACGCCAAGGCGGATACACTCGCATTATGAAAATGGGTCCTCGTCGCGGAGACGGCGCACCAATCGTAATTATCGAATTAGTTTAATCACATTGAAGAGGGTTCAAACCCTCTTCTTTTAGCATTATGATTTATACGACAATATGAAAAGCTGAGTGTTATGATGAGCGAGCCGAAAGGCGGCGTCTTGTCTAGCTCTACGCACCTCATTCAACCCGGGCTTAAGCAACCTGGGAAGCCATAGAAATAGAAAAGCGCATTTCTCTGAATGAGGTGCGCGCTTTTTTTATTTAAGCTGTTTTTAGCAGAGTAAAGATAATTTTGCAGATTGAAGTTCTGCTATATTTACATACATATGAGGAACCAAGTAGAGTAGAGCTTAGCAGGAGTTAGAGGAGGTCAGCTGAGATGAATTCGACTATTATGTCATTTGCAAATGTGACATTTACATATGCACCAGAAAACGAAACTGTGCGCCCAGCTGTGCAGAACTTGTCTTTTTCCATTCAAAACGGTGAATGGATTGCACTAGTTGGCCATAACGGTTCAGGGAAGTCGACGATTGCCAAATTAATGAACGGCTTGTTGTTTCCCCAGCAAGGAACGGTAGAAGCCATGGGTCAAATTATGTCTGAAGGAAGTTTATGGGACATCCGTTCGCAAATGGGAATGGTGTTTCAAAATCCAGACAACCAGTTTGTGGGAGCGACCGTCCAAGATGATGTAGCTTTTGCTTTGGAGAATAATGGCGTGCCTCATGCCGATATGGTGCTGCGGGTAAAAGAATCGTTGCGTCAAGTAAAGATGGAAGAGTTTATGGACCAGGAGCCTCATCATTTGTCTGGCGGTCAAAAGCAGCGGGTGGCCATAGCAGGAGCGTTGGCGCTGAAACCTCGGTTGTTGATACTGGATGAAGCGACATCGATGCTTGATCCGCAAGGGCGAATAGAAGTCATTGAAACTATACGAGAACTTCGGAAAGCGACGGGCTTGACGGTCATTTCCATTACGCATGATTTAGAAGAAGCGGCCCTTGCTGATCGCATTATCGTCATGAACGCTGGACAGAAGCATACAGAAGGCACGCCGGAAGAGGTCTTTTTATCTGGGGAAGCCCTGGTAGAACTTGGATTGGATTTGCCGTTTGCGATGCGCATGACGCATTTGTTGAGAGAAGCAGGAGTGCCTGTTGCAAAAGAACATATGTCAGAAGATGAGTTGGTGGAAGAGTTATGGACATCTTACTTCAAGAAGTAGGGTATAGCTATGCACAAGATACCCCTTTTGAAAAAAGGGCTTTGCATGATGTAACGCTGCATATTCCGTCAGACTCTTATACGGCGATTATCGGCCATACAGGATCAGGCAAATCAACAGTGTTGCAGCATTTGAACGCATTGTTGTTGCCTACCGAAGGATATGTGGTTATTGGTGATCGAAAACTTCAGTCAGGGGTCAAAGCAAAAAACCTACGGCCAGTGCGCCGTCAAGTAGGGATTGTTTTTCAGTTTCCGGAACAGCAGTTGTTTGATGAAACGGTCTTAAAGGATATTATGTTCGGACCATTAAATTACGGCGTGCCAGAAGAAGAAGCAAGCCGCCGGGCACATGAATTGGTGGAGCAGCTGGGGCTGCCTCCAGAAGTATTGTCTAAATCTCCATTTGATCTCTCAGGCGGCCAGATGCGAAGAGTGGCAATAGCGGGAGTATTAGCTATGGAGCCAGATGTATTAGTGCTTGATGAGCCGACTGCCGGTCTAGATCCAAGAGGACGCCGTGAAATTATGGACCTATTTCATGAGCTTCACCTAAAAAGGAACTTAACGACCGTCCTTGTGACGCATAGCATGGAGGATGCGGCACGTTACGCTGATCTGGTGGCAATCATGCACAGCGGCCGTTGCGTGGCCACAGGAGAGCCGAGAGACATTTTTACGAATGAAGAGCAGCTTCAGGACTATCGATTGGAACCACCGCGTTCAATCCGGCTTCAGCGTAAGTTTGAAGAAAAAACCGGAATTATGCTGGATGGCATTTCATTGACTGAAGAAGCATTGGCTAAAAATATAGCGCTAGCCTTATCAAAAGGGCGTGATTTAATATGATGGAAAAAATGATCTTCGGGCGCTTTATTCCTGGAAATTCGTTCGTCCATAAAATGGACCCAAGGGCGAAAATTTTATTTGTCTTCTTGTTTATTGCCATTGTTTTTATTGCCAATAGCGTAGTGTCATATGCTGTTTTGTTGGCGTTTACTCTTCTGGTCGTGACCTTGTCTAAAATTCGGCTCTACTTTTTAATAACCGGATTGAAGCCAGTTATTATATTGGTGGTTTTTACTTTTCTTTTGCATATCTTTTTTACAAGAGAAGGAGATTTACTCATCAATTTCTGGTTTTTGGAAATTTATGAAGAAGGCCTCCGGCAAGGGGTTTTCATCTCAATCCGTTTCTTGGTGCTGGTGTTCATCACAAGTATTTTAACATTAACGACTTCGCCAATTTCAATTACTGATGGAATTGAAGTATTGCTTGGACCGTTCAAAAGGCTAAAATTGCCGGTTCATGAATTGGCATTAATGATGTCGATTTCACTGCGTTTCATTCCGACTTTAATGGATGAAACAGGAAAAATCATGAAAGCTCAAATGGCAAGAGGTTCCGATATTGGATCGGGTCCGATAAAAGAGCGCGTAAAAGCGGTCGTCCCTTTGCTTATTCCGTTGTTTGTGAGTGCTTTTAAACGTGCGGAAGATTTAGCGACGGCGATGGAAGTGCGCGGCTACCGCGGAGATGCCGGAAGAACACGTTACCGGCAGTTAAACTGGAGATTTGTTGATACGTTAAGTTTGGCGCTTCTTGCCGGCTTAGCGGCCTTGCTATGGTATTTACGGATTTAAGGAGAGACAAAATGAAACGAATGAAAGCCAAAATTGCTTATGATGGATCGGGTTTTGCGGGCTATCAGGTCCAGCCGAATTCGCGTACGGTTCAGCAGGAGCTAATGAGCGTATTAAAAACCATTCATAAAGGACAGGCGATCCAGGTCGTAGCGAGCGGACGGACAGACGCCAAAGTGCATGCGACTGGCCAGGTCATCCACTTTGACACGACACTTGCAATTCCGATTGCCGGCTGGCTTAAGGCGTTAAATGTATTGCTGCCGGAAGATATTCGGGTTTTGGCTATTGAAGAAGCAGCTCCATCGTTTCATGCGCGTTACCATACAAGTGGAAAAACATACCGATACAAATGGGACCGCAGCTCGATCATCAGCCCATTCACCCGGAATTATATGGTGCATACGAAACAACGGCCGAATGTGGAAGCGATGAGACAGGCTGCGGCGGCTGTTTTAGGCACACATGATTTTTCGAGTTTTTGCGCTGCGAACACTGGAGTAGTGGATAAAGTCCGGACAGTCCGTCGATTGGATATTGAAGAACGCGGTGAAGAGCTTCATATGATAATAGAAGGTTCCGGCTTTTTATACAATATGGTGCGGATCATTGCTGGCACCTTGATGGAAATCGGCCTCGGAAGAAGAGAGGCGGCTGAAATGGCTTCAATTGTTGAAGCCGCAGACAGAAGCGCTGCAGGAAAAACAGCCGCTGCTCATGGGTTGTACCTGGAAAATGTAACTTACACAGACTGAAACAACTTTTCCTGGTGTTTTGAGAAAAACGCTTGACTTTCGACCGCTGGCGTTATAACATGATGTATGGTATTTTCATTACCCCCACGATATGCCCCGGAAGGTTATTTGTTAGGGATAACGAAAAAACGGAACAACGGAACATGGAACTGTGATTAAATAAAAGAGACGATTTATTAGGAGGACAATATACATGCGTACAACATTCATGGCTAAAGGTCACGAAGTAGAGCGTAAATGGTTGGTTGTCGATGCAGAAGGGCAAACTCTTGGACGTTTAGCTTCTGAAGTCGCTTCAATCTTGCGCGGGAAATACAAACCAACATTCACACCAAACGTTGACACTGGTGACCACGTGATCATCATCAACGCTGAAAAAATTCACCTTACAGGTAAAAAACTTTCAGACAAAATCTACTATCGCCACACTCAATTCAGCGGCGGGTTAAAACAGCGTACTGCACTTGAAATGCGCACAAACTACCCAACAAAAATGCTTGAATTGGCTATCAAAGGAATGCTTCCTAAGAACTCTTTAGGACGTCAAACATTCAGCAAACTGCACGTTTACGCTGGACCAGAACACAAACACCAAGCACAACAGCCTGAAGTTTACCAACTTCGCGGATAATATTAGTAAATAAGAGGAGGATACACCTTTGGCACAAGTTCAATATATCGGTACAGGTCGCCGTAAAAACTCAACAGCTCGCGTACGTCTAGTACCTGGCGACGGCACAATTACAATCAACAACCGTGACGTATCGGATTACGTTCCATACGAAACGCTTGAGCAAATCATCAAACAACCACTAGTAGCTACTGAAACTCTTGGAAGCTATAACGTGCTTGTAAACGTAAAAGGCGGCGGCTTCACAGGTCAAGCTGGAGCAGTACGCCACGGAATCGCTCGCGCTCTACTTACAGTAGACCCTGCTTTCCGTCCTGCTTTGAAATCTGCTGGTCTTTTAACACGCGACCCACGTATGAAAGAACGTAAGAAACCAGGTCTTCGTTCAGCTCGTCGTGCGCCACAGTTCTCAAAACGTTAATTTTCAACAAAAGCCCTTTTCTCATATCGAGAAAAGGGCTTTTTATATTTTTATTGATTCATAAAATAAAACCCCCAGAAAAACGGAGGTCAAGTTAAATTATAGGCGCCTATTCCTTCGTTTATGGCAATGGCTGCTTCTTCTGCCGATTCAAAATACTTAACCCGTTGAGTTTGAAGATTCTTCACTTCCAAAGTAGACGTATTTTTTAAACAGACTACAGTAAAAAGCGCTTGTTCATTTTTGCTGAATGTTTGGGTGATGTTTACAGTGTTATAAAAACAAACTGTTTACAGAATTTCTTTTATGCTTTCTAGTGACATAGTGCATTCTCCTTTCTGTTTTTGGAAAGGGACCATAAAAGCTGAAAGAATCTAGGCGGTATCTGGCTGGAATTACAGCATAACATCTATAGAGTTTGTTTAGGGCGCACCCCGATAAATGACATACGAATGAAATAAACTCAAAAGTGGATTAACAACAGGTCTTATCTACAAAAGAATATTTTAAGGGCTAACAATGCAATTTTTCAAAGGATGTTATACTATAAAAATAGAAGAGTTTACAAGCCGTCATCGTTTATTATGTTTATCAGCTTCACTGAGATAAAGCCATAAGCTGCGACAAAGATTCCAAGGTATAGCGCAGGAGGAGAGAAAGAATGGGAAAGAAAGTCGGATTGCATGAATACTTTTTAGAAAAAACGTGGAACTTAACAGAAGAGTGGTATGCTTCCTTGGGGGAAAGCCAAGCCGGTGTTTACGGTTCCCATGATCCTAAAGTTGTTGAAGCCCTTAAAAAGCAAAACCATAATTTTCATGTTAACTTCTCATCAATTTTCAATAAAGGCAAGAAAGAGTTTTTTGAAGACTTTCAAGAATGGGTTACGGACATTGCGCAGGACGAAGCCCATTTAGCTACACCCATCACAGATATCATTCGGGAATTCTTCCGCACACAGAATCAGTACTTGGATCTGGTAGAAGAATACGCATCACTTCATGAAGAAACGGTCTCGGCTGAAGAGGTAAGCGCTTGGAAACGCGACATCGTAAATGGCATCAACGAAATCGTTTTAAGATTTAGTTACGAAAACGCAAAGGCAGCCGAAGAAAAATCCAATGCCCAGCAGCAGATGATTATTGAATTGAGTTCTCCTGTTATTATTCTTGCCAATAAGACCGGGCTACTTCCTTTGATTGGAGAGATCAATACATATCGGGCGAAAGTAATGTTTGAGAATACATTGCAAAAAAGCGCTAAGCATGGCCTTGAAAGATTGTTCATCGATTTATCCGGAGTTCCGGTGATTGATACGATGGTTGTCCATCAAATCTTCCAATTGATCAAAGGGCTGAATTTGATTGGCATCAGAACTTCATTGTCAGGCATTCGCCCGGACATTGCTCAAACAGCTATTCATCTAGGTATCCAATTTAAAGATATTGAAGTCTATAGCACTCTCTCTCAAGCACTTAAGACAAGAGAGCTTGCGGGAAAATAATCGAAAATAGGCCACCCTCTTCTTATTCTAGAAGAGGGTTTTGTTTTTCCTTTTCCCGAAGACTGAATAGATTTAAAATAGAAAACTCTGTGTTATACTGTACGGTGAGCAAAAGACTTAAGGAGTGTATCGATTATGATGAATGAACAACAAGTGCGCGAGTTGCTTGGAGAGTTGCAAGATCCTTTTTTACATAGATCCTTAAATGAAACGAATGGTATTACTTCTGTCTCAATCAAAGAGGAAAAAAATCATGTCAGCGTAAAGTTGGCCATCGCCAAAACAAATACGCCAGAACAAATGCAAATGCAAATGAAAGTTGTTGAAATGCTAAAAGGGGCAGGAGCAGCTTCTGTCGGAATTCGCTTCGAAGAACTGCCTCCGGAAGCTTTGGCTCAGTTCCGCGGCCAAGCAACAGCGGCCGAAGCGCAGGATTTATTGTCGCCATTAAACAAAGTTGAATTTATTTCAATTGCGAGTGGTAAGGGTGGAGTAGGAAAATCAACGGTTTCTGTCAACTTAGCTGTTGCGTTAGCACGTCTCGGCAAAAAAGTCGGCTTGATCGATGCTGACATCTATGGATTCAGTGTGCCGGACATGATGGGAATTGATAAGACGCCTGTTGTACGGGGGAATACAATTATTCCGGTAGAGCGTTTCGGCGTAAAAGTTATTTCCATGGGCTTTTTTGTAGAAGACAATATGCCGGTTGTATGGCGTGGTCCAATGCTCGGTAAAGTTTTAGATCAATTCTTCCGTGATGTAGAGTGGGGAGAATTAGACTATCTGTTGCTAGATCTGCCACCGGGAACAGGGGACGTTGCGCTCGACATTCATCAGATGCTTCCAGCTTCAAAGGAAATCGTCATCACAACGCCTCATCCGACGGCCGCTTTCGTAGCAGCGCGTGCAGGAGCCATGGCTCTTCAAACGGACCACGAAGTTCTCGGAGTCATCGAGAACATGGCATGGTTCGAAAGCAAAGAGACAGGGACAAGAGAGTATTTATTTGGACAAGGCGGCGGACCGAAACTGGCAGAAGAATTGCAAGCGCCTTTGCTTGGCCAGATTCCGCTTGGTCAACCTGATTGGAATGAAGAAGACTTTGCTCCATCTGTATATGCTGCAGAGCACCCAACCGGAAAGATCTACGAAGAGATCGCTCAACAAATTTTAAAACAGTTTGCAGAAAAATAAATAAGCAAACAACCCGGAAACCGAATTAGGCTTCCGGGTTTTTAATTTCCAATCGCAGTGTTTCAATGTTTGTTCACATCTATTGCGTATGGCTGATGGATTTTTCTTCTGGCGGTTGTTACAATTGTAAAAGGACTTCAAATAACGGAGGCATTCAAGTGACAATACGAAATTGGATAAAATTTTCGATAAATGCAATTTTAATCGGTGGATTAATAACCGGGATACTTGGGTTATTTATTCGCTGGAACGATGTTTTTGCAGAAGCATTCCGAAGTGGACAGTGGGGAGAATTTCTCGCAGGCTTTGTTTGGATGGTTGTGGTCGGGGCTACAATGAGTTTGATTGCGCAGATGGGCTTTTTCGCATACTTGACGATTCATCAGTTTGGAATGAACATGTTCCGGACGCTTCGGCTTTGGAATTGGGTACAGCTTTTAATCATCGCGGTGGTTATTTTTGATTTGATCGCTTTCCGCTTTGCACCGAATGCTGAGACATCCAGTCAAGTATGGCTGTATGCAACCTTGCTGTTTGTGTTGATTGCAACGGCAGTAGTTACAGCTTACTTCAAAGCGAAATGGACTAATAAAACGGCGTTCGTTTCCGCGCTATTCTTTATGATTGTAGTTACGACTTTAGAATGGCTGCCATCGTTAATGGTAGAAGCCGGAAATATTGACAGCTGGGTCACGCTATTGCTATTCCCATTTTTATCGGTGAATGCATATCAAATCCTAGTCTTGCCTAAATATAACGCCAAGTCTGATGTAGATCGGCAAAAACTTGAAGAGCGGCGTGCAGCGAGGAAAGCTGCGGCACAACCTGCTGCTAAAAAAAGATAAGTGATTAAAAGCCATCCGGTAGCCTCTTAGAGAGGAGCAGGATGGCTTTTATATTTACAGTAAGCATGGAAGGAGGGCAAGCAGCTTGGGAGTGGGCTTTTTATTTTAGAAGGCCTGAGTCCATATTTAAAAGATGATTTTTTACGTATAATTAAATCAGGGAAAGTGTTGACTTAAATTAGAGAGGCTGTTATATTAGTAACTGTCCTTAAAACGACTCGAAAAAAACATTGAAATAGAGTGTTGACAATGAGTCGTGAAAGAGATATTATTAAAAAGTTGCCAATAAAGCAAAACGGTTGCCAAATATAAATTCAAAATTTATAGTTGACATCTGATTTTGGAAAAGGTATACTAATAAAGTTGCTGATAAACGCAACTGAGACATGAACCTTGAAAACTGAACAGCAAAACGTCAACAAACGTTTATTGACGCGTTCCGAACGCGGCAATAAAATTTCTGCGACGGTTGCCCTTTG
>NZ_PYAT01000013.1 GCF_003014655.1 Planomicrobium soli | reverse complement strand
CTGCGCAGCCAAACCATTGAAAGAAGCTTTGCGGATGCCAAAGAACTCCATGGCTTTCGCTACGCAAGACGCCGAGGGCGTCCGTCTGTCCAAGAGCAGGCTTTCCTGACAGCCGCCACGCAAAACATCAAAAAAATGGCCCTCCTTCTGGCAAGGAGGGCGTAAAAATCGGAAGTTTTCTTTTCTTTTGATGAACAAATAAGTTCTTATCTTATATCAAAGGGTTACTCAACACTCTGAAAAACTCCCTCAAATCCATTGAGGGAGTTTTTCGTTTTTTGATAAGAAGAGGAACAAATCATGCGAACGGATTTTTGCGAAAAATGAAAAAGACTGCCACAGGCTTCATCTTGCTTAGCCGGTCGGTAGTCTTTTCTCCTGTATCAATGTCCGCTATGGTCTTCCATCATTTTCATGCCTTCGGAATCTTCGCTATCATCCGGAACAATTGATTCCGGATCCGGATTGCCGACCGTTATTTCTTGTTTAGGCATGGCATGCAGGCGCCGTGCTGTTGTGTGGGCCTGCATATAATACAGCCCTTCTTCTTCAAAAACCGTTTCAGCTTCATAGACGCCATCAGTTGTATGTTTGGCAGCAATCATTTCCCCGTCTGAACGGTGTCCCGATTCCCATACTTCATACACCACTTCATCTGCGTCCTCCACTGTTTCATCGCCTTGAGTGACAGTGACGGATAACGCCACTTTCTCACCTGCTTCGGCCGATTGACCAGTATTGAAATCCACAACAACTTCTTCCAGCGTATTGCCGGCGCCTGATGTTTCGGCTTCTTTTGTGCCGCATGCTCCAAGAAGCAATACGGACAATCCAAGCCAAGCAAACTTTTTCATCATAATAACCTCCATGAGGATTGTTATCCTAATAACTGTTCTACTATCCGGCATGCTGCAATTTTTCCTTGTTCGGCACAATCCGCTAAGTCAAAGCCGCCAAAAGAACTCCCAGCCAATTGGACCATAGGGAATTCTTTTTCAAGTTCCTTCTTCGCTTCCGCAACCCGTTTTTTATGCCCGACCACATATTGAGGCATTGCCTGCTTCCAGCGAGAAACAACGATAAAATCCGGTTTCCCTTCGATTTTCATCATTTTGCGCAAGTCTGACAGGACGATTTTTTCAATTTCATGATCAGCCAAATCGACCACTGCTTCATCCCCGACTCTTCCTATAAAGGCCCGAAGCATCTTTTTCCCTTCAGGAACCGCTATAGAAGGCCATCTTTGCTGAGGCCAGCTGCACGCTGTAATTGCGAAATCACTGTTGCGCGCTACTACAAAGCCGGTGCTTTCACCAAACTCCACTGCACTTTCCGGAAAGACCATGGAAATTGTTGCAATTGAAGTCATTGGCATTTCTTTCAAACCATTCAATAAATCGTATGGCTCAAACAAAGGGAGCAGCTTTGAATGGGGAAGAGCAAAAAGGACTTGGTCGACCAGTATAGTGGAAGAATTGTTCAGTTTCAGGCTCGCTTTAACCGCTTCCGCTTTTATGCCATCCACTTTAACGCCCTTCAAGATTGTACAACCGCTGAGTTTTTTTTCTAGAGCTTCGACCAGCGTCTGCAAACCGCCTTCAAACGTTTGGTAGACGTCTTCTTCGTTTCTGCTGTAGACAGCTGCACGAGCGCCCGCCTTTGTTTTTTTCATGCCCGTCATTAAGCTGCGGTGTTTTTGCTCCACTTCTGCAAATTGTGGAAAAGCAGCTTCCAAACTCATACGATCGATATCTCCCCCGTTTGCTCCAGACAAGAGGGGTTCCAACAAATTCTCCACCAACTCTTTGCCAAACCGGCGGCGCATGAACTTGCCTAATGATTGATCGCTGGCCTCTGCTGCCTTCGGCAGAACCAAATCACCTGCTGCTCGCACCTTTCCGCTCCAGGAAAACAAATCAGAAGTAAGAAACGCGCCGAGGTTGGTAGGCACGCCCATAATAGTGCCTTCTGGAATTGGTTGCAGCTTGTCCTCTGCCACAATGGACCATTGCCCTTTAACACCGCGGACAAGTTTGTCCGCAATGCCGAGCTCTTTCGCCAATCTTCCGATACTGTTCTTGAAAGAGAGAAACGAATCAGGGCCACGCTCAATCACGAAGCCATCCTTTTGCAGCGTCTGGATTTTGCCGCCTAACCGATGTGCCGCTTCAATCAAGGTGATATGTATCGGCAAGCCCTGCTCATGCGCCTGTTTTTGTAAAAAGTAGGCAGCAGTCAGGCCTGTGATCCCTCCACCTACAACTGCAACTTTTCGGATCCGCTCCTCCACGTTTATCACTTCCAATAAAGATTTATTTATCGGCTAATTTTTTCAAAACGACATCAGCTAAACCATCGATGAACAATGGCTGAACATTCGGCATTTCAGGGCGACGGTAAGTTGCGCCGATTTCATCGCACACTACTTTGCACTCGTAATCATTGTCAAACAGGACTTCTAAATGGTCGGCTACAAATCCAACCGGCGTATAAACAAAAGATGTATATCCTTTTTCTTCAAATAATTCACGGGTCAAATCCTGGACGTCAGGCCCGATCCATGGTTCCGGTGTTTGACCGGCACTTTGCCAGCCTACTTCCACGTTTGCTACGCCCGCTGCTTGAGAAATCAATTCCGCAGTTTCTTTCAATTGGTCTGGGTATGGATCGCCATTTGCGATGATTTTCTCAGGCAATGAGTGCGCTGAAACGATTAAACATGATTTTGCGCGTTCTTCTTCCGGCATTTCAGCAAACGCCGCACCTACTTTTTCACTCCAGTACTGAATGAATTTCGGTTCTGTGTACCAGCTTTCAACTGAAGTTAATTTGATGCCTGCTTTTTCAGCAGCTTCTAATGCACGACCATTATATGATTTCACGGAAAACGTCGAGAAATGCGGAGCTAATACGATAGAAACAGCTTCTTTTATGCCATCGCGATGCATAGCTTCCACCCCGTCTTCAACGAACGGTTCGATATGCTTTAACCCAAGATAAACTTTAAACTCAATATCGTCCTGAATCTCATTCAATCGTGCTCCAAGAGATTCCGCTTGATCTTTCGTAATTTTTGCCAACGGCGACAATCCGCCGATTGCTTTATAACGGCTGCGCAAATCTTCCAAGCTTTCTTCGCTCGGCTTGCGGCCGCGGCGAATGTGCGTGTAATAACGCTCGATATCCGCTTCTTCATAAGGCGTTCCATACGCCATAACCAATAATCCCATTGTCTTTTTCATCATCAGTCACCTCTAAGTTTTGATTATATAAGTTGAATAGAAGAATTTCCCACTTCCATTTTACTCATCTAAAGATATCGAGCAAAACAACAGAGAAAACCATACTATTTCTATATCGCCTCGCCAGCTTTGAAATAGGAAGGTTAGTTTATCTCATATAGCTGATTAATTATTTAGTTTATAGGCTGCGCTGTATTCATGGATGAATGCAGTCAAACGCTTTAATGTATCCGGATTGACTTCCGGGAAGACCCCATGGCCAAGATTGAAAATATAGCCATCTTGCTGCATGCCCATATCCAAAATCGCTTTAGCCCGTTCTTCAATGACCGGCCAGTCTGCTAATAAATATGAAGGATCAAAGTTGCCTTGCAATGCTTTTGTCAATCCCATCGAACGCGCTTCAGAAATCGGCAAACGCCAGTCCAATCCCACTACATCTACTGGAAGGTCGTGCCATTCTTTTGCCAAGTGGCTAGCTCCCACACCAAAGATGATCAACGGTACTCCTTCTGTCCGAAGTTCCGAGAAAATCCGATCCATGACCGGCTTGATGAAAATGCGATAATCTTCCACATTTAACGCCCCGACCCATGAATCAAAAATTTGAACCGCTTTTACCCCTGCTTTGATTTGTGCTTTCACGTATGGAATAATGGTGTCTGCCAATTTATCCATCAATGCAAACCACATTTGGGGTTGGGAAGCCATCATGGCTTTCGTTTTATTGTAGCTACGTGAAGGGCCGCCTTCAATCATATAGCTTGCGAGCGTAAACGGCGCTCCGGAAAATCCGATCAATGGCACATCCAGTTGTTCTTGCGTCAACATACGGATTGTTTCCAAAACAAAATCCACGTCTTTTTCAGGATTGATTTCACCAAGGCGTTCAATATCCGCTAGTGTGCGGATCGGATTGTCGATAACCGGCCCAATGCCTGCTTTGATTTTAACGTCAACCCCGATAGCTGGCAGTGGCGTTACGATATCTTTGTATAAAATTGCAGCGTCGACGCCATACTGGTCAACCGGCAGTTTTGTTACATATGCACATAGCTCAGGCTGATGCGTGATTTCCTCCAGCGAATATTTTTCTTTAATCTTGCGATATTCCGGCTGTGAACGCCCTGCTTGGCGCATATACCATACCGGCACATGTTCTGTTTTTTCTCCACGTGCCGCCCTCAATAAAGTGTCGTTAAAAGTCATGTGTCAATTCATCCCTTCAGTCTGTTAAATCTAGTGCATATCTATTCCATATCGGTATTTACTATAGACGCTCTATCCTTTATTGTATAGTTTCCTTAAGGAAATGTCATAAATTAGACGCTTCTCCAGTCACGGGATGGACAAATGCGTTTCATGCGTTTTTGTTCAGGGAACGGTATACTAACAAGAACAGCATTGGAGGGGAATTTTTTGAACTTATATATGACGACTGGAACATATGACTACATGAAGAAATTGCGGGATAAATACCCGAACGAGAATATGGTGGTCATGCAAGGGGAAAATACCACTTTGGTTCTCCATGAAACGGAAGGAAAAACTGTTTTCCAAACGCCCCGACGCTATGAAGTGGTGGACGGCACTGGCGAATTCAAAGAAAAAGGATTTTTTGTTATGAACAATATTCCGGTGACCGAGGAAGGCCGGCCGATTTTTGAACACCGTTTCAAAAACCGGGCAGGTGCCATCGAAAACGAACCTGGGTATATCGCGTTCCGCGTACTGCGTCCGAAAGGTTCTGATACGTATGTGGTATTGACCGAATGGGAATCACCGAACTTTTTTGAGAAGTGGAAAGAATCCCAAGCTTTTTCACAGGCTCATTCAAAGCCTGCTGAAGGCGCCGCAGAAAAACGGCCAAATATCTTTTCCGGTTCTTCCTACGTAACAACTTATGCCGCAACACCAGAAGACAAGTAAACCAACCTTTTTCCCGCAGCGTATAAGCTGCGGGATTCTTATTTTCCTTAGCACTCTACTTCATATAGCACTCCGCAAACATCCACGAATAATAGGCTCCATGCTAACAGTTCACTGAAAAAATAATAAATTCGTTATATATGTGTTATCCTTTACATATTATATTGAAGGGAGCTACTCCAATGATTGAAAAACTTTATGAACAATTAGATGTCAACTATGCCGAAATGGTGGAAATACGCCGCCATTTACATATGAATCCGGAGCCATCATTCCAAGAAGAAAAAACGGCGGCTTACATCCGCGAATTTTACGAAACACTTGGTGTTGATGTCCGTTCAGGAGTTGGCGGCAACGGACTCGTCGCGACCATCCAAGGCTCAAAACCTGGAAAAACAGTTGCCTTACGTGCAGACTTTGATGCTTTGCCGATTCAAGACCAAAAAGAAGGCGTTCCCTATCGTTCTCAAGTGCCGAACGCAGTACATGCATGCGGCCATGACGGCCATACGGCCACTCTTCTCATCCTAGGAAAGGTATTGCATGCGATGCGCGATGAACTTGAAGGCACGTATGTACTGATTCATCAACATGCGGAAGAACTCGCTCCAGGCGGTGCAAAACCGATGATCGAAGCAGGGGCACTTGACGGTGTCGATGTGATTTTCGGCACGCATTTATGGTCGATGACTCCATTTGGCAGAATCGATTACCGTGTTGGCCCGATCATGGCGGCTTCTGACAGATTCGAGCTGACTGTACAAGGACGCGGCGGCCATGGCGCTAGCCCTCATGAAACAAAAGATGCGGTGGTCATTGGCTCTCAGATGGTCACGAACTTGCAGCAATTGGTGGCCAGACGTGTTGATCCACTGGAATCTGCCGTGCTGTCGGTCGGCTCCTTTATTGCTGAAAATCCGTTCAACATCATTGCGGATCAAGCAAAATTATCCGGGACGGTGCGCACATTCAGTGAAAACATCCGGACATTAATGGAAGAAGAAATGGAACGCGTGATTGAAGGCACAAGCCGGGCGGCAGACAGCACATATGACTTTAATTATATGAGAGGCTATCCGGCAGTCGTTAACCACGAAACTGAAACCATGTACTTGAAAAGCATTGCCGAATCCGTGCCGGGCGTTGAAGAAGTTTACGATGCCCCCCCTCAAATGGGCGGCGAAGATTTTTCCTATTACCTTGAAAAAGTGCCGGGCACTTTCTTTTTCACTGGCGCTATGCCGGACGGCGATGTTTATCCGCATCACCATCCGAAATTTGACTTTAAAGAAGAAGCGATGCTCGTGGCAGCCAAAACACTTGGTTCAGCAGCAGTCAATTACCATAAACAAGCCAAATAATTTTATAAAAAGAAGCCCCGCATCCAAATGCGGGGCTTCTTTTTATTTCTTTTTATTTTTCTTTGAGACCGAAAGTGTAACAATTGAAATCGCCACGATGACTACAAGGACCACTAGCGCCGTAAAGAGCATACCCGCCAGCGCTAGAACAAGAGCCGTAAGAACAGCTTGCACAGTCTGGACGATCAGCACCAATTTCCAAACCGCTTGCTCCCTGTTGAACTGCGTCAGCGGAAACAAGTTGTCCATCCGGAAATGCTGGCTCTTATTCAAACCTTGCCAAATTTGAATTGCGGAAGCAAATGCCAGCGCCGCTGAGAAAATAGCGACTGCCACCGGAAACGGAATAAGCCAGGCGCCGATCATCACAATGATGGTCAAGCGAACCCACAAATAAAATAACTCATCTGACCGGACAAAAGTGCGCCACACTAGATATAAATGGGCATTTTGAGGTCCAGGTTTGATCCAGCTGTATATCCAATTGAGCCAAGAACGTGCTTTAACTTTCCCTTTTATATGCGGAACATCTGTGAAGTAATTAGCAAACTGGTAAAAGCGCAGCATACGGTTTTCTTCCAGCACAATAAAATGGCCGTATGCAAAAGGCTTTCCTGCCGCTTGCTGCTTTACCCACTTACCGTAGAAAATAATGCCGAACAGAACCAGAACCGCAAACAGCAATTGGCCTTCTATATATAGATAAACGAACAAGAGCACTGCAAGAAAGCGGACAAGGCGATCCACCCATGCCTTCTCTCCGGCTCTCGCTTTTCTGAATGAAAACTCCGTCTGTATGCTCCACCATTTTAAAAGCAGCAGCAAAATTGGCAGTCCAATCAACAGGGAGGGATTCAACCCGTATAAGGCATTTATCATCGGCAGTGACACGATAAAGGCCACGACCGGCAAATACAGCTGCGAGAAAAATGTCCATTTCAATGCTGGGTTCAGGAAGCTGTCTAATTTGCTTTCGAGCGGCAAAAAGTAGACCGCATCCGCTTCTTTCAACAAGGTTGTCGGCGGGCTATAGGCCAACAGCAGCCCAAGAACAAGAGCCAAAAGCAAAGCTCCCGGAAATCCGGTTGGAATGGTCTGAATCCATTCGCTGTATGCGTAGCCAGCTGCTCCGATAGCAAACAATAACACAATGGCAATATGGCCGGTAAAAACGTATTTTAAATAATTTTGGACTTCAACTGTGTATTTTTGAAGCCGCCTTGACCAGACATCATGCAAACTCTTCATTGGTTTCATCCTCGGTCATTGCAATATATAGATCGTCCAATGAAGCTGACGGCATGTTGAACGCTTTCCGTAAGTCAGCCATTGTTCCGCTCGCCCGTACTCGCCCATTATGCAGCAAAATAATCCGGTCGCAATATCGTTCAGCCGTCGATAAAATATGCGTTGACATAAGGACAGATGCCCCTTTTTTCTTCTGCTTCTCCATTTGGTCAAGCAGTGATTTGATGCCAAGCGGATCTAAGCCGACAAAAGGCTCGTCAATAATGTAAAGGGCCGGATTCACTAAGAATGCACTCATGATCATTACTTTTTGGCGCATCCCTTTTGAAAAGTGGGACGGAAACCACCGCAGCCGCTTTTCCATCCGGAATTCTTTCAACAATTCTGCCGACCGCTTCTCAAAAGTTGCGGAATCCAATCCATATGCCATGGCGGTCAACTCCAAATGCTCTCTAAGCGTCAATTCTTCATATAATACCGGCGTTTCTGGTATATAGGAAAATGATGACCGGTAAGCGTCCATATCCTCTTCGAAGGTTTTGCCATTCAAACGGATAGTGCCCGATTTTGGCTGCATTAAGCCGATAATGTGTTTAATTGTTGTACTCTTCCCTGCTCCATTCAATCCAATCAATCCGATAAGCTCACCTTTTTTGATTGAAAATGTCACTTCTTGCAGGACGGGTTTTCGCGTATAGCCTCCCGTCAGCGCTTCAACTTCCAAAATAGCCACTCTCAACACCTCTTTCTCACATATTGTATCAAAACCTGTGGATGATTTCTTTTATGGAAAGTTAATTATGCTAAAATGAGTCTAGTGGAACTTGAACTAGCAGGGTTTCCTTGCTCTTAAAACAGATACGATGAAAGGATGAAGAAGATGGATAACTGTATCTTTTGCAAAATTATCGCTGGCGACATCCCAAGTATAAAAATTTATGAGGACGACAACGTATTTGCTTTTATGGATATTATGCCTCTAACAAAAGGACATACGTTGATTGTTCCAAAAACACACCGCGCACTGGTGTACGACTTAACATCCCAGGAAGCGTCCGATTTGTTTGCTGTAGTGCCCAAAATCGCTTCTGCCCTCAAGGAGACTTTTGGACCTGCAGGCATGAATTTATTGAACAACAATGGCGCCAAAGCTGGACAAAGTGTTGCCCATTTCCACTTGCATTTCATCCCCCGCTATGACGAGACGGACGGTTTCGCCGCCAAATGGATGACGAAAGAAAAAGAATTCAACGGAGAACGCATCCAGCAATTAGCGGACGAAGTAAAAGAAAAATTAAGCTCCCTTACTTGATTTGTTTACTTATTAGAGCTAAAATCAGATTAAGTTTTTCGCCGGCGATCGTGAGGATACGACCGGGAAGACAAAAAAGCGTAGAGCTGAGGAGAGATGAGAGTTGAACACGAAAAATTTAGTTTTAATGGCGCTGTTGGTTAGCGTAGGAGCCGCATTGTACTTGATTATCCCTGGTATTAACGGCGGCATGAAACCTGACTTCATGCTGACAATGATGTTTGTTGGTATTTTATTATTCCCTAATGTTAAAAGTGTCTTTTTGCTTGCAGTTACAACCGGCGTGATATCCGGTTTATTCTCCACGTTTCCTGGTGGATTTTTCCCGAACGTGATTGATAAGTTTTTCACTGCCTTCATCTTTTTTGCAGTTGTAATGCTTCTTAAGAAAGTTGCCACAAGGCTTCCTGTTGCTGTTGCTTTATGCGGCCTTGGAACAATTTTGTCCGGCGCAATTTTCTTGTCAGCAGCAATTTTCGTTATCGGTGCGGAAATTCCTTTTGGTTTGCTTTTCGCAACTGTTGTCTTACCTGCCGTCTTGCTGAATGGCGTGGCATTTTTATTTATCTTCCCAATCGTGATATCACTGGTCAAGCGTTCAAAACTTCAAACTGCAGTATCATAAAGCCTATAAACCAAAAGCTTTTCACCGATAAAACCGGTGGAAAGCTTTTTTCGTTGAATCCCTATTCATTTTTATGTTTTAATTAAGTAGAATAAAGGAAAAGAACGGTATAGATGAAAGGGGCGTTTGGCTTATGAAAGCATCAAATTTTTTTATTGGACTTGCGACAGGGCTAGCAGCAGGAGCTGCAGCGACATTATTCACGACTCCACAATCCGGAAAAGATCTTCGAACTTCAGTGAAATCCACTTCCACTGATTGGAAAGAAAGATTATCCGATGTAAAAGAGAAAGTTAATGATTTGAAAGAATCAGTAGCAGCTTTATCGGCCGAAACAAAAACCCAGTTCCCAGCTGCTATGGACGAATTGAAAAAATCGATGGAGGCATGGCAACATGGCACTGTTCCTGCTAAAGAACATCTTCAACTTGAAATTATGGCTATCCAAAAATCAATTGAAGAGCTTCAAAAATCGATCAGTAAAGATAACAAAGATGATAAGAATGATGACAGCAAAGATAACAAAGACGACAAAGATAAAAACAACAATTCCGACAGCGATAAATAAAAAGAATGCCGACACCTTTTTTGAAGGTTGCCGGCATTCTTTTTATCGTAAAAAGTCTGATTTTTCTATAATTTCACACCCGGCTTTTGACGATATTTTTTATTTAAAAATTTTTTTACTATTCACACTTTAATAGTAGTTGCTTTATTGCTATAATAAGAGAAAATACTTTCGGGGGAAAGTTGGTGCCTAAATGAGCGAACGAGAATACACGATGAAAGAAGCCATGCTTTTTAGCCAACGCATTGGCCAGCTATCAAAAGCGTTATGGAAAGCGGTAGAAAAAGATTGGCAGTTGTGGATAAAACCATATGATTTGAACATCAACGAACACCATATTTTGTGGATCTCGTACCATCTGAAAGGCGCTTCTATTTCAGATGTCGCTAAGTTTGGTGTTATGCACGTATCGACAGCCTTTAATTTTTCTAAAAAACTAGAAGAACGCGAATTATTGGCTTTCTCAAAACGCGATACCGATAAACGCAATACATATGTTGAATTGACAAAAAAAGGTGAAGAATTGATGCAGGAAATGATCGAGAAATACCACGATACTCCTCATTCAGTCATTGAAGGATCCTTGCCTTTACGCGAATTATACGGAAGATTTCCAGAGTTCATGGATGTAATGGCCGTAATCCGCAATATCTATGGCGATGACTTTATGGAAATCTTCGAAGCTTCCTTCAAGAACATCGAAAACCGTTTCAGCGAAGAAAATCACATCATCCAGATCGGCGAAAAACAGTAGAAGAAGAGTGAAAATATGGCGATTTTATGGTTGCTTTTCTGTGGAAATCGTTGTATTGTATGTATCGACTCATAAGAGAATTCTCACTTGTAGGAGATGCAAAATATGCATTGCTGGAAAACTATAAATGTAAAAAAACAGTACGGATTTGAGCGGTTATTTTTGCTGTCTGCACTTATCGGAGTTGGTGTATTCATCAGCTTCTATATCGCACTTAATATTATTTATACCGCTCCTTTATCTGATCAGCACTTTCTGTTATTTATTTTAGCAACCTTAGGGATTTATCCTCTGCACAAAATGTGCCATTTCATCCCGCTCTTCGGATGCCGCAAATGCATTCGGCTAATGTTAACAAAACAAATGGGGTTGATGCCCATCATTACATTAAAGATTGCAGAACCTGTCGCCAAAAAACGCTTTATCCTGACGTTGGTCACCCCTTTCTTTCTGATCAATGCGGCTATCATAGCTGCCAGCATCTCAATGCCCGCTTTCAGCCATTATTTCGCTATGCTTTTAGCTTACCATTGCGGTTTATGTGTTCCCGATTTGATTTATATGCGGAATTTAGCGCGTTCTCCAAAACACGCACTAATTGAAGAAACAGACACCGGTTTTGAAATTCTTGTGCCCCAGCCGATGGCCTGAACCTGTTTTTTCTTCCCGAATTTGCTATACTAGTACCTAAGTTCAGAGGGGAGGAAATTCATGTTAATCGGCTTTGTAGTTGTTTTCTCTGTATTTTACTTATTTCAAATTAATCGCATGACACTAGCGCTGGTAACTTCACGGGAGATTCCTGAAGAAAATCATCAGAAAATATTCCGGACGATCAATATATTAATCACAATATTACTGGTATCACTATACGTTGGCGTAGAATTTACTCCATAAGTTCATTTGCCTTTTGGCAAATGAACTTTTTTATTTAGAGAATGTTTTTTGATGCAGTATTTACTTATCAGCTTTTTTGTTTACCCGGACTTATCCTTAACGAAACTTTTTGATTTTTTAAGCTTTTATGGTATAGTAACACTGGCATCAAGAAAGAAAGTTGGGAGCGAAAATAATGAAAAAATCATTTTTAACAGTTACTTTGGCTGCATCAGTTTTAGCTTTATCTGCATGCAGTGGCAACGGTTCAGACAGCGAAGTTGTTGTATCTTCCGAAGTAGGAGATATCACCAAAAACGAGCTTTACGAAGAAATGAAGACTTCAGTTGGTGAACAAGCCGTTCAAATCTTGATGATTGAAAAAGTACTCGGCGAAAAGTACGAAGTCACTGACAAAGAAGTTGACGCAGAATACCAAAAATCACAAGAAGAAATGGGCGAAAGCTTCGATCAATTCCTTGCGCAAAACAACCAGACAGAAGAAAGCTACAAAAAAATCATTCGATTGAATTTGCTTCAGGAAAAAGCTTTGACTGAGGACGTTGAAGTAACTGATGAAGAAATTCAACAACAATATGACCGACAAGGCACAGAGCTTAATGCCCGCCATATCCTAGTTGCTGATGAAGAGGCTGCAGCTGATATTAAAAAACAATTGGATGAAGGAGCTGACTTCGCTAAATTGGCTGAAGAAAACTCTACTGATCCAGGATCAGGCGCTAACGGCGGTAATCTTGATTGGTTTGGCGCTGGCGCAATGGTTCCTGAATTTGAAGAAGCTGCGTTCAACTTAGAAGTTGACGAGATTAGCGAGCCGGTTCAATCTCAACACGGTTTCCACATCATTCAAGTTCTTGAAAAACGCAAAGTGGAAGACCAGCCTGCACTAGAAGATCAAAAAGAAGCAATCCGTACTGACTTGGCAGTTGCGAAAGCCGATCAAGCTGCCCTAGTTCCAAAAATCGCTAAAATGCTGGAAGACGCAAAAGTTGATATTAAAGATGAAGACTTGAAAGGCGCACTTGATAGCATCTTGAATGCTGAAGCTGCTCCTGCTCAATAATTTTACAAATAAAAACCCGCAGTTGTGGACGATTCCACAACTGCGGGTTTTTTGACGTTTTTCTTCTCTTATTAACGTGTTTTTCTTTAAATTGTCGGTTTATAAAACGAACGATTATCCAGAGCAAACAAGCGCTCCGAAAATTCCCCTGGTTTTGTTTTGCCAAGTGCCCGGTCAAGCATCATCATTTTGGCATCAATATTATCAATATAGTGAAGAATTTCCGCTTCCTTGATCATCGGGCGTTTTGGACTTCCCCACTCTTCTTTGCCATGGTGAGACAAGACGAGATGCTGAAGCAACATCACTTCTTCTCCGTCTATTTCAAGTTCCTCAGCCGTTTTTGAAATTTCAGTTACCATAATGGAAATGTGGCCGATCAAATTCCCTTCAACGGTATAAGTTGTTGCAATAGGCCCGGACAATTCAAACACTTTGCCGATGTCATGCAGAATAATTCCGGCATAAAGCAAATCTTTGTTTAGCGTAGGATAAATACCACATAATGCTTTCCCTAATTGAAGCATCGACACAACATGATCAGCAAGACCAGACACGTAATCGTGGTGGTTTCTTGTTGCTGCTGGGAATGTGAAGAACTGTTGCTGATACTTTTTCAAGATATGTCGAGTAATGCGTTGAATTTGCGGATTCTGCATTTCAAACAAGTAACTCATCACTTCTTCTGACAGTTCATCGGTGCTTTTTTCGGAAGATGGCATCAGATCAGCGATCGATTGATTCTCCTCCGGTTTTGCCGGACGGATGCTCTTGATGCGCAATTGATTTTTCCCTCGGTAATTATGGATTTCTCCTCCTACCCGCACAATGGTTTCTGCAGCAAATAGTTTTTCCTGTTCTTCTTTTGTATCCCACAGTTTCGCTTCGATATCTCCGCTTTTATCCTGCAGAACGAGCGATATGAAGGGATTTCCCGTTGTTGTGACGCCCTTAACGGATTGTTTGATCAACAAATACTCGTCGATTGTTTCCCCTACTGCCCGCTGTGTAATTCCTTTTGTCATGAGTGCACGCCCCTTTCTGTGTTTGCCACATGAATAACATGGGCATTCGGCCAAACCTGCTGCATAGTTTCGTGACAGGTAAAATAAATAAATTGATGGTTCTCTTGCAGCTCTGTTATTAAGTTTATCATTTGCTGGAGGCGGCTGCGATCAAAATGGACAAACGCATCATCTATTACGATCGGAAATGGATGGCTCTGCTGCATGGATACCGCAAGAGCTAGCCTGAGCGCAATATACGCTTGTTCTTTTGTCGCTTGGCTCAGTTCAATAATATGGAAGCGCATGCCATCTTCTCTTATAGCTTCAAAAAAACCGGCAGGATTCATTTCTAAGCCGGTATAGGTGTGGGCTGTCAATTTGGCAAAATAAGCTTCTGCATCAGCAATGACTGACGGCAATTTCTTTTCTTTTAATTCGTTCATGGTTTGTTTGATCGCTTCAGTGATTGACTTGTTTATCGCCCAGTGTTTTGCGAGGTCGGCAAATTCAGCTTTTTTCTCTTCAAATTGCTGCAGCTTCTCTTCGTATTCATCGTTTGACAACAATTTTTGGGTAGTTTGCTGTTTATCGGCCAGTTCAGCGAGCAAGCGGTTTCGTTCACTTTTGAGTTCTGTTAAGGCTGCTTCTTGCTGAGATAAGAACTCAGTCAGTGCATCTGGAGTCGAATCTACAGGAAGCTCTATACGGCCAATAACAGCAAGTTGCGATCGGATGGGCGCAAGCTCCTGCAAGAAGGCTTCTTTTTTCTCCATTGCTTCAGCAAATTGGTAAAATTCTATCGCATCAGCAGCCGCTGCTTCCTCAAGCAAAAGCTGCATGTCTTTTTTAAGTTGTTCTAGAAAAACAGTTAACTTTTTGGACTCGGCTTGAAGCTCCTTCTGTTTTTCTTCTCTTTTTAGATTTTCTGCTTGTTGCTTTTGTCGCACTGCAAATTCATTTCGCAGTTCTGCATACAAGCTTTCGGAAGTAAGAGATCTTCCCGAGACGGTTTCCGCTTGTTTCAGCCAGTGGTCTACTTTGTCGGCGAGTATAACTGTATCTTGCTCCAAACGTCCAAGCCGTGAGTGAATGGCTTGTATTTCCCGTAATTTTTCAAACAAGTCCAAAACCATCGCCCGGCTAGAACGCGGATCAATCCGCAATTGCCTTAAAAATTGCTCATAAGCCCGTTTTGCCGGCTGTCCTGAAGTTGACTGTACGAGTGTTTCCAATTTTTCTGTACTTGCCGCAAGTTGGGCTTTCGCTTCTTTGAATTTCCGGTCGTATTCATTCACCCGTTGAACAAGGGCTTCCAACTCCGCTTCTCTTCCTGCATATTTCTGCAACAGCTTTTCATAGCCGCCTTCCGATTTTGTGGACTTTCCGTTTTTCATGATTGTCCAAACACCAGCTGCTCCTGCCAGAAAAGCCAGGCTGGCAACTGTGTAATTTCCCTGCATCAATCCAAGGAGAATGCCAAGTGCTCCAAGTACAAGCAACCAGATGCCCAATGTGTTCGAACCGGCAGATTTTTCTAAGCGCTTGGCAACTTTTGCTTCTGCTAGCCGCATTGATGTCTCCGGCCATTGCCGAGCTTCTTGCCTTTCACTGTCTGTCGGGCGATGATCCAAAAGTAGATCTAATTGTTTTTGGACGTTTGCCATTACGCTCTTTTCTTCAGACTGTTGGCGGGCAGTAAACCGCCTTTCTTCATCCTCCATATCCAATTGCTGTATGTAGGAAATCAGCTGTTCTTCATGGGTCAATGATACATCGCTTTGAAGCGCGTCCTCTTCAGCCATGCCCACCAGATTGACAAGCCGGTCTTGATCGTCCAGCAGTTTAATCGTTTCGTCCTTTTTTTGGCGGTACAGCATTTGAAGCTGATGCCATTCCGATTCACGGCCCAGCAACTGCTCAAGCTCTTCTGTCTCTTCAAGGGCAGTCTTGAAATCGCCAAGTAATCCTAACTCGTTTTCTGTATATTCGATTTTAGCAACTGTTTCCGATATCCGGTCTTGCAGCCGCTCCATGCGCCGACTTCCATCAGTCGGGAAGTTGATTCCTTCAAGCTCTTTCAACTCTTGCTCCAGTCTTGCCGCCTTTTCGAGCAATGGCAGGGATTGAAGCTGTTTTTCAGCGCTTCGCATGTAATGCGTAATCTGCTTTTCTTCTTCTGTCATATCGTCCAATCGGTTTTCTATCTCGTGAATTCGTTTTAAATATGGACTATAAAGTTCCGTTTCCGACCGGTAGTCCTTAAGTTCTCTTTCGATTCCCCTGAGTTCTTCAATCAGCAAGTTCATTACCGGATTGCGCCCGTTCTTTTTGAACAGGAGTCCCATATCTTTTTCAAGGTGGCTTTCCATTTTAGTTATGGCATCAATTCCTGTAGTCCCGGAAGCAAGCAAGGTTCTGCTCAATTCTTCTTCAGTCATCCTCTCCAGCCCTTGCAATTCATGTATGGAAAATGAAAAAACCGATTCGAATGCAGCTCGGTCATAATCCCGCAGAAGCATTTTAAGTTCTGCTTCGCCGCCCCTTGAACCATCTTCAAAAAAGACCGTTACATCACCCGCCGACTTTCCTTTTACCCGCTCAATAATCACTCGGCCGAATTTCTCGTCAACCAGATGAATTTGGCCCCCGTACTTTCCGCCTGATTTAGGTTCATATCGTATTTTCGCTTGATTGCGTGCTGGATAGCCAAATAAGGTTTGGATGATAAACTGCTGGATGGTTGTCTTGCCCGCTTCATTCGGTCCGTAAAACAAAGACATATGCGGGTTAACATCGATTGTCCGGTTTTCATGCCTACCAAATCCGTATATAATCAGTTTGTCTATTTTCATGTGGCTACTCCCCTATTTGTATGCTGCGGCGAATTTTTTGGACAGCGCCTTCCCGGAAATCCTCAATGGTCTCGCTATCTAGCGCATGAAGGAACCGGCTGCCTTTTGGATGCCGGTAAAGATCGTTCAGCGCTTCTTTCCACTCGTTCGTGTCCCAATTTTTGATCACCCCGATGATTTGTTCGCCAAACGGCGATATCGGCAAATCATTCCCGCTTTCTTCAAAAGCAAGGCTGTGAATCCAGACAAATTCTCCGTCGCCTTCTATCGCCTCACGAATGGTTTCAATCAGTTCAATTTCTGGAATCTCGTTAAACAGCTCCGCCGCTTCTGTATGTATGCCGGTAAATTCGAGCTCTATGACGGCTGCACCGTAGCGGCCGGCATAGTCACTCGCACCTTCCCGGCATGCTTCCAACACTTCGTTCATGTGCATTATGTTGCCACAAGGTATAACAAGCCGGTCAAATTGAACGACAGACGCTGGCACAAAAGAGAGCTTCGTTTCTGTTTTCGACAACATAACATCGTAAAAGCCTTTTTGCCCTGTTTCGCCCATGTGCCGCCCTTGGATATTGCCGGAATAAACTATGGAAGGCTCCCGGTGCAATTCCTGCCGCATGTGAATGTGGCCAAGCGCCCAGTAATCATAGTTTTTGCTGAGCAGCTGTTCTTTTGTAAAAGGGGCATATACAGCGTGTGCTGTATTTCCTTCCATACTGCCATGCAGCATCCCTATATGAAAAGTTTCCTGTTTTTCAGCAGGTGGATAAGCAGAAATCATCGATTCTTTAATATGCCGTTCTCTGTAGCTAAAGCCGGTGATAATAACGTCTCCGTTTTCCGTCGATAGCTCCATTTGCGAAACAGCTGGGCCAAATACATGCACGTTTTCCGGCAATTCAAAACGGCTCCATTTGCCGCTTAGATGATCGTGGTTACCGTAACTGACCACTACTGGAATTTTCGCATCCTTCAGCCGCTTCATCCCCAGCTGGAATCGATGCTGTGCACGAAGGCTGCGGTCTTCTCCGTCATAAATATCACCGACGATCAGCAAAAAGTCTGGCCGTTCCGCAACAGCATAGTCAACAAGCTGGTCAAAAGCTTCCATTGTACTGTCTTTCAGCTTTTTCCACTGCTCTTTTTGCAACCCTTTCATACCTGTAAACGGGCTGCCCAAATGCAGATCGGCCGCGTGGATAAATCGAATTTGTCCCATAATAAAACCCCTTTAAAAAGCCGAATATTTGTTCTAATTTTACCATGGAAACAAACGAAAAAAAACTGTTTGCAAAAAACTCCTCTGCAAACAGCTTTTGGTTATTTTTTATTGCCTAACGCAATCGCTTTCCGGATATCTTTTAGAGATTGAGCTGATCCATACATCAGTACGCCCCCTCGGTAGACACGCGCCCCAAGCCAGCCGAGAAGCCCGATGGTCACAAGCATGATGGCGATGGACAGCAACGGCTCCCATAGCGGAACATCAAGCATGCCGACACGCAAAAACATGACCAGCGGGGCGAAGAACGGGATGAAAGATGCAATGGTCACGAAGTTCGCTTCCGGGACGGAAATACCGGAAAAAGCAATTAGCGAGGCTACAATGATCAACAGCATCATCGGCAGCATCAATTGCTGGACATCTTCTGTCCGGCTGACGAGTGAACCAAGCAGCGCAGCCAGTACCGCATAGAGGAAATAGCCCAATAAGAAAAACAGGACGGCAAACAAAAACGTGCTGATTTTCACATCCGCAAAACCGAAAACACTGTAAATCCCTTCTGTCATACTGGTTCCAGCAGTTTTGATGGCTATAAAGCCCGATAGCCCGAATGCCAACATCTGCAAAATACCAAGGGTGCCGATGCCCGCAATTTTCGCAAACATGTGCTTGACCGGCGAGACGCTCGAAATTAAGATCTCCATGACGCGCGAAGACTTTTCAGTAGCGACTTCCATCGCAATCATATTCGGATAATAAATGACGGAGATGTAAATTAGCATAATCAAGATGTAAACAAGCCCTCTTGCCTGGCTCAGTTCTTCCTGCGATTTTGAAGATTCGGATACTGCTTCCCGTTCGAACAGAGCTGGCGCAAACAATTGCTCGACTTGGTTGTTGTCCAAGTTCAATTTTTCAGCAGTCAAGATGGTTTGCAGCGACTGCACCGCTTGTTCAATATTAGAACCGTTTTCCAGCTCATTGGCTGATTTCGTAACATAGCGCGCCGTCAGCTCTTCTCCTTGTTCCAGCACAAGATAAGCCTCCACCGTATCTGCCACAATGCCTTCTTTCAGTTCTTTTTCAGTCTGCTCTGTGGGCACTGCTTGAATATCTCTATCCGCCAATTGTAATTGTTCTTGCAGCCGTGGAGCCAGTTCTCCTGATTCATCCACAATATAAAGAACATGGTCCTCATCTTCTCCTTGAAAAACATCTAGAATTTTTGACATATTCGCCAGCAAGAAAAAAGAGGCGCAAACAATTACTGTAGTGATAATGAAAGATTTCGTCGTCGCTTTTGTAAGAAATGCCTGCTTGAAGATGATCCAAAAACTATGCATATGCTTTCCCCACCTTTGCAATGAATATTTCTTCAAGCGAAGGTTCTTCGATGGCAAAATGCCGTACCGCCCCTAATTTCATTGACTCGGTTAAAAGCAGTTGCGCTGCTGCTTCATCAGCAATTTGAAACAGGGCCCCGTCATGTGTTTTTTTGTAATTATCTACACCCTCTGCGTTTATCAAAACTGATAAATCACCATCCATTTTAATGCGTACATTTTGTTTGCCAAAAGACCGTTTCACGTCACGGATCGAACCGGACAAAACCATTTTTCCTTTGTCCAAAATACTGATGTCGTCGCATAATTCTTCCACATGATCCATGCGATGACTGGAAAACACAATGGTCGCCCCTTGTTGCTGAAAATCCAAAATGGCGCTTTTTAACATTTCCACATTGACCGGATCAAGTCCGCTGAACGGTTCATCCAAAATCAGCAATGAAGGTTTATGTAAAAGCGAAGCGATCAGCTGAATTTTCTGCTGGTTGCCTTTAGATAATTCCTCCACTTTTTTAGAAGCATAATGGGGGACTTCAAAACGTTCCAGCCAATTTGCTATTTCACGTTTTGCTTCCCGTTTCGGCATCGCTCGCAACTCCGCTAAATAAACCAACTGGTCTTCAACTTTCATTTTCGGATACAGTCCCCGCTCTTCCGGCAAATAACCGATTTCAGGGCTCGTCGCATATGTAATTGCTTTTCCATTCCAGCTAATTTGTCCACTGCTCGGATTCAGAAGCCCAAGAATCATCCGGAATGTTGTCGTCTTTCCAGCACCATTAGCACCAAGAAACCCATGCATTTCTCCGCGTTCAACTTTTAACGAAACATTGTCGACAGCTGTAAAATTGCCAAACCTTTTTGTTGCCTGTTCTACATTTAAAGCCATATAGACTCCTCCTCTCCCCTAGTAATACGAAATGCCCTATAAAATGTTTCGCAATTGGAGGACTTTTGAAATAAAACCGGCTATACTTAAAATGAATAAGCATTCAGAAAGGATGGTTTCAGCATGAAAATATATAAATTAACGGCCTATGAACAAACCGGAAAATTGATTGCGGAAGAAACAGTTACCGCCTTAAATGATGATGAAGCAAAAGAAAAAGGGCAAGCACTTCTTGAAGAAAAAGCCTTGTTAGACCAAACTCACCGCTTTGTATCACCTGACGGAAAATTATTGCTGTTCCATTCATAAAAGACAAAAAGCATGGCGAGGTTCGCCATGCTTTTCCTTATTTTAGAAAGAAAGCTATCACATTTGCTGTAGTTACTGTTCCGCAAAAGCTGCGCTTTGCGTAAATGAGCGACAAGCCGCTTCGCGTCTGCGGGAGCTGCTGTCTCGCTTCTTGGCTTCCTTCATAACTAGAAAGGGAGCATGAGAACTTCTCTTCAACTCATACATCCCCCCTCTAATTGCCGCTCTCAGAAAAGAAGTTGAATGCCGCCCAGGATAAAGTTATTTTCCTGTAAATTCCGGCTTACGTTTTTCAACAAATGCCTGGATCCCTTCAAGGTGGTCTTTGGATTTTCGCATGGCTGACTGTGCAGCCGCTTCCATATCCAGCACTTTATCAAGTTCTTCGATCTTCAATTGATGCAACGCATGTTTTGAAGCCAGCTTAGCCCGCAGCGGCGATGCCAACATTTCTTCTGCATAAGCTTCTGCATGTTCAAGCGCCCGTCCTTCTGCCGTCACTTCATCCACCAGCCCTTTGGCCATTGCATCATGCGCTTTCAATGTTTGCCCTGCCCAAATGATTTGCTTTGCTTTCGGAATTCCGACACGCTCTTTCAAGAAAAAATGCCCGCCTCCATCCGGAACGAGTCCGATGCCGATAAAATTCATCGCCAATTTACTGTTTTCTTCTGCAATGATGTGGTCGCATGCAAGCGCAATGCTGAAGCCAAGCCCGGCTGACGCGCCGTGTATCGCTGCAATAGTGATTTGCGGCAGCGTATAAAGGGCTTTTGCCAAGCGGGAAACATCTTTCATCACTGTGTCGATATCCATTGGCTGTTCGGGGTCCATCATTTCTTTAATATCGCCTCCAGCAGAAAAAGCCCTGCCTTCTCCGCGGACGATTAGTACTTGAAGCGTGTTGTCTTGAAGCAGCGTTTCAAAACAGTCAGCCAATTCCTTCATCATCAAGCCGTTCATTGCATTCATCGATTTCGGCCTGTTTAACAGCAAGTGGCCAACACGGCCTTCTTTTATTAATTGGATGGTTTCATACATAAAAAAAAGACACCCTTTCGTAAAATGAATTAGCATTCATCTTTACGTATTCGGTGTCTTCTTCTTTTATCCCTTTATTTAAGAGAAAGTTTTACATGCTTTCGTATAAAGATTGAACCGGCTGAATCAATACACGGTTAACTTCTTCGATCATCTGGCTCAAGCCCATTTCAGCTTCTAGCATTGCCAAGATTTTTGGATTTTGCTGTGCCGCTTGAGCAGTTTGCTGAGCTCCCATTATTTCTTCTTCAGTAATCTCTTCGCCTTGCGCTTGTTTTTGTTGAAGCGTGATTTGAAGATCGCGGAAACTTTTGAACAAATCATTTGCCTCATCATCCGCAGTTACTGCTGCAACTGCCGCTTGAAGTTTACCGAATTCCTCTGTCTCACGGAACGTGCTTGCTAATTTGTTAATGTCGTCGTAAATGTTTACTGCCATCATCATTCTCCTTTAAATTGTATTCATCATGAGACTAAGAAGCCCTTGGAAGATTCCGATTACGCCCCCAAGAACGAACCCCAGTGCCGTGATCATTTTCAATTCTCTTTGTGAAATTCCAAGAACCAATTCTTCTAAGCGTTCTAATGGAAGAGAATCAACTTGCGTTTTCACCATGCCTTCAATGTCGATTTTCAGCAAAGTTTCTTCTAATTTTTCTTCTCCCTGCTGGAAGATGAACTCCGTCACAAGCGGAGTGAAGTTGGTTCTTGTCCATTCTACCCCTGTTGGCCAAGTCTCAGCAAGTGTCGCGTTTAAACGTCCTTCGACATTGGCCGTTTCTTTGACGTATTGTTTTACGGTATGAAGGGCTGGTTTAAAGTCGAATTCCCCTAATAACTCATCGGCTTTCCGTTCTTGGAACTTTTCCCACTCTCCGTAAGCAAGCGTTACAGCAAATTCAAACGTCCGAGGGGAATTTAGAAATTTGATAATTTCTGGCTGGATACGATCCACAATCGGCCGTGACTCCCCTATCAAAGAATGCAGCATGTTGCCGATACGCCCACGGGAAGCCAAAAATTCATCTAGAAAATTCTTGATCGTGGCACGGCCTTCAAGAGAAGAAAAATAATCCGAACCGCGGTCAATCGCATATTTCGCGCCTTGAACCAGTTTCAGTTCCGTTTCGTCTTTCCACTTGTCAGGTATCAATTCTCCTACAGTTTTCCCTTCGATATAATCGGCAAGCGCCAACGCTTGGCGGTCGACCAATTCATCAAGCTTTCTTTCAACGCGGGCATCAATCCCGTGCTGGCCGACTCCTTCAAGCCACCCATTAATGGTTCTCGGCGATTGGAACACCTGAACTTCCAACTGTTTTTGAATCCATCTTTCTGTTTTCCGGGTCATTTCTTCATTAAAGAAACGCTTTTTGAACGTTTCCGGCGTTAACAAATGCTGAACGATCGTCCGGCCAAGTTGAGTCGATAATTCATCGCGGCGTTTCGGTATCAGCCCGGGTGTGAAAGGCAGCCGCCACTTGCCAATGTACAACGCTTTATAAGGCCGGAATAACATCTTAATAGCGATATAATTCGTAAACCCCCCGATCAAAGCGCCTATAGTCATCATAAGTAAAATGGTCACAAATATATTCAATTCCGTCACTCATTTCTTTTTTCTTCTTTGTTAATCAGCTCCACTCCACCTATAATGAAATTGAAAAGCAAAGGAGGATTCATATGCTGCAACATTTTAAATTTACACCAATGTTTGAAAATCGCCAACTTCCAGGGTGGAACATTTCATTTTTTTATCGAAATGAGCGGATTACGGGTGAATACCATCCAGACGGCCGCATTGTTTGGATGTCCAAGCAGCCTGATGACGAAGAAGCCGTCAAAAAGATGATCCACGAACTTATGCTCTTTCATGTATACGATTAAAGCGCGGAAAAGTTCCGCGCTTTTTTGTTTGCCTCTTTATCAGGGGAGTTAAACATTTTTGTAACAAAAGCTCTCTGACTCCACTCACTTCTTTGAAGCGCCGGTGCTGGTAAAAAGTCTATTTAGCTATAAATAAAGTCAGGGAAATTCGATATTTCATTGAATATCAATTTCACAAGTATAACTTAATATGTCACTTTAAAAGATAAATTGCATCTATTTGGATCTATATTTTACACAGGATTTGAGAAAAACCAGTATCCTTATACAAAGGTCTCTGATTGTATGATTATGTAATTCATTTAGAAAAACCACCTATAATTCGATAGTATGTCCACTAATCATTCATTAAGAGGTCTCTTTGAAATTTATTACTCTACTTTAGTTCTATTTCATTAAATCCATTGAATATCCCCTGTTTCGCATAATTCAAGCAACGCTTCGGTTACTTTTTTCCGAAGTTGTTGCTCAGAAATCATGAAAGCAGTTTGAGACAAAAACAAAGAAGCAGAGAAGATTACAATTTTCTTCTCAGGTTTATGACAGTATGCGGCTGTTTCAGTACGCCCACCTTCGCCTCCCACCTATTAGTGACGCCAAACCGGAGGCACTGATTTCTACGATGAGCCTGGAAACCGTGTTTTCACTTCCCTACTTAGGCACTTATATGATAAAGAAACTGAAAAGAATCAATGGACTGCTAATGTTTTTCATGAGTTTCTTTAAATATACGAATCTAACTTATAAAAGAATTTTTCATTAAAAAAGAGAACACCGTAAATTGTCACTACAATAAATTGAGCCCTGAATGGTACGCACTTTTTAAGTGTCTACCATTCAGGGCTCAATTCAGTTTTTACTAAGTAAGACTTTTTATTTTAAACTTCCAAAAAATCTTTTGTGTGCTTTGGATTCATCAGGAATTTCCATCTAACCTATTGTTACTTTACTAAGACAGTTTTAATAGAAGTGAAAAATTCTCTCGCGGCTCTTCCTTATCCATGGGAATGTGAAACTAGTTGCTACCTCCTACTAAAAGGTGTCTGCAATTCCATTCCCGCGTTTTCTGCATTGATTCAAACCAGACGTGCTTTCCTACATTTACTTCTCCTTTTGAACACGGTCTTTGTTCACGTTCAAACGCTCTTCGTGAAGTTTAGTCTGTTGTTCCTCCGGTTGGTTTTCAGGTGAGCTGGTTTGGGTGTAATCATTCACATCTACGTGCCCTACATCTTCTTCACGTAAGTGACTATCTGGATCCCAAGTTGCGCTGTTTATTACGTTACCGCGTTCCCCCGTTGTAAAGGTTCCCTCTGGTTCCCGAATGGTGTCGTCCCAATCATTGCTTTTTTGCCAACCGGTTTCTCTACTCGGATTTGCTGCTTCCGATTCCCGCCAGTCCGCTGGATTATCCGGGTCTTTTTTTCTGAGTGTGGTTTCCCCATCGGAATGGTAAGGCTCGTTCGAACTATCGTTGTTAGTGTTTGAAGTGCCGCTTTCTCGAAGTTCGTTATCCCCTCGTTCTCCTTTTTCGATATTCCTGTCTGCACCTGGATCTGCCGCCTGGAATTGCTGAGTCTCTTGCCAATCTTTTCGGACAGAATCATCACGATTATTTTTTTCCATATTAATCCCCCTAGTTTGAAGAGTCTACACACCCAGGTTCCCCTTTACAAAAATATTCAAACTTCTTTATTAAGCAAAAGAAAAGCATCCTGAAGGTAACAGGTTCTTTTTTGAAGTACAAAAAGAAAAAATGCAAATTGAAAAGACCTCTATCCACATTCAATTTGTTGGTCTTTTTTTGTTGGGTTAAAAGGAAAAACTAACTGCAGAAATCCCGTAGCGCATAGCACGAGGAGATTCGGCAGTCAGTCCGTGGAAAGCGCCCACCTGAAGCTCTTTTCAACTTCCACTTTGAATTTAACCTTTTTCTTCCTTCTTTAATAATTATCTATAAAAAAGGGAATGCCCCTTACCCAACAGTCTGGGTTTGGGACACTCCTGATTGAATTTGGTACATCTGAAAATAAATTCCGCCGAGCTTCATCAGCTCTTCGTGAGAACCTGTTTCAGCAATTCTGCCGTGGTCGAGCACCAAGATGCGGTCCGCATTTTTGATGGTGGACAGCCGGTGTGCGATGATGAATGTTGTACGCCCTTTCTTCAGTACATTCATCGCATGCTGGATGATTTCTTCTGTTTCTGTATCGATATTGGAAGTTGCTTCATCCAAAATCAAAATAGCTGGGTCGAATGCCAGCGCGCGGGCAAATGAAATCAATTGGCGCTGTCCGGAAGAAAGCGTGCTGCCCTTTTCCACGACCGGCTCATCGATGCCCTTCGGCAAATGCTTCAACACACGCTCCCCGCCTACTGCAACAAGTGCACCTTCGACCATTTTGCGCGTGATGCGTTTATCGCCAAGCGTTATGTTCGATTCAATGGTGCCGCTAAAAAGATACGGGTCCTGCAAAACGATGCCCATGTGATCGCGCATCGATTGCCTGCTCATCTCAAGGACATTGATGCCGTCAATCGTAATCGCGCCTTCTGTCACATCATAGAACCGGAACAGCAAGTTCATGATTGAACTTTTTCCGGATCCCGTATGGCCGACCAGAGCAACTGTCTCCCCCTGCTTCGCTTCGAAAGAAATATCCTTCAGGACATATTCCTCTTCCTTATAAGCGAACCAGACCTTCTCAAACCGCACATTGCCGCGGTAGCGAGCAATTTTTTCATCGCTGACCGCTTCGCCCTTTTCATCAAGCAAACGGAACACCCGCTCTGCCGCAACAAGCGCTTTTTCCAGTTTAGCAAACTGGTTGACGATTCCGCTGATTGGATTAAACAGGCGGATAATGTAATCCACAAAAGCATACAATACCCCGACCGTAACTACTTCGGAGCCGGACAATGCCGCTCCGCCAAAATACCAAATGAACAAAATGAACGTCATGGAGCGCAGCACCCCGACTAAATTGTAAGAAGCTGCAGCTTCCAAGAACAACAATTTCTGTTGAAACTTAAAGTGCTTTTCGTTCATTTCTTCAAATTCTTCTTTCATCTGCTTTTCCCGGCGAAATGCTTGGATAATCGTCATGCCTTGGATGGATTCATTGATCATCCCGTTCATGTCGCTCAATTTTTCCCGTACCACGTGGTTATAGCTGGCAGCAAACTTCCGGTAAAACAGCATCCATCCGTATAACAGCGGAACTAAACCAAGCGTAATCAGCGCCATTTGCCAGTTCAAGTAAAAAAGTGCCACGTAAATTCCGGCCATATACATAAAGCTTGTCGCAAATTGAGACAATACCGTCACGAACAAATCACGGATCGCTTCTGTATCGTTCGTAATACGCGCCACTACTTTACCCGCAGGCAAGTTGTCAAAATAACGTATTGGCAACGTTTGTGTGTGCTCATACACATCATTTCGCATTTTCTTGATAATACTGTTTGCCCCTTTTTGCAGGTACAAATACTGCAAATACCGGAAAACCGCAGTCATGATCCCGGTAGCAAAAAACACTGCAAGCAGCCAGGCAATCGGTTCGAAATCGACCGTCCCTTCTGCCCCGGCAATATGATTGTCGATAATTTCTTTCGCAATGAGCGGCGCCGCCAAATCGGCTGCCACCGCTATTGCCAAAAGAATCATTCCCGTTATTAAAATCCCTTTATGTTGCATTGAATATTTTATTAATCGTTTCCCTGTCCCCATTTTTACACCTCCTCGATTTGCTGTCGGAGGAATTGTTCATTGTACCAACCGTGTGCCTTCAACAAATCGTTATGGGTTCCTTCTTCGATGACTTTTCCGTCATCCAGTACGACAATCCAATCAGCATGCTGGACAGCTGATAGGCGGTGTGTCGTAATGATCGTCGTTTTGCCCGAGCGTTCCCTCTGTATATTCTCGATGATTTTCGCCTCGGTTTTAGCATCCACCGCCGACAAGGAATCATCCAGTATGAGAATTTCAGGATTTTTAATAAGGGCCCGTGCAATGGAAATGCGCTGTTTTTGCCCGCCGGACAAAGCCACCCCTTTTTCACCGACAAGTGTATCAAGTCCATTCGGCAGCATTTCCAAGTCGTTTTCAAAATAAGACAAGCGCAACGCGTTGCGAATCTCGTCTTCGGTTGCGTCAGATTTTCCGAACAGAATGTTTGCACGAATGGTCCGCGAGAACAATACATGATCCTGCGGAACATAACCGATCCAGCTGCGGAGTTGTTCTTTTGTCATATCATGCAAATCGATTTCGTTCATCCGAATTGAACCTTCACCAAGCGGATATTCCCTTAACAATTGCTTGATGAAAGTCGTTTTTCCGCTGCCGGTTTTTCCGACAATGCCGAGCGTCTGCCCGCTGTTCATTGACAAATTGATGCCTTGCAAATTGATTGAACTTGACTGCGGATACGTAAAACTGACATCCTGAAAACCGATTTTCTCTGGCCGTTCAGTAGATTTCGGGTGCTCTGGATCAACCACATCTTCTGCATAGTCGAGTGTTTCGTTGACCCGGTCAAGCGAAGCATTCCCACGCTGCAGCGTATTGATCAATTCGCCGATTGCAAACATCGGCCAGACAATCATTCCCAAGTAGACGTTGAATGCAACAAGATCTCCAAGCGTCATCGTACCATCCGCTACAAGGAATGCGCCGTAACCCAGACCAATCATATAGCTGATGGACGTAAGCACCTTAGTGATTGGAGTAAACAAAGCGTCTATTCGCTCGACCGCCATGTTTTTCTCATAAACGTCATCTGTCATCTCAGCAAATTGCTGCTCAGACGCGCGTTCTTGCACATAAGCACGGATAACACGAACACCACCGACTGATTCCAGTACACTGTCGTTCATCTCGCCGAAAGCGTCTTGCGCTGCCATATACCGCTCATGGATTTTTTTGCCCAAAAACTGAACGGCAATTGCCAGAATCGGCAGTGGAATCAACGCAAAAAAAGTAAGTTCCCATGATACGAGCATGCCCATGGCAACGATAATCGTTGCCATGTACAAAGTTGAATCGACGAGCGTCAAGATTCCAAACCCTGCTGTTTCCGATATTGCCCGTAAGTCATTGGTAGCCCGAGCCATCAGATCACCGGTCCGATTTTTTTCGTAAAACGTCGGCGTCATCTTTAGAAAATGACCCATTAAACTAGAGCGCAACTGCCGCTCGATAACATAAGCTCCACCAAACAGCTGGTATTGCCAAATAAAATTGATGACATAGGCAAGTACAAGTGATCCGGCCAGGACGGCAATGTATTGCCAAAGCAGCGTGCTGTTCAATCTGCCTTCCGCAATCGAATCAATCGCTACGCCAATCAACCATGGCGGAATAATTTCGATGATATTCGCGATAAACAATAGTCCGACGGCTACTGTATAGCGCAGCCAATTTTCTTTAAAAAACCATTTTAATTTCCATAAAACTTCAAACATACCTTACTCCTTCTTTCTTTTTCCGATTGGCTAATCGCCCTCTAGCGATTCCTTGATCATAATTTTCTGTTGTTGGGTTCTGTTCATCTTTTGCATCTCCTCTAACTAATTAGTTTATTTAAACAGCGGTTAGCTGATCAAACCACAAAAAAGCGCATACCCGTTTTCTGGGCATGCGCTCACGAAAAAAGGATCGGTCTCAGACCTCTCCCTTTTACTTCTACTTACGAAATAAATTCATTGAAAAATAGGATGGCCTGACAAATGTATAGAATTCTGTTTAACGCGCACTAATACTTTTTTCATTGTCATGCCCTCCTCTTCCTTTGAATTTGATAGGTTAAGAGTACCACTCGCAATTTTGAATTGTCAACTTATTTCGAACTACTATTTATTTTCAAAAAATTATTAAATGTTTCGATGCCTCTATGCAGGGTAATTTACTAGTAGAAAAGTGGATTTGAGGTGAATGGAATGTTTAAAAATATCCTGGTCGCCTATGACGGTTCAGATGGCAGTAGATTGGCGTTTGAAAAAGCGCTTGAATTCAAAAAAGCTCTTCCCCATATTCAGTTGTCTATTATTTATGTTAACGAAGAAGAGCGGGAAACAACCGGCTTTATGGAAGCAGGAAATGCATCTGCTCCTATTGTATCGGCAAGCATAGACAGTAGTTATGCCCAGTTTATGCCGCCAGAAATTGGGGAAAAGGGATACAGACCTCCTCGGGATTTCATAGATACTTCCACTGAATATTCCAAGCATATGCATAATGCGATCCAGCAACAATTGGATGCCCAAAATATTTCTGGAGCTGTCCTGGCGCTAGAAGGCAATGCAGCAATAACGATTCCTGCTTTTATCGAAGAGCAGAAAACCGATTTGCTTATCATCGGGAACAGCGGAAAATCAGGTCTTCAACGTTTTTTTGTAGGATCGATGAGCAGAAAGCTATTGAAAGATTCACCCTGTTCGGTATTAGTTGTAAAATAGAAGGTCTGACCGATAAGCCAGACATTTAATGGCTCTCGATTAGGCCTTCATTTATTGATAAATATATAACTTTTAGATTCTTTTTTATCAGTAATCTACTAGTTTAAGCAGACTGAAAATGGGTAAAGATTACTAACAAGGGAAACTTTAAAGTGAGGAAGAAGGGGATCAGCCATGTCTAAACATACCGTTTACTTTCTATCTCCCCAACAGCAGCGTGGGCTCATGGCTGAAATTTGGGCAAACCGCCTGAAGCTTCCTGATTGGGAGATACGCAGCGCCGCCTGGGATCAAGATTCTCTTTGCACCGATACTCCAATTGAAATTATGAAAGAAATTATGCTTGATATACCTGAGGTGCAATCTAGATCATACAATTTAGAGGAAGTCAGCGAAGCCGATTTAATTGTCGCCTTGCACGATGGGGACTTTGAACAAGGAGATATCCCATCTGACTTGCCGTCTCAGAAACTTTTGCGCTGGAACATTCGAAATCCGGAATTAAGGTCAACCGACACGTTCGAACAGTGGGCCCTCTACCAGGAAATTTGCGATGAAATTGCCATTAACATCAAAAACCTTGAGCCGTATTTTCGCTCCGATTATATGTAAACCCTGTACCCTCACCAGGTACAGGGTTATTTTTTGCCTTCTTTTACGTATAGAGAATTGCACGGACTGGGCTTCCTTCAGCCCCTTTTATTTTTAGCGGCAGTGCTACAAGTTCATAAACTCCTTCTGCCACGTCATCCAATATGACGGATTCCAAGATGTAACGATTTTCCCGATTCAACGCTTGATGCATTTCCATGTCTTTGCTCGTCTCCTGATCGACCGAAGGGACATCCACACCAAGCAGACGGATTCCATTGGATTTTAGCCAGGAAGCGATAGACACATCGAACACTGGCCAGGATTCAGGAAATTTTGATCGATCTTGCCAAGTTCCTGTTTTAAGCAACACAGTTGTCACACCGTCTTCTAGTTTCTTCAAATCATTGCTTGTTATCTTTTCTAGCCCTGTAACATCCATTACTTGCGCCTTGGACATATAGACGTCCAAAGGCATTTTTTCTATTGTCAATCCATCGTTGTCATAGTGGAACGGCGCGTCGATATGCGTACCAAAATGCGTACTGGTTTTTAGTTCGCCGACATTCACTGAACCGCTTTCTTCTTTTGTACCTGTTAGGCCGTAATAGAAGGGCCTGTCCCCTGGCCATTGGGGTGTTTTGTTGCTTAGTTCCATTGAAATATCAATGATTTTCTTAGTCATTTACGCCACCACATTTCTGTCATTTGTAAAGTTCTTATAAAGCTCTCCGTGCATGATGTTTTTCAAACGCCCAACCATCTCTTCCACATCGCTGAAGGATGTATAAAATGCAACTGGTGCCAACCGAATAATGTTTGGGGCACGGAAATCCGGTACGACGCCTGCTTGCTTTAATGCCTTGCAGATGCGTGCCGCTTCCGGATGCGAAAGAGCGATATGGCCCCCACGGTTTTCATCTTCCACAGGTGTTACATCCAGTAGTTCAGGCAGATGTTCACCGATTAATTGCCGCAGCAAGGCAGTCAGCTTCAACGATTTTTCACGGATGGCATCCATACCGGCATCTTCAAACAACTCCAGGCTGCCTAAAAGCGGCGCCATGCTGAAGATATTCGGCGTTCCGATCTGATAAGCCCCTGCACCTTCCGCTTTCGAAAAATGATGATCCATATCAAATTGCTTCTCCTTATCGGAACCAAACCATCCTGCCGTTCCCGGAGGCAGATGATGATGACGTTCATGAATGTATAGCCCGCCAGTTCCTCCCGGCCCTGAATTCATGTATTTGTAATGGCACCAAACTGCAAAGTCCACATCAGCTTCATGCAACTGGTGCGGCAGGGCGCCAATGGAATGGGCCAAATCAAAACCGGCTAAAATTCCTCTAGCATGGGCGGCGGCAGTAATTTCACGAAGCGGCAATAGTTGGCCGCTCCGGTATAAGACGGATGGCAATAAAAGGATGGCCACGTCGCCTTGCAATTGAGCAACAATATCTTCATAGTGCAGCGTATAATTGTCTCTGCTCTTAACTTTCCGCATAGCGGTGGCCGGATCAAGTCCACGGAGCCGTAAATGGCTTTCCACCGCGTATATATCCGAAGGAAAATTCAGTTCATCGACCACAATGGCAAAGCGCTTGGTTGTTGGCTGAAAAACTGTCGATAGCATTTGATGAATATTGGCCGTAATAGAGCCGGTTACCATCACTTCACTTGGTTTAGCACCGACTATTGGCGCTATGCGCGCACTCAATTCTTCCGCTAAAGTAAACCAAGGTTCCTCTCCTTCTGTCCAGCCATCGATGCCATGAACTTTCCAGCTTGCCAACAAATTCATCAATTTGGCTTCTGCCTGTTTTGACAGAAGACCGAGTGAATTGCCATCCATATAGATTTGCCCTTCTGGCTGATAGAATTCTTTTTTAAAGCGAGCCAAAGCATCTTTTTGATCCAGTTCAAATGCTGTTGCCATTTGCCATCCTCCTAATTGTCAAAATGCTTGCGCTTACGGAACAATTGTTAAAAGACCAGCTTGTGCAATGGTCATTTTCAAACAGACTACCATTGCAGAGGATAAAACCGCAATCAAGAAGCTGTCAGATAATTGGATTTTTCAAAAACAAATAATCTTACTACTCTGGCGGCAAAACCTCTGCTCTTCATGCGCTTTTTCTTTATTTGTATAACAAAACAAGCGCATAATAGAATTAAAAATTTTTCTATATGGCGTACTTAATATTTTTAATTGTGCTATTCCAAAAACAACCTTGCCTTGGCTATAGCGACAGAAACGATGTATGAAAGCAAATTTCCTTAGTTCAACTTATCCAGCCTTATTTGACAGAATAGTTTGTCTTTTATAGCGATTTATTTTATGATGAAATTAATCCATCTTTTCCATCCTCAGGAGGTGAAAACTTTGTTTCACTTTCTTTTACGAAACTGAAGCAAAGGACTTATTTGGAGCTTGCCATATATTTGATCTTGTTCGCTGTATTAGTCGCTTGCGCTGCATTTTTTTCTGCCAGTGAATATGCACTTTCCAAATTTCGTTCTATTCCCCTAAATCAGTTTGCAGACGAAAAAGATAAAATTACTGTTAGTGCTAAAAAGCGCCCTGATACAGATAATTATCTTCTTTTCTGCCTAATTGGTTTTGCCTTAGCTGTGTTTGGGTGGAGCTATGGAACGATTGTAAAAGCGTCTCAGCCATTGTTTATGGCCACGAACCTGTCGAATAATGCTCAAGCACTCCTGACGTTCAGTATTACTGTGACGACGGGTGTACTTATCTTGGTTGCTTTTGGAAAATTAGCTTGGAAGAACGTTAAGATTCCAAATCTGCAACCTATCGTTTTATGGAATATAAAACCGTACAATCAAACTTACAGACTTTCCGCTTTCTTTATCAGTCTTATTAAATCTTCAGCAATTTTTATCCCCCGCCTTTCCAGAACAAGGCGGTTCAAGCATTCTATTAATGGTTATGCCACAGAAGAGCTAAAAAGGAAGTTGGCTGAAAGTTATCAGAGCGGTAGCCTTGTTCCATTCAAATATGCTTATGCGAGTAGAATTCTTGACCTCAATCGCCTGCTGGCAAAAGAAATTATGGTGCCCCGGACCAAAATGGTCACGTTTAAAAAGAATCTGACTGTAAAAGAAGTTCTTTTCTCTGCCGGAACTAAAAAGTTGACCCGCTATCCAATTATCGACAAAGACAAAGATCATGTGATCGGCTTCATAAATATGAAGCACTTGCTGACAGCTTATGCAAAAGACCCGTCCATTGGTGATTTACCGGCAGCTCAGTATATCTATCCCATCATTCAAGTGATTGGTTCTATAAAGACAAGTGACCTTTTATTAAAAATGCAGATTGAACGTACACATATGGCGATATTAAGGGATGAATACGGTGGTACTTGCGGACTTATCACGATGGAAGATATTATAAAAGAAATTGTTGGGGATATTCGTGATGAGTTCAATAGTGATGAAGTTTCAACTAATCTCTCGCTTTACAAACGTTCTTATGTGTTAGATTCAAAAATGCCCATTGATGAAGTGAACTGATTGTTAGGGATTGACATAGGCCATAAAGATGTTGATACTATTAAAGGATGGTTTATACCTTAGAATTTCGCTGCCATAGAAAGACAGAGAAACATTAAACGAGGCTGTGGATTCTCTATCAAAGAAATGGGAAACTATGCCATCCAGTATTTTGAAGTACATAAAACACCAAACAGTGAAAATAATAATATTTGACGAAACGGCTCTCATCTGAGGGTCGTTTCCCTTTGTTTACAAGACTTGGAGGCGGGAAACAAAAATGGAAGTATACAAAAACTTGCGCAAAGGAGAAAAGGGTGCCTGGCTGAGTATTGGCGCCTATATATTCCTTAGTGCACTTAAACTTTTCTTCGGCTTTACCGGCTCTTCTGAAGCACTAATAGCCGATGGTTTGAACAATTTATCCGATATTATTGCTTCAGTAGCTGTTCTGGTAGGTCTCCGAATTTCACAGAAACCGCCTGATGAAAACCACCATTATGGCCATTTACGCGCTGAAACGATTGCCTCCCTCTTAGCATCCTTCATCATGGCTGTCATCAGCCTGCAAGTTTTGCTTAACGCAGTTCGCAGTTTTTTCGCGCCGCCGGAGACTGCCCCTTCCCTGTTCACCGCTGGAGTGGCTTTCTTTTCTGCCATCGTTATGTACGGAGTGTATCGCTATAATATAAAGTTAAGCAGAAAAATAAAAAGCCCTTCGGTCAAAGCTGCTGCTTACGATAACCGTTCAGATGCCTTGGTCAGTATCGGAGCTGGAATTGGCATCATCGGCGCAATTTTCGGCGCTCCGATTCTCGATACTATTACAGCACTTCTTGTCGGTATCATTATTTTAAAAACGGCTTGGGATATCTTCAAAGAAGCTGTTCTTACATTGACGGATGCTTTCAACGAAGAAGAAGGCGAAACAATGTCGGTTATCGTCCGTAAAGTTCCAGGCGTAAGGATTTTACGGGAATTCAAAGGGCGCAATCATGGAAATGTGATGTTCGTCGATTTGACGATTGCCGTCGATCCTGCTTTGAATGTCATGGAAAGCCATTGGATCACAGAAGAAATTGAACGGAAAATCCATAAAGTAAAGCCGAATTGCGTCATCCTTGTCCATATAGAACCTGACTTTACAATGCCCTTTGATGATGAAGAGTAGAATATGAACTTGTTTTCTATCCAGTTCTTCTAAATTAATCGTACGCAAACCTGTCCAGATGTTTTTCTGGACAGGTTTTTTTATTCTTTAAATTTTATTTTCTTTTACGCTTGATTTTATAGGTAAAAATTCATATAGTTAATAGGAATAAAGTTATCTGAAAATTCTATAAATAATATATTAGTTGATTTAATCAAGAAATATTACCTATAGTGTCTAAAATCCGCTTTTCATTCGATGAATTTTGACATCTTATTTTTAGTGGCAGCATGCCCATAGAAAAGCAGAGTAAATTCTAAATCAAATGAAGCGAGGTGAAAAAATGATAATAGCTGAAAACAGCATGCCCCTTAAAAAGCATATATGGGCATTAATCATTTTAAATGTGTTAGACGGGATGCTCACTTTCTTCGGTTTAACGTTTGGGCTTATAAACGAAGGGAATCCACTACTCCAATCTTTCTCCCCTGTCACTATTCTTGTTATTAAATTGCTGTTGTCGCTTTGTCTTTTCGGTCTACTTTTTACCCCATTTGTTTTTGTGCAATCTGGCAAATGGCGCTACTTCCTCATATCTACCATCACGTTGTACTCCATAATTTTACTTCTTCATGTGATTTGGATCAGCTTTCTTGTTTTTTTCTGAACCGCTTTATTCTCTATTAAAAATTTATCGTATCCGCATTTTTCGCATTAAAAAAGCACCGCTGAAAGCGATGCTTTTGGCTGCAACTTTTACCGGGCTGCAGTTGTTGTATGGTCGTGTTTTTCAGGGAAAACATTGCGGTCAAGATATTTATGGAAGAACCATTCTCCTGCACCAATAACAATGGATGAAATGATGGCTGGTGTGACGATATCAACATTTCCGCCTACTAATGCATCTCCCATGAGCCATATGACTAAAAAGGCGACAATAATGTCTGAAAAAGTGGCAATCATATTGCGCTTGTTTTGATTTCTCGCATCTCCAGCTTTTCGGAAAATCATTAAATCTCCCATTACGTAAGCTACAAGCGTAAGCACCAAACTGATCCATAAAGTATCTGCAAAAGGCACATCAAACATCAAGGTTAGAATGATTAAAAGGACAGCGGCAATCATAACGAACTTCATAATAAGGGCCTTAACGTGATTCATCCTTTATTCCTCCTTTATTTGGTGTCATATAAAATATACCCATGTTGTTTTTTTGATAATCATTTTTAAGACAAATTTATCAAATTGTTATACAGAATTATTAAGTATTTTAAATTGAGGTAACATCAACAGGCTGTTGTTTCGTTATCGATGCCAATTCATCTACTTTGGATTGCAGATAATTCCAGTCTGCTTCTTTTAACGCATCTCCATTAATGCCTTCTAATATATGAAGTTGGGTTTTCCAAATAGTTTCATGCCGCCAATCGGGCGCCAGGGCTGCTGTGACAGTAAGTGATTCAGCCATGGAGGAGATGACCGAAATATCGCTTCTTCCCTGATAGGAAATTTGATAAAACGCTTTGTACAAAATTTCCCGGTATGGGGAAAATCGATACATTACACGATTCTTTCCTTTATCATCAGCCAATACCAAGTCGTCCGTTTTCAGACTTCCCATTTTCCCCAGCAGATGGCCGAGCCGAATCAAAATATCGTTGGCGGTGTTTGGGTCCTGTCTCCCTGGAGAAATTGCTCGAATGGCTACTTCGATGATTTTCTGGATTGCATAACCAAGGTCCTGTTCAGGAGTTCGTTCATCTCCAATTGAAAAGAAATAATCCAAGGATAGCTTTTTCTGTTTTTTCAAGTAAAGGTGTATAAGCGGCTTTCCTTCATAGACGTAGTCCCCGATTTTTGAGACAATCTCAATTTCCACATCATGTTTTTCAGCGAATTCAACCAATCCGACCAAATCCAGGAACTGAATATACCCGGCTTTGGTCGCAGTAATGGTTTCTTTTTCCCCAAAGGGATCCCATTTCTCCAAAGACACGAACTGTTCGTCTTGGAACGCCTTATAATGAGAGATAACATCTTCAGCATCGTTGGTTAATTTATTTATTAACGTGCTGACTTGGACGTTTGACGCAACAAAATGAATGTAATAAGCGAAAGTGGCGATGCAAAAAAAGACTAGAAGGATTCCAATTGCCGTCGTTAAAATTTCATGGTCGAATACATCCTTTCGGATATACAAAAGGGAAAGCATATTGAAAATAAAACCTGCAACAAAAATACCTAGTACGTGTTTTGTCGCGCTGCTGCGAATAAAGTTCTCCGGTGCCCGCGGTGAGAATTGAGACGTATAAGTGGTTAAAACAACCAATACCGTCGAGAATGTGAAGGTCGTCATCGTCAACATAGCGGCTGTTAAAATCCCTAAAATGGTCTGCCCCACTTCAACACTGGTTAAAAAGATAGGTGGAATAAAGCGGCTGATCCGCTCCACTAAATACAAATCCAGAAAAAAAGCCGCCAGTGATAGAAGAATCGCTGCTACACTATACACTGCCGGAATGAGCCAGACTTTTTCTTTTACTGTGTAGGCTATCGGCTTCACATGCTATCCCTGCTTTCTATATTTTCGTTAGCCTTTTCCCCTTATCTTCAAATAACAAACGCAACAAAAAAGAAGGGACCTGTGCTTCCCCTCTTTCTTATCGAATTATCGGAAATCGCTCGGCAGTTTCAGACTATGGATAGCGGAATTTCTTTTACGCCTCTGACGATCATACCTGGACGCCATTCCAATTCGCTCTTATCGATATTCAGTTGTATATCCGGAAAGCGTTCCAATAAACTAGAGATGGCAATCTCCCCTTCTAACCGGGCTAACGGCGCTCCTAAACAAAAATGAATGCCCATGCCAAAAGCTAGATGCGGGCTTTTCTCGCGCGTAATATCAAATATTTCCGGATCATTGAATTTTGCCGGATCATGGTTAGCAGAGTTCAAAGATACGACAACCAAGTCACCTTTGCGGATTTGACGTCCGCCTAGCTCTAAATTTTCTGATGCCCAGCGGGATGTGCTGAATTCAACAGGACCGTTATAGCGCAGCGACTCTTCAAGAGCTTGCGGAACCATTTCCGGATGTTCCCTTAACAACTTTTGCTGTTCCGGAAATTCCAATAAAGCCAGTACGGTATTGCCGATCAAATTAACTGTCGTCTCATGCCCAGCGATAATCAGCAACGACACAACACCGTACAATTCTTTTTCCGTCAACCGATCGCCTTCTTCCTCCGCGATTATCAGTTGGCTGATTAAATCATCGCCTGGATGTTCTCTAACTTTCGCAAACCACTCGCCTAAATACTGAATAAACTGGTTCATATGCTCGAAAATGCTGACGCCGATTTCTCCGCTTGTTCCCTCAATCAAGGAGTTGGACCAAACCCGGAACTTGTCCCGGTCTTCTGCAGGGACGCCCAGGATTTCGCAAATCACAATAATCGGCAGGGGAAAAGCGAATTCATCAATCAAGTGGATCGTCTCCCTGTCAGAAAGAGGATCTAGCAATTCATCCGCTATTTCCTGGATATGATTTCGCATGCCTGCAATCAATTTCGGGGTAAATGCTTTTTGAGCTAAACCTCGAAGCCGTTTATGGTCAGGCGGATCGGAAAATAGCATGTTCTGCGTAAAAACACTCATTTGATCCATACTTCCACCATATAATTTGGAAATATCCTTCATAAACCGCTGGTCTTTCAAAACTTCAGCCGCGTCCTCATACCGGGTTACAAGCCAGCCCAGCTGGCCATCCGGAAACCTTACCTGGTGAATTGGATCTGTTCCCCGCAACTCGTTGTATGTCGGATAAGGATTTTGCAAAAATTTCGGTGAAAACAAAGCCGGTTTTTCTGAATTAGAGCCGTTCATCGCTTCTCCTCCTTTTTTCCTTTTCTATACCCGCCCATCAGCTTCTTTGACTCGTTCCTTTCACCCAAATTTGGGGAATTTATCAAAGGAACCGGCTCTCCTCCAACGCCACCATAGTTTCGGCTAAATTACGCTCTTTCTCTGCCACTAACGTATGCTAAATAATCTTATCCATCATTCATGTGTTCTTCATGCAGGAATTAAGCCACCTTGTTAAAAACATCGCTTTTTTTCAGATTTTCGTTTCTTTTCCATTAAATCTATTGACCAGTTCTTTGCCTTCCCTTATAGTGAAGGTAACTTGAAGAAAGAGGTGAGGCATTATGGCTATTTTATTTTCTAAAACGCAAATCCAGTCTATAGTGTCTCCTTCTGTGTATCGCTCTTAACCGATACGCTTCTTCCATTATGCCTGGGGACCATGGACTGCGATTTGTGCGCATCCATGGTCTTTTTATTATGCATAAACAGGAGGAATTCACATTGAGTAAGATTGAAAAGTACGGTTGGAACAACAATTGGCAAGAAAAAGCGGCAGCACCGGGAATACCTGGGCGTGTAACGCTAGAACATAAGCATCTTTATCGAGTTGTAACAAATAACGGCGAGTGGCTCAGTTCCCTTTCCGGAAAATATAAACACGAACACGGCCATCAAGAATTTCCATCAGTTGGCGATTGGGTTATGGTCGAACAAATGCCAGGTGAAGAAAAAGGAATTATTCACAGCGTCCTTCCCCGTTCTTCCCAATTCTCGAGGAAGTCGGCTGGCGATACATCAGAGATTCAAATGATTGCGGTCAATGTCGACTATGTATTCTTAGTGATGTCGTTGAACCATGATTTTAATGTCAGGCGTTTGGAGCGCTACTTGATCGCCTCTTGGGATTCAGGTGCAAATCCGATTGTCGTGTTGACTAAGAAAGATCAATGCGCAGACATCGAACCTTTTATACAAGAAGTGGAATCAGTCGCTTTTGGCGTACCGGTTTATGCGGTTTCAAGTGTCACCGGTGAAGGCATAGACGAACTGCAGAAAATCTTGGCAGGCGCTAAAACCGGCGCTTTGCTCGGTTCTTCAGGTGTCGGAAAATCATCGCTTATCAATGCATTGTCCGGAAGCGAACTAATGGCCGTACAAGGCATTCGGGAAGATGACAGCAAAGGCCGACACACGACCACGCACCGGGAATTGGTATTATTGCCGACAGGCGGATTGCTGATTGATACGCCGGGAATGCGGGAGTTTCAGCTCGGCGATTATTCGGAAGGCATGGAAACTAGTTTTAGCGATGTGGAAACTTTGGCGGATGCATGCCGTTTCCGTGACTGCAGCCATGGCAATGAACCTGGCTGCGCCATCCAAGAAGCACTGGCAACCGGAGAATTGCCGCGCGACCGCTATCAGAGCTATTTGAAACTGAAGCGCGAACTCGCCCATATGGAACGAAAGAGCGACCTTGCTGCTCAAAAAGCAGAGCGTAATAAGTGGAAGCAAGTTACGAAAGACTACAGGAAACGGCCTGTGAAAAAACGATAGAGCAATCACAAAAGGAGCGATACGTTTTCCGTATCACTCCTTTTTGGTTGTTGAGTAACCCATATAATAGATGTGCAAGAAAATATCCTCGTTGCTATTCCGCAGGAGTCTCCACTGTTTTGCTCCATAGCTAAAGGAATAGAAACAAAGCCCAATTCGCTCGGTTATCTTGAAAGCTCTATAATTCTTCTTAAATTATGAAAAGGATTCAGATTTTCAAATATAGGGATAGTTTGCAAGTTGGGATAACCTTGGAATGAAGTGGAAAGCTTCCGCATGGAGCGAAATGAAAAAAACTGTCGAGAGTTTTTCGATAGTTTAAAAGGAGTGATACGTTTTCGTATCACTCCTTTTTTATTGTGCCGGCTCTGTCAGTCCGTGTTTGACTGCGTACAAAGCTGCTTGTGTGCGGTCTTGCACACCAAGTTTTGTAAAGATATTGGAAATGTGGGTCTTGACGGTTTTTTCTGTTACGAAAAGCGCTGAGGCGATTTCACGGTTGCTCTTGCCTTTCGTCAGTTCAAAGAGCACTTCCTGTTCCCGTGGAGTCAGCAGATTGACCGTATGCGCTGGAGGTTCTACCGGCCCTTTCATCAGTTCAGAAGTTGCTTTCGGATGAAGTGTGTTCTCGCCGCGCATTAAACTTCGGAGCGATGCAACCAGTTCATCCGGTTCAATATCTTTCAATTGATAACCGGCTGCCCCGGCTTCAACGGCCGGCACGACATGGTCCCGGTCCGAAAAACTTGTCAGCATCAAAATGACGATATGGGGGTTCTGTTCTTTGATTTTCCGGGTGGCTTGAATGCCGTCCATTACGGGCATCATCAAATCCATCAAGACAATGTCCGGCTGAAGTTCCTTCGCCATTTCAACCGCTTCTTTGCCGTTGACCGCTTCCCCGATCACTTCAATGTCTTTTTGCGTTTTCAAGAAAAATAACAAACCGCGCCGAACAACATGGTGATCATCCGCTATCAACACTTTCACCGTTCATCCCACCTTTCAATACGGCATCCGCACAAGGATTTCCGTCCCTCTTCCAATTTCGCTTGACCACTCTACCGATCCGCCTTCCGCCATTGCACGGTCGCACATGCTTTGGATGCCGATTGATGGAATATAGATACCCCCGTCAACGGCAAATCCCCGTCCTTCATCTTTCAAGACAAGCATGACATCAGAAGTTGTCACCGATAGATACAACTCCACTTCCTTGACACCCGCATGCTTCCGGACATTGTTGAGTGCTTCTTGTGCAATGCGGAACAGGGTTTCTTCAATACGGGAAGGCAGTTGAATGACGCCGGTCACCTTTAGCTCGAGCGATAAGCCGAGCATTTCGGCATACCCTTTGATGGCTTCGAGCAAGCCACTTTCCAACCCTTTCGGACGAAGCTGCCAAATAAGCGCACGCATTTCATTTAACGCTCCTTGTGTTAAATGCTGAATGTCCCGAAAGGTTTCCTGAATCAGCGGGTCTTCAGACATTTCCACTCCGCCGCGCGCAGTCAACGTGACGGAGAACAGCAGCTGATTGACCGAATCATGCAAATCACGTGCGAGCCTGTTGCGCTCTTTGACGAGCGCCAATTCTTGTTCTTGCTTTGTGAGGCCGATTCGTTTGATCGCAGAACCGATTTGAAACGCAACGGATTCTAGGAGTGCCAGTTCATCGTTCGAAAACCGAACTGTATCAGGCGCCGCAATATTTAATAAACCAAATTTTTCTTCTCCGGATTGCAGCGGCACTGTGGCATGATGGGTGATGCCTTCTGCATCTCCGGCTTTAGCGGAAAGTGCATTTTCAATTCGTTGGCAAGCGATAATATTCGACGCTTTTTTCAAATCGCCGTCCCGGTAACGTTTGACGCACCAACAGCCACCTTTTTGCAGATGCCGGCAATTCTTTTCTTCAAGCGCCGGCGGCAAATTTGCATGCGCCACCAATCGGTGCTTGCCGTTTTCATCAATGAAAAATATCCAAGCAGTCTCGAAATTCGAACCTTTCAATAATTTCCCGATGGCTCCATCGAGCATACGGTCCATATCGGTTTCTTCATTGAGCAGTTCCGCTATTTCTTTCAATAACACTACATTCGAATGTTCATCCAAAACCATACGTTTCACCTCATTGCCTGTACCTTAACGATACACGTTTTGCCTGTGCTTGTGCCTCAGACTTTGGAATGAAAAAGCTCCCTGCAAGAGGGAGCTTCTTTGTTAGCGGCTGTTCATTTCGTCCAGAAAGGATTCTTTGATGAATTCCAGCTTTTCATCGCTGTCCCGTTCCGAATCAGCAAACACGCCAAAGTAGTATTTGACTTTTGGCTCGGTTCCGCTCGGGCGGACGCAAATCCAAGAACCGTCTTTCAGGAAATACTTCAAGACGTTCGATTGCGGCAGCTCGATTTTTTCATGATTCTCAAGATCTGTGAATACCCGGTTTTGCGTTTCGTAATCTTCTATCATGACAACCGGAACACCGGCAATAGCCTGGATCGGCTCTTTTCGCAAGCCTTCCAATAACGCACTGATTTCCCGTGCGCCATCAACGCCTTTTTTCGTAATGGAAACAAGGCTTTCACGGTACCAGCCAAAGCGTTCATACAATTCAACAAGAACGTCGTGCAGGGTCTTGCCTTGCTGCTTGTAGTAAGCAGCAGCTTCGACAATCAACAAGACTGATTGCACGGCGTCTTTATCGCGGGCAAAATCCTTGATCAAATAGCCATAGCTTTCTTCATAGCCGAATAAAAATTCGAATGTCTTGTTAACATCATTTTCTTTCAATTTTTCACCGATGAATTTAAAACCAGTAAGCACGTCTTCACAGCCTACTCCGTAAGCATCAGCTACAACCCGGCCAAATTCAGAAGTGACAATGGTTTTGTAAATACGGCCGTTTTCCGGAAGTGTACCTTTTCGCTCTTTTTGGCTAAGCAAGTACTCGATTAAAATCGCGCCGGTCTGGTTTCCGCTGAGCAGTTCATAATGGCCGCCTGCCCAAACGGCGATGCCTACACGGTCGCCATCCGGATCCACTGCAATCAATAAATCCGCTCCGGCTTTTTCGCCATACTGCATCGCCATTTCAAAAGCGGATGCTTCTTCCGGATTCGGTGATTTGACAGTCGGGAATTCACCGTTCGGCTCCATCTGTTCTTTTACATAAGTAATGCTGTTATATCCTGCTTCGCTCAGCAAGTGCTGGACCGTCGAACCGGATGCACCGTGAAGCGGCGTGAAGACCGCCTGAATCGGACTTGCTTCCTGTTCCTGTACAGTCAGCGCATTCGCAATGTACACTTGATCCAATTTTTCACCGAGCATGACCAAATGGTCTTCTTGGAATTGCGAATTGTCGATCGTCAGTTCGTCTTCCACCTGGCTGACGTATTCAATGACCCGATCGGCATCTGCCAGATTTAATTGCGCGCCGTCTTCTCCATATACTTTATAGCCATTATATTCAGGGGGATTATGGCTTGCCGTAATGACGATTCCCATAAACGCATTCAAGTAGCGGACACTGAACGACAGCTGCGGCGTTGTCCGGGGTGCGCTGTATAAGTAGGTATGAATGCCATTTGCCGCGAATGTACGGGCCGCTTCCATCGCAAATTCAGGCGACATGCGACGGCTGTCATAAGCAATAACCATCCCTCTTGCCATTGCTTCTGCACCGTTTTCTTTTATGTAATCCGCAATGCCCTGTGATGCTTTTCGCACAGTATAGATGTTCATGCGGTTGGTACCCGGTCCAATCTCCCCGCGCATACCACCGGTTCCAAATACTAAATCCTGATGAAAGGCGTCTTCTGCCCACTTGTCATCGTCTTTCAAAAGATTCAATGTTTCTTTCGTCGTTTCATCCAATTGATCGTGTTCAAGCCAGCGCTTGATCTTTTCTTTCCAAGCCATAAAAAACACCACCCTTTCTTTTACATTCAGTTTACCAAAGAAAGCGAAAAAAAGCCGCTCCCATCTGGAAGCGGCCGATTATTAATCTTTTTTGTATTCTACGCGGTATACATCGTGGCGGCGGTCTTTTAGTTGCTTGACCGTACCGTTTTGGCGTTGGCGGCGCAAAATCTCGAGATCCACGTCCCCGATCAACACCATTTCCAAGTTGGCATTTGTTTCCCCAACAATTCCGTCACGGGCGAATTCAAAATCGGACGGCGCGAAAATGCCGGATTGAGCATATTGGATATCCATATTTTCCGTTTGCGGCAAGTTGCCGACTGTCCCGGAAATAACTGTGTAAATTTGGTTTTCCACAGCACGCGCCTGAGCGCAATAACGGACACGCAAGTATCCTTGGCGGTCTTCTGTACAGAATGGCGTAAAGATGATATTGGCACCCATATCAGTTGCAATGCGGGCAAGCTCCGGGAATTCAATATCGTAACAGATTTGGATGGCGATTTTACCGCAATCCGTATCAAAAACGCGGACTGAATCTCCTGCTGAAATCCCCCACCATTTCCGCTCGTTCGGCGTGATGTGAATTTTGTATTGCTTATCGATCGAGCCGTCGCGGCGGAACAAGTAGGCAATGTTGTAAATTTCGTCGTCTTCTTCTTTAACGAAGTGAGAACCGCCGACTATGTTGACGTTATAGCGCACTGCAAGGTCCGTAAATAATTCGATATACTGAGGCGTATACTCGGTCAATTTCCGGACGGCTTGGCTTGGCGATGGTTCATTCAAGAACGACATAAGCTGTGTGGTGAAAATTTCCGGGAACACAACAAAGTCGGAATGGGCGTCGGATGCCACATCGACAAAATACTCCACTTGGCTCGCCAAGTCATCAAACGATTCAATTGCACGCATTAAGTACTGGACTACACAAATCCGGACCGGCAAACTGGTTTTAAAATGGCGTTTGGAAACCGGCTTATAGTCCACATTGTTCCATTCCATAAGAGTCGCATATTTTCCTGATGCCAAATCATCATCCAAGTAATTCGGATTGATGCGCATCAACTGGAAACCATTCATCAATTGGAACGTCAAGACAGGATCATAGATTTTATGGCGGGAAACCGAATCTACATATTCTCTTGGCGACATTTCATCCGAGTGCTTGTGGTAATTCGGAATGCGTCCGCCAATGATGATCGATTTCAAGTTCAACTCACGCGCCAATTCCTTGCGTGCTTCATACAACCGCTGACCAACCTGCATCCGCCGGTACTCGGGATGAACCATGACTTCGATTCCATACATATTGTAGCCATCTGGATTATGGTTAGTGATATAGCCGCCATCGGTCACATCGTCCCATGTGTGTCGGTCATCATATTCATCAAAATTTATTAATAAGCTCGAGCACGAGCCGATCACTTTCCCATCAAGTTCGGCAACAAGTTGACCTTGTGGAAAAACGCCTAGATGGCTTCTTAATTGCTCTTCTTTCCACGGATCCATACCCGGGAAGCATAAACGCTGCATTTCCATAATTGCATGTATATCGGCATAAGTCATCTCACGGATGATCATGCTTTTTTCGAAATTGGATAAATCGAACTGTTCTGGCACTACAGCCACTCCTTCACAAAAGATTCATAGTTCATTATATAGGATAGTCTAGCATCATGATAATATTTTACTTGCTGGTGTTTAAGAATTATACTTTTATAGAAGAAATCTGAAACGAGGTACTCTTATATGACAAAGCGCCAAGAAAACGTTTTGCTGTCCATGTGGGTTGTTTCACTGGTCGCAACGATGGGATCACTGTACTTTTCTGAAATCCGGGGCTACATACCTTGCGAGCTGTGCTGGATTCAGCGGATTTTCATGTATCCGCTCGTGATCATCATTGGCGTCGCCTATGTACAGAAAAATATACGCATTGCCGCCACTACTATGATTTTTGCTATTATCGGCGGTGGTATTGCTTTGTACCACTATGGAATCCAAAAGCTTGCTTTTTTGGCTGATTCTGCTCCTGCCTGCGGGCAAGTTCCATGTACGGGCCAATACATCAACTGGCTAGGATTTATCACCATTCCATTTCTGGCGCTCACCGCATTCACCTTAATTGCCGGTATGAGCATCTACTTATGGAAAACACTTAAGGAGGACAAGTAAAATGAAAAAAATGATAGCCATCGCGGCTGTTGTTGTTGTGATTTTCGGTTTGATCATCTTCTTAACCAACCAATCGAACAGCAAAAAGCTTGCGAATAATCCATACGGCACGAACAATCTGGAACAGCCGACCATCGACCAGTTGGACGATGAAAATTACCAGAACATTGCGCTGCCTGACGAAGTCAATGAAAAAATCACAAGCGGCGAACCGACAACTGTATATTTCTTCAGCCCGACATGTCCTCACTGCCAAGTGACCACGCCTGTCTTGATGCCAGTCGCTGAAGATATGGATGTAGACGTGCTGCAGTATAATCTGTTAGAGTTTGAACAAGGATGGCAGGATTATGCGATTGAAGGTACTCCGACACTTGTGCACTATGAGGACGGAAAAGAAGTGGCGCGTTGGGCTGGAGCTCAGCCGAAAGAAAATATTGAGAAGTTTTTCAATGAAGTAGTTTTAAAATAACTGACAAAAGGATCATGTGCAGTGCGCATGATCCTTTTTTATGGAGGAACGCCAGATGAGTTGGAGTTATAAAGTGAAAGATGACGGCATGACCGTCGAAGAATTGCTGCGGTCGGAATGGGGCTTAGGCAAAAAGATCGTCCATGAAATGCGGATGGCAAAAAGCGTGAAAAATGATAAGTTCCAAGAAGTGATATGGAAAGAGCCATTGGCTAAAGGCACAGTGTTGCATTTCGACTTGCCGCCAGCCGCTTCGCCGTATGAACCGAAACATGACATCGAATTGCCGATTCTGTTTGAAGATGAGCATTTTCTCATTGCTGTCAAACCAAAAGGCATGAAAACACATCCAAACGAAGCGGGCCAGATTGATACATTTATCAACGCTATTCTCGGCCATATCGTTCGCAATGGCGGATCCTACGCGGAACATGTCCACCGGCTTGACCAAGGAACATCCGGCTTATTGATGGTAGCCAAGCATCCTGTTGCTAAAAACGTCGCTGATCGCATGCTGGAGCAAAAACAATTGGTACGCGATTATGAGGCGGTAGTCAAAGGGAAAGTTCGCGAAAAGTCTGGCACAATAGATGCAAAACTCGGACGCGATCGCCATCATGCCACTCGCCGTATAGCATCGCCAACCGGCCAAAGCGCAGTCACTCATTACAAAGTGGTGAAAGGGATGGAAGGCAAATCGATTCTTCATCTGACGCTTGAAACTGGCCGGACGCACCAAATCCGCGCACATCTTGCCCATCTCGGTAATCCGGTCATTGGCGATGAACTTTACGGCGGCACGCCGACACAAGACGGCGCCTATCATTTGCACGCATTTCGTATGTCGTTTATCCACCCGTTCACCGGAGAAAAAATTGTCGTTGAAGATACTTCACGGTAAATATCTTCAAAATAACTAAAGCAACCTGCATAGAGTTTTCTATGCAGGTTTTTGTTTGTGAAGCTGCCAATAGAACTAAAGCTGCTTCACTAACTCCTACTGCTTTATTATTCCCAATCCGCCGCAATTTCCCAATTGCCAAGCGCTTTACGGATATAAATTATTTGTCCAATGTGATACGTATTGTGCGTACAAAGATTGGAAAGTGCTTCCCACCAGACAGCTTCTGCTGGAAATTCCGGAATGGAATTATGAAGTTCTTCTTCAGTTGTACCTCTAATTGCTTTTTGCCACTCTAAAAGATTCGCATCCAGCTCAGCGACATGGTTTTGCCAGACCGTTTCGGTCAACGCCTCAATCGCCCGAAAAGTCGAAGCATTGAGTTCCGGGCTGTCTCCCACCGGTTCCCCTTTAAAGCGCTTCAGCCAGCGTCTGTTGTAAAACAACAAATGACTAGTGATTTCACTGATCGAATTAGAAGCCTCATTCGGTTTCCAAATTACTTCTTCTATCCGCAGACCTTTGAGCGCTGCACTTAATGGCTTAATCCAACTATCCTCGTTCCGGCAAACTGCTAATTGATCCAGAATCATCTCTTTTTTAGACATTGTTAGTCCTCCCAGTTTTAGTTTTCTAACAGTAGAGTACCATACGGATAAGGTTTTTCTTCCTTCTATCTTTTGCGTCCTCATCGTATAAATAGTCGATACAAAAATCAGCTTTCCATATTTTTTTTCAAAACCTCTTGCTTTTTCATTAATAAACGAATAATATTTGATAGGTTGTTTAAATTGTTCGTGTTTCGGAAGGGGTTTGAAGATGTTTCATTTAAAAGAGTATGGAACAGATGTAAAAACTGAAGTGTTGGCAGGAACTACTACGTTTTTGACCATGGCTTATATTGTTATCGTCAATCCGGTTATTTTAGGCGCGGCGGGCGTGCCATTTGACCAAGTCTTTTTAGCGACGATTGTCGCTTCTGTTATCGGTACGTTATGGATGGCGCTATTTGCCAACTACCCGATTGCTATAGCTCCCGGTATGGGATTGAATGCGTATTTCACTTCGATGGTGCTTGCTTCGGGCGGCGCAATCGATTACACCACCGCGTTTGCGGCAGTGTTCGCCGCAGGATTGATTTTTGTTATCTTATCGTTGACACGGTTACGGAAAGTGCTGATCGAAGCCATTCCGGAAAACTTGAAACACGCCATCACAGCAGGTATCGGGTTGTTCATCGCGTTTATCGGTATGCGTTTGAGCGGCATTGTCGTAGCCAATGAGGCAAACTTAGTGGGTTTAGGCGATTTGACTTCCCCACCAGTAGCTTTAGCATTGCTCGGTTTATTGATAACCCTTATTTTCATGTCACTGAATATTCACGGCGGAATTTTCTACGGCATGATTGTGACAGGAGTTGTCGCTTTCTTTACGGGCCAATTGAAGTTCGGAGAAGGTTTTTTGAAATTGCCCTCTTTGCCTGAAGGCATCATCATTTGGAACCCGGTTGAAGCTTTTCAGTTGGTAATCCAATACGGACTTTACGGCGTTGTGTTTTCGTTCTTGCTCGTTACGCTTTTTGATACCACTGGGACAATGATCGGTGTAGCCAAACAAGCAGGCCTGATGAAAGGAAACAAAATGCCGCGCATGCGACAAGCATTGCTGGCTGATTCGGTTGCCGCTACAGCCGGCGCCATGCTCGGGACCAGCCCGACTTCCGCTTATGTGGAATCATCTGCTGGGGTTGCTGCTGGCGGCCGGACAGGTTTGACAACGTTGACCGTAGCCATTCTTTTTATAGTAGCCGCATTTTTCGGGCCGCTTGTTGGTGCGCTGTCGAGTGTTTCAGCCATTACAGCCCCTGCTTTGATCATCGTCGGCAGCCTGATGATTGGAGCGGTCAAGCAAATCAATTGGGAACAATTTGACGAAGCGTTTCCGGCTTTCCTGATCCTATTAGCTATGCCGCTAACTTCAAGCATTGCAACAGGAATCGCGCTCGGCTTTATCTCTTATCCACTGATGAAAATCTTCAAAGGAAAAGCGAAAACTGTTCATCCAATCCTTTACGTCTTCGCTGTGCTTTTCACCATCCAAATTTTAATAGCGCCTCATTGATAGAAGCTCGATCAATATTTTGAGCGCAAAACATAGAAAAAGACATTCAGTTTGAATTTAACTGGATGTCTTTTTTTCTACTCTACTCGCAACAAATAATAGAAGAAATCAGTGGTTAGTTTGTAGTGATTCGCCTTTTTCTGCCTTTTGCATCAAAATAAAAAACCGCCAAAATGGCGGTTTTTAGTTGATTATATTCTTGCCCGGCGGTCAGAGATAGCAGCTGTAAATAGCAAGACGATTGCTGTTACTAAGTGAAACGCCCAACCAATCAGCGGGAACCAAGCGACTAAACTTGTGATAATCCCCAAAATGGAACCGCTTTTTGGTGAATATTCTCGAAAACAGAAAAACAATGTGATTATGTGGAGGACAAACATGACGCCAAGCGCCGTATAACCTGTGCTGACAACAAATCCGCCACCAAGAAATGGAATTGCCAAGAACGCTTCGGCAAGCCCCGTCAACCACAATAAAGCCACAGAAATTTTCATTCTCATTCTTTTCACCTCTTTCCGAAACTTTCGTATAGTATATATACGGATGAGTTCAACTTTCGTTTCACATTTTTTTATTTTTTTGCTTTTTATATTAAACTCACTACATTTAGTCCTCATGGCCACCATAAACCGTTATTTCAAGAAATCCTTCTTAATGTGTATAAGCTATGTTTTATGCAGTTAATATAGACAGAAATTCTTCACAATTCAACCTTCACTTTTATTTCATTTTCCTGGCGTATAAGCTATACTAAAAAACAGATGGACATTTTAAGGAGGTCGTTAATTGTGAACTTAATCCTTATTCTAGGCGTTTGTGTAGCGTTCTTGTCAGCTATTCTTTCAGCTGGCCACGATGACAAACCAGGTACATTTGACGAGCAATAATGTAAAAGGACAGCGATTTCGCTGTCCTTTTTTCATTGCAATCCTGGATAATTCTGTTGGCGCAATGCTTCATACATTAAGATGGCAGCCGTATTCGACAGATTCAACGAACGGATATGCTCGTTCATCGGTATCCGCAGGCAACGGTCGAGGTTCTGGTCGATCAATTCTCTTGGCAAGCCTTTTGTTTCCTGGCCAAACACGAAGAAATGGTCTTTCTTTAAATCTGAAAAGTCGAACGTCGTATACGTTTTTGTGCCAAACTTTGTAATATAGTAAAATTCTCCGTCTTTATAGCTATCGAACAGATCCTGAAGCGAATCGTGATAAGTCAGATCGACATGCTCCCAATAATCGAGGCCCGCACGCTTCAGCATTTTATCGTCCGTTGAAAAGCCGAGCGGCCGAACCAAGTGCAATTTCACTCCTGTTCCAGCGCATGAGCGGGCAATATTTCCAGTATTCGCTGGAATCAGTGGTTGGTACAAAACAATGTGTATAGCCAAATCTTTCACTTATCCTTTCAATTCTTCAGCAAAAAATGCCAATCCTTTTTGAATTTCCTCTAGTACTTCTTCATCTTGTTCTCGTTGCTCCGCCTGCTTTAAGGCAAGCAGCCCTTCATCAGTGCCGATTTTCCCGATTGCCCAAGCAGCGGTCCCCCGGATCACCGGCCGTTCATCACGTATCAATAGTTCAATTAATGCCGGCACAGCGCTCGCTTCTTTGAAATGCGCAAGCGCCAAGATGGCATTGCGCTGAATCGGCTTTTTGCCGCGCCACGAACCGGAAACATAACCGAATTTCGCCTTGAACTCCTTGTTCGAAATAGTCAGCAATGGCTCTAGCAGCGGCTTGGCGATTTCCGGATCCGGATCGAACTCAGGATGAATCTGATTGGCTTTCCGCTTGTTTTTCGGGCAAACCGTCTGGCACGTATCGCAGCCATATAACCGGTTGCCGATGACGGTACGGAATTCATCCGGCAAAAAGCCTTTCGTCTGCGTCAAAAATGAAACGCAGCGTTGAGCATTCAGTTGGCCGCCTTCGACAATCGCGCCGGTCGGGCAGGAATCGATGCAAAGCCGGCAATCGCCGCATTGGTCTTCCATCGGTTCATCAAAGCGGAATGGGATGTTGGTGATCATTTCCCCAAGGTATACATACGAACCGAATTCCGGTGTAATGATGTTGGTGTTCTTTGCACTCCAGCCGATTCCTGCACGCTCTGCCACCGCCCGGTCAGACAGCTCTCCTGTATCCACCATTGAGCGCATCCGGGCTTCAGGATAATGGGCGGCAATAAAGGCTTCGAGGAGCGTCAGCCGCTCCCTTAGCGCCGCGTGGTAATCTTTCCCCCATGATGATCGAGAAAAAATGCCTCGCCGTGCCCCCCTTACACCTTGTGGGGCGTCTTTCATTTTTGATGGATAAGCGATTGCAATTGCGATAATGCTTACCGCTTCATCGAGCAAAAGATCCGGACGCGTCCGTTTGTCGATGTCCGGTTCTTCAAATCCGGACTGGTACTTCAACTGTTGCTGGCGGATCAGGCGGTGGCGCAAATTATAAAAAGGTTCCGCTGATGCAAAACCGATTTTATCAATCCCGATTTCAGAGGCATAAGCAACAAGCTCTTGTTGAAACCCTTCGAGATTCATTGTCGATAACCCCTCACTCTATTTTATGATACGATGGTAAAAACCATTTGAAAGGAAGATTCCCATGGATATTGTCGTCAATCCTAAAATTCTTGAAATTCTTCCTGATTTTAAATTAGGAACGATTCATTATAACAATATCACCGTTTCCGAGTCACCTCAAATGCTAAAAGGCCGGCTTCAGCTTTTCCAGGAACAATTGTATTTTGATTTAGAAGACAAAGAAATTACGGACTTTCCCGGGCTTCTTGAATGGCAGCTGATATGGAAAGCACTCGGCGCCGACCCTAGCCGTTACCGCCCTTCGGCAGAGGCTCTCTTCCGCAGGATCCGCAAGCAGAATTATCTAACGCCTGTCCATTCCGGGGTCGACATGAACAGCTTCCTGTCCCTGCAATATGAAATTCCGCTCGGCTTATATGATTCTGACAAAATTTCAGGCAATGTGGAAATTGCTGTCGGCACTGAAAGGGACCAGTACGAAGGCATCAACAACCGCGTCAACACCTTGACCCATATCCTCGTCTCAAAAGACGAACAAGGCGCTTTCGGCAGTCCGTATGTTGATTCGAAGCGAACTATGGTCACCGAACAAACCGTCAACGCATTACATATCTTTTATCTGCGCCCATCCATGGACCGAGACAATGCCATTCAGATGCTTACCGCCGCTTCGAATATGTTTACTGGCATTAATGGCGGAACTGCAGAAATTGCTGTGTGGTAGCAACAAAACCCCTGCTTCGATTTTTTGATGCAGGGGTTTCGTTTATGCAGGTTTCTCCTCATTTAAGTTGTAGGCATATTCTTTTTCATTCCCGGTAATCTGCAGTAAACTCAAGGTAATTCGAGATAAAAAGAGGGATTGCAAGTGGGACGAGTGCATAGTGATGTGATTCAGTTTCGCGGGGGCCATTACGACTTTGGATTCGAGCAAGGGCAGATGCTGAAAAACTCATTTATCTTGCCGAACCGCAAAAAACAATGGGGTCCCCAAAACCGGAATTTCACAATAAATGAACAAGAAGCGAAAAAGCTGTTGCTGGATCTGTCGCCAGCGATTTGGGAGGAAATTTGCGGGTTGGCCGATGCATTGGAATGGCCGATGTATGACGCCATCAAAGATTTTGGAGGCTATTATTTGGAGTATGTCCGGAGTGGTTGTTCAATCTTTACAGCTCCAGATTTTATGGTCCGGAACTACGACAGCACACCGCTAGGTTATGAAGGCCGATTTGCCTTGTATCAGCCGACTGACGGCGGGTATGCAACAATCGGGCCGACCATGCAAATTACCGGACGGACTGACGGCATTAACGAAAAAGGATTGTCCATGGGTTACAACTTTATTAACCGGCGCAATTCAGAAGATGGATTTATCTGCAACATGATCGGGCGTCTCATACTCGAAAACTGCGCAACGATCGAAGAAGCGGTTGCGTTGTTGAAAGAAATTCCGCATCGCCGTTCGTTCAGTTACGTACTCTTGGATAAGTCTGGGGAAACGAAAGTGGTCGAAGCCTCACCAAGAGAAGTCAAAGTCCGGAACGCTTCGGTATCAACAAACCATTTTGAACTATTGACGGAAGAAAACCGTTATCAAATTGAAGATTCCCGGCGTCGTGAACAAACCATACAAAATCATCAAGACGGTTTGACGGACGCCTTTAGCGCATTCCGGCTGCTCAACGATTCGGATAAAGGCGTTTTTTCCAAAAAGTATGCTACGGCTTCAGGGACGCTTCATACTGCTGCCTATTTTCCAGAAACGCTTGAAGTCGGCTTTGCGTTAGGCCCGAACCGGCTGCCGCTTATGCTCGACTTTCAGAAATGGCTGGACGGAGAAAAACTATACGTAAAGCGAATCAACGGAAACCTCGATATTGACGCTCAGTTTGTCAATATGGGAGAACTATAAAACAAAAAGCGCTCTTTTCTCTTTAGAAAAGAGCGCTTTTTGTTTTGAAGAATCTCTGTTTATAAACGGATTTTATCCATATGGGCAAAACCGATTTCTGTGTCGATCTCCCCCGTGATTTGCCCTTTTGCAATGGCTTCTCCAGCGAGCCAGCTATTGAAGTCGAATTCCACTGGCTCCTGGTCGCCACCAAGTGCGAACCATACTTTTTTCTCTTTTGGAAAATAAGCCGACGTATGGATTGTACCCGCCCAGCTTTTATAAAGCTTGGAGAACACACCTTTGTCTGCATCGTTAAACAGCTTGAATGTTTTATAGGCGTTAGCCGTCTGATCTTTTTGTTCCTCGATCGCCGCTAAGCGCGCATAAGAATCTTTCAAATAGTTGCGGTTCTCCTGTTTATGGATTTCAAAATGGTTCGTGCAGGAATCTGCATTTCTAACTTCGACGGACCTCGGGCTTGCCTCAATAATGGACCTTTTTCCACTCGCATCCAGCACCACATAGCTAAATGAACCCCGATGAGGAATTTCCTTTAACACTTTGATTGCTGCATCAACTGTTGCACATGTTTCCAGAACGATCCGGCTAATCATATAACAGACAAAACCATCGCCTGGCTTTTTGCGGTGGATAAAATTATACCCAAGCGCCAATCCTTTTTCGTTCATCCCGTCCATGCGCCCGGTAATGCGGGAAGATGGGCCAATTATTGCATAGCCTCCATCAGTTGGCTGGTATAACATATAACGCCCTTCATAAGTCTGCGGATGGAAATCGTAATTGCGCACCAAAAAATCATCGGCCGTTTTAATCGAACAGCCACTCGGCAACGCGTCGATCCGATAACCGCCGAAATCGCGCAGCACCTCTTCCATTGGTACGCCAAGGGCTGCTTGAAGTCCGCGAAATTCATCCCATATACTTGGCGCGAACTTTTTAAACATCGCTTCCGCTTCTGCTGCATCAATCAAAAATCGAGCCCTTTTGAGCCCCCATTCTTTTGTCCGGTTTTCTAGTATCATCGAATCCTTCAATAGCTTTCCTTGCATAAAACCAAATTGAAAATGATCTCCCCTGAATTGGATGATATCACTATGTATTTTTTTCATCTTAGTCTCCTTTGCCGCTACAGACTGGCTTTCCCTAACAGCATACACGGATGTTTCACGGATTTCAAAAACAAACCAAAGAAAAGCCGCCTTCAAAAATTTGAAGACGGCAATTAGCCACTGCTTTATAGTTCTATCAAAGTTATCCTTCGTAAGCCCGCTGCAGCACGTCCAAATCCAGCTTTTTCATTTGGAGCAGCGCTGTCATAACCCTCTCTACTTTTTCTGTATCTGAATCCGTGAGCATGCTATTTAAAGCAATAGGGGTCACTTGCCACGACACGCCAAATTTATCTTTCAGCCATCCGCACACTTGCGATTTTTCGTCTCCGCCTTCTGTTAACTTGTCCCAATAATAATCCACTTCTTCCTGGTTCTCGCAATTAATGATCAAAGAAAGGGCTTCTGTAAATTGGAACTCAGGACCGCCGTTCAAAGCGAGAAACTCCTGCCCTTCCAGCTGGAATTCGATGGTCATTACCGTTCCTGCCACTATTCCATGAATTTCTTGGCCTGCGTTCACATAGCGAACAATTTGTCCGATCTTAGAGTTCTTGAAAATGGATGTATAAAAACTTACAGCTTCTTCCGCATTCATGTTAAACCAGAAATTCGGGGTAATCTTTTGGATCCTGCTCTCCATACAACTTCCTCCCTTTTCTGCAAAATGCCAGCATCAAAGCAACAGCGTATTTTCTATAAAGCCTGGCTATGTATATCATCAATTCTAGTTGCCTTCATAATACAACAACTAGCGGAAATAAAAACAGTACCCTTAAATTTATTTTTCTTTTGGGTATACATATATTAATTATGGTTTTTTCAGTTTTAGTGAAACGAGGAGATTGCCATGCCGCAATTTATGATGCTGATCGGTCTGCCAGGAAGCGGAAAATCCACCTACGCCCGAGATTTCATTGCTTCCCATAAAGGATGGGTGCATTTGTCGTCCGATCAAATTTCTCAAAGCCACTTTGCATCTGCTGACCACATTGATTCACAAAATGTTTTTGCCGAGATGTATCAGCAAACCGCTGCTGCTCTTGAAGCAGGAAAAAATGTCATATACGATGCCACAAACTTGGCTTCTAAAAGGAGAAGAAGTTTACTGAATCGCCTTAAAAACTTTCAAGTAGATTCAGAAGCTGTCGTATTCCTTACTCCTTATCCGATACTAAAAGCCCGAAACCACAAGCGGATCCACCAAGAACGGGTGCCGGACGAAGCCATAGAGCGGTACATTCGCAGTTTTCAATTTCCAAGGCTGAATGAGCACTTTGATAAAGTAACCGTCATGTTCGATCCTGTATTCAGTGAAACCACAAACGGAACAATCGCGGCTACAGAAATTTACCAAACTGTCCGAAAGAAAGAGATGAGCTTTCAAGAAGTTCTAAAAATTTACCATACATTCGAAGAAACAAAGCCCCTTCTTGAATTACAACAAGTGGTTCAGCGTTCCTATAGCGTGCTGACTAACTTGCGCAAAAACTTCTTTGAAGAGGAAGAATTAGAGCTGCTTTCCTGGGTAGCCTTGCTGCATAGCATAGGAAAATCTTATGTACGCAAAAACTTACCGTTCGAAAAAGACAATTTCTATGGTTACGAACATGTAAGCATGTATCTTTCCTATCCAATTTTATTAGCCCTTCGTTTTCAAAAGGAGTTTATTTTTAATGTATTGTTATTAATTGATGAACACGTTGAAGCCCAATATTCCAAACAAGGAAAAATAAAGCGAAGATTGGGATTAGAAAATTACGAACGTCTGCAAGATTTTCTCAAAGCTGCTTTATAGATAGCAGTGACGCTGCCAATGGCTGACGCTTAATAAAGCTGTTAATTGATAAGTCTAATAAACCCAAGAAAAAAGCTGGCATAAAAAGAGTTCTTTTTATGCCAGCTTTTTAATTTTTATATTTCTTGCGCTTTAGCTAAAATCAAAACGCCTTTTCCTTCTAATTCGACCGTGCCGCTCACTTGTTGATCAGAAAGCAACTCTTGATACTGTCTGTCTTTCAAGTCGATTGCCACTTCTTCGGCATTGTGATTTAAAACAAACAAATACGTTTGTCCATCTTTCACTCGCTCTGTCGTTTCAACGCCTTCCGGTACAGCAAGCAGTGGCTGAACGCCAGCTTCTTCGCAGACCGTTTGCAGGAAGTCAACTAGGAATTTTTGGTCGGGGCTTGATGCCACATACCAAGCTTTCCCTTCTCCAAACTTGTTTACGGTAACAACTGGCATACCTTTGTAGAAGTCGGAGCCGTATTCAGCGACTGCTTCTGCACCTTCGGTATGAATTAAATCAAACAGCAAGTTACATGAATAGCTGCCGTTCATGTTGCCGCGGGAATCTTTCATGACGATCTGGTTGGTTTCATCCGGATGCAGCGCATCGATTTCTTCTGCCCAAATACCAAGGACGTTGCGCAGTTCACCTGGATAGCCGCCAAGTGTCACGATGTCCGTTTCGTTGACGATGCCGCTAAAGAACGTCGTCAGGAAAGTTCCGCCATTTTGAACAAACTGCTCTACTTTTGCTGCATAGCCTTCTTTTACCATGTATAAGACTGGCGCAATTACCACATCATACTGGCTCAAGTCTTCTTCGACACCAATCATATCGACTTGGACGTTCAGCTTGTACAGCGCGTCGTAATATTTATGGACTTCGTTGACATAGTCGAGTGAGACGGACGGTCCGCTTGAAAGCTCTACAGCCCAGCGGTTTTCCCAATCAAAAACGATAGCCACTTTGGCGTTTACTCGCGCATCGAGCAGCGTATCCCCTAATTGGTTAAACTCTTTACCAATTTGAGCGACTTCCTTGAACACACGCGTATTCTCATGGCCGACGTGCTCAATGACCGCTCCATGATATTTCTCGCAAGCACCGACTGAGCGGCGCAATTGGAAGTAAAGAATGGTATCCGCTCCGCGGCCGATTGCCTGATAACTCCATAAGCGCATAACGCCTGGACGCTTTAATGAGTTGTATGGCTGCCAGTTTTGCTGGCTCGGTGTCTGCTCCATCAACATGAACGGCTGTCCGTTTTTTAATCCGCGCATCAAGTCATGCGTCATGGCCGTGTAACTGAACGGCGTATCGATTGCCGGGTAGTTATCCCACGATACAACATCCATTTCTTTTGCCCACTTGAAGTAATCAAGCATCGGGTACGTGCCCATCAAATTTGTTGTAATCGGCGTGTTCGGAACATGCTTGCGAATTGCATTGTACTCAAGCTTGTAGCAATCCAGCAAACTGTCCGACTGGAAACGTCGATAGTCGAGTGAAATGCCTTGGAAATCGGATTCATTGTTTTCACGCTCTTCGCTCAATATATTCGGTGCGACAATTTCGTCCCACTCATAGAACGTGTGGCCCCAGAAGCCAGTATTCCATGCTTTGTTCAGTTTTTCTAACGTGCCATATTTATCGCTCAGCCAGTTGCGGAATGAGATTTGGCATTGGTCGCAATAGCAATAGCCGCCATATTCATTAGATACGTGCCAGATCAATACTGCCGGATGATCTTTATAGCGCTCCGCTAACTTATCAGCGATCCGCTCCGAATATTCGCGGTATGTCGGGCTGTTTGGACACGAATTGTGGCGGCTGCCGAATTTGCGTTTTCTGCCGTAGAAATCAACGCGCAACACATCCGGGTATTTTTTCGCCATCCATGCTGGATGTGCTGCTGTACTTGTAGCCAAGCACGTGTAAATGCCATTCTCATAAAGCCGGTTGATTTTGTCATCAAGCCACTCAAAGTTGTATGTTTCTTCATCCGGCTGGTTCAACGCCCATGAAAAGACATTCAATGTTGCAACGTCAATCCCAGCAAGTTTAAACATGCGGACGTCTTCATCCCAGATTTCTTTCGAATCCCATTGTTCCGGGTTATAATCTCCGCCGTGCCAAATTTTCGGTAGTTTTTCATTAATCATCTGATTCCATCCCTTCTATTCTAAACACTGTCAACCAAGCTTCGGTTGATCCAACAATTGAATTTGGTCAGTCGTCGTGTTCTCAAGTTCAAACACAACAATTTCATTGTTTTCCTTTTTCAATAAAGGGCCCGGCAGATAAAGCCGTTGCTGCGGTCCTGCCGTGTTCCAGTAGCGGCCCAAGTTAAAGCCGTTAATGAAAACATTGCCTTTAGTAAAACCTTTTGTATCAACATATGTATCCAATCCTTCGTTTGCATCGAAAGAACCATGGAAGAATTTCGGGAACCGCTCTTGTTTGCTCCTTTGATAATCGGCAGGCAAATGGTCCAGTTCCACTTTGAACATTTCCCAGTGGAAGAAATACTGCTCCCCGAGCCAGAGATTTTTGATCAATCCTTTTTGATCAGTCAAATGCTCGCCGTAATTGGCCCGCCCCATATTCTCCACTAAAATTTCCAGCGTATTCACTTTCTCTGGGAAATCGAGTGTCACGATTTTATCGGTGTCATTGATATAAGTTGTCGTGATATAGCGGCCATTGACGTAAATATAGCCACGGTCGCGGATTGCGTCCGAGTTCAACTTCAATTCCCCTTGGCGGTTGACTGTCGTCCGGTAAAGCGTATAGCCATATGCCTGTCCGAGATCTTCCATGGCAAGGGGTATAATATGTTCGGTTTTTTCGCTGATGTCTTCAAGTACATCAAACAAGCTGACAGACTCCGATACCGCCACTGTTCCGTATTCTTTCGCCGTTGTTGTTTCTTTGAAATCCGCCGGCACTTCGGTGTACTCGCTCAAAACCTTCTTTACCGCCTTGTACTTTTCGGTGATCGCACCGCTCTCCGTCAGCAAGCTATCATAATCGTAGCTCGTGATCGTCGGATAATAGATATCGTAATGATTGGCACCATTCATGAAGCCAAAATTGGTTCCTCCATGAAACATATAAAAGTTAACGGAAATGTTCTTTTCCATCATTTCCTTAAAGACAGCGGCTACATCTTCTCCGCTTCGCACCGTATGCTCGCCTGTCCAATAGTCGAACCAGCCGATCCAGAATTCCGCGACCATTTTTGGTGACCCCGGTTTAAATTCTTCAAGCGCATCAACCGCCTCGCCCACCCGTGAGCCAAAGTTCAGCGTAGTCGTTACATCTGGAAGCGATCCTTGTGTAATGAAATTCGGCCCATCAGATGTAAACAAGAAGGTATCCAGCTCATGCTTTTTGTATTGCTCTTTATAAAAATTCAAATAAGCCATGTCATTGCCATAAGCACCGTATTCATTTTCAATCTGCATAGCGATTACAGGGCCGCCGTTCTGATATAGATGGCGTTTGAATTTAGGCAGCAATTCATCAAAATAATCTTCGACATGCACCAAGAAATTTGGATGGCTGCTTCGCATTACTAATTCCTTGTCCTTCAATAACCAAGACGGCAAACCGCCCATTTCCCATTCGGCACAAATATAAGGTGAAGGCCGCAAGATCACATATAGCCCTAAATTATGTGCAAGCTCGATAAAGCGCTCGATATCCGCCATTCCCGAAAAATTGAATCTACCTTTTTTCGGCTCATGGAAATTCCATGGAATATATGTTTCCACCGTATTCAGCCCTAAAGCTTTCAGCTTCAGCAAGCGGTCTTCCCAATGCTCCGGCACTGTGCGGAAGTAATGCATTCCACCTGATAAGATCTGGAAAGGTTTACCCTCTAAATAAAACGATTCATTTTTAGCAGTCAGCACGTTTATTCCTCCTAAGCATCAAGCTTTCCCTTTATACACGAGTTACTTTGAATAAGTTTGACGAAAAATCAGCTGGATGCTTGTTCGAATGGTAGCGGTTAAACTGCATGCCTGCGCTCATCAATTCATCTCCGTAGAACGTGCCATCTAAACCATCGATTGCATATTCAAATTCCGGATTCAGCCCTTCAAAGAAGACCCGAGTATAACCAGGGTTTGGCCGGGCCAGCACTTGGTAATAGCCGAGAATCGCTTCGGCTTGGTCGTCAGAGACGACCATCCAGCTCGTAACATTGCCATCATCAACAAATGGGCTTTTGATTCGATAAAACTTTCCTTGCTGAATGAGTGAACGGTTTTTTTTGTAAAAAATGATTTGCTGCTTAACTTCTTCTTTTTCCTCTTCAGTCATCATAGTCACATCAAGCTCATAGCCGAAAGCGCCAAAGTAAGCGACGTTCGCTCTTGTCTCCAAGCTTGTGACGCGTCCTACTTGATGGTTTGGAACTGCGGATACGTGCGCTCCCATGGAACTGACTGGATAAACCATCGATGTGCCGTATTGGATTTTTAAACGTTCGACCGCATCGGTATCGTCACTCGTCCATCCCTGCGGGGCATAATAGAGCAAACCTGGGTCAAACCGGCTGCCTCCTCCTGCACAGGACTCGAACAAGACATCCGGAAATTCTGCCGTAAGCCTCTCATATAAAGAATAGACGCCAAGAATATAACGGTGCGCTACCTCGCGCTGCCTGTCTGCCGGTAATTCCAATGAACCGATTTCCGTCATATACCGGTTCATATCCCATTTCACATAGGAGATTGGTGCATCGCGCAAGATTTTTGCCACCATGCCGTAAATAAAATCCACTACTTCTTGTCTTGAGAAATCCAGCACAAACTGATTTCTGCCATGCGAAGATTGGCGATTCGGCACATGGATGATCCAATCTGGGTGCGCTCGATACAATTCACTAACTTTTGACACCATTTCAGGCTCAAACCATAAGCCAAACTCTAAGCCTAACTTGTTGATTTCTTCGGCCAGCTTGGTGATTCCATTCGGCAATTTCCGCTCATCAACAAACCAATCTCCAAGGGAAGTCGTATCATCATCCCGCTTACCGAACCAGCCATCATCCAATACAAAAAGTTCTACGCCTAACTGTTTAGCTTCCCCTGCGAGCTCTATAATTTTTTCTTCATTAAAATTAAAATATGTTGCTTCCCAGTTATTGATCAGCACCGGCCGTTCCCGGTCACGCCATTTTCCGCGCGCCAATCGGCTACGATACAACCGATGGAACGTCTGGCTCATGCCATTCATTCCTCTATCCGAATACACCATCACCACTTCAGGCGCCTGGAACTTCTCTCCGCTTTCGAGCAGCCAGTTAAAATCAAATGGATTAATTCCGATCATTAAGCGGGATACATCATAATGGTCCACTTCTACTTGAGCAAGGAAATTGCCGCTGTAAATCAAACTGACGCCATAAACCTCTCCGTGATGTTCAGTGGTTTCTGGCCGCTTTAGGGCAAGAAATGGATTTTGCTGGGCACTGCTCGTCCCTCTCGTACTCGCGATGCTTTGAATGCCCGGAACCAGTTTTCGATTTTTCACGTGCCGCTCTCTGGCCCAAGAACCTGAAAGCTGGACCATTTCAAAATCAGAACCTGCCAAATCGATGCTGGCGCTTAAAGCTCTTGTTAAGTTCACGTTTCTCTGGCCATGATTGATAAATTGTGCAGATCTTGTAATGGCCCCTAATTCTTCAAAAACGGTGTATGAAAGCCGGACTTCCACATCAATTTTTTTATCATAGAGTGAAATTTCCAGTGACGTTGCCTCGTCTTCGTTCTCCACGTAAGTGGCAGGCAAACCTTCTAACCGCTTTTTGCCTTTGAAAATTTGGTGGCTCTGATAAATGAAATTTGTAATTCGGCTGCCGCTTTCCTGTAAAACTTGATAAGCAGGTTCGCGAAAATCCGTCGTCCCATAAGCCGGATATTCTTGTTTAATCAAATCCAGCGAAAACACAAGATCCCCTTCATTGACGCAGGCAGTATTCGGGCTTTCTCCAACATGGAACAGCCGATCAAACGACTCACGGTTGCGCAGCCTTTTTCCATAATAAAGATGCCCGAGCTGCTCGTTCTCCAGAACTTTAAATATATAGCTTGTTTGTTGATTTTGCAGATGAAACTCTCGAGTGGAGTCGTTGTATAAAATCGGCACAATTACCCTCCTACTAAAAATCTTAAGAATTCATTTCTATACACCGCTTTGGATGCTTTGGGCATAGCTCCCACGATAAGCCCCTGAGCGCATCCAAAGCTAAGTAACTTATTAAATAGAAACAAACTATACTTTTACTGCTTCATAAGTAGATATGTAGCAAAATAGCGGAGACTCCCGCAGGAAAGCGCAGTGACGAAATCCACTTGGGCGAATAGCCCAAGTTAGTTCGGCTCAAGCCCGTAGGAAAGACATTGGCCGTAGCCTGCAAGGCCAAGTCTTTGCGACGAAGCTAGCAAAGCGATGCAGGAGCATATCTTTTTAGCGGAGCTATTTTGCGGAATATCGACTATTAACCTTAATTCCTTAACCCTTAACCGATCCCATCATTCCAGCAACAAAGTGTTTCTGCATCAAGAAGAACACGAGTGCTGTCGGCAATGTGGCGATGACGATGGCTGACATGATAACGCCATAGTCAGGAGAATAACTTGAGCCAAGATTGGAAATCAGCAACGGAATCGTCCGTTTTTCTGGTGACTGCAAAATGACTAATGGCCATAAGTAGTTGTTCCAGCTATTCATAAACGTGATGATCGCTGCTGCTGCATAAGTGGTTTTCATCGTTGGCACATAAATTCGGAAAAAGACGCCAAGCTCACTCAAGCCGTCAATTCTTCCCGCCTCTACCAAATCCTTTGGAAACATTTTCGTGTTCTGGCGGAAGAAAAAGATGAAAAACGCAGTTGTAGCTGTTGGCAAAATGACGGCTCCTAGAGAATCGATTCCAAATAGCGGCATTGTATTGGTGACACTGCCGAACATGCGGTATAACGGTACCATAATCGCCGCAAAAGGAATCATCATCGACAACAACAAGATGGTGAAGACGATGTCTTTTCCTCTGCTTCGGAACATTTCAAAGCCGTATCCTGCAAGCGAAGCTAATAGCAGCGTCAAAACGGTCGAGATAAGCGCAATAATTGTTGAGTTGATTAAGGCAGGTACAATATCTACTGTTTCAAACAACTTCTGCAGGTTTGCGACCAAATGAGTTCCTGGCAGTAAACGCCCCTGCGTTACATCAACCGATTTGTTGGTGACACTGACGATCATCCATAAGAATGGAAAGATGGAAACGATGGCTGCGATAGTTAGAAACGTATAGATACTAGCTCTTTGGAAGATTTTCATTTTTTCTCACCCGCCACTCTGAATTGAATAATAGAAAGAATCACAACTAATATGACGATTACATAAGATACGGTCGATGCGTAACCAAAATCAGGTGTGTACTTGAAAGAAAGATTGTAGATATATTGCGAAATGGAGATTGTTGCATTCCCTGGTCCGCCGTTGGTGATATTTACAACTTCATCAAAGATCTGCAGTGTACCGATTGTTGATGTAATGGAAGTAAACAAAATGATTGGCTTCAACATTGGCACAGTAATTTGGAAAAATTGTTGGATGGCATTTGCGCCATCAATTCTTGCCGCTTCGTAAATGGACTTGTCGACGTTTTGCAATGCGGAAAGATAGAAAATCATGTTATATCCTGTCCATCTCCATGTAATGGCAAGGATGATAACCACCTTCGCCCAAAACGGATCGGCTAAGAAATTGACCGCTTGAGAGGCGAAACCGAAGTTGACCAAAAACTGATTAATGATCCCATCGACACCGAACAAGTATTTGAAAATAACTGAATAAGCAACCAGTGAAGTGACACATGGCAAGAAAATCGCGATTCTGAAAAAGCTTTTAAATTTTAATGTTGGGTCATTTAACAGTACGGAAAGAAATAACGCCAATACAATCATCAATGGAACTTGAATGAGCAGAAAGATTGATGTATTGGTTAGCGCTGCGATAAAGGTCGGATCCCCAAACAATCGCTTCCAGTTAGCCAAGCCCACATATTCTAGATTCGAACCCATCCCGGATTGAAAGGATAATAGGAAGGCTTGAACCATCGGGTAAAAGTTAAAGATCGTAATTGCGATAATTGAGATAATGACAAACAACCAGCCAACTTTTTTTCTGAAATACAAGTTGGTTTTTTGGCGTTTGGTCTCTTTATGGCGCAATGGAAGATCCAATTCGTTCTTTTTCGTTAATTGCTGGCTCATCTTTCTCATTCCTCCTATAAAAAAACCTTGAGCTGGCCTCACTGGTGAGCCATAAAGCACTTCGACCAGTTATTCGGCGGCAACCCAAGGCTTTATTTATTTACAATCCGTTATTTGAGTTGTGCTTCAGCTTGTGACTGAGCATTTTCAAGTACTTTAGAAAGCTCTGCCCCATTCAAATAATCTTGCATTCCAGTTACTAAGATGTCCTCAATTGCGTAAGTGTGGAGACCATAGTTCACGCCTGGAATTTCATCTGTCCATTGAGAGAAGTCTGAGATGATTTGCTGTCCACTAAAGAATTCATCTTCGACTGCAAACGCATCTCCTTCAGCTGCTGCTGAGTAAGTCCCGATAGCGCCAATATCTTTTACAAGTGTTTGATACAAGTCAGGGTTAGAACCGAACGTATTGAGCAAGAAATCTGCAGCTTCTTCTTTGCCGTCTACATTCAAGACATACCATGAGCTGCCGCCCAAGTTAGAAGCGTTGACTGCTCCGTCCATATCCAATCGCGGCATTGGTACTACTGCCCATTTCCCGGATTGGTCAGTTGCTTGCTTGACGCTCGGCGTGATCCAGTTTCCTGTAGGCACACTCGCTACATCTCCGCTGTTGAACGCTCCAACAAATTGGCTCCAGTCAGAGACGATTTTCGCAATGTCCTCATCCATCATCTTTTTGTAAGTTTCAAATCCTTTAGCAAGTGCTTCATTGTCTGCAAGGTTCGGCGTTGAGCCATCTTCTTGCACATACCATGAACCGGTTGTTTGAATCATCATGCGGACTTGCGCCAAATCGTTCGGATCCAACGTCAGCATGTTTTTGCCTGTTGCTTCCTTCACTTTTTTGCCCACTTCTATATATTCATCCCATGTGATGTTCGTTACGTCTTCTACTGTGTAGCCTGCTTCTTCAAGATAATCTGTACGTACATATAATCCCGCTACGCCAGAATCGAATGGCAATCCATATTGTTCGCCATCAAAGCTAGTTGTTGCAATTTTATATTCTGCAAAGTCATCCGAATTGATAACATCAGTTAATGGATGAAATGCATCCGGGTAAGCTTGCAAGAAACTTTGTGCCCGGTAATCTTCAATTAGGACAATGTTTGGCATCCCTTTTGTTGTACCAGAGCTAAGGCCCGTGTTTAGTTTTTGGATAATATCGTCTTGTGCATTTTCAATAATTTCTACTTCATACTCACCATCACCGCTATAAGCTTCTTTTGCTTTATTAAGAGCAGCAATGTTAAATGCTGGATCCCAAGCCCAAGCTGTGATTTTGTCTGCGCCTGATGAACCCGATGAACCTTCTGAATTGCTGCCACTACTTGCTTCATCCCCTGACGAACAAGCAGCTAATGCAACCATGCCAACTATCAGCAATACCATTAGAAACAATTTCTTCATCAATAATCCCCCTTTTTGTAAGCGCTTTACTTTTGCGCCTTGTATACAGTATAGCGACCAAAAAAAAAAGATTGTTAGAACAATCTTTAGATGTTTCATTTGAAAATTATTAGATAGTTCAAACTTCGAAAGTTTTTTCTTGGAATATTCTTAGATTCTTGTAATTTCATTGGATTCTATAGGAGTTTCCGCTTTTTGAAGAGGCAATTCTACCTTTATTTTTGTGCCTTCTCCTTTTTTGCTTGTTATTTCTACTCCATATTCCTCACCATAAAGCAATTGTATGCGTTCATGAACATTTCGAATGCCGATTCCGCTAAACAGATGGCGCTTTTCTTTAAAATCTTCTTTAGTATGATCGCCTTTTATCTCCATACCATCGCCATTATCAACAATTTCACATAAAAGGTTTTCTCCTTTTTGACCGATCAATATTTGGATAAACCCTTCTTTCTTTTCATTGAACGCGTGAAAAAAAGCGTTCTCAATAAATGGCTGAAGAATGAGTTTTGGCAACTGGCAATCCAGGCAATCGGGAGAGATGAAGAAATTTACTTTGATCCGGTCGCCATACCGGGCTTGATTGATCAGGACATAGTTTCTTAAATCTTTTATTTCCTGTTCTACTGTGATTGTCTGATCGATATTGCTGAGGGCATTTTGCAATAGCGAGATTAATGCATGGATCATATCGGTCGCTTTTTCTTTTTTGCCTTGCTGTACCATGAATTTGATGGAGGCCAGGGTATTGTACAGAAAATGCGGATTGATTTGATGCTGCAATGCCATCAGTTCTGCATTTCTTTGCTTTTGCTGTGCCTGGACCACAATATCCACGTATTCCTGCAATTCATTGAGCATATAGTTGAACGCATTAGCGATTTTTCTCGCTTCATATCCGCCTGATTCGGCAACCGGCTTGTTAAAGTCATGTTTGGAAATCGTCGAAATTTGCTTGACCAGCCTGCTAATGGAATTGGTCATACGCCGAGAAATTAGAAACACTACGATAACGGCAAGCAAAACAATTCCTAAGGAAATAAGGATAATTTCTTTTGTATTGATCAAATTGTCCATCACCACATTTTTATCCACCAGGTTTACGAGGTACATATTATAGGTAGGCAAGTATTCAGACATTAACATATAGTCGGTATCGAAGATGCGCACGTCTTTAAATTTCAATTCTTCATTTTCTACTTCTTTTGCCAAATTCAAAACGTCGCTTGCGTCCTCACCAATCAGCTCTTCTTTATTACTGGAAACGATTCTGCCTGTCTCATTGACTAGCAGTACTTCGTTTTCTTTGCTGGTATATCCTTCATAAAACGCTTTTAATTGCTCTTCCCGAATCGGAAAATACAAGACACCATAAACTTCGTCTGTCGACCTTTCAATCAATGCTTTGGTTGCCACAATCATCGGCTTGTCATTGAACGAGTTGGACGAAATAAAATGATAATGCAGCGTAGTCGGCTCGCTTATTGATTGCTGCGTAATCGAATGGTTTCTTAACACTTCCCAGGATACTGGCCAATTTGAGTAATTCATATTGAACAACCGCTCATTTTCACCTAGAATGATCATGTTTGCGTCATAAGAATCTACTGTCGGGTAAATTCTCTCCATTTGCCTGATGATATTGAGGTATGATCCGGATTTTTGAATCGCGTTTTCATTTTCCCGCGTCAGTCCCCGTTTAATGGTGCCGTTGTTTTGAGCTTCATGCGTTGCACTGACGATAGCAAAACTATACGACTCGAATCGGGTTTTGATTTGCTCCAAGACTTTTGTGTTGGTGATGCTGAACGTATTCATGAATAAGTTGGAAGACATCCGGATCGAGCTAAAGGTAATCAATAAGGAAACCGCAACAATGCTGATCACCATGATCAAAAACATTTTGATGAACAGGCTGTTATTTTTTAAGACTTGAACTATTTGTTTCTTCATTTTGGGCATGGTGCTCCTTTCGATAATTGCCTGGAGACGTCCCCGTTATGCGCTTAAACACTTTGCAAAAATAACTATGTTCCGAATATCCTACCATCCCGCTAATGTTCGATATAGAGACGGTGCTGTTTTCTAAGAGCTCCATTGATTTCTTAATGCGGACCCGGTTTAAATACTCGCTGAAGCCTTCTTTGTGGTGGGTGCTGAAATAAGAAGATAAGTAGGATGCATTAAAATGAAAATGCTCAGCAATTTCAGATAACCGAAGCGGCTGAGTGTAGTGCTGCTCAATATAAGCCAAGATTTTTTCGAGATTATTGGACTGCTCATTTGCTTCGTCATTCGACAGAATGATTATCCGCACTTCATCTAAAAATTCATTAAATTGAAGGAGTGCCTCATTGACGTGATTCGCTTCATTGATCGAAGAAAAGTAATTGTACTTTTTTCGTTCAATATCCTGGGTTCCATATTTCATATTGTCCATTAACACGATAATGTTGAAAACGATATTGCCTAAAAATGATTTAAATTCAAAACTGTCGTTGTTATACTGCCCGGACAAATACTCGATATGATTTTCTAAATACGTAAAAGCTGCATTGAACATACGGTCTTTAAACATTTCAATAAAATGGTTCAAGTCAAAAATGGGTTGCTTGGCGTGTTCCACCGGCAACTGATTGTGCATGAACAAAGTTTTTTCTGGCAGATAAAACAAATATTTTTTCATCTTCACAAGACTTTCATCATATACATTTTTCAAGTTATCAATCGACTCGAACGGCTCGCTTACTAACCAAGTTAGCTTCGCATCTTTTTGGGAATACTCTTCGATTGTTTCACTTATAGCTTCCAACTGATCAAAGTTGAAATTAATCAGAAATGTTGCTTCAGCTTCTTCGGATAAGACCTGAAAGATCGCCACATTACTAGCAAATGCAGTTTTAAGCTGAGAAATGTCATAGTTTTCTCCATACACGGCCACTAATTGAAAATGACTGTTGACAAAAACAGAAGATAAAACCGTTTTATCCAGTGAAGATTCGTAACCTAACAGTAAATTTCCAAGCATTTCTTCAATCGACCGGTTAGGTTCCGGCAAGCCAGTCGAACGCCTTAAATTGGGAATCCGATCCGCCACCCGGTTCAAAATCTTCACCAATTCTTGTCCGTTTAATTTAGGCTTCAATATATAGTCAGCTACGCCGCTTTGGAAAGTCGAGCGGACATAGTCGAAGTCTTCAAAACTGCTTAGCACAATTATTTCTATTTCGGGAAATGCTTTCTTCCCTTCTCTTACCAGATCAATTCCGTCCATTATCGGCATGACAATATCAGTAACCACAATATGAGGGCGACATTGTTCAATCATGTGCATCGCTTCTTTGCCATTAGAAGCTTCTCCTATAATTTGAAATCCTTCTGATTCCCAATCGATATAGTTGATGATTCCTTGCCTTATTAACATCTCGTCATCGACAATCAGAACTTTGCAAGGCTCTTCCATAAGTGCATCCCCCTAGAATAAAACTTGTAAGAAGCAAATTTTTTAGAAAATAATCCATTTCGAAAACGGTTTCAAGTTTCTAATGATGTAAAAATCTCTCTTAAAATTTAATATAGCTGTTGTTATGAAATAACTGACCCATATTTACTGTTGCCATACTTTCCTTTAGTATAACGATGGCTAGAATAGTTAACAACATGTAAAGCGCCCATGCCCGCTTCAAGCACAAGGCGTTTCGATAGTAGAAAATGAGTTAACCAAGTTTAAGAAGGGTTTGCCGGCAAAGGACCCAAATAAATATTCATAAACGAAAGATCTATTTAACCAATGGTAAAGAAAAAAAGGCGTTTCCCATTCAAGGGAGGCCACTGAAAAACCCTAAGAAAAAGCATCGAATTTCTGATTTTAGAAATTTGGTGCTTTTTTTGTTGTATACTGGTTTTAACTTCAAGGAGGGATAACCATGATGCCAGACAGACCGTCCATGAAACCCAGTCCTTATGCCGCCCTTTATGATCTTGTCATCCCCCACGACCA
>NZ_PYAT01000012.1 GCF_003014655.1 Planomicrobium soli | reverse complement strand
CTGCGCAGCCAAACCATTGAAAGAAGCTTTGCGGATGCCAAAGAACTCCATGGCTTTCGCTACGCAAGACGCCGAGGGCGTCCGTCTGTCCAAGAACAGGCTTTCCTGACAGCCGCCACGCAAAACATCAAAAAAATGGCCCTCCTTCTGGCAAGGAGGGCGTAAAAATCGGAAGTTTTCTTTTCTTTTGATGAACAAATAAGTTCTTATCTTATATCAAAGGGTTACTCAACACTCTGACAGCTAGTCAATAATTATTGACTAGCTGTTTTTCAATTGCGCATCACATTTTCAGGTATAAAAGAACTTTTTTTCATAGAGGCTTGGCTATGGATTACCATACCGATCATAACAATCATAATTCCTATCCAAGAGGTTGAAGAAGGAAGAGCAATAGAAAGTATAAGGATTTCTCCAGCTAGAGCAAATAGAACTTCCAATGATTGAGTAGCTTCAACTGCGGCCAGTTTTTTCATGTCTTTTCGAACTAAGTCAGTAGCCATGAAAAAAAGAACGGTAGCAATAACGCCAGAACAAATTGCTACGATTAACGATTGAAAGCTTTGGTTCAGGCTGGGCAAGCCTACTGTAGATAGTCCATACATTGAGAGAATGAACCAGAAAGGCAAGCTGGCCAAAGTCATGCCAAGTACACGTTGATATGCATCAAGTCGGCCGTCACACAATTCCATCATTTTACGGTTGCCTAAAGGGTAGGAAAAAGAGGCAACCAATACAGGAAGAAAGCCTAAAAGAAAAACTTCTAATGAGATTTTTTGTGCAGCTTCAAGTTGCATAATGATTATTCCCAGTAGAATGATCAATGAAAACGACAATCCTCTATAAGGAATTTTTTCGCGCCTTAGTATCGGTCCTTTAGAAGTATGTATTGTAACAAAAAAGAAAGGGGCGATTAATGATCCTGAGAGAATTGTAATTTGCCAACTGCCAGCAATAAGCCATCCAGGTGAATAGGCAGCTGCATAGCATAAAGGCATATAGAAAAGGCCGAAACCGATAAAACTCCACAGCAGCCAAGCTGTAGGAGCCCTCTTCATTTCCTCTAATAACGGTTTTAAGTTTTTTCTTACCATAACAATCACCAGTAAGAAAGGAACCATAAAGATGTATCTTAAGGCAGCACTCCAAATCCAACTTCCTCCACTTGCATCCATACTGGCATTTAACACAAATGTAAATGCAAAAAATAAAGCAGCAAAAATTCCTATAATTATAGGTTTCATAAAATGCACCTCAATCCTATACAGTACTGAATAATATGCTAATATAACGCAATTAGAAAGTTCAGTCAATAATAAGTTTTATATAAACCTGCAGCTACTTACGAATTTCTTATGCAAGCTTTTTTGGAATTTTACTTCTGTGTTTTATAATTTGTCACTTATAAGGGTAGAGGACATCAAATGGTGTGCTGAATTTTGGAGAAAGGAGTATGATAGAGAGTAGAGATTAAAAGTGAAGCAGTTAAGCCATATTTATTTGAAAACGGAGGTAATTAGATGAATTCACAACCGTATTCATCGACCGAAAAATACGTTGATACGCGATTTTTAGCGTATCGTTTTTATACTGAAACTATTGAAGTATCGGGTATGTCAGCATTGGCATTCTTTGAAGCTGGAAAAGCTTCTCATAAAGGGAAACGAATGTTTTGGCAAAATCGAGAAAAGACCTTCACACTAGTTGGACTGGGTCATGCCTACACGCTGTCTACAACAAATCAACATGGTCGGTTTGAAGATATTCAAAAAGATTGGCAAAGCTTGTGTAAACAAATTGTCAATGAAGAACATTCAGTTCAACCAATTTTATTCGGTGGATTTTCTTTTGACCCGTTAAATAAGCAACAAAGCGAATGGACTGGATTTCCACACGCTTATTTTGCCGTTCCTTCATTCCAATTGATTATAAAAGAGGATCGAGCTTATGTCAGCATCCATCTAATTACTAGAGAAGAAGAGACATTCAGGGAATTTGAAGCATTAAGAAAAGAGCGAGACAAAATGATACATGCTGCTCAAGTCTCGGAACTGGCTTCTTATAACAAACCGGTTGTTACTGAATGGCAAGAATTGAAAAAAGAGAAGTATCTGGATTCAGTGAAAAAAGTGACTGCTATTATCCAAGCGAAACAAGCTGAAAAAGTCGTTATTGCCCGTGCGTTGAAATTGAAATATGAACAAGCGCTGTCACCTTCTTCGGCTTTATATCAGATTACCAAAGAACAACCTGAAAGCTTTTTGTTTGGGCTCGAAGCCGAGCACCAATTCTTTTTTGGCGCTACACCAGAACGTTTGGTTAAAGTGGAAAATCGGCAAGCCGTATCAACTTGTTTAGCAGGTTCTACTCCGCGCGGAAAGACAGTGGAAAAAGATACTGAACTGGGCGAAGAATTAATGAGAGATCGTAAAAATCGTTCCGAACACCAATATGTGGTTGCAATGATTAGCGAAGTATTTAAAGAGCATTGCGCGGAAACTTTTGTTCCGAGGAAGCCTTCCTTAATGAAAATCAGAGATATTCAGCATTTGTATACACCGGTTAAAGGAAGCTTGAAAATCGGATCAACGTTATTTGATTTGGTTCGTGATCTGCATCCGACACCTGCTTTAGGCGGAGAACCGAAACAAGCAGCCCTAAGTTTGATCCGCCAATATGAACCGATGAACCGAGGTTATTATGCTGCACCGATCGGTTGGGTAGACGCTCAAGGAAATGGCGAGTTTGCTGTTGCAATCCGTTCAGCATTACTGAATAAAAAAGAAGCTTATTTATATGCAGGAGGGGGAATTGTCGAAGATTCTACCCCAGAGTCGGAGTACAACGAGACTTGGGTTAAGTTTCGGCCTATGCTTCGTGCGCTTGGAGGTCAATTACGTGACGAATCTTGAATTTCTAACGGAATATGTATCGGCTTTTACCCATTCACTTGTACAACTAGGGGTTAAAAATACGGTGATTAGTCCGGGATCCAGGTCAACACCACTGGCCTATGCTTGTATGAGGCAAGAAGGGTTAACGGTATATCGGCAGATTGATGAACGTGCTGCGGCTTATTTTGCACTAGGCTTGGCAAAAGCTTCAGGAGAACCCGTCATGCTTCTATGTACATCTGGAACAGCTGCAGCCAATTATTTTCCAGCAATAGTGGAAGCTTACTATGCCCGAATACCTCTTATTGTAGTTACGGCTGATCGTCCACATGAGCTGCGCGATGTTGGAGCTCCGCAAGCAATTAATCAATTAAACCTTTTTGGCTCCCACGTGAAATGGTCAGTGGACTTGCCAATGCCAGAACAGGAAAACCGGCTGGCTTTTCTAGGCCGGCATTTGCACCGTTCGGTGGCTTCTGCTAAAACGGAACCGAAAGGGCCCGTGCACATTAATGTTCCTTTCCGGGAGCCCTTAAGAATCGATTTTGGCCAGCATTACGAAAGCCGGGGTGAAATCGCTCATTTTGAAGCAGAGCTAACGTTATCAAAAGAGATGAAAAAATTCTTGAAGGAAAAGTTAACTCAAGAAAAAGGGTTGTTGATAATCGGAGAAATGACAGGTGCGCTCCCTGAAGAGTTCTGGGAGTTTATTCGAAGATTGCAATGGCCAGTATTGGCAGATCCTCTTTCCAACATCAGGGCAAATATCGATCCGTCCTGCCAAGGGTTAATCATTGATTCGTATGATGCTTTGCTGAAAAATGAAGCATTTAAAAAATCTATGGTTCCGGATGTGGTTCTTCGTGTCGGTCCGCAACCGGTTTCAAAACCGCTGTCGCTGTTTTTAGCAGCCATCAAACCGGAAACGTATATAGTAATTGACGAAAGTGCAATGCTAAGAGATGCCCAATCGGTCGTGACGCATCATGTACAGGCTTCCTTCGAAAGTTTGTGGCAATTGCCAATTGAAACAAAACAAGAGACTTCTTATCGCTTAAAGTGGACAAAGGCGAAAGATATCTATTGGCAAGTGGTAGAAAGACATTGCGAAGAAGAAAAAGACGAAGGCGTTTTAGCCAGCCTGTTTTTCAAAGAGCTGGATGCGTGTGATATGGTTGTCGGCAGCAGTATGCCGATTCGTGATGTTGATACATTCTTTCAGGCGACAAAACGGGATGTCCGGATTTATGCTAACCGGGGAGCGAATGGAATCGATGGAGTTGTATCGACAGCATTCGGGGTTCAAGCCGCAGGCAATCGACCGGCGTATTTGTTTATCGGGGATTTATCGTTTTTGCATGATATGAATGGATTGATCGCTTCGAAAATGCAGGCGACCGATTTGACAATAATCATTATGAATAATGATGGAGGCGGCATCTTTTCTTATTTGCCCCAGTCACAGGAAGAACGCCATTTTGAGGAATTGTTCGGAACGCCGACCGGCTTAACGTTTGGTGAGGCTGCAAAAATGTATGATGCTGACTATGCAGCTGTCGAAACAAAAGAACAATTGGTTTCTGCTCTGCGGACACCGAAGCAGAAACAAGTGAAAATCATTGAAGTGTTCACGGATCGACAAGAAAATGTCCAGGTCCACCGTAGATTATGGGAGCGGCTGAATGAGGAGCTGGAAAAGCAGTGGATGTGACCGCAAACGGTGTTCGTTATCATGTAGAAGTAATAAATGAAACAAAACAACCGACGATTGTATTTTTGCACGGCTTTACCGGCAGTACAAACACGTGGAGACCGGTCGTAGAGAAGTTCCATAACTTTAAAATAGTTCTAATTGACTTGATTGGCCATGGGAAGTCAGAAAGTCCGGAATCGTGGGAACGTTATACAATGGAGCAGCAAATTGCAGATTTGGATACTGTTTTTACCAAGCTTGCTTTGACGGATATTACTTTAGCCGGTTATTCAATGGGCGGCCGCACTGCACTAGCTTATGCCTGTACTTTTCCTGAACGTCTCCATACATTGATTCTTGAAAGTGCATCGCCAGGACTTCAAACAGAAGAAGAGCAGAAAAAGCGGCGAGACAGCGACGCTGCATTGGCAACCCGGATAGTAAAAGATGGACTTCCAGCTTTTATAGATTTTTGGGAAAACATACCGCTTTTTGGCAGCCAGAATAAATTGCAGGCTCCTGTGAAACAAGCCTTACGGCAAGAACGGCTGGGACAAAATCCGGATGGGCTTGCCAACAGTTTGCGCGGTATGGGAACAGGTTCCCAAATATCATATTGGGAAGCTCTAGAAGGATTGCAGATACCGGTTTTATTGGTGGTAGGTTCATTGGATTTGAAGTTTGAAGGCATTGGCAAAGCAATGCTTGCATTGATACCGGATGCCCGTCTAGAGATTGTTGAAGCAGGGCATGCAATTCATGTGGAAAAACCGCTTGAGTTTGCTACAATGGTAGAGGAGTATTTAACATTAGAAATTTGAGGAGGAACATCATGACACGCGAGTGGATTTCAGAACGTACATATGAAGACATCAAATATGAAACGTACAACGGCATTGCTAAAATTACAATTAACCGTCCGGAAGTGCGCAATGCATTCCGTCCAAAAACGGTTCACGAATTGATCGATGCATTTTCTCGTGCGCGCGACAATTCAAAAGTAGGAGTTATTATTTTGACAGGTGAAGGCGAGAAAGCTTTCTGTTCAGGCGGAGACCAATCCGTACGCGGCCACGGCGGCTATGTGGGGGAAGATGAGATTCCACGCTTGAATGTATTGGATCTTCAACGTTTGATCCGTGTAATTCCAAAACCGGTTGTAGCAATGGTTGCAGGATATGCAATCGGCGGCGGCCATGTGTTGCATGTAGTTTGCGATTTATCAATTGCAGCTGATAACGCACGCTTTGGCCAAACAGGACCACGCGTCGGTTCGTTTGATGCGGGGTATGGTTCAGGTTATTTGGCGCGTATCGTCGGCCATAAAAAAGCGCGTGAAATTTGGTACTTGTGCCGTCAGTACGACGCGCAGCAAGCGCTTGAAATGGGCTTAGTCAATACAGTAGTTCCGTATGAGCAGCTTGAAGATGAAACTGTCCAATGGTGTGAAGAAATGCTTGAAATGAGCCCTACTGCACTTCGTTTCCTTAAAGCGGCAATGAATGCTGATACGGATGGATTAGCTGGCCTTCAGCAAATGGCAGGGGACGCAACGTTGTTATACTATACAACGGATGAAGCGAAAGAAGGCCGTGATGCGTTTAAAGAAAAACGTAAACCGGACTTCGGCCAATTCCCTCGTTTCCCGTGATTTAGAATAAGTGAAAGCTGTCCTCTTGAGGGCAGCTTTTTTTGAAGGAAGGATTTTTGTATATGAACTATCCGAATTGGTTATTGCAGCGCGCTCATCTAAGCAGCAGTCGCATGGCATTGTCTTATGAAGAACAGGAATGGTCATTTTCGGAAATGAACAGCACAGCGCAGAAATATGCAGGAAAGTTGGCAGCATTTGGCGTTGAACGTGATTCCCGTGTAGCCATCCTTTCAAAATCGCATCCTGAATTTATTTTTATCATGTATGCCTGCCTTCATATCGGCTGTGAAATGGTCATGCTGAATGAACGATTGTCAAAAGTGGAACTTGCTTACCAACTTGAAGATTCGAAATCCCGGTTTGTGCTGGTTGATGATAAGCTGGTCGAAAAAATTGAAAGTCCACATGTAATTACATTCACTTCGATTCGATCTGCAAAACCGGTTGAATTCGAGATCCAGGAAGAGTGGGAGCAAGGGCGGACGATTTCAATCATGTATACATCAGGGACGACAGGCAATCCTAAAGGCGTCCGGCAAACAGCTGAAAATCACTTTTCAAGTTCTATTTCTTCAGCGCTGAATATCGGGATATCGGCAGAAGATGTATGGCTTTGTGTCATGCCGCTGTTTCATATTAGCGGATTTTCAATCTTAATGCGCTCGCTTGTTTATGGAATGGGTGTCCGGTTGCATGATAAGTTTGATGCACAGCAATGTGCAAAAGAGTTACAAAAAGGAACGGTCACCCATATGTCAGTTGTCGGGGTCACACTCGAGCGCATTTTAAACGTTCTTGACGAACATAAAGCATCTGTATCGCCAAACTTTAAAACAATGCTGGCAGGAGGAGGCCCTATACCAGTCGCTTATATCCAGCGTGCTGAAACGTACGGGATATCGGTGTTGCAGACGTATGGCATGACTGAAACCTCTTCACAAACAACAACGCTGCAGCCTGCAGATGCAGCGCGCAAAATAGGCTCTTCTGGAAAGCCGCTGTTTCTTTATCAAGTGAAGATTGAAGGAGCACAAAAACCGGGGGAGGCTGGGGAAATCCATATTCGCGGACCTCAAGTGACGCCCGGCTATATCGGACGCCATTCTGGATTATTGGTACAAGAAGACGGATGGCTTCATACGGGAGATATCGGCTACTTGGATGACGAAGGGTTTTTGTTTGTTGTTGACCGGCGTTCAGATCTGATTGTTTCAGGCGGAGAGAACATCTATCCTGCGGAAATAGAGAAGGTGCTTCTGAATCATCCGGCTGTTAGGGAAGCTGGCGTGTGCGGCAAGCCTAGCGAACAATGGGGCGAAGTGCCAGCCGCTTATGTAGTATTAAATGAGGAAATCGAGCTTGATGTACTATTGGCATTTTGCCGAGAACAGCTTGCATCCTACAAACTTCCGAAATCGATTAAAACTGTGGAATCATTGCCGCGCAATGCTTCGAATAAACTGCTGAGAAGAGAGCTGAAGGCATGGAACTGACAATTTCCGATATCGAGTTGCTTGTGGTAAAAAAACCGCTTAAAACGCCTTTTAAGACCGCCTTACAGTCGGTAAAAGTCCGTGAAAGTATTTTGGTGCGCGTAACGGATGCAGATGGTATCGAAGGTTATGGTGAATGTGTCGCTTTTTCTACTCCTTGGTACACTGAAGAAACGGTGGCGGGCTGCCATTTCGTCTTAAGCCAAGTATTAGTTCCGCTTATAATGAATAAAACCTTAGAATCTCCACAACAAGCAGATGAATTGTTCACGGCCGTTAAAGGAAACCGCATGGCAAAAGCCGGCATTGAGACGGCAATCTGGGATTTATTTGCGAAAAGGCAAGGATTGCCCCTCTGGAAATTTGTCGGAGGCATCAATAAACCTATTCCGGCAGGTATCGTAGTAGCGGCAGATGAAGAAAACATGGCGGCACAAGTCGAGGCAGCTGTTGCCAATGGATATAGGCGCGTCAAACTGAAAATCAATCCGGGTTCCGACAAAGATTTGCTGAAAGAGATTGTAGAAAGATTTCCGGGTATTTTATTCTTTGCGGATGCGAATGGAGGATTTAGCAGAGAAACGTTCGAAGAGCTTTTGGCGCTCGATTTTGTTGGATTTGCGCTTATTGAACAGCCGTTCGGCGAAGAGGAATGGCTGCTTCATGCCAGGGCGAAAAAAGAAATGAAGACACCGATTTGCCTGGATGAAAGCATACGAAACATTGACGATGTTCAACGCCTGATTGATCTGGAAGCGGGGGATGTTGTGGTATTAAAAATGGGGCGGCTTGGCGGATGGAACGAGACAATGAAAGTTGTAGAGTTGTGCCGCACTCATGATATTGCCATGTGGGTCGGGGGGATGATCGATTTCGGTGTGTCAAAAGCGCATAATTTGGCATTAGCATCGTTGCCGGACATACTCTTGCCAGGTGATTTTTCCGATTCGGGCCATTTTTGGCAAGAAGATGTGGTTGAACCTGAAATACGTGTAGTATCCGGAGAAATCTCCCTTTCTATAGAAAAGGGGATAGGATACCATGTGAACTTTTAACGGAAAGCCTGAATTCGCTAAGAATTCAGGCTTTTTCTATGTTAACATGAAAATAAAGAATGGTTTGGAAAGCGGGGTCAACAATGATGCAAGGAACTATGGGTATTGAAATAAAGAACCTATCAGTCGGGCTGCCTGAAACGATGAAATACGGCGAAGGAAAAGAAATGGAGACTGGGATTCGCAAGAAACCAGTAGAAAAAGTATTTTTATCAAAAGAACGGTTTGATGGAGATGATGTAGCGGACTTGAAACATCACGGTGGACCTGATCGGGCTGTCTGCATCTATCCATATGAACATTATGCACGATGGGAAAAAGAATTCGGTAAGCCGCTGCCCACTTCGGCTTTTGGAGAAAATGTGTCGGTAACTAACATGCTTGAGGACAAAGTGTATATCGGCAACATTTACCGGCTGGGAGAAGCCGTTATTCAAGTAACCCAAGGGCGCGTCCCATGCAGTACCATCGACCGATATCACGATATGACGCCTTTGTTAAAAGTGATGGTGAAAACAGGTTTTACCGGTTATATGTGCCGAGTGCTTGAAGAAGGATATGTCAGTACAAATTCAACCATTAACTTGATTGAGCAGCATCCCCAAAAAATTTCCGTACTTTATACGAACAAAGTGTATTTCCATGAACCGCAAAACATCGAAGGAATCCAAAGAATTTTGGCTGTCCGGGAATTGGCGGACGAGTGGCGGGACAAATTTGAAATTCGGCTCCACAATTTGCTGGCAAAGTTTCCGTCTGAATAACGCTATAGCCATTTTAAGTAATGAAATAGCTCTTCATTATAGCTCTGAGAGCAGGAATTCTAAATAGAATCTCTGCTTTTTAGTGGAGATTTTTAATGATTGGAACTTATTGGATGGTAATGCGTATATCTATTATAGAAAAAAGAATAGAGGGATAAAAGAGCGTTTCAATCGCCTTTTCATTATTGTTATGTCAATCGGTCCATTATTCGATAAAAAGGGATTACTAGAGCTCGAGGTCAAAAAATCAAAAAGCAGGAGATGGTTGAAATGAGTTTTTGGAAGTTTATGCTTGCTTATATGATTGTTTATTTTATTCAACTGATTTATTCGGGATCCAGTTTCTTTCAGTATCCTCATCCTATTTATGACGGTTTTACCTGGCATTCGCTTGGGAAAGGTCTGATAGAAATTACGCTTTTCTCAGGACTTCTTTTTGGTTTTTATGGATTGATTGATAGAGTGGCAAAATGGCACATGCAGGCGCGATATGAAAAAGCTAAACAAGAGCGGGCAGTGGAGTAGATGAAAAAGTTAATTTGTTAAAAGCAGCCAGCCTTTAAGAAGTATAGAATTGCCGGGTGGCGGTAATAGAAAAATGCCTATACTAAAAGGCGAATCCTTGGATGGATTCGCCTTTTAGTATGAAAAATTATTTTAATGCCGTCTCTAACACTTGAAGGTTTTTCTCCATCAACGTAAAGTACGTTTCATTGTTATCAATGTTTTCCTGAGTCAAGACGCCAAGGTTGTGCATTTGCAAAGCTTCAGCCCCGACTTCATTTTGGATAACCTCTGTGAGCTTAGAAGAAACATTTTGTTCGAAAATAATATAGTTGATGTTTTTTTCTTTAGCCAAATCGACTATTTTTGTCAATTCTTTTTGAGAAGGTTCATCTTGGCTGTTCAGCCCGGCAACTGAAATTTGTTCAAAGCCGTATGGTTCTGCAATATAACCGAAAGCGGAATGCGAGACAAAAAAGGTCTTGTTTGTTACCCGCTCTGACAAGTCGGCGAACGACTGATCAAGTTTTTTTAGTTCGCTGATCAGTTTTGTATAATTGGCGTCGTATGTTTCAGCGCCTTCTGGATCTGCTTGCGTCAGAGAGTCTTTAATGGATAGCGCTAATTTTTGGCTGAGTACCGGAGAAATCCAAACATGCGGATCTGTATCGCCATGATTATGGCCTTCATGGGAATCGGTTCCGTGTTCTTCTTCGTGTGCCTCATGCTCATCTTCATGTGCCTCGTCTTCATGTTCATGTTCTTCATGGCTTTCTTCGTCATGAGTTTCTTCTTCGTGCGCTTCATGCACACCGCCAGACTCCAATTCTTCGTCAGTGATAGCGTCTGCAGTCGCGACAAATTTTACGCTTTCGTTTTCCAGCGTCTTTTTCGCGTTGTCGATGAACCCTTCCAGGCCAAGACCCACATAGAACATCAGATCGGCTTCAGCAAGTGCAATCATGTCTTTCTGCGTTGGTTCAAACGTATGTTCATTTGCTCCGGCAGGATAGACAGAGTTGACATTGACACGTTCTCCGCCAATGCGCTCGGTAAAGTAAGTCAATGGATAAACGGTTGTATAGACTTCAACCTTTTCAGTTTCATCAGCTTTGTTTTGCGGAACAGCAGATTGACCGCAAGCACCTAATATTAAAACAAGAACAAGCAAGGGAATTATTTTTTTCATATTGAACCTCCAAAGTGTAACGATTACGTTTTTACAACATAAGGTATGTTACACGAAAGCGCCCAAAAAAACAAGAAAACCCCTAACTTTTTTTAGGGGGCCATTCTTCAGGAACAAAATCGATTCCGCCTTCATGAAACGGATGGCATTTCAGGATCCGTCTTATGGTCAAAAACCCGCCTTTGAACGCACCATGTTTTTGGACAGCTTCTATACCATAGCTTGAACATGTCGGATAAAACCGGCAACTCGGTGGAGACAAGGGAGAGATGAACCGCTGATAAAAACGGAATAGCTTTAAGATAACGGTTTTCATATAGAGTCAGCTCTTTTCGGATGATTTGGTAGATCCTCTATGTTTATTGTAAGGATTCCAGAGGTATTAATAAAGTATAGAAGCTTAATCAACTAATTGGAGAGTGATTGGAATGTCAGCGGAATTAAATCAGGAATTAAACGTACAAGTTGCAACATGGTCGGTAGTTTACACGAAATTACATAATTTTCATTGGTACGTAAAAGGCCATCAATTCTTCACATTGCATGTAAAGTTTGAAGAATTGTATAACGAAGCAACATTGCATATGGATGAAATAGCTGAACGGTTATTGGCGCTTGGCGGCAAGCCGGTTGCGACTATGCGCGAACAGCTGGAACTTTCGGTGGTGGATGAAGCGACAAGCAAAGAAAGCTCAGATGAAATGGTCCAAACGGTCGTTTCCGACTATGACAAAATCATGAAGTCGCTGAAGCATGGCATGGAATTGGCTGCAGAAGACAACGATGATATGACAGAAGATATGTTGAATGCGATTCATCAAAACTTAGAAAAACATTCTTGGATGTTATCAGCATTTTTGGGCGAAAAGAAGTAAAATAGAAATACAGAAGCGTACACTGATTCTTCAGTGTACGCTTTTTCTGATGGCGTAGAGGTGAACGAAATGAAGTATAAAGATTTAAACGGCTTTACGTGCGAGTTGTTTTTTGAGCCTGGACATTTCTCAATTGCAAGCAGGCATGTATTGGTTGTTTCGAAATTTCAAGGGCAATGGCTTTTGACCGATCACTTGGTTCGAGGATTGGAATTTCCAGGAGGCAAAGTAGAGGCAGGGGAAAGTTTAACTGCAGCGGCAATAAGGGAAGTGTATGAGGAAACCGGAGCGGTTGTAGAAAGCATTGAATGGCTGGCTGAGTATATGGTTTACTCGGAGAAGCCATTCTGTAAAACCGTTTTTACGGCAACGGTGAGCCGGCTGGAAACTAGTCCGCTGCTTGAGACGGCAGGGGCTGTAATGGCTGATGAGTTGGAGCTTGATGACCGGTTTAGTTTTTTGATGAGAGATTCAGGGATGAAGGAAATTTTGGAGAAGGTGAAACAAAGTGGAAAATGGAGCGATTGAGTCGAAAAAATGGTATCCCTCACCAAATCCGCATGTGCGAATGCAAGAAATCGTCTACTGGTCGGAAGGGTTAAAAGTAAAAGGCCTGCTTGCAGAGCCGAAATCTATGGGGGATTATAGCGGCATTTTGTATTTAAGAGGCGGTATCCAATCAATCGGGATGGTACGCCCAGCGCGCATCGCCCAATTTGCGGCACAAGGATTTGTCGTATTTGCGCCTTATTACCGCGGCAACCGTGGAGGAGAAGGAAAAGATGAGTTTGCGGGAGCGGACAGGTGGGATGCGGTTTATGGAGTGGATGTCTTGAAAACGCGGTGCAACGGCAAGATTCACTTGCTGGCATTTTCCAGAGGCGGCATCATGGCATTATGGACAACCGTTCTGCGCGATGACATCACGTCGGTCGTCACTTGGGCCGGTGTGACGGATACCGTGTTGACTTATAAAGAGCGGCCAGACATGCGCCGCATGATGAAGCGGATTTACGGTGGAACGCCTAATACGGCACTCGCGGCATATGAAGAGCGCAATCCATTATTGCGTTTGGAAGAAGCAAAGGCTCCGTTTCTCATTATTCACGGGCTGAAAGACGAAAATGTTTCACCAGGCCAAGCTTACCTGTTGGAAGAGGCGCTGAAAATGAATGGCCAGCAGCATGAAACCTGGTATTTTCCAAACTATACACATTTCTTTCCTCCGGTGGCAAATCGCCGGACAGTAAAGGCAGCCGTTGAATGGATGAAGCGGCAAGAATAAAGTGAAAAAAGCCATCCGCTTACGCAGATGGCTTTTCAGTGATTTAGTTATTCGGTTACTAAAGGTCCGCCTTTAGCACTGATATCAATAGAGACCGTACCGAACTTTTTAAAGTTTGATTCGAATTGTTTAGCAAGTTCTTTTGCTTTTTTATCGTATGCTTCTTTGTCTGCCCATGCGTTGCGAGGATTCAAGACTTCAGTCGGCACACCAGGAATTTCTTTCGGAATTTCAAAACCGAAGATTTCTTCTTTTTCTGTTTCAATGTTGATCAACTCTCCATGGATAGCTGCGCGTACCATGGTACGTGTGTAAGACAATTTCATGCGGTTACCAACGCCATACTCTCCGCCAGTCCAGCCAGTGTTAACAAGGAACACTTGAACGCCGTGCTCATCGATTTTATTCCCAAGCATTTCAGCGTAGACTGTTGCGTGCAATGGAAGGAACGGAGATCCGAAGCACGTAGAGAAAGTGGCTTCCGGTGACGTAACACCGCGTTCAGTTCCAGCCAATTTTGATGTATAGCCGCTTAGGAAATGGTACATCGCTTGTTCTTTCGTCAAATGGCTGATTGGAGGCAAGACGCCGAATGCATCAGCAGTCAAGAAAACGATTGTTTTCGGATGCCCTGCAACAGATGGATCGACGATGTTGCTAATCGCTTGGATTGGGTATGCCGCGCGCGTGTTTTCAGTCAACGAGCCATCATGATAATCAGGGATGCGTGTTTCCTCATCAACCATTACGTTTTCCAGAACTGAGCCAAAACGGATAGCGTCGTAAATTTGTGGTTCGTGTTCGCGAGTCAAGTTGATGGTCTTGGCATAGCAGCCGCCTTCGATATTGAATACACCATTATCCGACCAGCCATGCTCGTCATCACCGATCAATTTTCGGTTTTCATCAGCCGACAACGTCGTTTTTCCTGTGCCAGAGAGGCCAAAGAACAACGTGACATCGCCTTCAGGGCCAACATTTGCCGAACAGTGCATCGGAAGGATTCCTTTTTCAGGAAGAATATAGTTCATGATAGAGAAAATCGATTTTTTCATTTCGCCAGCATATTCCGTACCGCCGATCAAGATAATGCGTTTTTCCATCGACACGATGATAAACGTTTCCGAATCAGTGCCGTCTACTGCAGGATCTGCGTGGAAAGTAGGTGCGTATACAACGGTGAATTCAGCTTGGTGAGCTGCTAATTCTTCAGCAGTCGGACGGATAAATAGTTGATGTGCGAACAGGTTGTGCCAAGCATATTCGTTGATGGTTTGAATGGAAAGGCGAGATTCAGGGTCAGCACCGGCAAATCCTTTAAACACATAAAGCGCATCTTTTTGTTTTAGATGATTGATGACTTTAGCGTAAAGATTTTCAAAAACATCAGAAGAGATTGGACGGTTCACATTGCCCCAATCAATTTTGTCTTTCGAAATTTCTTCTTCTACCATATACTTATCTTTAGGCGAACGGCCTGTATATTTTCCAGTCTCCGCTTTAACAGCGCCATCTTTAGTCAGTACTGCTTCGCCGCGTGAAGTAGCTTCCTCCACTAATTGGGGAACTGATAATTGTACACGTACATTCGGGCTATTTAACAAATCATTCAGGTCGTTTACGAAATTTACTGAAGTCATATATGTACCTTCCTTTTCGGTTATTCCCATGAAAAAATGGGGAGGTTGTATATTCGAACATTAGTATAACACATTGATTCGATTAGTCTATACTAATAACTGCTTAAATACAAAGTTTCCAAATAACGTACAATTTAAGAAAGTTTTTTGAAGTTTTCAAAGAGAAAAGTCAACTTTAGCTAAAAAAAGTTGACATCAACAATTACATTCCGTAAGATGAAAAATTGAACGGATACTCTTATTCCGAGCTGGTGGAGGGGGCAGGCCCTATGAAACCCGGCAACCTGCTGCAATTGCAGCGAAGGTGCCAAACCTGAAGCAAGGCGATAGGCCTTGGATGATAAGAGTGAAAGGTGCTAACGATTATTTTTCCTTTCCTTATGCAATAAAAGGAAGGGATTTTTTTGTGCAAATGCCCTTTATCCTCGTGTATAAAGGCCACAATACAACGGCTTGAAGCCTCATTCTTTTGAAGCGGCTTGACATGGGAAATGAGTATCAGATCAATTTCGAGAGCAATCTCACAGGATATAAGGAGGAAAACACATTTTGAAAAACCGTCGATTATTTACATCAGAATCAGTAACAGAAGGACATCCGGACAAAATCTGTGACCAAATCTCAGATGCTATCTTGGATGCGATTTTAACAGAAGATCCTAACGCGCGTGTAGCGTGCGAAACAACCGTAACTACAGGACTTGTTCTTGTAGCAGGAGAAATTACAACTTCTACATATGTAGATATTCCAAAAGTTGTACGCGAAACTGTCCGTGAAATTGGCTATACGCGTGCGAAATATGGTTTTGACTCTGAAACGAGCGCAGTTTTGACATCTATCGACGAGCAGTCAGCTGATATTGCTGCAGGGGTAAACGTAGCGCTTGAATCACGTGAAGGCCAAATGACTGACAAAGAATTAGATGATATCGGTGCAGGGGACCAAGGTTTGATGTTCGGTTTCGCTACTAACGAAACTGAAGAATTAATGCCGTTGCCGATTTCATTGGCTCATAAATTGGCACGCCGTTTGGCAGAAGTGCGCAAAGAAGAAATTCTTCCTTACTTGCGCCCGGATGGCAAAACGCAAGTAACAATCGAGTATGATGAAAATAACAAACCGATTCGTGTAGATACAATTGTCATTTCTACTCAACATCACCCAGAAGTGACGCTTGAACAAATTCAACGCAATATTAAAGAATATGTGATCAATGAAGTGGTTCCTGCTGAATTGATGGATGCAGAAACAAAATACTTCATCAACCCGACTGGCCGTTTTGTTATCGGCGGACCTCAAGGCGATGCAGGCTTGACTGGGCGTAAAATCATCGTTGATACTTACGGCGGTTACGCTCGCCACGGCGGCGGAGCTTTCTCTGGCAAGGACGCGACGAAAGTTGACCGTTCGGCAGCATACGCTGCACGTTATGTAGCGAAGAACATCGTAGCTGCAGGACTTGCTGACCGCTGTGAAGTTCAGTTGGCTTACGCAATCGGCGTAGCTCATCCTGTATCTTTGGCATTCGATACATTCGGAACTGGCAAAGTCAGCGAAGAAACATTGATCGATCTTGTCCGTGCAAACTTTGATTTGCGCCCAGCAGGCATTATCAAGATGCTTGATCTGCGTCGTCCCATCTACAAACAAACTGCAGCTTACGGCCACTTTGGCCGCACAGATGTGGATCTTCCGTGGGAACGCACTGATAAAGCAGCTATCTTGAAAGAACAAGCTGGTGTTAAATAGAAACATTAAAAAACGGTCGGGCATTTGCCCGGCCGTTTTTTTAGTTGCCGAAAACTTTCCGGCAGCTTTTTTGTTCTGGGTGAACGTTTCCGGCTTGGAATTTATATTAAATGTTGAAACAAGCATCGGTTTTTTGTGAGTAAGTAATCATGAACAAGAGGACTGGGCAAAAGCCTGGTTCACTTGTTTTACATAGTCCGCTTTACTTCTGCCGTTATTTGAATTTTTTTAGTACAGAAGGTAAGATAAAAGAACTTACAAAAACTAAAGATTCAAAAAACGTCGCTTGTAACCATCCTTTAAGGAGAGATAATAAAAAGCCGGAAGTTCCGGCTTCCAATTTTATTGCAATGATTTGTAGTAAGCGCCTTTTTCCGCATATTCACGGACAATCCGCTCCATGTCTTTTTTGTCGTCATCACGCAGCTCACGAACAACTTTGGCAGGCCGGCCAAGCGCCAGCATCCCGGCAGGAATGACTTTTCCTGGAGGGACGAGGCTGCCAGCACCGATAAATGCGCCTTCGCCGACTTCAGCACCATCAAGTACAATGGAACCCATTCCGATCAATGAACCTTTTCGAATAGTGCAGCTGTGAAGGGTCACTTGATGGCCAATTGTTACATTGTCTTCTAACAAGAGTGTCTTGCCGGGGCTTTGGTGAAGCATAGAAAGATCTTGGATATTAACATTCTTACCGATAATTGTCGGAGAGACATCTCCGCGAATGACAGTGTTGAACCATACTGATGAACCCGAACCAATCGTCACATCGCCAGTTACGGTAGCAAAATCAGCGATAAAGACCGATGGATCGATCGATGGGTGTTTGCCTTTAAACGGATAAATCATAGGGAAAACTCCTTTAAGGAAAATAAATTATAGTCTAATCTTATCAAAACCAATACAAAGGTCAAATTTCGAAAAAGCGGGTAAAGTTGATTTTGGAAGGGGGAAGAGAAGATGTGGAAATGGGAAGCGGCTGGACAGGCGAAAGCGGTCATCGTTCTTTTACATAGTGCTTACGAACATCATTTACGTTACGCTTGGCAAATCGAGCAGTGGCGCTCCCAAAACTTCAGCGTTATCATGGGCGATTTGCCGGGGCATGGAGAAGGGATAGATGTTGGGCTTGTTCATGAGGAGTCGTTTGAGGATTATGAACAAGCAGTGCGCTTGTCGATCGAAGCAGCACAGAAAGACAGCTTGCCCGTATTCGTTGTAGCACATGGACTTGGCGCTACACTCGCTATGAATGTTTTGGGCAAAAGCTCTTTTGCAGTAGCGGGAGCCATTTTCACATCTCCTTGGCTTCATCTTATAAAAACACCTTACAGTTTATCAAAGGCAGTGCCGGGACTGCATAAATTAATGGCGAATATGAAACTGGATCATGATATCCAGATCCGCCACCTGACGCGAAACATAGAAGTGATAGTAGCAGAGAACGACGATAACCTGTACAACACGTTGATTACCGCTGGCTGGTATAATGAACTTCAAGGTTATATGAAAGGAACCGAGCAAGGGAAAAATAGGTTTCCTGATATTCCGGTGTTTGTTCAAACAGGCGAAAAGGATGAAATAATTGATATTGGTGCCGCAAAACAATGGCTTAAACATCAGAATTTGACTGAATTCAGCTTTAAAGAATGGAAAAATTGTTACCATGATTTGTTTCAAGAACCTGAGCGAGAAGATATTTTCATTTCATCGCATTTATTTATGAAAAATGTTTTGCGTTCGCTCGGGTATCTAGTAGAGTGATGGAGCGTATGGAGGGACACCAATGGCTTTAAAGTACAGCATACTCGATCAATCCCCTATATCAGAAGGCAGTACACCGCAAGAAGCGTTGAATCAAACTGCAGATTTAGCGAAAAAAGCAGAAGAGTGGGGCTATACCCGGTTCTGGGTTTCTGAACACCACGATGCAACGACGCTCGCCGGTTCTTCGCCGGAACTTCTAATTGCACATTTGGGTGCAGTGACCAGTAGAATAAGGCTCGGTTCTGGAGGAGTCATGCTGCCGCATTACTCGGCGTTTAAAGTGGCGGAGAATTTTAAGTTGCTTGAAGCTCTGTACCCGAACCGAATCGATGTCGGCGTCGGCCGGGCGCCAGGCGGTATGCCTCGGGCAAGTTATGCATTGAACGAAGGCGGCAAGCGGGATGCTAGCCGTTTTCCCGCTCAAGTCGATGATCTTCGCATGTATTTGACCGACTCTATTCCCGAAGAGCATCCTTATTACGGAATGAAGGCGACGCCCGTTACAGAATCTGCGCCGCCAATTTGGATGTTGGGTTCAAGCCAGAGTTCAGCCGAGCTTGCGGCTGAAAAGGGGTTGCCTTATATGTTCGCTCAGTTTATCAATGGGGAAGGTGGCCAAAGTTTCGCTCGTACCTACCGCGACCGTTTTGCATCTATTGATGGCAGCACTTCGTACCAAGGCGTCGCTATTTTTGTGGTTTGCCAGGAAACCATTGAAAAGGCGGAATATGTGGCTTCTTCAATGGATTTGGCGCTCGTGATGGGCGCGCAAGGCATGCCTTCTAAAGGCACGCCGCCGCCAGAAAGGGCTATGGCTTATCCATATTCCAAGTTTGAACGGCTGTTAGTCGAAGAAAATCGCAGAAGAATGATTGTGGGTACGCCCAAAGATGTAGCGGACCGATTAGAAAGTCTGGCAGCATCATACGCTGCGGATGAAGTGATGCTTGTCTCGGTCGCCTACGATTTTGAAGCGAAACTAAAAACCTTCCAATTGATTGCGGAAGAAATGCAAAAACGCCAGACGGTTTGATCCGTCTGGCGTTTTTCGTTAATCATGTGCCACAGAAAGTTTGATAGAAGCCGTTATCGGATTCCGGCGGAGCGGCATACTCCGCTTGTTCCGGCGTGTGCGCATAGGGATTTGAAAGCGCAGCAAGCAGCCTTTCGAGTACTGTATAATCTCCTTTTACCCCCGCATCAAGCGCGGCTTCCACCCGGTGGTTCCGCGGTATTGCCGCCGGATTGCTGTTTTTCATCAATTGGAGCACTTCTTCTTTTGAATGGTGCTGATGCTTGAGTCTCTCTTGCCAGCGCTCATGCCAATCGAGGAATTCAGGAGCTTCGAACAACTTGCCACCTTTGAGTTGCCCGAATGTCAAAGCTACAAATGTATTGGTGTAATCCGCCTCTTGTTTATGCATTATCTTCAACAACTCGTCAACCAATGCTTCATCTTCCGCTTCTTCAGTGAACAAGCCGAGTTTGGCACGCATGCCTGCATGCCAATTCGTGTGGAACTGTTCGGTATAGATGGTGAGCTGGGCTTGGGCGATTTTGACCGCTTCTTCTGGATCATCGTGCAAGAGCGGCAATAGTGTCTCGACAAAACGTGCGAGGTTCCAACCACCAATAAGAGGTTGGTTGTTATAGGCATAGCGGCCTTGCGCGTCGATTGAGCTGAAGACTGTTTTCGGGTTATAAACATCCATAAAGGCACATGGACCGTAATCGATTGTTTCTCCGCTTATCGCCATATTGTCGGTATTCATGACACCGTGGATAAAGCCGACAAGCTGCCACTTGGCAATCAATGAGGCCTGGCGCTTCGCTACTTCCTGAAACAATTTCAAGTAACGGTCCGGATCGGTAGTATCGATATCTGGAAAATGGCGATCCAATGCGTAATCCGCCAGAGCTTGGACGTCGTCAATCGATCCTGCACCGGCCGCGTATTGGAAAGTACCAACACGCAAATGGCTGGCGGCCACGCGCGTCAATACAGCTCCGGGAAGAAAGCCGGCTTCGCGACGGATTGTTTCGCCAGTTGAAACCACTGCAAGGCTGCGGGTCGTCGGAATGCCAAGAGCGTGCATCGCTTCGCTGATGATGTATTCGCGCAGCATTGGTCCCAGTGCTGCCCGGCCGTCGCCTCCCCGGGAGTAAGGCGTTCTGCCAGATCCTTTTAGTTGGATATCGAAGCGATCCCCATGTGGCGTAAGTTGTTCACCAAGCAAAAGGGCCCGTCCATCGCCCAACATCGTCAAATGGCCGAATTGGTGTCCGGCATAGGCTTCGGCAATCGGTTTGCCGCCTTCTGGAATTCGATTGCCGGCAAGCATGGCTACACCATCTTCACTTTCGAGCGCTTCAGCGTCCAATCCTAAAGTATCGGCTAACGGATGGTTAAGAATAGCAAGTTTTGGCGAACTAACAGCGTTTAGGTTCATGCTTGTATAAAATTTATCAGGAAGGCTAGCATAACTATTGTCCAGGTTCCATCCCATTTCGGTTTTATCAATTTTTTTAGTCATCGGATTCCCCTTCTTCTTTTTTGGCTTTTTATATTTCGAATCCAGGAACGGTTGCTTTTGTTAATACTCTTTCTTTATACCCGCTTCAGGCAGCGGCAAAGCCTGCAACGGCTGAATTTACTGGAATCAGAAACAAAAAAGAGGGCAGATGCCTTTTTCCGCATCTGTCCTTCTTTTTGACATGATTTTTTATCCTTTCAAGCGTTTCTTTTCAACCGCAACAAGAAATGGAGGGGAGTGCTTTTGATTGATAAAGCCGTACTGCAAAACGTCAAAATCGGTTTGCGGCAGCATCCGGACAAACTCAATAACTGCATCGCGCTCTTCGCTGCCGCCATCGTGCCCGCTGTAAATGACCACTAAAAGCAAACCGCCCGGCTGCATCAAATCCAAGCACTGATTCATGGCGGAAAGGGTGCTTTGGGCTTTCGTGATAATGCTGTGGTCGCCTTTTGGCAAATAGCCAAGATTAAAGACCGCTGCCGAAATAGGGGCATCCACATATTCACTGATTTTTGCATGGCTATCATGAACCAGTTCGACATGATTGAACTCTTTAACACGGCTTCTTGTTGCTTCGATTGCTTCTTTTTGGATATCGAACGCAAAAACTTTGCCGTCTGCTCCAGTCAAGTGGGCAAGAAATAGCGTGTCATGGCCGTTGCCAGCTGTTGCGTCAATAACCTGGTCGCCTTGAGATACAACTTGCTCCAACAAACTTTTGGTGAAAGGCAAAACGCGCTGTAAAGTCATGCTTTCACACTCCTCGCAAAATGCTTCCCTTGCCAGCTTTGCCGGCGCAAAAGTTCTGCGTCGATGCCGTTCAAGACGTCCCATTTGTTAACGCTCCACATCGGTCCAATCATCAAATCAATCGGCCCATCACCTGTAATTCGCTGGACGACCATGTCGGGCGGCAGCACTTCCAATTGATCTGCGACGAGTTTGATGTATTCCTGCTTCTCCAAAAATTCGACCATGCCTTTTTCATATTGCTTGACCATTGGTGTTCCTTTTAATAAATGCAGCAAATGAATTTTGATGCCTTGGACATCAAGTTTGGCCACTTCGCGGGCGGTTTCCATCATCATAGCGCGATCCTCGAGCGGCAAGCCATTGATGATATGGGTACAAACCCGGATGCCACGTTCGCGGAGCTTCGCAACCCCTTCGACATATGCAGGGAAATCATGGGCGCGGTTGACGAGCAATGCAGTCCGTTCGTGGACGGTCTGCAAGCCGAGCTCCACCCAAAGATACGTCCGTTCATTAAGTTCCGCCAAATAATCGACAACATCATCCGGCAAACAGTCAGGGCGCGTAGCAATGCTCAAGCCGACGACATTTTCCTGTTCCAGTGCTGCTTCAAACTTTTCTTTAATGACCGCGAGCGGGGCGTGCGTATTCGTATAGGCCTGGAAGTAAGCCATATACTTGCCATCTTTCCATTTCTGGTGCATCTTTGATTTTATTTTTTCAAATTGGATGGGAATTGAATCAATCCGGTCTCCCGCGAAATCACCTGATCCGGCAACGCTGCAAAATGTACAGCCGCCGTGTGCAACAGTGCCGTCACGGTTCGGGCAATCAAACCCGGCATCCAAAGCAATTTTCATTACTTTAAAGCCAAAATGGTCGCGCAAATGGCGATTCCATGTGTAATAGCGCTTTCCGTCTGAAGGAAAGGGCAGTCGGTTTTCCATAAAAACAACTCCTCTTATCTTTATTGTAGCATGCACTAAAAATTCGCTTCAACGGCAGAAAAATCTGTTTTTACGGGTCTCGAAATATTTCTCTTGTGGAGATCTTTCAAAAAGCATACAATGGCTTTTGGAATTAAGAATGAAAGGAAGACTGGAATGCCAAAACGTGTCTGGCTGCTAATTATCGGAATGCTCGTAAATGTTACGGGGAATTCGTTTTTATGGCCGTTAACTACTATATATATGCACGATTATTTAGATAAATCCTTATCAGTTGCCGGGCTGATCCTGATGGTGAACGCTGCTGCGGCTATAATCGGAAATTTGCTTGGCGGGGTGATGTTTGACAGAATCGGTGGCTATCGTTCAGTCATGAGCGGCATTGTCTTGACTACAGTTGCATTAGCCGGTTTGACCATATGGCATGACTTCATGCAATTTGCCGTTCTTTACACAATCATCGGTTTTAGCGGCGGTATTGTGTTCCCAAGCATGTACGCGATGGTAGGGACCGTATGGCCTGAAGGCGGCAGAAAAGCATTCAATGCTATTTACCTGGCGCAGAATGTCGGCGTTGCCATCGGACCAGCAATGGCGGGATTTTTAGCTGCTTACAGTTTCGATTATATTTTCGCAGCTAATCTAGGAATGTACATTGTGTTCTTTTTCATCGCATTGTTCGGATTCAAATCGATGTCGATCTCACCAGTAAGCCATACTTCGGTGTTTAATGAAAAAAAGAAAATCCGAAAACCGGCACCTTTTTATGCGCTGATGATTGTCTCGGCGGGCTACTTGCTTTGCTGGATCGGCTATGTCCAGTGGCAGTCCACGATTTCAGCCTATACGCAGCAAATCGGTATAACACTTCCGCAATATAGTCTTCTATGGACAATTAATGGTTTGTTGATTGTTGTGGGCCAACCGTTTATCCAACCTGTCATCAAACGCATTGAAGACAATATCAAGCGCCAATTGGTCATTGGCATCGTGATTATGATGATATCGTACATAGTGGTCGCGTTTGCGGAAGAATTCAGCATGTTTATTGCCGCAATGGTCATTTTGACCATCGGTGAAATGTTTGTCTGGCCAGCTGTGCCGGCACTTGCCAACCACTTAGCGCCAAAGGGGCGTGAAGGGTTCTACCAAGGCATCGTTAACAGCGTGGCGACAAGCGGACGGATGATCGGTCCGCTATTTGGCGGGTTGATGGTGGATCTTTATGGTATGTCCGCGCTGTTTTTAGCAATCACTTTACTGGTTAGCGTATCCATCGCCACTTCGCTGCTTTACGACTATCCATTAAAAAAAGAGAAACAAAGACAGCTGGAAGAAAATTTTACCCAGTGAAAAAGGCCGGCATCCTCAAAAGGGTTGCCGGTTTTATTTGATATTGAGAAGCAGAGCGGAACTAGAGCAAGCTCTTGATCTTTTCTTGGTTGTCTTTTACTGGATAGTTTGATTAAATTAAAGATGAAAGCGTTTTATTAAAATAATTCAGACAATAGTTTTTAAAGGGGGAGCTTGGTGTGAAGCCGATTTATGGATCTGCTCGAGAAGCAGTTGAGCAAATACAGGACGGTGCGACGATCATGGTTGGCGGGTTCGGTTTGGTTGGAATTCCGGAACAATTGATCTTGGCGCTGGTTGACAAAGGGGTAACCGATCTGACAGTCATTTCAAACAATTGCGGAGTTGATGATTGGGGGCTCGGGTTGTTATTGAAAAATAAACAAATCAAAAAAATGATCGGTTCGTATGTTGGCGAAAACAAGGAGTTTGAACGCCAAGTTCTATCCGGCGAAATTGAAGTTGAATTGACGCCGCAAGGAACTTTGGCCGAGAAGATGCGCGCTGGAGGAGCCGGCATCCCTGCATTCTTTACACCGGCGGGAGTTGGAACTCTCGTTGCAGAAGGCAAGGAGATACGTGAATTCGATGGCAAAGAATATGTCCTGGAACACGCTTTAAGAGCTGATTTTGCCTTAGTGCGCGCTGCCAAAGCAGACAAAATGGGCAACTTGGTCTATAACAAAACGGCACAAAACTTTAATCCGCTTGCCGCTGCTGCAGGCAAGGTAACAATTGCTGAAGTAGAAGAAATTGTGGAGACTGGTGATATCGATCCGAACCAAGTGCAAACTCCGAGCATTTATGTACAAGGGCTTCTACAAGCGAAACAGGAAAAACGCATTGAACGTTTAACAACTCGAACTGTTTAAGAAAGGGTGGGGAATCTCGTGGATGAGAAACAATTAGTAAGAGAACGCATAGCAAGGCGGGCTGAAAAAGAAATCAAAGACGGCGATTACGTCAACTTGGGAATTGGCATGCCGACGCTTGTTGCCAATTTTATTTCCGATAACAAAAGTGTGGTTCTGCAATCTGAAAATGGCTTGCTTGGAATTGGGCCATATCCGACCAAAGACGAAGTGGACCCGGATTTGATCAATGCCGGGAAAGAAACTGTCTCAACGATTCCCGGTTCTGCGTTCTTCACAAGTGCCGAATCGTTTGCGATGATCCGTGGAGGCCATATTGATGTAGCGATTCTAGGCGGCATGGAAGTGGCGGAAAATGGCGATCTGGCAAACTGGATGATTCCGGGGAAAATGATAAAAGGCATGGGCGGAGCGATGGATTTGGTGCACGGCGCTAAAAAAGTCATTGTCATCATGGACCATGTGTCCAAAGACGGTTCAGCCAAAATCAAAAAGCAGTGCGACTTGCCGCTGACAGGCAAAAGTGTAGTAAATAAAATTATTACAGAGCGGGCAGTAATTGAAGTGACGGAAAACGGCTTGGTGCTGACAGAAGTATTTGACGGCTATAGTGTACAGGACATTATCGATTCGACAGATGCGCCTTTAAACACGGAAAACGTCAAAGTGTCCTAAACTATTGCCAAAAAAGGGTGCTTCGTCTAAAATAAATATTAATAGCAAATGACAGCGAAGAGGAACAGTAGATTGCTTTTTTTCCTAAGAGAGCCGGCGGGTGGTGCAAGCCGGTGAAAAGCGCAATCGAACTCGCCTTGGAGTCAGTGTATGTGAACTAGAGTAAGATACACCGTTTTCCGCGTTAAGGAGTCAAGTTGAGCGAGAGATCGCTAATTTGGGTGGTACCGCGGGAAAACTCCCGTCCCTTATTTTTTAAGGGACGGGAGTTTTTTATTTTTCATGCTATCACTGGCTGGACTTTCATAAGCGGGAGGGTTCAGTTTGGCAGCACCGGCATTTTGCCGTTTCCGCTTTTCTAATGAGGAGGAACTGGATATGACATTCAAGCACAAAGAAGTTGAAAAGAAATGGCAGAAATACTGGGCCGAAAATAAAACTTTCAAAATGGACAATGATGAGTCCAAGGAGAAATTTTATGCACTTGATATGTTTCCTTATCCATCAGGTGCAGGCCTTCACGTCGGGCATCCGGAAGGATACACAGCGACGGATATTTTAAGCCGCATGAAACGCATGCAAGGCTATAACGTTCTTCACCCGATGGGATGGGATGCATTCGGCCTTCCAGCAGAGCAATATGCTTTGGATACAGGAAACGACCCAGCTGAGTTCACTGCGAAAAACATCGCAACGTTCAAGCGCCAAATCCAGGAACTTGGGTTCTCATATGATTGGGACCGTGAAATCAATACGACAGATCCTGCTTACTATAAATGGACGCAGTGGATTTTCATTCAATTGTACAATAAAGGGTTGGCATATGTTGACGAAGTGGCTGTGAATTGGTGTCCTGCACTAGGAACAGTACTTGCCAACGAAGAAGTGGTCGACGGATTGTCAGAGCGGGGCGGGCATCCGGTTGAACGCCGTCCGATGCGCCAGTGGGTATTGCGCATAACAGAATATGCAGACCGCTTGCTTGAAGATTTGGATGAACTTGACTGGCCGGAAAGTTTGAAAGACATGCAGCGCAACTGGATCGGGAAATCCGAAGGAGCGGAGCTGAAATTCAAAGTGGATGGCAATGGCCATTCATTCCGCGCATTCACGACACGCCCGGATACGATTTTCGGCGCTACTTATGCTGTATTGGCGCCGGAACATAAATTGGTGGCAGCCATTACAACAGAAGATCAAAAAGCGGCCGTTGAAGCTTATATTGACGAAGTAAAAACGAAAAGCGATTTGGAGCGTACTGATTTGGCTAAAGGCAAGTCCGGCGTATTTACTGGAGCCTATGCCATCAACCCGGTGAGCGGCGAAAAAATGCCGATATGGATTGCGGATTACGTATTGGCCACTTATGGAACTGGTGCGATCATGGCAGTTCCGGCGCATGATGAGCGGGACTATGAATTTGCGAAGCAATTCGATTTGCCGATCGTTGAAGTGGTATCCGGCGGCGTTATCGATAAAGAAGCTTATGCAGGAGACGGGGAACTGATCAACTCTGAATTCTTGAACGGCTTAAACAAAAAAGACGCGATTGCCAAGGCGATCCAGTGGCTGGAAGAACACGGAGTCGGCGAGAAGAAAATCACTTACCGTCTGCGCGACTGGCTATTCAGCCGCCAGCGCTACTGGGGCGAACCAATTCCGATCATCCACTGGGAAGATGGCACAATGACACCGGTTGATGAAAAAGACTTGCCGTTGATGCTTCCGGTGACAACTGATATTAAGCCGAGCGGTACAGGGGAATCGCCGCTTGCAAACATTGAAGAATGGGTTAACGTTGTTCATCCGGAGACTGGTTTGAAAGGCCGCCGCGAAACGAACACAATGCCGCAATGGGCAGGCAGCTGCTGGTATTACTTGCGTTTTATCGATCCGACAAACGACGAAATGATCGCAGATCCGGAATTGTTGAAACGCTGGCTTCCGGTTGATGTTTACATCGGTGGAGCCGAGCATGCAGTGCTTCATTTGTTGTATGCACGTTTCTGGCACAAAGTGCTTTACGATGTGGGAGTGGTTTCCACAAAAGAGCCGTTCCAAAAATTGTTCAACCAAGGAATGATTTTGGGTGAAGGCAATGAAAAAATGTCGAAATCCAAAGGCAATGTGGTTAACCCGGACCAAATCATCGAAAGCCACGGAGCAGATACGCTTCGCATGTACGAAATGTTCATGGGGCCGCTTGAAGCATCGATTGCTTGGTCGACAAATGGGCTTGATGGTTCACGCCGTTTCCTTGACCGGGTTTGGCGATTGCTGGTGGAAGAAGACGGATTGAGCGGAAAAGTGGTAGAGGCAAACGATGGCAAACTTGAAAAAGTCTACCACCAGACAGTTAAAAAAGTAACGGAAGACTTTGAAGGACTTCGTTTCAACACTGCCATTTCACAAATGATGGTCTTTATCAACGAAGGCTATAAAGCTGATGCTATTCCGAAAGAATATGTTGAAGGCTTTGTAAAATTATTGTCTCCAATCGCGCCGCATGTGGCCGAAGAGCTTTGGGAGAAGTTGGGCCATAGCGGCACAGTCTCTTACGAAGCATGGCCGGCATTTGACGAGTCGAAATTGGTTTCAGATGAAGTGGAAATCGTTGTCCAAGTGAATGGCAAAGTGAGAACGAAACTGGTTGTCGCAAAAGCCAGCACGAAAGAAGAGCTTGAAGCGGCAGCGCTTGCCGACGAGCATGTACAAAAAGCGGCTGACGGCAAAGAAATTCGCAAAGTCATTGCAATTCCAGGGAAATTGATCAATATTGTAGTAGCATAAATAAAAAAACCTGTCCGGCAGCTTTAAACTGCCGGACAGGTTTTTTGTAGTCGAATGTTAGCGAACGTGCATATTTTTCGGTGAGCGTGCGAATTTTTTTCTAAGCGTGCATATGAGTTTCTGAGCATGCGTAAAAGTCCTGAGAACCGTAAATAACTCAAAAAATAAAGCCATTCGCATTAGGTGCGAATGGCTTTATTTCTATAAAACTATGCGTTTGCGGCAAATTCTTGCGCAAAGCGGGCAGCACTTTGGCCGGCAACATTGCCGGTCACGAGCGCAGATGTGATATTGTAGCCGCCGGTATAGCCATGTATGTCCAAAATTTCACCGCAGAAGTAGAGGCCGGCTTTCTTTTTGGAGGCCATTGTTTTCGGTTCGATTTCCTTGATGGAAACCCCGCCGCCAGTAACAAACGCTTTTTCAATCGGCTGCGTACCGGTGACGAACATGGAAAATGAGGTCAGTTGAGCGGCAAGCGCACGGACTTTGTCGCTGGCAAGTTCAGCGCCGATTGCTTGCGGATCAATGCCTGCACGTTCAAAGAGGAAAAGCATCCAACGTTCCTGGCCAATTCCTTTCCATACATTTTTCACTGCTTTTTTTGGATCATCCTTCATCATTTTGTGCAGCAGCTGGAATGCCGATTCGGCGTTTTCATCCGGCAGGGAGTTGATACGGATTTCGACAGGGGCACCGCCGTTTTTCTTTAATTCTTTTACGACAAACTGGCTGCAGCGCAATACCGCTGGACCGCTCAAACCAAAATGGGTGAACAGCATGTCCATTTGGTGGGTGATGATCGCCTTGCCTTTTTTATTCAGTACCGAAACAGCTGCGTCGCGCAATGCCAATCCTTGCAGTTCGCGGTTGACGATAAACGGTTCTTTTGACAGGAGCGGTACTTCTGTCGGATACAAGTCGGTCACTAGATGGCCGGCTTTTTCCGCCCATGGATAGCCGTCGCCGGTAGAACCGGTTTGCGGTACCGCTTTTCCGCCGACTGCGACGACCACTGCTTTTGCAGTATATTCTTCTCCCGAGTGCAGGCGGATACCTGTCACACGATCGTCAGTCATCAGCAATTTTTTTACAGGCGATTCGAGCAGAACAGTCACATTCAGCCGGTCCATTTCACGGAACATGGCGTCAGCCACATCTTGCGCACGATCGGATACCGGGAACATGCGGCCGTGGTCTTCTTCTTTCAACGCGACACCAAGGCCTTCAAAAAATGCAATAATATCTTCGTTACTGAACACAGAAAACGGACTGTGCAAAAAACGGCCGTTCCCTGGAATATTTTTCACAATTTCGTCAAGAGGCAGACGATTGGTAACGTTGCAGCGTCCTCCACCAGAAATAATCAGTTTTTTTCCAAGTTTTTTTCCTTTTTCAACCAATAAAACCTTTTGGTTTCTAGAGGCGGCGGCAATTGAGGCCATAAGCCCCGAGGGACCCCCGCCAATGATAATTACGTCATACATAAAATAAGAACTCGCTTTCGTTTTTCTTTTCAGTATACACGATACGTCAAAACACGTTGAGTAATTTCTTCTATGGGTGTACACTATCGTGTAGATTGTTTTTTTACAAGAATAAAAGCGTAATCAAAACTTAGATTATTACATACAAGTCAGGAAGTGCAAAATGTCTACACTCATCAAAGGAACCGCCATTTTAACCTTAGGTTTATTCTTATCAAAAATTCTCGGCGTTATTTACGTTATCCCGTTTTATGATATGGTCGGGGAAGAAAACATCGGCCTCTACCAATATGCATACATACCGTATAACCTGATGCTGTCGCTTGCGATTTCCGGTGCCCCAATCGCTTTTTCCAAATTCGTAGCAAAATACAATTCACTCGGTGATTATGAAACTGGGCGCCGGCTTTTGAAGTCTGGATTGCTGACAATGATGGTTACAGGATTTGTCGCATTTTTGCTGCTGTATTTCTTTGCAGAGCCGCTTGCTCATATGACAATCGATGAAAAAGATAAATTCCACTCGGTGCAGGATGTTAAAGAAGTGATTCAATGGGTCAGTTTTGCTTTGATTGTCGTGCCGTTCATGAGCTTGTGGCGCGGGTTTTTCCAAGGGTACAATTTCATGATGCCTACGGCGGTTTCTCAGCTGATTGAACAGATCGTCCGAATTATTTTCTTGCTTGCAGGTGCCTATATTGTCTTGAATTTCTTGGACGGCACACCAAAAACCGCTGTGCAGGTCGCAGTGCTTTCTGCCGCAATTGGAGCGCTCGGCGGCGTTATGGTATTGTTCTATTACTGGAGAAAGAAAAAGCCGGAATACAACGAACTACGGGCGAATTCAGTCGAGTCATACGACGTACGGTTACGCGATATGTATAAAGAAATTGCTATCTATGCGGTACCGGTCGTATTCCTCGGCATTGCCAATCCATTATTCCAGTTTGTCGACATGTTAACGTTTAACAATGCAATGAGTACGACAGCGAATGCTGCAGAATCCAGCAAATACTTGAGCATCTTAAACTTTACCGCCCACAAATTAGTAATGATTCCGGTCATGCTTGCCACTGGATTCTCCATGGCATTGATTCCGCTCATTACAAGATACTTTACTAGAAATGAGCACGATCAAGTCACCCGGACGTTGGATCAATCGTTTCAAGTTTTGCTCTTCATGACCTTGCCGGCAGTCGTCGGGATGACGATGCTGTCTGACGAGCTGTATCATGTGTTCTATGAAGTAAGCGCAAGCGGTTCCCAGATTCTTGCCCATTACTTGCCGGTGGCGATTCTCTTCGCGTTATTCCCGGTCACGGCTTCCATTTTGCAAGGAATCAACCAACAGAAATGGATCATTTTAAACTTATTAGTCGGTTTGCTGTTAAAACTTGCTTTGAATATTCCGCTGATCAAAATGTTTGAAACAGATGGGGCGATAGCTGCCACGGTCATCGGTTATGTTATGGCAATCGCCATGAACTTGGCTGTTATAGCGAAAACGTTAAATTACCGTTCTTCTTTAGTCTTAAGAAGAATCGTTTTAATCATTTTGATGAATGCTGTTATGGCGGCTGTTGTTTTTGCAGCTATCTCGGTACTTGACCTCTATTTGCAGATGGACAGCAAATTTCATTCAATCATCCGGATTTTGCTTGTTGGAGCAATAGGCGGGGCTGTATATGGCTTTATCGGATTGAAAACAGGCATAGCACAAAAATTGCTCGGTGAACGTTTGACAAAATATACTCGAAAATTCGGTTTCTAGGAGGGCAACATGCGCATCGATAAATTCTTGTCCAATATGGGATTTGGTTCCCGGAAAGAAGTGAAAGTTCTGCTGAAGTCAAAAGCGGTGGAAGTGAACGGTGCAATTGTCCGGGATCCGAAAATACAAGTCGATGAATACCACGATAAAATCGAAGTGCACGGAGAAACGGTGGAATACGCAGAATTTGTCTATCTGTTGATGAACAAACCGGCTGGTGTAATTTCGGCGACAGAAGACAGGTACGACCGGACTGTTATCGATCTTCTAAAGGAAGAGGAGCAGCATTTCCAACCGTTTCCTGTGGGACGGCTTGACAAAGATACAGAAGGATTTTTACTTTTGACAAACGATGGGCAACTCGCCCATGAACTGTTATCACCAAAAAAGCACGTGGATAAAACATATTTTGCTGTTATTAATGGTGAAGTGACCGGTGAAGACGTTGCCGCTTTTGAAAAAGGTGTCACGCTTGAAGATGGGTATGTTACTAAATCGGGCCAGCTGAAAGTGCTGAAAAGCGGGCCGGTATCTGAAATCGAACTGACGATTACGGAAGGGAAATTTCATCAAGTCAAGCGCATGTTCCTAAGCGTCGGCAAAGAAGTGGCGTATTTGAAAAGGCTGTCGATGGGTCCGCTAACATTAGACCCTGCACTTGCGCTTGGGCAGTATCGCCATTTGACCGAAGAAGAAATCGAACTTCTAAAACAAAGAAAATGACCGCAGCTTTTGCGGTCATTTTCTTTGTTTAGAAAGCCATTCAGGTTGTCACTTTCACTTTTTTATGCGTCGTTGTCCATTTGCCTCGAGTTGGGCTAATCACCAAATCGTTAAAGGCTAACACATTCAAATCTCTTTGAATGGTGCGAGGAGTGATGCCGAATTCATCGACTAAATCTTGCGTAGTTACAGTTCCGTTATCTCGGATGTACTTATACATATCTTTAATTCGAATGAGCATGCGATCAGTGGTAGGTTTCATTAAAATAAACCACTCCTTCATCTTTTTTCCCATTGGCAAAGACTAGCGGACGAGGTGCTGAGGTGTATACAGCAGACTAGGTATTGAGAACGACAACCCCTTTTTCTAAAAGAATGTGTCAAAAGAATTTATTTGACAATTTGATTATATCGAAAAAATAATTAGTTTACTATAATTTTCGCTTTTTTTCTGCTATTTGATGGAATAAAAGGCAAAAAAATGCCCGTTTTATACAAGCATTATTTAATTTATGCAAAAAAGGTGTACAATAGCTTTAATAAAAAGGAGTGTGGAATATGGATTGGCAACTGGAAGCAGAAAAGCGAAAAGATCGAATGCTTGAAGAATTGCAGCAGCTGATTGCAATTCCGAGTGTATTAAGTGATGAAACGGCGCCGGAAGCTCCTTTTGGAAGGGATGTAAAGCGGGCGCTTGAATGGTTTTTGGAAAAAGGAACGGCCAATGGGTTTCAAGTGAAAAACGTAGACCATGTTGCAGGGCACCTGGAAACGGGGGAAGGCGACGAGCTGCTCGGCATTTTAGGGCATGTAGATGTGGTCCCGACCGGAACCGGATGGACAAAAGATCCGTTTAGTGGAGTTATTGAAGATGGCAAGCTCTATGGCAGGGGCGCAATTGACGATAAAGGGCCGACAATCGCAGCTTGGACCGCCTTGAACATAGTGAAGGAAGCAGGTTTTGATTTTTCAAAACGGGTTCGCCTCATTATCGGTACTGATGAAGAAAGTGGATTCCGGTGTGTCAAGCGCTATTTCGAAAAGGAAGAAATGCCGACAATCGCATTTGCGCCGGATGCGGACTTCCCGATCATCAATGCAGAAAAAGGCATTGCTGGCTTGGTATTTTCAAAAGCAAATTGGACACAAGACGATAACCTGTTCACTTTTAAATCCGGAGAGCGGACCAATATGGTGCCGGACTTAGCGGAAGCGACAGTAGCGGGAGATTTTGCAAAGTGGCAGGAAAGGTTTGAAAAATTCTGCAGAGCCCGTAATTTAATAGGTTCCAGCGAAGAAGTCGACGGGTATACAACATTAACGCTGCACGGCAAATCGGCCCATGCGATGGAACCGGACCATGGCGTCAATGCCGGAATTTTGCTTGCGTTATTCTTGAAAGATCATTTAAGCGGCGAAGGACAACAGTTTACAACATTTATCGCCGATTATTTCCACGGCGATTCGCGCGGCAAGAAACTGGGCCTCGCTTATAAGGATGAAATATCCGGAGATACAACGTTCAATGCAGGCATCATCCGATTCGAACGCGGCCAAAAAGCGACAGTATCCATCAGCATGCGTTATTCGGTAAGCTTTCCCTTCGACAATAAAATGGCCGACTTTAAAAAGGAAGGATTCTTGCTGGAAATCGTTTCAAACTCCCCGCCCCACCATGTGGACGAGAGCGATCCTTTTATTCAAACGCTTCAAAGCGTCTATGAAAGACAGACAGGGCAAAAGGCTGATCTTTTGGCGATTGGCGGTGGTACGTATGCCCGTGTCTTGAAAAAAGGCGTCGCATTTGGCATGCTATTCCCAGGAGAAAAAGATGTGGCCCATCAATTGGATGAATTTGTGGATATTGATAACCTAGTAAAAGCGACTGCTATCTATGCGGAAACAATCTATCAATTGGCTTGTAAAAAATGAGAGAAGAGGGATTAGAAATGGACGTAATTTTACATAATGATCAGTTTATTCGCGAAGAAGAATTGGTGATTTCCAAAGAAGATCGAGGTTACCAGTTCGGGGATGGAATTTATGAGGTAATCCGCGTGTACGAAGGAAATATGTTCACAGCAAAAGAGCATATCGATCGCTTCTATGCAAGTGCGGAAAAAATAAAAATCGTCATCCCTTACACAAAAGATGTTTTCCACAAATTGATGTACGATTTAGTTGAAAAAAATGAAATCAACAATGGCCAAGTATACGTGCAGATTACGCGCGGAGCTTCAATTCGCCAACACCATTTTCCGATAGATGCGCCGCCGGTTTTGATCGGTTATACGAAAACGGTTGAACGCCCTGTTGAATTGATGGAGGCGGGTGTACGCGGAACATTTATCGAAGACATCCGCTGGCTTCGCTGCGACATCAAGAGCTTGAATCTTCTTGGCAACGTCCTTGCAAAGCAAGAGGCTTACGACAAAGGATTCTATGAAGCAATTCTTCATCGCGGTGAAGTTGTAACAGAAGGTTCTTCTACAAATATGTACGGAATAAAAGACGGAGTGGTGTTCACCCATCCGACAGACAACCTGATTTTGCCGGGCATTACAAGAAGCGTAATTTTAGACCTTTGCCAAGAAGCAGGAATCCAAGTGCAGGAAACTGCCTTTACGAAAACCCAGGCGCTGGAAATGGATGAGTTTTTCTTGTCTTCTACGACTGCTGAGGTAATGCCGATCATCGAAATTGATGGCCAGACAATCGGCGACGGCACTCCAGGTGTGCTGACTAAAAAGCTTCAAAAAGCGTTCGCTGAAAAGTTGAACTTGGGAGTAAAAGCATAAATGAAAGTGATCGGCAAACGCCGATCACTATTTTTTTATTAGAGGTTAAATGATAAACTGAAAAGAGGTGCGCTAATGTCCAAACATTACTTTATCGGGATCAAAATCCCGGCGGAAGTTGCGGGGAAATTAGATGCGGCAAGACAAGAATGGAATTTAACGAGCCATAAACGTTACACTTCGCCAGTAGATATGCACATCACCTTGCTTTTTATCGGCAACGACCCCAATTCGGAAATCAAAGCTGCAGCAGAAGCACTGAAGGAAGTTGCACATGCAGCTTTCAAACTTACAATTAATGGGGTGAAAGCGTTCGGCAATCCTTTAACCCCGCGCATCATCTATGCATCCATTGAAGAAAGCGAAGAATTGGCGGCTTTGCAACAATCTGTCCGGCAAACACTGCAGCCCTTTCACTTGAATCCGGACACGAAACCGTTCGTACCGCATATCACGCTCGCAGGAAAATGGAAAGGCGGTCCGCCGATCAAGCAGTCCTTGTCGCTTGGACCAGTGACTTTCCAAGTGACGGAATTCTCGGTATTTCAAATTGAGCCGCAGCAAGTGCCAAGATACATCCCGATTCAAACTTACCAATTGGAAGAAGGTTGACGAATGATTTGTTCGCATAGTGCAGTGCCGCTGAGTGGCGGCAAATGAAAGTAGTGTTCATCATCAATCCGGCCGCCGGCAACGGCAATGCCCTGAAAAAGTGGCGGCGCTTCGAGCAAACCATCCCTTTTCCTTTTGAAGCTGTGGTTACTGAAAAGAAGGGCCATGCCACGAGCGTGGCAAAAGAGCTGCGTGTTTCAACAGAAAAAGTTCTTCTGGTCGGCTTTGGAGGAGATGGCACATTGCGCGAAATCATTGCCGGTGCAGCAGGAGCTGAGCATCTAGTTGTCGGTGCCGTTCCAGCGGGATCGGGCAACGATTTTTGCAGAGGGTTTTCCGCTTTTTCTGACGCGGAATCTATCGTTCGCTTTCTAAAAAGTCCAGGTTATATAAAAAAAGACCTGGGTCAATTCAGCGAAGAAGCGAGGGCTTATTTTGTCAGTAGTTCTGGCATCGGTTTTGATGCCGAAATTTCGGTGCTGGTCAACCGGTCGCCGGTTAAAAAATGGCTAAATCAATTCAGGGCTGGAAAAATTGTTTATGTGCTTTACGTTATCAAAACGTTGATGAACTTTGAACGGTTTCAATTGACGGTGGAGAACGGGAACAATAGGCAAGTGTTTGACAATGTCTGGTTCGCAACGGTCAGCAATCAGCCTTATTTCGGAGGAGGCATGAAAATTTCGCCCCATTCTAAAGCGGACGATGGATTGGTGGAATTAACGGTCGTCCATAATTTGTCCCGATTGAAACTATTATTCGTTTTTGGTACGGTATTTACTGGAACCCATACGCGTTTCAAGGAAGTGGCCCAAATGAGCCGGCCTGAGTTCAGGCTAACGGCGAATAAAGCCGTTTTCCGCCATATTGATGGAGATAGTGCAGGAACAATGCCTATAAATCAAACAGTAACATACGCTGTGAGCAAACAGTATTGGCAATCTGTGAATATAGAACAGAAAGAGGAAGACTAATGAGATCACGTTTTAAACCATGGGCAGCCGAGTTAATCGGAGCCCATCCGGAAATCATCATTCCCGAACCGGAGAAAGTAAAAGGGAAATGGCAAGAAGTTTTTGGCAATGATCACCCGCTGCACATTGAAGCGGGAACAGGGAAAGGCCGGTTTATCGTCGGTATGGCGAAAATGAATCCGGACATCAACTATATAGGAATCGAACTTTTTGACAGCGTTATTGTCAGCGCACTCGAGCGTGTTTTGGAAGAGGAAGGCGGCATTCCAAACTTGCGCCTGTTGAAAGTGAACGCAAAAGATATCGAATCGTATTTCGAGAAAGGCGAAGTGGACCGGCTTTACTTGAACTTTTCGGATCCATGGCCAAAATCTCGCCATGCAAAACGCCGTCTGACACATGAGACGTTTTTACGGTTATACGAAACAGTTCTGCCTGAAAATGGCGAAATCCACTTCAAGACGGACAACCGTGGTTTATTCGAATATTCGCTTACCAGCATTTCCGAATATGGCATGTTGTTAAAAGACGTTTCATTGGATTTGCATGCCAATGAGCCGGAATGGAACATTATGACCGAGTATGAAGAAAAGTTTTCGAAAAAAGGGCAGCCGATTTATCGGCTGGAAGCACAATTTCAGGCAGTCTAATGATCAGGGGGATGGAAAATGGAGAAGTTTCAATTTCACGACATGACATTAACGTGGCTGGATGGGGGAACCACATGGCTGGACGGGGGCACAATGTTTGGAGTAGTGCCGAAAGTTGTCTGGTCGAAGCGGTATCCAGTCACTGAAGACAATCAAATTGAATTGCCGACGCACCCAATTTTAGTTCAGTTCCAAGGCCACAATATTATTATTGATAGCGGCCTTGGGGCTGGAAAATTGACGGATCGCCAAAAGCGTAACTTAGGCGTTTCTTCAGAATCTCGGATTGAGGAAGACTTGAAAGAACTAGGGTTAACATTGGAAGATATTGATATCGTATTAATGACACATTTGCATGGCGACCATGCAGCTGGATTGACGAAAAAAAATGGAGAGGCTTACGCACCAGTTTTTCCAAATGCAAAAATCTATGTATCTTCTGTTGAATGGGAAGAAATGAAAAACCCCAATATTCGTTCGAGAAATACCTACTGGAAAGAAAACTGGGAGCCGATCGTTTCTCAAATAGAAACATTCGAAAAAGAACTGACACTTTTTGAGGCGATTTCCATGATACATACTGGCGGGCATTCAAATGGCCACAGCGTTATCAAACTGGCAAGCGGCGGGGAAACGATTCTGCATATGGGCGACATTATGCCGACTCATGCCCATCAAAATCCGCTCTGGGTCCTGGCATATGATGACTATCCGATGGATTCAATCTATGCAAAAGAGAAATTGGTAAAAGAAGCTTTGGAAAAAGGCTTTTACTTCACCTTTTACCATGACGCTTATTACCGCATATTAAAATGGAGCCAAGACGGCAAAGAAATTGTCAAATCGGTCAAATATAAAGAATTGAAATAGTAGAAAGAGCCGGAATCCCGGCTCTTTTTTACTAGTGAAAAAGTTCTGTGTAAGAGGCAGGTTCTCCAGCAAACCAATAGGGAGGCATAAGTTCGGAGAATAAGCGGGAACTACGGATAGCAGGCGTGCAAAAGTCTGTTTCAAAGGAAATAAAAAGCCGCCGAAAAATTCTCGGCAGCTTGCAAAAAGGAACAAAAATAGTTCCTTTTTATACTTTTTTTACTTCTAAAACGGCGCCGGTATAAGCGTCAGCGAGAAATTCGAATTGTTCCAGCTGATCTTGGCGGTGGCGCGTAATGCCGCCTTTGTAGACTTCTGTTGTTACTGCGTGCTGTTTGTACGGTTCGGTTTTCATGAAAATCCAGGAACCGTCGATCGGCCCTTCTTCTTTAAAGGCAGATTTCACTTGCTTCAGCACATCGTCTGCTGAGTAAAGCTTTTCTTTGCGGTCGTATGCTTCTTTTACTAAAAAAGCCGTAACAGCTCCTGTTGCAAACCCAATCAATAAATCGCGATTTTTCACTCGAATCCCTCCTATACGTGCTGAATAAATTGTACCATAAAAGAAAACGAGCAAGGAAATAATGTGGCATGCAAAACTTTTCTTTCGCTAATCGAAATATAAAAGTGGAAATACTTCGATAAAAACTCTAAACTGATAAAAGGCAGTTATTTAGGAGGAATTAGTTATATGAACCGTGAAACAATAAATCTATTCAAAACTTTGACGGAACTTCCGGGAACTCCTGGCAACGAACATGCAGTAAGAAAGTTTATGAAACATGAACTCGGTAAATACTCTGATGAAATTATCCAAGATAAGCTAGGAAGTGTCTTCGGTGTCAAACGCGGCAAAGAAGATGGGCCGCGAATCATGGTTGCTGGCCATATGGACGAAGTCGGGTTCATGGTTTCATCCATTACTGATAATGGCCTCCTTCGCTTCCAGCCGCTAGGTGGCTGGTGGAATCAAGTAATGCTTGCAACCCGCGTGGAAGTTATCGCCGGCGACAAATCCATTCCAGGGGTCATAGGTTCAATTCCACCGCATCTATTAAGTGAAGAGCTTCGTAAAAAACCAATGGATATTAAAAACATGCTGATCGATATCGGAGCTGATAACAAAGACGATGCTCTTGCAATAGGGATACGTCCAGGGCAGCAAATCGTTCCTTTCAGCCCGTTTACACCAATGGCAAATGAGAAGAAAATCATGGCCAAGGCTTGGGATAATCGCTACGGCTGCGGTCTGGCAATAGAACTGCTGAAAGAGTTGAATGGTGAAACTTTGCCAAACCAACTGTTTTCAGGTGCGACGGTTATGGAGGAGGTCGGATTGCGCGGTGCACAGACAGCAGCAAACATGATCGATCCCGACATGTTTTTTGCGCTTGACGCCAGCCCGGCAAACGATGCAAACGGCAATAAAAATGAATTTGGCCAACTTGGCAAAGGAACGCTTATCCGCATTCTGGATAAAAGTATGGTTACGCACCGGGGCATGCGCGAATTTATTTTGGATACAGCAGCAACCCACAAAATTCCGCATCAGTTTTTTGTGTCGCCTGGCGGTACTGATGCAGGCCGCGTCCATATTTCAAACCAAGGCGTACCGAGTTCGGTCATTGGCATTTGCTCACGTTATATCCACACAGCAGCATCTATTGTCCATACGGATGATTACGCAGCTGCAAAAGAATTGCTAAAGCAGCTTGTGAAGACTGCCGACCGCTCCACTGTTGAAACAATTAAACAAAACGTTTAAAAAAGTGCCTTCGGGCTCTTTTTTTTGTCCGAGCATCACATGAAAATTGAAAGGAATGAAAAAATGAAAAAAATTCATGCAGTTATCGCCTCAAGCAATCCTGCAAAAATCAAAGCCGTTTCAACCGTCTTAACCGAACTGGAAATGGCTTTTGAACTGCAATCCTTGGAGACGGATTCCGGCGTGTCGGCACAACCTTTTTCTCTTGAAGAAACCCGGCTTGGTGCGGTCAACCGGGCCCAGCGAGCACTCCGCTGTGAGGCTGATATTGCCATAGGCCTTGAAGGGGGCGTCTATGAACTGGAAGGTGTGCTGCATTTGTGCAATTGGGGTGCTCTTTATTCAGAAAGTGGGGAGCTTTATACCGCGGCCGGGGCGCAAATTCCATTGCCAAAAAGCATTGCGGATCCTTTACGGGCAGGAGAGGAACTTGGTCCGATCATGGATGTATATGCGCAGGAAAGCGGCATTCGCCATCATAAAGGCGCCGTCGGAATTCTGACAGCAGGACTTGTCAATCGTGATGAGATGTTTCAGCATATCGTCAAACTTTTGCTCGGACAATACATGCTAAGCGGCGATTCAGTTGCATGTGCTTCGAAACACCTTTAAAATAAGAACATGCAAAGCTAAGGAGGAATGTTTGTGCCTCGAAAAAGATGGGTCGGAATGATTCTTTTTACAGCAGTGATGCTGGCCGGTTGCATGGCAACGCCAGAAGAGCGGGTTGCTGATGGTTTAGCGAATGCACGTGATGCGTTCGAACAAGAACCGATGAACACCAATGAACAGGCGGATGATAGGGGCCTATATCTCCCTGGCGGCTATACAATTGAAAAACCTTCCGATAGAAATAACGTGATTATTACAAAAGGCAGCGATTCTTTTGTATTGTTTATAAATCCGAATGAAAAAAGTGACAGCAAGTTTTTTTATGATCTTCAAAAAGCAAATCCAGAACAACAGTGGCTGGTGGATGAAACCTTCGAACAAAATGGCCGTTTCGGCTTTACAACAGTCCGGCTGATTGCTGAAGAACGCTATGAGATTGTAGAGAGTGTGGGCGGCGTGAAAATGACCACCATTTCCAAAGAAAGCAATATTGCTGACAATATGGACTGGATGATGAAAACAATCCGATCGATCGATCCGGAAGAATAGGGGTGGGACTATACATGAGACGTTTACAATCAGTTGACGAATTCCATGATTTGGCCGAGGAGAAACCGGTCGTATTCATGTTTACAGCCGGATGGTGTCCGGATTGCCGGGTAATTGACCCAATCATGCCCGAGGTGGAAAATTCTTTTCAGGAATATGAATTTATTTCTGTTGACCGCGATGAATTTATTGATTTGTGCATTGAAAAAGATGTCTATGGAATCCCAAGTTTTCTGGCATTCAATAATGGCCAGGAAGCAGGGCGATTTGTCAGCAAAGACCGGAAGACGCAAGAAGAAATCGAATCATTCCTGGCCAATTTGCCGAAATAATAAAAAAGACGGTTCGCCTTCTGGGCTGAACCGTTTATTTTTGAAAGGATGAACGCTCATGAAATCAACTGAATTGGTGAACTTATTAAGAGAGCGGATGCCAAGCCGCCAATTGGAATGGCGCTTTGACCGCGAAAAAGATATGGTTCATATTCGCCATGAAACCTTGCAAAAAGGCATGTCTCTTTCGCTTCCGCAGGTAATCAACCGTTATCAGGCAAAAGGCGACGATGCGATAGAGGAAATCGTCTACACCATTACAGAAACGTTTAACGCGATGGAAAGAGAAGCGAAAGGGGAGCTCGTGTCTTCAGAACACATTTATCCGGTAATTCGCTCAACTTCATTTCCACTGGAATCCAATGAAGGCCATAAGTTCATTACGTCAGAACACACGGCGGAAACACGGGTGTATTTCGCCGTGGATGCTGGTACTACCTATCGCTTAATTGATGAAAATGTGTTAAATTCATTAAGTCTGACAGAAGACCAGCTGAAAGAAGTTGCAAAATTTCAAGTGAAAAAGCTGGCGAATAAATTAAAAGAAGACCATGTTGCAGGCAATATCTTTTATTTTTTGAATGAAAATGATGGATATGATGCGTCGCGGATCTTGAATGAATCTTTCCTTAAAGAAATGAAAATGAAAATAACCGGAGATATGACAGTTTCCGTTCCCCATCAGGATGTGCTGATCATCGGCGATATCCGCAATGAAACCGGGTATGACGTATTAGCGCAAATGGCGATGCACTTTTTCACAAACGGCAAAGTGCCAATCACTTCTTTGTCATTCATATACGATAAAGATGAACTGGAGCCAATCTTCATTATGGCAAAAAATAGACCAACCAAGGAGAACGATAAAAAATGAATGTTTTTTACAATAAAGATGGAATCGGCGATGTATTGTTGGTTCAATTACAAATGGAAAAACCAGAAGAAATCACCGTGCAAATTTCAGGAGATGTCACCCTTATAAAGGACGAAGCAGATCAAATCACCGGATTCAACTTGTTCAACGCGTCTTCTTATATTGATTTCCCGGAAACTCAGGCAGTGGATTTATCGGAAGAACTAGTGACTTCGCTGCAAAATGCATTGGAGAAAAACGATATCGACTATATCTTAGAAGTGGATTTATCCCCTAAATTTGTTGTCGGCTTTGTCGCAGCACAAGAAAAGCATCCCAATGCCGACAAACTGAACGTATGCCAGGTGGCTGTCGGAGCAGAAACACTACAAATCGTTTGCGGGGCGCCGAACGTTGAGCAAGGACAAAAAGTGGTAGTGGCGAAAGTCGGGGCAATCATGCCTTCGGGAATGCTGATACGGGACGCTGAATTGCGTGGTGTTGCTTCGAGCGGGATGATTTGCTCTGCAAAAGAATTGGCTTTGCCTGATGCTCCGCAAGAAAAAGGAATACTTGTCTTGCCCGCAGATGCAGAAATCGGTTCGCCATTTGAAGTAAAGGCGTGACGCAATATGGGCTGGGTAAAAAATATATGGAAGCGTATGTTTCCTGAGGATTTAGAAGAGGAAAGTAAGGAAGCCGACTGGGAACAAGCGCCGCCTCAGCAAAAAGGGCCGACTCCATTTCGTTTTCCGCTTATTCCGGATGATGAAAAAGAGGTCTTCATAAGACGGGATGCCACACTAGTGAAAATAGAACCTTCTATGAAGAAGGAAAAGCTTCCGTCTCTTGAGATGCAGACTCCGGAACCGGCAGTTTCGCCGGTACGTAAACCTATTGCTCCTCCAAGCAACAAGACCGTACCGCCAAAGAGCAGACCGCAAACTTCTGCGCCGAAGCCACTTAACAAAACGCGCCGTTTCGAGCCGACAAAGGTTCCTTCTCCGGTATACGGCTTTGATGAATCAAGGCCGGCACCGATCGAAAACTTGCTCGAACGGAAAGAAATTCATTTTGAACCGAAAAAGTTGCCCGAGCCAATGGCACATAGGCAGACGGTTCAACAGACTAAAGAACCGAGCGGAAAATCAATTGTTTCACAACCGATTTTAGACGAAAATCTAATTTCAGGAGCTAATGCTGGGCAAACCCCAGTTTATCGGGAAGCGCCGCCAGCTATTCAAGAGCAGGCGCCAGTGCTTGAAGAAGCGCCCATTCTTTTACAAGAGCCTGTAATAGAAGAGGCACCTGTTAGTAGAACAGAAACGTTCGTCGAAGAAGAAAAAGAAAGCGTACAAGAGCCGGCAGTTGAAGAAGAACCGGTCCTAGTACAGGAATTCGCCGATCAAGAAACCGTAACAATACCGCAAGAACCTGTAAAAGAAGAAAATGAACAAGCAGTACATATAACAGCACAAAAACTGCAACCTGAGATTGAAAAAGCAGAATCGGTCCAGGAAAAGAAACGCGAAAAAACGGTGCCTTTCAATGTGTTGATGCTGAAGTCAGACAAACAGCGGCTGATGAAAAACGGAAGTTCGGCTGCAAATAAACCAGTCGAGCCTAAGCGTGAAGAAGCGGTAGCGACGGAACTGAAAATAGAAAAAACCTCAAAACCAGCCGAAGCGATAGCAGTAGAGACAAAACCAGCCAAAGAAAGCCTTCCGGCAGAAAAAGAGTCTCCTATTGAAATAGCGGAAGAAAAACCATCGGCTTATTTGCATCCGGAAAGCGACTTCTTATTGGCGCCGGAAGATGACCGGAAAGATGAGAGCTGGATGGAAGAGCAGGGCGAACGGCTAGTTGAAGCGCTTTCCCATTTTCAAATCCAGGCGTCCATTTTAAGTATTGTCCAAGGGCCAGCTGTCACCCAATTCGAACTAACGGTAGCTCAAGGAGTGAAAGTCAGCAAAATCCGTAACTTAGCCGACGACTTGAAATTGGCACTTGCGGCAAAAGACATACGCATACAAGCGCCGATTCCTGGGAAAAGCTCTATCGGCATCGAAATTCCAAACCGAACATCACGCGCAGTGCGGATTTCAGAAATTATTGATAGCCCGGTCTTTAGGGAATCTGATTCTCCGCTGGAAGCGGCACTTGGGCTGGATTTGACTGGAAAGCCCGTGACGCTTGACTTGCGCAAAATGCCGCACGGTTTGATTGCCGGAGCAACCGGTTCAGGGAAGAGTGTCTGCATCAATTCTCTCTTAGTGAGTTTGTTGTACAAGTCTTCACCGAAAGATTTGAAATTATTGTTGATTGACCCGAAAATGGTGGAATTGGCTCCTTACAACCATATCCCGCATTTGGTCAGCCCTGTAATTACAGATGTGAAAGCTGCAACCGCTTCTTTGAAGTGGGCCGTTGAAGAAATGGAGCGGCGCTACCAATTGTTCGCTCACGTTGGAGTCCGTGATATAAGCCGATACAATAAAACGGTGAAAGAAAAAGGGGATCATGCGCAGCACCTTCCTTATATTCTTATTATCATTGATGAGTTGGCCGATTTAATGATGATGTCGCCTTCTGATGTGGAAGATGCCATCTGCCGAATTGCACAGAAAGCAAGAGCTTGCGGCATCCATTTGGTCATAGCAACACAGCGTCCGTCTGTGGATGTTATTACCGGCTTGATCAAATCAAACATCCCGACGCGTATTGCATTTTCCGTGTCATCGCAAGTGGATAGCCGGACCATTTTGGATTCGCAAGGAGCTGAAAGGCTTCTTGGCAGAGGGGACATGCTTTACCTTGGAAACGGCATGTCAGCGCCAGTCCGTCTTCAAGGAACTTTTGTGACAGATGAAGAAATTGAAACCATTATTGAGCATGTGCGGGCACAAGGCAAACCCGAGTACTTTTTTAAAGAAGAAGAGCTGATGAAGCGAACAACTTCACCAGGGGAACAGGATGACTTGTTCGAAGAAGCATGCCGCTTTATCTTAGCGCAAGGAACGGCATCCACTTCATTGCTGCAACGGAAATTCCATATAGGCTATAACCGGGCAGCGAGACTAATGGATTTGCTAGAAGAACAAGGGTTTATTTCCGAACAAAACGGCAGCAAAGCGCGATCTGTTTTGATCACTGCGGATGATATGGCAGAAGTTTTTCAATAATCTCCCTGCGAACTGCACGAATAGTAAAAACTATCGGTCATTTATGAACAACATAAAAATATGATATAATTACAAACTTAGTTATATAAAAACCAGCTATAAAGCCTCCCAAGGGCTTTATAGACTAATTTTCAGCTTCCACAGGAGGTCCACTTATGACAGTCTTACATTTTACGGGCATTAAAGGCGCCGGAATGAGCCCGCTTGCACAAATCATGCATGATATGGGGGAACAGGTTCAAGGTTCCGATATAGAGCAGCACTTTTTTACAGAGGACCGGCTTCGCGAAAGAGGCATCACCATCTTGCCTTTTGATCCGGACAATATTGAAGCAAATATGACGATCGTAGCCGGCAATGCTTTCAACGATAACCATCCAGAACTTGTTAAAGCAAAAGAGCTGGGAGCGACAATCATCCGCTATCACGAGTTCCTGGGCGATTTGATGAAACAATATGTTTCGGTTGCAATAACAGGAGCGCATGGCAAAACTTCTACAACGGGTTTAATGGCGCATGTATTGAACGGCCATAAACCAGTTTCCTATTTGATCGGGGATGGTACAGGTTATGGCAAAGAGGATTCGCACTTCTTCGTACTGGAAGCTTGTGAATACCGCCGCCACTTTTTAGCTTATCATCCGGATTACGCGATCATGACCAATATCGATTTCGATCATCCGGATTACTTCAGCGGCATTGAAGATGTTTTCAGCGCGTTTGAAGAAATGGCTCAGCAAGTAAAAAAATGCATTATTGCTTGTGGCGATGATGAACACTTGCAAAAAATCCAAGCACCGATTCCAGTAGTCTATTATGGACTGGGAGAAGAAAATGATTTCCAAGCACAAAACATTATAAAGACGACTTCCGGAACTACTTTTGATGTAATGATCCGCAATGAGTTTTTCCATACATTCACCATTCCGATGTTTGGCGACCATACCATTCTAAATGCGCTTGCAGTAATTTCTTTGTGCCATTACGAGAACATTCCAGCGGATGTTATCCAGCAGCAATTTTCAAGTTATGGCGGCGTGAATCGCAGATTTACCCAAACAGAAATCGGTGGTCGTATCTTAATCGATGACTACGCGCACCATCCGACTGAAATTCGGGCAACGCTGCAGTCTGCGCGCCAAAAATTTCCGGATCGTGAACTGGTTGCCATTTTTCAGCCGCATACTTTCTCGAGAACTCAAACTTTCTTGCAGGAATTTGCAGACAGCTTAGCGGATGCCAACCATACTTATTTATGCGACATCTTCGGCTCTGCACGTGAAAATGCCGGAGTACTGACAATCCAGGACTTAGCTGAGAAAATTGAAGGCAGCCATGTATTGAAAGAAGATGGAGTCAGCAACTTGCTTGAGCACGGCAATGCAGTGTTCTTGTTCATGGGGGCTGGGGATGTTACAAAGTTCCAAGAAGCTTTCGAAAACTTGATTCAGACAGAGGAAACAGTTTAACCTTTTGGTTAAACTGTTTTTTTGTTTAGGCAGGAATTCATACGTGTGTGTTGAATAAATGTAAAGGGGGTTGGTTTAGTGGAACTTCAGTAGGGGTAGAAAACAATATAACGGTTAGTTAAAAAGGAGGAAACAACATGGATTGGAGAATACTGCTTTACATAGCCGCTATCGTGGCTGCAGTAGGGTTTTTAGTGTTGTGCGTTGCGTTGGCAATGACATTGAACTCACTAAAAAACACACTAAACGAAGTTTCAGGAACTGTTGCAGGTCTTGAAAATCAATTGCAAGGTGTAACATTGGAAACAACGAATCTGCTTCATAAAACAAATGAGTTAGCAGAAGACATCCAAGACAAGTCACAGAAATTGAATACGGTTGTGGATGCTGTGAGAGGGGTCGGGAATTCTGTAACAGATCTGAATTCATCCGTTCGTCACATCACGACTTCTGTCACTTCACAAGTCGAAGATAACCGGGACAAAATTGCTACAGTTGTGCAATGGAGCAATGTCTTAATGGGAATCCGCGATACTTGGAAGGAACGCAAGATTTATGAAGCTCGTGCAACTTCTGCATACGAGCCGGTTCCTGGCCAAAAACAATTGCCTCACAATAAACAAGTTTAAGAAATCTTAAAATTAATTGGAGGAATTATTAATGACACAAAACTACAATAATCAAAACAACAACAATCGAAATTCACAAGACAATCAGCAAAACTCAAATTACAATGATTCGGCATATAACAACACTTATTATTCACAGAACGGCAGCGCTTTTGAACAAAGCGAGTATGTGCCGCAATCATATGGCATGGCGAACCGCTATGACGATTTGTATGACTACGAAGAAGAAGCGTCTTCAAAAGGCTTTCTTACAGGCGTAATCATTGGCGGCCTTATCGGTGCAGCAGCAGCCCTGTTCTTAGCGCCAAAAACCGGCAAAGAATTCCGTTCGGATCTTAATACGCATGCTTCTACCCTGAAAGAAAAGACAGCTGGCTATACAGACACTGTCAAAGAAAAGTCAGGTGGATTGACACAGCAAGTTAAAGACCAATCTTCAAAAGTTGTCGATAAGGTTAAAAACATTAAGGGTGGCCAGTCGCCAATGGACGATGGCACTGCTTCTTCTGAAGGTGAAGAGTCAATCGAAATGTTGGATACTGTTCAAAACCAAAGCGATACAACTTCGACAACAAGCGGCCAAGAAAACTTCACATCTACTGCAGATGCTTTAAGAGAAGCAGTTGAAGAAGTGAAAGAAGAAAGTAAATCAAGTTCATCTAATGCTTCAGGATCTAAAGGGACGTCAGGTACTGCAGCGTCAGGAACTACTGGTACAGTAGGTTCTACTAATCCTGTTGCTTCTACTGATTCAACAGCTTCAAAAGGATCAACAAGTTCTTCAGGTTCTGCGAGTTCTACAGGATCGACTGGAACTTCAAGCAATAAAGGATCTGGTTCAGGTTCAACTTCTAACAGCTCAAACAAATCGTCAAACACGAATAATTCGGGCCGTTGGAACAACTCGAGCAACTCGAATAGCTCAAGCAGCTCAAACAATTCAAATAAATCTAACAACAAAAATAAATAATACGAAATATTTTGGGAGCGGGTTTCATGAAAAATTTAGTTCGTGTTCAAAATTTAGATGGTTTGAAACAAGCCACTTCAGGCACTCAACATTATTGGCTGTTTAAACACAGCAACACATGTCCAGTGTCAGCAGCTGCTTGGAATGAATACAATGAATATTGTTCGCTGCACCCTAACCAACTATTTCTATTTTTAGTTGTACAAGAAGATCGGGAACTTTCCACGGCAATTGAGGAGATTACGCAAATTAAACATGAATCTCCTCAACTGTTTCATTTTTCTAATCAAACTGTTGATTGGCACGCCTCTCACGGCAAGATCAGAAGTGACGCAATGCAGGAATTTCTCGCTTAACAAAGGAGCCGAAGCTATCAAGCTTCGGCTCTTTTTTGTACGCAATATACTTTCGCGCGTTGAAGCGTTAAAATATTTCGTGACTTTCCCGAATACTTTGCATATAATAGTTTTAATATGTTAAGATGAGTCACTAAGTAAGGTGATTTGCGAAAGGAGAAGTTGGAGAATGAGCAATTTAGATTTAGAGCAGCTAAGAGAAAAGGTAGACGCAGTAAACCTTCAAATTCTATCCCTTATTAACGAGAGGGCTTCAATTGTGCAAGACATCGGGCAATTGAAGGAAAAGCAAGGGATGGAAAAATTCGATCCAATGCGCGAACGCCATATGCTTGATTTATTGAAAGAAAACAATAGCGGTCCATTAGACCAAAAAACGGTTGACCACATATTTAAAGAGATTTTCAAATCAGCTCTTGATATGCAGGAAGAAGATCACCGTAAAGCATTATTGGTTTCCCGTAAGAAGAAAGCAGAAGACACAATCATTACGATCAATGGCGAGAAAATCGGCGAAGGTGGCCCGTCTTTCATTTTTGGACCTTGTGCAGTAGAGTCTCAAGAGCAAGTTTCAAAAGTTGCTGAAGCGATTGGCGGTAAAGGTTTGCGAATGATTCGCGGAGGTGCTTACAAGCCTCGTACTTCTCCATACGATTTCCAAGGTCTTGGATTAGATGGCTTAAAAATGTTGAAAAAGGCCGCTGATGAAAACAACTTAGCCGTAGTTTCTGAAATCGTTACACCACACCATCTAGAAGCTGCATTGGATTATGTGGATGTTGTTCAAGTCGGAGCCCGCAATATGCAAAACTTTGAACTTTTAAAAGCAGTCGGTTCAATCAATAAGCCGGTTCTTTTGAAAAGAGGGTTGTCTGCAACGATTGATGAGTTCATCAATGCTGCGGAATACATTATTGCAAACGGCAACAGCCAAATCATCTTATGCGAACGCGGAATTCGCACATACGAGAAAGCGACAAGAAATACGCTTGATATCTCTGCGGTGCCAATTTTGAAACAAGAAACGCACCTTCCGGTGTTTGTCGACGTTACTCATTCTACCGGCCGCCGTGATTTGCTGCTGCCTACAGCCAAAGCAGCTATCGCTATTGGTGCAGACGGAGTAATGGCTGAAGTTCATCCAGATCCAGCAGTTGCTTTATCTGATGCTCAACAGCAAATGAGCATACCTCAATTTGACGAATACTACGATGCTTTGATGAAGTTTATGAAGCAATACGAATTGAAAGCATAAGACCGAAGAGCCGGGAATATACCCGGCTTTTCTTTTTTAGTTGATATAATGAAAGTTTCTATCGTATGATTAAAAGAGCAATGGAAAGGAGGCGTACAATGACTGTAACAATTTATGATGTGGCAAGAGAAGCGAATGTTTCCATGGCTACCGTTTCACGGGTAGTAAACGGAAATCAAAATGTAAAGCCTGCCACACGAAAGAAAGTATTAAAAGTTATAGAAGAATTGGGATACCGTCCCAATGCAGTGGCAAGAGGGCTTGCCAGCAAAAAAACTACAACAGTAGGCGTAATCATCCCTGATATTTCCAACAGTATGTATGCCGAACTTGCGCGTGGTATTGAGGACATCGCTACAATGTACCGCTATAATATCATCTTGTCGAATTCAGACCAAAACCAAAACAAAGAACTTCAATTATTGGAAACCATGCTTGGCAAACAAGTGGACGGAATTGTTTTCATGAGCGGCGCTATTACACCAGAACTTTTGCACGAAATGGAACGTTCTTCAGCTCCGATTGTTTTGGCCGGATCTATCGACGAATCGTCTGCGATTGCATCGGTCAATATCGATTATTATGGAGCAGCTTATGAAGCTGTAAAAAAACTGATCGATAACGGCCATCAGAAAATCGCTTTTATTTCAGGTCCAATGACGTCAAAAGTCAACAAAGATTATAAGCTGAAAGCTTATAGACAAGCTTTGGTAGACGCTGGGATTGAATTTGAAGAGCGATTGGTTGTCGAATGCAATAATACTTATGAAGAGGGCATGGAAGCTGTTGAAGCATTGAAACCATATGATCCGACAGCTTATTTTGTCAGCAACGATGAAATGTCGATCGGCGTTATACATGGATTAGAAGGAATTGGAAAAAAGATTCCAGAAGATGTGGAAATCATCAGCTATGAAAACTCGAAATTAGCACGTATGGCGAGACCTATGCTTACCTCTATCGCATTCCCCTTATACGATATCGGAGCTGTATCCATGCGTTTGTTAACAAAATATATGAACAAAGAAGAAATCGAAGAAAACCAAGTGATACTTCCATATCGCATAGAAGAACGTCAATCTACTAAAAACAACGCTTAAAAAAGCTCCCCAAGCGGGGAGCTTTTACGCATTTCTAATCATATACAACGCTTTATTCAGCATCTGCTGGTTTTTATCAGTGATTTCTTCTTTTCGCGGAATGGCTTCATACATATTATCAGGGTCGTGCCATGTGTCTATTAGCCGCACAGGTGATTCAGGCTGCCACTTGGATAGCCAAGCTTCCGGCAATTTACCTTCAGGAAGGGGAATGTTGTTCATTTCCATCCAAAGGAAAGACCAGGCTCTAGGTACAACGCGCCATATATCGTAACCGCCTCCGCCAACTGCAATCCAGCGGCCTTCACAGTACTCGTGAGCCAGTTCATGAGCTATTTTGGGTATCTCCCGGTAAATGTTCATCGTGCCGTATAAATGCGTCAGCGGGTCCAAGTAATGCGCATCTGCTCCATTTTGAGTAAGGATAACGTCGGGTTTGAAAAACTCGATAATTTCTTTCATGGAAGTGCGGTAAATTTCCAGAAACGATTCATCTTCAGTGAAAGCATCTATCGGAAAGTTAAAACTGGTTCCATATCCTTGGCCGCTTCCGCGTTCGTTGATGTTGCCTGTACCTGGAAACAAATAACGTCCGGTTTCGTGGATGGAAACAGTGCACACATCCGGATCTTCGTAAAAGCACCACTGTACGCCATCTCCATGGTGTGCGTCAGTATCGATATAAAGGACGCGCGATCCGTATTTTTTCTTAAGGTAATTGATGGCGACGGAACTATCATTATATATGCAAAATCCAGAAGCTTTTCCACGGAAGCCATGATGAAGGCCGCCCCCCAAATTGAGCGCATGCTGAGCTTTTCCTTCCATCACGTAATCGACAGCGGTCAAAGTTCCGCCTACCAAACGGGCACTGGCTTCATGCATGTTTTCGAAAATTGGAGTATCTTCTGTGCCAATGCCGTAACTTTCACCGGATTCTGGGGAGATTTCTCCGCGGCTTGCTTTTTTTACGATGTCGATATATCGCTGATCATGAGCCAATAATAGTTCTTCATCCGTCGCTATACGCGCCGGCACTATATTATGATCTGAAAGCGCATTCATTTCTTTGAGCAAGTCAATGGTTAGAACGAGCCGTTTCTGGTTGAACGGATGTGTCTCAGAAAACTTATACCCCAACTGATCTTCCGAATAGACAAAGACGGCATGTTTTATTTGTTCATTTTGGGTGTGTTTGGCCATAAAACATCAAAACCTTCTTTACGTAAGTCATGGATCACAGCTATCGGATTCATCGTCTGGACACGGAAAACCAAAATTTTATCATTGGTATTTTGTTTGTCGGGGTATACCAAGACAGTCAAAACGTTGATGTTTTTTTCGTAAAACACTCTTGAGACTTCGTATAATACGCCAGAACGATTAGGAACTTTAATTTCAATTTGAGAACCGGGTTGATGGGCTCCTGTCAATTCAATGTATTTGTATAACAAATCGGTTTCTGTTAAAAAGCCTACAAGTTTTTCCCCACTGATAATAGGAAGGCAGCCGATTTGTTGTTCGTAAAACACCAAAGCGATTTCTTCGACAAAATCCATTGGGTGAGCAGTAACAGGATTTTTCGTCATAATGCTTTCCAGGCTTTTCTCATATCGTTCAGGTGGTGGAGAAGTGGCAAAGCGAGAAGGCAATGCGTCTTTCAAATCACGGTCTGATAAAACCCCGACCAATCTACCGTCTTCTACGATCGGCGCATGGCGAATGTGTTTTTCTTCAAATAACAGAACAGCTTCTTTAACGGTTTGATCTGGCCGAAGCGAATAAATAGTGGTTTTCATAATTTCCTCAACTAACATGCCTACACCCCTTAGAATTAATACATGTAGCGGTTCATAAAGCGCAATTGGTCAAATTTTTGGACTGATTCGGGATCAACGCGGCTGCCGATTTTAGCCATTAAACAGTTTGCCGGATGCGAGCTGATTTCAGGATCATCAGTGGCATAATATTCAAGGCCGCCTGCCTGCATCATTTTCTCCATAATTTTTCGGTATTCCCAAACATTCAAGCCGGTTCCCTTTAAATCCCAATGCCAATAATATTCGGTGGTGATGACGATAAAATCTTCAAGCGCATCATCCATCATCGAGACTTTAAGCAAAGCTTTTCCGACGCCGCTGCCTCTGAATTTCGGGATAACTTCAATCGCACCGAGTTCAATGAGATTTTCCATTTTGCCCTGAGACCAGCGTTCAAGAGGATCCGGATACAGAAATGTGACATATCCGACGATGGTGTTTTGATCGCGCGCAATTAGAATTCGGCCTTCCGGCAAATCAGCAATGCCGGTGATCGCTTTATGCTGCTGTTCGGGCGGGCGAAAAGCGACCAGGTCTTCGTGAAAATCAAGTTCTTTCAATTCGCTGGAAGGAACTGGTCCTTCAACTACAATCGTGCCATGTTTTGTTTTTAACTCTATCACGTTATAAGTTTTCCTATGTTCCATTTTTTCACCGCCTGTTGGTTACAATTAGCTTTATTATACATGAACTGGAGAGAATTGGGGACTATTGTCCGAGAAGAGAGTGTCTTTTCTAAAAAATTAAAATAATTGGCATTCAATTGTCAGAATGTTGTAGAATGAAATAGACTCGACATGAAAGGATGATTAAGATGAAAGTGGAAGCGATACCAGCGGCACAAGGAAATTATTTATTACATAATTATGAAGAAACTGCTGCAAACTTTGATTGGACCGATGTTGAGAAGGAGTTTAGCTGGTATGAGACCGGCAAAGTCAACATGGCGTATGAAGCGATTGATCGCCACGCAGAGTCTGATCGGAAAAACAAAGTTGCTCTTTATTATAAAGACCAAGGCAGAAGCGAATCTTATACCTTTTATGAGATGAAGAGAATGACGAACCGAGCGGCAAATTTATTGAAAGCGCATTCTAATTTAGAAAAAGGGGATCGGATCTTCATTTTCATGCCACGCTCGCCAGAACTGTATTTCATGATGTTTGGCGCTTTGAAGATGGGATTGATTGTTGGTCCATTATTTGAGGCATTCATGGAAGGTGCTATTTATGACCGCCTAGATGACAGTGATGCTAAAGCAATTATCACAACGCCGGAATTGCTGTCGCGTGTTCCGCATGAGCGCTTGCCTAATCTGAAAACTATTTTCCTTGTAGGCGAAAAAATTGAAGAAGACCAAAAAGTTATTGATGTGCAAAAATACTTGGGCACTAGCTCCGACCAGTTTGAGATCGAATGGCTTGATAAAGAAGACGGGCTTGTACTGCATTATACATCCGGCTCAACCGGGAAACCAAAAGGTGTACTTCACGCACAATATGCGATGGTCCAGCAATACCAGACCGCCAAATGGGTTCTGGATTTAAATGAGCAGGACATCTACTGGTGCACAGCCGATCCAGGTTGGGTTACAGGAACCGCTTATGGTGTGTTTGCTCCTTGGCTTACTGGAACGACTACAGTAATTCTAGGCGGCCGTTTTTCTCCAGAAGGCTGGTATAAAGCGATTGAGGATTTTGGTGTAACTGTTTGGTACAGCGCACCGACTGCATTCCGCATGTTGATGGGAGCAGGAGATGCGCTGGTAAAAGAATTCAACTTATCGACGCTGCGCCATGTGTTATCAGTAGGAGAACCGCTGAATCCAGAAGTAGTGCGCTGGGGCATGCAGGTGTTCAAAAAACGGATTCATGATACATGGTGGATGACGGAAACAGGAGGGCATATGATTTGCAACTATCCTTCTATGACAATCAAACCGGGTTCGATGGGCAAGCCGGTGCCAGGCATCAAAGCCGCTATCGTAGACGATCAAGGCAATGAGCTGCCGGCGAATCAAATGGGCAACTTGGCCATCAAAAAAGGCTGGCCTTCGATGATGCGCCAAATTTGGAATAACCCGCAAAAGTACGAATCATATTTCATGAACGATGAATGGTACGTTTCGGGCGATTCCGCTTATATGGATGAAGAAGGGTATTTCTGGTTCCAGGGCCGTGTGGATGACGTTATCATGACTTCTGGTGAACGTGTTGGACCGTTTGAAGTGGAAAGCACATTGCTCGAGCATCCGGCAGTAGCCGAAGCTGGTGTTATAGGGAAACCGGATCCGGTACGGGGAGAAGTCATTAAAGCGTTTGTAGCGTTAAACGAAGGTTACGATCCATCTGAAGAACTTATCCAAGATATTCAGCAATTTGTAAAAAAAGGACTTGCAGCACACGCAGCGCCGAGAGAAATTGAATTTAAGGACAAGCTTCCGAAAACACGAAGCGGAAAAATCATGCGCCGTGTACTCAAAGCATGGGAGCTGGATTTGCCGACAGGCGATCTGTCCACGATGGAAGATTAATAGCAGAAACCCTTGGCCGAAATTTCGGCCAAGGGTTTTTTTACATACAAAAACCGATCCGCTATAGGCGGACCGGTTTGTAAGGAACTTATTCTTCGTCTTTTGGTTTTTCTTCATCTTCCGGTTCTTTAGGCTCGGCCGGCTTTTCTTTATCTTCTTTTGGCTCTTTAGGTTCAGCCGGCTTTTCTTTATCTTCTTCTGGCTCTTTAGGTTCAGCTGGTTTTTCTTTTTCTTTGTCTTTATTTTTATCTTTGCTTTCGTCTTTCTTATTGCTATCAGCCGGTTTAGGTTCTTCTTTTTTGTCATCAGAAGAAGTGTCTTTCTCAGGAGCTGGAGTTGATTCTTTTTCTTCTTTTTCTTCTTTTGGTTCAACTTTTGGCTTTTCTGCTTCAATGCTCACTACATTGGATTTACCGGATTGTTTCCCAGTAATATCTACAGCTACTACATAATAGCTGCCCGCCCCAGGTACGCTAAAAGCATTTCCTCTGGATTCCGAAATAGAAGCGAGAGGAGAGCCGCTGCCATCCCGGTAGACGCGGTAGCCGACAACATCGTTCGAAGATGAATTGCTCCAAGTCAATGTATTGCCGCTCAATGCTGCGCTTACTCCAGCCGGAGCGACGCCATCTACATTAAATTTAGCTCCTGCAACCACTGTTGAGTATCGTGAGCTGCCAGGGAATAGTTTGCTTGCATCGCCGCCATATGGTGCAAGCATGCGCTCAATAAACGCTTGAGATACACCAGCGCCTCCGCTAGTTACAAATTCTCTTGGTGTACTATCAAGAGCAGCATAGCGGCTGCCATTGATTGTAGTATATGACCCTGAAGTCAAGCTGTCGTCTTTCTTGGAAGGAACCATCGCTTTTTCGTTAAACAAATCGGCTTTCACTAAACCGGCACCTGAACATGAACCGCCCGGAGCAAGACCGGAGATTGCACAGAAAGAACGGGTGACAACACCTTTCGGTTGTTTGAACTTTTTATCGGCACCGATCAGTTTTGGAGCAGCTTCGTAAGAAGTATTCATTAAACTAGCCCATAATTGGTTGACGCGTGTCGAAGGCTGCAAGTCACGGTTAGGGAAGTCAGCCAACGAGTATTTCTCTTTGTCATAGCCTAACCAAACACCCATTGTAATATTCGGATTATAACCGATCAACCAGACATCTCTTGTCTGTTGGGTCGTACCTGTTTTTCCGGCAAAATCTGCGTTGAATTTCAACAAGCCGTTTGCCCGGTTGGCTGTTCCTCGATCATCTTCAAATACATCGCGGAGCATATCCGTAAGTATATACGAAGTTTGAGGCGTAAATACTTCTTTCTCTGTTGATTTATGTTCAAAGACTACATTGCCTTCAGCGTCTTTGATTTGTTCGATCATATATGCATCAACAAATTTACCGCCGTTGGCAACCATTGCATACCCGTTCGTAATCTCTTCTACTGACCCTTCAACACCGCCCCCAAGTGCAGCAGAAGGGATATAGTTACTGCTTTCTTTAACTCTGGAAAAACCACTATCCAACATGTAATTGATTGGCATTTGATCGTTGATCTGCGCGAACAAACGGAGTGCCGGCAAGTTTTGGGACTGTGCTAATGCATCGCGCGCCGGCATAATGCCTTGTTCGCTGGTCGGGACGAAGTTAGCAGGTCTCCACATTGTTCCATTGTCATTTTTCTCAAACTTGACGTCGACTACCGGGCTGCCGGCGCCGATTTTTCCATACTCAATGGCAGGTCCGTATACGAGCAGAGGCTTTACGGTAGAGCCGATTGACCGGAAACCTTGTGTAGCGTGGTTCAATTGTTCAACCTTAGGATCGCGTCCACCGACAAAGCTTAAGATGCGGCCTGATTTGTTTTCGATTGTCATACTGCCGACTTGGACAGGAAACTCTTTTTCCACTTCTTCGCCTTCAGTGTTGATCCCTTTGCCGTTGCGTGTTGTACCATAGGCTTTATAACTGTCTTTTGCTTTTTGCTGGGCATCGTATAAATCTTTGTTGATTGTCGAATAAATGCGGTATCCGTTTGAACGGACTGCGCGGTCAGCAAGGATGGCATATTCTTCAAAAAGTTTGTCGTTTTCATCTAACGTTTTTGGTTCGACTCCATCTTTTTCTGCCAGCACATCCATAATGATGCGGGTTGCACGTTTTTCCAACTCGGTAGTTACATAATAGTATTTGTCGTAAGCACGGCCTTCATTCTCACGGAAATCTTTTTTAATATCATAAGCGAGTGCTTCATCATACTCTTTTTCTGTAATGTATTCCGTTTCTTTCATGCGGTAAAGAACAGTTTTCATCCGATCGATTCCAGGCTGAAGACCCTCATCACTTTTTAGTTCGCCACCTTTTTTATCATCTTTTTGGTAAGGCGTATAAAGGAAGGGAGCTTTTGGAATGCCGGCAATGAATGCTGCCTGAGGCAAATTCAATTCGCTTGCAGAAACATTAAAAATACTTTTTGCTGCCGTTTCAATCCCGGCAATGTTTGTACCGGCAGAATTTCGGCCGTAGGGAATGATATTCAAGTAAGCTTCCATAATTTCGTCTTTGGTCATGAATTTCTCAAGACGCATAGCTAATAGAATTTCTTTTGCTTTTCGTTCGTAAGAAACTTCATTTGTTAAAATCTGATTTTTGATAAGCTGTTGTGTTAGTGTTGAACCACCAGTCTGGCTATCGGAGTTCGATACATCCTGGAATAATCCGCGGAAAATCGCTTTTGGCACGATTCCGTTATGTTCTTCAAAATACTCATCTTCCGTAGCAAGAACAGCATTAATTGCATTTTCAGACACCTTATCTAGCCTGGTCTCCGTTCGTTCCAAATCCGTGCGAAGTTTTCCAAAGTAAACTTCTCCAGCAAAATAGAGCTCTGAAGTTTCTTCATAGCTATAAACTTCGTCCCGCATTTCTTCAGGGGTCCGAAGCTTTTCCTCGTCGACTAATGAAGCAAAATAGCCGGCACCTACTGAAGCGGCAAACACACCGCTGGCGACAAATATAATCGCAAGCAAAATGGCCAGATTCCAAAGGACGCCTGTAGTTATATTAAAGCGTTTAACCCACTTGGTGGATGACCATCTATTGTAAGACTCTTCAGCTTTAGTGAGCCAGTTTTTTAATTGATCGAGCACGTTATCAACCTCCTAAAATCTTGTCTTATTATATCATATTCTCCTAATTGCAACGAAGGTTATTGACAATATGTTAGAATAAAGTAAACTACTTATTATATTCATATTTAAAACGTTGAAGAGTCCGAAGTAGGGCGTGCGATTTTTGTCAAGAGAGCCGGTGGATGGTGCGAACCGGTCAAAACGCAGCGGCTGAATTACAGGCTTGGAGTTTACGGAAGTGCCCCGTTCGGCACAGGGTGAGTCGGGAGAGCACATCTCCAAGCTGGGTGGTACCGCGCAATAGCGTCCCTGCATGAACTTTCATGCAGGGGCTTTTTTATTTTCAGGCGGGATTCATGTTTTCTTGATCGCTATTATCGGTCAAAACAGCGGAAGGTAAAAGGTAACATTCACTAAACTTATATTTTAAGGAGGAACTAAAATGGCAAATGAATTAATCAAAGATTTACAATGGCGCGGTTTGTTATACCAACAAACCGATGAAGAAGGACTTGCAAAATTGCTTGATGAAGAAAAAATTTCCCTATACTGTGGAGTCGATCCGACTGCAGATAGTATGCATATTGGCCATATTGTACCGTTACTGACATTGCGCCGTTTCCAAATGCACGGCCATCAACCGATTTTATTGGTTGGGGGAGCGACTGGAATGATCGGCGATCCTTCGGGCCGCAACGAAGAACGGCAACTTCAAACAACGGATCAAATCGATAAAAACGTTGAAGCGATCAAAGTTCAGATGGAGCAGATATTTGACTTCCAGTCCCAAAATGGGGCACAGATGGTCAACAACCGCGACTGGATCGGCCAAATGAGTATAATTGAATTTTTGCGTGATTACGGAAAATTGATTTCGGTCAATTACATGCTGGCGAAAGAATCGGTTGCCTCGCGTTTAGAAAATGGAATCTCATTTACGGAATTCTCCTACACGCTTATCCAGGCGATCGACTATAATCACCTGTACAACCATTTCAATTGCCGCGTGCAAATCGGGGGGTCCGACCAATGGGGCAATATCACTTCAGGCCTTGAAGTTATCCGTAAGACGCACGAGGAAGAAACAAAAGCTTTCGGCATCACGATTCCGCTCGTGACAAAAGCGGACGGCACAAAGTTCGGAAAAACTGCTGGCGGTGCAGTATGGCTTGACGCGAAAAAAACGTCGCCTTATGAATTCTACCAATTTTGGATCAATACGGCAGATGCGGATGTTATCAAGTACTTGAAAATTTTCACGTTCATCAGCCGTGAAGAAATTGAAGCGCTGCAAGTGACGGTCGAGAATGAACCGCATTTGCGAAAAGCCCAGAAAGTATTGGCTGAAGAAATGACAAAGCTGATTCACGGGGAAGAGGCGCTAGACGATGCAATCCGTATTACAAAAGCGTTGTTCAGCGGCGACTTGAAAGCATTGTCTGCCAGCGAAATGAAAGCGGCGTTTAAAGACGTACCTTCTGTTGAGATGGCGAAAGAGCCGAAAGTTATCATCGATTTAATTGTTGAAGCTGGCATTTCTTCTTCGAAAAGACAGGCGCGGGAAGATGTAGCGAATGGCGCAATTTCAGTGAATGGCGAAAAAGTGACCGATCTGGAGTATGTGGTTGATGCTAAAGATCGTTTAGAAGATACATTTGCCATCGTCCGACGCGGCAAGAAAAAATACCACATGGTTCAATTCCAATAATATAAAAAGCCATTCGCCTATTTTTAGGCGGATGGCTTTTTTACTGGAACTAAAGGATTAAACACTTCTGTCTTCAAAACGTTTTAAATCTTCACGATGTCCAATGATAATCAAAATATCACCGAGGCGAATCACATCTGAAGGAAGCGGTACAATATTTACTTCTTCACCCCGTTTAATGGCAAGGATTGTACAGCCATATTTGGCGTTAATATTCACTTGATTTAAACTTTTATTTGCCGTTTTCTCGGTGGCTACCAATTCTACAATACTGTAATCTTTTGAAAGATCGATGTAATCAATCAGTTTTTCGGAATCCATATGATGAGCTACACGTATGCCCATTTCATTTTCCGGCTGAATGACCCGATCGGCACCAACGCGTTCCAGAATAGTCTGATGCTGCAGATCGCGTGCTTTTACCCAAACTTTCTTCAAGCCGATTTCCTTGAGCATCAATGTGCATAAAACACTCGACTGGAGATTATCGCCGATCGCAACAATTCCATGGTCAAAGTTGCGTACACCCAACGACTTTAGGCTTTTCTCGTCCGTTGCATCGGCCACTACTGCATGGGCGGAAAAATCCAATAGTCCATTGACCCGCTCGACATTTCGATCAATCGCTAATACTTCATGGCCCAATTTATGCAGTTCTTTGCAGACGCTCGTGCCGAACCGGCCTAGTCCGATAACGACTACTTGTTTTTTCACATTATTTCCTCCAATCGGTCTGCAATCTTTATGTTTTACAACAGTTTATTTGGCCGCTTTTGATTCGAACCATTTTATTCGCTGTTGAACCATCCTTTGTATTTGAACCAAAGAAACATTCCAGTGCCGGTAACAAGCATGATACCGAGTACAGTAAAATACCCCGATTCCCACTGAAGTTCCGGCATATTCTCGAAATTCATGCCATAAATGCCCGCTAGAAAAGTAAGCGGCATGAAAATGGTAGTAATTACCGTCAATGTTTTCATAATATTATTCATTCGGAAAGAGTTCATGGATATGTAGCTGTCGCGAATATCTGAAGTCAGCTCTCGGTTAGACTCGATAAGTTGGCTGAGTTTTATCAGGTGATCATGGATGTCTTGGAAATAGGCGCGCTTTTGTTCCTGGATGATGAAACGCTTTGACTCTAATATCCGGTAAACCAGATCTCGCATCGGCATGACAGTATGCCTAAGTTTCAACAAATCTCTTCGAATATCAAACGTTTTCTGGATGATTACATTGCCGGCAAGCTGATCCTCGCCTAAGTATTCAATTCCAAGCAAGCGGTCTTCCAACTCGTCCATAATCGGGAAAACCGCATCCACCACTTTATCCATGATTTTATAAACGACTTCGACAGGTTTGAGGCGGTCGGCACTCGTTGAACGCCGGAAATGGTCCCAAACATAATTGATTTCCTGCAAATCTTCGTAATGGAAAGATACTGTAAAGTTCTCGGTAATGAACAAATCCACCTCGGAAGTTTCAAGCGTCTGGTGGTTTAATGAATGAAAAACAAGAAAACTTAGATTTTCGTAATGTTCGAGCTTTGGCCGTTGAAGCGAGTGAATGCAGTCTTCTATGGCAAGCGGATGGAAGTGAAAGTAACTGCCGAGCAAGCTTGTTTCTTCATCAGTCGGCATATTGAAATCTGCCCAGTACCACTTCATGCTTTCTAATGATTCGAGGGGCGGATTGACGAGCAGTTCATTTTCTTCAGTGATTGCTAGTATTCTAAGCATATGTTACTCCTATAGTTGTTTTTCTTTTATGAACCCAGGCAGCTCCATATTGCCGAACAAATCCGGGTGGACTAATGCACCTAGCCGCAGAGCGCCTTCAATCAAGCGGGGGGAAGGGCGGCAGTACAATTCTTCTTCCATTATATGAATGTTTTCGAAAGCTTTCATCTCTTCCCAGCCGGGCCGCTTTCGCACAAGCTCAGGTTTAACTTTGGACGTCATAATCCCGACCCATGCAAGCAAGATAAAATCAGGGTCGCGCTTTTTCACTTCATCCCAATCAGTTTGGAAATTTGCGGAATCGATATCGTCAAAAACGTTTCGGGCTCCGGTGATTTCGCTGATTTCCGTCAGCCAATTAATTCGTCCTGGAGTGAAAATCGGTTTTGGCCACCATTCCCAGTAAAGCGAAGGGCGAGACGCTGCTTTAGCCGAACGGCTTTTAAGTTCTTCAATAACAGCTGAATATTCTGCAAGGATCGGCATTGCATCAATTCCGCATGCTTGTCCGACGGCCAGAAGATCGTTGCCTATTTCAGTTAAAGATTGGGGATCTAAAACTAAGTGGGGGATTTTTCGTTTGATCAGTTCGTCCACGTTTTTTTCCATACCTGGTACGCTAAGCGAGGCAAGAACTAAATCGGGGTTTAATGCTTCCAACTCATCCATGCGGATGGATAAATCAGGGCCAAGCCTCGGCAAACTATTAACGCTCATTGGCCAGTCGGAAAAGTCATCGACAGCTACCAGCATATGATCGGCGCCTAAAAAGGCAAGAAGTTCTGTGTTGCTTGGACAAATAGAGATGACTCGCATATTTATACCCCCGCTTTTTTCCTCAGTTTACCATAGTCAAAAGGCGGAAGTAAAAACTTGTCCGAAACATAAAAAAGAAGCCACCGCAAAAGCGGGGCTTCTTTAAGGGACTCACTATTAACGAGAGTAGAACTCTACGATTAATGATTCGTTGATTTCAGCAGACAATTCGCTGCGCTCAGGGAAGCGTACAAAAGTACCTGTTTTGCTATCAGTATCGATAGTTACATATTCAGGAACAAAGTTGCTTACTTCGATTGCTTCGTTAACTACGTCCATGTTGTTAGAACGCTCGCGGAAAGCAATTGTTTGACCTGGTTTCACGCTGAATGAAGGAATATCAACGCGTTTGCCATCAACAAGGATGTGGCCGTGGTTTACGATTTGGCGAGCTTGGCGACGAGTGCGCGCAAGGCCTAAACGATAAACAACGTTATCAAGGCGAGCTTCAAGCAAGATCATGAAGTTTTCACCGTGTTTACCTGGCATTTTGCCAGCTTTGTTGAACAATGTTTTAAATTGGCGTTCGTTTACTCCGTACATGAAACGAAGTTTTTGTTTTTCTTGAAGTTGCAAACCGTATTCAGAAACTTTTCTGCGTTGGTTAGCACCGTGTTGACCTGGTGCGTAAGGGCGTTTTTCTAGTTCTTTACCTGTTCCGCTAAGAGATACTCCTAGGCGGCGTGACAGTTTCCATGATGGACCTGTATAACGAGACATATATGTCTCCTCCTCTGTTTTTGGTTTTTAGAGTAAAATAAAAACCAGATGCATTCATGCTGTAAGCCATTTTATTTTCATGTACCTTCGCTCTGCAGCCATGAGTTACGCGATACACCTACTATGAGGAATAAAATGGACAAACCCGCACATACAACTGCTGCGATTATTTTACACAAAGAGTAGTATAACCGATTTGTATTGTAAAAGTCAATGGAAACAAATAAAGCAAAAATGATCGGCTTTTCTTTTTTTATCATTCAAGCTAAAATGAAAGAAGAAGTAATGTAAGCGCTTTCTATACTTGATAAGGGGTGTGTGAAATGAAAAAGCAAAACATTAAGATGGAAACAGCCATTATTCATAAAGGCTATGAAAGTGCGGTTCATCATGATAGTTTAGCAACACCGCTTTACCAGACATCAACTTTTTCATTTGCAAATGCGGAAGAAGGAGAAAACCGCTTCGCCGGAAATAGTGAAGGAAATATATACTCCAGGTTAGGCAATCCGACCGTACGGGTTTTGGAAGAGCGCATGAAAGAAATTGAGTATGGAAAAGGCGCACTTGCTTTTGGATCCGGCATGGCGGCCGTGAGTGCCATCTTAGTCTATTTGACGAAAGCAGGAGACCACATTTTATGTTCCCGAGGAATATACGGCTGTACATTCGGACTGCTGGAAATCATGAATGAAAAATACGGCATTACCCACGATTTGGTTTCGTTGATTACAGAAGAAGAAATCGAACAAGCCATCCGGCCAGAAACAGCCTGCATATATGTAGAAACACCGATCAACCCGACAATGGAACTGGTCAATCTGGAGGCAGTTGCTGCTGTCGCTTCTCGCAGAGGCATTCCTATAGTGGTGGATAATACGTTCAGTTCACCCTATTTGCAGAACCCGTTGCTGATGGGAGCGGATTATGTGCTGCACAGTGCCACTAAATATCTGAATGGCCATGGCGATGTGGTAGGCGGTATATTGATCGGAAAAGATGAGGAAGAAATGAGCCGCCTGCGGAAAACGGTCCAAAAAGACATGGGCGGCATCATGTCGCCGTTTGATGCCTGGTTGTTGATAAGGGGCTTGAAGACGCTGCACATCAGAATGGACCGGCACGTAGCCAATGCTAAAAAACTATTGGCCTTTCTGCAGAAGGAGCCAAGTGTCAAACAGATCTACTACCCTTTCGATTCTGCGCACCCTCAGTACGATATTGCCGTTAAACAAATGAGAGAAGGCGGGGGATTGATCTCGTTTGAAATCGAAGGCGGCAAAAAAGAAGCGCAGGCATTTATGAATGCCTTATCGCTTATCAAAATCGCCGTCAGTTTAGGAGACGCGGAGACATTGGTTCAACATCCTGCTACGATGACTCATGCGGCTGTTCCAAAAAAAGAACGGGATGCGATGGGCATCAGCGATTCACTGCTGCGACTGTCAGTCGGACTTGAACATACGGATGATTTAATAGAAGATCTAGCGCAAGCGTTTGAAAAAGTGAAACTAGAGCTGCAGGAAATTCAATGATAAATAAAAAAGGCCAGAAACTTTTAAAAGTTTCTGGCCTTTTGTTTATAGGTGCTTCATTAAGACTTCTGTAAAGTGCTCCAACCCCGCTTGATCTTCTTTCGAAAAGCGGCGGAGTTCAGGGCTGTCAATATCGAGAACGCCGATTACTTCTCCGTCTTTGATCAGTGGAATAACGATCTCAGATTGAGAAGCGGCATCGCATGCGATGTGTCCAGGAAATTCGTGGACATTGTCAATCAGCATGGTTTTCTTTTCGGCAACTGCTGTTCCGCAGACGCCTCTGCCGACCTTAATACGGACACAGGCAGGCAATCCTTGGAATGGCCCAAGAACCAATTCACCGTTCTCCATCAAATAAAAACCAACCCAGTTGATCCGTTCGAGAAACTGGTTCAACAAAGCGGAGGCGTTGCTCAAATTGGCGGTCTGGTTGGATTCGCCAGTTAATAATGCATCTAGTTGTTTGCCAAGCAAGTTGTATTGTTCTGTGCTTGTGCCGCTGTAGCTTGTTTGAGTAAACATAAGCAACCTCATTTCATTTTAAGATTTCTTTATTATAGAGTTTGCTGTAATGGTTATGCAAGCCTTTGGCGTTATGGGCATCAGAACCAAAAACAAGCGGTATGCCAAGATCTGCGGCTTGCTTTATATAGCGCTCTGGCGGGTAAGGCTCCAAACATTCCGGTTTGGAGAATCCTGCGCTGTTCAAGTCGATTTCGTAACCAACCCCAGCGATTCTTTGAAGGAGCTGTTCGATTTGTGTGCGATCGTCGATCTTTTCTCCATGAGCCAACTGGAATTTATGGACAAGTGTCGGATGACCGATCCGCTTTGGTTTATAGGCACCAAGATCGGCTGAAATGGAAGCTTCAACTGTTTGATAGTACTTATCGTATACGCATTGGACCGAACCTGCCTTACCGCTGATAGCTGCAAAAGCTTCTTTACTATAATCTACGCAATGGTACTGTCCATCGATTTTTAAAAAGTGCACAGACAAAATAGCATCATCCAGGCTTGGTCCGATTTCATCCAATAATGTTTTTGTTTCCTGCTCGAAACCCTCGATAAAATCCACTTCAAGCCCTACACGGATTCGGATCTCTTTTCGGTATGCATCTTTAGCTTTGGATACGGCGTCAATATATGGGTATAATTGTTTTAGGCTCATTCCACTGTCTTTCAAAGGTGTTGGATCGGTGAAAGAAGAGGGGAGGGGAGCATGTTCGGTAAATGAAATATCGGTAAACCCGGATGCAATCGCTTTTTCTATGTAAAGTTCAAATGAATCCTTTGTGCCATGCGGACAAAAAGGCGTATGAATGTGTCCATCCCGTTTCATAAAAAACACCCGCTTTCTTTTAGCTGAAAAATATTTATCCATTTCTTTTAAATTGGCAAACAAAAAGATAGAATACATGTTAAAATGAAAGAATCATGAAATGCATTTACTTTAAGCTGGAAATGGATTTTGAACAGGAGGCTATATGACTTATGATGAAGTATATCATCATTGCGGTCATCATTCTATTAGCGCTGATTATCCTCGGCTTTTTGTTTCGCAAAAAGCATTACGCGGAAATTGAACGCTTGGAACAGTTAAAACTGCAAATACAAAACAAACCAATACTTGAAGAATTGACAAAAGTGAAACAGTTGAACATGAACGGCCAAACGGAGGAAATGTTCGAACGTTGGCGTAACATATGGACTGAAGTGATGGATGTACATATTCCGAAAATTGATGCCTCGATGTTTGATGCAGAAGACGCGATCGAGCGTTTTAAATTCGGGAAAGCAAGTTCAATTGAAAGTGAAATCGAAACCAGAATAGAAAAAGTCGATCAGCAAATGAATGAAATTTTAATCGAGTTGGAAGACCTGATCGGCAGTGAGGAAAAAAACCGTAGCGAGATGGAATTGATGAAAGACCAATATCGCCAGGCGCGTAAAAACTTGCTAGCCCATCAGCATTCATATGGTGCTGCAGCTGCTCCTCTTGAGAAAAAGCTGGAATCTTTTACACCGCTCTTCAATGAATATGACAAACTGACTTCAGAAGGCAATTACTTGAAAGCGCGGGAAATCGTCATGGGCTTAGTCGAGGAAAGTAAACGTGTTTTTGCGCTGATTGACGATATTCCACCGCTCTTGTCAGACGTGCAGTCACGGATTCCTTCCTATATCAATGAATTGCGCAATGGGCAACGGGAAATGGAAGACCAGAGCTATTATCTGAATCATCTGGAACTGGGTTCCCAGCTAAATGGCATGGAAGAAGAACTAGTGGTATTAAAACAGAATATTATTGATTTGAATACAGAAGAACCAAAAATGAAAGTGGAAGAGATGAAAGAAAAAATCGATTCCTTCTATGAACTTCTGGAAAGAGAAGTTGAAGCAAAACACTATGTCGACAAACATAAAGTAGAAGTAGCTAATCAGCTGGAAGTTGTTTCTAGAGATACTCGGGATATGTCAGATGAATGTGCTGTTGTTCAGCTAAGTTATAAGATTGCTGAAAGCGATGCAGCTATTCCGAAATCGTGTCTAGATAAAATGGAAGAATTGCACAAGCGCTTTGACTTGCTGGAATCTCGGTTAAATGAAGATCAATCCGCTTATTCGAACTTGGCTGAGGAATTGATTGATATCCGTGAGGACTTGCTGAAAGTCGATCAAATCCAGCGTAACTTCACTGATTCCCTGAAGAGTTTAAGAATCGATGAACACGAAGCGCGGGCAAAACTTGAGACGCTTAAGCGGACGCTGCAAGAAACCGACAGGATGCTTCATAAAGCGAATATGCCTGGAATTCCTGAAGAAATGGATGTCCGTTTGGAAGAAGCGGAAGAGCATTTGTTCATCACGATGCAAGGGCTGCAGGAAGTGCCGTTGAACATGAAACTTGTTGATAATTATTTGGTGAAAGCTGAAAAATGTGTCGATGAAGTGGAAGAAAAAGCGAAAGAAATGGTGGAGAATGTAAGGCTGATTGAACGCATTATCCAATATGGCAATCGCTTCCGCAAAACAAATCCACAAATGAATGCAAAGTTAATGGAAGCCGAAGAATCTTTCCGGCAATTGCGCTATTCAAAAGCGCTGGAAGAAGCGGCTACTGCAGTCGAGAGCTTTGAGCCAGGTTCGATGAAACGCATCGAAGTGCTGGCAAAAGACGAGGCATGGCATACGTAAAACATAAAAAGAAACCACCAGCTTTGGGAGCTGGTGGTTTCTTTTCGGAGGTGGCACCATGATTTATTTGGACAACAGTGCAACAACAAAGCCTAAGAAAGAAATATTGGAAACGTTTGTTAAAGCAAACGAACAATTTTATGGAAATCCGGCTTCGTTGCACCAAATGGGAAATGCAGCAGAAGATTTGCTTGAAAAAGCACGTGCGCAAATAGCCGATCTTCTGCATATGAAGCATGTCGTCTTTACATCAGGGGGAACGGAAGCGAACAATTTGGCTATTTTAGGCGCAGCCTATAGGTACCAACAGCGTGGCAAACATATTATCACGGCGGTGACAGAACATCCTTCCGTATTGAACAGTTTGAAAGTTCTTGAAGAACAGGGGTTTGAAATTACCCGATTGTCTGTCGACCGTACGGGAGATATCAGTATCGATGAGTTGAAGAGCGCCTTGAGAAACGATACGATTCTAGTGAGCCTGATGCATGTCAACAATGAAATCGGTACGATACATCCGATAGCCGACATCGCCCGGCTCCTTAAAAACGGAAGGACGCTATTTCATGTGGATGCTGTTCAAAGCATCGGGAAGCTGGTTTTCGATAAAACAGCAATGCCGGATTTGTTAAGCATGTCTGCCCATAAAATTCATGGGTTGAAAGGCAGCGGCGTATTGGCATTCAATGATGTAGAATTAAAAGCGATACAGTTTGGTGGCGGGCAGGAGGCAGGATTGCGGAGTGGAACTGTCTCTGTGCCGCATGCAGCTGCATTAGCCAAGGCCTTGCGATTGGCCGAAGCAAATCCAATGTATGAAAAGTGGAACAACGATCTGCGAAATTTTTTGGGGAATTATTCCGATGTGATGGTAGTGAGCCCGATAGGAGGAGCATCCCACATATTATCAGTAGCAGCAAAAGGACTTAAAGGTGAAATTCTTGTTTCTGGCCTGCAAAAAGAAGGCATCGTTGTTTCAACTTCGAGTGCATGTTCATCAAAGAGCAGTGAAACAAGCCATGTGATTGAAGCCATCCGACTGCCTCGCGCCTATAAAGACGGGGTAATCCGGATTAGTTTCGGCACTTTTACCACCAAGAAAGACATTCAGCATTTCAAGAAAGCATTTGAACGGGTCTACCGTTTGATCAAAGGAGCATGACCAGTATGAAAACAAATCAAATCCTCGTCAGATATGGAGAATTATCGACTAAAGGGAAAAACCGGAGTTCCTTTATTGGCCGGCTGAGGGATAACGTCAGGCAAACATTTATGGACTTGGGCGGCATCCGGATTAAAGCAGAACGTGACCGCATGTTTATTGCTTCAGATGATGAAGCCGAAATTGAACAAGTGATCCAGCGGTTGCCTAAAGTCTTCGGCATCCAGTCGTTCAGTCCGGTAATAGAAGCCGAATTAGATATGGAAGCAATGAAACAAACAGCGTATGATGTTGTCAAAAAACTCAACCGCGAGGGAAAAACGTTCAAAGTGACGGTTAAACGTCCCAACAAAGCGTTTCCTCTCGAAAAACTCGAAATTATGCATGAACTCGGTTCACACGTGCTGCGCAACTTTTCGGAGCTTTCTGTACAGATGCAGCATCCGGATATTGAACTGAAGGTGGAAATCCGGGAAGAAGCGGCTTATATGATGGCGGAAGTTATTCAAGGAGCCGGAGGATTGCCTGTCGGTGCTGGCGGCAAAGGACTCCTTATGCTGTCAGGTGGAATCGATAGCCCGGTAGCCGGCTACCATATGCTGAAACGCGGCGTCCGTCTAGAACTGGTCCATTTCTTCAGCCCGCCGTTCACCAATGATCGGGCAAAAGAAAAAGTATACGATTTGGCGGAGAAGCTGAGCCAGTTTGGTTCATCGGTCAATTTGCATATCATTCCGTTCACAAAGCTTCAGCAAGAAGTGCATAAGCAAGTTCCGGACAATATCACAATGACGTCGACTCGCCGCATGATGATGCGGGTAGCGGACAAAGTGCTGGAAGAAACGAATTGCAAAGCCATCATAACAGGAGAAAGCCTAGGGCAAGTAGCGAGCCAGACTTTGGAAAGCTTGAGTGCCATCAATGCAGTGACCCATACCCCGGTGCTTCGGCCGTTAATTGCGATGGATAAACTGGATATTATCGAAACGGCCCAGAAAATTGAGACGTATGAAGTTTCTATCCGCCCGTTTGAAGATTGCTGCACCATTTTCACGCCGGCCAATCCGAAAACCAAACCGAAATTGGATAAAGTCGAGTATTACGAGAACTTTGTCTCTTTTGATGAACTTATCCAAGAAGCGGTAGATCAACGGGAAATTATAAAATTCCCGCGGGTTAAAGAAGAAAAACTAACATATGACAATTTACTGTAAAGCCGCCATTTGGCGGTTTTTTTCTTTTGTTAGTGAATAGTATTGGAAATCTCGAAACTGTTTTGTTTTCAAAAGAGGAAATACGTTGTATTGTAAAATTATTTTGAATACTAAAACTCTTCCGGTATAATGAAGGCATTGGAAATTAATACATACTTAGGAGGAGAAGCATGCTGAAACGAGAAGAATTGGTGGCTCCCGAGCATTACAATCTGGTGCAGGAAATCGAGAAGTTCGCGATCGGAGATGGCAAGCTTGCAATTGTTTGGGAAAACGATAAAGGTGAGCAGAAACAAATTACATACGATGAATTGATCCAGCGTGCGAACCGTGCGGCAAATAGTTTTCGCAAAGCCGGTCTAGAAAAAGGGGACGTTGTATTGGTCATGGTTCCTCGGCTGATAGAAGCCTACATTGCTTATATCGGTGCATTAAAAGCAGGACTTGTTGTCATTCCAAGTTCGGAAATGCTGCGGGCAAAAGATATCTCTTATCGCTTGAACCATAGTGAAGCGAAAGCAGTCATTGCCTATGAGCCGTTCATGGATCAGTTTACGGATGTCGGAGAAATAGACAAAATTACTAAGTTTGTTATCGGCAATTCCGACAATTCCTGGATTTCATTGACGGAAGAAATGGAAAATGCATCCGATAAATTTGATGCTGTTGTTACACGCAATGACGATATGGCGTTTTTATCTTATACATCAGGTACAACAGGAAATCCTAAGGGTGCGGTCCATAGCCATGGGTGGGCATACGCACATCTCCGCACCTCTGCTGAACACTGGCTTGGTGCGAGAGAAGGCGATTTGGTGTGGGCGACTGCGAGCCCAGGCTGGCAGAAATGGATCTGGAGCCCGTTTGTTGCGACGCTTGGAAGCGGCGCAACCGGTTTCGTCTACAACGGAAAATTTAATCCGGAAACCTATCTGCAAATTCTGGAGCAACGCAAAATTAATGTACTGTGCTGTACGCCGACAGAATACCGCTTGATGGCGAAACAGAAAAACTTGGGTTCGTTCGATTTAACATCGTTGCACAGCGCCGTGTCCGCAGGAGAACCGTTAAATGCTGAAGTAATCAATGTCTTCAAAGAACATTTTAGTCTTGAAGTGCGCGATGGCTATGGCCAAACTGAAAACACCCTTCTGGTCGGTGTGATGAAGGGCATGGAAATCCGGATTGGATCAATGGGTAAACCAACGCCCGGAAACCGAGTGGAAATTATCAACGAGCTTGGCGAGCCTGCAGCGGCAGGAGAAGTGGGAGATATTGCTGTCCATGTTGAAACGCCGGCCTTGTTCAAAGGGTATTTCAAAGATGATGAACGGACCAAAATGCAATTTCGAGGCGATTATTATGTAACCGGGGATAAAGCGTCAAAAGATAAGGATGGTTATTTTTGGTTCGAAGGACGAGGAGACGATATCATCATTTCATCTGGCTATACGATTGGTCCGTTTGAAGTGGAAGATGCACTTGTCAAACATCCGGCTGTCCAAGAATGTGCAGTAGTCGCATCTCCGGATGAAATTCGTGGAACCATCGTTAAAGCATTTGTTGTTCCCGTTGCCGGAACAGAGCCTTCAGAAGAATTGGTGAAGGAATTGCAACAACATGTCAAAGACCTGACAGCGCCATACAAATATCCCCGTGCCATTGAATTTTTACCGGAACTGCCGAAAACGGCATCTGGTAAAATCCGGCGAGTGGAATTACGCCAATTGGAACATAACAAAAAATAGACGTCCAAGGATTCCGGAATTGTTCCGGAATCCTTTTTATTTCAGTAAACAATGTTTCTTTCGTTTCTGCTAGACCTTGCCAAACAACATTGTCGCTGGAACGCGATTCCGCTAGGTTTACATTCACTATGCACAGGCATATAATTAACCTTGTTATTTCGCAAGGCAAAATAAAATAAAGAGTGGTGCGAAAAGTGTGGCAGAAGAAAAAAAAGGGATGATCTACACAGTTTTTACTTATATGATTTGGGGCATTTTGCCGATTTACTGGAAGCAAGTAGGCCATGTGGGAAGTGACGAAATTTTAACTGCACGTATCTTCTGGGCTTTTTGGTTAACCTTGGCATTCATATTTTTTGTAAAAGGCGGCAAGCTGCTCCTTGCAGATATAAAGACATTGTGGCAATCGAAAAAGATGTTCTTCATGTTGATGGCCGCATCTTACTTGATCACTATAAATTGGTTCTTGTATATTTTCGCTGTAACAAACGACCGTATTGTCGAGACGAGCCTTGGCTATTACGTGAATCCGCTTGTTTCGGTACTGCTGGGAGTTTTCTTTTTGAAAGAAAAGCTGACACCGGCTATTAAAGCGGCTTTCGGTTTAGCTGCATTGGGTGTAATTATTATGGCAGTTTCTTATGGTACTTTCCCATGGCTGGCCTTTGGAATGGCTTTCTCTTTCGCGTTTTACGGATTGATCAAAAAAACGGTCAAGCTTAACGCACTGCGCGGATTGGCGCTAGAAACCTTATTTGTGCTGCCCGTAGCAATTGGCTATTATGTGTATCTTTTTTATACAGGGCAAGCAACCTTTTTGCACGGCAGCGGCTCGACGGATCTGCTGCTGATCATGAGCGGGGCCGCTACAGCTTTGCCGCTGGTGTTATTTGCAACCGGTGCCCAGCTCATACCGCTATATATGATCGGATTCCTGCAGTACATTGCGCCGTCTCTGATGCTGATTATTGGTGTCTTGATTTACGGTGAATCGTTCGGGTTAATTGAATTGATTGCTTTCTCGTTAATCTGGTGTGCGTTGATTTTATTTACAGCGTCCAAGGTAATCCAAATAAGAGGGGCAAGAAAAGACAAACTAAAAGCTGCGGCTTAAAGATGAAAAACAAATGAAACATTCAGCGGCTTTTCCCGTATAGTAAAGAGAAGATATAGAGGAGGGAATGTGTAAATGAATACAAAAAGATGGATTGCACTTGTTGCAGCAGCAGTATTATTAGGAATTTCAATGGTTATCAATTCAGCCTTTGCGTTATTCCAATCGGATATGAACTCCGGTTTAAGTGACTTGATGTCTCCAACAGATTCAGGTTACATGGAGTACGTGATTGAAGAAGGCAGTATGGATTCCCGGATCGCTGTCTTGAATGTTGATGGCGTTATTCAGGACACGGGAGATGCTTCCCCGCTTTTTGGATCATCCGGCTATAACCATAGCTTTTTTATGGATCAGTTGGAACAAGTAAAACAGGATACTAGCGTTAAAGCGATTCTGCTTAAAGTCAACTCACCAGGCGGCGGTGTTGTAGAATCCGCCGAGATCTATAACAAGATCAAAGAAATCCAAAATGAAACAGAAAAGCCGATTTATGTATCGATGGGTGCAATGGCAGCATCAGGCGGATATTACATTTCAGCTCCAGCAGAAAAGATTTTTGTAAACGAAGAGACATTGACGGGTTCGATTGGCGTTATTATGGAAAGCGTCAATTACGGTAAACTGGCGGAGCGATATGGCGTCGATTTTGTAACGATCAAATCCGGCCCTTACAAAGATATCATGAGCCCGACACGTGATATGACAGACGCGGAACGCGACCTGCTTCAAGAAATGCTGAATGAATCGTACGAGTCGTTTGTCGATATCATTGAAGAGGGACGCAACATGTCTGAAAAAGAAGTAAAAGAATATGCTGATGGGCGTATCATGAGCGGACGCCAAGCGGTAAAAGCGGGACTGGCTGACGATTTCGGCTTTGAAGCAGACGTTATTGCCAACATAAAAAGTGATTTTGATTTAGGCGATGCAGAAGTCTTCGAATACGGCGCATCTCAAGGATGGGGATCATTGTTCTCAATGAAAGTTAATTCCTTTTTCGGCAATGATATAGAATCGAAGTTGCTTGGGAAATTATTCACTGACTATAATTCTCCGCGCATGATGTATCTTTACGGCGAAAAATAAGGAGGGTCGATTTATGACAGAACAAAACAATGAAGAAATGCACGTGCAAGAACAACCGGTGGCGGTACAAGCGAGTGCGCCAAGTTATGAAGAAGTGTTATTTTATGAAAGAAAACCTGCGGGTTTTTGGATCCGTTTCTGGGCATATATTATCGATCTTCTTGTTATTTTTTCGGTAACATCAATTTTGATCAAGCCGATTTTCGCGCTTCTTGGTTTAGAAACCAGTTCTGCAGCATGGTATGCGCCGTACGCAATTTTATCGGCCATCGTCTTTTACGCTTATTTCGTGCTCATGACAAAGTACTTTAAGCAGACGGTTGGAAAAATGATTCTAGGTATTCGCGTCGTCTCGTTAAAAACGGATGAATTGTCATGGTCCACGCTTTTGTTCCGTGAATGGATTGGCCGCTTCCTGTCAGCTACAATATGGCCGCTTTATTGGATTATCGGATTTACTCCATTAAAGCAAGGCGTCCATGATTTTATCGCCGATACGACAGTAGTTTACGAGGAGTCGTACCGAAAGCAGACTATCGTGCAAAAACGAAAGCCCGAAAGTTCCGAGTTGCATGAGACTAGAGCGTTTTAGTAAGATTGTAAAGTGAAGAATAGAATTAGGGAGGCGTTTTGATTGGTACAAATTACATTCAAGCAAAATCCGGTAACGTTGCCGGGCCGCGAAGTGAAAAAAGGAGATAAAGCCCCGGGCTTTACTGCTCTTGCGAATGATTTGAGCCCAGTAACACTAGAAGACAGCGCAGGGAAAATCCGGTTGATCAGTGTGGTTCCATCGCTCGATACAGGAGTTTGTTCTCTTCAGACCAAGCGGTTTGAAAAAGAAGCTGCCTCATTCGGTGATAATGTGGAAGTGTTAACGGTTTCTGCCGACCTGCCATTTGCGCAAAAGCGTTGGATACAGGAAAATGGGACGGAAGGCATTACAACGTTATCCGATCACCGTGATTTGTCATTCGGCGAAGCGTATGGCGTAACGATGCAAGAGCTTCGGCTGTTGGCACGCTCTATTTTCGTTATCGACGAAACCGACCGGGTAGCTTATGTAGAATATGTGCCGGAAGGAACAAGCCATCCTGATTACGATAAGGCAATCAGCGCAGTAAAAGAACTGACAAACAAATAAAAGAAACCCACTCCTTCCGAGTGGGTTTCCTTATTGAGGATGGAGAAAAACGTTATGAATTCAGCTATGGAAAAAATATTCAACTTTATTGATGCAAATGCTACTGCAATCCAGAAAGACCAAGACCTTTCTTATTTGGAAAGCTTGTTGACTGTGACGGAAAGCTGGCTTGATGGGCATATCCAACCAACAGAACAAGCAAGCAAGGAAGATATCCGCAAAGCGATTCAATTGGCTGTTTTAAAAGGCATGAAAGAGCATGTCCAGCCGCATCATCAAATGACGCCGGATGCTCTTGGATTATTGATGGGGTACTTGGTGGAATTGTTTATGAAAGAAAAACAAATGACCATTCTTGATCCCGCTGTCGGCACAGGAAATCTTTTGCTGACGGTGATGAATTATCTGGATGGGCGTATTACAGGGGCTGGAGTGGAGCTTGATGATCTGCTGATCCGTTTGGCTTCGAATGCCGGAAACCTTGTTGAACAGCCGGTGACATTGTATCTGCAAGATGCTCTGCAGCCGCTTTTGATCGACCCGGTTGATGCAGTCGTTTCCGACTTGCCGGTCGGTTATTATCCGGATGATGAAAATGCCAGCACATATGACCTGAAAGCGGATGAAGGCATGTCGTATGCGCACCATTTGTTTATCGAACAATCATTAAAGCACACAGTGGATGGCGGGTACTTGTTTTTTGTCATTCCGAAAGCCCTGTTTGAATCGCCGCAAGCACCGCAATTGCATAAGTTCTTGAAAAAGCATGCTCATATCCAGTCGGTTATGGAATTGCCGAATACCCTTTTTAAAAACTCGGCACATGCAAAAGGCATCTTGATACTGCAAAAGAAAAAAGACGGAGTAAAAGCGCCGAAGGAAGTATTGCTTGCGCGTGTTCCGAATATGTCGAAACCTGAGTCGATGGCGAAGTTCTTCTCGCAAGTCAGCGGCTGGTTCAAAGAAAATAAGGAATAGAATTAGGTGATTGTGGTATAATAAAGATATGAAGTAACCGGGAAATGGAATTTTTAACAGAAAAGAGGGATGAGATATGACTGAATCCAACGAAACTCCCAAAAAAATGAGTTTGCAGGAAGCGGTAATACGCCAACTGGAAGCAAAGAAAAATCAAGCTTCCAATAACCAAGGCGGAGCCAATGCATCTAAAGAAACCAAAAAAATGAAAAGCCAGCAGACGAAAAAAGTAAGCAATACACGCCGTAAAATGGGCGTGTAAAGAAAACCGGCCATGGGGCCGGTTTTTTATTTGGAATAAAACAGATCAATGGCTTCAGTTTGTCCTTTTAATAATCTTTACGTAAAATATTATATTTGAAAAAGTACATTCATTGTCAAAAACCAATACTTATAAAGTTATACCATGTACAACATTATAAGTAATTTGCATCAAAAAGTCAGAATATTATAAAGAATAAGGTATTTTTGGTTTGTAGAAGGGTTACTTGGGAATATTGAAGTAGCACCATAAAATAAATCCAAAACTGGAAAGGGGAACGAAAGATGAATACGAACCAAGTAACGGGCGCATTTCGTGACATGTTTACGACCATCGTGAACTTTTTGCCAAATGTCATCGGTGCTATCTTGCTGCTAATTGTAGCATGGATTGTTGCAAGCATTGTTAGAGCAATTTTTACTAAAGGGTTAAGAAAACTGGGGGCTCGGCGTGCAATGGTCAGAGGCCATATGGCAGCTGATGAAAGAGACGCAGACAGCAAGTTAAAGTCAATCGGGAAAATATTCTACTACCTAGTCTTTATTCTTTTCATCCCGAGCGTACTGGATCAATTGAACATGGGAACAGTTGCGGCACCGATTACCAACATGATGAACAAATTGTTGGCATTCCTGCCAAACCTATTGACGGCAATCGTTATTCTCGTAATTGGTTATTTTGTTGCAAAGTTTGTCAAAAATCTTGTGGTGACTGTTTTATCAACGATTAATATCGACAAATGGTTCAACAAATTAACGAACAAATCAGCAGCTCAACAAAGTACGACAGGTGCAGATAAAAATACCTTAGCAAACGTATTGGGCAATGTTGTCTTTATCTTAGTACTTATTCCAATCGTTACAATCGCTTTAGAAACGCTGAACATCGATACCATTGCACAGCCGATTACTGCAATGCTGAATCAAGTATTGAACATGATTCCCAATATCTTTGTTGGAGTTATCCTGATTCTTGTAGGGGTAGCAATTGGTAAGTTTGTAGGAGAATTGTTGACCAGCCTGTTGAAAGGCACTGGAATCGACAACGTTTCCCAGTACTTGAACACTGGAAGCAAGTCTAAAACTCCTTCATTCGACTTAGCGAATATCGTCGGTAAAGTTGTTCAAACGTTGATCATCATCTTCTTTACAGTTGAAGCATTGAACGTGCTGCAACTGGATGTGCTGAACAACATTGGTGAATCTGTTATCAGTTACTTGCCAAACATCTTGAGCGCTTTGATCATTCTGGGCCTTGGGTTAGTTGGAGGTAACTTATTAGGCAACTATGTAAACCAGGCTTCTGGCAACCGCATCATGGGTGCAATTGTGAAATACGCAGTCATGATCATCGCGGTATTTATGACGCTAGATCAATTGAACTTCGCGACTAGCATTGTCAACACGGCATTCCTTTTCATCATTGCCGGATTGTCAGTAGCTTTCGCAGTAGCTTTCGGTATCGGCGGCCGCGACTTTGCGAAACGCCAATTGGAACGATTTGAAGCAAAATCGCAAGCTGAAAACAAAAAACCGCCAACTGGTGGAGTTTAAAAAGCAAAGCTTAAAAGCCCTTTTGTTCTTCGGAACAAAGGGCTTTTTTTGTATTTTGCAACTTACTTTTTCTCTATTCTCGGCATTCTGCTATACATGCAGCGCCGGGCATTGTGAAAATTTCGCTGATAACTTCATATGGATTTTAAGGAGAGGAAAGGAAAAGTATATAGAGTCATTAGATTACCGCTAATCCAAAAAGGTTGAAAGGCTATTATGCCTTTCAACCTTTTTAAACCCCGCGCTTATTTCCCCATACAAGTGTATGGAGCTGCGGAAGCACTTTGGCATCGTTCATGATCGTTGAATTTACCGATATGTCGATCAACCATTCGTAGCGTTCCAGTAGGTCCTGGACGAGACGGGCATCATCGGTTGTAACCGTATCGCTGTTGCCTGTCTGTAAAAAGAACGGAACCATTGGATAGCGCAGATGAACATCTTCTGCGTATTTGAAATCTTCTTCATCAAAAATGACCACTTTCAAACTGGCATTGGCGTCTGCCAAATTCTCCATGAAGAAGTCCAATTTGCCGAAATCGGTTTTCATGCCGGAACTCGGAGGTTTTGGAGAAATCGTAATGTCATCAATATTTCGAAGCCATTCTTGCCACATGGAGCCTTGTGTTTCGACGGCCACTTTCCATCCGTTCTGATGGCAGAGATCGACCAGTTCGCCAATTCCTTTATGAAGGGCCGGGTTGCCGCCGGAAATCGTTACATGGGAGAAGGATTCTCCGCCGATTTGCCGAAGCTCTTCTATAATTTCCTGCGGCTGTTTTGAAACGCTTTTGCCGGTGCCGTCCCATGTGAAACTGGAATCGCACCATGCACAGGAATAATCACAGCCTGCTGTACGGACAAACATTGTTTTTTGGCCCATAACCATGCCTTCGCCTTGGATTGTCGGACCGAACACTTCCATTACCGGAATCTTCATGCCAATTCCTCCTGTCTCGGGCGATAAACAACATAACTTGTAGGTGTCTCACGAACAATCACTTGCAGGCATTGGGGCCGGTTGCTTCGCGTATCTAAAACTTCTTGGATCGAGTTCCAAATCTGTTCAGCCAATAATTCCGTAGTCGGAAATTTGTCTTTGAATTCCGGATGGTCATTCAGAACAGAGTGGTCGTATTTTTTATGGACAACATCTTTTATTATTTTAAAGTCAATTAAAAATCCGATCGAATCAAGTTCATTGCCGCCGATCGTAACATTTACAAAATACGTATGGCCATGAACTGCTTGGCATTTTCCAGCTTCCTCACTTGGAATGAAATGCGCGGCAGAGAAGTTCATGTCTTTATTTAATTCAAAACGGTAGGAATGTAGGGGAGAAGGATAAAATTGCTGCATCATTCCACGGCACCTGCCGCTTTTTGAACTAAGTATGTTTTCAAGCCTTCGTTCCGCAATTTGCAGGAAGGGCATTCGCCGCAGCCGGTGCTGGGAATTCCTTCATAGCATGTCAACGTTTTTTCTTGGACAAACTCTAGCGCCCCAAGTCCATCGGACAATTCCCAAACGCCTGCTTTATCTAACCACATAAGCGGCGTATGAATGATGAATTGCTTGTCCATTGCCAAGTTCAAGGATACGTTCAAAGAACGGATAAACGTGTCGCGGCAATCCGGATAACCGCTGAAATCGGTCTCGCTGACGCCTGTGATCAAATGGCGCGATCCGATGGCGTCCGCGTATACTGCGGCAAAAGATAGGAACAACAAGTTTCTTCCAGGCACGAATGTGGAAGGCAGTTCGCCTTCTTTTGCTGTAATGTCTATATCGGCCCGTGTTAATGCATTGGCAGACAGTTGGTTGATCAACGTCATATCCAATACTTTAAACTTCACGCCAAGTTCATCGGCGATTTTCCGCGCTACTTCAATTTCAGCCGAATGGCGTTGGCCATAGTCGAATGTCACTGTTGCAACTTCACCGAAGTTCTGCAATGCCCAAAAAAGGCACGTGGTGCTGTCTTGGCCGCCGCTGAATACGACAACCGCTTTTTCGTTTTTCATTTTATCTGACTCCTTAGTTTTTTTGAGAGGGAGTTTGCGAACCTCTTTTTTTCGAACACTGTCCATAATACCATAGGCTGGCTTCGGGTGTTAAAAAGAACTCGGCATTTAAAAATTAAATCATTTTACAAGCATTGTTAACATGCCTAATTCAAGGTAATATTTGGATAAGGATAAAAGGTGCAAAAGACGAGAAACTTGAGCGAGCGGGGATGAAAATGACTAAAAAGAAGAAATGGCTGATTGGAAGTGCAGGGATTCTTATTGTTATTCTAAGTGCTGCGGTTTTTATTATATCTCAAATGACAAGCGGCTCTGAAGAAGGCAAATTAGACCCGGAAGCCAGCGCTTCCTATAATATGCAGATAGAACTTGATGAAGGAGACTTGTTTCGCATCAGTGCAGAAATCGATGTTGAGAACAGATCGAAAGATGATTGGGAAACGGTCGGTTTTTATTTTATTCCTAATGCCATCAACGAAGAAGAAACGCCGGGTTTGATGCAAGACCCGGCTATAACTTCCATTTCGTCTGTATCCGCTTCAGGAGAAACATTAAGTTATGACCTGGAAAACAATCAGCTATTGATCGAACTCCAAGAAGAATTAGAACCAGGAGAAGAAAAGCGCTTGAAAATTGATTACACGCTAAGACTTCCAAAAGAAGGGCTGCGGCTTTCGCAAGACGGCGCCAGTTATTTTTTGGCTCAGTGGTATCCGATGCTCGGTTTCTATCAAAACGGATGGACAATAGAAGACTTTGATTTGAAAGGTGAATCCTATCACACCAATTACAGCAAATATAAAGTGTCATATGATCTTCCTCAGGAATTTTTTGTGGCAAGTTCAGCGGACGATGGTGAACTTCAGCCAAGTTCTTCCGGGACGGTGGAAGGTGAAAGGATCAAGGACTTTTATATAGCATTCATGGATCCGGAAGAATGGATCACCCGGACGAGGAAAGCGAACGATACCCAATTGCGTATGTTCTTTCCTGTCGGATCGGATATAGTGGAGGAAACTGCGGAACTGGCGGTGGATGCTTACAGTTTCTTTGAAGAAAAAATAGGCGATAATCCGTTTCAGGAGTTGGACATTATCGCCAATGACGGTTACATGGAATACCCCAATGTTATAGAAGTTGCATCTGATCAGGAAAACTTGGAGAACGTACTTGTTCATGAAATTGGCCATCAATGGTTTTATTTTCTCGTGGCAAACGATCCGTTTGAGCACGCTTGGCTGGACGAAAGCATTACGGAATATGTAACGTCCTTATTTTTAGCTGACCGTTTTGGCAGTGAGGACTATGGCTTTGGATCTGCTGCCGACATGGCAAGTTATGAAGGAACAAACGAATACAGCAACCTCCCTTTAGATGAATATGAGGAAATTGAATATGTTACAACCATTTACGGGAAAACCCCGATCATCTTACGGGATTTTTTCAATGAGCATGGCGGAGAAGAAGAAGCTTTCCGGTTTTTGGCAGCTTATTATGAAGAATATCAATTTCAAAATGTCGATACCGAAACCTTTATAGCATTTTTCAATGATCATTTTAAAGAAGATCATAGCGGATTTTTCGAAGAGTGGCTGAAATAATTTTTTGATTTTGCGTAATTTAATCGTTTCTACTGCGTCTAATGGAAAAAGAGGATGAGCGATATGCAAAAGGGGTTAATAGCAGGCTGCGTTGTAATTCTAATAATTCTTGGAGGGTGCCAGGAAAAAGTAGAGCCAGAGGATATCGTGGTAGAACGGCATAGTGAACTGGAAAATGAAAAACGGTTTACAGCATTTTTAACAAATGTCCAACAAGGAAAAGCCGACAAAATTCGAATCACCTCTTTTACTACAGAGGGTGACCCGATTTACCAGGACCTTGACTTTGATGGAAGCAAACTAAAGATGATTGTAGATTATACGGAAGACAAATTCGGTTCTGGTGAAATTATAGAAATGGCTTGTACGGCAATAAAAGAAACTGAAACAGCAGAGCGAACAGACTACGTGGTGGAAGGCTGCAGTGACACAGATGGAGATTATCTATTATTGGTAAAGTGGTAAGAATGAAAAAGAAGAGGACAGCTCTAGCATCAAAGAGCTGTCCTCTTTCTATGTTAGTTGGCCAGTAAAATTCCCGCTAGTTTGGCAAAGCCTGCTGGCAACAGGAATGCAGCCATCGCTCCAGTGAATACAACGGCACCGGAAAAAACGAAAAACTGCCGGCGTAAGATTTCTTTGCGCTGAAGGCCGATAATAAGAATTTTAATGATAGAAAAAACCGTTATAAAAATGATGAGAGTTGAAAAAGCACTTGCTATGAGAGCTTCCATGATCTGTCTCCTTTAAAGAGAGTGGGGTTTAGAAATTCTAATATAACATGAGAAGAATTCTTGAAATATGGAAAAGGAGAACTGGTCGAAGAAAATGTTTATTTTGTAAGTTACCATAGGGGCAGTATATATAAAACCAAACAGAGACTTTTGAATATCATCCATATTGTTAATTGCATACAATCAATCAATGCTGGGTAATATGGTAAAAGGAAAGAAAGGAGAATCATTCATGAAAGCAATTGTTATCGAACAGTATGGCGGAATTGAAGAATTGAAAGAGCTCGAATTGGAGCGCCCGGTGATTAACGACGATCAAGTCTTGCTTGAAATTCATGCGACTTCCATCAATCCGATAGATTGGAAACTACGTGAGGGATATTTGAAAGAAATGTTGCCGTTTGAGTTTCCCATTATCCTAGGCTGGGATGCTGCTGGAGTTATTGCAGAAAGAGGCAAAAATGTCACAAAATTCGAAGTCGGTGACCGGGTATTTACGAGGCCGTTGACTACACGGCAAGGAACATACGCAGAATATGTCCCAGTGGAAGAATACTTGCTTGCGAAAATGCCGGAAACAATGAGTTTTGAAGAAGGAGCGGCGATTCCGTTGACAGGCTTGACTGCATGGGAAGGGCTTGTAGAAATTGCAGGAGTCAAAGAAGGCGACAAGGTTCTGGTTCATGCGGGAGCCGGCGGTGTTGGGACTTTCGCTATTCAAATTGCCAAAAGTTTCGGCGCATTTGTTGCAACAACTGCAAGCGAAAAAAACGCAGAGTTGCTCGAATCATTGGGTGCTGATCAAGTGATCGACTATAAAAATGAAGATTTTAGTGAAGTACTCAGTGATTTTGATATTGTGCTAGACACCATGGGCGGAGAAATCCGGACAAAAAGCTTTGGTATATTAAAATCGAAAGGAAAGCTGGTGTCCATCATCGAACCGCCTTCTGAAGGGGAAGAGAAAAAATACGATGTGGAAATCGGTTATCTTTTTCTCGAACCTGACGGAGCAAAACTTCAAAAGCTGGCTGACTTATACGAATCAGGCAAGCTGAAAGCGGTTATTGGAGAGACGTTTGACTTTACCGAAAAAGGTTTAAAAAATGCCCATAAATTAAGCGAAACCCACCACGCACAAGGGAAATTGGTGGTTCGTATCAAATAAAGCGGAATAAGAAAAAGCAAGCAACGTTCATAGAGTGACCCAATAAAATGAGACAAGGAAAAAACACCGCCATCGTCGTATGTAGTCACAACGACAATTATGGAGGTGTTTTTCTGTATGGAGAT
>NZ_PYAT01000011.1 GCF_003014655.1 Planomicrobium soli | reverse complement strand
CAATGAAAACCTGCAAAAGTCGCAAATGGAGCGGAAGGCGGCGACTCCAGCGGGACCAGCGCGAGCCGAAGACCCTGGACAGAGCGAAGCGAAGGAAGCGGCTGAGGCCGTGCCCGCGGAAAGCGTCCGCCTGGAGCGAAATGAAAAAAGCTGCCGAGAGTTTCTCGACAGCCTGAAAAAGCATTTTGGTTTACCAAAATGCTTTTTCGTACTCCTTTATGATAGTTTGGATTCGACAGTTTTTGGATTTTCCACAAGCGACTTGTAGTTTGCTTGAGCAAATTGGACTTGTGCAGGCTGAACAAATCGAAGTTTACGAAAACTATCATACCGAATAAATTTATCAAAACTAGAAGGTGGGAAGGCTTTTAATGGAGTGGTGGCTGTAAATGAAATTTCCCCTCCAATATTTTCAACTTCAAAGTCAAACACATACTCTTCCGTTACATTCTTTTTATTTCGGAAAACCAATCCATTAATATGTTGAGTATAATCACCAAAAACGTGAAATTCCAAACTATCTCTTTTTCTAGAAAGATAGTCAGTTTTATAGGTGGCAAGCATTGGAACTCGGATATAGCGTAACGGTCCTTTAAGAAATGGCACTATCATATAAGGCAAGTTGTCCTTGATTAAGTATTGCTTATTGTTTTCTTCTGTATTCCATTTTACCAGCGCTTCAAGGCTTGTATACTTGCCTTGCTGATACAACTGATAGACGGCCTGGCTAAGAGGATAAAAGAAATTTTCCGATATATCATAATCAAGGCTGGCGGCTGTATCAAGGGCTTCTTGAAATTTAGCATAATAAGCTTCTTTATTATGGCTTTCGGAAAAGTGGGCAGGATCGAATAGTTGGATGATAAAGTCAAATTCGTAAAGCCGGTTCAATACCATTTTTTCCTGTTCAATCGGAAGGTTCTTTTTCTTAATATGTTCGATAACTTTTAAATTGGTGTCCATTTTTTCAAAAACATCAGTTTGTGTAGTCAAAGATGTACCATTTTCGTCCAATCGGTTTAAAAAGGAGATGGCGTGCTTAGTTGTGGATATGGTTTTGCTATGGATGATTACTTCCATATAAAATTGCTTGTCTTCAGCGTACTTCATGTTAGGGAATCGAATGTTATGGTCAATCAAAAGCTGCCGTTTCATAATTTTTGCATTTGATCCCATATGATGAAACATATTGGGAACCGAGAAAGGAGAGACGCTTCTTCTTTCCATGCAGGATTGATGTTCGCCGATAAGTCTGCTACCAGTAGACGTTTCTTTAATAGTTTTCCCAACTGCGTAGTCATCGCCTGTTTCGTCCAAAATAGAAATTAAGTATTCAAGACAATCTTCTTTCAGCCAATCATCGGCATCCAAAAAGCAAATATAATCAGAGTTGGCCAATTCAATTCCTATGTTTCTTGGAGTGGAGGGAGAGCCTGTGTTGTCTTTCAAAAATACGGCAACAATGTTTTCGTATCGCTCGGCATAGTCCCATAAAATTGAACGAGAGGAATCAGTGGAGTGGTCATCCACCAATATAAATTTGATGTTTTCAAATTGGAGAGATTGGTTGATCACGGAATCGATGGTCTTGCTTAAGAATTTTTCTGCATTGTAGACAGGAGTAACAACAGTTACTTTGCTGGTTTTTAAAAGTGCCTCCTTGTTTTTAAGAAACAGACCTTTGTCATCGTAAAACATTTGTTGTTCAGTAAATCTATTATCGAGAAATTTTTCCATATAGTCATCCTCCTTCGTATTGCTAAATATATCATATAATTGTTTGAAAAATAAAAAAATTTAAATAAATGAGCAGAAAGTGCTGTCTTATTATTTCAGAAAAAATGAAAAAGGGAATCCAAACATAATTGGATTCCCTTTTTCTATTACTATTAAACTAGGTTTTTAATCACGATAAATAGTTGAAATTAAATTTTCAGTAGAGCGGCCAGTAGAAAAGGTATTCCAATGAGAACGGAAGTGCTCAATTTTCTTATAGTCGGTCTGGGGTTTTATGATTTCTTCAAGAACTTCACTAGTAGTCCTGACTATTGGTCCGGGGAAGTAAAGGCTATTTTCAGCCCATACGCCCTGGTTTTGATCATAAGACTCTAAATCATATGTAAAGAAAATCATTTTTCTGCCAAGCAACGAAAACTCGAACGGAATAGAAGAATAATCTGTTATCAAGATATCGCTGGCTACTAATAATTCATTGATATGCGGATAATCATTAACCAATAAGACTCGTGGATGATCTACTATGTATCCGGCTTCTTGAACCGAAGGGTGGAGCCGGATCAATAGAATATAACTTTCATCTAAGGTTTCCAAAAAATCATTCACATCCAATTGGATGTTCATCTGCTGGAGCGAACCTTTTCTAAATGTCGGGGCATAGAGCACCACTTTTTTTCCTTGGATAGAAGGATAAACCGTTAGTACATTCTGCAAACTGCGGGCTTTCGCTTCTGCATCAAAGTAAAAATCAGTATGAGGAACGCCGGTATAGAGAAAATGTCCTGCGTCTAAATGGAAAGCTTCAGAAAAAATATCCGCCATTTGCTGTGAAGCTACGGGGATATACTGGAAACAGTTATAAACACGCTGAAAACGTTTTTTTGCCCGTCCACTTCTTTTATGCGTTTCAGGTTCGCTCCAGCCAAATTTTTTGACAGCACCTGCAGCGTGCCAAAGCTGGACGCATTTTACTTCTTTGCGAAATTGGGTGGCGGCTAAAACTCCCAAGTAGTTGTCGATAAAAATATATTTGGAAGTTGCTAAATGATAGATGGATTTTATAGTATGAATCAAGTTGGCCGATTCAAACGAATAGATCCATTTGTTATCCGTAGGAATTTCTGAAAAATTAATTTTGCATCTTTTTTGATTGAGAAAAACGAGGGGATGCGTTTTAGTCCGCGCCAACTCTTGGGCAATATAAAAAGCATTATCTCCAAACGATGAAACAAAGACGGTTTTATCGCGCAGTGGAAACAAATTGAAAAAGGTGAAGACGGTGCGGAAACCTAACAGGTAAAGCGTGATGATAATTTCTTTTATCATTGATTGTTTAATAGATCCATCTTAATCTTCGTTGTGGAGATGCCGTCAGTTCGTGGCAAGTATACGACTTCGCAATGCTCTTTCAATTCATCAAATTTGCCTTCCCAATCAGAGCCCATTACAAAAAGATCGATGTCGTATTTCTTGATGTCCTTGGCTTTTTGTTCCCAATTGTGTTCAGGAATCACTTCATCAACATATCGGATTGATTCAAGAATCATTTTTCGTTCCTCATAAGCATGGTAAGCCGCTTTTCCTTTCAGCTCATTAAATTCATCAGAAGAAAGTCCTACAATTAGATAGTCACCTTGTTCTTTGGCTCTTCTTAAAATATTGATATGGCCATGATGAATTAAATCGAATGTCCCATAAGTAATTACTTTCTTCATATATATTATCACTCCACTAAAGATTATTTTCTAAACATGTTAAAATGTTCCGAATCATTATTATATGTTATCATCTTTTATAACTAATTAAAATAAGTAGAAGAAGAGGGGCCGGTTATGGTTGTATACACAAATCATGTCCAATTGCTTGCTCATTCCACGGAAGAATTAAATTTTGTTCTTTTAGAATGCACCGCTGCATTTAATATTGATTTGAAACAACTTCTTGTCGACAAGCCTTGTGTTATTGGAGATTATCCTCTTGAAGATCAAATGCTTATAAAGGAAAATATTGGCGGGAATGATTTTATTGTTTACACTAAAGACAATAAAGTATTGATAGTGAAGACTTCGGATGAACCAAATCTTAACTTTCAATCCAGTACAAGCTCCTATGCAATAGAGTTTAAAAACTTTTCTGACCTTATCTCTTTTAAGCAAACCGGCGAAACTTCTTTTTCCTTATTCAACCACAAAGGTGTATATTTATTTAGTATACACGACATTGTAACACAACAAGCTCCAGAATATATATACCCCATAGACCTCGGTCTAACAACATTAGATCACCGATTTCTGATAGTAGGTAGAGTCCGTTATAAGAAGTACTACACTTTTCTTATATTTGACTTATTCAAAAGAGAATTGATTACAAAAAATGTTGTATTTGAGATAGTGTTGAATGAAGCTAATCTGGAATACAACTTAGTAGGGCCGGATTTGTTACATATTGCCTCAGGTACTGATCAAATTACAGTTAATTTTACCAAGATAAGCGCAAGAGGTAAGAAAATTTTTGAGTTCTATGAACTGGAGAACTATCGGCAGCTGCATTTGCTCGGCTATATTTTAATAAATAACGAAAAATATTTTCTGCATAACAGATCAAGCGGCGTCTTTTTTACACGAGGAAACGCGGCAAAAGTTACAGGTTACCGGTCTAATATGAAGCTGCGTTTTTTTGGTAAGCATCTTTACATATTTGGAAGGAGTACCCATTACGCCTATAAGGCAAATGAAAAATACGATTACCTCTATATTGGAGAACAAGGAAAGCCGATTTCACAATTTAATCGACCTTTAAAAGTCAGATTGTTCAGACGATACGGCTATTTTAAGATTCCGGTTGCTGCCTTAAGAGAGAAACAAGGAGAAGCTATGAATATATTTTTAGGCAATGATAAAACACCGCTGCATACATTGAAGCTAAAACAAGGCCGGCGAAAAGCCGGGATGATAACATTCAAAAAATTCGATAGCCAAGCGGCTATTATTTCTACAAGTTCTTATAATACTGTTTCATCAACGATTACTTCAGAAACAGAAGAACTGAAGCTTTCTAGAAGGTTGGCGAAGAAAATGGCGGCCTTCAAGAATGGAAAGTTAGTCATGTGGATTATTCGCATTCTTTTTGAATTAATAGGGCGAATGCCAAAAAAACAAAAACTTGTTATATTCGAAAGTTTTCACGCTAAACAGTTTAGCGACAACCCACGTGCTATTTACGAATACATGAAAGAACATCATCCAGATTACCAACTGCTATGGAGCATCAATAGCCAAGTTGAAGCATTATTTAAGGGTTTTGAAGTGCCATATGTTCGGCGATTTACAATTCGCTGGTTTATGACGTTTCCACGTGCGAAATATTGGGTAAACAATGTTCGGCTACCTTCATGGATGCCCAAACCACAGGAAACGATCTTCGTCCAGACTTGGCACGGAACTCCCCTCAAAAAGCTCGGAATCGATATTGAAGAAATCCACATGCCGGGCACCAAAACAAGTACTTACAAAAAGAATTTTGTAATTGAATCTTCCAAATGGGATTATCTTGTTTCGCCGAACGCTTATTCGACAGAGATTTTCAAAAGAGCGTTTCATTTTAAAGGCAGAGTCATTGAATCAGGATATCCACGAAACGACGTATTGTCCAATGCCTCTTCAGAGGCGATCGCCCAAATCAGAAAAAACTTGGGGATTCCAGACAATAAGAAAATAATGCTTTATGCGCCAACTTGGCGCGACAATGAATTTTATCAAAAAGGAAAATACAAATTTCAATTTCAATTTGATTTGGATAAATGGAAAAAAGAATTCGGTGATGATTGGGTCCTATTGTCGCGCATGCATTATCTAATAGCTGAAAACTTCGATTTTTCAGCTCATGCCGGAACTGTGTATGATGTTTCAGCATATCCGGACATCAGGGATTTGTATCTCGTTTCCGATATGATGATTACAGATTATTCTTCTGTGTTTTTTGACTATGCCATTTTGAACCGGCCAATCATTTTTTTTATGTATGATTTGGAAAAGTACCAAAATGAGCTAAGAGGTTTTTATATTAATATTGAAGAAGATGCACCAGGTCCGATTGTGCAAACAGAAGAAGAGTTATTCCAAGCAATGAATGAACTTATGCACGCTAATGTTCAACTAGATCCAAAGTTTAAAGTATTTAGAAATAAATTTGCTTCTTTGGAAGATGGCCACGCTACTGAACGTGTGGTCAAAAGTTTTTTAGAGTAGCCTGGCGAAAAAATCCGAAATACGGTACCATTTCAAGAGGTATATTTTGTAATATTTTCCCTTTTAACGCAATGAAATTGCTTTGATGCAGAAATGAGGCCGCGCAGTGATAAAAAGTCTAACTGAAAAAGTAAACAAACAAAACAGACGGCGTGTTCTATTCGCCATGATGGCTCAATTGCCACGGAAAGAAAACTTGGTAATGTTCGAGAGTTTCCATGCGAAGCAGTACAGCGATAACCCCCGTGCCATTTACGAATACATGAAAGAACATCATAAAGATTATGAGTTGTTGTGGAGCGTTGATCCATCTGCAGAACAAATGTTCATCGATTTGAAAGTCCCCTATGTGGTCCGTTATACAAGAGCTTGGTTCCAAACGTTTCCACGTGCAAAATATTGGGTGAACAATGTTCGTTTACCTGGCTGGATGCCAAAACCGAAAGAAACGGTATACGTTCAGACTTGGCATGGAACGCCACTTAAAAAGCTGGGTGTGGATATTGAAGAGGTCCATATGCCTGGAACACAAACTGACACCTACAAGAAAAATTTTATTGCGGAAACCCGGAAATGGGATTTTCTTGTATCACCAAATCCATATGCGACTGAGATTTTGACCCGGGCATTTGCTTTTCGTGGAAAAGTTATCGAATCGGGGTATCCGCGAAATGATGTATTGGCTCTGCCATCGGAGAACCTTATACGCAGCCTGAAAGAAAAACTTGGGATTCCTCTTGATAAGAAAGTCATGTTGTATGCACCTACGTGGCGTGATGATGAATTTTACCAACGAGGAAAATATAAATTCAAATTCCAATTCGATCTGGAAGCGTGGCAAAAGGAATTTGGCGATGAATGGGTCTTGCTATCCCGTATGCATTACTTGGTCGTCGAAAACTTCGACTTTTCGGCTTATGACGGAATGGTATACGATGTATCGTCTTATCCGGACATCCGTGACCTTTACCTGATTTCTGACATGATGATTACTGACTACTCTTCTGTTTTCTTTGATTATGCAATTTTGAATCGACCGGTAATTTTCTTTATGTACGATTTGGAAAAATATCGTGATACGTTACGAGGCTTTTATATAGATATAGAACAAGAGGCACCAGGTCCGATTGCGCAGACCGAAGAAGAACTGTTCCAGGCAATTCGCCAATTGATCCAGTCTCCTCCGCGATCCAACGCATTCAAAGAAAAATTCTCCTCTCTCGAAGATGGCCAAGCCACTAAGCGTGTCGTCGAAACTTTCTTGAATTCTTAAAAGTTTTTTAAAGAAAAAAATCCCGGAAGCACCAAGCGGTTGCTTTCAGGATTTTTTAGCTATATGAATTGGAATTAATATAAGGATCTCCAATATATCAGCTTCTGTTTTATAGTAAGGGACTGCACTATTTTAATTCGAGTTTCGACTTGCCCATTTTTGCTTGTAGACTTCTGCTACAAAGACCGGCAATTTTAACATCCGTTTTCCACGGGTTGGCTGTGTAATTAAACGATGAAACCATTCTAGATTGCGGTCCAGCCAAAATTTAGGAGCTCTATTCACATTTCCGGACAACACATCAAAACTGCCGCCAACACCCATTAAAACAGAATGAGGAAATAAGTGCTGATAGGAAGCGATCCACTCCTCCTGCATTGGCGCTCCCAGGCCGACGAAAACGAAATCGGGGGCTGCAGATGCGATTTCTTCAGCAACATTTTCTGTCAGTCCTGCATAGCCGTGTTTTGTGCCGGCAATTCGGAAGTTAGGATAAAGCTCTTTTGCTTTGTTGATCGCTTCCTGAGCGATCCCTTCTTTAGCACCAAAGAAATAAACAGACTTGCCAGTTTCGCTGGCATAAGATAAGAATGTATGCACGAGATCGTATCCTGTGATTTTTTCAGGAAGCGGATTGCCTAATATGTTAGAAGCTTTGATTACTCCAAAACCGTCTGGAATAATATAATCTGCTTGTAGAAGAGCATTCCGGTAAGAAGGCGAGTTTTTTGCATTCATGATAATTTCAGGGTTTGCGGTCACTATGAAAATGTTCTTCTGTTTTTGGTTAAGCTCTTGATAAACAAGACTAAGGAATTGTTCTCTTTTCAAGTTGTCGACAGGTATGCCGACAATGTTTAATTTCTCGTGAGCCAAAAAATCTCACCTCCTAAAAGACTGGGTTAAACCAAAATTATAGCTTTCCAGCAGAGCTTTATCAAGAAGCAATAAACAAGATGAGCAGAGCGGGCGGCCATTGAAATTGGCGGTTCTAAAAGAATCCCAAAAAGTTCCATATAAATACAAAGAATTGCAGTCACAAATAAGAATCTTCAAGAAGGGGATGGTGAAAATGGTTACTGAAAACAAGATGAACTATGTGGTTACATCCATTTTGCGTTTAGAATTTGGAGGTAGAACTAAAGCGTTGATTCAGCGGACCAAAAATCTAAGCGAACACTTCGGCCTTGATTTTACTCTCGTCACTACTAATTATAATGCCAATTATTATAAAGTTTATAATCATTATTACGAGAAAGGTTATGCTACCGATAAAATAGGGTTCAAAAACGTCTATGATTATTTTTCGGGCAGGGAATATAAGAATAAAAAATCGGAAGAGCATTCGATTGAATTACCAGGCTATACAGTCAGGCCGAATGAGAAGAATCGTACATATAAATATTATAAAGATGGCCAATACGTGCGTATGCGAACTTATGATCAGGAGACAGGAAAACTGAGGTTTGATGACATCTTGGCCGCAGGTGCGACTCACCGCAAAATTCGTTACGAATACAACGATTTTGGAGTTTGCCATAGAAAAATAATATATAAACCAAATACAGCAAACAAACTCGAGGAAGTGTTTTACGACGATCAAGGGAAAATTTATCTTTCTTTCAGCCATACAGGAGAAGATGAAAATTCTATTTGGAAAGGCCATCTTTTGCACAACAGCAACATCATAATATTTAAAAATGAAAAAGATTTTTTCCGCTATGCATTTGATCATATCTTGCAGCCGGGTGGCGTAACTTTCTGCGATGCAAGAATATTAGATCAGTCGTTGTTAAACTGCAGTATCTCTACGGAAAAATATTTCGTCTTACATAATTCTCATAATGTAACAGGTACGATTGCAAAAACTTACCAGTACTTAATCGATCATGCAGATAAGGCAGACAAAATTATCGTTCTAACCCAGGAGCAATTGAACGATTTGCTGGATTTAGGAATTGATCCCGCTAAAATGACTGTTATTCCTCATAGCATGGATGATGCAGAAACAGTGGATACCACTTCGAGGAAGCCAGATAAAAAGTTTGTATTTATCGGCAGAATCGTCCCGCAAAAACAAGTACATCACATTGTCCATGCTTTTAGCAAAGTAGTTAAAAAGCATCCGGATCACTGGATAGAGATATATGGTGATGGGAAAGAGAGAAATGATGTTTTGCAGCTTATCGACGAATTGCAGGTTGGAGAACATGTGAAAATGATGGGCAGGACAGACAATATCCAAGGGGTATTCCAAAATGCAATAGCTTCAGTGATATCCAGCCATTACGAAGGGTTCGGCCTAGTCATTATGGAAAGCCTTCATTACGGCTGCCCCGTCATCTCCTATGATTTTAAATACGGTCCGAAAGATCTTCTGACTGATGGTGAAAATGGCTTTATTATTGAAAAAGACAATATTGATTTATTGGCAGAAACCATTATTAAAATGATTGAAAATCCAATTAGTGACGTAAAACTTTCGAACGACTATTATCTATCCAGTACTATCGAAAAATGGGGCCATCTCCTGGAGCAATAACAGAAGACTAAAGGTGCTAATATAAAAGCCCGCGAAGAAAGCATTGCTTTCTCTTCGCGGGCTTTGAAGTTCCTAATGAGGGCGATTTTAGGATATAATGCATTAAAAATACCGGTAAGAACAAAATACTGATATATTAAGAGGGTGAAAAGATCTAGTTTGGAATTTTGTTTATAGTTTCTTTGTAACCCAATTTGGAGTGTGTTATCCTTTTTTTAACAACTGGCAACAGCGAGTAAAGCGGTGGAAGGATTGAAGGCAATGGGAGACCAAGTTGAAGGAATCGATGAATTGGATCTAAAGATTTTATCGTATTTGCAAGATGATGGGCGAATGACATTTAAAGAAATTGCTGCAAGAATCGGTGTTGCAGAAAGAACAGTAAGATTGAGAGTTGCAAACCTTAAAGAAGACGGCGTTTTATCTATAGTAGGCGTAGTAAGCCCGATAAAAGTAGGTTTAAAAACCATGGCGGCCATCCAGATTGTTGCTGAGCAGCAAAAAATTCAACAGTGCATCAATGAATTGATGGAATTGGATGAAGTGCGTTTTGTTTCACTGACTACCGGAGAATATCAGATTTTATCAGAAGTCTGCGTCCGATCGCAAGAAGAACTTGGAGACTTTGTTGAACAAAAGTTGAACAACGTAACCGGAATTTTGCGAATGAACATTATCTTGGAGTTGAAAATCTTCAAAAATAAATTTAATTTTATTCGAGAATAAAGATTATATATAATTTTTGGAGCGTTCATTTTTTGGACGTTTCTATTTTTGTGTGAATAGATTTTATATTTAGAAAACTCGATTGATTTATAAAAACTCTTTCGGTATAGTTTATAGAGAAGGCTATCTACAAAAAGTAAAATTACCATATCCTTTTACTTTAAAAATAAAAAAAACTAATACTATTACTTTATTTGGAGGGATTCTATGAAGGAGTTATTGCGAGAGTTAACTGAAATACATGGACCATGCGGTTATGAAGATGAAGTAGCAATTTACATTGCCAACCGATTAAAAGGGCAAGTGGATCTAATTGATATCGATAATGCCGGAAACCTAATTGCCATTAAAAAGGGAAGTAAGCCTGGACCAAAAGTTATCGTTGCCGCCCATATGGATGAAGTCGGCTTTATTGTAAAGAAAATTGAAGACAACGGATTGCTGCGGTTTGAGAAACTAGGTGGTCATGATGATCGAATATTACTTTCTCAGCGCGTGCAAATCAAAACAGCAGCTGGTTTGCGTACAGGTGTGATCGGAACGATTTCCGCACATATGGTAAAGTTCGATGATCCGGCAAAGGTGCGGATCCATCGGAATTTATACATAGATATAGGAGCTAAGAGCCGGCAAGAAGCAGAGGAGCTAGGGGTTGAAATCGGTGACTCGGTAACTTGGTATCCTCATTTCGATTTCTTGACAGAAACGCGTGTTGCCGGCAAAGCTTTTGACGATCGGGCAGGATGTGCAATTTTAGTGAAAGCTCTTGAAGAATTGGACCCAACTGAATTTGAAGGTGAAGTGATCGGCGTCTTTACAGTGCAAGAAGAAGTGGGCTTGCGAGGAGCACGTGTAGCTGCCCACCAATTTGAAGCTGATGTTGCGATTGCACTGGACACTACTGCGGTCAGCGATACCCCAGAGGAAATGATGGACAAAACGCTGGAACTCGGAGCAGGAGTCGGCATCAAAATAATCGATTTCAGTTTAATCGCCAATAAGAAAGTGAAAAACCATCTGGTGAAAGTGGCAAAAGAACAAAAGATTCCTTATCAGTTGGAAGTGTTCCCGGGCATCGGAACAGATGCAGGCGAACTAAGCGTCGGCCGAAGCGGCGTGCCCGCAGGCGTCTTGTCAATCCCATCCCGCTATGCGCATTCATCAATTGAAGTGGTCGATTTAGACGATGTAGAAGCGACAAAGCAACTGCTGGCAGCGTTTATTAAAGAAATGAAGCACGCGGTGGATTACCGGGTAAAACTGAATTTGGAGGAAACAGAATGAAACTTTCAGTCCAAAAAGATCAGTTGGTTGCAACGTTTTCCATAGTTGGTGCAGATCCGGAGACGGGAGAAGTGGGCGTTGCCGTCCAATCGAAGTTTTTAGCGGTTGGATCCGTCGTGCCCTGGGCAAAAGCGAATGTTGGAGCGGTAGCTACTCAATCATGGGCAAACACAAGTTACGGACCACGAGGGCTGGAACTATTGGAAGAAGGACTGTCGCCTGAGGAAGTTATTGAGAAACTTGTGGCCGATGATCCAGGAAAAAATCTTCGCCAAGTAGCCATCATTAACCATAAAGGGGAAGCAAGCGCTTTTACAGGAGAAGAATGTTTTGACTGGGCAGGCCATAAAGTTGGCAAGCACCATTCGAGCCAAGGCAACATCCTGGTCAGCGAAGAGACCGTGGCTGCCATGAGCGAAACATTCGAACAAACAGAAGGAACGCTTGCAGAGCGGTTATTGACAGCTCTAGCAGCTGCGCAAAATGCTGGAGGCGACAGCCGAGGCAAACAGTCAGCAGCTATTTACGTCTTGCAAGAAGGCGCAGGTTACGGTGGTTATAACGACGTTAAAGTCGATTTGCGGGTTGATGATCATCCTGAGCCGATTGCAGAGCTGCAAAGGCTTTATGAACTCCATAAGATCTTCAATATGCCAACCGAAGAATTAGTTGAAATCGAAGGTGAAGTTTTTGAAGAAATTAAAAGTCAGCTTGTGAAACTGGGCTTTTTAAAAACAGCGGATCAACCTAACTATGAAGGTGAAGTAAAAGAAGCATTCAAGGCGTTTGTGCTAGGTGAAAACTTTGATGACCGTTGGACGGAAGAACAGCAGGTCGATATATTAGTGCTGGAGTTTTTGAGAAAGAAATAAGGTTATCAAGCTAAAAGCCGCTCACTAGGAGCGGCTTTTTTATTAAGGTGCGAAACAATTGGTCTGAGGTGCGAAAAGCTTTTCGATAGGTGCGGAATTTGAGTTGTAAGGTGCGATAACTTTGATCCGAGGTGCGTTCAGAAGAAAGCTCACAAAAAGAGCCGGTACTTCCACAAAGGAAGTGCCGGCTCTTATAACTTAATGCGCTTCTTTTTTCCGGAACTTCGCAAACACTTCATAAACAATCGGTACGATAACAAGCGTCAATAAAGTTGAGCTGATTAAGCCGCCGATTACCGTAATCCCGAGTCCTTTAGAAATCAAGCCGCCGCCTTCTGCCCCAATGGCAAGAGGAATCAGTGCACCGACTGTTGCGAGTGCCGTCATTAATATCGGGCGTAGGCGTGTAGATCCTGCCTCAAGAAGCGCTTCGCGTGTCGTGAAGCCTTCTTTTTCTTTATGGATAACCCGGTCAATCAGGACAATCGCATTTGTTACAACAATTCCGATCAACATTAAGACACCGATTAATGCGTTGACGCTTAACGGTTCATTTGAAATCCATAGTGCTACAAGAACGCCGATTACTGTAAATGGCAATGAGAACAAAATTGCCAGTGGCGCAAGCGCGCCGCCGAAGGTAATGACTAGTACAAAGTAAACAATGGCAATCGCTGCAAGCATGGCAAGCCCAAGCTGCGTGAACGATTCATTAATTTGTTCGGTGATGCCCCCGTGGTCGATTGTCACTCCGCCAGGTAACCTAAGTTCGCTTACTTTTTTGTCAAGATTTGCAGAAATCTCTGCCGCGTTGTTGCCGAGCACTTCAGCGGATAAAGAGGCGTACATTTTGCCGTCTCTGCGGTTGATCGTGTCCGGTGATTTGCCTTCTTTGACCTCCATCAAATCACCGATAGAGACCATGGACCCTAGAACAGTCGGAATTTCGATCTTAGTAACGTCATCAATTCCGTTATATTGTGCTTTATCAATTTCGACGTAAACATTTACGTCCTTGCCTTCATGTTTCACAGTTGTAAGCACTGGAGCTTCGCCGGCATTGCCTATTGCCATGCCGATTTGTGCAGATGTCAGTCCAGCATGACCCAGCGTTTCTTGATTCGCCACTAATGTATACTGGTCATAAGCTTCTGAAAGGCTGGATTCGACTTTCTCGAGGCCTTTGTCTTCCTCCATCAACGGCTGGATATCATCAATTGCAGTTTGGATATCGTCTATATTGTTGCCGTAGACATACAATTCAAGGCCAGATGACCCAGTAGCAGCAAAGTCCATCGGCTGCCATTCGCCGGCACTTGTTTCGCTGTTCAGTTTTTCTATCAAGTTGTTGCCTTCATCGCTGAAGTTTTTGAACTTGCTGTCATATTCGATAAAGAAAAGTGCGGAATTGTCGCCGCCTCCGCCCATTGCGGCCATTGAGTTGCCGCTGCTGCCAATCGAATACTGGTAAGACGTGACGCCCTCACGAGCCCCAACCATTTTCTCAACGTCTTGTGCGATTTGTTCGACGTCTTGACGTGTTTGGCCAGGTTCCGGACTGTATGTCGCCATGACCATTTTTTGTTCTTCTTCCGGCAGGAAGCTGACGCCAATGACAGGAACTAAGAAAAAGCTTGCTGCTAGTAGGACTGCAGCGCCGCCGAATGTAATGATTTTGTGATTCAATGTCCATTCCAGGATGCGTTTGTAGCTATTGGCCATTTTCCCTGGTTTTTCTTCATGGCTTTTGTTTTTCTGTGCCGATAAGTTTTGAAGTTGCTTACTGTACATAGAGTGCGCAAGCATCGGCACAATTGTTACTGCAACAAGCAGGGAAGCCGAAAGGGCGAATACCACAGCTAAAGCAAATGGCAAGAACAATTCACCGATCTGCCCGCTGACTAGTGCAAGCGGCAAGAATACCGCAATCGTCACGATAGTAGAAGAAAAGATTGGAACGAACATTTCGCGTGTCGCTTCGCGAATCAATTCTTTTCCTCTCAGTTTTTCGCCTGGAAGAGCCATTCGGCGATAGATGTTTTCTATAACAACAATTGAGTCATCGATGACCCGGCCAATAGCGACGGTCAATGCACCGAGCGTCATGATATTTAATGTGATATCCATTTGATTTAACAAAAAAATCGCGATCAAAAGCGATAAAGGGATGGAAATGATCGAAATGATCGTCGTCTTGAAACTTCTTAAGAATACCAGGATGATAACCACAGCGAATAAGATGCCATACAATGCTTTACTGAGCATCGTTTCAACCGATTTCTCGATCGGTTCACCTTGATCGAAAGTAGAGGCAATGGTAACCCCATACTCTTCTTCTAGGTCTGAAGAAATGTTCTTGACTGCGTTGACAACTTCTACTGTATTGGCATCAGGTGCTTTAACGATTTGGATGCCGATCGAATCTTCCCCATTCGTGCGGGAGATTGATTCGGCTTCGCTGACCAATTTGATATCGGCCAGTTCACTCAGTGCAACTGTTGGAACTTCAGTTGGAGCTGCTGCAGCTTGAGTTGTCCCTGATGTACTTGCAGTAGCTGCTGGATTTGATTCCACCGCAGGAGCAGACGGCGCCGCGCCGCTTGATGCAATATCCGCTCCTGGAGAAGGTGCTGTCCCGGTTTCAGGTGCTGCCATCTGAGGAACGGCCGGAATTTGGATGTTTTTCAAATCCTCGATTGTTGAGATATTCCCATCAATAACTAGGTTCTTTATTTCACCATCAAAATCGGTCAATCCAAGCGGGAATGAGATGTTAGAACCTTGGATCATTTGCTGAATTGTTTCTTGTGTTAAGCCGTACTGTGCAAGTTTTTCGTCGTCAAAAGCCATAGTAACTTTTTGAATGCGCTGGCCGGATACTTGGGCATCCGATAAGCCGTCGATTCCTTCAAGTTCAGGCAGAATATTATCTTCAACCATTTTTGTCAATTCTTCTGAAGAATGTTCGGGGTCGCTGATGCTGAGTGCAAGAACAGGAAAGGCGTCCAGGCTGATTCGGGATACTTCCGGTTCATTTGCTGCTTCAGGAAGCGATACTTCAGCAAGTGCGGTTTCCACTTTGCGGGTAGCTTCATCCATATCGGTGTCAAATGTAAATTGGATTTGAAGCATAGAAGCGTTAGCCATGGATGATGAAGTCACCAAATCTACACCATTTAAATTCTGTATTTTTTGTTCTAATGGAATGGTAACTTGTTCGGCAATCTCATCAGGAGCTGCACCTGGATAAGTTGTAACAACAGTTACAGCCGGAATCGTAATATTTGGAATCGATTCTTGTTTCATAGTCAATCCGGCATAAAGGCCAGCCACTACGACCATAAGGGTTAATATCCATATAGCGAATTTGTTTTTTAAAGAAAAATCAATAACTTTTTTCAAGATCGGCACTCCTTCTATACGAACTTTTTCAAACGGTTAATGTCGTGTTCCAACTGCTCCTCTTGCTTTAAATAAACAAGCAAAGCATCAATCAGAAAATTCTTTGGTTCCTTTTTAGATAGCTCTTCTTTCAGCAATTCGAGGGAGGGCAACAGCTTGTCTTTTTCTGTAGAAAATGTCCGGATTTTCGATTCGATTCCTTTTAAAATTTCATCTCGTTGACCAAAAAAAGTCGGTTCTTCTGAAAGGACAGGCTCCAGTTCTTCTAATTGCTGAACAATTGCATTAATGCTTCCAGCAATAAAAGCGCTCAATTTTGTTGGAGAAGCTTGTTTATTCTCAAGAATCAGCGTTATGAAATACTCTCGGAGCATACCTCCGAGCACTGTTGCCAAATCAGAAAGAAATGGCTCTACTTTAGGCCCAAACGCCTCAAGGATGCTTTTTTTATGAGAAACCGTTGTAGAAGCTTGAAGTTCATGGAGGAGATCCGAAATTTGTTTGTTTTCGTTTGGAAGAAAATCTTTAAACACCATAAGGAAAAATTCCTGGTTGTCCAAGAACCGTTCAATTTTAATCGTTATGTTCCGACCGAAGACTTCTAGTGGATCTAACTGCTCAGAAAACTGAACTGTTGATGCTTCTCCAATAATTTCTTCATGATACTGCTTGAAAATTTCGATTAATATACTTTCTTTTGAATCAAAATGTTTATAAAACGCTCCCTTTGATATTCCCGCAGCTTGTGCGATTTCCTGAACAGATGTGTGATGAAATCCTTTCGCTGAAAATAAATGGACAGCTTGATTCATCAATTCTTTTTTTTTCGGCATATTTCCCCTCCTCAAAACCAATGAGTCACAAAATGTAACTCTGTGGTCACTGCTTTAGAATATAACTTCAAGAAGGCCAAGTCAATTTGTTTACTTAATTATCTATGGCATGTTTGTGGCAAAAAATTTAATCTATGCTGTAAAGGCATTCGAGCATACTTTAACTTCTATTTGGGTATTGCTTTTACATAGAACCTCCTTAAACAGAAGAGAAAGGAAGATGCCTGTTGGCAATTCGATTTATCAATGAGCCTACTGTAGAAAATCTGCCTGAACTTCCTTATGTAGGCATTGCTATTCAGACAACGCTTCTGCGATGGGAAAAAATGAACGAATTGATTGAGGAGCTATCTGTATGGCTTGCTCAAAAGGAATTAGAACCTGCTGGTCCAATGTTTTTCCGGTATTGGGTAATTGGGAATGAAGAGGAAGCTTCTCAAGTTGAAGTGGGAGTGCCTGTGGAGAGAATGGTAATAGGGGATGACCGGGTCATTTCAAGTTTCATCCCTGGCGGATCTTACGTGACGGCTTTGCATCAAGGACATCCGAACTATTTGGCGAAATCGTCGAACGAGTTGGAAATCTGGGCGAAGAAAGAAGGCATAGAACTGGACAGGAAATGGGAAGGTGAGATCGAGATTTGGAATGGGCGGTTTGAAAGTTATTTGACAGATCCTGCAGCGGAACCAGATCCAAACAAATGGGAAATCCGAATTTCCTACTTGATTTTGCGGGACGATGCTGCTTAAAAAGACACCTCTCTTTAGGTTGGGAAAGATGCCAGCCTAAAGAGAGGTGTCTTTTATTATTTAAGAATTATTTTTGCCGCGGACTCTCATATAGTAATACAGCATTTCGTACATCCGCGTCCGCTGTTTTTGCAGAGTATGAACAGATACGTTTACTTCAGCTGAAACTTGGTATTGATCGTAAATGAGACGGGTCTTAGTGGGGGTGATCGATTCCATCCGGTAATCCTGATTGAAAATCCATACGCATTCTGGGTGAGTCGGAGACTTGGTGGGATATGCAGCCACTCCGTCTTCTGAAATCAGAAGAGTGGTTTTTTTGTACTGATGCAGGTTATGTCGCGTTGCCTTAACACGTCCTTCATAGGTCGATGCGTAAAGCATGCATGCTTTGTTGATCAGTGTAAGGGCAGAATAAGAAGAATAAAATACACCGTCTTTCGTAACAATTTTTGATTTGCAACCGTTTTCAAAAGAAGATATTACAAACAACACAGATCGATCAATTAAGTTTTCATCAAAGTGCTTCAATAAATTGCTCCCCTTTCTTTATACTAGAAAAGTGTATCATTTGAACTATTCTTAATCAATACAATTTTTCTGAAATAGGATATTTATTTACATTTATATAGTTTCTATTTCCCTTTTATCTTATGCAAAGTATACGTTTGATAGACCAAATAGCACAAACTGCAATTGGCTTGTTTTCATTCTAACTTTTATATTGAATGGACCCGGGAATCAAACGAACGTTCAGAAGGAAAAAAAGTGGATCAATTTGAAAAGGTTTTGGATGAGTATACGCCAATGATTTCTGCCATCATAAGAAAGCTCCATATTTATCGTGATTTTGAAGTTTACAGGCAAGCAGGCAAGGTAGCATTGTGGCAAGCTTACGAGAGATTTGATAACACAAAAGGAAATTTTACGCCTTTTGCTTATCGCAGTATCTACGGAGCAGTGCTTGATGAGTTGAAACGTGAAGCCCGTTTTGCTGCGCGCATAACTAGAGTGGAGAACGAAAGCTTTGAAGAGTTGATAGATACACGTTATGCAGACGAATTGCCAGAGTGGCTCGATTTGGTTTCGTTAACTGCCAATGAACGCAAGTTGTTGGAAGCATTGTTCGTAGAAGGCAGAAGCGCAGCTGATTTGGCAGTTCTTTCTGGAGTAACAGTTGCAGGCATGAAAAAGCGGAGAGAGCGTGTATTGAAAAAAGTGGGAAATCAGCTGAGTGGGAAAAGCTTGAAGCCAAAAGGAATGGTCTAGGGGAAAAAGGAACTGTATAATGGATGGCGTGAATAACTGAACAGGAGGTGGCTAATCAGATGGAAACAGCGTCTGGCATGATTAACAATATTTTTTTTATCATTTTTCCTATCATTGTCTATCAAATGTTCGTTACTGCAGGCAAGCGAAACTTTTTTGTCAGCCACCGGACCATGCTGACCATCTTGTTCTCGTTATCTATCATTCTATGCATGAATTTTCCATATGAATTTATCACAAACGATTATATTTTTGATCTTCGGCAAGTTCCAATGATTGTCGGTGCTTTGTATGGTGGTCCGTATGTCAGTGCTTTCTTGTTTGTAGTAGCGGCAGTTTGCCGGATTCTTATCGGAGGGGAAGGTACGGATATCGCAATTTTGAATCAACTGCTCATTGCGGTTGCAGTTCCGCTATTGCAGCCTGCTTTTATGCAGATGCAGTGGGCAACGAAAATTCTCAGTGTTTTCCTTATTTCATTTTTTTCTTTATCTTTTAATTTATTGGCAGGGTATTTTTTGTTCGATCATCCGATTGACCGCTTATACGATATATGGCTCCTTTTAATGATTAACCAAGGTATTGTCAGTGTTTTGGCAGCTTTACTGATAGAACACATTATGCGGCAAGAATATTTGTTGAATTCACTATTGAAACACGAAAAAATGGACACAGTCAGCCATTTTGCGGCTGCCGTATCACATGAGCTGCGTAATCCCATCCAAGGCATAAAAGGATTTATACAATTAATGCAGAGATACGAATACAGCCGTGAAAAACAACTTGAATTTCATGAAACAATATTAAAGGAGATACAGGCGGCAGAAAGCCTTATTGATGATTATTTGGTATACGCGAAACCCTCTTATGGGCAAATGGTATGTATTTCTGTAAAGCGAGAAGTAGAGCACATTCTGAAGGTGCTAGGGCCATACGCTTTAAGCAATAATATAAACATAGTTGTCAAGTCACTAGATAAAGAAGCTTGTATCATGGCGGACCGGCAAAAATTTCATCAGGCGCTTGTCAATATTGTACGGAATGGAATTGAAGCAATGCCGACTGGCGGGAAATTTTACATTAACGTCGCAACTCATAACGCAGAAGTAAGCATTGAACTTGCAGATGAAGGATGCAGGATGACGAAAGAAGAAGTCCAACGCTTGGGCGAACCTTATTTTTCAACAAAGACAAAAGGCACAGGGCTTGGGATGATGGTCACATACAGTGTGATTCGTCAAATGGATGGGCATATCAAGGTTTCGTCGGCAAAAGGGAAAGGAACGGTGTTCACGCTTCTATTCCCGGCAGCAACCCGCACCACAACCAGATAATAAAAGCGGCTGCCTCTTTAGGCGGCCGCTCTTATTTGTTCAGTAATTTATGGACAAACGGCATCACCGCTTGTTCTTTCAGCTTTGCTTCAAACATAATGTCTGCGTCCGCGCCTTTTAATACTAAAAGAAGTTGGTTGAAATCTTCTTCGGAAACAAAATCATGATGGCGCAAATCCGTAAAGCCTTCTTTTCCGGTACTGATATGGATTTTTGGAGTGCCGAATCCTTTCCATGTAGCTAATATTTCGCTGAAATCGACCGGTTCTCCTTCGTTATTGACATTATGGTGGTGAATATCCAAACAAATAGGCACGCCGCACATTTTACTGACATCGAGAACATCCCGGACAGTAAATGTTTTATCGTCATTTTCAAGGCGGATCCTTCTTCGTAAGCTTTGAGACAGCTTCAGGAAATTTTCTGCAAAGCGTTTTTTTGCGGCTTCTTTGTCGCCGTAGGCTCCTCCTGTATGCAAGATGATATCATTCCCACCCAGCAGCCCAATCAGCTTGTCGTGATATTCAAGGTCTTCGATCGATTTCTGCAGCACTTCAGGCTTTTGAGCGTTCAACACCGTATACTGTCCTGGATGAACGGAAACTCGCATTTGATGGGTGCCAACCAACTCTCGTATTTGGCTTGCCAATAAAAGGAAGTCTGGGTCTTCCCACCATATCCAATCATTCACAGGATGAGTTGACAGTGGAACAATAGAACTGGACGCACGGTAAAATAAAATATTATTCTCTATATTCCATTGAATCACTTCAAGTGTAGTCTGCATATTTTTTAAGGTCAATTCTTTTATTTTTTGGGATCCTTCGGCTTCCACTGTTGCCACCCGCAGCGTTCTAAAGACGGTTTTCAGTTCTGTGTTCATGCAGGCATAGCCAAATCTCATAAATGCTCAACTCCTTCATTATGCTATACCCAACTCTGCCAGCCAGCATTCCTACCCGGCGGATGTTTCCTGTATAATAAAACATATCATAACAGACGAAGGAGGAGCAGGTGAGATGAGAGCTGAAATTATCCAAGTAGAGTATGGTTATACAGCAACTTTTGAACGCCGGTTTGTACAAAGCCCAGATCAGATGTGGGCAATGCTGACGGAAAATGAGAAATTACAGTCTTGGTTTCCAGAACTGAGAGTAGAAAAATTGGAAGAAGGCGGGTCCCTTTCGTTCCGTATGGGCGATGGCACTACCGACAGCCTGGCGATTACCGATTTTCAAGATGGAAAAGTACTGGCATTTGAGTGGGCGGAAGATGAAGTTCGTTTTGAACTTGAAGAGGAAGGCAGCGGCACAAAGCTTTGGCTTATCGAATTTATTAGCCGTTTCACACCTCATACTGCACGTGATTTGGCCGGTTGGCATGTGTGTTTGAATGTTATTCAAGCTCTTTTGGATGATAAGGCAATCGAGCGGAAGCAAGAGTGGGAGCGGGAATATCCAGAATATGCGCGGCTCATTGACAGTATGGGCGTTACGTTTGATTGAAATCGCTATTGATGGCCATAGAGAGAAATACAACCCCAGCCTTTCTGTATAAAAGGGCTGGGGTTATATTATGTTGAAATTAAAAATCTGTTCGCCATTGAAATCTCCTTTTTCGAATGTGCGTTCAGCAAATGTGACGCTGCCATCGTGGCTAATCAACACGACAGAAGCGGAGCGGGTTCCATAGTCGGGAGTTTTGATGAACATCGCCGACAATTTGCGTTCAAATTCAAGGCCAATTCCGGTATGGGGCAAATCAGAATCAGAAGCTTCTTCAGAATCTGCCAGAATTGCAAAAAGGGCGTCAAGGCTCACTTCTTTGGAAGAAGAAAGGTATTCGCCTAGATTTCTTTTTCCTCTTACTACTTTGGGCCAAGGCGTATCAAGAAGGTGGTTGCTTAGACCATATGTTCCTGGAGTGATTTCCAAAATTTCTCCCTGCAAATTACTATAATAGAACAAGCGGTCAGCATCAACGATCAATAAATTAAACCCTGTGTAGTCTGCCGGTTCAAGTGCCGTTAAAAAATCAATTGGCGATTGTGTTCCGGCAAGAAAATCCCGTACCAAAGCACCCCTGGAAATTTTTCCGGTTTCAGGTTTGGAAGGATCGCGGAAATTCGTCAACGCGGCAAATTTTCCTGTTTTGGTTATGCCAAGCCATGTCCCACCTTGCTGCAAATCCTTCCCAGCAAGCAAGAGGGGCTCATCATCCCAAAAATACGCTGGTTTTGTTGGACGTCCATAAAATTCATCCCGGTTAGCTGCTACAACTAGTTTGTATTTTGGGTGGTTTTGAAATTGAAAATTAATTAAACACATTATAGAGCCTCCTTTTTCATGATTATAAAGCACAAGGAGAAGCATGGGTAGAAAATAGCAAATTCATTATGATGCAATCTTAAGCATGGTTGTTCATTGGAACAAAAAAGAAGGCTGCCGAGGGTTCTCGACAGCCTCTACTTTTTTATTAAAGGAGTAAATTGTTTTACTTTATTTCCAGGTGATTCTTCAGTGTAAGTTGTACTTCTTCGAGTTCTTCCGGATCCATCTGATAATACCAGATTTTGTTTCTGATCTCGCCTGTCCCATTCTCAAAATAGATTTGGTCAATTGTTTTAACTGCGTTCCGATAATTTTTTTGAACTTCCAAAAGTTCGCCAAAGCTTATGCTGGTTTTTATGTTGTCACCTAAAGCGTTCAAAATCTCTTTATAGTTAAACAAAGAATTTGCCGAAGCGGTTTTATCCAATATGCTTTTTATCACTTGTTTCTGCCGATCTTGCCGGCCGAAATCTCCATTCGGGTCTTGTTTTCGCATTTGAACATAATACAATGCTTGCTCACCATTAATAGTCTGTTCCCCGAGCTTAAACTCTTCAAAGGCAATTGGGTTATCAACTGTTATGCCGCCCACTGCATCAACCATAGCTTGAAAACCTTCCATGTTCACTTGGACAGCATAATCGATAGGAATATCAAGCAGGTTCTCTACTGATTCCATCGACATCACCATTCCTCCAAAAGCATAGGCATGATTTATTTTATCCGATATTCCATAGCCTACAATTTCCGTATAGGTATCCCGCGGGATACTGACCATTTTTATAGATTCTTTTGCCGGATTAATAGTTAAGACGATGATGGTATCTGACCGCCCACGATCATCTTCACGTTCATCCACCCCAAGAAGCAAGACGGATATAGGTTTCTTTTCTTCTAGAATAACTTTTTCAGTGCGCTTAATCGACAGGTCTCTGGCTACAGGTTCATGAATTTCATCCAGTGTGCTTGCTGCATCCGGAACTAAAAAGAATAAATAAGTAGTGGCGACAAGAAGGATAAGGGCGGTAGCCCAGCCTATGCCATGGATCAACTTTCTTTTAGGCTGCCTTAAATTTTTCCTTTTCAATTTTTATCATCCCTTTCTAGGTCCATTAATGTGAAAGTAAGGAAGATATAGGAATTCTGAACCTACTAATGTATTTATATATACTAAATGCTTATTAAAGATAGGTCAATTTATTTAATTGAATTTTCAGAAATAAAAATGTTTAATTTTACTATGAGAAATGATATGATTTAATAAATCTATTAACCCATTAAATTTCTATAAGTTAGGTTTTTTATCCTAATGTTTTCTAATATTCAATAATTTCAGCTGGATTTACCAGTTCTATCTTTTCATTCAGAAAAAACTTTTGAACCAAGTGATTCGTTTTACAGATTGATTGAATAGTAGAGGTGTTTGCGTATGCCCGTTTTCTATCGTTACTTCTCCACAATAGTAAAATTTATCTTTATCTTTTTTGTTTTGCTATTTTTTGGAGGGGCTGGGGCACAAAATGAACAGGTTAAAGCAGGGGCGGAACTCCTGAAGCTTGATGAAACTACAGAACGTGTAAAAGCCAACAAAAATATACGGCTTCTTGAGGACCCGGAAGGCAAATATAGTATTGAAGAAGTAACCCAGTTGTATTTGGATGTAGAGTTTATGCCGACTGCCGGAGAAATTCCGAATGAAGGCTATACTTCCTCTGTTTATTGGGTAAAGCTCGACGTGCAAAACTTGGCGCCTGAAAAAACATGGCTGCTTGAGCTAAACGAATCAACAATAGATAATGCCATATTGTATACGCCAAATGCCGCTGGGAAATTTACGGCAGAAAAAGTTGGGCGCCTAACATCGTCAGGTGGTGGAGGATATTTTCAAAATAACTTCGCATTCGGTTTGAATGCCGACTCTGCTGCTACAAAAACATTTTACATGCGAGTACATTCATCGGGGCCGCTTCGATTGCCAATTACAATCTGGGAGCAAACTGCTTTTGAAGAGCATACTCGCAATACCACTTTATTAATGGGGCTATTCAGCGGAATCGGAGTTGCCATTTTATTTTTTTACTTTCTTCAGTTTATAAAATACCAGGAAAGCAGCTATTTTTATTTTGTTCTTTTTCTTCTATCGATGTTTTTTTCTGTTACTTCTATGGCAGGATTGGATTTTTCTTCTATCTGGCCTGAGTGGTCATGGTGGAGCCGCCATTCTCCCTTAATCTTTATTGGATTAAGCAGCATTTCTGTCTTGCTTTTAACAAAAAGTTTTTTAGATACAAGGCGTCGCTTGCCGAAGACAACAAGGTTATTCCACCTTCTGATCGGTGTAAATTTCACGCTTATTTTCATCTTGTTCTTCTCATATGAATCGGTTCGCTTGCTATTGCCCTTTGCTTTGCTGGCGTCAATGATCGCTGTTTTGGCACTAGCTTCGGTACTTTGGAAAAGTGGAATTCTTTATGCCAGATATTTCGTAGTTGCCGCTGTTTTATCTATAATAGGCATTGGCATTTTTGTATTCCTGAATATGGGAATCTTTCCTTTGACGATGAAAAATCAATTGGGATCTATTATGTCGGTCCTTACCGGAATATTGCTTTTTGCTTTCGGATTAAATGATAAGGCTTATGTAAGGGAAATAGAGAAAGTTGAACGTGAGAGGAAAGCTACTGAACGCCAGCGCCTTGCAATGGAGTCTTTGAAACACGCGACTGAACGTAAAGATGAGCTATTGGCTTTTACTTCGCATGGATTGCGGACCCCGCTCTACGGGATGATCGGTATTGCGGAATCCTTGCAGGAAGTTACAGCTGGACGATTGCCGCCGGCTATAAACAGCCAACTTGGCATGATTGTTTCAAGTGGGAAAAAACTGGCACATATGATAAATGACATTCTGGATTTTTCGAAATTGAAACAGAATACATTGGATATCCATGCCCAGCCAGTCGAATTTAAAGAAATTGCTGAAAATGTACTGGCTGTTTGCGGCTCGCTCGTCAAAGACAAAAAAATACAGCTTTATCATACGGTATCTTCTGATCTGCCTAAAGTAATCGCGGATCCTGAACGGGTCGAACAAATTCTATATAACTTGGTGGGAAATTCAATCAAGTATACAGAAGCTGGGGAAATAGCCGTTTCTGCAAAGAAAGTGGGAAAGCAAATAGAGATATCCGTTAGAGATACCGGTACAGGCATTCAAGAAGATCGACTTCCAAATTTATTTGAACCATTTCATAAAGAAATGAACGAAAAGGAAGGCCAGCTCGAAGGGGTAGGAATTGGATTGAATATTACAAAGCGGCTAGTAGAATTGCAAGGTGGCCGGCTTGATGTTGAGTCAGAGCTTGGTGTAGGTACGACGTTCAGTTTTACTTTACCTGTATATATTGAAGAAAACAGAGAAGAGCTTAAGCCGCCTAAAGAAGCTTTTATCGAGGAGTTGACGGCTTCCCAATTAGCGAATACTTTGGTCAACCGGAAAAGCGGAAAAAGGCATATTCGCATCCTGGTAGTTGAGCCTGATGAAATTAATCGCCAAATGTTGACTTATCAATTGATAAAGGAAGGCTATAAAGTGACCGGAGCAGCAGAAGGAAAAGAAGCGATTCAGCTGCTAGAGGATCAGCCGATGGATTTGATCGTTTTGGATTGGTCATTGGCAGATATGACAGGAGACGAGCTGTGCAGGCAAGTACGTATGAAGCATACCTTGACGGAATTGCCGATACTGATGTTATCCGATAAAGAAGGGGTACAGGAAAAGACGCATGCTTTTACAGCAGGAGCAAATGATTATTTAGTAAAACCATGTGATAAAGAAGAATTTCTTCTGCGTATAGAAACACTTGCAAACTTGAGAAGCCTGACACAAGAAATTACAAATTTAAATTATTTCCTGGAGCGCAATGTGAAAGAACGAACGATGGCACTTGAAATTACCAATATGAACTTAGTAACAGTGAACGATGAAATCCAGGAAATTGAAAAGGCGAGAAATGAGATGCTTTCTACGATTTCACATGAACTTGGGACGCCGATAACGCTGATTCACAGTTATATTCAAGCTGTCAAAGAAAGTTTGATTGATGAAAAAAATCCGCGATATTTGGACATGATCCATAATAAGCTGCTGCTTTTAGAGCGTCTTACGGAAGATCTTGTAGAGCTGGGGAAATACAAATCCGGCAATATGACACTGCGGTTTCAAAGCGTTCGCTTAGGTAATTGGCTCGATCGCCTTATTCAAGGAATGGAATCGGATGTTAAACAAAGCGGCAGGTTCTTCGAGCATGTCAAAATAGAGCGCAAAGATTGGCAAAATAACTTGATGTTATCTATTGATGTTGACCGGGTAGATCAAGTTTTTTCAAATGTTCTCTGGAATGCAGTAAAACATACTGATTCCCAAGAAGGCAAAATTACCATTTCAGCTGAGATTTTCTCAAAAGGAAAAGAAGGAGCAGTGCTGGAGCACGAAGAATTTGATGCAGAAGTCATTATAAAAGTAGCCGATACAGGCTGTGGCATCGACGAAGAAGTGCTTCCACATATTTTTGACCGCTTCTTTAAAAAAGGAGACTCGTCCGACTACAAAGGCAGCGGACTTGGTTTAGCGATTGCGAAAGAAATCATCTTATCCCATAAAGGGGAAATTTGGGCTGAAAGTGAAAAAGGCAAAGGCAGCGTATTCTATATTGCTTTGCCGCTGGGTTTTTAATGTATAAATTGGAGGGAAGCTAATGAAAAGCGCCACTGTATTGATAGTTGAAGACGAAGATGGTATCCGTGAACTGATTCGTTTGTTTCTTGTGAAAAAAGGATATCGGGCAATTGAAGCGGAAGACGGCTATGAAGCGATGGATCTTTTAGCAAAAGAAACGCCGGACTTAGTTTTACTTGATATTGAAATGCCGGGGATGAACGGTCTCGAAGTGTGTGAACAGATTCGTATGCAAACCAAATTGCCAATTTTGTTTGTTAGTTATAGGAAAGAATTAACATATAAAATACAAGGACTTGAAGTAGGTGGAGATGACTACATCACAAAGCCGTTTGACTTCAATGAATTGGAAGCCCGCATTAGAGCTATACTTAGACGGAATGGCTGGACAAATGGAGAAGAAGAAAAACTTTCTGTGTTGGAATTCAAAGATTTGCATATTCATATTGATGCAAGAGAGCTATACATTAATGGAGAACCTGTAAGGCTATATCACAAAGAATTTCAACTGCTTTTGCTTCTGGCGCAAAATCCGAATCGTGTTTGGACTGCTGAACAACTGTATGACCGGGTTTGGGGATATTACTCAGATGGAGATATGCAGACTGTAAAAGTTCATATCAGCAACTTGAGGCGTAAGGTAGAAAAGGATCCGGCAAATCCAGTATACATTCATACTGTACGAGGTTTTGGCTACAAATTCTCCTATTAATAAAATAAAAAGCACTTTTTTCTTTGTCATCGTGACATAGGAAAAAGTGCTTTTTTTGTTATCCCCACAGAAAACAAAGCTATTCAGAATAAAACTCAGTGTTATATTAAGCAGTTATTATAATCCATGAAGATAATCTTAAGATATAAACATCATATAAATTACCAATAATTAAATATTAAAACTAATTGAATATTTTAACTTCTTTTTAACCTTCCCCCTTTAGTATTGGGTCAAATGATTTATAAAAAGGAGGAAGAACAATGGTTGGAAATCAATTTAAAATTTCGGAGAAAAAAAACCTTAATAGCTTAGAGAGTCAGACAGTCTTCAAACAAACAAATCATTCTAATGCTCCAGGAACATCGTTAGGCTTGCCGGAAAATATTACTGGATCGTTGGCATATTTGTTTGGCTTTTTCACTGGTATAATTATCCTTTTCTTGGAAAAGGAAAATCATTTTGTGAGATTCCATGCTATTCAGTCTATTGGTATATCACTCGTTTTCTTAGTGCTTTTTAATGGCTTGGGCATGCTGCCTGTTATTGGATGGTTGGCTGAAGTTATCTTATCGCCTATTGGCTTAGTATTATGGATTATTTTTATGTTAAATGCCTACGATGGCAAGTATTCAAAATTCATCTACATCGGAAACTTTGCTGAAAAGCAGTTCCGTTAAAAAATTACTTAAAACAAAAATAGAGGTGACCAAAATGGAGAGCACGTTCAACATTAAAGAATTTTTTAAGAACATGAAAAAAAGGCTTCCAATTATTCTTATCATGACATTTTTGATTACAGCTTTATTTGGAATCGCAAGCTACACATTATTGAAGCCGATTTATCAAGCTTCCACCCAGCTTCTTGTTAACCAAACGGTTAAATCAGGAGAAGAAGGCACTGCCTTAAGTATCGATGACAATCTTCAATTGATTAGTACGTATAACGTTATTATTAAAAGCCCGGTAATTCTTAACGCAGTTATCGAAGAACTTAAACTTGCTGATACGGTTGCTACATTAGATGAAAAAATAACAGTGAGCAGCACAGAAAATTCCCAAGTGGTCCAGATTGCTGTTGAAGATGAATCAATGAGTCAAGCGGTTGCCATTTCAAATACTGTTGCATCTGTATTTCAGGCAGAAATTAAAAGTTTAATGAATGTGGATAATGTAAAAGTTTTAGCGCCAGCGGTAGAATCCGCAAATCCTTCTCCAGTAAAACCAGACCCATTTTTAAATATGGCAATTGGAGCTATTCTAGGGTTCATGCTGGGAACCGGGATTGCTATTTTATTGGATCAGATGAATACAACAGTACGGACAGAAGAAGATATTGAAGAGATCATTGGCCTTCAAGTTCTTGGAATTGTCAGCTCAGCCAAGACTGAGAAGGAATTTAAAAAATCTGGAGTTATCTATGATCAAAAGGAGATGGTGGAAAATGTGGAAAACGAAAAACTCAAAACTATCAGCAACCCGAAAATTGGTGGCTCGTACTAATCCAAATTCAATTGTGTCAGAGCAATATCGAACTATCCGCAGCAACATCAACTTTTCGCTTCCAAGCGATGAAATGAAAACTTTGCTTTTCACTTCAGCTTCCAAAGAAGAAGGCAAGTCCACTACTTCAGGAAATATGGCGATTGTTTATGCGGAGGCTGGCAAAAAGGTCTTATTGATCGACGCCGATATGAGAAGGCCAACCTTGCACACTACTTTTCGAATGAGCAACAGAATCGGGTTATCACACCTTCTTTTGGGAAAAGGCCGAATGCAAGACGCAATCAAGAAAAGTGGAATCCGTGGGTTAGATCTATTGATGAGTGGACAAGTACCATCTAATCCAGCGGAACTACTGGATTCGGAAGTGATGGATAACTTGCTGGATGAAATGAAAGAGAAATACGACATCATCTTGATCGATTCCCCTCCTATTCTAGCTGTAACCGATGCGAAAATATTGGCGAACAAATGCGATGGAACAATTTTAGTTGTGAATACCGGAAAAACAGAAAAACAAAGTTTATCAAAAGCGCGTGACGCTTTAACAACTGCAAGAGCATTTATCCTGGGGGTTGTCTTAAACAATTACGAGGTTAACAAAAAGAATGATTACTATCAAAGTTATGGCAGTTAAGAAGGCAGCCGAAATCGAAAAATGAGAAGGGGTAATTCAGTTGACTATTAAAAAAAGAATTATTTCATTGTTTTTCATTGATTCGTTAATCATTCTTTCTTCCATTTATGCTTGTTACCTATTCTTATATCCTTCTGAGAATGTGCTAACCAACCGAATGCTTTTCATAAGTACGATCACTCTTTTTATTGCTCACCATTCGTTTGCTTGGCATTATGGCTTATATCGGAAAGTATGGTCTTACGCTTCAGTGGATGAAGTAAAATCCATCGTCAAAGCGGTCACTTTTACGCTTTTTGTCGCTCTTATCATGCAGTATGCCTATGCTGAAGTACTATATGCGAGAACGCTGATCTTAACATGGATGCTGCTCGTTTTATTCCTGGGGGCCTCTAGAATTTCGCTCCGGGTATTCAACGAACGATCGCTTAATCGGAAAAAGCACCAGTTGAACCGAACAATGGTCATAGGCGCAGGGCAAGCTGCTAGAATGATCGCCCAACAAATGAAGTTGAACCCTGAATGGGGTAAAAAACCAGTTTTGTTTGTGGATGACGACAAAACAAAATGGAGCCTGGAAATTTACGGAATTGAAGTGGCCGGTTCGATAAAAGATATTCCTGCACTTGTTGCAAATCATCAAATTGATGAAATTGTTATCGCCATACCATCTCTTTCCAAAAAAGAGATGGCAGATTTGACGAAGCTATGCATCGGAACAGGAGCAAGAACCCAAACCGTCCCAAGATTCGAAGATTTGATCAATGGCAAACTTACAGTTAAAGATATTCGGGATGTGAAAATTGAAGATCTTCTTGGGCGTGAAGAAGTAAAACTTGATATGAACATGATAGAAGAGAAGCTTGCGCAAAAAACCATTATGGTGACAGGAGCTGGCGGCTCAATCGGTTCTGAGTTATGCAGACAGATAAGTTTATTGCAGCCCGCCCGCATTTTATTGCTTGGGCACGGCGAGAATTCCATATACACAATTGATATGGAGTTGCGTGGGAAAGTATCGAAAGACACAGAAATCATTCCTATCATCGCTGATGTCCAGGACAGGGAACGAATCTTTCATATCATCGGTAAATACAAACCAGATTTCATTTATCATGCGGCAGCCCATAAACATGTTCCGCTGATGGAAGCAAATCCAATGGAAGCGGTAAAAAACAATATTTTTGGCACTAAGAATGTTGCAGAAGCGGCCCATAAACATGGAGTAGGCAACTTTGTCCTTATCTCTACTGATAAAGCAGTCAACCCGCCAAATATTATGGGGGCTTCAAAACGTTTTGCTGAGATGGTCGTTCAAAATCTGGCGAAGTCCAGTGAAACAACATTTGCTGCAGTGCGATTTGGAAATGTGCTTGGTTCACGTGGCAGTGTGGTTCCTTTATTCCGTGAACAGATAGCTAAAGGAGGCCCTGTAACTGTTACGGATCCTGAAATGACCCGTTATTTCATGACGATTCCTGAAGCTTCAAGGCTGGTAATTCAAGCTGGATTACTTGCTTCCGGAGGAGAAGTCTTTGTTTTGGATATGGGAGAACCGGTGAAAATAGTCGATTTGGCAAGAAACATGATCAAATTGTCAGGCTACGAGGAAAGTGAAATTAAAATACAATTCACAGGAATGCGGCCGGGAGAGAAGTTATATGAAGAACTTCTTGATCCAAGCGAAATACAAGACGAAAAAATATTTCCGAAAATTTATATTGGCAAATCAACTCCGATTAGCCAAATAGAGTTGAATCGTATTTTGAGCAATCTTCCTACGATGCCTGCAGAAGAAGCAAGAACAACTTTGCTGAAGTTGGCAAACCGCAAGACCCGGCAGCCTGATTTGCAGGAAAGCTGGAAAGAAGAAGTTAAATTTGCAAAAAAATTAAATGTCCTCACAAATCAGTAAGGCGGGAGGCGGCTGATATGCGTACTCTATCAATGAAGATATATAATAACTCTCCCATAATCCTTCAAAACATGATGACATGTTTTGAAGGATTTAGAATAAGTAAAAATAGATATGGAGAAACTTATTTCAAATTTTTAAGAAAATTAGAGAACCGAAATTGCTCTGATGCAGAAACTACAAAAGAATATCAGGAAAAAGAGTTGCGGAAACTGATCAAGCATGCTTTTTCAAAAAGCTCTTTTTATAAGGAGTTTTATAAAGAAATAGATTTGGAGAAAATACAAAGCTTAGAAGACTTGCAAAAACTGCCTATTTTGACTGAAGAAATGGTCCGTGAAAATTTAGCTTCCATATACACGATCAAAGAGCCAGCCGCAATTGTCGAACGGACAATTAGCCAGACAGGAATACCTTTGAAGTTTTTATTTACAAAAGAAGATGTGCAAAAAAGATTGGCATTTATTGATTTTTTCAAAAAACAGCATGGTGCTATCAATTTGGAAATGAAGCGTGCATCTTTTAGTCCAAATCCGTTTATCCCGTCTAAACAGCGCAAAAAAATATTCTGGCGAGAGAACTACTATGTGAAGCAACGATTATATTCAACTTACTTTTGCAATCAAGAAAATGCATATGAATTTGTCCGGAACTTGGACGAGTATAAACCGGATTTTATCGATGGCTTGCCGTCAGCGATTTTTGAACTAGCAAAATATATTAATGAAAATAAAATTATATTGTCTTTTCGCCCTGTAGCAATTTTTACTACAGCAGAACCGCTGCCTCCTTATTACAGATACGAAATTGAAAAAGCGTTCGATTGCCCTTTGCGCCATTATTATGCCGCTGATGAAGGCCTGCCTTTTATCATGGAGTGTTCAATCGGCAAAATGCATACCATTTCAAATTCTGGAATTATTGAAGTGAATAATGAAGGAGATGCCATTGTAACTTGTTTCAATACATATGGGACTCCATTGATCCGCTATAATATTGGCCCGCAATTTAAGTTGTTGAAAAGAGAATCACGATGTCTCTGTGGCTCAGTTCACCCAATCGTCGAAGAATTAGCAGATAGAAAAAATGATTTTCTGGAATCTAAAAGCAAAGGGAAATTTACAGCTTTCTATTTGGCGAAAGTAGGAAATACTTTGCCAAATAATATTCAAAAACTGCAATTTATACAAAATTCTTTAGAAACTATTGATGTTTTTGTGGAGGGGGCACCTGATTACACGAATACCATAACAGAAGAAATACATGAAAAAATGCAATATACATTTGGAGAAGACATGATATATAATATAAGAATAGTAGAGAAAATACCAAATTTTCCAAATTCTAAAAACCGCTTTGTCGTAAACAATCTTATTAAAAACGCTGAAATTTAATAGTGAGGCCTTGGGGACTGCTTTAAAGGAACTATAATTGGCTACAAGGAATACTTTATTTTCTATAGAGTTAATAAATAAAATTTAAAGAATATTGCCGGCATATTTTGTTAGAAAAATACTTACGGAAGATTCTTGAAATCTTATTGTCAGGAAAATTGGAAATGAGGATAAGATATGAACATACTAATTTTATGTGCTGGCCGCAGAGTCAAGATTGTTCAATATTTTAACAAGGAATTGGCAAAAGTTAATGGCTTGGTATTTACATGTGATATGGATATGTTTGCTCCTGCTGTTTACTTCTCTGAAAAGTTTTTCAAGGTACCCAAAATAAATGATGAAAATTATGTAGACGACATCATAAAAATTTGTTCCGACAATAATATTGACGCTTTAATTTCAATGATTGATCCTGAACTGGAGCTAATAGCGGGAAATTATGAAAAGTTTAAATCTCATGGAATCACTCCAATCATCTCATCGTTGCCGATGGTGGAATTGAGTTTCAATAAATATGCTATGCACCGTTTCTTGATCGAACGTGGTCTGCCTTCTGTGCCGACCTTCTATGATTTAGAGCAAATAGGAGCAGCTATTGGAAAAGGAAATATCAGTTTTCCGCTGATATCAAAACCAGTGACTGGCAGTGCGAGTTTAGGAATTACTACAATAAAAGATGAATACGAATTTGAGAATTACAGAGAAAGTTCTATTCAGATGGTTTATCAGCCATTTTTCAAAGATAAGGAGTTTGGTGTAGACGTCTACGTAGATATGGTAACAGGTGAATTGGTAGATCTCTTCATTAAAGAGAAGATTAGTATGAGAGCGGGCGAAACAGATAAATCAATTTCCATTCACAATAAAGAAATAGAAAATATTGTTAGGGACTTTGTCAGCCAAACCGAGTTTAAAGGACCTATTGATATTGATATTTTTGAGCATAATGGGAAATTTTTTATTTCTGAAATAAATCCTCGGTTTGGTGGCGGGTATCCACATGCATATGAATGCGGAATAGATTTCCCGGCCTACATCGTCAATAATCTTAATGGAATCTCTAATGCACCTTACACTGGATTTGGTTATGAGAAAGGGAAAATCATGGTGAAATTCGATGATTTAATTTTATTATGAAACATATGAAGAACAGGAAAAAGCCGGCAGCATTGTGCCCGGCTTTTCCTGTTCTTCAACTAAAATAAAGTTTTCAGTAGCCAGCAAATATAGATTGGTGATCATTCGGCTACTTATTAATTTTAGGTGTCTACTTAATAGAAAATGGGTATAAGAGTAGTGAGATAAAAGGAGGAGATAACTGTGGATATTCAGGCGAAAAGGGATTTGTTAAAAGATAAATTTGGGAATTACTATATTGTTTCCAATGCGACCGGGGATGAACTGACAGTAGTCAATGTAGCGGTATACTATGCCTTTAAACACATGTTGGATGAATCATTGATTACGAAAGTAAACGAAAAGTATCCGAATAAGGTGGCAATCGGTAAGTACTTAGCCGACTTGGCCGAGGAACATATTGAACGACTTGAAAGCCCTGAAAGTGAAGGGCGTATTTATGACTTTAAAGAAGTGCAAAAACATTATAAATTGCATGTGAAACCCATTTATGATAAATCTCTGCATATGTAAAAAAGCTTGGCGCAAAGGTGAAATGCCTTTGGCGCCTAGCTTTTTTATTTCTTTAATTTAATTTTTTTATGAAACTCCCATTCCCTATATACGTCTAATTTGAAAAAGGAGCGGAGAAAAAATGAAACGTTCAGTGAAGGCACTCATTTTAGTCGTCGTCTTGTTTCTGAGTGCTTTTGCCGCTATGCCCTCCGGGACGTCAACGGCAAAAGCAGATGTTTCTAAAGCAGCAGTCCAGCCAACAGGCAATGATGTAGGTCTCTTAGCCAAGAAATCGCACCGCTTACAAGCTTATGACTTTTTTATGGCAGATGGAACAACGGCACATTTTGAAGGCAAAGGAAACGAATATGCTGATCTTACCGTTCGAACAAAATACTTGAAAGACAATCATGTGGCGCTTTACGAAGACAATGGCGGAACTGTAGTATTGCGTGTTTATCGCTTGAGCAAAAACCGGATTGAACTGGTTAAATGGGAAGCCGAATTCTACAAAGAATATAATCCTACATTAAAACAGTTGCGAGCGTTAAAACCAATTTCCGTCTATATGAAGTTTCCGATCAAAAAAGGGGACATAGTAGATGGCCGTAAAATCGTAAGTACAAATGCCACTGTTACGACTCCATACAAAAAATTCAAAAAGGCGATTGTTTTTGAAAGTAAAAGTAAAGACGGAGCCGTCAACAGAACCTATTTTGTAAAAGGCTTCGGTGAAGTGAAACGGGAGTTCATCTTGAAACAAGGGAAAGATACCTTTAAAGTAACTTCGAGCTTGAAGTCAATCAAATAACAAAAGGGGAAATGGCCCGCGCGTTAGCGCGGGTTTACTTTGTGCTTTAAAATAGTGTACGCTATTGGCAATAAGATTGGTAAAGGATTGAGAAAAATGAAACAAACAATCACTGCAAAAGATGTTGCGAAACTTGCGGGTGTTTCCCAATCATCTGTTTCTAGAGTGTACTTTGAAGGTGCAAGAGTTTCTGCTAAGACACGTGAAAAGGTGTTGGCGGCTGCAAAAGAATTAGATTACCGTCCTAATGAATTTGCGCGAAGCCTGATCACAAACCGTACGAAAATAATTGGCTTAGTGATGAAAGGAATACAAAATCCGTTTTATCCTCAAGTGCTGAAACAATTTACGATGGCTTTTAAACAACATGGCTTTAGTGTGTTGTTTGTCCATACGAACAACGACGAGCTTCAAAGTGATGATATTGAGACATTGCTGAATTATAACGTAGCGGGAGTTGTCATTACAGATGCTACCATGTCATTAAAAGTGGCGGAAACTTTTAAACAAAACAAAATACCATTGGTCTTTTTCAATAGGAAACTGGAAAACAGTGATTTTTATTCTGTTTGCTGCAATAATCGTACAGCAAGCCAGCAAATCGCAAAATATCTTCTTTCCAAAGGGGCTACAGAATTAGCTTATATTGCCGGTAACAGCAATACATCTACCAGTCTGGAGCGGGAAAAAGGTTTTTATGAAATCTTGGAGCAGAACCAAGTAACTTTCAGTAAATATTCTTCCGATTACACATACGAAGGAGGTTATCAAATTGCCAATGAAATGGTAGATGAAAAACAGTTGCCTTCCGCTATTTTTGTGGCGAACGATATTATGGCACTCGGCGTAATTGACGCCATGCGCGAACATGCTCTGAAAATTCCGGAAGACTTGAAAATTATCGGTTTTGATAATATCGAAATGGCATCCTGGCCCGCATATCAACTAACAACTTGGGAGCAGCCGATTGAAAAGATGGTAGAAGCTACAGTAGAATATTTGCTTAATGAAATCAATGATTATACGGGCTTTGCGAAAACTATTGAAATTGAAGGGGTATTAATCGAACGTAAAACAACATAAAAAGGTTGACTTTAAAAAATAATTAGAATATTCTTTGTGTTAGAAAGATTTTTTGCATACGTATTCAAAAAACGGAGGGATATATATGGTAAAAGTATTGAAGGCTGGAAAATCACAAGAAGAAGTAAGCGCGAATGATTTAAAAGTATCACAAATTGTTGCAGATGCACTTAAGGATGTTGAAACGAGAGGCGATCAGGCTGTCCGTGAATTGTCCGAGAAATTTGATAAATGGGCTCCGGAAGCGTTTCGTTTAACAGATTCGCAAATAAATGAAATCGTTTCCAAAGTTCCAAATGAGGTGATTGAAGACATCAAATTTGCCCAGAACAATATTCGTAAATTTGCAGAAGCCCAGCTTGCTTCGTTAAGTGATGTAGAAGTGGAACATATACCAGGAGTGATTCTTGGCCATAAAAATATCCCGGTAAACAGTGTCGGCTGTTATATTCCTGGAGGGCGTTATCCGATGGTGGCATCCGCACATATGAGTGTATTGACTGCTAAAGTTGCAGGTGTTAAACGTGTAATCGCTTGCACTCCTCCGATTAACGGAGAAATTCCAAATGCTACAATTGCTGCTATGTCGTTGGCTGGCGCAGATGAAATTTATTTGCTTGGAGGAATTCAAGCTATGGCAGCAATGGCCATTGGAACAGAAACGATTGAATCGGTTGATATGATTGTCGGGCCAGGAAATGCGTTTGTAGCAGAAGCGAAACGACAACTTTACGGACGTGTCGGCATTGACCTATTTGCAGGTCCGACCGAAACCCTAGTGGTGGCTGACCATACAGCAGATGCCGAGATGATTGCGACGGATCTGCTTGGACAAGGAGAACACGGGCCAACGTCACCAGGGGCTTTGATTACGACTTCGGAGCAACTGGCTGAAGAAACAGTAAAAGAAATCGAACGTCAACTGGAAACACTTCCAACTGCTGATGTTGCCCGTGTATCCTGGAACGACTACGGCCAAATTTTATTGGTGGATTCTATCGAAGAAGCTCGTGTAGAAGCGGACCGTTTAGCATTTGAACATGTGGAGATTTTGACAGAAAATCCGGATTACTTTCTTGAAAACATGACAAATTACGGTTGTTTGTTTTTAGGGCCAGAAACCAATGTTGCTTATGGTGATAAAGTTATTGGCACAAACCACACATTGCCGACAAAGGGTGCCGCGCGTTACACAGGCGGCCTCTGGGTAGGGAAATTCATAAAAACTGTCACTTATCAAAAAGTGACGACTCCGGAAGCAAGTGCATATATTGGGGAATACGCCGCACGCCTCTGCCAGTTGGAAAACTTTGCTGGGCATGCCGAACAAGCGCTTTTGCGTGTGAGACGCTATGGTAACAAACAAACGACAACGAAATAAAATGGAGATGGAACAGTAGAAGCGTGGGCTCTCTACTGTTCCATCTAATACATAGACTCCGGTCTAATGCTGAAAAGTAAGCGTTTTCTTCTAAGGTAAGGCTTATTTGCCTTAAAGGTGGAAATTTAAATCATGAGGGATTTAGGGGGGGATTTCATGTTAGGCTTGATTGGATTGTTTGGTGGATTGGCATTATTGATTTATTTGACAATGAGAGGGATGAACCTCTTGATTGCTGCCCCGCTCACTGCCTTGTTAGTTGCGGTTTTTAACGGGTTGCCGATTTTTCCGCAATTGGCAGCTGAAGGAGCGCCAAATTATTTAACAAATTATATGACTGGTTTTACGGGCTTTATCGCATCATGGTATTTGATGTTTTTAACTGGTGCAATCTTCGGTAAGGTGATGGAAGACAGTGGGGCAGCTGACAGTGTGTCGAAATGGATTGTCGGCAAAATCGGCATGAAACGGGCTGCTTTAGCTGTGGTGATCGCTTGTGCGGTATTGACTTATGGAGGAGTTAGTTTGTTTGTAGTAGCTTTTTCGGTTTATCCGATGGCGCTTAGCTTGTTCAAGCAGGCAGACCTTCCGAGAAGATTCATTCCGGCAGCACTTGCGTTCGGTTCCACCACATTCACGATGACTTCAGCAGGGTCTCCTGAAATTCAAAACTGGATTCCGATTGAATTTTTAGGGACATCGCCGTACGCTGGCTGGGAAGTAAGTGCAATTGTAGCCGTCTTCATGATGGTTTTCGGTTACTGGTGGTTAAAGAAAATGATCAATAAAGCAATGGCAAAAGGCGAACACTTTGTTGCAAGAGATACAGATGTTACAGGAGAAGTTCGCAAGGAATTGCCGAATCCGCTCCTTAGCATGATACCGTTGCTAGTGGTTCTAATTATTTCATTCATTTTCCATGATTCTCTTGGAACATCGGCGCTGATTATTGCATTGAGCGGAGGTATCCTTGCCACTTATTTGATCAATAGAAGATTTTTCCGCAACATCGGAAATGCATTCGGTGAAGGAGCTTTAGGAGCAGTCATCGCTATTGCAAACACGGCTGCAGTTGTCGGCTTTGGAGGAGTCGTTAGAGCAACTCCTGCATTTGAATCGGCAGTAGGAGTAATGACAGGAATTCCAGGGAGCCCACTGATCGGAGGCGCATTGGCTGTCGCAATCATCGCCGGTCTTACAGGGTCTTCTTCAGGAGGGCAGGCAATTGCCTTGCCGCTTTTAGCGCCCCATTATCTTGATATGGGAGTAAACGCAGAAGCGTTGCATAGAACCGTTTCAATTTCATCCGGGTCGCTGGATTCCTTGCCGCAAGGCGGCTATGTGGTCACGACCATTCGCTCTATTGCTGGAGAAACGCATAAAGATGCCTATCCTGCATTTGGGGCCATGACTGTTGTTGTTCCGCTTATCGGAGCAGTTATCGCAGTAATCCTGTTTTCAATCGGTTTAGGACTATAAGAAAAAACAAACCCAACAAACTTTACTTTATCGTTTGTTGGGTATTTTATTAGGCATTCTAACTTGGGAGAGGTGTAGTTTATGGAAAACATTTCGATTATCGGTGCTGGAACAATGGGCCATTCGATTGCGTTATCGGCGGCATGGGCAGGGAAACAAGTGAAAGTTTACGGGATAAATGATCAGGATCTTATTAATGCTAATAAAGGCTTAATCAACAAACTTAAAGTCATGGTGGATAATGGCTTATTTCATGCTAGTGAAGCAGAGCAAATTCGGGGAAACATCCGGTTCTCTACTAATCTTGAAGAGACGATTGCCAACGCTTCATTTATCATTGAAGTAATTCCAGAAGTACTTGAAATAAAGCGGGAAATGTATCGGAAAATCGAAAATTTGATTGGTGAAGAGGTCGTCATAGCGAGCAATACATCCGGCTTCAAGCCAAGCTTGCTGGCAGAAGGGATGGCACATCCTAATCGCTTTGTCGTAACACATTTCTGGAACCCGGCGCATTTAATCCCATTGGTAGAGGTCGTAAAAGGAAAACTCACGGATGAAGAAACCGTTCAGCGTGCGATGCAAGTACTGACCGAAATGAAGAAAAAGCCGATTTTATTGAATAAAGAAATTCCAGGTTTTATCGGGAACCGGCTTCAATATGCATTGTTCCGTGAAGCGCAGGCGCTGCTTGATGCTGGCGCGGCGACAAAAGAAGACATTGATGCGGCGGTTACATACAGCATTGGCCGGCGTTTGCCGGTTACAGGTCCTTTAATGACCGCAGATATGGGCGGCTTGGACATTTTCTCAGCTATTTCAAATTACTTGTTTGAAGATTTAAGCACCGATCAGCGGTCAGGAAAAACATTGACGCGATTAGTTGAGGAGAAGAAATTAGGCGATAAAAGCGGTGAAGGATTCTACGAGTGGGAACCATCAGTTTCTGAGCAATGGAATGCTGAACGAGAGCACACATTGATCCATTTTTTGAAAAATGATTTAAAAGCAGAAAGAGAGGGCACAGAATGATGGCATACTTTACTGAACTGGCACAAAAGACCGTTATTGTAACTGGCGGAAGCAAAGGCATCGGCAAAGACATTGCTTTGACGTTTGCACAGCTTGGCGCTAACGTAGTGATTTCCGGTCGTAACGAAGCGAAGCTGAATGAAGCTTTGTTGGAATTGAAGAAATTCAATGGCAACTGCATCGCTGTTGCAGGAGATTTAAGCGATATAGAGAAAGTGAAGCAACTGATTGATTTAGCAGCTTCTACTTTCGGCACGATTGATGTGCTTGTTAACAATGCCGGTGTCAATATCGCAAAACCGGCGATGGAAGTAACGGAAGAAGATTGGGATACGGTCCTGGATTTGAATTTAAAGAGCGTGTTTTTCGCAAGCCAGGCAGCTGCAAAATACATGCTCCGCCAAAAAAGCGGCCGCATTATCAATATCGCTTCGCAGATGGCATTTGTCGGCTATGTTAAACGTGCCGCCTATTGCTCGAGTAAAGGCGGCCTGGTTCAGCTGACAAAAGCCTTAGCTGTAGAATGGGCGAAAGAAGGGATTCGGGTTAATGCTGTAGCGCCAACGTTCATAGAAACCGAACTAACATCGAAAATGTTTGAAGATGCCGAATTTAAAAAAGATGTTGAAAACCGGATTTTACTTAATGGTTTGTCGCAGCCGCGTGATATTTCAGGTGCTGTTTTATACTTGGCTTCTGACCTGGCTAACTTCGTAACTGGAGAAACAATTAAAGTTGATGGCGGTTGGACAGCAATATAATAGAAGAAAAGTGAAATTAGTTGATTACGAAATAGCCAGTAGAACATTAATGAACAGCCTTTTAAAAAACACTGAAAATTCTTAAGGTTTTGTAAACATTCTTTTCTTTCTATCCTTTTTCGGTATAATTGAAAGATACGAAAAGGGAGATGAGGTAATGTATAATTTGCAAAATGACACTTCACAGCTGATTTACAAGTCACAAGACCTGAAACTTCGTTATGATTTCATTATTCCGCCGCCTTTCTGCGAATGCAAGATGCATCCAAGAGAGATCAGATCAATAAGTTAAGTATGTAATATAAGCTTTATAGCAATACAGATTGCGTTGGAGTTCAGCTAAAACAATGTTGTGAGCAATCCTGCTTCTTGTTACCAGAAAACAGAAATAAAAAACAGGGCTGTCATATAAGTGCTAACTTAAAAGCCCGTGAAGAAAAAGCACTGCTTTTCTTCACGGGCTTTTGAATTTTTTAGAAAGAATAGATAGGAGATTAGAAGAGTTTCACCTTTTCTTTAGTCGTTTAAAATTTCATGGGAAAGCTCGACGATGTATTTCAATTTGTTCCACTGCTGCTCTTCAGTCAAAAGGTTGCCATGGTGTGTCGAAGCAAATCCGCATTGCGGTGAAAGACAAATCTGCTCAAGCGGCACATATTGGCTTGCTTCTTTAACACGAGATTTAATTAGTTCTTTGTCTTCTAATTCGCCGTGTTTTGAAGTAAAGACTCCGAGCACAACTTTAGCGCCGCCTTTAGGAACATGTTCAAGCGGCTGAAAGCTGCCAGAACGCTCGTCATCATACTCAAGAAAGAAGCCGTCCACATTTTCTTTTGCAAATAAAGTCGGTGCAATCAAAGCATAGCTGCCTTCAAAAGCCCAGTCAGACTGATAGTTGCCGCGACAGAGATGCGTGGTCACGCTTAAGTCTTCAGGTTTTCCTTCCAATACGCCATTTGCTACGCGCAATGCCAAGTCAATCAAATATTCACGAGGATACTGCTTGTCGTTGAAAGGAATATCCGGCGAGGAAAGCCCGGCAATGTAGACATCATCCAGTTGAATATAGCGTGCGCCTGCATCATAAAAAGTTTGGATTGCATCACGGTAAGCTTGGATTACGTCTTGTGCATACACCTCAATATCAGGATATAAGTTGACATCCCGGATACCTTCGTTGAAGAACTGGTTAGGGCTTGGAATTGTCAACTTTGCTACAGCCCGGCCAGCGACAATCTCATTGAATTCAATAAAATCTTTAACGAAAGGATGGTCTGAGCTAAAAGAAATTTTTCCGATATTCCGTACATCGTATGCTTCAGTTTCGACATTTTTGAATCTATAACCGTGATCGGGAGTATAACCCTCAAAGCCGTTAATATGTGCCATGAAATCTGTATGCCAAAAAGTCCGGCGGAATTCACCGTCTGTTACAGCTTGAAGGCCGACTTCAATTTGTTTGTCAACGATCCGTTTGATTTCTGTTGTTTCCACTTCGTGCAATTGCTCTGCTGTAATAGTACCTTCTTTGAATTCCTTCCGGGCTTTATGTATTGAATCTGGGCGGAGCAGACTTCCTACGTGATCTGCTTTGAATGGTGCTTGTGTGGCAATGACTGTCATGAATGATTCCTACTTTCTTTTTTGTATTTAGACAAAATAAAACAGGGGCTTTCTCCAAAAGAAGAAAGCCCCTGTACAGGTAAGCATCTTCTCATCTTTTAGGCGTAAACCTATTGGAATTAGCACCGTGCCTTTAATGGCTGGTTGCTGAGACTTCGCAGGGCCAAATCCCTCCGTCTCTCTTGATAAGAAATAAGCTATTAAATTGTCTGTGGTTAATATGATTAAGCTTACAGTATTTTGAAGTAAAGCGCAACAGTAAAATTTTAAATAGTGAAAAAACTGGCTTTTGAATAATAATGTAACAAAAAACAGAAAAAGGCCACCAGTTTAAATAGCGCCTTTTCAAAAATATAGATTATATTACTGCAAGCTTTGCTTCGGAACATTTCTCCAAGAAAGCTTCTGTGAATGCTGTACCGTGCATTTCCAGGTCTGGTATCAGTTGCTGAACTTTTTCGACCATTGCATGCCCAATGCCTTCGCCATGAAACGATGGATTTACTGAAATATGCTGAAGCGTATAATGTCCCTCTGCCAATTCAATACCGACTAAGCCCACAAAAGCCTCTCCTTCTTTCCAAAGGAATAAATGCCAGTTTGAATTGGTTTGATATATATTCATTGTTTCTTTCAATTTTTTTAGTTCTCGCTCTTCAGGCATAAAAGACAACAGCCCCATTGCGATTTTTTCACATGATTTCTTATATCGTACTAACATAAATGAACTTTCATCTCCATCTCAAGAGGTATCTTTCCACTGTCTTTATAACCAATACAGACTATTCCCGAATCTGTAAGTTTTAAACGTATAAAAAAGAAAAAATTAATAAACCCATATACTTTGATTGTCCAGTGGTTCGATCGTTTTAAAAGCTGCTGAAAGCCGGGCGGCAAAATGTTCAGGTGGCTCCAGTGTTTCAATGTAATAAGAGATAAGGCGGTGATTTGCCAGCAATTTTTGGCAGCTATCAGCCGGTAATGGAATGGCATGCTCCTTTAATGTAAAGGAAAAAGCAGGAAATTCTTCTGGAAGGAGTAGAATTTCAGCTTTGTTGCATGCATTGCCGTTGTCAGCCAATTGTTTAAAAGAAATAGCTAATTCCAGTGTGCAAATATAAGACGCCTTATTAGTTAAAATACTAAATGTCCGATTTTTTTTTATTTGGCATTCATAAGCTACCAAGTCAAAGTTTGCTTTCATCAAAGCAGCAACTTTTTGGGCTGTTTGTGCAAATCGTTCTTTTTCCGACATGTCTTTTTTCTCCTTCCAGTATGTTTAGACACGGGATTGTTCTTCGACAGTCAACTGAACAGACTGGCAGAAAGGGCATTTCTTATAGGATTCATGTTTTTCTAGCTGTTTAATATATTTCTCGCAATCGATAAACTCTCTTTCGCTTGCTGGTGTGCCTAAAAATCCACAGCGATCCCCGGCATGCTGCTTTTTATGAATCCGTTTATTTTTGTGGTCTACAAAATAGTTCAGAAGGATCGCATCCTTTCTTAAAATAAGTAATAAAAGCCGAAAAGATATCCAGCTTGTTGGATTCTTTTCGGCTTTGCTAGCAGCACTACTGTCTGTAACATTTAACCAAAGACTATAGGTAAAGTTTAATGAGATGAACTATTCATGTCTTTAATGAATTTTGAATAAGAATGGAAACACTTTTGTTTCCCGAATAACTATAGCTTAATTGATTTTTACTAAAAAGTATATAAAAATGTCTAAGTTTTGTAAAAGTTTTAAAAATACAGTTAATTTTAAGCCTTAAGCAGAATCCATGTATTAAAATGGAAAACTCGATACAATGGAAGGGATAAGGAGTGAAGAAAATGCAATTAAAGAAATTTGAACATATACCGTTATCGGTTCTTGATTTGGCTCCGGTAAATGAAGGAAGCGATACAGCACAATCGTTTAAAAACAGTGCAGAACTTGCGCAGCATGTAGAAAAATGGGGATTTAATCGCTACTGGCTTGCTGAACATCATAATATGCCGGGTATTGGCAGTTCTGCAACGTCAGTTTTGATCGGTTATATAGCAGGTGCTACAGAAACGATCCGTGTCGGCTCAGGTGGTATTATGCTGCCGAACCATGCACCATTAGTCATTGCCGAACAGTTCGGTACGCTCGAAACTCTTTATCCAGGAAGAATCGACTTAGGGCTTGGGCGTGCTCCCGGAAGCGATCAGGCAACCGCCTATGCATTGCGCAGAACGCTTCAAAGCAGCGGGGATGATTTTCCAGAACAAGTAGCAGAACTTGAAGAATACTTTTCCGACAACACTTTGGCACGCGTCCGGGCATATCCTGGAGCCGGCTTGAAGATTCCGCTCTGGCTTCTTGGATCAAGTGGATTCAGCGCACAGCTTGCAGCTTTTAAAGGGCTGCCGTTTTCTTTCGCAAGCCACTTTGCCCCGGATTACACAATGCAGGCGCTGCAACTTTATCATCAAAATTTCAAGTCATCTGCAGTTTTGAAAGAGCCGTACGCAATGGTCGGTGTCAACGTTATTGCAGCGGATACGCAAGAACGTGCTGAATGGTTGGCAACTTCACAACAACAGCAGATGTTTGCGCTTATGCGTGGTATGCCGACTATGTTGAAAGCGCCGATTGATCGATTGGAAGATGTGTGGTCTGACCGAGAAATTGCGATGTTCCACGAAAAACTCGATACAGAATCGATGATTGTCGGAACACCGGATGTAGTCCGAGAAAAATTGAGAAACTTCATCTTGAAAACGAGAGCAAATGAAGTGATTATTAACTCCCAAATTTTTCATCAAGAAGACCGGTTGCGCTCCTATGAGATTGTTGCCGAATTAATGGAATAACAGAAAAAGCCTTCGTTCCATGGAATGAAGGCTTTTTAATGAAAAGCACCTCCCAAAAATGGGAGGTGGTTAAAATAGGTGCTAGTGTAAATCTTTTGCCTTGGCTTCTTCACGTATAACTTCTTCTAATAAATCATCTTCTTCGACAGCTGCATATTCTGGCCCGCCTTCACCGATCATATTGAGAGCAGCAATAAAATCTTCGTCTAGTTGCAGGACAACTTCTTTTGGAAACGCACGAACGCGATCCATGATCGATAACCTCCTTGTTTAACTTAAGCAGCTATGCAGAAGAAAGACAATCTCTATCTATCTTTATTATACAGAAAATTCGTTCTTCTTTAAAGGATCAGTACTTATCAGACTAAAAAAAATTAAAAGTTAATCTACTGTTTAAGCAGTTGGAATTCGCGCTTTTCTAAGCTGCTTGTGCCGTGGCTGAACTGAAAGCGGAAGAAGTAAAGCTGCCAATTTATGCTTGAACTCAAATAAGTGATGGCACAATGAGAAGCTGACAGCCTTTCTTTAAACAAAGATACCCCGTTAAAGAGGATTCTTTAACGGGGTATCTTTACAGTACTTTTTCTAAAAAGTCTCTAGCACGATCGGTTTTCGGGCTGCTAAAGAAATCAGCCGGATTGCCTTCCTCGACCAATATGCCATGGTCAAGAAACAATACACGGTCCGCCACTTCGCGCGCAAAGCCCATTTCATGCGTCACAACTGCCATTGTCATGCCGGATTTTGCCAGATCTTTCATAACGTCGAGCACTTCTTTAACCATTTCAGGGTCGAGTGCTGAAGTAGGTTCATCAAAAAGCATTAATTCCGGTTCCATGGCTAAAGCGCGCGCGATGGCGACACGCTGTTTCTGGCCTCCTGACAAACTGCTAGGGAAGGCTTTTTCCTTAGGCGCCAAACCGACGCGTTTCAGCAACGCGCGGGCTTTGTCTTCGGCAACAGCCCTTTTCTCGCCTTTTACTTTGATTGGTGCGTATGTCAAGTTTTCAAGAACCGTCATATGCGGGAACAGGTGAAAATGCTGAAACACCATCCCGATCTGCTGGCGAATTTTTTGGTTGTTTTTATTAGACTCCATTAAATTTTGCCCGCTGATCAGGATCGTTCCAGATGTCGGGGTTTCAAGTAGATTCAAGCAGCGCAGAAATGTGGATTTCCCTGAGCCGGAAGGTCCGATGATCGAAACCACCTGGCCTTTTTTAATTTCTGTAGTGATGTTTTTTAATACTTCATGATTGCCAAAGCTTTTGTGCAGCTTCTCTACCTTAATCACTTTTTTTCAGCCTCCGTTCGAACATTCTTCCTATCACTGTTAATCCCATGACAAGGCACCAGTAGATGATGCCGACAAACAGCAATGGCTCGAAATTGCGGAATAGATCAGCCCCGACGACTTGCGCACGGCGCATCAAATCCAAATAACCAATTGTAGATACAATTGCGGATTCTTTTGTCAATGTAATAAATTCATTCATCAATGCAGGCAAAATGTTTTTTAATGCCTGTGGCAAAATGATATCTTTCATTGTCTGTCTGTAGGGAATCCCAAGAGCATGAGCGGCTTCCATCTGTCCTTTATCCACTGCCTGGATTCCGGCGCGGATAATTTCGGAAATGTAAGCCGATGAATTTAATCCGAAAGCCAAGATGGCTGATAAGAACGGAGAAATGTCATATCCAGTTAATTGCGGGATAGAGTAATAAATAATCATCAATTGCAAAATGAGCGGAGTTCCTCTAAATACGGAAGTATACGCATCTGCCAGCCACCTTAACGGTTTGATGTGGCTGATTTTACAAAGCGCCAAAAGAGTCCCGAAGATGGACCCCAAAATGATGGCGAAGAAAACGAATTTTAATGTGACCCAGATCCCTTCAAGCATGAAAGGGATATAGGGTACTATTTGCGAGAAATCCAAATTCATAGCTTACATCTCTTTTCCAAAGATTAGTTGTACTTAATCAGTCAATTCTTCTGATAACCATTTGTCTTTCAATTCTTGGAGCTTGCCGCTTGCTTCCGCTTCTTCCAAAACTTTGTTGACGTCATCCACAAGCTCGCTGCCTTTAGGGAAGGCAACCGCCATGCCCGGAGAACTTGTTGTCGGGTCATCAAAATGGGCCAGGTCTTGTGCTTCGGTGTAACCCAGTCCAGCTGCTTTGTCCATATAAACCGCATCTACACGGTTGCTTAGAAGTTCTTGGATTAACGCCCCTGACTCGTCGAGAGCCTTGATCTCAAAATTGATGCCTTCATCTGTTTTGATTTGGTTTGCGCCTTCCTCTTGGATTGAACCAAGCTGAACACCAAGTGTCTTGCCTTCCAAGTCTTCCAATGATTTAATCGGTGAATCTTTTTTTGTAATGAAAATTTCGCCTGAATGGTTGTATTCGATTGAGAAGTCGACATTCTTTTTCCGTTCTTCTGTAGCAGACATACCGGAAAGAACCATATCAACGCGGTTGTTTTGAAGCGCACCTATCAGACCGTCAAATTTCATATCGTTAATTTTTAATTCATAGCCTAATTCATCAGCAATATGATTGGCAAGGTCGATGTCAAAACCGATAAAATCACCTTGAGGATTGCGTGATTCAAAAGGGGCGAAGTCCGCTGAAGTACCCATTTCCAACACTTTGTCTTCCGAAGAGCTGCCTGAGCTTGATTGGTCTTCAGAACCGCCACCGCCGCAAGCACCTAAAAATAAAGCCAGTGAAGCACACATTGCTATAAAAGTATTCTTCTTTTTCATTTGTTTTTCCCCCAATAAAATGTTTTTTGGATATTTATTCGTTAAAGTGAATTTTAACAGATGTAATTTTGTTTGTGAAGATTAATACGGCTGTTAAATAAAATTTATCTATTTCAATTATTCCGGCTATGAAAAGATTGAATAGTAATTGTAAAAGAATAAGTAGCTTTAAAGGCGGAGGAGGGAGACTAGAACCGATAAAATCAGGGCAGTAGATTTTAAATTTTCAATGCCAGATTCTTGAACGTGATTTTTTGGCTTTGCCTATACCGAAAATGGTAGATTGACCAATAATGAACCAGTTATCTGCAAAGTTTTCAAATAGTACTGATGCATACTTATGCACTACTAATATGTACGTTAATTAGCAATTGGCGATTCAACATGGACAGATCATAAACCGGTCACATAGCAATTTGGCTTAAACTATAAAAATTCGAAGAAGTATTTAAAGGGTAGAAAAAAGAGGACACTGCAGATGCAGTGCCCTCTTATTAACTTTATATAATTTCCCAGTTCCGCTGCTTTGCTATAGTCAACAGCCGAGCTTCAGGTTGGACAGCTACAGGATTGCCCACCATTTCTAAAACCGGCAAATCGGAATGGCTATCGCCATATGCGTAGCTGTTAGTCCAATCAATATCATGCCCTTTTAGCGCTTCTTTGATCTTTTCTGTTTTTAGAGGCCCTTGGATGTGTGAAATAGGCGCCTTATGGTCCAAAATGTTATTTTTATAGGGAATTTCAGTGCCGATAATCGTTTTGATTGGCATTTTGTGAGTGACTGCATGTAGGAGCGGCGTAAAAGCCCCTGACACCAGCATCACGTAATCATTGTCGGCAACATGCTGTTTGAGTCTTGCAACAACACGCTGGTTCATGTCCCCATGCATCTTTTCAGCGATTTCACCGAAAAAGTTTTCAAGATCCCTTTGCGAAAATGTTTCAAGAGCAGCTAGATAGGCTTGAACTGAACGCTCCCGCATTTTCTTTTCGGGATAAAGTTTCAGTTTGCTGCCGATGTAAGGCGGCAATATGGTCCGGAAAAATTGGCGATAGCGCCTGCTGTGCTCCGGATGGTTCTTCAGGTGGTCCATCATTAACTGAAAAGTTTCTTTTGAATATAACGTTCCATCAAAATCAAATATTGCGACGCGCATCCTGATCACTCCGGTTCTATATGTTTTACTAGTATCATCTTACCGAAAAAAGGCCAGGCCATCTAGCTTCTTCTGTCTTTGGATCCAGGTTTATCCAGCTTCCGCCTTTGGGTATAGAAAAGAAAATTAGTAAGTAGCGGAACTGGGAGGCAAAAACATGCACAAACAACGAATTACAGTAGGGTATGTAGAGTTGACAGAAGAAGAAAGTGATCGACTTTTTCAAGAAGTACAAAAAGACAAAGAAGTTGAAAATTACAGCGAACTTCAGATTTTGATGAATGACTTCGATTCCCGGATTGTTGAACCTGAATTCAAGCCGCTAGCAGATGTTTTGGCTGAAGAAGCGCCTGAAGAAGTAGGGGGTCCGGCAGAACGTTATATCGAAATTTTCAACAAGCTGGAAAATGACTCGCGTTATCGCATCAAGTCATCTATCCAAGATTAATCAAACCCGTTCGAGCTTATGCTCGAACGGGTTTTTGCTGCCAATGGAAATATGACGTTTTAGAAAAACTGATAGCCGTTTAGATAAGAGCGGTATAAAAAGATGAAAGAAATAAAATTTTTGTTAAAAATCAGATTATTGTAATAATTTATTGACAATAAAAAATCTTTCATTTAAGCTTGCACTAAACCGATTTACTAAACCGGTTTATGTGAGGGGAATACATGAAAAAAGTTACTATGCGAGATGTAGCACTAAAAGCTGGAGTATCAAAAAGCACAGTCTCACAATTTATCAACAATCGGTATGAATTTATGGGTGTTTCGACCAAGCAGAGAATCGAGGAAGCGATTAAAGAACTGGGCTATATCCCAAATCATGTCGCGAAAAGCTTAAAACAGAAAAGGTCGGGAACTATTGGTGTAATTGTCGCGAATATTCTGCATACATTCTCTACAGAAATCATCCGAGCCATAGAAGATGTCTGTGAAAAAAATGGTTTTCATTTGTTCGTTTGTAATGCGGACGATCAGCCAGAAAAAGAACGCCTTTACATTAATATGTTGCTTGCAAAGCAAGTAGACGGTTTGATTATCTTCCCTACAAACGGCAACTTGGAATACTATAAACAACTGAAGAGAGAAGAGTTTCCAATAGTTTTTGTTGATCGTATTATAGGTGAACCGATTTATCCGATGTTATTGCTTGATAATGTAAGCGCTTCAAAAATGGCTGTTGAGAAATTGGTGGAAAAAGGACGGGAAAAAATCGGTTTAGTATCTACTTCCATAGCTCAAAAAGTAACACCGCGAGTTGAACGGATAAACGGTTTCAAGAATGCAATAATGCAAAATGGACTTGTACATGAAGAGGGGTGGATAGTTGCAGAAGAACGTCATTTAATTGAAAAAAAATTACAAGAATTATGGGGAACGAATAATCGTCCAGATGCTTTTTTTGCCACTAATGATTTGGCGTTGATTGAATTATTAAAGTTTGTTAAAAGAAATGACCTTGCTATTCCAAAAGATATTAGCATTATCGCAATAGATGATTCGCCTTTTCTTGAAATCGCTACCACTCCGATTTCAGTCATAAAACAACCGACTTTTGATATGGGAAAAGATGCAGCTGAATTATTGCTTCAAATGATCGTAAACCAAAAAGTAAATGAGTTCTACATTGAGCGCAGATATTTACCCGTCTTAATAGAGCGGCAGTCAATTTAGATTCATTGGAGGGGAAGAATTTGTCAAAAGAACTTGGCGTATTAACAATTGGGGATGCAATGATCACGATGAATCCTAAAACAACAGGTCCATTGCGCTATGTTGACCAATTCGAACGAAAAGTTGGAGGAGCTGAATTAAATTTCGCAATTGGCTGCGCGCGCCTGGGGTTGAAAATCAAGTGGATTAGCTGCCTTGGAAAAGACGAATTTGGGAAAGTGATTTATAACTTTGCACGCGGCGAAGGTATTGATGTTTCTGCAGTCAATTTTATTGAAGGCATCCCAACATCTTTGAACTTTAAAGAAATACATGCAAGCGGAGCTGGAAAAACTTTTTATTATCGCAATCCATCTCCTATCATGGAACTTAAAATAGATGATATTTCTGAAGCGATGTTCGAAGGCATTAATGTAGTGCATTTAACTGGTGTTTACTTGGCAATTGGTGAAGAAAACTTGCTAGTTGCACAAAAAATAATCAACCTTGCAAAGCAAAAAGGGGTTCTTGTTTCTTTTGATCCGAACATCAGGCTCAAGCTGTGGAGCATTGAAAAAGCTAGAAAAGTTTATGAAACAGTATTTCCGGAAGTCGACATTTTATTGACAGGACTAGACGAAATCCAGCTAATTTCTGAAAAGCAAACGATTGAAGATTTAGTGGAATATGTAGAAAAATTTGGCATCCGCGATTTTGTCGTTAAGGACGGCGAGAAAGGTTCAAAGTTATATAGAGATGGACGCTGGACTGAATCACCAGGGTTTGAAGTAACACCAATCGATACAGTCGGAGCAGGAGATGGTTTTGATGCAGGATATGTTTATGGGATATTGAATAATTTGAACGAAACAGACTTGCTCCGTTTTGCCAACGGTGTCGGAGCACTTGTAACTACGGTAACCGGCGATAATGAAGGACTCCCGTCTTTGGAAGAGGTCATGGACTTTATTGACAATAAAAAAGTAGTGGAACGGTAAGAGTAAGGTGCATGTGCTGCGATTTGTTGAAAATGAAAAGGAGAACAACTTAGAGTAGGGGAGAAGCCATGACTACAGTTGTAGTACCTTTTGAAGAAGTTCAATATTTAGTTGAAACAAAACTCAAAAATAATGGAGTCAGTGCTGAACATGCTATCAAAGTGGCTCAAATTTTAATTCATGCCGATTTACGGGGAGTAAACTCACATGGTGCCCTACGGACAGAGCATTATATTAATCGGCTCGAAGCAGGAGGAATAAACCCGGAACCAGAAATTACCTTTTCGCAAACTGGACCGGTGACCGGTGTTGTTGATGGCGATGATGGGTTTGGACACGTAATTGCAGATGCCGCAATGCACCACGCTATCGAAATGGCGAAAGAGAATGGCGTCGGAATGGTAACTGCCATAAATAGCAGCCACTGCGGTGCACTCAGCTACTTTGTTGAAGATGCAACAAAACACGATTTGATCGGTATAGCGATGACCCATACTGACAAAATTGTTGTCCCATTCGGTGGTAAGGAAGCTTTTCTTGGGACAAATCCAATTGCATATGGAGTTCCGGCAAAATCGGAAAAACCGGTTATCTTAGATATGGCAACATCAAATGTAGCATTAGGGAAAGTTTTGCAACACAAAGCAGAAGGCAAGGAAATCCCTATAGGCTGGGGAGTGGATAAAGATGGAAATTCCGTAAAAAATCCATCTAAAGTTGTTTCTCTATTGCCATTTGGAGGCCCAAAAGGATCGGGATTGTCAATGATTGTCGATATTTTTTCTGGATTGCTGGCAGGTATGGCATTTGGTCCTCATGTAAATAAAATGTACGAAGACTTGGATAAGAAAAGAAAGTTAGGCCATTACTTCTGCGCCATCAACCCTTCCTTCTTCACAGACCTGGATAGCTTTTTAACTCAAATGGACTCGATGATACAAGAAATACGAGAAGTTCCGCCAGCAGAAGGCTTTTCAAACGTCTTAGTTCCTGGAGAGATTGAACAAAGAAACGAGGAGCGTAATAAGGAAATAGGTGTCCAACTGGCAGTCACTACGTATGAGTATTTAAAATCGTAAGAAGTCAGGAAGAATTAAATACCACACTATTATTTAAAGGGGAGAATAAAATGAAGAAGAAATGGCTAACAGGAATTTTTGCTTCAGTTTTAGTTTTAGGGGCATGCGGATCTAACAACGCTAGTGAAGGGGAAGGCGGTTCTGGATCTGGAGAAACTATTGAGTGGCGATTTGGCCACTTAGCTGATGAAAACCATATTTGGCATCAGACTGCTATGAAATTTGAAGAGCTTGTGGAAACAAATTCAGATGGCCAAATGGAAATCACGATTTATCCAAACAACTCGTTGGGCGGAGAAACTGACACCATCAACTCTATACAAGCCGGATCAGCTGATATGGTTATTTCTGGAGAAACTTTGCAAAATTGGGCTCCGAATGCAGCATTGATGGCAGTCCCTTATGCTTTCCGAGATTTAGATCACGTAAAATCTGTGGTTGAAGGAGAAATAGGTGAACAGATTAAACAAGAAGTTAGTGATAAAGCAGGATTGACTGCTCTTTACTACCATACACGTGCACCGCGTAACTTAACATCAGATAAACCGATTAAATCACCGGCCGATTTAAAAGGCTTCAGTATGCGTGTACCTAACGTACCGTTATTCTTAGATGTTTGGCAAGCGGCTGGTGCAGCTCCGCAAGTAATGGACTTTAATGAAGTATTCACTGGTTTACAGCAAGGTGTTATTGATGGACAGGAAAACCCGGTCGACTTGATTCAAAGCGGCGGTTTGGCTGAAGTTCAAGATTATGTTAACCGCACTGAGCATGTTTACTCTTGGATTTACGTTCTTGTAGGAAATGAGCAATATAATGCACTTTCTGATGAATTGAAACAAGTTGTGCAAGAGGCTGCTGCAGAAGCTCAAACATTGGGTGAAGAACTGTATGAATCTGAAATTTCGAAAATTGAACAGGAATTGATCGATGAAGGGATGGAATTTGTAGATGTCGACCAAGATGCATTCCGTGAAGCGATGACTCCTGCTGTCGAAGAATCTTTATCCCCTGAACAATTGGAGCTGTATCAACAAATTTTAGCTGTGGAATAATACGTGAGCAAGGCACTTTTGCCAAACGGGCAATTGTGCCTTTCCATTAGGAAAGGATGAATTCTGATGTCACTGTTCCGAAAATTGATAGACCGGACGCTCGCTTTCTTGACGATTGCAAGCTTCTCTGGAGTCATCATTATTGTCACTATTCAAATCATCTCGCGTTTCGCTCCATTCTCATTTATCTGGACAGAAGAATTAACGCGCTACTTATTCCTTTACGGCATTAGCTTTGGCGCCCCATTAGCGTTAATGCGTAATGAATTCATCAATGTGGATATGCTCCTCAATAAAATGCCCAACAATTTCAGGAGATACTATGAAGTGCTTATTTATTTAACGATTATATTATTGAGCTTGGTAATAGTTAGAGAAGGATATAACTTTACCTTGCTTGGCAATAATCAGAGATCGGCAACAATGCCATTCCAAATGTCGGTAATCCATGCATCATTGTTGATCTTAGGTGTATTTTTAGTTTTTTATGCGGTTATAAAAATTATCGATCTGTTAAAGAACAAGCAAGATTATAGCCAGAACTACGGAGGTGATGATTACTAATGGCCACTCTGCTATTTGTATCTTTCATAGTCCTTATCTTTTTGGGGGTTCCGGTAGCTTTTAGCTTGGGGCTCGCATCGCTAATTTATCTTTTCCTTGCCGAAATCCCGCTCAATATCATTCCCCAGCGGATGTTCGGCGGCTTGAATTCATTTGTTCTGCTTTGTATCCCTGGGTTTATCCTGGCCGGTAACTTGATGAATGCAGGCGGAATCACAGAACGCATTATTAAATTTGCCAATGATCTTTTTGGACACGTTCGAGGCGGTCTTGGACTAGCAAACGTAGGGGCATCTATGGGGTTTGCAGGGATCTCTGGAACTGCACTTGCGGATACTGCAAGCATTGGATCAATTCTGATACCAGCAATGAAGAAGGAAGGATACGGAGCCGGTTTTTCGGCCGCTGTAACGGCAAGTTCTTCTACTGTAGGACCCATTATTCCGCCTTCTTTGCCGATGATTATCGTAGGTACACTTGCTTCTTTATCAATCGGGGATTTATTTTTGGCTGGAGCAGTTCCTGGAATTCTTTTAGGATTAGGTTTGATGATTCCAACATACATCATTTCGGTTAAACGGAATTATCCGAAAGGCGAACGTCAATCGGTAAAAACTATTTGGAAAAGTTTTATCGGAGCCTTTTGGGCAATTTTAATGACATTTATTATTCTTTATGGAATTTTAGGAGGTTTATTTACCCCGACTGAAGCATCAATTGTTGCCGTTCTTTACGCTTTTGTCATTGGTATATTTGTTTATAAAGAATTACCGGTTAAAAAGATTCCAGAAATTATGTTGTCATCTATGACAGCAACTGCTTCTATTATGCTATTAGTGGGATTTGCGAATCTTTTCGGCTGGATTATGGTGCGTGAACAAATTCCGCAATTAGTGGCAGAATCTATCTTAGGCATTTCGACAAATGCCATTATTGTCATTCTTTTGATTAACCTGCTTTTGCTGTTTGTAGGAACATTCATGGAAACAATTGCCGCTCTAGTCATCTTGTTCCCAGTACTTCTTCCGGTTGCAATTACAGTGGGAATGGACCCAATCCAATTCGGGGTCATGATGGTTCTGAATTTAGTTATTGGACTGGTTACACCACCAGTCGGTGTTTGTCTCTTTGTCGCTTCTCAAATTGGCAGAGTTTCTATTGCAAAAACAGCGAGAGAACTTGTCCCATTCTTGGGCGTAAGTTTAGTTGTTTTACTATTGGTTGCATTTATCCCGCAAGTGACATTATTCTTGCCGAGCCTATTTGAATAAGGAGGTCATTTGATGAAAGCTGTCCAAGTTCCCACTGCGCATGAATTGAAAATTATTGAACAGGAACGCCCTATGATCCAAACAAATGATGAAGTACTAGTAAAGATTAAGCGTGTAGGAATTTGCGGTTCTGATATGCACATTTACCACGGTACAAACCCGCTGGCTACCTACCCAAGAATTGTCGGGCACGAAGTAGCTGGAGAAGTAGTTGAAGTTGGAAGTGCAGTAGAAAGCCTGCAAGTAGGGGATCATGTAGTTGTGGAACCGATCAATTACTGTGGCGAATGTTATGCGTGCCGCAAAGGCCGGCCAAATGTTTGTGAAAAACTGTCGGTATTTGGTGTCCACGAAGATGGAGGCATGCGAGAGTATGCAGTGCTTCCTGAGAAACAGCTTCATGCAGTGAATAAAGAGTTGAGCTGGGATGAAATAGTTTTGGCAGAACCTTATTCAATCGGTGCTCAAGCGGTATGGCGCGGCAACGTAGAAGCTGGCGATACGGTATTGATTCAAGGTTGCGGTCCAATCGGCATTTGCATTTTAAAGCTTGCTAAAATTGCCGGCGCAACAGTTTATATGACTGATTTGAGTGAAGAGCGCATGGCTTTTGCAAAAGAAAGTGGTGCGGATGTGGTCATCGATGCCGGCAAAGATTCTGTAAAGGACCGGATTTTTGAACTGACAAATGGGGAAGGCCCGAACGTCGTTATTGACGCAGTGGGCCTGCCAGCTACTGTAGAATTAAGCATCGATTTGGTTTCGCCTGCTGGTTATGTGGTGGTTCTTGGATTTGATGAACGCCCATCGTCAATTCCGCAGTTACCGATTACAAAGAAAGAAGTTACGATTGTTGGTTCGAGGCTCCAAACCAACCAATTTGGAAAAGTAGTGGAATTGTTGAATAGTGGAGAGCTAAAGTCAGACGGCCTTACTACTCATAAGTTTGCGCTGGCTGATGTGCAGGAAGCTTTCACATTTGTTGAAAAAAATCCGGACAAAGTGCGTAAAGCATTGGTTGTCTTTGACTAAGGGGCGAATACATGCTACCAAAAATGGAAATTTACCAGAAATTACTTGATTCGAAAATCGTTGCAGTTATCCGGGGGAAAGATGCGGAAGAAGCATTATCTATCACAGAAGCTGCTGTTGCCGGAGGCCTTGAAGCGATTGAGCTGACGTATACTACGCCGAATGTTGCGCGTGTGTTTGAAAAACTGGCCGGTTCAAATGCATTAATTGGGGCTGGAACGGTTCTGGATGCAGAGACGGCGCGCCACGCGTTATTGCACGGTGCCCAATTCATTGTCAGTCCGCACTTTGACCCTGCAATTGCCATCTTATGCAACCGCTACAACACGCCATATCTTCCGGGGTGCATGACGATTAAAGAAATGGTGCAAGCTAGCGAATGGGGCTGTGATATTCTGAAATTGTTCCCGGCAAATGGCTTTAAGCCTTCATTTATCGGTTCAGTCAACGGGCCGCTTCCGAATATACGCATCATGCCAACAGGCGGCATCAATATCAATAATATGAATGACTGGTTAGATGCCGGAGCAGTGGCTGTCGGCATCGGCAGCGATTTGACAAAGACATACCGCGTATCAGGTGAAGAAGCCGTCAGCCAATTAGTTAAAGAATATCTCAGTAAACTAACTTAAAAAGGAGCGGTCGAATGAATATCACATTTCGCTGGTACGGGCGCGGAAATGACAGTGTCCAACTAGAACAAATCAAGCAAATTCCAGGAACCAAAGGGATTGTTTGGGCGCTTCACCAAAAACCTGCTGGAGAAATCTGGTCAAAAGAAGATATTCGGTCTGAAGTGGAACATATCCGTTCATACGGTTTCCATACAGACGTTGTAGAAAGTGTCAATGTACACGAATCGATCAAGTTAGGCAATGATGAACGAGACCGCTATATTGAAAATTACAAGGAAACCATCTGCAATCTAGGCGAAGCAGGGGTAAAAGTGATTTGCTATAACTTCATGCCGATCTTTGACTGGACGCGAACTTCTTTGTATCATCCATTGTCAGACGGCTCGACTGCGCTGTTTTTTGAAAAACAGAAAATCGAGTCCTTGGATCCTTTAGAATTAATCGAAACTGTCGCTTCTTCTTCTGATATGACGTTGCCTGGATGGGAGCCTGAAAAAATGGCTCGCATCCAGGAGTTGTTCGCTGCTTATGAAGGAATGGACGAGGAGCAACTATGGGAAAATCTTGCTTATTTCTTAAAAGCAATCCTTCCGACAGCAGAAGCAAGCGGCATCCAAATGGCCATTCATCCGGATGATCCGCCTTGGTCAATTTTTGGTTTGCCGCGGATTATGACAGGTGAAAAGAGCTGGGAAAGGCTAATCGCCATTTCTGATTCACCTTCAAACGGGATTACGTTCTGTACTGGTTCAATGGGCGCTAATCCTGAAAATAATATGGTAGACCTTGCTGCAAAATATGCCAAGCATTCACCCTTCGCCCATCTTCGCAATGTGAAAATTTTCGATAATGGAGATTTCATCGAGACTTCTCATTACACGCAAGATGGATCCATTGATTTGAATGGAGTAGTCAAAGAGCTTGCTAAGCAAAATTACACAGGGTATGCACGGCCGGATCATGGCCGCCATATTTGGGACGAGCAATGCAGGCCCGGTTATGGACTTTATGATCGTGCGCTCGGAATAATGTACCTATTAGGGCTGTGGGATGCCCATCAATCAAAATAAAGGAGGATTTTATGTTTTCTTCTCATGAAAATCTTGCAGGGCGAGTAGCTGTCATTACGGGTGGAAGCGGTGTGTTGTGCTCTGAAATGGCAAGGCAGCTAGCCGTACAAGGCGTAAAAGTCGCTATTTTGAACCGTACGGAAGAAAAAGGGAAAGACGTAGCAGAAGAAATTCAGGCGCAAGGTGGAGAAGCTATAGCAGTTGCCGCTGATGTATTAGACCGCGGTTCTTTGGAGCGTGCAAAAGACCGGATATTAGAAGCTTACGGACAAATCGATATCTTAATCAATGGAGCAGGCGGAAATCATCCGGATGCCATTACGGACACCGAAATCCATGACGGCGAAGCGCAAGGAAAATCATTTTTCGATTTACAAGAAGATGGATTTTCCCGAGTATTTGCAAGCAACTTCACTGGATCTTTCCTTGCCAGCCAAGTGTTCGGAAAAGAACTATTAAAGAGGGACGCTCCTGTAATTTTAAATATATCTTCCATGAGTGCATTTTCTCCAATGACAAAAGTGCCAGCTTATAGTGCTGCCAAATCGGCTATAAATAATTTCACCATGTGGATGGCTGTTCATTTTGCAGAACAAAACCTGCGTGTAAACGCAATTGCGCCAGGATTTTTCTTAACAGCTCAAAACAAAGATCTGCTGACCAAACCAGATGGTTCTCTTACGCCAAGATCTGAAAAAATCATGGCCAGTACACCTATGAAGCGGTTTGGTAAACCGGTTGATTTAGTTGGCACTATGCTCTGGCTTCTGGATGAAGAATATTCTCAATTTGTAACGGGTGTTACAGTACCTGTTGATGGAGGATTTCTCGCTTATTCAGGGGTATAGTAGCGGAACAACTTTAGATGCGTAACATATCGAAAAACAATAAAGGCTGCTTGAATCCGAATGGTTTTGGATTCAGGCAGCCTTTTTTAGAGCACGTACTAACTGAATGGGCAAATGACCTTTTAAAAATACCAGCATTATCTGCTAGTGATGATTTCTACAAAACCATGTGTTCCATCTACCCGAACCCAATCGCCGTCCTTTATAGCTTGAGTTGCGCCATCAATACCTACCACAGCTGGTATCCCATATTCCCGCGCTACAACAGATCCGTGCGTCATCATGCCCCCGACTTCTGTGACCAATCCAACCGCCGATGTGAATAATGGCGTCCATCCCGGATCGGTAAAAGGAGCTACTAAAATATCGCCAGGACCAATATTGGCATCTTCCGGCTGCAGGACGACCCTAGCTCGACCTTCGACAACACCAGCGGATACGCCTGAACCAACTAATGCTCCAGCTGGGCCGCTCAAATTTACCCGCTTGCCGTTTAGCATTTCGCCTTCACTTGTTAAAATGCGGGGAGAATTTAATTTATGAGCCAACTGATGTTTCTTTTCCCGGGCTTCTATCGTGCCTTTTATGAGCATAGCGTTGCTATTTTCCAGCAAGACGATAAACTCTTCCAAATTTAAATAGAAGATATCTTCCGGTTTTTGCAGCACCCCTTTTTCAACTAGAATCTGTGCATCTTCAAGCATGGAACACTTGTAAAGATACATGAGTCGGATTAGAGCGAATTTATGGTGCTCACGCATGCCCATCAAATACCGGTACACTTTCAATAAGCGGGAAACATGCCTTTTTTCAAAAGGACGAAAGTGCGACAAAATGTACCGGGCAGCTTCTTCCGCTTCTATTTGCCCATGATGAAACTTATGGCGGTGCTCACCAGATTTCATGGATTGGATATTGCTGGTGATGGATGGCAAGAGCTGAGCGGGATCTTCAATCCAGCGTGGTTTTGAGATGTCGATTTCCCCCACACAGCGCGAGCCGTATTTTGACAAAAAACGGTCAAGTTCCAATTTGAAGTTATAGCCGCCTGGAACATTTGATAGTTGGTTATAAAAGCTGCGGCTGCCATTAGTTTGCAATAATGCAATCAGTTCTGGATAATTCCTAGCATGGTCAGCCAGGTCACCTAGCTCGATTCCCATTTCAGTAGTCACATTGCCCGGCAAGGATTTATATAGTTTGCTGAGCAGGACTGAGGCTTCTGCTTCTCCAAATTTCTGCTTTAACTTATCTTCAAGCCTGCTGGAAGAAAGCATCCCGCCAATAATATACGGCACTATTTTGGTTAGGATATCTGGAAACATCCGTCGCATGCTGCGCCGGATAAAACGGGCACGCTCAGCACCGGATAGCCTGGAAAGTATATACTCATGTTCTTTGACCTTTTTGTCGATAAACAGACTTGCCTTATTGTTTGCCTTTGCCGGGTCTTTGAATAGAAGATTATTCACGGCTTTTATAAGCACTGGAACAACATGGGGCATGACTCTGATAACAGTGCGGGCCACGGTTCTTTTCGACACGGTTACTCGCTCGAATGCTGTTCGTCCTGTAGCTTCCAATAAAGCGGATGCCATCGCATTATCCATGCCTCCCAATAGCTTTAAAATCCGACTGCGCATAGGAGGGAGGGACAGGGCTTGGCTGAAATCGGCAAAAGCTCTTCCACCTGCTTCACGAAAAACCCGTTCGTTGGAGTTGGCAGGAGTAGGAACTAAAAAGTCAGTCACGTTGCTGAGGAGCGAAATCGCTAAAGGTTTCATCGGGGCGGTCATCATCTGGATATAGCCAAAATTGATATAGACGTGGAAATCTTGATCAGCAACAGATGGCAGGGGATACAGCGATGTAATTGGCCGGCTTTGAAGAATGAAAAATTGATTGTTTGCTAAAGCCCATTCAATATCTTGTTCAGATCCGTAATGGTTTTCAATCTGTTGGCCGATAGCCGCAAGCTCCGTTATTTGAGAATCTGTTAACGCTTGAGCTTCTTGCAACGACGGGAAAAGTGTTTTTGTTATTGTTCCGCCTTCCGGCTGGGAAAAGACAGCCAACTCTTTTTTAGAAATTTGCTTACTGATGATTTGCCCATCACGAACTTTGTACAGATCCGCCGTAACAATTCCTGAGACTAAAGCTTCACCAAGTCCATAGCTGGCATCGATAGCAACAGTATGGCGGTGTCCGGTAATCGGATCTGCTGTAAACAAAATGCCAGATACTTCTGGGGAAATCATCTCTTGCACTACAACGGATAGAAAAACCGAGCGGTGTCCGAATCCGTTTTTCGCACGATAAGAAACAGCACGGTCAGTGAATAGAGAAGCCCAGCAATCCTGAATAGCCTTTATAAGCGCTTCTTGTCCGATAATATTTAAGAACGTATCTTGTTGGCCGGCAAACGAAGCGGAAGGCAAATCTTCAGCAGTTGCACTGGAGCGTACAGCATATGCTTTGTCCTTTCCTTTTGCTTGCCAGGAAGAAACAATAGAATTCCTTACTTCTTCCGGCATGGCGAGGGATGCAAGGTGTTCTCGGATCTGTCGTGCTAGGCTGCTGATTTGCTGTAAGTCATCAAAATGAAGTTTATCGAGCTCTTCATAAAAATGCTCCATCATGGTGCTGGTTTGCAAAAAAGTGCGGTATGCCAGAGTGGAGACACAAAATCCTTGAGGTACTGGAAAACCGGCTTTTACCATTTCTCCTAAGTTTGCTCCTTTACCGCCAACGGAAGAAAGGTGAGTTTTGTCAATCTCATTAAAGTCCAATACATACGGTTTCATGCTGTGCACCTCCGTGTATGACTTATTCATATGTTTTCTTCTACTTGACCTACAGAAAAACCTCTTTATCGGAAGCATTGCTGAACGAATAAAAACTTTTCAATACTAGAGAAAATATGCCTTTTCCAGTTAAAATAATTTCAGTTTAAGCTGAAATACTTTCTGAAACGGTACAAGCAGCAAAGTTCCTAAGGCTCCATTGCAAACGTTACTTCTGTTTGAATGGGCAGTTGTCGGGGAAACCTTCTATATAAAAAGGAGTGATCAAAAAATGGAAAATGCTAGTTTTCACCATTTTGAAGATGATGGTAGAATTCCGAACAACCCTACGTTGCCAGTTATCATCTATACGGGGGCTTTCAACAAAAATCCTGGCGAAATTGAATCGATCTTCAATCGAAACAATTGGACAAACAGCTGGACAGATGGTGTTTTTGATTACCACCATTACCACAGCGTAACGCATGAAGTACTGGGTGTGAAATCGGGTTCTGCTAAAATCCAGCTAGGCGGAGAAGCGGGTCAAACCTTTGATGTGGAAATAGGGGATGTATTGGTGCTGCCTGCTGGGACCGGACATAAAAGACTTTCAGCAAGTAATGACTTTCAGGTGGTAGGTGCGTATCCAAACGGCGCGGAGCCGGATCTCAAAACGGGAGAGCAGGAAGAGCGTCCTGGTGTACTGGAAGCTATTTTAGATGCTCCATTGCCTGAAAAAGATCCAGTTTTTGGAGAAGAAGGGCCGGTCATGAACAATTGGTCATAAGAAGAGCCCTGGATCGCTTTGCGATCCAGGGCTCTTTAAATTAATCGGGTTCTGTAACCACTCCGTTAAAAGCCGATTGGTAAATTTTTCGGATATCGGCTTCATGCAAAGGCAGAGGGCTTCTGGCTAAAATCCGTTTTTGCTTGACGCCATCAGCAGTCAAGCTGTCGAGCGCCGTTTCCGGTATGTTGAATCCTGCTAAGGTCGAAGGAATTCCGACGTCCTGGACAATGCGCTTTAGTTCGTCGACACATTTATAGGAAGCTTCTTCATCTGACATGAAACTGGAATTTCCGCCAAGGGCGTCCAAAATATCTGCCATACGTGTTTCGCAGCTTTTACGAATATAGCTCATGACATAAGGCAAAAGAACGGCGTTTGAATCGCCATGTGCAATGTGGAATTGGCCGCCAAGCGGATAAGCTAGTGCATGGACGCCTGCAACACCTGCGTTAAAAAAAGACAGACCGGCCAAAAAGCTGCCATGGCTCATATCGGTTCGGGCTCTTTTGTCTTCGCCATTTTGAACGGCGGTTCGCAGGGACCGCGCAATCAGGCGAATAGCCTGCAACGCCAATGCGTCAGTAGCAGGGCTTGCATTCACAGAAATATATGCTTCTACAGCATGGGTCAAGGCATCAATGCCGGTAGCTGCAGTAACTTTCGGCGGCACTGAAACAGTCAATTCCGGATCGACTATGGCAACACTCGGCAATAGGAAATCGTGCGTCACAACATCTTTTGTCGTTTCCAAGGAAAGTACAGCGATATTGGTCACTTCAGAACCGGTACCGGAAGTGGTAGGGATTAAAATAAGCGGCAACCCCTTATTTTCAACACTGCGCGATCCTGTCAGATTCAAATAGTCTGCTACCGGCCCTTCATGGGTGGCAAGCACGGCGGCGAGTTTTGCCAGATCTAGCGCGCTGCCTCCGCCTACGCCAATGACCATATCAAAACCATTCTCTCGGGTAAATGCAACTAGATTCTCGCCGGTTTGAAGCGGTGGTTCGGGAACGACATCTGTATATATGGTCGTCTTATAACCTTCGCTTTCCAATGGCTCGGTCACCCGATTTGTCAACCCGATTTTTGCAAGCATCGGATCGGTTACAACCAAAATCTTTTTTGGCGTATATTTGCCGACTTCCGGCAATAGCTGTTCAAGCGCGCCCCATCCGGTATAGCTTAAAGGGGCAAATACCAGCTTAGAGAAACTCATCCATTCCGACCTCCGTTATTCGTAATAGCCTTCTGTCGATTTCCGGAAATTCTTGAATTGATCTGCGTCGTGGCCGAACCAGACTTCGGAATTTGTTTCGTTGGCAATTCGGCGGATTTTTTCCACGGTGGCATTATAGCCGACAGAATCGTATAAAATTCCTGGCGGTTTGACTGGCGGGCCGTAGCTTTCTGCTGTATAGATGGCGTCGGAAGCAAGGATGATGCCGCCGGTTTCCGGCATATTGATCTGAAGTCCGAGCATGCCCCAAGCATGGCCGCTGCCGAAATTCAAAAGTTGGATGCCTTCCGCCAGCTTTAAGCCATCTTCGGTCCGTTTGACTGTCTTCCATTGAAGGTTGTTTTTTATCCAAGCATCAATATCGCCCCATATGTAGGCGCCTTCTTTCTGGTTGCGGGCGTAAGTTTGCAGAGCTCCGTTCAGTTCATCTTCATGAACGATGATCGTCGCATTGGTGAAAAGTTCGAGACATCCTGCGTGGTCTAGGTGAAGGTGTGAAGCTACAACGTATTTGATGTCTTCAGGGCGGACATTCAGTTCTTCTAAACGATGGTGTAAATAGCATTCTTCAGGCATATCAATTGGAAAAAGTGACTGGGTTGCCTTGCCCCACCTGCCGTTTGGACCCATCGATTCCGGATTGCAGGCGGTATCGAACAATATCTTGCCTTCCGGATGATCAATCAAAACTGTATAAACGGGAAAGGTGGCCATTTCACTAGGCGGATTCGGATTTTCTCTGCTAGCCGGATTGTGCATGGAAATCAAATAGTTCTTGTCCATACTCAACGTACCGTTGTCCATCACGTACAACTTCGGATTTGCTTTGATAATTCCTGTCATTTTTTCTCCTCCTTCCAGAATAGCAACATAATACCACAACTTTCTGATAACATATACAAATAGCCTTCTAAAAAAATACCGCTTGAGGATTTCCTCAAGCGGTTCTTTAGTAACTATAAACTGCGGAAAAGAATTCCTTATACAGTTCTTTAAGGATTTTCTTTTCATCTTGTTTCAAAACGCCGAATACCAGGCTGACTTCGGACGATCCCTGGTTGATCATTTCAATATTGGCGCCTGTCCGGGCAATGGCATCCGTAGCTCTTGCGGCTAGTCCAACGGTATTATGCATGCCTTCCCCGACAAGCACCACCATTGAGAAGTCACCGCGTATATGGACATCGTCTGCTTCTAATTCGTGTTTCACACGATCAAGAATTCGCGCTTCTTTTGCGGGCGTCAATTGATGATTGCGTAAAATGACGGAAAGATTATCGATTCCGGACGGTATATGTTCATAGGATATTTCTTCATCTTCCAGAATTTGCAACAGCTTCCGGCCAAAACCGATTTCCCGGTTCATCAAATACTTGCTTACGTAAAGAGTAGAAAACCCGCTGTCGGCGGAAATTCCTGTCACAGGCCGTTTGGAATACTGCCGATCCGCTACAATCATTGTTCCGGGAGCATCCGGATTGTTCGTGTTTTTGATGCATACCGGTATGGATTGTTTAAATGCTGGCATTAAGGCTTCGTCGTGAAAAACGGAAAAGCCGGCATAGGAAAGTTCCCGCATTTCCCGATAGGTCATTTGCTGAATTTCAATGGGATTATCAACAATTTTCGGATTGGCTGCAAAAACGCAATCCACATCTGTGAAATTCTCATACAACTCAGCTTTTATTGCTGCTGCCAAAATCGATCCGGTGATATCTGAGCCGCCGCGCTCAAATGTCCGAAGCACTCCGGATTCAGTAAATCCGAAAAACCCTGGGAAGATGCTGATGCTATCTTTAGCAGCCAAACAAGACAAACGTTCGTAAGATTGCGGCATTACAGATGCTCGTTGTGGAAAATCAGTCAGAACAAGACCGGCTTCTGACGGATTGACATATTCAGCATTCAGGCCAAGTGAATTAAGATAAGAAGCCAGCAACTTGGCAGAGTTGTCTTCTCCTCCCGCTTTTAATTGATCTGTGAATAACACAGGATTCGCCATATCATAGGAGAGCCTGTCTATAAAATCACTTTCAATCGTTTTTAGTATGCCTTGTCCAAGATTCAATTCGCCTGCTATTTGCTTGTATCTTTCCACTACTAAACCAAGCGGTTTCTCAACATCTTCTCCGGAAAGAGCAGCAGAAGAAAGGGAAATCAGCAGGTCAGTAACTTTAATATCAGTGTCGAACCGCTTGCCTGGCGCAGAAACGACAATAATTTTTCTGGACTTGTCTGTTTGAATGATAGCAGCGACTTTTTTAAGTTGCGGGGCGCTTGCGAGAGAAGTTCCGCCAAATTTACTTACTTTCATCTTATCAAATCCCATCTAATGTAATTTCTAAAGGGTTGTTTTAATTGAGAGACAATACTATAATGTCTCTATGCAACGAACAACTGTATTTACACAGTGTACAAATTTTAGGGGGAGTCGTCAATGCGCAATGAAATTTCAATTGGATTATTAGGATTAGGAACGGTCGGCAGTGGAGTGGCTACAATCTTGCAGCAGCATCAAGAAGATTTGCGGCATAAATTAGGGGTCCAAGTTGCCATTAAAAAAGTTCTAATAAAGGATACAACAAAAGAGCGTCTTTCTCCTTTGGATTCCAGTATTTTTACAACTGATATCGAAGAAGTGATAAACGATCCTTCTTTGGACATCATTGTGGAAGTAATGGGGGGCATGAAAGGCGCAAAACAAGCGATTGAAAACGCTTTGCGTGCAGGCAAACAAGTCGTAACGGCCAACAAAGACGTCATGGCTGAACATGGCCATGAGTTATTGAAATTAGCGGATGAGAAAAAATGCGATTTGTTCTATGAAGCTAGTGTGGCAGGAGGCATCCCGATTATCCGGACGTTGGAAGATGGCTTGGCGTCTGACCGGATTGCGGGGTTAATGGGAATCGTCAACGGGACAACAAATTTCATCTTAACCAAAATGAAACAAGAAAATATGAGTTACGAAGAAGCGCTGGTAAAAGCAACTGAACTTGGGTTTGCAGAAGCGGATCCTTCATCCGATGTGGATGGCTGGGATGCGGCCCGAAAAATGGTCATTTTGTCTTCGCTAGCTTTCTCCACAGAAGTACGGTTAGAGGACGTGTTAGTGAGAGGGATGAAAGAGATTCAAGCTGGCGACCTTCAAATTGCAGAAGGATTCGGCTATACGATTAAAATGGTCGGCTCTTCGAATAAAGACGAAGATGGCATTGAAGTGGCTGTTGAACCGATTCTTCTGCCAAATTTGCATCCATTAGCTTCTGTCAATAACGAATTCAATGCCGTATACATACACGGAGAAGCTGTCGGGGAAACAATGCTATATGGACCGGGCGCAGGTTCATTGCCTACTGCAACTTCAGTAGTTTCAGATATTATAGCAGCCTGCCGCAATCTATTGCTTGAAGTGAACGGCAAGCGCCTGCATGCAGCACAGCATGACCTTGTCATCAAGGAAGACAAATCATGTTTCGCCAAATACTTGCATCGACTGCTCGTCAACGACCAAGTCGGCGTGTTGACACAATTGACGGCAATCTACAGCAAGCACGGAGCAAGCCTCCAATCAGTTATGCAACATCCTGCTGAAAATGAGGACCAGGCGGAATTGGTTTTATTGACTCACAGAATTTCACGCGAGCAACACTTAAAGGTCATCAAAGACATTAAGAGCATGGCGAGCGTCATCAGTCATTACAGAATCGAAGGAGAGAGTGCTACATGAATTGGCCAGGACTGATCGAACATTATAAAGAGTGGCTTCCGGTATCGGAAAAAACCCCTGCATTAACGCTTCAAGAAGGCAATACGCCGCTCGTGCATCTAGAGAAACTATCCGAAAAATGGGGAATCAGCCTGCATGTGAAATTGGAAGGTGCTAATCCGACAGGCTCTTTTAAAGACCGCGGCATGGTCATGGCGGTGGCAAAAGCGAAAGAAGAAGGGAAAACTGTATTGGTCTGTGCTTCTACCGGCAATACATCAGCATCTGCAGCAGCTTATGGGGCAAGAGCGGGCATGCGGACCATCGTTGTCATACCGGAAGGGCGCATTGCGCTTGGCAAACTGGCGCAAGCGAAAATGTACGGAGCGGAAATTTTAGCGATTAAAGGCAATTTTGACGAAGCGTTGAAAATGGTCCGTGAAGTGGGGCAGGAAGCAGGCATTGCATTGGTCAACTCGGTCAATCCGTACCGTTTGGAAGGACAGAAAACCATTGCTTTTGAAATCATCGACCAACTTGGGAGCGTGCCGGATGTTCTTGCATTGCCGGTCGGCAATGCCGGGAATATTTCAGCCAATTGGAAAGGCTTTAGTGAATATGCCGCAAAATATAACAGCAAGCGCCCTTCTTTGCTCGGCGTCCAAGCAGCAGGAGCGGCTCCAATCGTCAACAACGCTGTTGTGGAAAACCCTGAAACAGTGGCTACTGCCATTCGGATCGGCAATCCTGCAAGCTGGCAATTGGCTCTGGATGCGTTAGAAGAATCGAACGGTTCGATCTTGGCTGTCACAGACGAAGAAATATTGGAAGCTTATCAAATGCTGGCATCTTACGAAGGCGTCTTTGCAGAGCCGGCATCATGTGCATCAATCGCGGGGCTGAAAAAAAGAGTGGAAGCCGGCTTAGTGGAAAAAGGCTCTACTGTAGTCGCGATACTTACAGGCAATGGCCTGAAAGATCCGGAAACTGCTATTTCGGTCAATGAACATAAAGCACAGCTCGTACCTGAAGATATGGAGCGTTTCTGGCAAACTTTAAAAGAAGGCGTCAAGCTATGAGCTGGAAAGAGTTTTCTGTGACCGTACCGGCTTCAACCGCCAATTTGGGACCAGGCTTTGATTCGATTGGGCTTGCACTCGACTTGCATTTGACGGTAGATGTCCAAAAAGCCGATGAATGGTCCATTGAGTATAAACAACATGACTATCAAGGTCTATCGGACCCCTCCAACAATTTGATTTTGGCAGCGGCAAAAAAAGTGGCCGAAGAATCCGGCCATGAGCTCCCGTCTGCCAAACTGCTTGTCGACACGGACATCCCCCTTGGCCGAGGGCTCGGAAGCAGTGCATCAGCCATTGCTGCTGGCATTGAGATAGCCGACCGGTTACTGGGCCTCAGCTTGTCTATGCAAGAAAAAGTGAAAATCGGCACAAAAATGGAAGGCCATCCTGATAATATATCAGCCTCTTTCCTAGGAGGTTTAACAATCTCTTATTTTGAAGAAGAAGACCTGGAAGTGGTGCATATTCCGGAAGCGGAAATTGGCGTAATCATTCTAGTGCCGCCTGAGCAATTCTTGACTACTGAAGCAAGAAACCTGTTGCCTCTTTCACTGGAGTATCCAGTGGCAGTTCGCGGAAGTGCAGCAAGCAACGTCTTATCAGCGGCACTTGTACAAGGGGACTGGAGTATAGCTGGCAAGATGATGGAAAGGGATGAGTTTCACGAACCTTTCCGCAAAAGCCGATTCGCAGATTTTGATAAGATTCGAAAAGCTTGCAGGGAAAATGGGGCATATGGTTCTTCCATTAGCGGAGCCGGGCCCTCATTGTTTATCGCTGTTCCAAAAGGGCAGGAAAGAGAAATAGGCGATAAATTGAAAAAACAGTTCCTCAATTACGAATGCCTTGTTACGCGCCCATCTTCTTCAGGTATTCAAGTTAATGAAAAAGTAATCTAAAGAAAATAAAGGGGTACAGGAATAAATCTCCTGTACCCCTTTTTCTAATCTCTTATAATTTAATCGAAACGTATTTGGTTTCCAAAAAGGCTTCCAAACCTTCTTGTCCGCCTTCCCGTCCAATGCCGCTTTCTTTCATTCCGCCAAAAGGAGCTTGTGCGGTAGAAGGGGCGCCATCGTTCCAGCCGACAATGCCGTATTCAAGGTTTTCGGAGATATAAGTTCCACGGGATAAGCTATCCGTAAAGAAATAAGCTGCCAAGCCGAATCTTGTGTCATTCGCAAGTTGTACGGCTTCTTCAACTGTGTCATAGGCCATAATTGGCGCCACTGGACCAAATGTTTCTTCATGCATTACAAGCATATCTGGTGTGGCATCGATCAGTACAGTCGGGTTATAGAAGAATGCGCCATTTTCCGCTTTTCCATCTCCACCAACTAAAACTTTCGCGCCTTTCTCCACCGCATCTTTTACATGACGTTCTGATTTTTCATAACCATCTTGGTCGACCAACGGCCCTATTTGAACCCCTTCATCCATGCCATTTCCGACCTTTAGCTTAGCGGCTGCTTCTTGGAGCCGTTTTGAAAATTCTTCTATGATTGTCCGCTGAACATAAATACGGTTTCCGCACACACAAGTTTGGCCGGCGTTACGGAATTTTGACGCCATGACGCCTTCAACCGCCAAATCCATATTGGCGTCATCGCAAACGATGATTGGCGCGTGGCCTCCAAGTTCCAATGATAGATTCAACATAGATTCAGCGCTTTGCTTCATCAATTCTTTGCCGATTTCTGTAGAACCTGTAAAGGTCAACTTCCGGACAGCAGGGTGGCTCGTGAAAACTTTGCCGATTTTACTCGCGCTTCCGGTCACTAAATTGATGACACCTTTTGGAAAACCGGCTTCTTCTGCCAGTTCATACATGCGCACAGCAGTTAGTGGCGTCAGTTTTGCAGGTTTGGCTACAAATGTGCAGCCAGCGGCTAAAGCAGGAGCCATTTTTCTGGCCATCATCGCAGCAGGAAAATTCCACGGTGTGATGGAAACCACTATACCGACCGGCTGTTTTAGGACTTGGATCCGTTTTCCTTCTTTTGTTGCCGGCACAAGCCGTCCGTATGAACGTTTTGCTTCTTCCGCAAACCAGGAAATAAATGAAGCGGAATATTCAATTTCCCCAATCGACTCAGCTAAAGGTTTGCCCATTTCTTTTGTCATGATCTCTGCTACTTCTTGTTTATGCTCCATTAAGAGATCGTGCCACCTCATTAAGAGGGAAGCCCGTTCGTAGACGGTTGTTTTTGACCAGGATGCAAAAGCGGCGGAAGCGGCTTCAACTGCAGCTGTTGCTTCATCCTCGCCGCCATTGGGAACTGTGCCGTATTTTTCCCCGGTTGCAGGATTCATCACATCAATGACACCGTTTCCTGAAGTTGACCATTCTCCATTAATATAGTGTTTGCCTTCCATTTTATAATTCCTCCTTTTGAAAAATTACTATCCTACTCACGTACCTCCTCGCGAGAAAATGTAAACAAAAAAGGTTCGCAAGCTATAAAGATAATCAAATTTTTAAAAATTCTTTTCTTCTTTCGAAATTATTTCGAGTTTAAGGCAGTATGCAATATATAGCTATTGATAACGTTTTCAATAGATGCTGACGAATTCATAATAAAGCATAATTTCTAAATTGTCATTTTATTCTATTCATTATGAAACTTATCTATGATACTATTATTCAATCACTTTATCACAATAAAGAAAGAGTGAAAAAGAAACTAGATAGGGAAAAGAGGAGGAAGAAAGAATGACTCAGATGTTAGCTTTTTCGATTTTGGTCTTAATTTTATTTATTGGGGAAATTGTTTCTATACGGACACGTGCATGGATCCCTTCCATGTTTATAAGCGCAGTTTTGTTCTTGATTGGATATTGGACATTCTTCCCGGCAGATATAGTAGCGTTAGCGGGAGTGCCATCCGGGGTGGCCGTGCTGTTAATTTATTTACTGATTACAAATATGGGGACATTGTTATCGCTCAACGAATTAAAAGCCCAATGGAGAACTATTTTGATTGCATTGGCAGGAATTGCAGGGATTGTAGCAGCTTTATTTAGTATTGGCACACTGCTATTCGACTTTCAAACAGTTGTTGTTGCGATTCCGCCATTGGTCGGTGGTGTAGTATCGGCTTTGATTATGTCGGAAGGCGCACAAGCAGCCGGATTGCCGACTTTGGCTGTCTTTGCAATCGTCATTTATGTAATGCAAGGTTTTGCCGGATATCCACTAACCTCTATTATGCTGAAAAGAGAAGGTAGGAACTTACTGAAGAAATACCGGAATAATGAACTGACAGAGCGGAAATTGGTGGAAGAACAGCCGGCCAGTCCTGAAGAAGAACTGCGGGAGCCGAAAATGTTTGCAAGAATGCCGGAAAAATACAACACTGATTTTTTCAAGTTTACCCGCCTGGCATTTGTTGGTTATTTAGCGTATCTTGTATCTACACTAGCAGCACCTGTTGTTGAAATCAGCCCGTTTGTTCTTTGCCTATTCTTTGGAGTAGTAGGGCGCAGCATCGGATTTTTGGAGCGTCATCCATTGCAAAAAGCGAATGCTTTCGGGTTTGCGATCATGGGGCTTTTGCTATTTATCTTCGATGGTTTAAAAAATGCTACTCCAAGCATGATGCTTGAAATTGTCTACCCGCTTATCGCTTGTATTGTAATTGGTGTTGCGGGCATGTATGTTTTTTCCTTTATCATGGGGAAAATCCTGAAAATAAGCAAAGAGATGGCATTTGCGGTATCGTTAACGGCTTTATATGGCTTTCCGGCTGACTATATTATTACGGTAGAAGTTATCAACGCCTTGACAAAAGATGCAAAAGAGCGTGAAGTGTTGATGAGCCATATGCTGCCGCCAATGCTTGTTGCCGGATTTATCACTGTTACGATCGTATCCGTCGTGCTGGCTGGTATATTTGTAGGATTCTTATAAATAGGGGGTATGTAACTTGATAAACGAAACAATCAAAAAAGCGATTAAAGAAAATAGCGAAGAAATGGTTAACATCCGCCAAAAACTTCATAGTGAACCCGAGCTGTCATGGGAAGAATATAAGACTTCCCAATTTGTATATGATTATTTACAGGAGCTTGGCATCGAAAGCCGCAAAACAGAACCGACCGGTGTAATCGGCGAACTTGTTGGCGGAAAAGCGGGTAAGATCGTGGCGCTTCGAGCAGACATGGATGCTTTGTCAGTAGAAGAGCTTAATGAGGATTTGCCTTATAAATCCGCAGAAAAAGGAAAAATGCATGCGTGCGGCCATGACGCCCATACGGCGATGCTTCTTGCAGCCGCTAAAGCTTTAGTGGAAGTAAAAGAAGAACTTCCAGGCACCGTCCGTTTTATCTTCCAGCCGGCGGAAGAAGTGGCAACGGGTGCAAAAGCAATGGTGGAACAAGGAGCTGTAGAGGGCGCTGACAATGTATTCGGCATTCACATTTGGTCGCAATCACCGACTCATAGCGTTTCTTGCACGCCTGGCCCATCTTTTGCTTCAGCCGATATTTTCAAGGTGAATTTTAAGGGAAGAGGCGGTCATGGAGCAATGCCGCAAGCTTGTATTGATGCAGCTGTCATCGCTTCGTCGTTTGTCATGAATCTGCAGTCTATTGTTTCTCGGACAATTGATCCAGCACAACCGGCAGTAATAACGGTAGGCAAAATGATTGTTGGCACCCGATTTAATGTTATCGCTGAAAATGCTGAAATTGAAGGAACGGTGCGTTGTTTTGATCCGGCGGTTCGGGACCACATTGAAAAGCAGCTCCAGGTTTATGCGGACCATACAGCTTCCATTTACGGTGGAACTGCTGAATTGGAATATATTAGAGGCACACAAGCAGTTATTAACGGTAGTGAAAGTGCGGAACTTGTTCAGCAAGTTGCAATTGAAGCTTTTGGTGAAAACCGATTATATGAGGAGAAACCGACAATGGGCGGAGAAGATTTTTCTTTTTATTTAGATGAAGTTCCTGGAAGCTTTGCTCTTGTAGGAAGTGGCAATCCGGAGAAAGACACTGAGTGGGCGCACCACCACGGCAGATTTAATGTTGATGAGGAAGCGTTGGAAACCGGTGCTGAACTTTATGCACAATATGCTTGGGCTTACTTAACCAAATAGGAGGGAAAACATGGCTTCTGAAGAACTAAATCCGGTTTATGAAGAATTAATGAGAAATTACAACGCTGAGTTGACGCATTCAGGAGTAAACGGGGAACGCTTGGCTAAGCGGCTTCACGAATTGTCGTTCATCGGTTATACGCAAGTAGGCGGTGTAAAGCGTCCTGGCTTATCAGACAAAGAGCAAAAGGCAAAAGAATTGGTGAAATCTTGGATGGCTGAAGCAGGTCTTTCAGTGACGGAAGATGGAGCGGGAAATGTAAAAGGAAGACTTGATGGAAAAGATAGTGCAGGCCGCGCAATCGCTTCTGGTTCCCATGTAGACAGTGTACCTAACGGAGGCAATTTTGACGGGCCTCTCGGTGTGCTTTCCGCTTTAGAAGTGGTTGAAGCTTGGAAAGAAACGGGCTATGTACCACCAAAGCCGTATGAAGTTATCATTTTCACTGATGAGGAAGGCTCTCGGTTTAATAGCGGTTTAAGTGGAAGCCGTGCAATGACGGGCGATATCAGTGAGGAAGAAATGAACCAGTTACGGGATTACAATGGAGAAACGTTAGAACAGGTACTGGAGCGGTACGGCAGTTCTTTAGAGGCTTTTAAGAAAGCGAAACGAGATGTTGCCGAATTGGAACTGTTTGTGGAAGTCCATATTGAACAAGGCAAAAAGTTGGAGCAGGCGGATCAACCGGTAGGAATTGTAAATGGCATTGCGGGGCCGGCATGGCTGGAAGTTGAGTTTACCGGTGAAGCAGGGCATGCTGGCAATACGCCAATGATAGGCAGGAAAGATCCGTTAGTGGCTGCTGCTGCTTTTATTCAAAAAATTCCTGAGTTTCCTAGCCTAGTAAGCGAAACAGCTGTTGCAACTGTTGGAAAGCTTGAAGTATCACCTAATGGCATTAATGTTATTCCGGAAAAGGTAACGCTTCATGTGGATATACGGGATATTTACGAAAGTCCTCGTGATCAGCTTTTAGATAGGATTGTACAAGAAGCAGAATCTATTGCAGCCACCCATCAAATCGAATTACTCGTTAAGCAGAATACAAAAATCCAACCTGTTCCAATTGATGATGAATTACAAGCCCAACTGGCTGACTCGTTAAAAAAATTTGATATTGTGCCGGTATACATACCAAGCGGCGCTGGACATGATGCCATGATTCTTGGTCGGCATATCCCGGTGGCTATGCTCTTTGTCAGAAGCAAAGACGGAATCAGCCATAATCCGAAAGAATGGTCTTCGTTAAATGATTGTATAGCTGGTATTCATGTATTAAAAGATTTTATCGAAAAAAAAATGGAACAATAAACTGGTCCGCTCCTTCTAAAGGAGCGGTTTTTTTGTGCAAAACAAAAGAGAAGAAGAGACGCTTTTAGAATTATTAGATAAATTTACAGATTTATGTATATATAATAAATTCGTGGGTATATATGTAAATATAAGATGTTGAAAAGTAAAAAAATAGGAGGTTTTCATGGTGATATCGGTTAAGAGAAATAGTGATTATGGGACTCTGTCTTTATCGGATACGAAAACCATTGATGTATGGAAAGAATGTTTTTCTTCTGAGTCTGAACGAATAGCTGAATTAGGAGAAAAATTTATGCGATATTTTATGAAAAATGCCACAAAGGAGGGTGTGCTTTTTAAAACTATCAAAGAAATTACAGGGGAATTGAATATGCCGCACCAAACGTTATCTAAAATATTAAAAACACTGGAAGACCAAAAAATAATTTATCGCCGGAATGGAATTATAGGATTATGGAAAGAGTAAAAGAAAGCCTCACTCCCCGAGTGAGGCTTTTTTTTATATATTTTTTTATATTATAGAAACATATGATTTTTAAAAACAAAAAAATATAGAAGAATTTTCGTGTTGCAGTACAAAATACCTAATTAATATTAAGAAAGAAAATTTATATAAAACATCTTCTGATATATCAAGCAATTAAAGCATTTTAGCTTTTTCTAAAAAATTCTGTTAAAAAAGGCGAAATAAGTCAAAAGAACCATACTTGTAATATTTGTAATGAAAGTAAATATATTGGCAGACTATATGCTTATTTAAGATGAAAAAAATTTCTAATTTTTCTGAAAAAGAGTAGATTGAACTAAAAATATATGATATAAAGGTACTACAATTATCTGAATTTTTAGAAATACTAATCAATTATCATTCTGTTTATAAGGAGGCAACCTGCATGAGCGAAGAGGTAACCGTTCTAAATATTTTAAAGAACTTAAGAAAACGGTTAAGTTTAATTGTTTCTATCACTTTCTTTTCAATAGCGACGGTTTGGTTTTTGCTTGAATTTATTGTAACACCTGATTTTGAAGCTACTACTCAAATCTGGGTGGAAGAGATAGTGGGTGAAACGCCTGAGGGGAATATTGCCAGCGATCAGTCCGATTCTATGATTATAGAAGCCTATGGGAAAATATTGAAAAGTGAAGATGTACTTGATGCAACTCTTACGGAACTGAATCTTCAATATTCAGTGCACGAGCTGCATGAAATGATTACTATTACGCATGCGTCGAATCCGCAAGTTATTAATATCACAGTAAGCAACAGCAACAGTAAGGAAGCGGTGGAAATTGCAAACACGCTAACTGGTGTTTTACAAAATGTTTTAATGGACTGGTTTGAAACCGATAATATCACTGTTATTACTCAAGCTTCCGAAGAAACTGTCAATTCTTCATTAGGTGAGAATCTAATTTTTGATTTAGGGCTGGCAGGTGCCTTTGGCTTTATTGTCGGAATTTTAGTAGCTTTTATTACTGAAATGCTGAATATCGCTTTTAAAAATAATGAACGCGGCCGAAGAAGAAAAAAGAAGGCCAACGACGAAGTGAAATTGCAAACAGTGTTTAAATGATTTCTCAGCTGAAAACAGGGGTGAAGAATATGTACGAGCTAGTGTCCGTACGGGAACATGTGCGGTGGCAAAAAATTCTGGATTTGTTTCAATTCTCGGATATTTACTACACGGCCCAGTATTTTTTAAGTGCCATCAAACTAGATCCTGGCGAGCCTCTGCTTTTCTACTATGTAGATGACGAAGGAGAAGTTGCTTATCCGTTCATAAAAAGATTGATCAACGAGGAAGATGCTTCTTACTTTGATATTACTACACCTTTCGGATATGGAGGACCCTTGTTAAAAATCAAAGGGGATGGGGAGAAATTAACAAAGAATTTCAGAAGGGCTTTCGAAAGATTTTGCCGAGATGAAAAAATTATAGTAGAGCTGATCCGGTTTCACCCTATAGCGAATAATGCTTCTTTTTTCATAAACCAACTACCGCTATATCCGATGTATGCCACATATACTTTAGACATTAAACAGCATGTTCAACAGCTTAAAACAAATAAATCCTATACCAATAATAGTCCTAACTCTGACAATCAAGTAATTATAAAAAAACTAGGTACCGTACGTCATCTCTTCGATTTCCTTGTTCTGTATTATTCAGCTGCCAGAAGAAGGGAAGAAGCCGACAGTTATTACTTTTTCACAAACGACTATTTTGAAGCGCTGATTAGCTCGTTAGGGCCAAGCTTGCATTTGTTTGGGGCATATCAAGAAGAGAAATTGGTTTCTGCTTGTTATGTATTAGCAATGGGAGACACTATTTTTTACCATTTAGAAGGAAGTGTTAGTGGACAAAGAGACGAGAATGCTTGTCAATCTCTTTTGTGGAAAATTGCCGAATGGGGAGAAGAAAATCATTTCTCCTATTTGCATTTAGGGGGCGATTTTAAAGGTGATCACGAGCCTCGCAAGAATTTAAAGCAAGAAATAAGCAATATGGAGCCTGCCACATTTTTTATCGGACAACATGTACATGATGTTCCTGTTTATAGTAAATTGGTTTCTTCAAAAGAAACGGATTTGGTTAAGCGATATAGGTATGGATAAATCAACAATTGCCATAGCACTTAAAAATGCCGAGGAGGTACATATATGAGATACTTGCAATATAAAGGGTTGCTGGAAAGAGAAAATAAAAAATCCTTAAAGAAGATTATGTACGAAACGTGTATCGTCGAAGAACTAAATGCTTCTCAAGGTGCTAAAAAATTAGGAGTAGCAAAAGAAGTGTTTGTATATTGGCGCAAATATTATAGACTAGAAAAAAGACAAATCTTATTTGATCAAACAGTAGAAGATTTAGATAATCTTCAATCTCTTTATGCCGACGATGTAAAAGGCTTGGATATGAATCGCCCTCTTCTTTATCAAGGAGAAAAATCGCTTCAAGGATTAGAAGAGGTGATTGAACGAACAGTCGATTACTATAAATATCTTCACTTTAGAAGTGAAGGATTGTCTCTTGAAACAGCGAAATTGCCGTTATATGAATTCAGTAAAGATATTGTGCACACGTATCGTGAAGGTGTTTTAGAAAATGAATTGAAGCAGTCAATAAGATCGTAGGAATGTTCGAAATTTTTAAAAGTGGGGATTGAAAGTGCATGCAACCGTTCACTGAAAAAGCACTGCAAGTCATACAGAATGTGCCAGCCGGAAAAGTGATGACCTACGGCCAAGTGGCAAGATGCGCTGGAAGTCCTAGAGGCGCAAGGCAAATTGCCAGATTGCTGCACAGTATGAGCGAAAAGCATGGATTGCCCTGGCATCGAATAGTCAATTCCCAAGGGAAACTGGTTCTTGCTGATGAAGAGGCCCGGCACCTTCAACGCACGTTGCTCGAGCAAGAAGGTGTAGAAATTAATCGGTCAGGGCTGATCGATCTGGAAATGTATCGGCATAATCCAGACGATAGTATGGTTTAGATAATTTCCTATCAACAGTCTAAAAAACTAGTTTTTAAAGCCCATCCTTTTATGGGCTTTTTTAATTCAAATATTTTAAAGAAAAAAGTGAGGAATGCTGTGGCTTTTTGGTATTTTAGTTTTTATAAGAGTATCATCGACATTTCATGTTAAAATAAGGAGACTAAAAAAAAGGCGGTGGTCCACATAGAAACAGTAACTTTAAACGATAAGTATGTTAAAGGTTTTGTAGAAAATGAAGAGTTGGCTGCATTGCAATCTTTTGTTGAGGTAGCACATAAAAATATGCATACCAAAACAGCTATAGGATCGGATTATTTAGGATGGTTGGATTGGCCATCAAAAATGGACGATGCAGAGTTGACGAGAATCGAAGAAGCGGCTCAGAAAATCCGGGAAACAGCCAATGTTCTGGTCGTCATCGGAATTGGCGGCTCTTATTTGGGAACAAAAGCTGTCAACGAATTGCTGGGCTCTTCATTTGGCTTTAACCAAACTGAAATTATTTATGCTGGCCAGAACATAAGCGGCAAGTACATGGAAGAACTATTGACTTATATTAAAGGTAAAAATGTAGCTTTGAATGTTATTTCAAAGTCGGGTACAACTACGGAACCTGCCATTGCATTTAGAATGCTCCGTACTTGGATGTATGAGACGTATGGTGAAGAAGCAAAAGAAAGAATCTTTGCCACTACAGATAAAACAGGGGGAGCACTTCGCAAAAATGTTGATGCTAACGGCTATACCTCTTTTGAAATACCTGGAGACGTTGGAGGCCGTTACTCCGTATTGACTGCAGTAGGATTGCTTCCATTAGCCGTAGCGGGAGTCGATATCCGGGCATTATTGAAAGGTGCGGAACAAGCAGAGCAAGAATTGCAGTCCGTTGACTTGTCTTCAAATGCTGCCTATGCGTATGCTGCTTACCGACAAATTTTAAACAGCCGTGGATTTTCTGTAGAAGTTCTTGCAAGCTTTGAACCATCGATGAGTGCTTTCCATGAATGGTGGAAGCAATTGTTCGGAGAAAGTGAAGGCAAGCAAGGCAAAGGTATTTTCCCGGCTTCTGTCATTTACTCAACTGATCTGCACTCAATGGGACAGTATATGCAAAACGGGCGTAGAATGTTATTTGAAACAATGCTTCGCTTTACAGAAGATCAACAACAAACCCAAATTCCTTTTGACGAGAATGATGAAGACGGTTTGAACTACTTAACCGATAAAACGTTGCATGAAGTCAACATGCAAGCATTGGAAGCTACAGCATTGGCTCACGTAGAAGGCGGCGTACCTGTCATTACATTGGACGTTGGCAAGATCGATGCCCATCACGTAGGTTACTTAATTTATTTCTTTATGAAATCATGTGCCATGAGCGCTTATTTATCTGGCGTCAATCCATTTGACCAACCAGGTGTGGAGCTATACAAACAAAATATGTTTGAGCTGCTCGGGAAACCGGGATACGAGAAAAAAGAATGAAAAAAGCCCGTTACGGTAGTGCACCCCCAAAGTTAGAGTCAAAATCTAACTTTGGGGGTGTTTTTTCTATGGCGAAATATAGTGAGGGGTTCAAACTGCGGATGGTCAAAGAATACGCGGAAGGTTCTTTGAGTTATACCCTGTTAGCCCAAAAATACGGAATTCCTAGTTCTACTCCAATTAAACGCTGGGTACGTGCTTATCAGGTGTTTGGAGAAGAAGGATTGCGGAAGAAGCAGACGCACCAGGTGTATTCTGTTCAATTCAAGGTGGATGTATTACACTTTATGAAACAAACAGGTGCTTCTTACCAGGATACGGCGATTCAGTTTAAGATGAACAACCCTTCCCTGATCACGACTTGGAACCACCGGTTCCTGGAAAAAGGGATAGCCGGCTTGGAGGAGCGAGCGAAAGGACGGCCACCCATGTCCAAGAAACCGAAAAACAGAACTGAAAACCAAGAGAAACTTTCATCTCGGGAAGAGCAGCTTGAACGCGAGAATGAGTTGCTTCGCTTAGAGGTGGCTTATCTAAAAAAGTTGAAAGCTTTCCGGGAAAATCCGAATGCCTACCTCGAAAAGCCCAGACAAAAATGGCGTTCGAACTCCGCGAAGAAGGATTCCGATTGAAGGATGTGCTGAAGATCATCGATCTTCCGGAAGCAACCTATCATTATCACCGCTCTCGTTCCGATTCAGAGGACCCGGACCACGAGTGGAAGACGCGGATCTTGGCGCTGTTCGAAAAACATAAAGGCCGTTACGGCTATCGCCGGATTCACTCGGCACTTAAGGCGCAGGGACACGTCATCAACCACAAGAAAGTCCAGCGCCTTATGCTTGACTTAAAACTGAAATGTGTGAAGTTCATCCGGAAATCCCGCTACAGATCGTACAAGGGCAAGGTGGGCACCATCGCAAAGAACCGGCTGAACCGCAGGTTCAATACAGCGTATGCCCTGCAAAAAATCACTACAGATGTCACTGAATTCAAATGTGCTGGAGAAGAAAAGCTGTACCTCAGTCCTTTAATGGACCTTTACAATGGCGAGATCATTGGGATGAGCATGTCAAAGCGCCCGACCCTCGAGTTCGTCATGGAGTCTTTTGCGAATGCGCTTCCGGTTATCGAGCAGGCGGCTTACCGGACGACCGTCCATTCCGATCAGGGGTGGCATTATCATCACCCTTCCTGGGTGAACGCACTAAAACAGAACCGAATTTACCAAAGCATGTCCCGGAAGGCGACCTGCGCTGACAACGCCGCGATGGAAAACTTCTCCAGCTTACTCAAACAGGAGATGTATTACGGAGAAGAACAGGTCTCTTACGATAAATTAAAACAGCGAATTGAACGTTACGTCCATTACTACAACAACGAACGCATCAAACGAAAATTGGCCGGCATGAGCCCGGTGCAATACCGGACGCATGCCAGCCAATTAGCTGCATAACGAAAACTCTAACTTTAAGGGGTCACTACCTACTCCAAATAGGAGCGACGGGCTTTTTAAATTTTGTTAAGCGTTTAAATTTTGCGCAGCCCAAGGCTCAGGCACACGGTCAGCAAGTTGATATTTCACAGCCCAAGGCTCAGGCACACGGTCAGCGAGTTGATATTTCACAGCCCAAGGCTCAGGCACACGGTCAGCAAGTTGATATTTCACAGCCCAAGGCTCAGGCACACGATCAGCAAGTTGATATTTCACAGCCCAAGGCTCGGGTACACGGTCAGCAAGTTCGTGTTGTACAGCCCATGGTTCAGGAACGCGGTCAGCTAAATCATTTTTTTGTAAAGTAGACGTTCCGTAAATACTGGTAGCAGTAACTAATGCTGCAAGGGATAAAAACACAAATTTTTTCATTCTTTTCCACTCCTCATTTGATGATCATAAGATTTTTATAAGATTGTTGGGCTTTGTTCAGCATAATCGCTGATTTTTCAAACTTACCTTGTTCAAAATAGATATTCCCTAAAGTACTATAATAAAAACCTAATTCAAACTCTTTATAATTTTGGCTTAAAATGGGAATCAACTTATTTAAGAAATATTCTTCAAAATGCTCGATATCTTCATAAATAAAGTAAGATAAACACATAAATTCTGTATAAGCTTCTTTAAATGTATTATTAGAAGGCATATCAAGACTAAGTTTCTTATCTTGTATCAGTTTATGGCCTTTTGCCAATAATTTTCTAGCAGCTTCAAGATCTCTTAATTCAATATAGCATTTTAATAATACGCAATAATTTAAAAGTATATCAGATGTATATTCAATAGGAATATAATTCAAAGCATTATTCAAATGTTCTATAGCCAATTCATAATCTTGAAAATGGTAATAAAAGTAACCATAGTTATATTCAGTCGTAAATTTTAAAATGTCGATATCTAATTTAGCACCAATAGTTAATGCATGCTTGAAATGTTCTTTCGCTTTTTGGAAATTACCGAGCCTGCGATCACTAATGGCAATATTTAAGTGACATTCAACAAGTCTCTTTGGAATAAATTCTTGTTGGTAGATTTTTAAAGCCATCTCTGAATATTTGCTAGCCATTATAGTTTCCCAACACTGTGTTGCTGAGATACCAATTGAATAATATAAATCTCCTACTTCAGAAGCAGAGAGTGATGGTGGAGCTATCTTTTCTGCAACTAAATAGATTCTTAGGGCTTCTTCAAAATCATTCAAAATATAATTATAATTCCCATTATATTTATGGAATAAATAAAATTGCTCTTGATTCATAAATTCTTTGAAGCGCTCAATTTCTCTTATTTTTTCTTCTGCACTATCTAAATCGCCGGTAATGATGAAGTATCTTATTTGCTGTATACAATACTCTAATTCAATATCTTCATCCACGTGGAGTAATGGATGATCATGGATATCGGCATACTGTTCCATTATTTTTCCTTTATTTTGCGGATGCAATAATGAAGTTTTAAAATTTTTCACTAAAACTTTGCCAATTGGATTATCTTTCGGTGCTAACGGAATTTCTAATTTTTTACATAAAGCCTGCAAGTCTTTAAGTGAAGGAGCTTTTACGCCTGCTTCAATTTTCTTAAGTTCCCTTGCTGGCATAATATCATGTGCAAGGTCTTCAACGCTTATTCTCTTTTTAATTCGGTGGTATTTTATACGTGATCCTGTTTCCATTGATTCTCTCCTTTCCATTTGCATGGGCAGTATGTCGATCATCCATGTAGGAGAGTTACTGTCTGGGGTTAATGGTTTTTCTGAAATGTAAGAAAACGCAGGTTTATTGAGTACGATGTTCTTCGCCCCCGTAATTCGTAATAAACTTAAAAAATATCTTTAATTCATAATAGCATCAATTTTCAAAATAGACTGCTTTTCGTATGGATATATTTTCAAATATAGAAAAAAAGGAAATTTTACCTAGTTTAGCGCAACTGCAAAATTACTAAAAAGTTCTATTTAGACCAATTGATGAATTACAAATAGACTAATAATCTAGGGGGAAGAAAATCTTTCGCAATTTAGAAAGCTCTTTTTTATATTATATGTACGGTATGGTAAATATAACAAGAGGTTTTTAATATTTCCATTGTACTATTTATTTGATTGGAAGAATAAGGATATATGGCTTAAGTTTAAATTAACTTCCGCAAAGGGTATTAGATTTTTAATACAGGTTATCATTGGAGGTTTTATAGATGGAAAAGAACAAACAAGTAATTGCTGTAGTATATTCAGAACAAGAAGCAATAGCTAAAATTCGTGAACTTAAATTAGAAGGATATGATGAACATAACATCCACATCATGGCGAAAGATGAAAGTCGTTTTAACCACATTGAACAAGAGTCGGAGGTGAGTGTAGAAAAAGCCACTTCATTTAAAGATTCTTTTAAAGGGATTTTCAAAGGAGGAGCAAATGCTCTGGATGGCATAAAATCATTCGGGTTAAGCGATTCTGAGACAGAACGTTATTCGGAGAATGTCTCGCAAGGCGGAATTCTAATTTATGTGGAAAACGAACGCAAACGGCCATTGGACGTATTGGAAGAAGGCGGTTTTCGGGACAGGGAAGGAAACCGAATTGAACCTTCTACAAACGAGTTTGTAAATTCTGTAGACAACGAGTATGTTGAGCAAGAAGATCGCTTCGAACGAGGAGAAAGTTTCCAAGAAGATCCAAAACTTGTGAAGGACCAAGATCATTTGACTTTTTCTTCGACTGAAAAGCCTAATGTTAAAATAACTAGGTCAGGCAATGCGGAAAATTATTAATAAATAATGATGTGAAGCCTTTTCAGTTATTCTGAAAGGGCTTTTATAGTTTTTATGCTTTGTAATTAAAAACAGCTATCTAAATACACGCATAAAGGACGCGTGATTAAAATTTCCAGAACTTTTTCCGCTCTAACAATTAGAAAAAATTTGGACAAGAGGCACTCTATGTTTTAGTGTTCTGCATGTTCGGGTAGATAAAGATTAAGACAGTTTACAGGAGGCTGAACAAATGAATCAATCAAATTATGAGTTTCAAATGCTTTATAGCCAAGAAGAACTGATTAACAAAGTGAAAGACTTAAAATCACACGGTTACAATGAGAGTGATTTGCATGTTTTAGTGAACGATTCTTCCGTCATCAATCTGGTGGACGACGAAAGTGATCTTCATACACATGAAGCAGATACAATGGGCAGTAGATTAAAGTCCATATTTAGCGGGAAAGATGCAATACGTACGGAGTTAGGGAAGTTTGGTCTGGACGACACAACAAAAGAAGCTTATCAGCAAGATCTTGAAAGTGGGGCGATTCTTCTTTATACAGACCGCCACATTGAGGGAAGAGGTTCTCAGAGCTCCACAACTCATACAGAAGATACTCGAGTGATCCAAAGTGATAAAGCAGGGCGAAATACAGCCATTGCGCCACTGGGAAGAGACCTTGAACGTGATGATTTAAAACATAATGATGAGAAGATTATAGATAAAGATATACCTTCAAATAACTCCACTAACCGTTATTCTGATGAAATCTATACAAGTGAGGTTTCGAGAGAAGAGCAGCAAGGTGATGCTGGTTATGGTGAAAAGATGAAAGATTTGCGTGTAAAAGGAGAAAATATTCATCCTACAGGTGGCTCTACTCCTAAAGATGAGAGTGCCCCTGCTGAAAAAATTATGGACCATGAGCCTGCCTTACAATCAACAGAAGGGCAAGATAATCTTAACCGTGAAGAAGGAATCAACCGCCGACAAGACGAACAGTCTCCCGGTGTAGATCCGAATTTAGGGCCAGCTCCTTTTGGGCGGGATTCAGAAGAAGAGCATTTATTGAACAAGCGAAGAAATGATTCTCGGTAAGATCGAAGTTCTTGAAGTGCCCAACTGCAACATGAAAATGTAGATGAAAACAGGAACAACTCCGCATGTTGAATTTTTCAACTTTTCTACAGCCTCAGAAATGAGGCTGTTTTTCTTTATTTATTTGAATGATTTATTTTTGTGATAAGTAAAGGCTATTTACTAAAGTAAAAGGATCTTTTAAGCTCTAATCTATTCAGATTATGGTTACCAAGTGCTAAATATTTAGTTGGGTGTAAAGTGAAATTGCCTTTCAAAAAGCCTAAGAATTAATGTGGATTTCATAGCGGCATAAAAAAACCGGTCATAGGACCGGTTTTAGTGTTTAGGTTTAGTTGCATCTTTAAATTCGCCGACGGTTTTTTGGAACTCACCTTTAGCTTTGTCCATTTTTCCTTCGTTTTGCTTTTGGCGATCGCCGGTAGCATTACCGACTTGATCTTTAATTTCACCTTTGCCTTTGCTTACAGCACTTTTAAGTTTATCAGAAAGTCCTCCATTATCGCTCATTATAATTTCCTCCTTTTCATTGTCTTACATAGTATTTAACCGTTTTTTGCGATAATTAAACTTAGAGAAATGAAATTACATAGGAAGCTAAGAAGTCAGAGCAAGTAATGTGTTTTTTGCAACGTCTTGTACATTGATACAAAGGTCTTGTTCAGCTAATCTTCTAAGTGTTGTTATCGGAGTATAAGGATTTTGCGCTACCCCTTTTCGCACTACTGCATGTTGGTCCATGGACAAGTCGACTAATAATCCTACGCAAGTGATCGTTTTGGCCAATTCGGCTCGCAATTCGTAATCCATTTTAAGTACCATTGCTTCATCCCGAGGAGACCATTCGGTTTTCACTGCATAAAATTGCAGATCGCCATTCATTCTGGTATGCACCTCTTGTCGCATTTATTGTAATATTCAAATTACACATATAGTATAACACAATGATAGAAAAATACTAGATGGTTAAGCTGCTAAAGGAGTAACCAGACAGGGGTTTTCATTCTAAGTAACCAGGTGTTTAGTAGAAAAGGAGAATTTAAGGATGGAATACTTAAAAGCAAGAAAATAAGGGGAGTGTGCAATATTGCCAGGGGCAATTTTTTTGAAGTCTAGCAATGCAGAATCTTTTAAAGTCGTTTAAATGACGAAACCTTTAGCAGTGTTATACGTCTAAATACTCAAAATAATAAACAAAATGAATATAGATAAGGTTTTAATTTATAATTTCAGGTGGTATAATCAAATAATGGATTCTTATGTATATTGATGAGTTCGAAGGAGGATAAATATGCTCTACCTAACTATGGTTGTGGCATTCATCGCTTCGATTGTTCTGACTCCGATTGTTAAGCGTCTTGCTTTCCGCTTAGGTGCAGTCGACCGTCCCAATTTCCGAAAAGTACATGCAAAAGTTATGCCGCGTTTAGGCGGATTAGCTATATTTGGATCTTTTTTAATCGGATATTTCATTTTGCTCCCAAGAGAACCAGCGGAAGCGAGGTTTATCCAACTAGATTCAGCGATATTAATCGGTGCTTTCCTGATTATCCTTACAGGTGTTTTAGATGATATATTTGAGATAACAGCCAAAGCAAAATTATTAGGCCAATTTCTGGCGGCCAGTATCATTGTTATCGGCGGCGGTTTGGAAATCTCGTTCATTAACTTGCCTTTTGGCGGTGAATTGGATTTTGGTTATTTCAGTATTCCGCTAACCCTTCTTTGGATCATCGGCATTACAAACGCCATTAATTTAATTGATGGGCTTGATGGCTTAGCAACCGGAGTATCTTCTATTGCGCTATTGACACTTTCGGTAATGGCTTTTATTATGGGGGACATTTTTGTCATGACACTCGCGGCCTTGCTTGCAGCTAGCTCGCTTGGTTTTTTGTTTTATAATTTCTACCCGGCAAAAATATTTCTTGGAGATACCGGAGCATTATTTTTAGGTTATATGATTTCGGTATTTGCCTTGATGGGTTTCAAAAACGTTACGATAGTCGCCCTCATTATTCCGATTATCATGCTGGGAGTTCCGATTTCCGATACGTTCTTTGCTATTGTCCGCCGCTTGCGCGAAAAGCAGCCGCTTTCTGCTGCTGATAAATCGCATTTACATCATTGTTTATTGAATATCGGTTTCTCTCATAGCCAGACTGTTTTAATCATATATGGAGTTGCCATTTTGTTTGGACTCGCAGCATTATTGTTTTCACAAGCTACGTTGTGGGGCGGCCTATTGCTGATCAGCCTTATATTAATTGCCATCGAATTGTTTGTTGAGGTTGTCGGGCTAGCAGGAAAGAATTACCGGCCTCTTATTAATTTAGTTAAAATGATTGGGAAATAGCGGATTGGATAAAGCGAAGAGCTTATATCCGATCCGCTTTTTGCTGGTCAAAAAAAGAAACCTCACAATTTACTGTGAGGTTTCCATGTTCCATGTTTCTGCAAATTCAGTATTTCCGTTATCGGATAAACTTGACGTATCAGGTTGCAATCCTAGGTGGCCACGTAAAATATCTTGAAGTTCCTCAAGAGATTCTTCGTTAGGCTGCCAATAGTAGATGCCTGTCGACATATCGTCATACCCATCGACAGTCAATGTTTCCACATCCGGCTTGCCGCCTTTGGCATATTCAAAGAATGCCTGCATATCTTGGAAAGATAGATTGGTTTTCATATTATCGCCGACCGCTTCAATGACATCGCCATATTTAGTAATAGAACCGGCGGACAAAGCTTTATCCATAATCGCTTGCAAAATCACTTGCTGGCGCTTTCCGCGTTCGATATCGTTATCGTAATGCCTTGTTCTGGCAAGTGCAAGAGCTTCACTGCCGTTAAGGTTCTGTATGCCTTTTTCAAGGACAATCGCATCTTTCTTGTCATTTTCGTCTTGTTCTTTCAAGTCATACGGAACTTCAGCGGTAATGCCTCCAAGTGCATCGACTACATCGATAAACGCATCGAAGTTCATGTTAACGTAATAATCGACTGGAACTGCCAACAATTCTTCAACAGCTTCAATGGTGGATGAAGGTCCATTATAGACGTAGGCATGAGTAATTTTATCTTTGCGTCCTGCGTCTGGTATCATCGTGTACGTATCACGAGGAATACTGACGAGCTTTACTGACTTATCAGCGTTGTTCAAAGTTGCAAGCACCAAAGCATCCGAACGTGTATTACCAGTTGAAGCTCCCCGTTTTGAACTATTGTCGACCCCTATAAACAAAATAGAGATATCATCGTGCAACGGTTCAACTTGCTCATCGCGGAGCTCAGACATTTCTCGGTCTTTAAGTTCTTCATATGCTAAGTTCGCGGCATTCTCCGCTTTTTTTACAAGATATATTCCAAAAGCAGATCCACAAATTAGCAGTGAAACAGCCAATGTCAAAAGAACCTTAATAGTCGTACGTTTTCTGCTCGACTTATTCTTTCGATAATTTTTACGGTTCATGGTGGAAGCTCCTTTTTTAGGCCGGCTAACCGAGTATTCAATTCGATTTTTACCAATTTGTCCTTAAACTTTTAAAAGTTATTATACACCCAATTTCCCATGGCGTAAACGAAAAGTCTCATGTTATTTTAAATTCCAAAAACTGTTTTTCCACACATTCAATCGCTGCTTGCCCATTGGTGATTTCATTCATCCATTCGATGAAGAGGGATTCCTTTTCTGCAGGAACATGAGCAAAGAGGTCTACCCCGTTGGTGTATTGGATTTCTTTAAGTAGGTAATCGGACTGGCGAATTTCATTTTCAACTTTTCCGAGCCATGTGTAATCAATGCATACTTTCATTAGGTGATGAAGTTTCCGGTTGACTAGTCCACTCGCATGCAAAGCTTCTGTAGTTGCTTTTCCATATGCCCGGATTAACCCGCCGCCACCTAGTTTAATACCGCCATAATAGCGGGTCACGACAACAACGGTATCTTTCAGTTCTTGTTTTTTTAATACTTCTAATATAGGAACGCCGGCTGTTCCGCTTGGTTCCCCATCGTCATTTGCTTTTTGGATCGAGTCATGTTCGCCGATTAAATAAGCGGAGCAGTTATGTGTGGCTGAGCGGTGAATACTTTTGATGGAGTTGATAAATTCAAGGGCTTCTTGTTCAGTTTCAGCTCTAGCGGCATGGCCAATAAACCGTGATTTTTGAATAATTATTTCCGCATCTGCATTTTCACCCACGGTTTTGTAATTCTCTCGCATTTTAACGCCTCCTGTAGTAGAATGTAATCAGATAATTAGTAATATGTTTAATTATACGACTTTCCTTATATAGTGATATACTTGTTAACATTATAACAGGCATAAAGAAATAAAGTTTATTCACTTTAGCATAGTGGAGTGTAGCTAAGGCGGTTATAAAATGGCTAATAAAATCGATGGAAAAGCATTAGATTCCATTTTCGATCACTTGATTGCGACGTTGGAGCAATCAAAACAGGAAATTTTTTCGATTAGTGAACAAAGTCGGCAAAGTTATGAAGAAATGAAAGATCAACTGGAGGAAGTGCGTACTAATATTTCCCGTGTTATAAAAAATGGAGATCTATTAGAAGAAAAAACTCGAACGGCCCGCAGGAGGCTTGCGGAAGTATCACGTTCGTTTAGCTCTTTTACTGAAACTCAAGTTAGCCAAGCATACGAGCAAGCAAGTGATTTGCAAAACCAATTAGCGGAAAATCGTTTGGAGGAAAAGCAGTATCGGAAAAAGAGAGACGGTTTACAGCGCCGTCTGCAAACTTTGCTTCAAACAATTGAACGCGCTGAACGGCTGGTCAATCAAGTTAATGTTGCTACTAATTACCTGACATCCGATTTGGAAGATGTCGGAGAAGCTATTGACAATACAAAGCTAAAGCAAGATTATAGCCTGCGTATTATTGAAGCACAGGAAGAAGAACGGAAGCGGCTGTCACGGGAAATTCACGATGGCCCTGCACAAATGATGGCAAACGTTCTGCTTCGTTCAGACCTTATCGAGCGGACATACCGGGAAAAAGGATCTGAAGCTGCTTTTCGGGAAATTTCCTCTTTGAAAGAAATGGTGCGAGATGCACTTACCGAAGTCAGAAGAATTATTTATGATTTACGGCCGATGGCGTTGGATGATCTGGGGCTTGTTCCGACATTGAAAAAATACCTTGGAACCATTGAAGATTACAACCAAGGCATACAGATTGTGTTTGAATCCAATGGCATGGAAGTCCGTTTGCCTGCCAATTATGAAACTTCAGTTTTTCGATTGGTACAGGAAGCCACATCAAATGCTATTCGGCACGGAAAGGCAACTAAGATTGATGTGAAATTCGAATGGCTAAAAGACAGGGTTACTATTATCGTAAAAGATAATGGCGCAGGATTTGATCAGAGCATCGTGAAAAACCAGTCATTTGGCCTGATAGGCATGAAAGAAAGAATTGATTTAATTGAAGGTGATTTTTTCATCAATTCTTCTCCTGGAAACGGGACGGTTTTGATGTTTCAAATACCTTTGAAATTGGGTATATAAGATACGGTATTCAAGGAGGGCAACATAATGACAAAGATAATTATTGTAGATGATCACCAACTATTCCGTGAGGGAGTAAAGCGGATATTAGATTTTGAAGATTCTTTCGAAGTCGTCGCAGAAGGCGGAGACGGAAACGAAGTCCTCAAATTGTATGAAGAATACAAACCGGATGTGGTATTGATGGACATCAATATGCCACAGAAAAACGGAGTGGAAGCGACCGGGGAACTCATGGAGAAATATTCCGACGCCAAAGTCATTATGCTGTCCATTCATGACGATGAATCATACGTAACGCATGCACTAAAAACCGGTGCACTTGGCTATATGCTGAAAGAAATGGACGCAGAAGCGATCATTCAAGCTATTAAAGTCGTGGCAAAAGGCGGTTCCTATCTGCACCCGAAAGTGACACGCAATTTAGTGATGGAATTCCGCCGTTTAAGCGAACGGGAAAACAAAGGATCATTTCATCAGACAGAAATCCGTCGTCCATATCATTTATTGACAAAGCGTGAGAGTGAAGTTCTTCAGTTATTGACGGACGGCCAAAGTAACCGTGTAATTGGTGAAACTTTGTTTATCTCAGAAAAAACTGTTAAAAACCATGTTTCCAGCATCCTGCAAAAAATGCAGGTAAATGATCGTACTCAAGCAGTTGTAACTGCTATCAAAAATGGCTGGGTAGAAGTACGCTAAATAAATTAAAAACAGTGCACCTTTAGCTCTGAAATTTTAAGCTGTCGAGAAACTCTCGATGGCTTTTTTATTTCGTTTTAAACGGACGTTTTCTGTAGGCATGGCATTAGTCGCTTCATTCGCTAGAGGGTTTTATTCTCTTCGGTCACAGTTTCTTCATTTGAATTACGTTTCCTGCTATGGCAGAATAAAACGCAGGAGGTATGATGGATGAAAAAATTGATTACAATAATAGGCTTGGCGTTGACGCTTGCTGCTTGTTCAGATTCAGCAGAGCCTTCAGTAAATGAAAATACGGTCGAAGACGGCAATTCTGCAAATGAAAACAATGCTATTGACCATGGCATAGAAGATAAATCGGTTGGATTTACATTAGGTGATGACGGCAAAGTGATAGAAGCAGATGTTCCTAAAGAAGAAGCGAATAAGTTATTAGCAACTTACAAGGAATACATTGATGCCTTTAATCAGGAAGATTTAGAACGATATATGGCTCTAATTGCTTCAAATCCAGAAGGCTTTGATCGCAAGGAAGACGAAGCATCATTAAAAAAAGCGTTTGAAACTTATGATGTTACCTATACAACGACCAATGAAACTATTGTGGGGTATAAAGAAAGCCGAGCTGAAGTTTTTGCAGAAATCGATGTCTTAATGGAAGAACCTGAATCGGGGAAAAGTACAAAGCAATCCGGACGGCAAGTAGTTGTCTTTATTAAAGAAGATGGAAACTGGAAGGTTACTAGCCTTCATTTTATCGGCAACTAACAAAACTTCTCGCTTTTAGGCGAGAAGTTTTTATTATGCATATTTTTTGGAAGAGTTCTGGTAAACTAACAAAGAATGCGAAGTAAAAAGAAAGGAAGATGCTGTTGACAGAATTAGAACAGTTTTTAACTGGCCGCATATGGATTAGAGAATTTATGCCATTTGCTCAAGAAGAAGTGGATGCTGCCATCGCTGCAGGGAATATTGGTGTGAAAAAAGGAATCACCGAAAACAAGGAATGTGCTCGCTGTCTAGAGAAATCACCTCAAAAAATTATTTCTTTTCATTGTGCCAAATGCCAGACTATTTGTTCTTACTGCCGAATCTGCTTGAAAATGGGACGTATCAGTTCTTGTACCGAACTGATTTTCTGGACGGGCCCATCCCCAAAACCTCAATCCCCTCATTCGTATACATGGAATGGTACGCTGACAAAATTGCAACAAAAGGCCTGCAATGAAGTGCTAGAAAGCCTTTCCAAGAACTCGTCCCATCTAGTTTACGCTGTCTGCGGAGCAGGAAAAACTGAATTATTGTTTCCTCCGCTTGCTAAAGCACTAGAAAAAGGGCAGCGCATCTGTATTGCAGCTCCCAGGACCGATGTTGTTTTAGAATTGGCTCCGCGTATAAAAGCGGTTTTTCCGGATACCGTTATCCATACCCTTTATGGTGGTTCTCCGAAAGAAACGGGTTTTCCTCATATTATAATTGCGACAACGCACCAGTTGTTCCGGTTTGAAGATGCTTTCAATCTTATTATAGTAGATGAAGCGGATGCTTTTCCTTATTCTTACGATCCATCTCTCGAACGTGCCGTTATGAAATCAAAGAAAAAGGAAGCACCGATAGTGTACGTATCTGCGACACCATCGGATCGTCTTTTAAAAGATATTCCGAATCAGTCCAGGATTTTTAGAAGGTTTCATGGCCATCCTTTGCCGGTTCCGCAATTTCAACCGTTATGGAATTACAAGAAAAAATTTTCTGGAAGTGAAATACCAAAACCGCTGGCTCTCTGGATTCAAAAGCGGCTTGCAAATAGGGAGCCATTTCTAGTGTTTTTGCCAACTGTTGAAATGATTGAGAAAGTCACGCCGCTCTTCAAGAACTTGGATAGGCGCATCGAAGCAGTACATGCATCCGATCCTGAGCGGAAGGAGAAGGTGATGAAGCTAAGAAAAGGCGACATTATGGGTGTTCTTACTTCCACTATATTGGAAAGGGGAATTACAATTCCAAATGTTCAAGTGGCTGTCGTTGGAGCGGATGAAACCATATTTGACGCTGCGGCTTTAATTCAGATAGCAGGAAGAGTTGGCAGGTCAATCGATTTTCCTGCAGGCGACATCGTCTTTTTTCATAATGGTATTGTCCGGCAGATGGATAAAGCAAAAAAACAAATTCTATCCTATAATAGGATGGTGTCTAATTGATATGTTACCTGTGCAGTGATGAGCTCCCTGTTCTGCCTTCTTGGAGAACCATGTTTTTAAATGACATTCAACAAGTGGTTTGTATGAAATGCAAAAGCGGCTTTGAAAAAATTAGCGGACCGGTCTGCCCAATTTGTGGAGTGCCAAATGATAATTTGTGCATGGATTGCCGTTACTGGGAAACGACAGAATATGCAGGCCTTCTGCAAAGCGGCACAAGTTTCTACTATTATAATAAGCCGATGAAAGATTACTTGCACCAATACAAATTTTTGCAAGATGTAGTGCTTGCAGAAGTGTTTGCTAGTGAACTTCACAATAAACTGAGCAAAACAAAAGCGGTAATTGTTCCGATTCCGATGCATCCAATTAAGATGAGGGAAAGGACGTTTTCTCAAGTGGACTGTATGTTAGAAGCGGCGAAACTGGACTATGCCCATTATTTGACGAAGAGCGAGCAAACTCAAGGCAAGAAAACGAAAAAAGAGCGAATAACTTCCCAAAATCTTTTTCTTTGGAATGGCCGGCCGGTTCCAAAGGAAATTCTGCTGGTTGATGATTTGTATACTACAGGAACCACTATACGCCATGCTGCTAAAGAGTTAAAAAGAGCAGGAGCAACAGAAATTTCATTTTTTACGCTTATTCGAAGTTAAGAAAAAGGGCATCCGGTACTCCGGAGGCCACTGAAAAACCCTTCCTTTAAATCAATGGGAGACTAAAAAAAGAGTTGGAAGGCAGGATTTCCTGTCTTCCGACTCTTTTTTTGCCCTT
>NZ_PYAT01000010.1 GCF_003014655.1 Planomicrobium soli | reverse complement strand
AGGGTAAAAAAAGAGTCAGAAGACAGGAAATCCTGCCTTCCAACTCTTTTTTTAGTCTCCCATTGATTTAAAGGAAGGGTTTTTCAGTGGCCTCAGATTTACTGGTACAGCTTTTTTTACGCAGAAAAGCTTGCAATTATATAATTTCTAGGTAGAATGATAGATAAGAACAGATGTTCTCATTTTGGAGGGGGTGTAGACATGCCGTTAATCTCACCGGAAGAAGCCGCCCATTTTGAAAACATGATTTATTTGCCAATGGTTCTCATTATTTTGGAACGGGACCGTGCATTATTCGAAAAAGGCTCTTTCAAGTTAAAAAAACCTTACATAGAATTAGTTGATGGAGCGATCAAGCAAGTACAGAAAGAATTGAAAGAAACAAAAATCCACATGAGGAAACATCACATGAAAATGCTGCGCGGAACAGGTGATGACACCTTTACCGAATACATCTTTTATCATGGGGGCTATGAAGACCACCGGCGTTATTTGAATTTGCGCCTCCGCAATAGGGTGGAAGAGTTGATGCGCATATACTTGGCGTTATCGTATAAAGAGCTTTAGTCAAGAGGATATTGTGTTCTTGGTGGATATGTACGTTTTGCTACATAGGTCATTTGATGTTTGTGCATTTCTTGTGCCCGTTTAAAATACCGGCGCAAAGAACCCGCGAAGGAGTGCTGATTTCTTAAGGCGATAGGGGAAACATCCAAATGCACGGTTTCGCCATTGCTTAAGTAGACAATACTGCCGCCTCTTCCGCTGTCATCGCTTTCCACTAAATCGACAGCATCAAAGTTAAACCAAACGGCATCTTTGTTTTTTGGCGAATGGGTGGGGAAGAAGATGAGCGGGTTGCCATAGTACTCTCCGATGATGATTGGGGGTTTGTGTTTAACGCGGACCGCTTTTTGGGCGTATAAAGTAGCGCTTTCCATTGATCCGCGGTAAAAGCTACAGGAACTAGTTACAGTTTTGTACGTAGATTCTTCTACAAGAAATTCACTTCGGTCTTCAATAACCCGGGTCCATGTCCGTCGGCCGTCATTATAAGGCAATAGCGCATAAGTATTGCTGCAAATTGTATAGGACAAAGAATGATTCTTATTGCCCATGAAAAAACACCCCCAAAATTTACTTTCCATTTCTAATTATAATAAAAAATGGGAATTCTGCAAGAGCAGGAAACAGAAAATATATTTTTTTCTATTTCATCGGAATTTTCAAAAAACGATTGATTCTTTATAAGCTTTTAATGTATACTAATGAAAAGCATTTGGGGTGAAGCAGAATGGAAAATTATTATTCTTATGCTGATTTCATGAAAGCAATGGCTCAAACGAAAAAGATAACTGAGGCGGAAAAACTGCTTAACGATATTTATCTAGATCTTTTCCTCAAGCATGTTCACCGTTCACAACAAGAAGAACAGCTAATGGCCCTGATCGATGAAGCCCTGGATAGCAACGACCGAGACGCTTTTAAAACTTATTCCGCTCAATTACAGGCTTTGAAGCAAGAAGAAGCCTGAATGATAAAAACCGCTCCTTTCAGGAGCGGTTTTTTATTTTGCTTATTTTAAGGAATCTTTTAAGGAATCTTATAAAAAACATACGTTCGCTTTTTGTTAGGGTATTTTTAGGGCATATGATAAAATAGAGAGACCGAAAAAACGGGAGGACAGCGAATATGAAACAAGAGTTCAACCTACAAGCACCGTACGAGCCAGCTGGCGATCAGCCGGCAGCCATTGCCCAATTGACTGAAGGCATCATTAACGGCAAGCGGTGTCAAACTTTGCTTGGGGCGACTGGGACAGGGAAAACCTATACGATGTCCAACGTCATCCAGCAAGTGAAAAAACCGACGCTTGTCATGGCCCACAACAAAACTTTAGCGGGCCAGCTTTACAGCGAGTTTAAAGAATTTTTTCCTGACAATGCAGTCGAGTATTTTGTTAGTTACTACGATTACTATCAACCAGAAGCGTATGTTCCGCAATCTGACACATATATAGAAAAAGACGCCAGCATTAATGATGAAATAGATAAGCTGCGCCACTCTGCCACAAGTTCCTTATTTGAACGCGATGATGTTATTGTTATCGCTTCAGTATCCTGCATTTACGGCCTCGGTTCGCCGAAGGAATACCGGGAGCTTGTCGTTTCTCTCCGAAAAGGGATGGAAATTGAGCGAAACCAGCTGCTTCGGAAATTGGTCGATGTCCAATATGAACGCAATGACATCAATTTTATCCGCGGTACATTCCGTGTGCGAGGAGATGTGGTCGAAATATTTCCGGCATCACGCGATGAAAGATGTTTGCGCGTTGAATTTTTTGGTGATGAAATTGACCGGATCCGTGAAGTAGATGCCTTAACAGGCGAAATTATCGGTGAACGTGAGCATGTTGCCATCTTCCCTGCATCCCACTTCGTAACACGCGAAGAAAAGATGGTCAAAGCGATTGAAAACATCGAAGCAGAATTGGAAGAACGCTTAAAAGAAATGCGGGCAGAAGACAAATTATTGGAAGCGCAGCGCCTTGAACAGCGTACACGTTATGATTTGGAAATGATGCGGGAAATGGGTTTTTGTTCAGGAATCGAAAACTATTCCCGCCATTTGACACTGCGACCTCCAGGTGCCCAGCCTTATACGCTTATTGATTATTTCCCAGAAGATTTTCTGCTGGTAGTCGATGAAAGCCACGTAACATTGCCGCAAGTTCGCGGCATGTTCAACGGTGACCAAGCGCGCAAGAAAGTGTTGGTGGACCACGGGTTCCGTTTGCCATCGGCAATGGACAACCGGCCATTGACATTTGACGAGTTTGAAAAACACATTCACCAAGCGGTGTTTGTCTCAGCAACACCTGGACCCTATGAGCTGGAACATACGCCGGAAATGGTCGAACAAATTATTCGACCGACCGGGCTGCTTGACCCGACAATTGAAGTGCGTCCAATAGAAGGCCAGATCGATGACTTGATGGACGAAATCCAACAGCGGGTCGATCGCGATGAGCGGGTATTGGTCACTACTCTGACAAAGAAAATGTCGGAAGATTTAACTGCTTACTTAAAAGAAGCGGGCGTCAAAGTAAACTACCTGCACTCTGAAATCAAAACGCTTGAACGGATTGAAATCATTCGTGAGTTGCGAATGGGTGTTTACGATGTCTTAGTTGGCATCAACTTGCTCAGAGAAGGTCTGGATATACCGGAAGTATCGCTTGTGACAATCCTGGATGCCGACAAGGAAGGATTCCTGCGGTCCGAACGTTCACTTATCCAAACAATGGGACGGGCGGCGCGTAACTCGAATGGCCATGTCATCATGTATGCCGACAAAATGACCGATTCCATGAAAAAAGCGATCGACGAAACCACTCGCCGACGGACAATCCAAGCAGAGTACAACGAGAAACATGGCATTACGCCAGTTACGATACAGAAGAAAATCAGAGACGTTATCCGCGCTACTGTGGCAGCAGAGAGTGGAGAGGAATATGTGTCAAAAGCGGTGGCCGGCAAGAAGCTCAAAAAAGAAGATCGCATGAAGCTGATCACTTTGATGGAAAAAGAAATGAAAGAAGCGGCAAAGGCGCTCGATTTCGAACGGGCGGCCGAGCTGCGTGATACAGTTCTTGAATTGAAGGCGGAAGGATGAGGTAACGTGAAAAACCAGGAAATACGGATACAGGGCGCTCGGGCGCATAATTTGAAAAATATCGATGTCGTCATTCCGCGCGATCAATTGGTTGTTATGACGGGGCTTTCGGGATCTGGGAAATCTTCTTTGGCATTTGATACGATTTACGCAGAAGGGCAGCGCCGTTATGTCGAGTCGCTGTCTGCGTACGCACGCCAGTTTCTTGGCCAGATGGATAAGCCGGATGTCGACTTGATCGAAGGGCTGTCGCCGGCCATATCGATCGACCAGAAAACGACCAGCAAAAATCCCCGTTCAACAGTCGCTACCGTGACGGAAGTATACGATTATATGCGCTTGATGTATGCGCGCATCGGCAAGCCGATTTGCCCCAATCATGGTATTGAAATCTCTTCCCAGACGATTGAGCAGATGGTTGACCGCTTGACCGTCTATCCGGAACGGACCCGGATGCAGATTTTGGCGCCAATCGTTTCAGGACGGAAAGGGACACATGCCAAATTGCTTGAAGATATCAAAAAACAAGGATACGTCCGTGTCCGCGTCAACGGAGAATTGGCGGACCTGGATGATGACATCAATCTTGATAAAAACAAAAAGCATTCGATAGAAGTGGTTATTGACCGCATCGTCATGAAAGAAGGAATTGCACCGCGCCTCAGCGATTCTCTTGAATCGGCTTTGCGGCTAGCAGAAGGGCGGGTGCTGGTCGATGTTATGGAGCAAGAAGAGCTGTTGTTCAGCGAACACCATGCATGCCCGATTTGCGGCTTTTCAATTGGTGAATTAGAGCCGCGCATGTTCTCGTTCAACTCGCCATTTGGCGCATGTCCGGAATGCGACGGCATTGGCCACAAACTGGAAGTCGACCCGGAACTGGTGATTCCCAATTGGAGTTTGTCTTTAAACCAAGGCGCCATTGTTCCTTGGCAGCCGACGAGTTCGCAATATTACCCGCAGTTGCTGCAAGCTATCTGCAAGCATTTCAAAATTGACATGGATGTTCCCGTCAGTGAGTTGCCGGAAGAGCATATAGAAGTGCTTATGAAAGGGTCCAAAAAAGATAAAATCCGTTTCCGTTATGAAAACGACTATGGCCAAATCCGCGACAATCATATTTATTTTGAAGGAATTTTAGCGAATGTTGACCGCCGTTACCGCGATACGACATCTGACTATATCCGTGAACAAATGGAAAAATACATGGGACAGCAGCCGTGTCCAGCGTGTGATGGCCATCGCTTGAAACCGGAATCGCTGGCAGTAAAAGTAAACGGGTTTCATATCGCCAGCGTCAGTGAATTTTCCATTATTGAAGCGATCCAGTTTTTCTCTAACTTGGAACTGTCAGAAAAAGATATGCAAATAGCTAAACTGATTTTGCGGGAAATCGAGGAGCGCCTTGGATTCCTCAATAATGTCGGACTTGATTACTTAACGCTTAACCGGGCATCCGGCACGTTATCAGGTGGAGAAGCGCAGCGCATTCGCCTGGCTACTCAAATCGGCTCCCGTTTGACCGGCGTTCTCTATATTCTGGATGAACCGTCTATCGGTCTGCATCAGCGAGACAATGACCGGTTGATCAGCACGCTGAAAAATATGCGGGATATCGGTAACACATTAATCGTCGTGGAACACGATGAAGATACGATGCTTGCGGCGGATTACCTGATTGATGTGGGGCCGGGAGCTGGGGTCCATGGAGGAGAGATCATCGCTTCCGGGACACCGGAAAAAGTGATGAAAAATAAAAAATCTTTGACTGGGCAATACTTGAGCGGTAAGAAGTTCATTCCGCTGCCTGCGGAACGGAGAAAATCCGATGGCCGGAAGATTACCATCCGCGGAGCGAATGAAAACAACTTGAAAAACGTCAATGTTGATATTCCACTGGGCGTGTTCACTGCAGTGACCGGCGTATCCGGTTCCGGAAAAAGTACGCTCATCAATGAAATCTTGTACAAATCGCTCGCCAATAAATTGAACCGGGCAAAAGCGAAGCCTGGGCAGCACACATCGGTCGAGGGGATTGAAGAGCTGGAAAAAGTGATTGATATCGACCAGTCGCCGATCGGCCGGACGCCGAGATCCAACCCTGCTACGTACACAGGTGTTTTTGATGATATCCGAGATGTTTACGCGGCGACGAACGAAGCAAAAGTGCGCGGCTATAAAAAAGGGCGATTCAGCTTTAACGTCAAGGGCGGGCGCTGTGAAGCTTGCCGCGGAGATGGTATCATTAAGATAGAAATGCACTTCCTGCCGGATGTCTATGTACCGTGCGAGGTTTGCCATGGCAAGCGGTATAACCGGGAAACGTTGGAAGTGAAATACAAAGACAAAAACATCGCCGATGTTTTGGCGATGACCGTGGAAGACGCCTACTCGTTTTTTGAAAACATCCCGAAAATCAACCGCAAGCTAAAGACAATTGTAGACGTAGGATTAGGCTATATCACCCTTGGCCAACCGGCGACTACGTTATCAGGAGGGGAAGCGCAGCGCGTTAAACTGGCATCGGAACTTCATAAACGCTCGAACGGCAAGTCGTTCTACATTTTGGACGAACCGACTACTGGCTTGCATGCGGATGATATTTCCCGTTTGCTCCTCGTATTGCAGCGTTTGGTGGACAACGGAGATACAGTCCTGACCATTGAGCACAATTTGGATGTTATCAAAACAGTCGACCACATCATCGATTTAGGACCGGAAGGCGGAGATAAAGGGGGAACCATTTTAGCTGCTGGAACACCAGAAGAAATTGCCAAAGTGAAAAACTCCTATACCGGCAAATACTTGCATCCGATTTTAGAACGCGATCGTGCGCGCATGGATGCACTCGTTACAAAAGCGACACGCAAGAAAAAAGTGGCTAAGTGAAACTTTTCTCCCGTTTGAACGTATCAATTAGAAGAATACAAGTCTCGGATTTTTTCAACTAAAGCGGTCTAAACGCTTTAGTTGAAAAAACGGAGGCATCATGAGGAGGCCGCACTACATGCAAAACGAAAAAGAACGCATATTGGATATGGTGGAAAACGGAACAATTTCCGCAAGAGAAGCTGTAGAATTGCTGAGAGCTATTGATGGCGGAGACTCATCGCGTGAATCATCTTATGGCCGCGACCGATATCGTGACAAACGTGAAAGCAGCCGGCGTGGCTTCTTCAGGCCGGAAGATGTAATCAAAAAATTCTCAAAAGATATGTCCCGGGATTTCAAGAAAGATTTCTCGAAAAACATGACCAAGGATTTTAACGAGCTGGGCGACCGGATGAAGGACTTTGTACAAACTTCTGTTGGAAAGCTGAAGACCATGGAATTTGATTCTCCTTTTGGGGAAGCTGTTCAATTTGAGCATACGTTTACGCAGGAATTCATGAATGTCAACAAGATCATTGCCGATTTGGCGAATGGACAACTTGAAGTGTTTCCTTCCCAGGATGAAACGGTTCGGGCAGAGTGCCGTGTGAAAGCTTACCGGACTGAATCGGAAGAACAGGCTAAACAAGATTTCATTGATAAATTTGTCTTTATCGCAGATGATCAGAAACTGCGCATCATCAGCGACATGAAAACGACTCAAGTGAATATTGTTCTGTATGTTCCGGCTGCATCGTATCAGGAAATTATCGTCCGGTTGTTCAATGGCGGATTCTCGATGAAACGGGTCGATGCGAGCTTGATTAAAGTGAAAACGGCGAACGGCAAAATTGAGTTGAAAAATGTTGCTTTTGATGATGCCGAATTGGAAACGGCAAATGGTGCTATTCAAGTGGTGGAAGTCAGTGGGAAAGTGCTTGAAACCGAAACATTGAATGGCCGCATTTATGTGGACGGCGATGTGCAGACCATGACAGCTAAATCAATGAACGGCAACGTTGTTGTAACTTCAAGAAACAAAGAAGCACGGAAAGTCGAAGCTAAAACACTAGCTGGCAATGTGGAACTTTACATTCCGTCGCATTTGCCATTAAAAGGGGAAGTTTCTTCTACTCTAGGCAAACTGGATGTGTTGTTGTCCGATGTGGATAATACACATGAGCAAGGGCAATTGATGCAGAAGATGATCCGTTTTTCAAAAGAAAGCGGCGAAGCAGTAGCTGCTCCTTTACTGGTGTACGGAGAAACCAAAACAGGAACTGTTTTGGTGCGCTATTTAACAATCGAGTGAAAAACATAAGAAGAGCCGGTGCATGTTCAATGCGCCGGCTTTTTGTTGTGATAAAATAATATTAGCAATTAATGGACTAGGAATTTACGGACAAAGGAGGAATTGGAATGGCAGATGGATTAAGCGGCAAGGAAATAAAAGCAGTTTATGAAACGTTGGTAAAAGACCCGTCGGTAAAAAAAGCGCTCGACTTTATTCATAGGGACCATGAAAACACCATTGCAGACCAAATAGCGATTACGGAAATTCCGGCTCCACCGTTCAAAGAGCAGCAAAGAGCAGAAGATTTTCAGCGACGCTTGGAGGAACTTGGCCTTGAAAAAGTGGAGATGGATGCAGAAGGGAATGTCTACGGTGTGCGTCCTGGCAGTGGGAAAGGGCCGAAGCTTTTTGTTTCCGCCCATTTGGATACGGTTTTTCCGGAAGGCACGGATACGAGCGTGCGAAAAGAAGATGGGATCTTATATGCGCCAGGAATCGGCGACGATACGAGAGGGCTTGCAGAATTGCTGGCGGTGGTCCGTGCATTGAACGAAGCGGGCATCGAAACGGTCGGTGATCTTGTTTTTGGTGGTACTGTCGGAGAAGAAGGGGCTGGCGACTTGCGCGGAGTCAAAGCGTTTTTTGCTGAGCATCGGGACATCGACGGTTTTCTATCCTTGGATGGACCAGGCTTCAATCATATTACATATTTAGGCACAGGCAGTTTCCGGTATACGATTACGTACAAAGGCCCAGGCGGACACAGCTTCGGCGATTTTGGAACACCGAGCGCGACACATGCACTGGGACGGGCAATTGCAGCTATCGCTGACCTTGAAACACCCGAACAGCCAAAAACGACTTTTTCAGTTGGAGAAGTGAAGGGCGGAACATCTGTTAACGCCATCGCTCAAGAAGCCAGCATGGCAGTTGATCTTCGCTCGAACGATGCTGCAGCGCTAGAGGAGCTCGACAACAAATTTCTAGCGATTGTTGAAAAAGCGGCAGAAGCAGAAAATGCCAAATGGAAGGATAACCGGATAACAGTAGATATCAAACGGTTTGGAAACCGTTCTCCTGGCAGCCAAAGCGCTGATGCACCAATAGTTCAAGTGACGTGCGCTGCAGTGGAGGCCATTGGCGGAATTCCGAAATTGGAAACACCTAGCAGTACTGATGCCAACCATCCGATGAGCTTAGGCATCCCGGCAATCACCATTGGTCTCGGAGGCACTTTTGGCGGTGCCCATACGCTTGAAGAATGGCATAATCCGAAAGATGGGCATTTGGGTATCCAGAAAAGTCTAATGACCATACTTGGATTGGCGGGTGTGCAAAACACGAGTCCTGCCTTGCTGGCAAAATAAGCGGAAGAATATGCAAAAGCTCGGCCGACGGGTATCAGTCGGCCGAGCTTTTATTTGTTCTCTGGATACATTTTTTGCAAAAACGCAATCGACTGCAAAACTAACGCCTTCAGCACGTCCATATCAACATCGTCTAATTTATTGATATAGACACACGCTTTGCCGCTGGTATGCTTGCCAAGTTTTGAAAGCAGCTTGTCGCGCTCAGTGTCGCCAGTCGCAAAATACAAACTGATTTTTGCTTTCCGGGGCGAAAAGCCGACAAGCGGCGCATCTCCGGAATGGCCAGAGGCATAAACATAATGATAAGAGCCGAAGCCAATAATGCTCGGCCCCCACATTTTAGCGGGATAGCCGCTTGTTTCTTCAAAGAGCTGAAGAAGTTGATAAGCATCTTCTCGTTTTTTCGGGTGTTCTATGTTTTCGATAAATTCAGCAACATCCGCATCGGTCGCTCTGGTTTTCGGATCATACATATAAGCCCTCTTTTCTTGGTATGGTTATAAGCAATGCATGGCGCTTTCCGCTTCGTTCCACGGCACTTTATAGCCATGGCCTTTTGCGCAGAAAATGGAGGTGGATGTGTACTCGGGATCCGCATCTTTGTTATAAGCAATTTTTTCAATGATCTCTGCTTCATTGTGGCATCTGTCATAACCGGCTAAAAGCAAGCGCAGCATGCCTTTGCCATGGGTGAATGATGCGAATTCAGTGCTGTAATTCATGAACGTGGCGACTGGAACGGTGCCTTCAATTATGGCTTTTTCACCGTTCATTTCAGGTGCTTCAAAACGTCCGGAAGCCTGCTGGATGTCAGATAGAACTCGGCCCATTTGTTCAATATCGACCTTTATTTTAAAACGGTAGATCGGCTCGAGCAATCGATTCTCCGCTTTTTCAAGCCCTTGGCGAAGCGCCCGGTAAGCGGCTTCCCTAAAATCGCCGCCAGACGTATGCTCATTATGGCCTCTGCCGGTCAGAAGTGTAATTTTCACATCGGTCAAAGGAGAGCCAGTCAGTAAGCCGTGATGGTCGCGTTCAGACAAATGGTGGAGCACCAAGTTTTGGTTGCCGACTGACAAAGCATCCGCATGGCATACATTGGCTAACACGACACCGCTGCTGCGTTCGGTTGGTTCAATTTTTAAATGCACTTCGGCATAGTGGCGAAGCGGCTCGAAATGGCCATAGCCGTTCACAGGCGCCTCAATCGTTTCCTTATACAAAATTTCCGGATCGCTAAATGATACGGAAAAGCCGAATCGGTCACGGACCACTTGCTGCAGCACTTCAAGTTGGATGACGCCCATGACGTGAATGTGGATTTCCTGAAAATGTTCGTCCCAAACAACAGCGAGCGTCGGATCCTCGGCATCAAGGCGCTTGAACCACTTTAGCACTTCTTTCGGATGGAGCGACGGATCGAACAGCACCTTAGATTTCAAGGCAGGAACCGATTCCTGTGGGCTGGCACCGACATGGTTGCCGACACCATCTCCGATCGTTGCTTCACTCAAGCCAATAACGGCGAAAAGCTCGCCGGCACTGGCTTGATCAACTGCTTGGAATGTACTGCCGTTATAGCGGCGGATTTGTGTCACTTTCTCTGATTTGCGGTTATCCTTGCCGCCATAGCTGACTTCGTCACGGACACACAATGAACCGCTATGCGCTTTGAGGAACGTTATGCGGTTGCCGTTTTCTTCGTGGCGGATTTTGTAAACTTGCGCGGCAAATGGTTGGTCCGTATTGTAATCGGTTGTGGTCAAGAGGTCGAGTTTTTCAAAAAAACCGCTTATGCCAATATCCTGCAAAGCGGATCCTGCAGCGCACAAAAAGACTTCGTTTGACCGAACCATCTTTTGAAGAGCCTGCAGCCAAATATCTTCGGCATAACCGGATTCCATATAACGCTCCAGCAATTCTTCATCCCGCTCAGCAACAAACTCGGCCAGTTCTTCATCCATGACCCCATGATGGAAAGAATGGGTGATGTCGATAACACTGTCAGTCAAATGGGATTTTATCTCGTCTAGCACCCGATTTTCATCGGCGCCTTCCCGGTCAATTTTATTGATAAAGAAAAAGGTAGGGACTTTATGTTTCCGAAGCAGTTGCCATACGGTTTCAGTATGGCTTTCAATGCCTTCGACCGCGCTAATGATAACAATAGCGTAATCCATTACTTGTACCGCACGTTCCATCTCGGGGGAAAAGTCGACATGGCCAGGGGTATCAATCAAAAAATAAGTGGAATTATTATACGAAACCACCGCTTGATCGGCGAAAATGGTTATGCCCCTGTTTTTCTCAATTACATGGCTATCGAGAAAAGCATCTTGATGATCGACCCGGCCACGCTGCCGGATACTTTTCGTGTGGTAGAGCAATTGTTCAGAGAATGTCGTCTTGCCGGCGTCGACATGGGCCAGAATTCCAATTGTTTTGTTCATGGGTCACCTCGTTGTGTAGCTTCTTCTATCCATAGTGTAGCAGAAATTGGAGAGAAGGATTAAACGCAAAAACCTGCAGAAGCCAGGCTTCTGCAGGTTTTTCAATTCCGGCTATAACAATCGATACCGAAGGCGATGGCTCTTGCGCATCGCTTTTGATAAGCATCTGTTTTTAAAAGCGCCAATTCTTCCGGGTTTGTCATAAAGCCGCATTCAATCAAAACAGCAGGCATTCGGGTATCTCTGAGAACGGCGAAATCAGCTTGTTTTTGTCCCCGGTTTCTTCGGCCGGTCGCTAACAGCAAGGCTTGATGGATAAAAGCTCCCAATCTTTTTGTTCCTGCAGATGCTGCGGAATAAGTGAAGGTTTCAATGCCATTTGCAGCATTGAACGAGTTGCCAAAAGCATTGGCATGGATGGATACGAAAATATCCATTTTTAAGCGGTTGGCAAGTGCGGTCCTTTCATGGAGAGGGACATCTTGATGCAGGTCATGGCTGAAAATGACCGTATGGCCCATAGCCATCAACAGTTTTTTTACTTCCTCTGCAACAGGCGAATTGAAATGGAATTCCCTTAGCCTGCCATCAGGTGAACGTTTGCCTTTTGTTTCGGGACCATGTCCGGCGTCAATCATTATTTTCATTGAAAAAAGCCTCCTTTCTTGCTATATAGCCAAAAGCGTTTCTAAAGGCGACGCGAAAATCTTTAATTTAGAATTTTCCATGTTAAAATAGGAGCAAACCGTTTAGGATTTAGTTGAACTTTATGGAAGTTTATAAATTCTTTGCGTATAAGGAATGAGGGGAATTATGGGACAAGTAACAGCAAAGCAAGTGATGGAGACGTTTGATTTAAAAATGATCAGCGGAGAAGAAGGCATTGGCCGCCACATCCCGATCAGTGATCTTTCACGGCCAGGATTGGAAATGGCCGGTTATTTTACGCATTATCCGGCAAACCGGGTGCAATTGCTTGGCAAAACCGAACTTTCTTTTTTTGAAATGCTCGAGCCTGATGAGCGAAAAGACCGGATGATGAGATTGTGTACAAATGAAACACCTGTAGTAATTGTGGCGCACGATATGGAAGCTCCACCGGAATTGATCGCTGCTTCGAGTGAAAAACACGTTCCGGTACTGGGAACGAAAATGACAACGACGCGTTTTTCAAGTGCACTGACAAATTACCTGGAAAGCCAATTGGCGCCAACAACAGCTGTACACGGAGTGCTTGTCGATATTTACGGCATCGGGGTTCTGTTAACCGGGAAAAGCGGCGTCGGGAAAAGTGAGACAGCGCTTGAGCTTGTGAAGAAAGGGCATCGTTTAGTTGCCGATGATTGCGTGGAAATTCACCAAGAAGGCGAGAATACGTTGATTGGGCATTCACCAAAGCTGATCGAGCACTTGTTGGAAATTCGGGGAGTCGGCATCATCGATATTATGACGCTGTTCGGAGCAAGCGCTGTCCGGACATTCAAGCGGATTTCACTGGTTATCGATTTGGAGCTTTGGGATGCCAATAAAACGTATGACCGTTTAGGGCTTGAAGAAGAGAAGATGAGAATCATTGATACGGATATCACAAAACTGACGATTCCTGTCCGTCCGGGCCGAAATTTATCGGTTATCATTGAAGTGGCAGCGATGAATTACCGCTTGAAGCGCATGGGCGTAAATGCAGCGGAAGAGTTTTCAAAACGGCTCAACGAAGTCATCGCGCTCGACACACACTAACGGAATGGGTAGGTGCAATACATGTATTCGATTTTAGGTTCAATTGACCCGATCGCATTTTCACTTGGTCCGATTGATGTCCGCTGGTACGGAGTTATTATCGCAGCGGGCATTCTTCTGGCATTTTTAGTCGGCCAGCGGGAAATGGTGAAGCGGGGGCTTCATCCGGAATTTTTGACAGATCTTTTAATATGGGCAGTGCCGCTTGCAATTGTGGGTGCCCGCATTTATTACGTTGCTTTTCAATGGGATCATTATAAGAGCAATCCAGGCGAAATCATCCAAATATGGAACGGAGGCATTGCCATCCACGGGGCGTTGATCGCTTCGGTGATTGTCGCATATATTTTCACCAAAAGAAGAAACACATCGTTTTTGAAAGTGGCGGATATTTTAGCTCCGAGCATTCTGATCGGCCAAGCTATTGGCCGTTGGGGCAATTTCATCAACCAGGAAGCACATGGCGGGGAAGTATCAAGGGCCGTTTTGGAGAACTTCTTTATACCCGATTGGATCATCGAACAAATGTACATAAATGGTGCATATCACCACCCGACTTTTTTATACGAGTCCATGTGGAGTTTAGTGGGAATCATCATTTTGCTTCTTTTGCGCCGGGTTAATCTGGTCCGCGGCGAAATATTTTTCTTCTATATGATTTGGTATTCTGTCGGCCGCTTTTTTATCGAAGGCATGCGGACAGACAGCTTGGTAGCTAATGGATTGAGAGCCGCCCAAATTGTTTCGGTAATTGCCGTCGTTTTGGCTATCGGATTCATCATTTACCGCCGGGTGGCTATCAAAAATCCGCCTCACTATAAAGATAATTAGAAAGAAGAGATAGAATGTCGACTTTGAAAAACGGCTTAAAAGCCGGGCTTTTAACGACTTGGACATTAGGGAAAGTTATTTTCCCGATTACCTTGATTGTGACAATGCTTCAGTTTACACCGGTATTGCCGTTCATCATTGATTTGGTTGCGCCGTTGATGGGACTCTTTGGCCTCAGCGGTGACGCGGCCATTCCCTTGGTTCTTGGGAATGCATTAAATCTATACGCGGGTATCGCAGGAATCTTATCGCTGGATTTAACGGTCAAGGAAGTGTTCATCTTGGCCGTAATGCTGTCATTTTCACATAACATTTTCATTGAAACGAGCGTAGCGCTGAAAGTGGGCGTTAAGCTATGGGTTGTCTTGGTGGTCCGCTTCGGTCTGGCTGCCTTATCAGGAATTGTCATCAACTTGGTCTGGAAAGGCGGCGGGGAAACCGCGCAATATGGTTTTGTGCCGAAAGCTTCCGCGATTCCTGAAAACTGGCTCGAAATCTTCTTGTTCGGTTTTGAAAAAGCGGCGTTTGGAATCTTGCAACTGGCGATGATCGTTATTCCGTTGATGCTGGCCATCCAAATCTTGAAAGACAGAAAATACTTGCAGCGTTTTTCAGATACATTGGGCCCGTTAACACGTATACTGGGCATACAAAAAAATGCATCATTGACTCTTGCTTCAGGCCTGATTTTTGGTTTGGCGATGGGGGCAGGTGTTATGATACAAGCAGTTAAAGAAGACGGTGTCAGTAAAAAAGACGCCACATTGGCTTTTATTTTTCTTGTTTCATGCCATGCTGTTGTGGAAGATACGCTGATCTTTATTCCGCTAGGGATTCCGGTATGGCCTTTGTTGATCATCCGGATCGTTACAGCCCTCGGATTGACGATCCTTGTTTCCTACTTCTGGCGAAGAGCAGAACAAAATCGGAAGGAAGTGCTTTCAACATGAACAAACCTATAACCACGCTATTGTTCGATTTTGACGGAACTTTGCTCGATACCAACGAGCTGATTATCCAAACATTCCTATCGGTCCTTGGACGCCGCTATCCTGGCCGCTTTGACCGGGAAGATGCTATGCAATTTATCGGGCCGTCACTCAAGCAAACGTTTGAAAAGATCGACCCGGAACATGTGGATGAACTGATCGAAGAATATCGGGCGCTTAATAAAACTTTACATGATGAATTGGTATCAGAGTATGATGGCGTGCCAGAAACGCTGCGCTTGTTAAAAGCGCGCGGCTTAAAGATGGCCATCGTTTCCACAAAAAGAAGAGAGACCATTTTGCACGGGTTGAATTTGATGGGGATTCCGGACATTTTCGATGTGATTGTCGGACTTGATCAAGTAACTCAGCCGAAGCCGGATCCAGAGCCTTTGGAACTTGCGCTGTCGCTATTGGATTCAACGCCGGAAGAAGCGTTGATGATCGGCGATAATTCGCATGATATCGATGGCGGCAAAAATGCTGGTGTCCGGACAGCCGGTGTGGCATGGTCCGCAAAAGGTGAAGCGTTCCTCGCTTCGCTCGAGCCGGATTTTATGCTTCAGCATATCAGCGATTTGCTTGACTTAACGAAAGAAGCGGTACAATGAGAAAAACGGAGCGCCATTTTGTAACCGGTGCTAATTCTCTTTGGCACATTTATAAAACAGTGCCGTTCTGGAAGGTTATGAAAAATTTCATCGTCATTCAAATGGCGCGCTATATACCATTTTTGCCGATGAAAAACTGGTTGTACAAAACGTTTCTCGGCATGAAAATTGGCGAACAGACTTCTTTCGCACTGATGGTTATGCCGGACGTCATGTTTCCTGAAAAAATTTCGGTCGGAAAAAACTCGGTGATTGGCTATAATACCACAATTCTTGCACATGAATATTTAATAGAAGAATACCGGCTCGGTGAAGTGATCATCGGTGACCGTGTTTTGATCGGCGCGAACACTACCATTTTGCCGGGGGTTACGATTGGAGACGGCGCGATTGTATCGGCTGCGACACTTGTCCATAAAGACGTTCCGGCTGGTGCTTTTGTCGGCGGAAATCCGATGAAACTGATTTATACAGCCCAGCAAATGACAGAACGCCAAAAAAATCCTGAAAGCTCTTGAGCTTTCAGGATTTTTTTATACAATGCAAAAAACAAGCTCTCAATGTTCTGGAATTTTGAGATGTTCTTATATTTATAAACAAGGGAAAGGAGTAACGTTTATGGAATAGGGAAAAGCGCTCATAGAAAGAGGAATAACCCACATGGAAAAAGAATAACGTTTATAGAGGTTCTGAAACCCTAAAAGCAAAGAAACTTAAGTTCAATTCTGCCGAAACTTACTTGCTATAGGAAGCTTTTTCATTTCTGCTCCTTGACGCTTTATAGAACAATACGATAAAATAATAAAATACTTCACCACATTAGCAAACTAAAGTAAAATAACCAATAATAGGAAGTGTTCTTATGACGATTGAAATGTTCGAGAAGCCGCTAGGCATGCGGGATGATTTTCCTTTTATCGCTAAAAAGAAAGCGGAGCTGCGTACCAAAGGAACCGAAATTATGCAGCAAGCAGGCTATGATTTGCTGCAGACGCCAACGCTTGAATACTACGAAACAATCGGCAAAATTTCCGCCATTCCGGATAAGGCGCTGTTCAAGCTATTGGATAGCCAAGGCGAAACGCTCGTGCTGCGGCCGGATATGACGTCCCCGATTGCACGTGTTGCCGCTTCAAAATTGCTGAAAGAAAAAATGCCGGTACGCTTAGGGTATTATTCGAATGTCTTCCGGGCGCAAAAACGGGAAGGCGGACGCCCTGCTGAATTTGAACAAATGGGCGTAGAACTCATCGGTGATAATTCGTTATACGCCGATGCAGAAGTGATTATCTTAGCTTCTGCAATCTTAAAAGAACTTGAAGTAGAGTCTGGGCGGATCGTTATTGGCCATACGCAACTGCTTCAGTCCATTCTAAAAGAGTTCGGTTTGGACGAACGCCAAATCGAGAAGGTTCGGGAAGCGCTCGTTTCAAAAAATAGTGTGCGGTTTGAACAGCTTGTTGGGGAATTGGCGATTGCAAGCGAAAAAGTCGAGGTATTCAAAGCATTGAATCGGTCGAAAACGCTTGAAGACTGGAAACAGTGGATCAATTTTACGAATCCAGAACAAAATGCGCTGTACGAAGAAATGCTGAAGCTGGAAAAGATCATCGATCGAAACGGTTTATCTGATTCGGTAACCTATGATCTGTCCTTCATCAGCCACATGACTTACTATACGGGACTCGTATTTGAATTTTATGGAGCGGGAAGCGGATTTCCGCTTGGCAACGGCGGCCGGTATGACGGGCTGATGAATCAGTTTGGCCTGCAAGTCGGCGCTACTGGATTTGGCTTACGGGTCGACCGGTTACTGGAGGCAATTTCCCCGAACCAGGAAAACTCAGCAGGCACACTTATTTTATTTGTGGAAGAAACCGAGCAGGAAGCACATGAAGAGGCCCAGAAATTGCGGGCACAAGGCGAACACGTGACGCTGCAATACGCGCCTGCAGTCCAAGCGATAGATGAGTTCACCGGATTGTTTAAGGAAGTTAGACGATTGGATGGTGCTTTAAATGGATGAATTGACAATTGCAATGCCGAAAGGGCGAATATTTGAAGAAGCGTACGAGCTGCTGGTCAATGCAGGATACGATTTGCCGAAAGAGATTGATGACTCCCGTAAATTGATCGTCGAAGCGCCGAACGAGAAAATCCGGTTTATCTTAGCAAAACCGATGGATGTTCCGGTGTACGTAGAACACGGCGTTGCCGATGTTGGGATTGCCGGCAAAGACGTCATGCTCGAGCTTGACCGTTCTGTGCACGAATTGTTGGATCTTGGCATCAGCCAATGCTATATCGCGACTGCCGGGCTGCCGAATACGGAAATGAACCCGGTTACGCCGCGCATCGCCACCAAATATCCGCGCATCGCTTCCCGCTTTTACCGTGGGATGGGCGAACAAGTGGAAATCATTGAATTGAACGGTTCGATTGAACTGGCTCCGATGATCGGATTGGCAGACCGGATAGTCGATATTGTATCGACCGGAAAGACCTTAAAAGAAAATGGGCTCGTGGAATACGAGAAGATTGTGGACATCACTTCCCGGTTGATCGCTAATCCGGTCAGTTATCGGTTAAAGCAAGACCGTATCCAGGAGCTTGTAGAAAAGCTGAGAAAGCAGGCGATGGGATGAAGACTACGCGATTATCTTCTGGAATTTCCATCAGGCGGACCATTGCCGAAGGAACAGAACAGCAAGTCCAGGCTGTAAAAGAAATAATTGCAGCGGTCAGGGGGGAAGGGGATGCAGCACTGCTCCGCTTCACGGAAAAATGGGATGGTGCTAAATTAGCTCGCCTGCGTGTTAGCCCGGAAGAAATTTCTGAAGCTGTGAAGCGCTTCGATCCTCAATTGCTGAAAGATTTGGCTGAAGCGGCGGACAACATTCGCAGCTATCACGAGAGCCAGAAACAAGAAGGTTACAAGCTTGAAAACCAGGATGGCTCTTATGTGGCGCAGCGCGTAACAGCCATCGAATCTGCTGGCCTTTATGTTCCAGGCGGCACAGCGGCTTATCCGTCATCGGTCTTGATGAATGTCATACCGGCTCAAGTGGCGGGAGTTGGCCGCATCGTATTGATTTCCCCGCCTGGCAAAGACGGCACCTTGTCAGACGGCGTATTGGCGGCAGCCCATATACTTGGAATTGAGGAAGTATATAAATCAGGCGGCGCACAAGCGATTGCAGCTCTAGCATACGGTACTGAATCCATTGCGCCTGTAGATAAAATAACTGGGCCAGGCAATATCTTTGTGGCGCTGGCGAAACGTGAAGTAAACGGGGATGTCGCCATCGATATGATTGCCGGGCCGAGTGAGATTGCCATTATTGCCGATGATACCGCTTATCCGGATGAAGTTGCGGCAGACCTTTTGTCTCAAGCAGAACACGATCCGATGGCAAGCGCCGTTTTGCTTACGGTAAGTGAGCGTTTAGCTGAAGCAGTATCTCGGGAAGTTCAGAAGCAAGCGGCGGCTCTCCCGAGGCATTCTATTGCCGAACAAGCCATTGAAGATCACGGCATGATTTATATTGGAGAATCGCTCGATCAAGTGATTGATGCAGCAAATGAATTAGCTCCGGAGCATTTGGAAATTATGACTGAAGATGCGGAAGGTGTGGCGGAAAAGATCTGCCATGCAGGGGCTATTTTTATTGGTCGCTTTTCTTCAGAGCCGGTCGGGGATTATTTCGCCGGCACGAATCATGTGCTCCCAACAAACAGTACAGCCCGTTTTTCAAGTGCTTTGTCGGTTTACGACTTTTTGAAGCGGACGAGCATCATTCGGTATAGTGAAAAAACATGGCAGCAAAACAAAGACAAAATCGCACGCCTCGCACGCTTGGAAGGCTTAGAAGGCCATGCCCGCGCTGTCGAATCCCGGTCGTGGAAAAAGGAGACCCACTCATGAGAAAAGCAGAACTGAAACGCGATACGAATGAAACGAAAATAGCTGTTTCATTTTCTTTGGACGGAGAAGGAAAAGCGGATATTAACACTGGGGTCCCATTCATGGACCATATGCTCGACTTGTTCATCAAGCACGGTTTGTTTGACGGAGACATCAAAGCGGATGGCGATACGCACATCGATGATCATCACACGACAGAAGATATCGGCATTGTTCTTGGGCAGGCAGTAAAAGAAGCGCTTGGCGATAAAAAGGGCATCCGCCGCTATGGCAGCGCGTTTGTACCGATGGACGACGCACTGGCGCAAGTCGTCATTGACTGCTCGAACCGTCCGCACCTGGAATTTAGAGGAGATATTCCGAACGCTAAAGTGGGAACCTTCGATACAGAGTTGGTTTATGAATTCTTATGGAAATTTGCGCTTGAATCGCGTATGAATGTCCATGTTATTGTTCATTACGGCAAAAATACGCACCACATCATTGAAGCGGTATTCAAGGCGCTCGCTCGGGCGCTTGACGAAGCAACAGGCATCGATCCGCGAGTGAAAGGCGTGCCGTCGACGAAGGGGTTGCTCACATGATTATCGGCATTATCGATTACGGCATGGGCAATTTGTTTAGTGTCGAACAAGCGCTGAAGAAACTGGAGTGTACAGTTATCGTTTCCGACGACCCTAAAATTCTCGGCGAAGCAGAAGCGATTTTGCTGCCGGGAGTCGGCGCGTTTCCGGACGCCATGGCATTATTAAACCAAAAAGGGTTATCTTCGTTCATGCAATCCCTGCCGGAAAAAAACATCCCGCTGCTCGGCATTTGCTTAGGGATGCAGCTGCTTTATGAAGATAGCTCGGAAGGCAAAATGACTGAAGGTTTAGGGTTGTTAAAAGGCCGTATCCGGCGCTTTGAAAAAGGGACAGACCGCATTCCTCACATGGGCTGGAACCGGCTCCATTTCGCAAGAATGCCGTATTGGCTGGATGATACTCAAAGCGATACCCATGTTTATTTCGTCCATTCGTTCTTGGCGATGGAAACGGCCTCTGAACAAGTGTGGGCAACAGCGGAATATAGTGGGGTCGAAGTGCCGGGTGTAGTCGGAGACGGCTTGATCACCGGCATGCAGTTCCATCCTGAAAAATCAGGGGATTTCGGCCATTATTTATTGGAACAATGGATTGCAAACGTCAGGAGGAACCAAGATGAGCAAGTTTCAGATATATCCCGCAATTGATCTGCGCGGCGGAAAATGTGTGCGCCTGTTTCAAGGAGACTATGCACAGGAGACGGTATATGGAGATTCGCCTTACGATATGGCTAAGAAATTTGCCGATGCCGGTGCCGAGTGGATTCATATGGTTGACTTGGACGGTGCGAAAGATGGCGTCCGCATAAACGATGGAGCAGTTATCCAAGCCGCGACTTTGCCGGCGAAAGTGCAAGTGGGAGGCGGCATCCGGACGCGCGAAGATATCGAGCATTATTTGACGAACGGGGTTAGCCGTGTCATTATCGGCAGCTTGGCTATACGGGAACCGGAACTTGTCGTATCATTTATCGAAGAATTCGGCCCTGAAAAAATTGTCATCGGCATTGATGCCAAAAACGGCATGGCGGCAACCGAAGGCTGGATTGAGACGTCTGGAAAATCAGCAAAGGACGTCGCCAACTTCTTTGCATCAAAAGGCGCCAAACATTTCATCTACACTGATATTGCAACGGACGGAACGCTTGCCGGCCCGAACATCGAAGCGAATAAAACACTGGCTGATTCAGAAAACGCGGAAATTATCGTTTCCGGGGGCATCGGTTCATTGGAAGATATCCGGAACGTAAAAAAGGCTTCAGAAGAAAGCAATATCGCCGGCGTCATTATCGGGAAAGCTCTTTACGAAAACCGCTTTACACTTGAGGAGGCGCTGTCATGCTGACAAAACGAATCATTCCTTGCTTGGACGTAAAAGAAGGCCGGGTTGTCAAAGGCGTCAGTTTCGTATCGCTGCGTGATGCCGGAGATCCAATGGAACTGGCACGCTTTTACGATAAGCAAGGAGCAGATGAATTGGTTTTCCTGGATATTTCAGCGTCTCATGAAGGCAAAGAAACGATGGTTGAGGTGGTTAAGACGGTAGCATCGGAATTATCCATTCCGTTCACGGTGGGCGGAGGCATTCGCACACTCGATGACATGAAGCGCATGCTGCGTGCTGGAGCAGACAAAGTGTCATTGAATACAGCAGCACTGGATCGGCCGGAGCTCATAAAAGAAGGCGCAGACTTTTTTGGATCGCAATGTATCGTCGTGGCAATCGATGCGAAACGAAACGGTGCTAGCTGGGATGTCTATACTCATGGCGGCCGCAACAAAACTGAATGGGATGCTATCGAATGGGCAAAGAAAAGCGTTGAACTCGGAGCGGGTGAATTGCTCGTGACAAGCATGGATAAAGACGGCGCCAAAAACGGGTTTGATCTGGAATTGACTAAAGCGATCCGCGATGCGGTGGAAGTGCCGGTTATTGCCAGCGGCGGAGCAGGAGCACGCGAACATTTTGAGGACGTCTTTAAACAAGTCGATGTGGATGCGGCGCTTGCGGCGTCAATTTTCCACTATAAAGAAACCAGCATTGCCGAAGTAAAAGAGTACTTGCGGAAAGAAGGGGTGAATGTTCGATGACGGAAGTGAAATTCGATAAGGACGGCTTGATTCCCGTTATTATCCAAGATGCGCATTCAAAAGAAGTATTGACGTTGGCTTATGCCAATGAAGAAGCACTTCAAAAAACAATCGAAACAAACGAAACTTGGCTTTATTCGAGAAGCCGGAACGAATTATGGAATAAAGGCGCAACGAGCGGCAATACGCAAGAAGTTACAGCTGTACGGTTGGATTGTGACGGAGATTCGCTTATTTACGAAGTGATTCCAAATGGCCCGGCATGCCACACAGGCGAGACCAGCTGCTTCCATAACACAATTCATGGTGCAGCTGCCGAGTCGACAACAGACATGCTTACGCAACTAACTTCACTTATCAGCAGCCGCGAACAGGAGATGCCGGAAGGCGCTTATACAACCTACCTGTTTACAGAAGGCGTCGACAAAATTTGCAAGAAAGTCGGAGAAGAAGCGGCTGAAGTAATCATAGCGGCGAAAAATCGGGACCCGCAAGAACTATCGATGGAGACTGCTGATTTGTTCTATCACGTCCTTGTTTTGCTGCAAGAGCAAAAAGTGGGATTAGATCAAGTGCTAGATGTTTTAAAAGAGCGCCACGCAACTAAAACTTCAAGTAAATAATAGGGAAATATGCTATAATGCTAAGTATATTTAAGTATGGGACGAAACTATTCGTTCCTTTTACTTTTTTCGGAGGCATATTTTGGAAAATAAAAAAAAGAAAACTCAAGAGAATGTATTGTCGTTCATTCCAACAGGAGAATATTATTACAAAAAAGCGCTAAAAGAGCTGCAGCGCGACCAGTTTCAAAAAGCCCATAAATATTTGCAGCGCGCAACAGAACTGAGCCCGAAAGATCCATTGATCCTTATGCATTTTGGTATCGTACTGATGGAAATGCAGGAGTTCGAGCGGGCTATGGATGCCTTGCGCGAAGCACACAGCATCGATCCGGAAGAAACGGACATTCTCTTCTTCCTGGCAGAAGTGCATGCGCATATGGGCATGTTTTTGGATGCCCGAAAATACGCGAAAAAATATGTTGAGCAGGACATTCAAGGAGAATATGCAGCGGAAGCGATGGAAATCATCGATTTTGCAGAACAGGAAGACTGGCAGCTTTTTGATGACGAAGGAGAAGCCCAGGACAGCGAATACTTTTATCAGCAGGAAAAAGCGCGGCGCTGGATGGAACAAGGCAACTTTGCCGGTGCAATCCATCTGCTGGAGCAGCTGATCGAAGAAAAACCTGATTTTTGGGGAGCGCACAATAATCTGGCGCTCGCTTATTTTTACGTTGGGGAAGCAGAGATGGCAAAGACTTTGCTCCATGACGTTCTTCGGAGAAATCCAGGCAACCTTCACGCACTCTGCAATTTGGCCGTGTTCCATTATTACGAGAAGAACGATGAGCTGGATGATGTATTAGAGCTGCTCAAGAAAATTCAGCCTTATGTTTTCGAACACCGCTATAAATTAGGAGCCACGTTCGCATTGGTCGGCAAGTATAAAGAAGCTTATCGCTGGCTGCGCAGTTTGCAAAAGCGTGGGTTTGATGGCGATCCGGCATTTTATTTCTGGCTGTCCCATGCGGCGTATCACGCAGGATATGAAGATGTGGCAAGACAGGCATGGAAGCAGTTGACGAAGATGGATCCGGACAAAGAAGGCTACGAGCCTTGGTCTGAAAATGCGGATATGCCACATGTCGATGCCCTTGAACATGATCGTGATTATTTAGTGGAAAAGTTGGATCATTCCCATAAAAGCGAGCGTTTATTTGGATTGTTTCTGCTTGGGAAATCCTCCCATAGACAAGAAATCATCTCTCATCCAAAATGGCTGCAGGCGGACCAGCCATCCTTGCTTGAAACCTATTTACTTGGTTATGCGCTCGGCCATCCGTTCAAAGAAGCCGTTACTGAAGAGCAGGCATTCATGCGTGCTATGAAAGCGACGGAAATTCTTTACGCTAAAGAAGGCATGGTGACGCAGCAAGGTTCCTACGCTTTTCAGATGTGGTTCATGATTTTCGATAAAGCGTTTGACCGGAAATACCAATTTAAAAATCCGAATGCGTTAGCAGCTGCAGCGGATTATATGTTTAATTCGTCGCGTGACCAGTCTGTAACAAAAAAAGCGATTGCACAAACCTACGGTATTTCTCCGGCCACACTTACCAAATACGTCAACGAACTTATTCAATATTTGCCGATTTTTGAGTCGTAGGCAAATAAGTTGATGGGATTGGAAGAATCTTATACGATTTAGCTACTGGGACTTAGGAGGTTCATTATGACTGAAACTATTAAAATTTATGACGTAATTATTATCGGTGCAGGACCGGCTGGAATGACAGCCGCTGTTTACACATCTCGAGGCAACCTTTCCACGTTGATGCTAGAACGCGGAATTCCTGGCGGACAGATGGCCAATACGGAAGAAATTGAAAATTATCCAGGCTTTGACCACATTCTTGGGCCGGATCTTTCAACTAAAATGTTCGAACATGCTAAAAAGTTTGGTGCCGAGTACGCTTACGGCGACGTTAAAGAAATTATTGACGGCGAAGAATATAAAACGATTATTGCAGGTTCAAAAGAGTACCGCGCTCGTGCTATCATCATCACAACTGGTGCCGAATACAAAAAAATGGGCATTCCGGGCGAGTCGGAACTTGGCGGCCGCGGTGTCAGCTATTGCGCAGTATGTGACGGAGCATTCTTTAAACAGAAGCAGTTGATCGTTGTCGGAGGCGGAGATTCTGCCGTTGAAGAAGGCGTGTACTTGACCCGTTTCGCTGATAAAGTGACGATTGTCCACCGTCGCGATGAGTTGCGTGCGCAAAAAATCCTTCAGGACCGTGCATTTGCCAATGAGAAAATTGACTTTATCTGGAGCCATACGGTTAAGGAAATCAATGCCGAAAATGGCAAAGTCGGAAGCGCAACTCTTGTTTCCACAAAAGATGGCGTGGAACAGGAATTTAAAGCAGATGGCGTATTCATTTATATCGGCATGCTGCCATTGACAAAACCATTTGCAGAGCTGGGCATTTTAAATGAAGAAGGCTATGTGGTCACGGATGATCACATGGCGACTGCTGTTCCAGGCATTTTTGCTGCAGGAGATGTGCGTGAAAAAATGCTGCGCCAAGTTGTTACGGCAACAGGAGACGGAAGCATTGCAGCGCAGGCTGTTCAGCATTATGTAGAAGAACTGGCAGAAAAACTTAGCATAAAAGCTTAATTTAATGTTTTCTTAATCCTTTTGTAACACCGTTGTCACAAGGATGAGGTAAAGTAAAAGAAGTAAATTGACCCCCTTTTTATAAAACTTTGAAAGCCGTTTTTCGAGTTACTCGGAAAACGGCTTCTTTTTGTGCATTGCCGAAAATTCATGCTTTTACGTCAGGTAAGCTCTTGGTCAGTTGCAACTTTTAAGGAGTGAGTTACAACTTTATGAAGTCGAGTTTTAATTTTTATTTTAATTACTATGAATTGAATTTAATAGTCCGCATACAACTCACTCAAGAACTTTCACCAGGTCTGGCGAGGCCGAAAAGGCTTAAGATTTTATACTTGGCATGTTCTCCGGAGATTGTCAGGGTTGCATAGATGTCTGCGCTTTTCTTTTTTTGCATGACACGCCCGGATAGGTGTATAATAGAGGGAGTTTACAATAGAGGCGGAGTGTCGAATGTGCAGCGAATCGCGAATTTATTAGTTATCCAAAACAATCAAGTCTTATTGCTTAAAAAACCCCGCCGCGATTGGTATGTGGCACCAGGCGGCAAGATGGAAGCCGGGGAATCGATTTATGAAGCCGCCATCAGAGAATTTACAGAAGAAACAAATACAACTCCTATTGGCACCCATCTGAAAGGCATTTACACGATGGTGATCGAAGATGCTGGCGAAAAAGTGGATGAGTGGATGCTTTTTACTTTCGCTGCCAGAGGATTGACAGGAATTCCGTTTGAAGAAACACGTGAAGGCCTGCTTGAATGGCATCCTGTTGAAAGTTTAGCGTTTTTGCCGATGGCAGAAGGCGACCGGACAAATTTGCAGTTTGCCGCTCATCAAAGAGGAATACAGTATGGGACGTTCCACTATACAACTGATTTTGATTTACTGGAAGAGACCATTCAAATGTCGACGGAAGAGGTGGATTGCTATGATGGAAAATAACAACAATATTAATAATGAGGAAACGGAACTGATTGTCATAACCGGTATGTCAGGTGCTGGCAAGACAGTTGCAATCCAAAGTTTTGAGGATTTAGGATTTTTCACCATAGACAACTTACCTCCAGCTTTATTGCTGACGTTCATGCAATTAATGCGGGATTCTGGCAAGTCAATGAAGCGGGTAGCAGCGGTAATGGATTTGCGCGGCGGCGACTTTTTCGACAATCTGGTCGATGCCATCGACGGCTTGTCGAAAGAGCCGAAAATTGCTATCACGATTTTGTTTCTTGATGCCGACAATCAGACGCTTGTCAGCCGCTATAAAGAATCGCGACGCTCGCATCCGCTTTCTCCAGGCGGTTTAGTGCTTGGAGGCATCAAAAAAGAGCGTGATATGCTGGAAGATGTACAAGCAAGAGCGCAATTCATTTACAACACTTCCCAGATGACTCCACGTCAGTTGAAAGAAAAGATCATATCGGATTTCTCAACAAAATCCAGCAATGTTTTTACCGTCAATGTTATTTCATTCGGCTTTAAGCACAGCATGCCGATCGATGCCGATCTAGTGTTCGATGTCCGCTTTTTGACGAATCCCTATTATATAGAAGAACTAAATCCGTTATCCGGGTTGGATGAGCCGGTTTCCAGCTATGTGCTTGAAAAACCGGAAACGCAAACCTTGGTTGCGAAGTTAACCGATCTTTTTGAGTTTATGATTCCGCTCTATAAGAGCGAAGGAAAAGCGCAATTGGTTATTGCGTTCGGCTGCACAGGCGGCCAGCACCGTTCAGTCACCTTAGCGGAATACTACGGGAAACTGCTCGCCAAAGATTACAAGACCATCGTGACACATAGAGACGTCAAAACAAGAAAGGGCTGAGTGGATGGAACAACACGTTCGCCGTAAACGCGTTGTGATTATTGGCGGAGGCACAGGGCTTTCCACTCTCCTTCGGGGATTGAAAAAGTTTCCGCTTGATTTGACTGCTATTGTCACTGTGGCTGACGATGGCGGCAGTTCAGGACGTTTAAGAGATGATATGGACATTCCGCCTCCGGGAGATATACGCAACGTAATGGCTGCGCTGTCGGATGCGGAACCGTTGGTGGCAGAGATGTTCCAGCACCGGTTCAAGGGGTCATTGGATTTGGGCGGCCATTCGCTTGGCAATCTGATGCTGGCGGCTTTGACCGAGATTACCGGAGATTTTTCACTAGCTGTCCGGGAAATGAGCCGGGTATTGAATGTTAACGGCACAGTATTGCCGGCGGCCAATCAATTGGTAACGCTGAATGCTGAACTGGAAGATGGCTCGATGGTCAAAGGGGAATCCAAAATCCCTGCCTATTTGCAGAAAATCAAGCGTGTTTCTCTAGAGCCGCATGATGTTGAAACTCTTCCCGATACCATTAAGGCTATCCACAACGCAGATGTTATTGTCGTAGGACCAGGCTCGCTTTATACGAGCATTTTGCCGAATTTATTGGTTAAGAATATAAAAAAGGCGTTGCTTGCCTCAACAGCAAAGAAAATCTATATATGCAACTTGATGACTCAAGCAGGTGAGACTTATCGCTACACTGCCGCTGATCATGTCCAAGCTCTCTACGATCATATAGGAGAAGCTTTTTTGGATGCGATTTTACTAGATAAAGTGGAGATTCCACAAAATATTGCAGAACGCTACAAAAAAGAAAGAGCGTGGCCAGTGGAATACGATGAAGAACGACTGGGCCAACTGGGTCTTCGCATCTACAAGGAAGACATTGCTAATATTTTAGGGGAGGCTGTACGGCATGAACCGAGTAAGGTAGCAGAATGGCTTTTTGAATATGCAGGGGGCCTCGCCAAAGACGATTCAACACAGTTGTATTTTTAGTGTTTGAAAAGGGGGGAATATGTTTTGTCTTTTGCATCTGAAACAAAAAAAGAAATGACTCAAATTGAAGTGGATGATTGTTGCGGAAAAGCCGAACTTTCTGCGTTGATCCGCATGAACGGCACGCTGTCGTTTTCAAACCGGCAGCTCAGCCTCGACATACAGACAGAGAACGCCGCAATTGCAAGGCGGATTTATACCATGTTGAAGCGTTTTTATCCAGTCTATCCAGTGGAATTGCTGGTTCGGAAGAAAATGCGATTAAAAAAGAACAATGTATATATATGCCGAATCCGTGAAGGCTCAAAGCATATACTGGAGGATTTGGCCATCATTTCCGAAGGTTTTCAATTCCAGCATGAAATCGATAAAACGTTGATTGAGAAAAATTGCTGCAAACGGGCTTATTTGCGCGGAGCTTTTCTGGCGGGAGGTTCCGTCAATAATCCGGAAACTTCGTCTTACCATTTGGAAATCTACTCGCTTTACAAAGATCATGCAGATTCATTGGTTGAACTGATGAACAACTTCTCTTTAAACAGCAAAACCATTGAACGCAAAAAAGGATTTGTTACTTATTTGAAAGAAGCTGAAAAAATATCCGACTTTTTCAGTGTTACTGGAGCGCATTCCGCTTTACTGAAGTTCGAGGACGTTCGGATTATCCGCGACATGCGGAACAGCGTAAACCGTCTAGTAAATTGCGAGACGGCCAATTTAAACAAAACCATCGATGCGGCTCTTCGCCAAGTGGAAAACATCCGTTTTATCGACAACGCGATCGGCATTGACCAATTGCCGGAACGGCTACGGGAAATTGCAAGGTTGCGGGTTGAATTTCAGGATATCACTCTCAAAGAACTTGGTGAAATGGTATCGACCGGCAATGTCAGCAAGTCCGGTGTTAATCATCGATTACGTAAAATCGATGAAATTGCAGAATCGCTTCGCAAAGGAGAAATGATCGGCCGGTAAAATCCGGCTGTTCTTTTATAGATGAAAGTTTAGTTGAGTTTCTGGAGGAGGATCAACATGGTAGAAAAAGAAGTAAAAGTTTTATTGAATACCGGACTTCAAGCAAGGCAAGCGGCATTGTTTGTTCAAGAAGCTAATCGCTTTAATTCCGATGTCTATTTGGAAAAAGAAAATAAAAAAGTTAACGCCAAGAGCATTATGGGACTTATGAGTTTAGCCATCAGCAAAGGCACGACCATTAAAATCTCGGCAGATGGATCAGACGAAGAAACAGCAGTGGACTCTTTGGCTGCGCTAGTCGAAAAACAAGCATGAAAAAAGTTCGCAGCCGTAAGGCTGTGAGCTTTTTTATGCTTCCAAATAAGAAGCGTAGCTTCTCCTTATATAACTGGCGAGTCTGCATAAAATAAAAAAAGCTTACCGCCCATGGCGGTAAGCTCCTTAAAGCATTAATTTTTTTCGTTCGGCAATTTGTTGCGTGTAATGATTTTATCGACTAAACCATATTCAAGCGCACGTTCAGCAGTCATGAAGTTATCACGGTCTGTATCTTTTGAAATAACGTCAAGCGGCTGGCCAGTGCGGTCAGCTAGGATTTGGTTTAACTTTTCGCGCAAGTGCAAAATGCGTTTTGCGGCAATTTCAATTTCTGTCGCTTGGCCTTGAGCACCACCAAGTGGCTGGTGAATCATAACTTCCGCATTTGGAAGGGCAAAGCGTTTGCCTTCTGTTCCAGCTGCAAGAAGGAAAGCTCCCATTGAAGCAGCCATACCGATGCACACTGTTTGAACATCTGGACGGATGAATTGCATAACATCGTAAATCGCCATACCGGCAGTGATGCTGCCGCCAGGGCTGTTAATGTAGATGGAAATATCTTTTTCAGGATCTTCCGCTTCAAGGAATAGAAGCTGAGCCACAATAGAATTTGCAACATTATCGTCAATGCCGCTTCCTAGCATGATTACGCGGTCTTTCAACAAACGCGAATAAATATCATATGCACGTTCGCCACGGCTTGTTTGTTCAATTACAGTTGGAATTAAGTTCATGAAAAGATCCTCCTCATATAGATGAATTTATTTCATTGCTGAAACAGGTTTCAGCTGTACCATTATCATACACATGATGGTCAATGAAGGTCAAATATAACGAATTAAAATAATGGGTTGATAATTTAAAAATACTTTTGTATAATAGAAAAGTCGCTAATAGAGAAATGCGCAATCCCAAAACGCCCTCGTAGTGTAATGGATCACACGCAAGATTCCGGTTCTTGAAATGGGGGTTCGATTCCCTCCGAGGGTATCCTAACTGAAAGCTGAGCTGTTCACCTGTTAATCCGGGTGGCTGGCTCAGCTTTTTTCTTTTTAGTAGCCTTGGGTATAATAGAAAAGTAAGAACGCCTAAATGGCGATAGTGTTTTTACGAATCAAAAAAATTGCGTGTAGAGAAAGAAGGGATAGTTTGTTCATTCTATATACCCGCCCTAATTGTCCGTTATGCGAGGAAGCTAAATTGATGATTCAGCTTGTCCAAGAAGATTTTCCCTTGGATTATGAGGAGATCAACATTGAAACCGATGATGCACTTCATGAGAAATACATGTTGATGATCCCGGTACTGGAGAAAAACAACAAAATTTTATTATATGGCAATATTGGTTATGCCGATTTACTCGAAGCGTTGTAATTCAAACGCTTTTTTTGTTTGCTTTTTTACGGGGGGTTCGCTAGAATAAGTTTGTGGGACAATATTTAATGTAGCGGGACGATAAGTGTCCAGCTAAAAGGAGTGGAATGATGGATCCATTAACGGAAGCGCAACAAAAGCTTATGCCGGAAATGACCGAACTCCTGAAAAAACGCTATCAAATATTATTGACGATTAAATTGGAAGAACCGATTGGCAGGCGAGCACTTAGTGAGCTGGCCGGTTCAACCGAAAGAGAAATTAGGAAAGAAACGGATTTGCTGCGCAACCAGCAGTTGGTCGTGGCAAAATCCGCCGGCATGATTGTTTCCGAACAAGGCGTTGCTGTACTTGATGCTCTAAGAGACTTCATGCGTGATGTGTCTGGTCTGATTGCAATGGAAAAGCAGTTGAAATCCCTCCTAGGGATTTCAAAAGTGCTGGTCTTGCCGCAAGACAGCGACGACATACCCGCTGTGAAATCGAATATCGGCAAAGAAGCAGCCCGGCTTCTGGAGGCCTTCTTCCCGCAGTATAAAAAAATTGCCGTAACCGGCGGCAGCACCATGGCCGCCATTTCAAAAGAATTGTCTTCCGACAAAAGGGACAGTTTGCTGCAATTTATTGCTGCGCGTGGGGGATTAGGCGAAGATGTGCTCCATCAAGCCAATACGATCGCTTCCTCGTTCGCGGGGAAGACCGGAGGTTCTGTTAAAACGCTTTACTTGCCTGATCACTTGAGTGAAGAAGCTTATGAGATGATGATGCGTGAGCCGGTGATCAAAGAAATGATGGATCTTTACGACCAAACGGATGTAGTGGTCCACGGCATCGGAAACGCAGAAGAAATTGCTCTTCAACGGCAATCATCGACAGAAGAAGTCGAAAGGATCCGCTCGGGCGGCGCAGTAAGCGAAGCTTTTGGCTATTACTTCGATAAAGAAGGAAAAGTTGTTTATCGCATCCGCACAGCGGGAATCCAATTAGAGCAAGTTCAAAAAGCCCCAGCCATCCTGGCAATTGCAGGAGGCCGGTCAAAAGCAAAAGCGATTCTTTCTTATTTCAGAAATGCGGCCCCTCAAACGATACTCATAACGGATGAAGGCGCTGCTCAAAAAATACTTGAGTTAACTCAAAAACAGGAGGAAATTTAAATGACTTTAAAATTAGCTATCAACGGATTTGGACGTATTGGACGCATTGTATTCCGTCAGGCATTGGCAACTGAAGAAGTGGAAGTAGTAGCAGTAAACGATTTAACAGATGCAAAAATGCTTGCACACCTTTTGAAATACGATTCAATCCACGGTATTTTGGACGCAGAAATTTCAGCTGAAGGCAATGACTTGATCGTTAACGGCAAACGCATCCACGTTTACTCTGAAAAAGATCCTGCAAACCTTCCATGGAAAGAAAACAACATTGACATCGTAATCGAATCTACTGGATTCTTCACAAACGCTGACGATGCGAAAAAACACATCGAAGCAGGAGCGAAGAAAGTTATCGTTTCAGCTCCAGGCAAAGGCATGAAGACTGTTGTTATGGGCGTTAACCATGATAGCTACAACCCAGAAGAAGACCATGTTGTATCAAATGCATCTTGTACAACTAACGGCCTTGCTGGAATCTCAAAAATCTTGAACGATAAATTCGGCATCAAAAAAGCGATGATGACAACAATCCACTCGTACACAAACGACCAGATTTTGTTGGATTCTCCGCATAAAGACTACCGCCGTGCACGTTCTGCAGCAGAATCTATGATTCCGACTACTACAGGCGCAGCAGTTGCAGTAACACTAGTATTGCCTGAATTGAAAGGCAAACTTGATGGAATGGCAATCCGCGTTCCTACACCAAACGTATCGTTGATCGACTTGGTTGCTGAATTGGAAACAGACGCAACAATCGAAGACGTAAACAACGCGATCAAAGAAGCAATCGATAACGACGAAAACGACTTCTTGAAATACAGCGAGCTGCCACTTGTATCACGCGATTACAATGGCAACACAGCTTCTTCAACTGTTGACCTTCCGTCAACAATGGCTCTTGGCGGCAACATGGTTAAGATTCTTGCATGGTACGATAACGAATCAGGCTACTCTGCACGCTGCATCGACATCGCGTTGCACATGTACAACAACGGCTTGAAATCTTAAAATCATAGCTTAATTTCTTATGAACCTCTATAATAAAAGAGGGTAAAAGGGGTGGGGACTTACCCTGCCCCTTCTTTTAATTTAAAGAGTAAGCTTGCAACAAATTTAGAGCAGTAACGACAAACGGGAGGTATTTTCATGCTGAAGAAAATGACCATGAAAGATGTAGACTTAAAAGGAAAACGTGTATTTTGCCGGGTGGATTTTAATGTGCCGATGTCAGAAGGCAACGTAACGGACGACACAAGAATCCGTGCCGCTCTTCCGACCATCAACTATTTGATTGAAAACGGAGCAAAAGTCATTCTTGCAAGTCACTTAGGCCGACCAAAAGGGACTGTTAACGAAGAAATGAGACTGGCTGCAGCGGCAGCCAAATTAAGCGAATTATTACATAAAGATGTAAAGAGCCTCGATGAGTCGATCGGGGAAAAAGTAGAGCAGGAAATTGCGGCAATGAACGAAGGCGATGTTGTTTTGCTGGAAAATGTCCGCTTCCATCCTGGCGAAGAGAAAAACGATGAAGAGCTTGCAAAAGCATTCGCTGCTTTAGCAGATGTATTCGTCAACGATGCTTTCGGCGCTGCTCATAGAGCACATGCCTCGACTGCAGGAATTGCTAAACATTTGCCTGCAGTATCCGGGCTGCTGCTTGAAAAAGAGTTGGACGTCTTAGGAAAAGCATTGTCTGAACCGGATCGTCCGTTTACCGCAATTATCGGCGGTGCGAAAGTAAAAGACAAAATCGGCGTTATCGATAATTTGTTGGAAAATGTTGACAATTTATTGATCGGTGGCGGTCTTTCGTATACATTCTTGAAGGCGCAAGGCTTGGAGATTGGTACATCACTGCTTGAAGAAGATAAGATGGAGCTTGCTCTCTCGTTCCTCAAGAAAGCGGAAGAAAAAGGCGTTAAGCTTTACTTGCCAATTGACGTGGTAATCGTGAAAGAATTCTCGAATGACACGGAAACAAAAGTAGTCAAAATCGATGAAATCCCTTCCGACTGGATGGCCCTGGATATCGGACCGGAAACTGTGAAACTGTATTCCGACGTTATTGCTAATTCCAAATTAATTATCTGGAATGGCCCGATGGGTGTGTTTGAAATGTCTTCATTTGAAAACGGCACAAAATCAGTAGCGGAAGCGATGGCTAAAACTGAAGCCTACACTGTTATTGGTGGAGGAGACTCAGCGGCAGCTGTTGAACAATTCCATGTGGCAGATAAGATGGATCATATTTCTACAGGCGGCGGAGCTTCATTGGAATTCATGGAAGGCAAAGAATTGCCTGGTGTTACTGCATTAACAGATAAATAAGAAAAACTCATTTGGTTCAACAATTTAAGCTTGATCGTCAGTAGACTCCGGCGAAAGCGGGAAGATACTGACCGTTAAAGCTGGATAAAGGGAGTGGCTTTTTTGAGAAAACCGATTATTGCAGGAAACTGGAAAATGTACAAAACAGCAACAGAAGCAAAAGAATTTGTAGAAAAGGCAAAAGGCCTTGTGCCGGATGCTGAAAAAGTGGATGCAGTTATTTGCGCTCCGGCCTTGTTTTTAAGCCAATTGGTAATTTCGGCAGAAACAAGCCCGCTTCAAATCGGCGCTCAGACGATGCATGAAGAAAAAGAAGGCGCGTTTACAGGCGAAGTCAGCGCAGCTCAATTGGTCGATCTAGGCGTTAAATATGTTATTATCGGCCATTCAGAGCGACGCCAATACTTCAACGAGACCGATGCTTCAGTCAATAAAAAAGTACATGCAGCTTTTGCTAACGGTTTGACGCCGCTTATGTGTGTAGGCGAAACGCTGGAAGAGCGCGAAGGCGGATCAACAAGCCAAATCGTGGAAGATCAAGTGGAAAAAGGCATTGCAGGATTGACTGAAGAGCAGGTTGCAGATCTTGTTATTGCTTACGAACCGATTTGGGCAATTGGAACCGGTAAAACAGCAACAGCAGAAGATGCTAATGAAGTATGCGGAACCATCCGCAAAAAAGTAGCAGCGCTTTACAGCGAAGAAACAGCGGAAAAAGTCCGTATCCAATACGGCGGCAGCGTTAAACCGGCTAATATTGAAGAACTGCTTGGCATGGACCACATTGACGGCGCTTTAGTCGGCGGGGCTAGCCTTGAAGTTGAAAGTTTTGTAAAATTGCTGGAGGCTGGTTCGAATGCGTAAAGGGAAACACCCGATAGCACTGATAATTTTGGATGGCTTCGGCTGCCGTCAGGAAACATTTGGCAATGCAGTAGCGCAGGCGAAAAAACCGAATTTTGATACGCTATGGGAAAAGTATCCTCATAGTTTGCTGACGGCTTCTGGCGAAGCGGTCGGCTTGCCGGATGGCCAAATGGGCAATTCAGAAGTCGGCCATTTGAATATCGGAGCAGGGCGCATCGTTTATCAGAATTTGACTCGCATCAATAAATCCATCCGAGAAGGCGATTTCTTCTTGAATCCGGTATTCGTGGAAGCCATCACTCAAGCGAAAGCGAATGGCAAAGCGCTGCATCTGATGGGCTTATTATCAGATGGCGGTGTCCATAGCCATTATGAACACCTTTTCGCTCTTCTTGAGTTGGCAAAGCAACACGGGTTAAACGAAGTATATGTCCACGGATTTTTGGATGGGCGTGATGTCGGGCCGAAAACGGCGCTTGGCTATGTTGAAAAGACAGAGGATAAGATGAAGGAAATCGGTGTCGGCAAATTTGCCTCGATCAGCGGTCGCTATTATGCGATGGATCGTGACAAACGATGGGAACGCGTTGAAAGTGCGTATCGGGTTTTGGTTGACGGAGAAGGCTCTACGGCTTCTTCTGCTATCGAAGGGATTTCCCGCTCGTACACTACTGACGTCTTCGACGAATTTGTGGTGCCGTTTGCTATCACTGAAGATGAAAAACCGGTTGCTACTATAGAGTCTGGTGATTCGATTGTCTTTTTCAACTTCCGTCCTGACCGGGCCATTCAATTGACGTCTGCTTTCGTCCTTGACGATTTCAGCGGATTTGCAAAAAGTTCCCGGCATCCGGAAGATCTTTCCTTCGCTTCATTTACAACGTATAGCGATGAACTGTCAACACGTGTCGCATTCACTAGCCAGAACCTGAACCAGACAATCGGGGAAGTAGTGGCGGCGAACGGGCTGACTCAATTACGGATTGCTGAAACAGAAAAATACCCTCATGTAACATTTTTCATGAGCGGCGGCCGCGAAGATGTGTTCGAAGGGGAAGAACGGATATTGGTCAATTCTCCAAAAGTCGCGACCTATGACTTAAAGCCGGAAATGAGCGCTTATGAAGTAACCGACCGTCTGGTAGAGCAAATTCAAAACGATGCCCATGATTGCATCATCTTGAATTTTGCCAATCCGGATATGGTTGGCCATAGCGGGATGCTTGAGCCGACAATCCGCGCGATTGAGACGGTCGATGAGTGTTTAGGCCGGATTATTGAAGCTTTGGATGCTAAAGGCGGTTTTGCGATCGTCACAGCGGACCACGGCAATGCCGACGAAGTCGTGACGATTGAAGGTTTGCCGATGACCGCCCATACCACCAACTCGGTTCCGGTCATCGTTACGAAAAATGGTGTGGATTTGCGAAACGACGGTATTCTTGCAGACTTGGCGCCAACTTTACTGAAATTATTGAATGTTGAACAACCAGCAGAAATGACTGGAAAACCACTATACTAATCAAACCAAAGGGAGCTGTTTTTAATGCCAATTATCACTGACATTCTTGCACGCGAAGTACTAGATTCACGAGGAAATCCAACAGTAGAAGTAGAAGTTTTCACAGAGAGCGGAGCATTTGGACGCGCAATCGTCCCTTCAGGCGCTTCCACGGGAGAACATGAAGCAGTAGAACTTCGTGATGGCGATAAAGGCCGTTACCTTGGTAAAGGTGTCTTGAAAGCAGTAGAGCATGTCAACACTGAAATTGCTCAAGAAATTGTTGAAAACTATTCAGTGCTAGACCAAGTATCAATCGACAAAGCATTGATTGAATTGGATGGAACAGAAAACAAAGGTCGTCTTGGCGCGAACGCAATTCTTGGAGTATCTATGGCCGTTGCCCACGCAGCAGCAGATTACTTGGATATCCCGCTTTATCAATACTTGGGTGGATTTAACGCGAAGCAATTGCCAGTGCCGATGATGAACATTGTTAATGGCGGCGAGCACGCAGACAACAATGTCGACATCCAGGAATTCATGGTTATGCCAGTAGGAGCAGAAAGCTTCCGCCATGCAGTACGCATGGGCGCTGAAATTTTCCATAACTTGAAAAATGTCTTGAAAGAAAAAGGCTATAACACTGCTGTTGGAGATGAAGGCGGATTTGCTCCGAACCTAGGCTCTAACGAAGAAGCGTTGACTACGATTGTGGAAGCAATCGAAAAAGCCGGCTATACACCTGGCAAGGATGTCTTGCTAGCTATGGACGTAGCAGCTTCTGAAATTTACGATAAAGAAAAAGGCGTTTACAACTTGCCGGGCGACAATACCGTGAAAACTTCAGAACAAATGGTTGACTGGTATGAAGAACTTTCGAACAAATACCCGATCGTTTCTATCGAAGATGGTTTGGACGAAAACGACTGGGCCGGCCACAAATTGTTGACGGAACGCATTGGCGACCGCGTACAGTTGGTTGGTGATGATTTATTCGTAACGAATACGAAGAAATTGGCGCAGGGGATTTCTGAAGGTGTTGGAAACTCCATCTTGATCAAAGTCAACCAAATCGGTACATTGACAGAAACATTTGATGCGATTGAAATGGCGAAGCGTGCTGGCTATACAGCAGTCATCAGCCACCGTTCAGGCGAATCAGAAGATGTAACAATTGCGGACATTGCAGTAGCGACAAACGCAGGACAAATCAAAACAGGTGCTCCATCACGTACCGACCGTGTTGCGAAGTACAACCAGTTGTTGCGCATTGAAGACCAATTGAACAATACTTCAAGCTACTTAGGTTTGAAAACTTTCTATAACCTAAGAAAATAAGCGGTCAGCCATCTTTTTCCTATCGCTATTGTCTTAGTTCAAAAATTTTGATAAACTAAATGATAGTGTTAGGTTCTTTTCAGGAGGTGGAATTTATGCATACGTTGTTAATGACTTTACTCGTCATCGTATCGCTCGCATTGATCGTTGTCGTATTATTACAATCAGGGAAAAGTGCAGGTCTTTCAGGAGCCATCTCCGGTGGAGCTGAGCAACTTTTTGGCAAGCAAAAAGCACGCGGGGTGGACTTGATCCTTCACCGGGTAACGATTGTACTTGCTGCCTTATTCTTTATACTGGCTATCGCCGTAACGAAAGTTTAATGTAGATGATCTACGCCTAACCGATCTTTGGTTAGGCGTTTTCTTTTTATGAGGTTATTTGTTTTCTAAGAAATCGCTTCAGGCGGCCGCTTTCCGCGGGGCGTGGCCTGAGCCTTCTCAGTCGCTTTCGCTCCTTGTGGGGTCTCAGGACTCACGCTTTCCCCGCAGGAGTCGCCGCCTTCCGCTCTTTCTTATTAGCTTAATATAGTTTTCAAGTATCTTTTATTTTGTGAGTTTAATATTACTTAGTATATTTCTAAAAGTCTCTCTGTTTTTATAGGGGAACTGAGCGCCGGCGCGTCCAGGTGATGAGCGATGTAAGAAGACAGGCGTACTCTGCTTGGCTTCTTACAGAAGCCATCCACAGAGCGACCGAAGCGGCTTATAGAAAGCAAACTCTTTATTGCAACTACGGCTTAACAAAACTTTAACAACTTATATGGAGGGATTTTGATGCGGATATCGCAGCCAAAACCATTTTTCTTTAAATCAGGACCTCGTGCAGTATTGTTGCTGCATGGGTTTACAGGAAATTCAGCGGACGTCCGGATGCTTGGGCGTTTCCTTGAGAAACACGGTTATACATCATTAGCTCCGCATTATGCTGGGCATGGAGTAGAGCCGGAAGAGTTGCTTGGCACAGGACCAATCGATTGGTGGAAAGACGTTGAAGCCGCTTATCTAAGGCTGAAAGATGAGGGGTACGAGGAGATTGCGGTCGCAGGATTGTCTTTGGGCGGCGTATTTTCTTTGAAAGTGGGGTATACATTCCCTGTAAAGGGACTGATTACGATGTGTGCTCCGATGTACATGAAAACAACAGATCTCATGTATGAAGGCGTATTAAAATATGCGCGTGAATACAAGAAATATGAAGGAAAAGACACTGAAGTTATCGAAGAAGAAATGAAGAAGTTCCAAGAAACCCCGATGGAGTCTTTGGTTGATTTGCGCAATCTGATTGCGGACGTTAAAACACATGTGGATCTTGTGTATGCTCCGTTATTTGTGGTCCAAGGCTCGTTGGATGATGTTATCAACCCCGATTCTGCCAATGTCATTTATGAGCAAGCGGAATCTTTCGATAAAAAATTAAAGTGGTACGAGAAATCTGGGCATGTTATCACGCTCGATCAAGAAAAAGAACAATTGCACCATGATATATTAGCATTTCTCGATTCACTCGATTGGAGTGAATGAGACCGTCAGAAGGAGGAAATTACATGGCTACAAATGAAATGACACTGGATCAGCGACTATTGACTTTTATGCGCGAAGACGCTTATAAACCGTTGACTGTTCAGGAAATAGAAGAGCAATTTGGTTTTGAAGATGCAGATGAGTTTAAAGAACTGGTGAAAACCTTGGTTAGACTCGAAGAAAAAGGGCTGCTTGTCCGCTCGCGATCAAACCGCTACGGAGTGCCGGAGCGCATGAACTTAATGCGCGGGAGATTTATTGGACACGCAAAAGGCTTTGGTTTTGTGGCACCGGAAGAAGCGGGCATGGACGATGTGTTCATTCCGCCGAATGAAGTAAACGGTGCTGTCAATGGAGACACGGTGATGATCCGGATTTCAGAAGGGTCTTCGGGAGACCGTCGGGAAGGCGCCATTATCCGCATCTTGGAGCGCGGAACGACGAAGGTAGTCGGGACGTTCCAGGACAACCGCGGATTTGGTTTTGTAGTATCGGACGACAAGAAAATGAACATTGATATCTTTATCGCGAAAGAAAATACGTTAGGTGCAGTAGATGGCCACAAAGTGGTTGTCGAAATTACAGAATGGCCAAACGGACATAAATCAGCGACCGGCATGGTAACGCAAATTCTGGGGCATAAAAATGATCCAGGCGTGGACATTTTATCAATCATTCACAAATACGGCATTGAAACCGAGTTTCCGGAAGATGTGCTTGAACAAGCGAATAACGTACCGGAGACGATTGACCCTGCAGATCTGACAGACCGCCGCGATCTTCGCGACCAGCAAATCGTCACGATTGACGGAGCAGACGCGAAAGACTTGGATGATGCTGTACAGGTGATAAAACTAGAAGATGGGACCTATAAATTGGGCGTTCACATCGCGGACGTCAGCCATTACGTGACAGAAGACTCACCGATCGACCGAGAAGCGTACGACCGCGCAACAAGTATTTATCTGACGGATCGCGTTATCCCGATGATTCCGCACCGTTTATCAAACGGCATTTGCTCGTTGAACCCACAGGTGGACCGTTTGACCCTATCTTGCGAAATGATTTTCAATGACATGGGTGAATTATTGTCCCATGACATCTTCCAAAGCGTCATCAATACATCAGCGCGCATGACGTACACAGACGTTTATGAGATTTTGGAACAGGATAATCAGGAACTGAAAGAAAAATATGCAGAACTCGTACCAATGTTTGAGTTGATGGGCGAACTGGCTGCTATATTGCGTGAAAAACGGATGCGCCGCGGTGCTATTGATTTCGATTTTAAAGAATCAAAAGTGCTGGTAGATGAAGAGGGCTATCCGGTTGATGTAGTTGTCCGCGAACGTACCGTTGCAGAAAAGCTGATCGAAGAGTTTATGCTTGCTGCCAACGAAACTGTTGCTGAGCATTTCCACCGTATGGAAGTACCGGCACTTTACCGTATACACGAAGACCCGAAACCGGAAAAACTGCAGCGTTTCTTCGAATTTGTAACCAACTTTGGAATTGTGGTCAAAGGAACAAGCAACCAAGTACATCCGGCTGCTTTGCAGAAAATTATCCACTCAATCGAAGGGTTGCCTGAAGAGCCGGTCATTTCGACGATGATGCTTCGCTCGATGCAACAAGCAAAATACTCTGCGGAAAGCCTTGGGCATTTCGGTTTGTCTACGGAATTCTATACGCATTTTACATCGCCTATTCGCCGTTATCCGGATTTGATTGTCCACCGCTTGATTCGCACATACTTGATCAACAAAGATTTGTCGAAAGCGACGATCATGCACTGGGAAGCAAATATGGATGAGATTGCAGAACATACTTCAGAGCGCGAACGCCGTGCAGTCGAAGCGGAACGCGATACTGATGCACTCAAGAAGTCACAGTACATGCAGGATAAAATCGGCGAAGAATTTGACGGGGTTATTTCATCGGTCACAAACTTCGGATTGTTTATTGAATTGCCGAACACGATTGAAGGTTTGGTCCACGTGTCGAATATGACGGATGATTTCTACCGTTTCGATGACCGATCGATGATGATGATCGGAGAGCGCACCAATAAGCAATTCCGCATTGGTGACGAAATCAAGATTAAAGTGATCGGTGTCAAACCGGAAGAGTCGTCCATCGATTTTGAAATTTCCGGAATGATCCAAAGTCCGCGCCGCCAAAAAAGAGATGCACCAAAAGTGATCCGGGCGACGAAAAAAGAAGGCACCGGCACGAAAAAGCAAGGCGAGGTCGGTCCGACACGCAAACCCAAAAACAAAAAGAAAAAGTTTTATGAGGATGCTGTAAAAAAATCAGGCAGCCGCAGAAAGAGAAAATAAGGGAGCGGCTCTCGGGCCGCCCTTTTCAACTGTACATGGGGTGAAAAAAGATGGCAAAAGGTGATGGAAAAGTTATTGCACAAAACAAAAAGGCCACTTTCGATTACTTTATTGAAGAAACGATCGAAGCGGGCATTGTTTTGCAGGGGACTGAAATAAAATCGGCACGAAAAGGCAAGGTACAGCTGGTGGATGCGTTTGTGCGGATCCGAAATGGCGAAGCATGGATTTCCAATATGCACATTGCGCCATACGAACAGGGAAACCAGTTTAACCATGAGCCGACAAGAGTTCGCAAACTCCTGCTGCATAAAAAGCAGATCAATGAGTTGATTGGTGTGTCGAAGGTACAAGGCTCTAATATTATTCCCCTGAAGATGTATCTGAAGGACGGCTATGCGAAAGTTTTGCTTGGTGTCGGTAAAGGTAAGAAAAACTACGACAAACGCCAGGACTTGAAGCAAAAAGACGCAAAACGCGAAATTGACCGGGCGTTGAAAGACCGCAGCCGTTAATGCTTGAAGTGCGACCATTATTGTCTTATAATATCTATATAACACAAGCATAGAAGCTTTGCTTCTTTCCGTGTTCCTTTATAATGAGGGGACGTTACGGATTCGACAGGGATGATCTGGGCTTGGGTTGCGCGTCGGAGGATCGGCTTCGTTACCAACGTACCTATAATAACAGGCAAAACAAACCAAAACCTAGCATTCGCAGCGTAAGCTCGAATCTGCTTTATCTATCCATCGCCCATGTGGCTAGGTAAAGCTCAACTTTAGTGGGATACGGTCTGCAGTGCCACTTGAGCTGCCGGCAAGAGATTCGCAAGTTAGTGCCCAAGACGCCCGCTTATTGGCAGAATGGCGCATGAAATCCTAATAAGTAAGCTACACGCGTAGAGGCTCAAGTAGCGGAGTTTCTGGACGCGGGTTCGACTCCCGCCGTCTCCATAGTGAGATAACTGCTAAACACAGTGGTATTAAGGTTTTATGAAGTTAGGGATATTGTGCGGGAGTTGAACTCTTATACAATGTCCCTATTTTCATCCCTACATATTTTATCAAGTTTAGATTATTATCTTCTAATTTATTTAAATTAGAAGATTTTTTTATGGGCAAAAACATGGGGGAACATTTAAATTGAAACGGATAAAAAAGTAAAAAGTGCTCGAATGGAAAGACCGTAAGTTGGCAATCGTATTACTTCTATATATGTGGAACTGATACGATAAAATTCTTCTTTCGTGGCTAGACTGTCTACAGGGCAACTTGTGCGAAACTTCAAATAGCTAAAAAGGATTTCCCCTTATTTTAGCGAATAAGAGTGTATTGAAGAGAGGACAGATCAAGTGGGCAAAAGCATCTAGAATAGACTCTAACGGAAATAACTAATAAAAGGAAGAATGAGGTGAGTATGTATTGGAAAAGCTTAGAAAAGTTAAGTTGGAAACGGCTGTATGGATGGGGATTTGTTTTTACGCTTTGACGATCTTAATACAAGTGCTTATTTTGACTGGGATAATTCCTTTAACATGGGTTAATGGCGGAAGATCAGAATCCTTAGAAACTCAGCTCCCAATATCCATTATTAATATCCTTATGTCTATTTTTGGAGGAGCTTTCACAATTAGGGTTGGGAAAAACATGTTCCAGAAATACAAAAGTGGAACAACCATTATCGCGTGGTTTTTTGTAGCATTATGGTCTTTTGGATTTATACAGCAATTATTGGGGACTCCTTTCGAAAAAATGGTGATGTCGTTACTATTGCTTCTTGGTGTGATTTCGAACTTGCGTATAGCAATTGAAAAAAGAGTAGCAGTTACTCCTATTGTGAAAACATGAACCAAAGGCATTCGTTTAAAGTCATTTTTGAAATTTCTATCCACTAGAAGAAATGTCAACCAAAACAAAAAAGCTGAACTTGTATCATAGGTGAATGACAGGCAAGTAGAAGCTCAGCTTTTTGGAGAAATTACTTATGCAGTTTTCTTGTTGTTTCTGCCAATGAGCAAGAGTCCGCCCGTTAATGCTGCAAGCATCCCAAGCATCGTGTAAAGTGGGCCATTAGATGCTGTAGTTGGCATTTCGTCGCCATCAGCCATCATAACTTGTCCGCGTATTTCTCCATCAGGATACTGCTCCGTATGAAGGTTTACGTAGATATTGCCTTCCACCATGGCTTTAGTAAACTCATCCCAGCTCATCTCTCCAGTTAAATCTTCTTCCGTCACCGTGCCTGTTGCGACTTCTCCGTTATAATCTGTCGGTTCGTCGTTTTCAAAGAGTGGTACTACGACAGGTCCGTTTTCGCCAGGAGCACCGCTATGGAAATGTCCTGCCATCGTGTTCTCTAGATCCTCGGCATTTACTGTGAATTCCAAAGACGTTCCATCTTCATTGAAATGGATATGTGCATCTCCCGTGGCATTGCTTTCGACTTCTATAGGTTCCTGATCTGGTGTCAATTCAGCCATAAACTTCTGACCTTCATGAGCACCGAAAACTGTTCCTGCAAACCCCGCGACTGCCAACACTGTAGCTACCGGTAAAGCCATGTACTTTTTCATATATCAAGCTCCTTCTTGCAAATTTCGTCTTTCGACGATACCATATTATACAACAGAATATTCTTAAAAATGCGAATTTAATGTTAATTTAATATTTTTTTTGTAAAAACCTAAAATTCCTGCGGATATCCAGTAAAATAACAGATAAATAGATTCAACTATAGATTTTCTAAATAGCCAGGAGAGTGGACGATAAGTTTGCTCTATTAAGTTTATTAGGAGTGAAAAACTTGAGGAGAAATCTCGGAGTGATGCTTATTGTGCTGGGGGTATTGTTTTCAGGTTGGAACGGCTTTGTGTGGTTTTCCGAACTATCTTCTGGCCGGCAGCCCATCGGTGCAAACGATATTGCACAAGCGGATGAAATCGAAAATCTGGAAATCGAAAAAATAGATAGTCTAACGCCAGTAAATGAAGAACCACCGGTGAAAAAACTGGAAGACCCTCTTGAAGAGGAAGTTAAACTCTCCGCAAAAAAAGCTAAAAAACCGGAAGAACCAAAAGAGCGGGACTATAAGGAATACGAGCGAGGGGAAAAAATTGGCTGGCTGCTCATTCCTTCTCTTGATATGAAATACCCGATGTACTGGGGAACGGATGATGAAACATTAACCCAAGGAGTCGGTTATCATCCTGGAAAATTTACTACACCTCCAGACGGAGAACGCCATACAGTGCTTTCAGGGCACCGAGATACGGTTTTCCGTGAACTTGGCAATTTGAAGGAAGGCGACAGGATGTATGTGCAATTTGAAAACGTGCAGTATGAATATGAGATAAAAAAGACATGGGTTACGGATGCCAAAGACCGCACAGTGATCGTTGCCAAGAATGAACCGACATTAACACTGACTACTTGTTACCCGTTCACGTTCATAGGAGCGGCTCCCGATCGCTATATTATAGAAGCTCCGCTTGTTAACATAACAAAAATGTAATTTAACATCTTTTGAAATAAAGCCTTTTAATCGAAAAGGCTTTTCTGTTTGTCGGGAAGCTTAGAATAGAATGTGGGCTTGAAAAATTTTATCGTTTTTTTTTTTTTAATCGAAGAGCGGAATTTAACCACTAGGGAGTGGCATTATGGCGGATTTTATTTTGGTAGGTTTTCTTATAATTTTAATAACGCTTAATATTTTTTTCTTTAAACTGTCAAAAGAAGAAAAATTAGATTTGATGGTTTCGGGCCTCATCCTGATGGCACTTGCGCCTGTGGTTAGAGTGATCATCAGTGAATCACTTCTCCATTTTGTCGAGTGGCGTCCGGAAGACACGCGTGAAGGTGCGGGGTACGGCGGAGCGATGTTAGCGCTACTGATATTCATTAATGGGGTCATTCTTTTAGTGATTGGATTTAACCGGTGGCTGTTTACGGTTATTAAAAAAAATCGAAGCCATTGATAAAAATCGAACTGGCTCTTTTTCTAAACAAACCGAGGACTATAATGCCTGTATATAACGGGGGGAAGAAGCATGTTGGTTACAGTTAAGTCCGTCTTCAACTGCAATTCAGACCGGTTTTTTGATGAAATTAGAAAATCCAAATCGCTTTTGTATATTAGCAAGCCGCTTATAAAGTTCAAGTCATTGCGCAGACAGCTACTCCCAAGAGAATTGAGTGAAGGAAAGTATTTGGTCAAAATGTATCTTTTAGGGTTAATTCCATTAGGCAAACAATGGATAGTCATCACCATCGATCCAAACAAAAAACTTATTCGGGATAATGGCTACAGCAAACTAATAAGCAAATGGGATCATCAGATCAGCTTAATTAATATCGGAAACCACAAAACCCTATATACAGATGCAATTGAGATTGACGCAGGAGTGTTAACGCCAGTTATCGGGGTGTTTGCCTATATCTTTTATCGGTGGAGGCAAAAAAGATGGAAAAAGTTGATTAAACGCAATTTCAATTATGATAGTTAGAAGGTACGAAGATTTTTGATATATGGGGGACATCTCTAAATTTTGGTTTTGTTATAATACCTCTAGGCAGCTTTAATAATTAGGAGAGTGGCATATGGATCAGAACGTCTTTGAAGAGATGGCGAAGAGATACGATACAGAAGAAAGAATCGAACTGGCTAAAGTGATCATTCAGGAAGTAAGGCCGGAATTGAGAGATAGCAGTTCTAAATCTTTGATTGATTACGGAAGCGGCACGGGGTTAATAAGTTTAGAGTTAACAGATTTAGTGGATTCTATTTTGTTAATCGATTCTTCAAAACAAATGCTCGACGTTGCAGAAGCTAAAATTGCTCAAAGAGGAATTAGCAATGCAGAAACTATCTATGCGGATTTTACAAAAGAAACTCCTGAATTTAAGGCGGACATCGTTTTAGTGTCCTTAGTCCTTCTTCATATTCCGGATACTGAAAAAATCTTACGAGAATTGTTTAGCATCTTAACAGATGGCGGCAAGTTGATCATTATTGACTTCGATAAAAACGAAAACGTCAATCATCCCAAAATCCATAGTGGTTTTTCACATGAAGAACTAAAAGAATTTTTAGCTAAAGTTGGATTTAAGTCAATTGCAATAAAAACCTTCCATCATGGCAAGGGCATTTTTGCGAAACAAGATGCATCTATGTTTATAAGCAGCAGTGTTGAAGTGAATGTTCATAATAGTAGTAAGCGCTAAAACCTCTTTAGAAGGTTTTGGCGCTTTTTACTATTATATTCTGGAAATTAAATGGATTAACTTGAAACGAATGGATATAGTAGATAGTAAGCGATACTGTAACTCGAAAATAAAAGTTATACCTTACATAAAAAACAATTTAAAGAAAAGCAGAGAAACAATTATAAGAATGGAGTAGAAACAATGTTTATTGTAAATGTCGAAGCAGCAATCTATAAAGATGAGAAATGGCTGATTGTAAGAAGAAGCGAAAAAGAAGAACATGCGGCTGGCGCACTGGCTCTTGTAGGAGGAAAAGTAGATAAGGAAGGAAACTCTACCGATATTCTAGAGAGAACCTTAATAAGGGAAGTTGAAGAAGAAGTCGGTGTTATCATATCGAATCTTGCCTATGTCAACAGTTCTTCATTTGTTACCGATTCAGGTACACATGTGATAGATATTGTGTTTCTTTGCTCTTACCAAGCGGGAGAACCAATCGCGAAAGATCCAGACGAAGTGGCAAGCGTCAATTGGATGTCTACTGAAGAAATATTAGATAGTGCTGAAATACCGAGTTATTTAAAGGAGAATATTCAGCTCGCTAATGACTTGGTAAAAGCAAAAGAGAGTTATTTAATTAATAATTGAAAATTGTGCAAGGGAAAGTAACTGCTCTTGGGAAGATTTTTTCAAGTGAATTAGGATGGCTTGAATACAGTTTAAAGCGTTCTTTATGGATTGAATGTACAAATGAAGAACAAAAGATGGGTACAAACCAAGTAGTGGAGACAATACTAGAAGTTAAGAAATATGCAGAGAAAACTTCAATTCTTATTGATTGGCTTAAAATTAGGCTCTGTTAAATTTTAATGTTAATAATTATAAAAAATTAAAAGGAACCATTATAGGTTCCTTTTACGACAGTATTTTGTTTTTGATAGAGGTAGGATTTGTGGTGTATAGAATATAAGTCTGTGTCTTCGTCTTGATTACTACTCTATCAGTGGTTCCGTATGGTGTACCTATTCTAAAAGCTTTCTTGTCCTCGCCACCATATGTATCGTCTAAAGATACATCGATAATATCAGATGCAGGGATTTCCACCTTCGATAACTGCCACTTAATAGTAACTATGTCATTAGATTTTTTCACATTTATACCGAACATAAACTTCAACCCCTTCTAGACAAAACAAAATTAGTTCTACATATGTATACGGTATTACATAGTTAACGTTTCATTGAATTTATCCCTTTTTCTAATATTTTCATTAGTTACATTTGTGGGAAATAGACAACGATCAATAATCATCTTAATAATAATAGTATCGTCATTGCGATGCTTAATAATATCCAAGTATTGAAACCGGCTCAAGTAATGGTTGAGATATTAGTAGCCGCGCCATTAAAATGGTCAATCCAACCTTTTGGACGGCAGTAATTTAAATATCAACATAAATTTATAACAAAGCCTAAAATTTGATAAGTAATAAAGTAGTCTTCCGCGACTTACAAACCTTGCTAACTTAAAGCGCAAAAAATGAAACGATGACCAATAGATAAAGGAGAGTATAATGGTAAAGCTATTTATATCCGGTGGTGGAGATGAAAAGCAAGGAAAGAAATTCGATCAGGAATTTGCAAAAAGAATCGATTTAACTAAGCCGTTATTATATATTCCGATAGCCATGAAAGGAATAATATCTTCTGCTGATTGCTATCAGTGGGTGAGTAGTGTATTTAAGCCTTTAGGCATTGACGAAATTATAATGTGGACCGATTTGAATAACAGGACCCTTGAGAATTTAAAGCAGTTTTCAGCTGTCTATATCGGAGGAGGAAATACCTTCTCTTTGCTAAACGACTTACGCACCTCAAAATTCGATGTAGTGTTAAAAGAGTTTATAAAAAGTGGCGGTATACTATATGGCGGAAGTGCAGGTGCCATCATATTAGGTTCAAATATAATGACGTGTGCACACCTTGATCATAATGACGTAAAGTTGAGAGATTGTAATGGTTTAAATTTGATTCACGGTTTTGATGTTTGGTGTCATATGAACCTCAAAACGACGAGATGATTAAAGACTATATAACAGATTATAAGAAACCGGTACTAGTTTTGCCTGAGGGAACTGGCGCTTATTTTAGTGATGGGTATGTAAAAATTATTGGGATAAAACCCGCTTTTATTTTCAAAGAGAAGATTAAGGAAGAGCTCTTGCCGTCTTCAATACAGAGTCTGCGTTTATTATCGTGAACAGGTAGGCAGAGAAAATTATGTGTGGTAACTGACAAAAAACTAAATTAGGAGATGAGTAATGACTTCATTGTCTGATACAGCTGTAATGGAAGCACATGACTTAAAGAAAGTTTTAAAAGATATACTAGCAGGCGAGAAGGCATGGGAGAAAGAAAATGAAATTCTTCTAGTGAACTCAATGCTTGAACATATTGGTTCACTTGATAGCGAATTAAGGGACGGTTTGATTTACGGAACTTTTTCGAAATTGATACTGGAGAAAGAACTTGATCAAGAACTCTTGATCGAGATTCTAACTTCTTGTTTGGCTGCCAATAGGCTGTTCAAAGGCATAGGAGAAACTGAAACGGATACTGTGTTCACTAGATCTTTTACGACGTTATTAATAGCGCTCATTTTACATAGAAATAGTGAAGAGGATTTTCTTTCTAGTGATATGGTCTTTGAAATAAAGGAGAAACTAATTAGCTATATCGGTCTGGAAAATGATTTAAGAGGATTTGTTATGGGAAAAGGATGGGCGCATAGCATTGCTCATGTTGCTGATGCATTTGATGAGCTTATTAAAAATAAATATATTCATCAAGATTTTTATTTGGAAGTACTGAAAGCCTTATGGAATAAAGCATTGGTTTCAAATGCTATCTATATCCACGACGAAGAAGAGAGAATTCTAATACCGATAGTAAAAATGCTGAATAGAGGTTTAGAGCATAAATTGATTGTAGATTTGTTACGGAATATACCTTTAAGGTTAGAAGAGCAAAAAAGGAGAATCGAAGAAGAGAATTATTGGATTTTATACGCTAACTGTAAAAAGTTTCTAAAAAGCTTCTACATAAAAATTGCCGATGATAAAAACTTTTCATCACTTAAAAAGAGCATTAAAACTTGCCTCTTAGAAATTTAAGTTAATAAAAGTATAGATTAAGATGCTGCTCAACAAAACCTTCATATCTTTTAAATTAATATTAACAAGTTATGAGAAATACATAATAAACTACAGAAGAAAGGACTTTATAATGTCATACGCCTGGGACACGTGTTCATCGGAACTAAAAAAATTTATTTCCGATTCTTTGCGTAAGATTCAATCAATTATAACCTCGAAGCAAAAAGCCGGAATATGGGGTAGATCAAATCCTCCAAAAAGATTTCACGCCATAATCAGGCAAGCATCAGAGGCTTATGAAACAGAGAAGTCAGCTGCCATTTTCTCTGAAAGCGATTTGAATAGAATAAGAGATTATTTCAAAAAAAGTATAGAAGATCAGCTAAGAAGAATATAAGACAAGAAGTATAGGGAATCTGTCGGTCAAAAAGCAGCAGATGGTTTTTGACCGACAGATAGGTTGCCTTTCATTTGCCAAAATCTTGCTAAAAGGTTTTGGCTTTTTGTATGGATTGAAATAAATCAACTATAATATTAAAGAATTGGTGCAAAAATATTTTGCGCAAAGGAATTATTGTTTAAAATATTAGAAAAAAACATTTGCACCTTTCTAAGAGCCGTGGCAAAATAAATGAAAGGGTTTTCACAAAAGGCAGCGAGGAGATGGGTTATGAAAAAACAGCAGGAAATCGAAATTCCTTTTTTAATGGCTTTAATTCCGTTAGTGGTCATGATCGCCATTATGGCAGTCACCATCATCAAATTTGAAGGAAGTCCCCACGTACCTTTATTGATTGGTGCAGCAGTTGCAGCCTTTATCGGCTGGCGTTATGGCTACCAATGGAATGTGATTGAAGAAGGAGCTTATAAAGGGATTCGTTTGGCGCTTCCGGCAATTGTGATTATCATCTTGGTCGGCTTGATCATCGGAACTTGGATTGGCGGCGGTATTGTCGCTACTATGATCTATTATGGATTGAAAATCATCACACCGTCCTTATTCCTGGTAACAATCTGTATTATATGTGCAATTGTCACTTTGGCAATCGGTAGTTCCTGGTCGACGATGGGAACAATTGGTGTCGCCGGTATGGGAATTGGCATGAGTATGGGAATTCCGGCAGCAATGGTAGCCGGCGCCGTCATTTCCGGGGCTTATTTCGGCGATAAAATGTCTCCGCTGTCTGATACAACAAATTTAGCAGCAGGGATCACTGGAACGGACTTGTTCGTACATATAAAGCATATGATTTATACTACTATTCCTGGCCTTATCATTGCTTTGATCGTTTACTTTATCCTTGGCCGGCAATTCGGCGGGGCAGCGGTAGATACAGGCAACATCAGCACTATTCTAACAGCATTAGAAAGCAATTTCGTGATATCACCATGGTTATTGCTTGTGCCGCTCGCCGTTGTTGTAATGGTAGCCAAAAAAGTGCCAGCATTGCCAGCACTTGCTATTGGCGTTTTGCTGGGATGGCTATGCCACGTATTTATCCAGGGGGGCAATGTGGCTGATGCAGTCAATACACTCCATGATGGATATGCTATTGCGAGTGGCAATGAAATGGTCGATAACCTGTTTAACCGCGGTGGCATCGAGTCGATGATGTACACCGTATCACTTACTATAGTGGCTATGATTTTCGGTGGAATCATGGAACAAGTTGGAATGCTTCAAGCAATTGTAAAACAAATTTTAAAGGTGGCGAAATCAGCAGGCAGCCTTATCGCAGCCACAATTGTTTCCGCATTTTTTACGAATGCTACAGCATCTGAACAATACATATCAATCCTCCTTCCGGGAAGAATGTATGCCAGAGCTTTCAGGGATAAAAAATTGCATTCAAAAAATCTATCGCGTGCACTAGAAGATGGCGGAACAGTCACTTCGCCTTTGGTTCCTTGGAATACATGTGGCGTCTTTATTTTTGCGACGCTGGGAGTCGGAACATTTGCCTACGCGCCTTATGCTGTCTTGAACTACGCCGTCCCAATTATTTCAATCGTCATGGCGTTCATCGGTTTGAAGGTCGAATTCTTAACAGATGAAGAAATAAAGGCATTGGAAGAAAAAGAAGCAAGACATGCAGATGAGAACGAAGAAACCGAACCGTCAGGATCTGTGTTGACGTAACACTCAAAAGCATCGAGCTGGTCACAGCTTGGTGCTTTTTTATATTTTCTTTCCTACAGCTGTAGCTAAAAGATTCTTAATTTGATTAATAAGTTGAAAAGGATAGGAGCAGGAGTAGGCAGATGAAGAAACGATAATCGATATAAGCATCAGCGCCAAAACCTGTTGCAAGGTTTTGGCTTTTTACATTGAAGAGGCTCAAAGATAAGCACTCAAAGCAAAACTTATTCGAAAATATTTCTGGAAAAACTGTAACATTATAGGAAGTGGAACGTGTTACTAGTAGGAATAGATAAAGGGGGAACAAATGAAAAATTATCAGCTAGAGAATTTGTTTAAACTTTATTCAAAACCTCTTTATTATTTCCTATGGAAAATGTCGGGTTCTGCCCATTTGGCGGAAGATTTAACTCAAGAAACTTTTGTTAGGGCGACAATTTCGCTTCATACATATGAGGGGGAAGAAGCACGGGCATGGCTATTCAAAGTGGCGCGCAATGTATACATAGATGAATGGCGGAAAAGAAAACGCAGACAGGTCATCCCGTTAGTAAAGTTATTCCAAACAAGCGAAGAAATGATCAGTCCTTACGGATTGCCGGAAGAAGCTATCTTGTCGCAGGAAAGAGCCAGCGATTTGAATGAGTTGCTCAGGTACTTGCCGGAACAGTACCGAAGCATCCTTTACTTAAGGGAAGTGGAACAGTTTAGCTATGCCGAGATTAAAGCGGCATTGGACTTGACAGAAGACCAAGTGAAGGTCAATTTATACCGTGCCAGAAAGAAACTGGGAATAGTTGCTAAGAAGAAAGGGTGGCAGTATGACAGAATGGAATAAGGAATTAGAAAGAAGAATTTTGAAGAAGTCCCGTTTTACTTTGACCTTCCGGATTCTCCGGCTATTGCTTTTAGTAGTGCTGGTATACGGGCTGTATATGATGGCATTGAACATTATTTCAGATCGAATGAACATTGCGAAAGAACACGATTTCTATACAAAACTTGCTCTTGACTGGAAGGTCCCGAATCTCCGAGGGTCATTTAAATATGAAGAAGAAAATGTCACGCCTTTCGGTACACAGAAGCTTTCTTATCCTTTGTTTAAAAGAGTTGGGAAATCCGATATAGCCGTAGGTAAGGCAACTATTACAAAACGTATTTCAACCAGCAACTCCTATGTGGAATATGACCTGCCTGGGAAAGACCTGCTCGCTGAATTTTCTTTTTCTTATCCAGAAGATCCGCGAAACGGAAAAAAATTAGAGGCGTATTCAGAAGCGAACGTATGGGAAACGCTTGAGATGCTCCATGAAGGTACTGTAGCGGAGTTGGCATTCTCAACTGATCGTTTTATGTCGCCAGAGAACCTTGTAAAAGATCTGGAACCATACGATATTGATATTTTATGGATGCCGCTCCATTCAGGCGAGTTTGAAGAGTTTGATCCGAGTTGGGGCGGGAGCAATGATAGCCTCTCGGTCAATAACCCAATCGGTTTGACCGGAGGCCGTACGGCTTCTGAAAATTTTCTGGCGGATTCATTAACGTACTCGCTTAACCAAACAAGTGTGGAAGAAAGCAAGAAAGTGATGCTTCAGCATATGGAAACATTGCTTTCTGAAAAACCTTCATCGTACTATGACGATTTTTTAGGGCTTGGGTATTTAAATGAACGCCACAATTATATAAAAAATAAGGGTTTTATCGTATATGGAGCAGTTGTCACCGGTCCGGTCAAAGAACTTTTGAAACTTAAAGATGAAGAAACAGTCCGAGGAGAACAGCTGGGTGAAGTCGAACTTTGGAATTGGGAAGTGGAGTAAAAGGCTGAAATAATAAGCAGCATAAATTACTAAGAAAGGCCAAGCAGCTTTTTGAAGCACTTGGTTTTTTTTATATAAGTTGATTGAGCATCTATAAAGCCTTTTTCAATTTTATAAGAAAATTGAGGATGATATGGAAATAAATGTTTCTTATGATAAACTAATATTCATGGTTGATGATAAATCTAGAACATAAAATTAAATTAGGAGGTCGACAAACATTTCTCCTTTTCTGTTTTTTAGCATTCATTTAATTATCGGATTAGCGCTAATTTATAGCAAAGGCAAATTGCCTAAAAAGATGACCGTTTTTGGATCGGTCTTTTTCGTTATGAGTTTTCTGTATTGGGGAGTGGGATTTACTTAAAGGGTTATGCAGCTTTTTAAGTTGTAAAAAAAATAGTCAATTATCAAAATAAAACCTTTCATTATGCAAAGGCAGGGGGATTAAATAATGAAAGAAGTAAAAAAAGGGAAAAATGAGTTTTGGAGTGGGCAAAAGTTCTCTTTATTGCTTTTGCAGCAGCAGGGAGCATTCAGTTTTTCTTTTTTGTGCCGATTGTTGTAGATGGGGAATCAATGATGCCCATGCTTAAAAATGGCGATCGAATGATTGCCATTAAAATCGGTTACTTAGTCGGTGAACCAGACCGATTGGATATTGTGGTTTTTCATGTTTCAGAAAATAAGGATTATATTAAACGAGTGATTGGAATTTCTGGAGATCAAATAGTTTACGAAAATGATAAGTTATACATAAACGGAGAAATCCAAGATGAACCTTATTTAACTTCTCTTAAAGCCATACAAGAGACAGGCATTTCGTTGACAGAGGATTTTTCTCTTGAAGAACTAACAGAAGTACAGGTAATTCCAGAAGGACATGTTTTTGTTCTAGGAGACAATCGAAGAAATAGCACAGATAGCCGAATCATTGGTCTTGTGCCGATAGATAGTATAGTTGGTAGTACAAAATATGTCTTTTGGCCATACAGCGATATCGGCATTGTGGAGTAAGTTCGAAAAGCTAGAGGAGGAGTTTGTTTGTTCGCCAAGTTGAAAACAATCGCTTCACTATCTGTTCTGATAGGAGTAATTCTTCTTTTAGCAGATGTTAGGGAAATCTTCAATTTATACAACATCCCTTATATCTTGATTGTGACGGGGTAACTTTATTAGGTATCTCCTTACTGATTACCAATCAAGAAAAAAGTCTTTCAGGCAGAGTGGGACTGCATCGATTTGAACAAATAGGCTACGATCGAGAAGTGACAGCTTTATTCATTTATAAATGCGGTCGATGCGGCAAAGAGAAGAAAGTGATGAAAGCTTTTTAAGCAATTGAGTTTTACAAAGATTGATTCATGAAGTAGATAAGTGGGGACTTGCAAAGCTGTCTTCCTTTTAAGACCAGAAAATGTAGAACGGGTTTATCTATACATGTGCGTTATTTTGAAAAAAATTGATATCTACAAGTAAAGAAATGGTATAACTCGACTGTTTAATTCTTCTTAATAAGAAGAGCAATCTCTACAACTCTTAATCTAGGGGTGCGAAATGAAAGGAATCAAAGTAGTGTTGTTTGGTGTTATAGGAATAACCATGAGCTCTATTGCTTTTTGGATTGTTCTTTTATTTTTAGAGCCAGAAGAAGGGCTAGTTGCTTTGCTTGCGGCAGCTTTATTAGCTTTTAGTGTTGCTGCTTATACAGTAGTCCGTTATATAAAAAAGGGAGATCCGCATAATGAAGGCTTGGCAGCTTGCTTAACTAGCGTATTTTCTTCTATCGTCTTTTTTGTGCTTGCATTTTTTATAGTTGCTGGCAACATGCTTTTATATGACGTAGAACAAAGTTTAACCGAAAAGACCGAATTAACGGTAGAACAAAAAGTAAGTTATTATCAAGAGCTTATAACAGGCCATAAAGGCGCCTTGGACTTAGCGGAGTTGGAGAAAACGAGGAAGTCTGGCATCACTTTCTATTATGAAAAAGGTGCCGATCCTTCTGCAGCAATCGATCAAATTATCGCTTCCATTGAAGCAAATAAGCCATCGATTGAAAAAAACTTAGGCGGTAAAACCGATGCTGAAGTTTCCATTGTTCTATATAACGATTCTCTTACTATGCCTGTAAGAGAGTCGATCAATAATGCGTATACTGGATTTTATCAGGAATTTGATCAAACCATACATCTGCCTATGCCCATTGAGAAAAATACTGTAATTCATGAATACGTTCATCATCTTTTTTTGAATATTGCACGGGAGCAGGGTATAAATAGATTTGAAATTCCTAATTGGTTTAATGAGGGAGTCGCAACTTACTTATCCGAAAAAGAAGAAAGTTTGTCCCGTTCACTCATGCAGGATACAGAATACATAGAATTTCAATATCTAGAAACGCACGGTCAATGGGAAAACCATTTGCCTGAGCCGTACAGCCCTTATTTTCAAAGCGGCAGCTTTCTCCAGTACTTGGTAAGTAGAGAAGGAGACGATGTTATTTCAAAAATTTTCTTGGAAATGCAGGATTCTAGTTTCCAAGAAAGTTTTGAGAAAGTAACAGGAAAAACAATGGAAGCTTATGAGGCTGCGTTCTTTGCCGAAGTTCAAACCATATTAAAATTATGGGATAAAGCAGATTTGATGGAAAGAAAGGAGAAGGATTATGAGAAATCACTAGAGCTTTTTCTTGAAATTGCAGCTACAGCACCAAATCTGGAATTGGTTAACCACCGGATAGCAAATTTGTATACGGAAGCCGGGGAATATGAACAGGCAATAATCTACCGAAAAAAAGAGTTGGAATTGGCTAAAGCTGAAGAAAGAGAAAATCTAGCTGATTCTTATGGTTATTTGGCGGAAAGCCAGTTATTCATAGATATACCTGAAGCATTAAAAACCGCAAAATTAGCTGTGGAAGCTTCAACGGAGGAAGGGAGGTACTGGAACGAAGGTATCCTTAGTGAAATAGCGGTTCTAGAAAGTCATATTGAAAACGGGCATCCGCTCAAAGGATATCTTGAATTATTGAACGGAAGATTCACTATTAACAAAGGTGTGGAAAATCAGGGGCAAAAAATCGCTTTGATCGATCAGGCTCTTGGCAGTTATGCTGAAGGCGAAAGAGTAGAACGGGGGGCTTTGATAGAGTTAAAGCAAAGTCTTGAAAAGCAATTAATAGGAAAGTATTAAGGTGCTGTCCCGAAATTCCATAGTAAATATTAAGCTGGTAACCGCCAGCTTTTTTTCTTTCTTTGTTTTGTTTTTTTTTTGTTGCGGCTCATGCTTTATTGCTGAATCGATACCGAAAAGCTTTCTATAGTGAATGTTAATTTAGGTATGGCTAAAAGATAGGTTTTCTGCAATTCCCCTTTCTTTATTCCTCCTCACTTTCTATCAAGCCGATAGAAATAAAGTCCTCATCTTTATTTTATTCAACTCTTATACTTCAATGGTATAGTTATTACAAAAAGATGAGAACTGTATGATTAATCATAAATCTAAGGTAATTAATAAAGAAAATAAGACATTAATATAATGATTCAATTTCATCATTGACCAAAAGGGCAGTTGACAACCATACGAAACTCACGTAACGTTAGATATTGTGATAAATAGATTGGGAGGAAACTATATGAAGAAAGTAACCAATGTTTTCTGGATTTCACTCGCACTGGTCTTGTTGGCTGTCGGGTATGGAGCGTTTGCGCCAGATAACTTTGCAGAAGTTACCGGGAATATAGAAACATTCCTGACAACGTCATTCGGTTGGTACTATTTGCTGATCGTTTCGCTTATGGTCTTATTCTGCTTGTTTTTCCTTGTTAGTCCGATGGGGAATATTAGATTGGGGAAAGACACTGACAAACCGGAGTTTTCCTTTGGTACTTGGATTGCTATGCTATTCTCGGCAGGCATGGGTATTGGGCTTGTATTCTGGGGAGCAGCTGAACCGCTGTCCCACTATGCAATTGATCCTGCTACAGCGGAGCCTGGTACGGCAGAAGCATTCCGGGAATCCATGCGTTTTACATTTTTCCATTGGGGGATCCATGCTTGGGCCATTTATGCAGTAGTTGCGCTGTCCCTTGCGTATTTCCAATTCCGCAAAGGTGAACCTGGCCTTATTTCAGCAACCTTGAAGCCGCTATTCGGAGAAAAAATGAATGGGCCTTTGGGAACTTTGGTGGATGTTATTGCGGTTTTCGCCACTGCAGTGGGTGTCGCCACTACGCTTGGTTTCGGTACTATCCAAATCAATGAAGGTTTAGCATTCTTATTTGATGCAGTTCCTGGAGACAACTTTGTAGTTCAAATCATTATTATTGCTATTGTTACTGTTCTATTCCTGATATCTGCATGGAGCGGACTAAGTAAAGGTATCAAGTATTTGTCGAACACCAATATGGTATTGGCGATTTCGCTTCTTGTCCTGGTGTTGATTTTAGGGCCGACATTGCTGATTTTGAACATGTTCACTGATTCAATAGGAAGCTATTTTCAAAATTTGATGCGCATGAGTTTCCGTGCGGCTCCGGTTGATGATGAAAACCGTGCATGGATTGATGCTTGGACAATCTTTTACTGGGCATGGTGGATTTCCTGGTCTCCATTTGTTGGGATATTCATCGCTCGGGTTTCAAAAGGCCGGACGATTCGTCAATTCTTATTTGGTGTCTTAGTTGTACCTACGTTGCTCAGCTTTTTCTGGTTTGCAGCATTTGGTTCAACGGCTATCGATGTCCAAAACAGTGGTACCGATTTAACTGGCTTATTGACATCTGAAACTTTGTTTGCCGTGTTTAATCAACTGCCATTGGGTACAATTTTATCTATCATTGCAGTTTTATTGGTTACAACGTTTTTTGTTACTTCCGCCGACTCGGCAACATTCGTTCTTGGCATGCAATCAACAAACGGTTCACTGCATCCATCAAATGCGATAAAGGTTACTTGGGGCCTTGCTCAATCGTCTATCGCTGTTATTCTATTGTCAGCAGGAGGCCTCGGTGCACTTCAAACAGCATTGATCATTTCAGCGTTCCCGTTTTCTATAATCATGCTTCTAATGATGGGATCTTTCTATAAATCGTTGAATCTCGAGTATAAAGCCATGAAACGCAGACGATAAAACCGCCGCTTCGGCGGTTTTTTTGTTCAATAACAGGTATAATGAGTGAAGTGTTTTACGAAGGATGGAGGATTTACAATGAATGAAAAACCACATGTTTTATTAGTGGATGGGATGGCGATCTTGTTCCGCTCGTTTTTTGCGACGTCTGTTGTCGGTCAATATTTAAGGACTTCTGAAGGTTTGGCGACAAATGCAGTGCAGGGATTTGCCCGCCATGTGCTTGCTGCCAAAACGATGATGAAGCCGACGCATCTTGCAGTGTGCTGGGACATGGGAGCACATACCTTCCGGACGGATATGTTCGAGGGCTATAAATCGAACCGGCCGGCGCCGCCTGACGATATGCTCCACCAGTTTGATCTGGCGAAAAAAGTGTCCGAGCAATTGGGCTGGATGAATTACGGTGAGAAAGGGATCGAGGCGGATGATTTTATCGGCTCGTTCACAAAACAATGGCAGGACAAAGCGAAGTTCACAATCATCACAGGTGACAAAGACATGCTGCAATTGCTGAATCCTTCGGTCGAGATCGCTTTTATGAAAAAGGGCTTCCATATTTATGATGTATACACCGAAGATCGGTTTAAAGAAGAGTATGGCATTGAGCCGACGCAATTTGCCGATGTAAAAGCGTTCATGGGAGATGCGAGCGATGGATACCCGGGTGTCAAAGGCATTGGACCAAAGACTGCACTGCAATTGATCCAGAAATACGGCTCGACGGACGGCGTGCTTGCAGCCATCGATGAACTGAAACCAGCACAAAAGAAAAAGATAGAAGAGCATAAGGATATGCTGCTGCTATCTAAAGAATTGGCTGTCATCAAGTGCGACATTCCACTCGACGTATCACTTGATGAAATTACTGTGCCGAATTATACGAGTGATATGGTCCAGTTGTTTGACGACCAAGAACTCAGATTGTTGGCGCGCCAACTGGAAAAAAGTTTAGCGCCAGTCAACCCTTTTGAATAGGAATAATTTTGATGAAGGTAAGAACAGTCCGGTTCTTATTATAAGAAACCGCCCGAACTTTACTCGGGCGGTTTTTTTGTCCATTGTCGTGGATATATAAAACCAAATCATCCGGCTTTTCTTCAAAGCCGATGAGCGGCACCCAATGATAGTTGTAGGTAGGCTGTGAGAACCAGCGGAACGAGAACCAACGGTCGAATTTCATGGCGAGCGGGCGTCCGGCAAGCAGCTCACTTTTCACTTCATCCAGAGTCCTTGCTCTTTTAATGGCATAGCGCTGTCCGGCAAGCCGGCGCAGATTTTTCAATAGCCGCCACGTGAACAAACCGATTGGCGTGGTGCCGAGTATGTTGTACAGCTCGTTGATGCCGTGGTCGACTCGTTCGTAATGGCTAAGGATAGCTGCAGCTGTGACTGGCCCGCACGCGGAGCCCTGCTTTTTGGAGTCTATGTCCTTAGCGTACTGGGACAATCCTCTGAACGGAATGACAGTTTTCACAGCACCCAACTCCTTTGTGTAGTAACGTCTATTTCATTCCGGATAATGCATTTTCGTTTTCTTTAAGCAAGACTTTCAATGCGGTACGGAAGTTTATATACACTTCCAGGTCTACTTGTATGCCGGCGTGGACAATTTCCTGTACAAAGCGGGGGTTGAATCCTACATAAAGCGGGCGGAGCCCCATCAATTTCTGGGCGCTGTTCAATTCGGCCAGTTCGCTCGCCAATTCATTATAGTCGAAGGTTTCAACGTCCTCTAATGCAACGCCTGTGAAATCGAAGACAACGCATTCGGTTTCTCTATGTTCAGCGGCATACTTCAGAACCTTGGTACGGATGGTTTCAAAACGGTCCCGGTAGATGAACCCGGCAATCGGCACTAGAATAGTACGGGGCACTATAGAAGGAATGATGGGAACAGACATGTTTTTAATGACCTTCTCGTAATACTGGACCAGCTCTCTTAATTCTTTCAATTCCTGTTGCTCATTCATGTAAAACACCTCAATCGTTCATAATAAGTAGCAGCAGAACTCAAAAAAATGAATATGCTTTACTCTTTTTGTTCAGCCAGGAATTGTGTGACCGATTCCGGAGATTTTGCATTAGCGCTGTGAAGGTGAGCAGTTTTCTCGCCGTTCTTGAAAATTAGCAAGCTCGGAATGCCCATCACTTCCCATTTTTCTGCTAGTTCCGGCAGCTCATCACGGTTGACGTCAAACCATTGGTAACGGTTGAATTCTTGCACGATTGGATCGATAAACATGTCCATCCGTGTGCAATCCGGGCACCAGCCTGCTTGGAATTTTACAACAACCGGCTCATCTCCGGAGATCACTTCTGTAAATTGTTCAATAGTAGTTAATGTTTTCATTACTTTTCGCCTCCATATTCTACTTTTTAGTGTACCGTTCAAAAGTGGATTCGGAAAGAAATTAATCTTTTGGTCAAAGTAAATTTCCTGGTAATTAAATATTGCGAAAAAAAAGAATTTACTTTAAACTAGGAGACATAGAGAACGTTCTATTTTTTTAAGCAAAAAATGAATGAGCATTCATTCAAAACTATTGGGAGGGCTTGCGAGTGGCATACCAAATACAAAAAGCAGCAGTGCTCGGTTCTGGCGTTATGGGTTCTGGAATTGCGGCACATCTTGCAAACATTGGAATTCCTGTATTACTGCTAGACATTGTTCCCCGTGAATTATCAAAAGAAGAGGAAGCACAAGGCTTGTCTCTTCAGGACAAAGCGGTGAGGAACCGCTTTGCGCATACATCCATCCAAAAATTACTGAAACACAAACCAGCGCCGCTTACGGCAAAAAAGAATCTGGAACTGTTGACACCCGGAAATTTGGAAGACGATTTAGAAAAGTTGAAGGATGTCGACTGGATTATCGAAGTGGTTGTTGAAAATCTGGATATAAAAAAATCCCTCTATGAGAAAATTGACGCGGTCAGAAAACCGGGGACGATCATCTCGTCCAATACTTCAGGAATCAGCATCAATGCGATGGCTGAAGGGCGTTCGGAGGATTTCCAAAGCCATTTCCTTGGAACCCATTTCTTCAATCCGCCGCGTTACCTGAAATTGCTTGAAGTGATCCCTGCCAAGACGACAGCACCTGAAGTAGTCGAATTCATGACCCGGTTTGGAGAAGACCGTTTAGGAAAAGGCGTCGTTATTGCAAAAGATACACCAAATTTTATAGCAAACCGCATCGGTACATATGGTCTGTTGGTAACAATCCGCGAAATGCAAAAACGCGGCTATTCAGTCGGCGAAGTGGATTCAGTCACCGGGCCATTGATCGGACGCCCGAAATCGGCAACATTCCGAACTCTTGATGTGGTGGGGTTGGACACGTTTATGCACGTGGCCAAAAACGTTTACGACCAGACCTCGGGTGATGAGAAAAAAGTGTTCGAAGCTCCTGAATTTTTAATGAAAATGGTGGACAATGGTTGGCTTGGATCAAAAACGGGTCAAGGATTCTTTCTGAAAAAAGACAAGGAAATATTGGAGCTTGATCCTCAAACCCTGGAATATCGGCCAGCCGGAAAATTGAAAACGCCTTCACAAGAAATGGCGCAACAGCAAAAAGGCCTTTCCGCAAAAATGAAAACGCTTGTCTACGCTAATGACCGGACAGGTGAATTGCTTTGGAACATTCTTGCTCCGGCGCTTCGCTATTCTGCCCAATTGACAGGTGAAATTGCGGATAACATCGTCGCAATTGATAATGCCATGAAATGGGGCTTCGGTTGGCAGCAAGGACCGTTTGAAATATGGGATGCTATCGGTGTTAAAGAATCCATCGAAAAGATGAAGCAGGAAGACCAGGAAATTCCTGCTTTCGTCCAAACACTGCTCGATTCAGGAAATGAAACGTTCTATAAAGAAGTGAACGGAGATCTTTATTTCTTTGACGGCTCGGATTATCAGCCGGTGCCGGTCAATGAAAAAGTGATTGACCTGAAACGGTATAAGAAGAAACATGGCGTTATAAAATCCAATGCAGGTGCCAGCTTGATCGACCTTGGAGACGGCATTGCGCTTCTTGAATTTCATTCCCAGTCGAATTCCATCGGGCTGGATATTATCCAGATGATCAATTTCGCTGTCGATGAAGTGGAGAAAAACTTCAAAGGGCTTGTCATCGGCAACCAAGGAAAGAACTTTTGTGTCGGTGCAAATTTAGGGATGATTTTGATGGAAGCGCAGGATGACAATATTTTCGAGTTGGATTTTACGATAAAAGCTTTCCAGAACGCCATGATGAAAATCAAGTATTGCACAAAGCCGGTGGTAGCGGCACCGTTTGGCATGTCGCTTGGAGGCGGAGCGGAAGTGGCACTCCCTGCAGCACATATCCAGGCTTCGATGGAAACGTATATGGGCTTGGTAGAAGCAGGTGTAGGGCTGATCCCAGGCGGCGGCGGAAACAAAGAATTGTACATCAAACACTTGAAGGGCTTGCCGAAAGGGGTTTTGGTCGACTATCAAAATGTCGCCAGCAAAGTATTTGAATCGATTGCGACAGCAAAAGTGTCGACATCGGCAGAAGAAGCCCGTGAAAACAATTTCCTTAACTTTGTAGACGGCATTAGTGTCAATAGCGACCACTTGATCCATGATGCAAAACAAGCAGCGTTGGCGTTGCATGAAATGGGATATCAGCCGCCAAAACGAGAAAAAGTGCCGGTTACCGGTGAACCGGGCTATGCCACATTGTTATTGGGTGCAGAAGGCATGCTGCTGTCCGGGTATATCAGCGAATACGATTTGAAAATCGCAAAAAAATTGGCTTTTGTCTTAGCTGGCGGAAAAGTCCCGTACGGTACATTGGTGGATGAACAGTATTTGCTCGATTTAGAGCGCGAAGCATTTCTGAGTCTGGTGGCAGAACCGAAAACGCAGCAGCGGATGCAGCATATGCTCGTTAAAGGAAAACCGTTGCGCAATTAATGCCGCAACAAGAATACGAGGAGGAAAACACATGCGCGAAGCAGTAATCGTATCCGGTGCTCGCACACCGGTCGGAAAAGCAAAAAAAGGATCACTTGCAACTGTACGCCCGGATGATTTCGGCGCATTGGCTGTTAAAGAAGCCCTGAAGCGGGCAGATGGTTATGACGGTCCAATCGATGATTTAATCATGGGCTGTGCGATGCCGGAAGCGGAACAAGGCATGAACATTGCCCGCAATATCGGCGCTCTTGCCGGCTTGCCGGAAACCGTGTCTGCTGTAACAATCAACCGTTTCTGCTCATCTGGCCTGCAGTCGATCGCTTATGCGGCTGAACGCATCATGGTCGGCTCGGCAGAGGCCATCATCGCCGGTGGGGTAGAATCGATGAGCATGGTGCCGATGATGGGCAACGTTATCCGGCCGAACGCTAAATTGGCAGAGGCAGCCCCCCAATATTATATGAGCATGGGCCACACTGCGGAACAAGTTGCAACCCAATACGGCGTCAGCCGGGAAGACCAGGATGCATTTTCGGTCCGTTCGCATGAAAAAGCGGCAGCAGCCATAGAAAAAGGCCATTTTGTCGAAGAAATTGTTCCTGTTGAAGTAGTGAAGCGCTATGTCGATGAAAACAACAAATATCAGGAAAAAACATTTATGTTCGAAATGGACGAAGGGGTCCGCCATGGTACGACAGTCCAAACCTTGAACAAATTACGTGCAGTCTTCTCGGCACGTGGCACAGTAACAGCCGGAAATTCATCCCAAACTTCGGATGGAGCTGGTGCATTGCTTGTAATGGATCGCGAAAAAGCGGAAGCGCTCGGCCTAAAGCCGCTTGCAAAATTCCGGTCATTTGCCACAGGCGGTGTTCCGCCGGAAGTGATGGGAATTGGCCCGATTGTAGCCATTCCAAAAGCATTGAAACTAGCTGGTTTATCCATTGAAGACATTGATGTATGGGAATTGAATGAAGCATTCGCCTCGCAATCGCTCGGGGTTATCCGGCATTTGAATATTGACATCGACAAAGTCAACTTAAATGGCGGCGCCATTGCACTTGGCCACCCGCTAGGCGCCACAGGTTCCATTTTGACACTGAAGATGATGAGTGAACTTAAGCGCCAAGGCAAACAATTCGGCGTCGTCACCATGTGCATCGGCGGCGGAATGGGCGCAGCTGGCGTGTTTGAGATGCTTTAAGATTTTTAACTACTTATAAAGAAAAATATATCTTATTTAACTTGTCACTTTATAAAGATATGGAGCAAAACTGCGAAGACTCCAGCGGGAAAGCGAGACAGTCGAGACCCCACAGCAGCGGAAGCTGCGAGGAGGCTCGGCGCTCACCCGCGGAAAGCGAAGCAGTTTTGCGGAATATCTATTCAATACGCTTTAGAAATAAAATATAGGAGGAATTTACAATGGAACAGCAAAAAACATTGATCAAGGGCGGAAGTTTCTTGATTGAAGATGCAGACCTATCACGTGTATTCACGCCGGAAGACTTTACCGATGAACATAAAATGATCGCTAAAACGACCGAAGAATACGTCAACAACGAAGTCATGCCGGTCGTTGAAAAGCTGGAAAACCACGAATTCGACCATTCTGTCCGGTTATTAAAATCAGCTGGGGAACTCGGCCTTCTCGGAGCAGATGTACCGGAACAATATGGTGGCCTGGGCCTCGACAAAATCGCTTCTGCTTTAATTGCTGAAAAAATGTCGAAAGCGGGAGGATTCTCGATTACCCACGGTGCACATGTCGGCATCGGTTCATTGCCAATCGTCCTTTTCGGCAACGAAGAGCAAAAACAAAAATATCTGCCTCTTTTGGCAACTGGCGAAATGATCGCTGCTTATGCGCTGACAGAACCAAGCTCTGGCTCGGATGCACTGGGTGCAAAAACAACAGCTAAGCTGAACGAAGCGGGTACACATTACGTTTTGAACGGCGAAAAGCAATGGATCACTAACGCCGGTTTTGCAGATGTCTTCATCGTTTATGCGAAAATTGACGGTGAAAAATTTTCGGCATTTATCGTAGAGCGTGCTTACGACGGCGTTTCGGTCGGACCGGAAGAAAAGAAAATGGGTATTAAATCTTCTTCAACCCGGACATTGATCCTGCAGGATGCGCAAGTTCCAGTAGAGAATTTGTTAGGAGAAGCAGGGCGTGGTCATATTATCGCGTTTAACATCTTGAACATCGGGCGCTATAAATTGGGTGTAGGCACGATCGGCGGGTCCAAACATGCCTTGGAAATTACCATTCCGTACACCAACCAGCGCCAGCAATTCAAAACACCAATTTCTTCATTTAACTTGACGCGTGAAAAGCTGGCTACAATGGCCTCTCAATTGTATGCCTTGGAAAGCTCTGTTTACCGGACTGTCGGTTTGTTCGAAGACCGCATGAGCGGCTTTACGGAAGAAGAACATGCTAACGGAAAGTTGGTGGCGGATTCAATTGCTGAATTCGCGATTGAATGCTCCATGAACAAGTTCTTTGGAACAGAAACGCTTGATTATATTGTCGATGAAGGCGTCCAATTGCACGGCGGCTACGGCTTTATGCAGGAATATGAAATTGAGAAAGCATACCGCGATTCACGCATCAACCGCATTTTCGAAGGCACAAACGAAATCAACCGTTTGCTTGTTCCTGGGACGCTCATTCGAAAAGCGATGAAAGGCGATCTTCCATTGTTCCAGCACGCCCAAAAACTGCAAGAAGAGTTGTTGATGATGATGCCTGAAGAAGTCGGCGCAGAAGCATTGGCACAGGAAAAATACTTGGTAAGAAATGCGAAGAAGATCGCTTTGCTTGCTTCTGGACTTGCCGCACAGACTTACGGGGCAAAATTGGAACAGGAGCAGGAAGTGCTAGTGAACATTGCCGATATTGTTTCGAACGTTTTCGCGATGGAATCGGCTGTTCTTCGTACAGAAAAAGCGATTACAGCTTCCGGGGAAGAAAAAGCGAAGCAAAAACTGCTGTACACGCAAATCTATTGCCAGGAAGCATTCGATAAAATAGAAAAAGACGCTAAAGAAACCTTGCTTGCTGCGGTCGAAGGGGACAATCAGCGCATGATGCTCTCTGCTCTCCGCAAGTTGACGCGCTCTACGCCTTATAACGTCATTGCGAAAAAACGCGAAGCTGCTGTAAAATTGATCGAAACAGAAAAATACGTCGTATAATCTTGGGTTGACTGAAAGCTCCGGTAGGATTTATTCCGGGGCTTTTTGCTTTTTTACAATAACTAAACTTCTAACTCATACAATCTCAATATACAGGACTTACAATAGAATTGATAAAATATATAAACAATCAATAGGATAGAGCGATAGTCGGTTATCATCCTAAAAAGGCAGGCCTGCTGTTGGCAATGCCTCGAGCGGCAGCCGGTACTTCCTTAACTTTGCTAGGCAAAGAAGTCGTCGCTGTTATGGCGTCGACTGTCTTCTGATATTTTGCTAAGCTAGAAAAAAGGGAGGTTATACCATGATTCAATTTTATGCATATCCTAAATGTTCTACTTGCCGAAATGCCAAGAAATGGCTAGAGGCTAATGAAGTTGACTTTACAGCAATCCATATTGCGGAAACGCCGCCATCAGTCGAGGAACTTCGCCAAATTCAGAAGGTGAGCGGTTTAGAGTTGAAGAAGTTCTTCAACACGAGTGGCATGAAGTACCGAGAACTCGGATTGAAGGACAAGTTGGCGACGATGGACGAAGAGGAACAGTTAAGATTGCTCTCTTCAGACGGCATGCTCATCAAGCGGCCGCTAGCCTTCGACGGCGAAAAAGCGGTGCTTGGATTCAAAGAATCGGACTATGAAAATACCTGGAAGTAAGTTAAGACGATTGTTGTATTTCCTAGGCGATTATGTCAAACTGAAAATGAGCACAATACATATTTTGGAGGGGTCTGGATGAGCACACCACAAGAGCTTCGTTATTCAAAAGAACATGAATGGGTTAAACTTGAAGGCGGTACTGCGCGCATTGGCATCACGCATTTTGCACAAGCCGAACTAGGTGATATTGTATTCGTTGAACTGCCGCAAGTAGGCGACGAATTGAAAAAAGATCAGCCTTTTGGCAGCGTTGAATCCGTTAAAACTGTTTCTGAACTTTACGCGCCGATCAGCGGTCGTGTTGTTGAGGTTAACTCGGAGCTGGATGACAGCCCAGAGTTCGTCAATGAGTCCCCTTATGAGCAAGCTTGGATGGTAGTTGTAGAAGCTATCGATGAGTCCGAGGTCAATGAATTGATGACAGCGGAGCAATATGAGAAAATGATTAATGAATAAGATCCGTAAAGCGCCTCTTGTTTGGCGCTTTTTTTCATCATAACTAACGGGGTGTGGACTTATGAATAAAGTGATTGTTGTCGAAGGTCTTACCGATAAAACAAGAATTGCGCCTCTGATTGCTGAACCCGTCACCATTATTTGTACAAATGGCACTATCAGTGCAACTCGCTTAGAAGAAATATTGCTTCCTTATGAAGGCTTGGACATTATCGTTCTTGTGGATGCTGATAAATCTGGAGAGCAATTGAGGAAATTAGTGAAACGAGAATTTCCTGAAGCGAGGCATTTTTATATTAACCGCAGTTATAAAGAAGTGGCAACAACCCCTATACGAATTTTGCTCGATGTGCTCATCAGCGCCAACATCCGAGTCAATCAGTTATTAGCCGAAGGATGATCAAACATGAACGAATGGACACATAAAGAATGGCTGAAAGAAAGAAATATGTACCGCCAGACGGCATTTTACTTGTATACGCCCATGTGTGGAACATGCAAAGTAACGACGAAAATGCTTGAAGTCGTCAAAGAATTGCTGCCGGATTTGAATATAGGCAAAGCCAATTTGAACTATGTGCAGGAAATTGCCGCTTTATATGAAGTGGAAAGCGTGCCGTGCCTCATTATTACAGAAAACGGTTCGGTAAAGGAGAAGGTTTACGCCTTTCAATCCGTCCCTTTCATATATGAAAAATTAAAAGTTGTTGACGCGTAGCCTGGAGCATGGTAAATTGAATTCTGATCTGATTACAAACTTAATATCGTACTCTTATTAAGAGAGGTGGAGGGAAGTGCCCTATGAAGCCCGGCAACCGTCATGAAAATGAAATGGTGCCAATTCACACAAAGCGACGCTTTGGGAGATGAGAGATCGGTGTCCGTATACAATTGCGAATACCCTTCTGCTCAGTTCTGTGCAGAAGGGTTTTTATTTTGAAGTAGGAGTGTTAACGAATGATTGAATTAAAACAAGTGACGAAGACATACGACACTGGAAAAGGTGCGCTTAAGGCAGTTGATGGGGTCGATTTATCAATTTCTAGTGGCGAAATTTTCGGCATTATCGGATATAGCGGAGCAGGGAAAAGTACCTTGATCCGCTTATTGAACGGACTGGAAAAACCGACATCCGGTACAGTCCAGATCAATGACCAAGTGATCACAGCGATAAAAGGGGTTGAACTTAGAAAAGCGCGCCAGAAAGTCAGCATGATTTTCCAGCACTTCAACTTGCTTTGGTCAAGAACAGTAAAAGAGAATATCGCGTTTCCACTGGAAATTGCAGGTGTGCCGAAAAATAAACGGGACGCTCGCGTAATGGAACTTGTTGAGTTAGTGGGATTGACGGGCCGAGAAAACGCTTATCCTTCACAGCTTTCCGGCGGACAGAAACAACGTGTCGGCATTGCCCGTGCATTGGCCAATGACCCGGAAGTATTGCTTTGCGATGAAGCGACATCCGCACTTGATCCAGAAACGACTGATGCCATCCTGGACTTATTGGTGGACATCAATAAGCGATTAGGGTTGACCATCGTTCTAATTACACACGAGATGCACGTTATCCGGAAGATCTGCCACCGCGTAGCTGTCATGGAAGGTGGCCGGGTCGTTGAACTTGGCGATGTGCTAAGCGTTTTCCAAGCTCCGAAAGAAGCGATTACTAAACGCTTTGTTGCGCAGGTTACGGAAACGGAAGACTCGAATGAGACGATCAAGCACTTGCGGGAACTTTACCCAACAGGCGACTTAGTGAAATTGGTGTTTGTCGGCGATCAAACCGAACAGCCGATTTTGACCAAATTGATCCGTACCAATCCTGTGGAAGTCAATATTGTTCAAGGGAATATCTCGCACACACAGCGGGGCGCTTATGGCACGTTGATTTTGCAGTTAAAAGGAACACGGGAAGAAATTGCGAATGCCATCGCATTTTTAAACAACGAAAACATCCAGACAGAGGTGATGGCAAATGATTGAATCTTTATTTCCAAATGTAGATTGGGGAAAAATGTGGGATGCCACAGTTGAAACTTTGTATATGACAGCTATGTCGACATTTTTCACATTTGTTATTGGACTAGTACTTGGCATTATTTTGTTCTTAACAGCGCCTAGACAATTATGGGCGAATAAAATCGTCAATTGGCTTACCGGTGCATTCGTCAATATTTTCAGATCCATCCCTTTTATCATCTTAATCATCTTATTAATTCCGTTTACGAAATTCTTAATCGGAACCATTCGTGGGCCGAATGCAGCGTTGCCGGCACTCATCATTGGTGCTGCTCCTTTTTATGCGCGCATGGTGTTGATTGCATTAAAAGAAATCGACAAAGGTGTAATCGAAGCGGCTCGTTCAATGGGAGCAACAACGTGGACGATTATTCGGAAAGTTCTGTTGCCTGAATCCAAGCCAGCCTTGATTTCTGGTATTACAGTAACAGCCATTGCCCTGGTTGGTTATACGGCTATGGCAGGCATTATTGGTGCAGGCGGGCTCGGCACTTTAGCCTTCTTGGACGGTTTCCAAAGAAGCCGGGAAGATGTGACTTTGATGGCAACCATCTTAATCTTGATCATTGTTTTTGCCATTCAATTCATTGGCGATTTGATCACCATTCGTTCAGACAAACGGTAAGTACAGTTTAACTGTTTTTATAAAAACAACTTAGAAAAGAGGAGAAGATTTACATGAAGAAATTATTAGCAGGAACATTATTAACTGCATTAACACTTGCGGGATGCGGATCAGGATCTGGCGGTTCTAGTGAAGAGTCAAGCACATTAAAGATTGGTGCATCGAACGTGCCGCACGCAGAAATCTTGGAACAAGCAAAACCACTTCTTGAAGAACAAGGCGTGACATTAGAAGTTGAAACATACCAGGATTACATCTTGCCGAACCAAGACTTGGAAGGCGGAGAAATTGATGCCAACTACTTCCAGCACATTCCGTATTTGGAAGATCAGAAAAAAGAGTTCGGCTATGATTTTGTTAGCGCAGGCGGTATCCACATTGAACCGATCGGTATTTACTCTAAGAAACATGCATCTTTAAATGAATTGCCTGATGGCGCTACTATTTTAATGAGCAACTCGGTAGCTGACCATGGACGTATCTTGTCAATGCTTGAAGCAGAAGGCTTGATCAAATTGGATGAAAGCGTTGAAAAAACTGCTGCAGAAGTTAGTGATGTTGTAGAGAACACGAAAAACCTGGAATTTGATGCAAACTACGAAGCAGCATTATTGGTTCAAATGTATGAATCAGATGAAGGCGACGCAGTATTGATCAACTCAAACTACGCGATCGATGCAGGCTTGAACCCATTGGAAGATTCTATTGCTCTTGAAAGTTCAGATTCTCCTTACGCTAACATCATTGCGGTGCGTGCTGAAGATGAAGAAAACGAAAATGTAGCGAAATTGGTTGAAGTGCTAAAATCAGATGAAATCAAAGATTTCATGCTTGAAGAATGGGGCGGGGCAATCGTACCGGCCGAATAATAAAAAAGCATCCTTAGGGGTGCTTTTTTATTTTGTATAAATAATAAAAATATTCCGCGTAATTTATAGATACTTACAATTTACTGTCTCATGTGCTAATTTAGGATAATATTAAAAAATCAAATGTGCACGCAGGGAGGACATTTTGTGAAAATCAAATTTGGTTTGTTGCCTAGAATTGCTCTTGCCATTATTTTAGGAATTGTTATTGGATCGATTGCGCCGGAATCGGTCATACGTATATTTGCTACATTTACAACCGTTTTCGGGAATTTTCTTAAATTTATCGTACCGTTGATTATCTTAGGATTTATCGCACCGGGTATTGCTAAACTAGGCAAAGGCTCTGGTAAACTTCTGGGATTTGCTACAGCTTTCGCTTATCTTTCAACAATTTTTGCAGGTGTTCTCGCATTTTTTGTTGCAACTAATGTGTTGCCGAATTTCATGGGCGGCAAAACGTTAGGAGGAATTGAAGATCCGGAAACTGCATTGGCAGCAAGTTATATTGCGCTTGAAATTCCTCCGGTCTTTGGTGTAATGTCTGCGTTAGTTTTAGCATTTTTACTTGGAATCGGAATGGCTGGTACAGGCAGCAAAACGATGATTGCTTTTTTCGATGAATTCCAGGCAATCATTGAAAAAACGATTTCTCGTGTAATTATCCCGCTTTTGCCATTCCATATTTTCGGTATATTTGCCAATATGGCTTTCGGTGGTGCAGTCGCTAAAATTTTGTCGCTATTTGCTATTGTTTTTGTCATGATTATCATTCTCCATTGGGTAATGATTATGATCCAATATACGGCAGCAGGTTCATTGAATAAGAAAAATCCGTTCTTTTTATTGAAAACAATGATGCCGGCTTATTTTACTGCACTAGGCACTCAATCTTCAGCTGCAACAATTCCTGTAACATTGCGGCAAGCCCGCAAAACTGGGGCTAATGAGCGCGTGACTGATTTTACAGTGCCGCTCTTTGCAACAATTCATTTATCAGGAAGTACCATTACGCTGATTTCTTGTGCCATAGGCGTTTTGTTGCTGACAGGCGGTACGCCGACTTTCAGTTCTTTCTTTCCGTTTATCATGATGCTAGGAGTTACAATGATTGCCGCTCCTGGAGTGCCGGGAGGAGCTGTCATGGCTGCGCTTGGTTTGCTTGAAACAATGTTAGGATTCGACCAGACTATGGTTGCTTTAATGATTGCACTTTACCTGGCACAGGATAGTTTTGGAACTGCAACAAACGTAACTGGAGACGGTGCACTTGCTATGATCGTTGACCGGGTCACACGAAGCGGGACAACTAGTGAAGCTAGTCATGGCGAAGTTTTGAAAAATGGTAAGATTTGATATATTATGGCTATTTCGCCAGCTCTATACGCTCTTATGAAGCTATGATACGATAACTGAGAAGTTGACTATCAGGAGGACTATCATGAAGAAATTACTATTAGTTGGCGCAGCAGCATTGTTTTTAGGAGCTTGCAGCGAAGAAAGTGCTACGAAAGATACAACGGCAGCAAGCACGGAAAACGCTGAAAAAGCACCGGATGCAAAACAAGAGTTAATGAGATTCTACATGTCAATTCCACAAACAATCAATGCAGTCGATGCTGATTTGAATGCTTTTGAAGCAGCGCAAATGAAAGAAGCTCTTCCAGAGGGTGATGACTTGGCGGCAATGAAAGAAGCGGCAATCGCATCAGCAAAAGAAGCTGGAACAGCTGTTGAAGGAATTGAAATTCCTGAATCATTGGCAGATCACAAGTCTGATATTGAAGGAGCTTTTGCTTCTATCAAAGAATCATATGAGATGAAAGCAGCCGAATTGACGAAAGAAGCTTCTTTTGAAGCAGCTAATGCGAAATTCGTAGAAGCAGATGAAGTTTTCAACAAAATGCTAGAAGAGCAAGGCTTAGCTCCTTCAAGCATTTTAAATGAGGTATCTAAATAATTTTTCTGAAAAACCCGGGATCTTGCTTCCGGGTTTTTTTATTTCATCTTTTCTGTATATTTCTCAAAAAAATATCGAATAAGTATTTTTTTGTTTAAGTGCCAAAAAACTGGGTATATTAATACCAACAAGATAAATGAAAGGAATGGTTACTATTAATTCTCAAGGCTTTAACGTGACAGAAAAAATGGAACACGCATTCCGAGATGCTCATGGATTTGGAATTCATGAATGTGAAAATAATCAGGATTTATTGGTAAAAGTAGAACAAAAACGCGAAGAAGAATATCAGCAAAGCCAACAACTAGTAGCGCGTTTGGAAAATCAAGTACATCGCAATTTGTAAAAAAGAAAGCCAGTGCCTAGTGCACTGGCTTTTTTACTGATATGAATTCTCAATTAGCTTTCTTTTATTGAAAATAAAAAACAACTAAAAAAGAAGGTTCGAAACGCTTCTTTTTTCCAGGAATTCAGTATTACAAATTGTTTTATTCTCCTCTTTAGATCCGGTTTAATGATTTGCTACTAGGGGGGTTTTCAGTTAAGATTAGAATGATACTAATTAAGAATGGATTCCATTCAAAATTAACTTTATGGAGGTATTTACATGTCAACTTTGGTTATCCAAGATTTGCACGTTGAAATCGAAGGAAAAGAGATTTTAAAAGGTGTAAACTTAACAATTAAAACAGGTGAAATCCATGCGATCATGGGGCCGAACGGAACAGGGAAATCTACTCTAGCTTCTGCTATCATGGGGCATCCTAAATATACAGTAACATCTGGAAGCATTACATTGGACGGCGAAGATGTGCTTGAAATGGAAGTTGACGAACGTGCTCGTGCAGGCCTTTTCCTTGGCATGCAGTACCCGAGCGAAATTTCTGGTGTAACGAATGCTGACTTTATGCGCTCTGCTATGAACGCACGCCGAGAAGAAGGCAATGAAATCTCTTTGATGAAATTCATTCGTGAGTTAGACAGCAAAATGGAAATTCTTGCTATGGAAGAAGAAATGGCGCAGCGTTACTTGAATGAAGGGTTCTCAGGCGGGGAAAAGAAACGCAACGAAATCCTTCAAATGATGATGATCAAACCTTCATTTGCAATCTTAGATGAAATCGATTCTGGTCTTGATATCGATGCATTGAAAGTTGTAGCAGAAGGCGTCAACCAAATGAGAGGCGAAGAGTTTGGCTGCCTGATCATTACTCACTACCAACGTTTGTTGAACTACATCACGCCTGATTACGTTCACGTAATGATGCAAGGACGCGTGGTTAAGTCTGGCGGAGAAGAACTTTCTCAGAAACTTGAAGCAGAAGGCTATGACTGGATCAAAGCGGAGCTTGGCATTGAAGACGAGACCGTAGGACAAGAAGCATAATTGGAAGGGGAGACTAACGTGACGGTTGAAACGAACATGAAAATCACCGAGCAGGAAGTGCGCTCCTTCTCAGCTTCTAAATCAGAACCTGAAGAGTTTACTGAACTGCGCGTACAAGCATTAACTGCTGCAGCGGTATTGCCGTTGCCAAAGCCGGATAAAACAAAGATTACAAACTGGAACTTCACAGAATTTCCTGTTCACTCGACAGAGAGTTCGACTTATACATCGCTGGAAGAACTTCCGGAAGATGTAAAATCGATTGTCGATTTAGAACAAAAGAATTTGTATATCCAACATAACAATACTCCAGCTTATCTTTCGCTTTCTGATGAGTTGAAAGCGCAAGGCGTTATTTTGACTGATATTTTCACCGCAATCCGCGAACACAGCGACCTTGTTGGGAAATACTTTATGAAAGAAGCGGTAAAAGCGGAAGAACATAAATTGACAGCTCTTCATGCAGCACTTCTTAACGGCGGGGTTTTCCTATATGTGCCGAAGAATGTTGTGGTTGAAGAACCGGTTCAAGTAGTTTTCATTCACGATGACGAACAAGTTTCTTTGTTTAACCATGTGATGGTCATCGCTGACAAGAGCAGTAAAGTGACTTATGTAGAAAACTATTTATCAACAATTCCTCATGCTAAAGGTTTAGCGAATATTGTTTCAGAAGTTTTCGCTGAAGACAACGCGCAAATTACTTACGGCGCTGTTGACGTTTTGGCAGAAGGTTTTACGACTTACGTGAACCGCCGCGGTGTGGCGGCACGCGATGCACGCATCGAATGGGCACTTGGCTTGATGAACGATAGTGATACTATCTCTGAAAACGTAACCCACCTTATTGGAGACAATTCTGTTGGCGATACGAAAACAGTGGTAGTAGGCAGAGGTTCTCAGAAACAAAACTTTACAACAAAAGTTGTTCATTGGGGCAAAAATTCCGACGGGCAAATTTTGAAGCATGGCGTAATGAAAGATTCTGCTTCTTCCATTTTTAATGGAATCGGAAAAATCGAGCATGGCGCGACAAAATCGAATGCAGAACAAGAATCGCGTGTTCTGATGCTAAGCCCACAAGCACGTGGTGACGCGAACCCGATCTTGTTGATCGATGAAGACGATGTAACTGCAGGCCACGCTGCTTCCGTAGGGCGCGTTGATCCGCTTCAATTGTTCTATCTGATGAGTCGCGGAATTACAAAACAAGAAGCTGAACGTCTTGTAATACACGGTTTCTTGGCGCCGGTTGTTAACGTGCTGCCAATTGAAGGCGTTAAAAAGCAATTGACGGAGGTTATCGAAAGGAAAGTCCGCTAATGATGAATCGAGAGATAAAAAGTTATTTTCCGATACTCGACCAAGAAGTGAATGGACATCCACTGGTCTATCTCGACAGTGCAGCAACATCACAAAAACCGGTTCAAGTCATTGAAGCATTAACACGTTACTATGAATTTGATAATGCGAATGTCCATCGTGGGGTTCATACACTTGGGAACCGTGCAACTGATATGTACGAAGGTGCCCGCGAGAAAGTCCGAAAATTCATCAATGCCGACACTACAGAAGAAGTCATTTTTCTGCGCGGAACTACAACCGCTTTGAATTTAGTGGCTCAAAGTTATGGTCGTGCAAACGTTGAAGAAGGGGACGAAATCGTCATTACGTATATGGAACATCACTCAAACGTGATCCCATGGCAGCAGTTGGCGAAAGAGCGCGGCGCAGTTCTTAAATACATTGATTTAAATCCAGACGGTACCATTTCACTGGAGCAAGTTCGCGCGGCAGTTACTGACCGCACGAAAATTGTGTCAATGATGTATGTATCGAATGTTCTGGGAACCATGAACCCGATCAAAGAAGTGACGCAAATTGCTCACGAACACGGGGCGGTCATGGTAGTGGACGGAGCACAAGCGGCTCCGCACTTAAAAATAGATGTACAAAACCTTGATTGCGATTTCTTTGCTTTTTCTGGCCACAAGATGTGTGGACCAACCGGAATTGGTGTGTTGTATGGCAAAAAAGATTTGTTGAATAATATGGAACCGATTGAATTTGGCGGAGAAATGATCGACTTTGTCGGCCTTTACGATTCTACTTGGAAAGAACTTCCTTGGAAATTCGAAGGTGGGACGCCGATTATTGCCGGAGCTGTCGGTTTAGGTGCCGCGATTGATTTCTTAAATGAAATCGGTTTGCATGAAATCGAACAACACGAGCACAAGATGGCGGCTTATGCGATGAATGCCATGAACGAAATTGAAGGACTTCAAATCTACGGTCCGACTGATCCGCAAAAACGGGCAGGCATCGTGACATTCAACTTAAATGATGTGCACCCGCATGATTTGGCTACGGTCCTTGATATGAGCGGCATTGCGGTACGCGCTGGCCATCATTGTGCTCAGCCGCTCATGAAATGGCTGCAATGTACAGCCACAGCCCGCGCCAGCTTCTACGTTTACAATGACGAATCGGATATCGATCGTCTCGTAGAAGGCTTGCGTTCAACAAAGGAGTATTTCAGCGATGTCTTCTAAAAACTTAGACCAGCTTTATCGCCAAGTAATTATGGACCATTATAAAACACCGAGAAACAAAGGAACCCTCGATAACGACAGCGTGAACATCGAAATGAACAACCCGACTTGCGGCGACCGAATTCAATTGACGCTGCAAGTGGAAGAAGGCATTGTCAAAGATGCGAAATTTGACGGGGAAGGCTGTTCCATCTCAATGGCATCCGCTTCGATGATGACTCAAGCTGTTAAAGGGAAAGATGTCGATACGGCGCTTCAACTTTCACATATCTTTTCAGATATGATGCTCGGCAAAGACTATGATGATACAATTGATTTAGGGGATATTGAAGCTCTTCAGGGCGTCTCTCAGTTTCCGGCACGGATCAAATGCGCAACGCTTGCATGGAAAGCCATGGAAAAAGGCGTGCAAAGCGAAGGCAAATCGTAATACTAGAACGGAGGAACGACAATGGCTAAACAAATGCCAGAAATCGGTGATTATAAATATGGTTTCCACGACAAAGATGTATCGGTATTCCGATCCGCACGTGGATTAACTGAAGATATCGTCAGAGAAATTTCGAAAATAAAAGAAGAGCCGGAATGGATGCTTGATTCCCGTTTGAAAGCTCTGAAGTTGTTTTATTCTATGCCAATGCCACAATGGGGCGGCGACTTAAGTGCATTGAACTTTGACGAAATTACGTATTATGTAAAACCATCAGAAGCAAGCCAAACTTCATGGGATGAAGTGCCTGACGAAATCAAAGCTACTTTTGATAAACTCGGCATTCCAGAAGCGGAACAAAAATACTTGGCGGGTGTATCTGCCCAGTATGAATCCGAAGTGGTTTACCACAACATGAAAGTTGAACTTGAAGACATGGGAATCGTCTTTAAAGATACAGGATCAGCGCTACGTGAAAACGAAGACTTGTTCAAAGAGCATTGGCAGTCGGTTATTCCAGCAGCAGACAACAAATTTGCAGCGCTGAACACTGCGGTATGGTCAGGCGGGTCATTCATTTACGTACCGCCGGGCATCAAAGTGGAATCACCGCTTCAAGCTTATTTCCGCATCAACTCGGAAAATATGGGACAGTTCGAGCGTACGTTGATCATCGTAGATGAAGGCGCGAGCGTTCACTATGTAGAAGGTTGTACAGCTCCTGTTTATACAACTAACTCTTTGCACTCTGCAGTTGTTGAAATCATTGTTAAAAAAGACGCATATTGCCGTTACACAACCATCCAAAACTGGGCAAACAACGTTTACAACCTTGTTACGAAACGCGCATTTGTTGATGCCAACGGAACAATGGAATGGATTGATGGCAACATCGGTTCTAAATTGACCATGAAATACCCAGCTGTTTACCTTCGCGGAGAAGGCGCTCGCGGTATGACTCTTTCGATTGCAATTGCAGGGAAAGGCCAACACCAAGACGCTGGAGCGAAAATGATCCACTTAGCGCCAAATACTTCTTCTTCAATCGTTTCGAAATCCATTTCGAAGCAAGGCGGGAAAGTATCATACCGCGGTATCGTCCGTTTCGGACGCAAAGCGGATGGCGCTCGTTCGAACATCGAGTGTGACACATTGATTATGGACAACCAGTCTACATCTGATACAATTCCATACAACGAAATCTTAAATGATAACGTATCGTTGGAGCACGAAGCGAAAGTTTCGAAAGTATCAGAAGAGCAATTGTTCTACTTGATGAGTCGCGGTGTTTCCGAGCAAGAAGCGACAGAAATGATCGTAATGGGCTTTATCGAACCATTTACAAAAGAACTTCCGATGGAGTATGCGGTAGAAATGAACCGTCTCATCAAGTTTGAGATGGAAGGCTCTATCGGGTAATAGATTAATAAGCAGCTCTTGGCATGATTTCGTTCATGCCAAGAGCTTTTTTGATTTTGCTGTGAGCCGTCCTGTATCTGGTCCGAATTTTTTTCTAAAAGATAAAGCTAAATTTATGCTGTTTTACTATTAATCCGCGGGGTATACAAGCAAAGAAGAAAAAAATTAAGGAGGTATGTTGTAGATGAGTCAAACTTTCGATGCTTTGAAAGAAAAGCTTAGCAACGCAGACCTTGGGCAAGCAAAAGAAGTAATGGAACAGGCAAAACAAGCTCACGCTGATGGTAAGATCGATGAAAATGAAAAAAATGAATTGATGGAATCTGCAAAATCAGTCATTGGAGGAAAAGGGCTCGGCGGAATATTTTAAAAAACTGAAATGGCAAGTTCATTGGATAATGGAAAAAGATAAAAGCCCAGCGCGTGCGCTGGGCTTTTATACGGGCCGTCGAGAAAGTTGGCTAGCTGTTTATTCCACTCTAGCCGGACGCGTTCCGCGGGCGAGCAGGTTGAGCCGCTTCAGCGCTTTCGCGCCTCCAGGGTCTCAACCTGCTCGCTTTCCCGCTGGAGTCGCCGGCTTCCGCTCCATTTAAACTAGCAAGTTACTTAGCGAATAAAGAACCAGAGCAGACTCAAACAGGCCGGGGTTTGCTGCTTTTTCTTTAGCTATGGAGCCAAACAGCGGAGTCGCCATCGGGATTTCGGCGCGAGCCCGAGGCAAGCGGAGCTGTTTGGCGGAATAGCAAGAGTGATATCTATTTCAATGGAGTAAAAGAGTTTCTCTACAAACTAGATAAAAGCCCAGCGCATGCGCTGGGCTTTTATTGTATGATATTTTTCAATGCTTCCCGTTTGCTAAGCGGTTTCATGGGACAGTTGCTGACAAACCTTTTTACCCATTCCGAATCGGTTTTAGCATATTCACGCAAGGCCCAGCCCATTGCTTTCTGATGAAAAAACTCTGGGGATTCGGCATGTTGGCAGACAATATTCGCAAGAAGCTCAGTATCCGTTTTTTCTTTATATTTAAGTTGATGCAAAATGGCGGCGCGATTTGTCCACATATTGTCTGATGCAGACCAGTCGAACATAATTTTCGCGCCTGTTTCGCGTTCGTTAAGTACAATTTTGCCAACAAGCGTGGGTGCTATGGCATCGACGCTATCCCACCAGGATTTTGTTTCAATCAGGTTACGGAGAAAAGGCAAATCATCAGCTGTTAAATGTTGAGACATTTTCTCAAGCAATGCGATAGCGGCATACTGATATTCCCGCTCCTGCAATCGATATAGCTTCCAAGCTTCTTCGAATATTGCATCAGGTTTAGGTAGGGCATATTCTGTAAATTGTTCTTTAAGCAGCTGTTTTCGGAGCGGGCTTTGGATGCCGAGAAACGGAAACTGATTTTTCATATAGGCAGCCATCGGGCGGGCTAATTCTTCATTGCGGCAGGCTTCGAACTTTTCAATAATTCCGTGGTGGTCCCATGTTATTGTCATTTGGAGCCCTCCTAAAAATATAGCTGAGAAAAGTCTATCATAGGAAAGCCTGGATTCGAAAGTTATTGAAATTATCTTCATGTTGTTTTTCTTTCGAAATCTATAAAATGGAATAATAGCAATAAGGTTAGCTGTTCAGCTGGAGTAATATTGGCCAAACGACCTTTTACTGATATTGTGCTATCATAAAATAACAAAGGAAATTGGAGGCGAAATGATGATTAATATTGGATTGACGGGATGGGGCGATCATCCGGATGTTTATAGCCCCGGGTCGAAAAAAACAGAACGATTAATCGATTACAGTTCCCATTTTCCTATTGTGGAGCTGGATTCGTCATTTTATGCGGTGCAGCCTGAACGAAATATTACCAAATGGATCAATGAGACCCCTGACGGCTTTCAGTTCATTGTCAAGGCTTATCAGGGGATGACCGGGCATCAGCGAGGCGAGAACCCGTTTGAAAGTGTTGATGCTATGTTTGAGGCCTATATCAAGTCAGTTCGGCCAATGAAAGAAGCGGGGAAACTTGCCATGGTTTTGCTTCAATTTCCGCCGTGGTTTGATTGCAAGAAAGAACACGTTGATCAAATTAGGGGGATTTCGGAAAAATTGAAGGAATTTGATTTAGCAATAGAATTTCGTCACCAGTCTTGGTACTCGCCAGAGCTGCGCGAGAAAACACTCGAATTTTTAAGAGAAAACAACTTAATTCATTCAGTATGCGATGAGCCGCAGGCAGGAGATGGTTCTATCCCGCTTGTTCCGATTTCAACCCGTACTGATAAAGTGCTCGTGCGTCTTCATGGTCGAAATGTCCATGGCTGGACAAGTCCGGGACATGGACAAAAATGGCGTGAAGTGCGTTATTTGTACGATTACAACAAAGAAGAGTTGAAGGAAATCAACGAAGCAGTCAATAGTTTAAATAGCACGACCGACCAAGTATATGTTATTTTCAATAACAATTCAGGCGGTCATGCAGCGGGAAATGCCAAAGCATTCAAAGAGCTGAACGGTTTAGAATATAACAACTTGGCACCAAAGCAAATGGATTTATTTGAAGGAGGATTTTAGTTGATATTTGTCTTGATGGCGATTGTCGGGTTGTTTGCCGGAATCGTCGGTGCATTAGTTGGCCTGGGCGGAGGAGTCATTCTCGTTCCATCGCTGCTGTTCCTTGGAACGGCTTTTGCTTTTTTTCCGGATTTATCGCCGCAGAAAATTGTCGGATTATCGGTCATCATGATGATTTTCATCGGGCTGTCCTCAACGCTTTCCTATATGAAGGTAAAAACGGTCGACTATAGGAGCGGCTTTATCTTTTTCGTTGGCAGTGCACCAGGCACGGTCCTTGGCGCGTTTGCAAATAAAGGTCTGGACCTGCCTTCCTTTAATTTGTATTTCGGTATTTTGCTGGTTTTGTTGGCTTTGCTTCTCTTAGTCCGTGACCGTTTAAAGACGGTTCATTGGTTTGTTGAGCATGGCAGGACATATAAATTCGTTGATAACCAGAACAAGGAGTATATTTACGGCTATCCAATCTGGTTTGCGATGCTTTTAACGTTTGGCATCGGGTTTGTTTCAGGATTGTTTGGCATCGGCGGCGGTTCAATGATCGTTCCAGCCATGATTTTGTTGTTTTTGTTTCCACCGCATGTGGCAGTCGGAACCTCTATGTTTATGGTGTTCTTATCGGCCATCGTCAATTCAATCACGCATATTTCACTTGGCAATGTGCCGTGGATCTACACGCTTGCCGTAGTGCCAGGGGCATATATAGGTGCTAAAATCGGTGCAGCGCTGAACAAAAAACTCAATTCCGATACGTTGGTTATTATTTTAAGGATTGCGCTCTTAGTACTGGGGCTGCGTTCCATCTATGAAGGGTTATTCAGTTCTTAAAGAGGTGTTTTCATGAGCGAGACCATACACATTTACCATACCAACGATTTGCATAGCCATTTTGCAAATTGGCCGAGCATTAAAGCTTTGCTGACGGAACGCAAACGCTGGCACGAAGAAGAAGGGGACGCTTGTTTGATTCTTGATATCGGCGACCATGTTGACCGTTCCCATCCATACAGTGAAGGGTCAGCAGGAAAAGGCAACATAGTCTTGCTCAATGAAGCGGGATATGATGCAGTAACAATCGGCAATAACGAAGGTATTACGCTAACGATGGAAGAATTGAATGATTTATATCTACAAGCTGATTTTGAAGTGGTCGTCGGCAATTTAAAAGATGCGTCAGGCACTCGGCCGAAATGGGCCAAGCCATATCATATCCTGAAAACAAAAGGCGGCATAAAAATCGGTTTGGTCGGTGCAACAGCTGAATTCACTCCTTTCTACAAAAGGCTTGGCTGGACCATATCTGAAGGAAAAGAGGCCATAATAGAAGCGGTAGAGGAGATAAAAGGGCAGACTGACTTGATCGTTTGTTTGTCGCATCTTGGAGTGAAGGATGATGAACTTCTCGCTGAGATGTGTCCGGATATCGATGTAATTCTTGGTGCCCATACGCATCATCTCTTCCACGAAGGGAAAATGATCGGAGATACGCTTCTTGGAGCAGCAGGGAAATTTGGCATGTACGTCGGCCATGTGACAATCGAAAGCACGTTAAAAGATAAAAAAGCTTACTTGATCGAAACGGCGAACTTGCGCAATCCTGATGAATCTTTTGATGACTGCTTGCTGGAGGAAGGGAAAAGCCAGTTGAATGAACCGGTTTTTTTCAATACTGAAAAACTGAAAGCGGAGTGGTTTAAAGATTCGGAGCTTGCGAACTTGTTTGGTGAAGCGATGATCGAGTTTTCCAATGCAGATTGTGCCCTATTTAACGCTGGGATTTTTATGGATGATTTGCCTGAAGGGCAGACCACCCGCTATAATTTCCATAAAATGCTGCCGCATCCGATCAATCCGTGTTTGATTGAATTGACGGGTGCAGAGCTGAAAGAAATTTATCTGCAATCGCTGAACACGGAATGGCCGCATATTGAACTGAAGGGATTGGGATTCAGAGGTGTGTATTTTGGGAATATCATCCATAAGAATCTGGAGCTTGAAGGGCGTAAATTATACGTTAACGGTAAACAGGCAGTCCATGATCAGATTTATCGGTTGATTACTTTGGATATGTTTACATTCGGGTACTTTTTTCCGGCTTTAAAGCGTGCACCAAAAACATATTTTATGCCGGAATTTATCCGTGATGTTTTTAGCCAATTTTTTCGGACTAAGACGTTGAAGTAATAAGAATATTCGCATTTGACATACATTTGATTTTGGCTTTATTACTTGTTATGCTATTTAGGAATTATATATTGATGGATAGAGGCCGCAAAGCTTATCAGTAAGATACGGGAGTTTAACAGCGTTGAACGTATCGGAAAGGAAGATTTGCCGAAGCTTGTTTAGCGATTGTTATGGCTAAACGAGCTGGGGGTATTCTGAATAAGAATGCCACTGTCATTTATGTTCGTTCATAAATGGAGAGCTATAGGATTGTTTGATGTTTTATGCACAGACGAATTTTAAAAAGCTGGCTGGATCCATTTATGGAGCAGCCGGCTTTTTCTATTTTCTCTTCCATCTAAAACTAGGAGGATATTGTACATGGAGAATACGATTTTTTCGATTTTGCCGCCGATAATAGCCATCGTAATGGTGCTTTTGACTCGGCGTGTTCTGCTTTCGCTTGGCGCTGGAATTGTAGCGGCCGCGTTTATATTAACGGCGTTCTCGCCAATTGAAGCACTGAAGGAGCTTTTTAACTCGTTTGCAATTACATTCTGGGACGAGGGCTTCAACGCTTATAATGTTTTTATCTTGTTGTTTTTGCTGCTTCTTGGAGTTATTACTGCGTTTGTCAGCTTGTCCGGAGGCAGCCGCGCCTTTGCTGATTGGGCATCTAAACGCATCAAGTCCCGGCGAGGCGCAAAAATTCTTACAGTATTTCTGGGTATCCTGATTTTTATTGATGATTATTTTAATGCCTTGGCAGTCGGCCAAGTGGCACGGCCGATTACAGACCGTTATAAAATTTCGCGGGCAAAATTAGCTTACTTTATCGATTCGACAGCTGCTCCGATCTGTGTAGTATCACCAGTGTCCAGTTGGGGTGCAGCTATAATTGGAATCGTCGCGACGATTTTAGCAGGGCAAACTTATGTCACAATGTCTGCTATAGAAGCTTTTCTATGGATGGCACCGATGAACTTTTATGTGGTGGCGTCAATGGCCATTGTAATTTTTGTTGCTGTGCGAGACGTTGATTTTGGAGCGATGAGAAAGCACGAAACATTGGCTATTACCACGGGGCAATTGTTCGATGCAGAAAAAACGATTCCGGGTGAAATGAAAGAAGACTTTCCTGCACATGACCACGGGCGGGTATCGGATCTATTGTTGCCAATTTTACTATTGGTAGTCGGAACGGTTAGTGCGATGCTTTGGACGGGTTATCAAAATGCTGGTCAAGTTTTTGACATCTGGCTGATTTTTGAAAACACAGATGTTCCTGTTTCTCTTCTTACAGGTGGATTGTTAGGTGCCAGCACTTCGATTATTCTTTATGCTCTGCAGATAAGATACAATAAAGCAGCTAACGCTAGCTGGATTGGCAGGGGAATCTTGGCAGGAATCAAATCAATGATAGGCGCTGTGCTTATTTTGATTTTTGCCTGGGCTTTGACTTATTTGATCGGCGGCCTTCAAACCGGCCAGTATTTAGCTGATGCTGTAGCGAAAGGGAATATTCCTACTGCAATTTTGCCGGTGCTGTTATTCCTTTTAGCTGGCGTGATGGCTTTTTCAACCGGAACGTCTTGGGGATCATTTGGGATTCTATTGCCGATTGCCGGGAAAATCATGTCGCAAGCTGAACCGGATTTATTGTTGCCGGCGCTGGCAGCGGTTTTAGCTGGTGCTGTCTTCGGCGATCACTGCTCTCCGATTTCGGATACGACCATTCTTTCGTCGACTGGAGCGGGAAGCAACCATATAGATCATGTTATTACACAGCTTCCTTATGCGATTACTGCAGCTGTCATCGCTGCAATCGGATATATAGTCATAGGTATAACCGGCTCTCTCTTTATGGCGCTTGGAACAGTGATTATTATTTTAGTAATATTATTCATTTTTTGGTCTAGGCAACAACCAATCATTGAAAAACATTAGAAAACTAGTATTCTTGAAAGCAGAAATCTATGATTTCTGCTTTTTTATTATTGAGTGAATAGTTTTTTGTAAAAATTCTTTGAAATCATCTTTACTTTATATATGCCCCTCGGTATACTGATTTTAGATTAATAAATAATCTGAAAATATACAAACTTCCTATTTTTCTGCAAGAAAAATGGAAACTATTAAAGGGGGAAAAAAAATGGAACGTTCACAGTGGGGAACACGCGCCGGCTTTATCTTGGCTGCTGTAGGTTCAGCGGTTGGTCTAGGAAACATTTGGCGTTTTCCGTATGTGGCCTATGAAAATGGTGGAGGAGCATTCTTTATACCTTATTTGTTTGCCTTGTTGACTGCAGGCATACCTATTCTTATTCTAGAATTCACCATCGGCCACAAATTCCGCGGATCTGCACCGTTATCATTTTTTAGATTAGGCGGCAAAAAAATGGAATGGCTTGGATGGTGGGCGGTTTTTGTATCGTTTATCATATCATGTTATTACGCAGTCATTATCGCATGGGCGATGCGGTATACTATCTTCTCGTTCAATCAAGCTTGGGGAGCAGACACACAAGATTTCCTATTTAACGATTTCTTGCAGTTAACGGTTCAACCTGGACAAACAGGTGGAATTGTCTGGGGCGTCTTTATTCCATTAGTGCTCGTTTGGGCAATCGCTCTTGGAATTTTGCTGGCAGGGGTTAAAAAAGGAATCGAGCTTGCGAACCGTATTTTCATTCCGACTCTTGTTGTGATTTTCTTGATCGTTGTTATACGCGCTCTAACATTGGATGGAGCGGCAATGGGTCTTGATGCATTCTTTAAACCGAATTTCGAGGCCATTATGGATCCCTCGGTTTGGGTAGCGGCATACGGGCATATTTTCTTTAGTTTGTCAGTCGCTTTTGCTATCATGATCACTTACGCAAGTTACCTTCCGAAAAAATCGGATATCACGAATAACGCTTTTATTACTGGATTTGCTAACTCTGCATTTGAGTTGCTTGCAGGTATTGGCGTATTCGCTGCATTAGGATTTATGGCAAGCCAACAAGGCGTAGCGGTTGCAGATGTAGCTTCTGCCGGGGTTGGTTTAGCATTTGTTGTCTTCCCGCAGATCATTAATGAATTCCCAGGATTTAACGGCTTCTTTGGAGCTTTGTTCTTCTTATCCTTGACACTTGCGGGACTAACTTCATTGATCTCGATTACTGAAACATATGTAGCGGGTATTTCTGAGAAGTTTGGCATAACGCGTAACAAAGCAGTTGCATTTGGTGGCGGGTTGGCTGCCTTGATTTCCATTTTGTTTGCTACTCAAGGCGGATTGTACTTCCTGGATGTAGCCGATTATTTCATCAACCAATTCGGCGTTGCCGCTGTTGGACTTGTGGAAGTTGTTCTTGTAGTATGGGTATTCCGCAAAGCAGATCTGCTGCGCGACCATGCAAACAGCATTTCCGATATTCGCCTTGGCGGCTGGTGGAAGTTTTGCTTAGGCATCATTACACCAATCGTATTAGGATACATGATGTTCGGGTTGCTTAGAACGAATATTTTAAAGCAATTTGATACAGAAACTGGAAACTACGAAGGTTACTCCAATATGTTTATTTTGGGAAGCGGAGCGGCAGTAGCTGCAGCAGCTATCATTTTAGGCATCTTGGCATCATTAGGTGCATGGCATAAGAGCCAGGCGCAATTTAAAGAAGAAAAATAAAGGGGGCCTATACTATGTCAACAAGCGCAATCATAGTTATGATTATTGGTATGTTAATCATTTGGGGCGGTTTAGCTGCAAGTATCGGGAACGCCGTTAGCAAAAGCAAAAAAGCAAAAAGAAGCGCATAAAACGTAAAACCCGGAAGCCTTCGCTTCCGGGTTTTCTATTTTCATTAGCTTGTGAGAGAGCAGTCTTTATGTTACATTTGGAAGAGAAGTTAACGGCGGGGAGTTAAATCCCAAGATACAGTTTACTGTACAAAGAAGCTGAAATCTCAGCTAATGGATGGTGAGAAATTTGATCACGATAGAGCAGTGGAATTACGAGATAGTTATCGATTACCGCGAAGCGTTCCAAGAAGAGGCACTTACAAACCGGTATAGTGAAATATTAGCAAAGTATGATTATATTTTAGGCGACTGGGGATACGGGCAGTTGCGCTTAAAAGGATTTTTTGAAGATACTAACCATAAAGCGACATACGACACAAAAATAAGCACGCTGCAAGATTACTTGTATGAGTACTGTAACTTTGGCTGCGCCTACTTTGTCATCAAGAAAATTGGCAAAGCGCAAGAGCCAGTGCAAGAAACAGCCCCAGAAGAGACCCTCGAACCGGAAGCATGATCCGTCGAGGGTTTTTTTCTGTGCGTATGATATGATGTAAAATGAGAACATTCGCGATCTACAAAAGAAAAACGGAGGAGAATTTATGTATTTTATTGACCGCACAAAAATTACGCAGACGGTTTCTTATATGAAATCTTTGTTAGACTTATACGAAAACAAAAACAGCTGGGAATCGCTTGAAGATCAACTGGCTTTGGAACGGCTGGCTTCTAATGTTATCGAATCGATTATCGATGTCGGCAATACAATGATTGATGGGTTTATTATGCGTGACCCGGGAAGCTATGACGACATCATCGATATTTTGACGGATGAGAAAGTCATTACAGCAGAAATGGATGAGCCGTTGAAAAAAGTGATTGCGTTACGCAAGATGTTGGTGCGTGAATTCATGAAAGCTGATCATTCCAAAATAATTGCCATTCTTGACGAAAGTTTTGATGAACTGAAAAAATTCGGTCCGAAAGCGGAGCACTATCTAGAACATGAACTTGGGCCCGTATCGGCATTTTTACCGGAGACTGAAAATGAAGAATTATAAAGCCTATTGCCTGGATTTAGATGGGACAGTTTACCGGGGAACGGAAGTAATTCCAGAAGCGAAAGCGTTTATTGAACGGCTCCAGCGAAAAGGGATCGAACCGTTCTTTGTAACTAACAATGCGTCCATGACGCAAAAACAACTAAGCGATAAGCTAGCGCGTTTTGGTATAAAAGCTGAGAATGAGCGCATAATTTCTTCAGCTGTCGCAGCTGCTAAATATATCAAGCACTGGCATCCGAAGAAGTCGGTATATATGATAGGTTCAACTGGATTAGAGCAAGCATTGTTACAAGAAGGAATTAAGCGGGTAAAGGAAAATGGAGACATTGTTCTTATGGGAATCGACCGCAACATTAACTTTGATAAGCTGGCGAATGCTTGTTTAGAAGTGCGGAAAGGCGCCACATTCATTTCAACAAACGGTGATCTTGCTTATCCTTCGGAAAAAGGCCTTATACCGGGCAACGGGGCCTATACGACACTCGTTGCAGCATCTACAGGCATTGAGCCTATGTATATCGGCAAGCCTGAGATGCATATGCTGGAAGCCATTATGTTGGACTTTAAGTTTGCTAAAGAGGAGATGGTGATGATTGGCGACAATTACGACACCGATATCAAAGCGGGCATCCGGTTTGGCATTGATACCGTACACGTCAATACCGGAGTCACTTCAACAAAAGAAGTATTGAAAAAAGAAGTTCAACCAACTTACGCTCTTGAAAGTTTGCTTACATGGGAAATATAAAAAAGCCGTTTTTAAACGGCTTAGAACAAGGGATTTTCTTCTATAAAATCATACACTTTTTGTGTTAACTCTTCCGGAGAATCAGCTTCTACAATTTCACCATTCACTAAAGCATACAGAGATTCTGCACATTGGGTGCAGTAACTCAGACAGCCATAATCCAAGACATCTAAATTAGGATCCTGTTCCAGTTTCTCAAAAGAACCTTGTGCTCCGTTGGCGATGTTGCTGATGCAAAATTCAACAATCGGTTTCATTGGGCTCACCTCGCTACAACGAAATCCTACCTTTTTTCTTGGCGTTAGTCAATTAATTGATTTTAGTGAAATATATTGTGAAAGTTATCACAATCAGCTATACTCATAGTGGAGAAAATGAGCAGACAGAAAGATTTCAAAGGAGATTTTTATGAGAAAACTAGTCTTACTTGGTGGAGGATATGGCAATATGCGTATTTTGCTGCGCCTGTTGCCGAACAATTTGCCGCAAGATGTAGAAATTACTCTAATCGACCGAACACCATTCCATAGCATGAAAACAGAGTTCTATGCGTTAGCGGCAGGGACTGAATCGGACCATGATGTGCGTGTTCCATTCCCAGAACATGACCGGTTGAAAATCGTGAATGGTGAAATTTTAGAGATTGATCTTGAAGAAAAATGTGTCTTGATGGAAAACGGAGAGCGAGTGACCTATGATGATTTGGTCATCGGCCTTGGTTGTGAAGACAAGTACCATAATGTGCCGGGTGCCGATGAGTTTACGTACAGCATCCAGACAATTGGGCAATCCCGCCAGACATACCAAGCGCTTTTGGGGTTGCCGTCAGGCGCCGTAGTTGGCGTAGTTGGAGCTGGGCTCAGCGGAATTGAGCTTGCCAGCGAACTTCGTGAAAGCCGCAAAGATTTGCAGATCAAGTTATTTGACCGAAGCCCGCGTATTCTGCGCGACTTCCCGGAACGCTTGAGCAACTTTGTGAAAAAGTGGTTTGACAGCAATAATGTGGAAGTTGTACCTAGCTCTAATATTACAAAAGTAGAACCAAAACTTCTTCATAATCATGAAGAAACCATTCCAGTTGACGCGGTTGTCTGGACAGCAGGAATCCAGCCGGTAAAGCCGGTTCGGGATATGGGCCTTGAAACGGACAATAGCGGACGCGTAGTAATCAATCAATACCATCAATTGCCGAATGACGAGCATGTTTATATTGTTGGGGATTGCGCGGCATTGCCAATGTCTCCTTCTGCCCAGCTTGCTGAAGAGCAGGCTGAACAAATCGTTAAAGTGCTGAAAGCGGTTTGGAATGGAGAAACATTGCCCGAGACGATGCCGGAAATCAAGCTGAAAGGCTTCCTTGGCTCACTTGGCAAAAAGCAAGGGTTTGCTTATTTGGCAGACCGCACAGTCACAGGACGTATTGCACGTTTAATGAAATCCGGCGTATTGTGGATGTATAAATGGCATAATGGATAAACAAAAAGAAGCTCGCAATATAATTGCGAGCTTCTTTTTATTCAGCTGCTGCAAATCCATGTTTCTCGAGTTCCTTAAAGACAGGTTTTAACTGCACATAACCTTCACCCACAACTTCGCCTTCGACTAGGACAAGCGGGTAAAAGAATTCATCGTCCAAGATACGCTGGGCATAATCTTGTTTGTGGGCTTCTGTCTGCGGTTTCTCAATGTCGATATAGGTAATTGAAAACGGCTGGTCTTTGTATTTCCGCGAAATTGCCGCTTCTAACCATTCATACGTGTCAATAGAAGAAGGCGCATTTACGCAACTTGCGCAAATTACCTCGGTTCCGTAAACTTCAATCGATAATTCTTTCGGCATAAATGTCTTCCTCCTATGAATTCATTAGTGGCTTTTTCCCTCTAATCACATTATAATGATTATAATGAAAGGAGTCGATATAAATGGCTGAAGCTTTGATGGAAAATCAAGTAATGGAAGTCTTAGATAAATTGCGTCCATTCCTTTTGCGTGACGGTGGAGATTGCGAACTTGTTGATATTGAGGATGGAATTGTTAAACTTCGTCTGCTTGGAGCATGTGGAAGCTGCCCGAGTTCGACCATAACATTAAAAGCAGGTATTGAACGCGCGTTAGTGGAAGAAGTTCCTGGCGTTGTAGAAGTAGAACAAGTATTTTAATGCCAAGGGACCTATTGCAGGTCCCTTTTTTTGTAACAAACAAAAGTGCATTTCGAAGTTGCCTCGCTTGAATAGAGATGGAAAACATTGCTATGATAACTGTATAGGAAGGTGATAGGGATGACACAAGCGGTAATAATAACAGAAGCGGCATCGTTTCAAGTAAAAGAGATGATGCGCCATAACGAAGAAGAAGGATCATTTCTCCGGGTAGCTGTAAAAGGCGGCGGCTGCAGCGGTTTGACATACGGCATGGGATTTGAGAAAGAACAAGGTTCGGATGATGAACAGTACGAACAATTCGGCATCAAAGTGCTGGTGGCAAAAGAAGATGCAGGCATTTTAAACGGCACAGTTGTCGATTATAAGCAATCCTTGATGGGCGGCGGTTTTACCATTGAAAACCCAAACGCCATCGCTTCATGCGGTTGCGGAACTTCTTTCCGTACAGCGAAAAAAGCGGGGACTCCTGAAAACTGTTAATAATTTACTCGAAAAGAAAAAAACCATCCGGAAAAGCGATCATTCACTTCGCTTGACTGGGTGGTTTTTCTTTCCTGTTTGGAATATCTTTAGTTGTTGCTAGAAAAGAGCCTTAAACAACCAAGAAAATTCCAGAGACCTTCATTATGGTCTCCGGAATTGTTTGTTTTATTGCACTGAAATGCGGTCAGTAGTAGGAGCTATGATTGGCCCGCCGAAGTTAGCGATATAAGCTTCCAAAGCATCCAAATCAACAGATCCAACAACCTGATTAGTGCCTTCTTTAAATTTGGAGAAACCGTCTCCGCCGCCGACCAAAAAGTTGTTAAGTGTGACAGTGTATGTTTTGTCTAAGGTAATTTCATTGCCCTTAACATCTTTTAGATTTGTGATTTTGCTGCCGATTGGAGCCGATTTGTCGTAAGTATAAGTCAACCCGGAAACTTGCAGGATTGTTGTTTTGCTTGCAGTAAATTGCTGCTCTAATACGTCTTTGATTTGCTGGCCAGTATATGTTGTGCTGACAAGAAGATTTCCAAAAGGCTGGATTGTATACAATTCACCCCAAGTGATTGGTCCGGCATTCAAGTCTGCGCGGATACCGCCTGGATTCATAAAAGCAAAGTCAGTGTTCAGCGCAGCACGTTGGGAATCGGCAATCAAATTGCCGAGTGCAGATTCTCCGCTGGCGTCGCCCGTTTTCATAATGGCTTCAGCAGCTGTGCCGACTTCTCGGTTGATTAGGGGAGCAACTTCTGCCTTATAGCCTTCAACCATAGCTTTTACTTCCGCATCAGGCTCGATGCCGTCATGGAAAGTAGTAACGACTTCAGCGGACTTTTGAACAATATCTTTTGTTTTCGGATCAATGACTAAATCGATATCCGTAAATGCCGTTCCGTAAGAATATCCTTGTACAACTAATTTATTGTCGACAATTGCGTCGGCATAGCCATGGTTGTGCGCACCTATAATGATATCGACTTCATCGTTGATGTTTTTCGCTAACTCAACAGCTTCTCCAGTAGCATTGGTTCCATCGGTTTTGGAAGATGCGGGAGCATGGGCCAAGACAACAATCGCTTTGACTCCTTGTGCCTGCAAATCTGCAACAGCTTTATCGACAGCTGCTGTTGGATCTGTAACTTCAATATTCTCCAATGCACTTGCAATTACAACATCTTTAATATCTTTTGTAACCACACCAATAAAGCCGATTTTCATGCCATTGACCTTTTGAATATTATAAGCTGGAAGCAAGTTTTTACCAGAATCTTTGTAGACAACATTGGCGGCGACATAAGGGAAATCAGCGCCTTCAAAATTTCCAGTTGTTTCATGGAAGCCACCGTCAAGAAGACGTTTCAATTCGTCTACGCCGCGGTCAAACTCATGATTACCAAGGGTGCCTATATCAAAGCCAAGTTTGTTCATGATTTCAACAGTCGGTTCGTCCTGCAAAAGAGCAGATGCCGGCGAACTTCCGCCAGTCATATCCCCAGAGTGAATCAGCAAAGTATTTTTATTGGTTGCTTCTCTTTGTTTCAAGTACGCTGCTAAATATTCAGCACCGCCAGCATCTCTTCCGCCTACTTTGCGCGTAACATCAATTTGTCCATGCCAATCGTTAACAGCCAAGAGTTGAACTTCAATGCCACGGTTTGAAACTGTTGCATCTTTTCCAGGTGCTGCTTCTGCCATAGGTGCAGCAAACGAAGAACCAAAAACTCCTAAAGCCAACGCGGTACTAGCAAACACTTGAAATTTCTTTTTCATGTTATTCTGCATGTGCTGATACATCCTCCTGTAAATAAAAGATTAATAAAACAAGAAACGGAAAACATGTGGCAAGAAAATTCCGGGAATACCAGTTATATCAGGAATCAATGCCAATAATATCCTATCATAATAATTTGAATTTTTAATAGGGTATTTCGATTCAGAAAATAAAAGTTAATTTTTTCTTTACAAATCTAAATAAAGTAATGAATAAAAGGGTAGGCAATGGTCCATACTATGATTACTGTAGTTTTTGCCTTTTCTAAAGCAAGTGAAAAAGATTTATTACTAGAAAAGATTTTAGCAATGTTTAAACGCAATGGAGCATTGTTTGTGCGGAAAAAAACTTGCTTACTTATCCAGCTGAGGGCCTTTCATCTTTTGTGCCTAAAGCTTGAACAAACGTTAGCAAAGCTTATCCAACAAGATAGTAAGCAGTTGAAATCACCATGTAAAAGGGCTAATATAGACTATAGGAGTTTATTGGAATCAGTTGCGTTATGCACATTTATTTTTCCGATGTAAAAATTAACCGAAGGTGGTTGCGATTGTGTTGAAAAGACCGTCAATATTAGTATTAGGGGCAGGTTACGGTGGTTTGATGACTATTGTAAACTTGCAGAAAGTTCTTGGCACAGATGCCGCAGATATTACGTTGATCAACAAAAATGAATACCATTACGAAAGCACATGGCTGCATGAAGCGGCTGCAGGAACAATGCTTCCTGAAGAAGTGCGTTATGACATCCAAGAAGTTATCGACAGCGTAAAAACAAGATTTGTTCAAGCGACTGTTGAGGAAATTGATGTAGTCGGCAAACGGGTGTTGACTGACAATGGCGAGTATACTTACGATTACCTCGTTATTGGTTTAGGATTTGAAGGCGAAACTTTCGGTATCGAAGGTTTGGATAAGTATGCTCTTTCAATCGCTAACGTGAAAGCTGCCCGTTATATCCGTGAGCATATTGAATATCAATTTGCAACATGGTCAACTGAACCGATAAAAGACGACAGCCGTTTGACGATCGTTGTAGGTGGCGCAGGGTTCACTGGAATCGAATTCCTTGGCGAACTTGCAAACCGCGTACCAGAACTATGCAAGGAATTTGATGTTCCGCGTGAAAAAGTCCGCGTTATCTGTGTAGAAGCTGCACCGATGGTATTGCCTGGATTTGATCCGGAGCTTGTGAACTATGCGGTGGGCCACTTGGAAGCAAAAGGAATCGAATTCTCAATCGGAACTCCGGTTGTAGAAGCGACTCCAGAAGGCGTTAAGATTAAAAAAGCTGATGACCAATTTGAGTTCATCAAAGCTGGAACTGTTGTCTGGGCTGCAGGAGTCCGTGGCAGCAGCGTTCTTGAAGCTAGCCAGATCGAAAGCATGCGTGCGCGCGTTAAAGTTGAAAAAGACCTTCGCGCTCCTGGGTTCCCTGACGTATTTATCGTCGGCGACTGTGCACTGATGATCAATGAAGAAACAAACCGTCCATATCCGCCTACTGCCCAGATTGCTATGCAGCAAGGTGAAACAATTGCGAAAAACATTAATGCGTTGATCAAGGGCGAAGATACAGCTACATTTGTTCCGGATTTAAAAGGAACTGTCTGCTCTCTTGGTGAAGATGATGCAATTGGTGTTGTTTTCGGTAAAAAAGTTACCGGCAAGCGTGCTTCGTTCATGAAGAAAATGATCGACAACCGTGCATTATTCATGGTTGGTGGAGCAAAATTGGTTATGAAAAAAGGTAAGTTTAACGTAATTTAATGATTTTAAGTAAAAGCTCCCTTAGCGGGAGCTTTTTTTAGTAAAGGGGATGCAGGCAATGACAAAACGTACAAGAGGAAACGTCTGGCTCGCTGCAGCTGGATTGGTTGTAAACTCCAGGAAAGAATGGCTCGTTGTAAAAAAGAAGTATGGCGGTTTGAAAAACAAGTGGTCATTGCCAGCCGGTTTTGTATCTGCTTCAGAAACGATTGACCAAGCGGTGGTCAGAGAAGTGATGGAAGAAACAGGTATCGATTGCGCGGTGCTGAAAATGATTGGTTTTCGCTCAGGAGTTATCCGCGGAGAAATCAGCGATAATATGGCGATCTTTTTATTGAAAGCAGAAGATGAAAAACAAGTGATTAAAGTACAGGAGTCTGAAATTTTTGAAGCAGTCTGGAAATCTCCTGAAGAGTTGGCGAGTGACCCGGAAGTTTCGGTCATGCTTCATGAAATGGCGTTGTATACTACCGAAGAAGGATTCCAGCCCATTGAAGGGATTGAACCAGGTGAAGTTTTTGGCTATTCGCTATACAAATTGTTTTTTAGGAAGCAAATGTGAAGAAATAAAGTAAAAAAAAATAAAAATTAAATGTATCCGCTTTCATTAAGTTTTTATCGTTGCATAGTAAAGTGATATGTGATATATTTCTGAATATTAAGAACAAGCAACCAAGGAGGTGTTTCAGATGAGATTCTTCAAAGTAACTAAGCCAACCAATCAATGTCCCTACTGTGCCGGTAAAGGTTATTTCCAATTGCGGTTGGGTGGTTCAGAAACGTGCTCCTGCTGTTCTGGTTCCGGAAAAAAATAATACATTAAAATCAAAAGCATTTATGGACTGGTTCCATGGATGTTTTTTTATTGTAAAAAAGTATTAAATGGAGACATCCTTCTTAAATTTGGATTGCCAAAACGTTGCCTCATTTCTGTGACAAAGCAATGAACTCTGTGCCGCCTGATTGAAAGCCCTCCGTATTTCAGTTAAACTTATGAAAGGAATATCGGAGGTTAACATTCATGAACAATTCTATTACCATTGTGCAATTAATTATTTCTATGCTTTTATTTTATGTAATGTTTTTCGGGATCGGCTTTTTACTGAATATGTTGCTTCGTATGACATGGCTTATGGCTGTTGTTTATCCGATAGTTGTTTTACTCATTATTGACGATGTCGGCTTTTTCGACTATTTTACCAACCCGGGCGAATCATTTTCAATGCTTGGCACTACTTTAACTTCTTTGACTGGCACGGATATTGCAGTGCTGGTGGCAGGATTTGCAGGGGCGGTCACTTCAGGGTTTGTTATGAAAATATTGCGCAAAATGGGTTATCAAATGTTTTAAAAATGAAACTGCCAAACCGAAATTCGGTTTGGCAGTTTTTTTATAGGACGGCATAGAATACGAAAGCAATGATAATACCGGTAATGGCACCCATGAGCACCTCGCTCGGTTTATGGCCAAGAAGCGTTTTTAATTCTTCAATTTTTTCTTCTTCTTTTTTCTGCTGCCAATTTCTTGTTTCGTTTACGAAAATATTAAAATCGTTCCGGAGTTTATTAATTGTTAATGCTTGTTGTCCGGCTTGGAAACGGACGCCGGTTGCATCATACATGGTGATTACGGCAAACAAAGTGGCGACAGCAAAAATTGTTGAATCTACACCATGCTCGATGGCAACAGCTGTAGTTAACGCAGTCACCGCAGCTGAATGAGAACTCGGCATACCGCCAGTCGATGTGAACAGTTTCCAATCTACTTGCCGTGTTACAAGGTACAGAATCGGAATTTTAACAAATTGGGCAAACAGAATAGCAAAAAGGCCGGCCATAAGCGGGAAGTTTGAAAAAATGTCCATTTAAAACAACCTTTCAATAGAAAATCTTTTCTTAGTATATCACATTCAACTCTGGATTTATTTGTGCATTCATTTCGTTTAGCGAACTACTCGGGCGGCGTAATACATGCTAAACTAAAACAGAACAGAAAAAAGAGGAGGATTTAGCATGAATTTGATTGTACAATCGAATACTGAAAATGTGGAAGCCGAAATCTTGGTCGTGGGCCTTAGCCGTCATCCAGAAAACACGAAAGGATGGCAGCAATTCTCAGAACGTTTTAGCGGTAAATTGGAAGGCTGGACAAAAGATCTTTCTTTCGACCTGAAATCGCTCGTTACATATCCGACTTTATCCGGTGCGATTCCGCGCGTCTTGTTTGTTGGTTTGAACGAACGCAAAAAGTTGACGGAAGAAGATTTGCGTGCTGTTTTTGGTCAAGTGGGCAAAGAGCTAACAAAGAAAAAAATCAAATCTGCAGCAGTTTACTTGGGATCTTTCCAAAACGATAGCATCACTGCTGAAAATGCAGCCTATTTAATGGCTGAAGGCATGACGCTCGGGGCTTATCGTTTTGATGACTATAAAACAACATCTAATGAACCGGACAGCCTGATTGAGACCGTATCCATCCTTACCGAAGAAGACGCTGAGGAAGTGGAAGCTTCTGCATTCATTGGCCAAGTTTTTGGGCTATCAGTCAATGAAGCACGTACGCTTGTCAACATGCCTGGGAACCTTCTGACCGCGACAGCGCTTGCCGATTACGCACAAGAGTTAGGGAACATGTACGGCTTTGAAACGGATATTCTCGGAAAAGCTGAACTAGAGGAACTTGGAATGGGTGCCATCCTGGCAGTCAATCAGGGCTCGGTCGAAGAGCCGCGCCTGATTGTTCTGAAGTATAAAGCGACGGAAGCTTTTGACAATCCATTGGCACTTGTCGGAAAAGGGATCACCTTCGATACTGGGGGATATTCCTTGAAGCCGAAAGATGGCATTGTCGGCATGAAGGGCGATATGGGCGGAGCTGCAGCTGTACTCGGCGCAATGCAAGTTATCGGCGAATTGAAGCCGGAAAAAAATGTGGTGGCGGTTATTGCTTCAACAGACAATATGGTTTCAGGCAGTGCATTCAAGCCGGATGATGTTATTACATCTTTAAGCGGTAAAACAATTGAGATTCTCAATACGGACGCAGAAGGCCGACTCGTGCTGGCCGATTCCGTCACGTACGCAAAACAGCTTGGCGCCACGCATATCGTCGATGTAGCAACTCTTACAGGCGGCGTCATTGTAGCGCTTGGCAAAGACAAAACAGGTGCTCTTACAAACGACGAAGCGTTTTTCGAAACATTCATGGAAGCTGCACTGGAAACAGGGGAGTTTGTCTGGAGATTGCCATTGACGGAAAGCGATAAAAAGCGCATTCGTAAAAGCGATGTGGCAGATCTGAACAATTCACCGGGCCGCGACGGCCATATGATTTTTGGCGGAGGTTTTGTCGGGGAATTTGCAGAAGAGACACCGTGGATCCATCTGGATATAGCAGGAACCTCAGACGCAGGCTCAGCCTATGATCTTGGTCCAAAAGGCGGTACTGGCGTTATGGTGCGGACACTTGCTATGTTGGTGGAAAGAATGGCAGAAGAACAGTGAAAAAACGGACAGCGTTAAATTTACGCTGTCCGTTTTTTTTATTTTTTTATATCTGTTTTTTGATCAAAAACACCTTTTAAATCGTCGCGAACTGTAGCGTCAGCTAGTTTAATGCCGGCTACGTAAGAGGCTCTCCCAATCAAATGCCCGCCTACTGGAGCCGTGATGAACAAGAAGGCAATAGCAATGACCATCTGTGTATTAAAAATGCCTTCAACTGCCCAGAAATGGATGGTAGTGCCCATCAGGATACATAAAACACCAAGGGTGGAGCTTTTTGAAGCAGCGTGTGTACGCGTATAAACATCCGGTAAGCGTACAAGGCCGATAGCCGTAACAAGGCTGAATAGAACCCCTGTACTAATCAGAACAATTATGAGGATATTAACGATTGTGGTCACGATCGAAAATCTCTCCTCTCTCAATAAATTTGGCAAAAGCGGCTGTTCCAATGAAAGACAAAATACTTAACAGTAAAATGATTTCCAGAAAAAACGCTGTGCCCATGATTAGCGACAATAAAGCAATGATCGAAACTAATGATATTCCAATAGCATCTAAAGCAACGACACGGTCAGCTACAGTAGGTCCTTTTACAAGCCTGAAAAGCAGGCCGGCGAAAGCGCAGCTGACTAACATCAGCGAAATCCAATAAAATGCCATCATGGCCGGCTCACCTCCAAGATTGCTCGTTCAAATGTATTTTTTATGGAGTCTACCGCTTCATCGATATCTTTAAAATCGAGGGCATGAATGTAAAGCTTTTTCTGGTCGTCCGATATTCCAACAACTAATGTACCTGGAGTCAAAGTGATCAAAGCTGACAATAAAGTTATTTCCCAATCATACTTCAGGTCTGTTTCCAATTCAAAAATTGCTGGTTTAATATCCATTTTCGGTTTTATAACAATCCGAAGAACTTGGATACTGGATAGGGCCAGTTCTTTTAAGAACAGGAGAAGCAGAGCGCAGACCGCCCAGATCCTTGAGGTATAAAGGCGGTAAGAAAAAAATCTCCTCATCATAATAATGATTCCGAGTCCCACTAGAAAGCCGATTGCAAATCCGGCTGGCGTAAAGGAAACCGTCATGAACATCCAGACAAGAGCCAGAAAGAAATTTAATAAAATTTGTAAAGCCATCTTCATCTACTCCTTTAACACTGCATCTATATAGAGGGCTGGATTCAGCAGTACTTCGCCCGCCCCGGAAATAAGAGGCATGAAGAATTCCGCGCCGACCCCGAGTACCACAGTAAAGGAGACAAGGATTACTGTCGGGACGAACATCTGGCGGTAAACCGTTTTTGTGACTGGCATAGTTTCAACCGGATTGCCCCAAAAAGCATAAATGAAGATACGGACAACGCTCAGCAAAACAATCAAGCTAGTCGCTAGAATAACAAGGCTGCCCCAAAATTGAGGACCTTCAAATCCACCTTGAACAATCAATAATTTTCCTGGGAACCCGCTCAACGGAGGGATGCCGGCCAAACCGAATGCAGCGATCAAATATACCCAGCCTAGGACCGGGTAAGTTTTGATCAACCCGCCCATCTTCCTCAAGTCCGTCGTTCCAAATAAAACGGCTATAATGCCGACTAAGAAGAAAAGAGCAGCTTTGATCAGCATATCATGAATCAAATAAAAGACTGAGCCTTGAACGCCTGCTTCATTCAGCTGGGAAACACCAAAGAGGATGACGCCGACAGCGATAATGATATTGTAAATGATGATTTTTTTAACATCAAAATAGGCAAGCGCGCCGACACATCCTGCCAATATCGTTAAAATCGCAACAATGCCAAGCAATTCATGAGTAAAGCCGGTGTTCATGACAAAGAACAACGTGTAAGTTCGCATGATGGCATAAACGCCGACTTTCGTCAGCAAAGCGCCGAACAATGCCAGAATCGGCATTGGCGGAGCATGGTAGGAACCAGGCAGCCAAAAGTACAAAGGAAAAATCGCAGCTTTAAAGCCGAACACCACTAAGAATAGGACGGCAATAACGGTTAAGATTCCTGTACTTTCAATCTGTGGGATTTTCACTGCTAAATCTGCCATATTCAATGTGCCGGTAACTGAGTATAAAAACGCAACTGCAGCAACGAATAGGGCTGAGGAAATGATATTCACCAGCAGGTATTTAATGGACTCCCGCAATTGCGGCTTTTCTCCGCCATGGACGATCAATGTATAAGAAGCCATCAAGAGCACTTCGACAAAAACGAACAAGTTAAAAATATCGCCCGTTGTGAACGCCCCGTTGACACCTGTCATCAGGAAGAGCACAGCTGGATAGTAAAACGATTGTTCTCGTTTGATGCCGATGGAAGGGAAGCTATACAAAACTACAAATAGTGTAATCAGTGATGAACTGATAACCAGCAAGACAGACAGCAAATCCGATACCATCGAGATGCCGAAAGGAGCTGGCCAACTGCCCAACGTAATGGCTTGTACGCCATCGTTATTAACTTTAACCAACAGGAAAAGTGAAGCAATCAGGGTGAATAAGGTACCTGCTGCGGCCACAATACGCTGCATTCTGACATTTTTCGGGAAAACCATCAGGATAGTGGCAAAGACCAGAGGTATTAAAATTGGAAACAAAAGCATATTACTCATAGTCATCAGTTCCTCTCAGTTGCTCCATATTGTCTGTTCCGAGCTCCTGATAAGACCGGTAAGCGACGACAAGGAAAAATGATGTAACTGCAAATGAAATAACGATTGCAGTTAAAATTAAAGCTTGCGGTAAAGGATCGGCATAATCGCCGACGCTGACACCATCTGCAACTACCGGAGGAGCTTGTCCGCCCAGACCGCCCATTGTTAAAAGCAACAAATGCGCCCCGTGGCTCAACAAGCCTGTTCCTATGATAATGCGGATTAAGCTTTTAGAAAGCATTAGATAAACAGCGGCCATAAACAGAAAACCAATGGCGACTGACATAATTATTTCCATTATTCATCTTCTCCAATCGTTTGAATAATGGTCATCGTAACCCCGACAACAACCAAGTAAACACCTGCATCAAATAACATTGCAGAATGCAGGGAGGTTTTTCCAAAGAGCGGCAAATCAAAATAATCGTAAGCGTGAGTGAAAAACGGAACATCGAAAATGATTGATGCCGCTGCCGTAGCGATTGCGATCAATAATCCGACTGCTGTCATAATGACATAATTAATCGGCAAAATCTTTTTGACCGTTTTAACATCGAAAGCAAGCATCAATAAGACAATTGCACTGGTAGTCAGCAGGCCGCCGACAAAACCGCCGCCTGGAGTGTAATGGCCAGCGAAGAAAATGTGTACGGCAAACATCAGAATGATGAAAGTTACTACTTTTGTGGCGGTTTGCAGCATTACATCATTGGTTCTCATGCTGACCCTCCTTTTTACTCAAACGAAGCTTGATCATTGTAATAATGCCAATGCCGGCAATGCCAAGCACGGCTATTTCAAACAGCGTATCAAATCCTCGGTAATCGACCAAAATAACGTTAACAATATTACCGCCGCCAGCTTCACTATAAACGGTTTCCTTGTAGAACTGTGAAATGGAAGGCAATGCTTTTTGCGAATGAGACGAAAGAGCGACAAGTGTAACCGTAACCCCGACTCCTAACGCAATAATGGCATTTCCTAATTTGAATTTCATCCGTTCTTCTTTTAAGCTCAGTTGCGGCAAGTGATAGAAAGCTAACAGGAAGAGTGCGACAGAAATTGTCTCAATAACTAATTGAGTTAAAGCAAGATCCGGCGCTCGGAAAATAACAAAGAACAAAGCGATTGAATAGCCGACTGCGCCTAAAGCAATAATGGCTGTCAGACGTGATTTTGAAGCGAGAATGGTAACTGTAGAACCAATCAGCGCAAGCAAAATAACAATTTCATAAAATCCGACCGGTGCAAGGTTATTCAAATTGATCGAGAATGCATCATTCAATACCAATGCACCTAATACAATAATGATCAAGAAACTGAACATATAAACAAGATATGAGCGTATGAACCCTGTCATGTAAAGGGCTGAAAAGCGATTGGCACCGCCGTCGCTCAAATACATCAAGTTGTCGTATAGCCGGTTCAACGTAAAGTTATCCGGGAATCGGTCATAAGCGCGCTGCCATTTGTGCAGCTTCCAGAACAGCAGGCCGCCGACCAAGAAGATGCCGAGCGTCATCCAGAATTCCGGTTGTAAACCGTGCCAAGCGGAAACATGAATATTAACATCAGCTGGAGCCGTATACAGGAATGGCTGAATAGCTACAACGGCCGGTTTGATAAGCCAGTCCCCGACTTGGTTCGGGATAAAGAAAATAACCAAGACAAGAAGGGCTAAAAAAGCGGGCGAAACAAGCATGCCGATTGGCGCTTCATGCGCTTTTTTGGGCAGTAAATCAGGTTTATGTTTTCCGGCAAATGTATGGAAAACGAAAAAGAAACTGTAGATGAACGTAAAGACACTGCCTATCCAGGCTATGACAGGAAACAGGACTCCCCAAACATCCATTGAGAATAAGTTGAATTCAGTTAAAGACAGCATCGCCGTCAAAAACATTTCCTTGCTTAGGAATCCATTGAATGGCGGAAGACCAGCCATTGAAAAGGATCCGATCATGGCGATAGTGAAAGTGATCGGCATCAAACCCATCAAGCCGCCAAGCTTCCGGATATCCCGGGTACCTGTCTCATGATCGACAATACCAGCGACCATGAACAAACTGCCTTTGAATGTTGCATGATTAATGAGGTGGAAAATCGCTGCAAATGCCGCGTACTTGAATACCGTATCCGCAGCACCTCCAATATGGTAGCCGGCTGCAGAGGCACCAAGCAAAGACATGATCAAGCCGAGCTGAGAGACGGTAGAGAAAGCGAGAATCGCTTTTAAATCTTTTTGCTTCAGCGCAAAAAATGAACCCCAGAACATTGTGAACAAACCTACTCCGGCGACAAGCCACATCCATGTTCCGGAAACTGCGAAGATTGGCGTGAACCGTGCAACCAAATACAATCCCGCTTTAACCATAGTCGCAGAATGCAAGTAAGCACTGACTGGAGTAGGCGCTTCCATTGCGTCAGGAAGCCAGATGTAAAAAGGGAATTGGGCTGACTTTGTGAAAGCCCCGAGCAAGATCAAAATCAATGCCCATGTAAAGAAACTGTGTGAAGCCATTTCTGGTGCTTGGGCGATCAATTCGCGGATTGAATACGTATTGCCCATTATACCGAGTAACACAAACCCCCCGAGCATCATCAAGCCGCCAAAGACGGTGATCATCATCGATTTTAGTGCACCAAACCGTGACCGGTCACGCGTATACCAATACCCGATGAGCAGGAATGAAGAAATGGATGTCAATTCCCAAAAGAAATAAAGGGAAATCAGGTTGTCTGATTGGACCACGCCAAGCATCGCCGTCATGAACATCATCAAATAAACGTAAAAATTATGTAATTGCTCCCGATTTTTGTCCAAGTAGAAGATTGAGTACAGAACAACTAGAGCTCCGATTCCGGTGATCAGCAGCGAGAACAACAAGCTAAGTCCATCGATATAAGCGACAATGGCAATATCAAGAGAAGGAATCCATTGGAAACTTGAAACAAGCTGACCTCCTTCTGAGGTTGTTGGCACTAGCATGGCATAATAAACAAACAGAATGACCGGAACAATCAATACAAACCAACCTGTATGGATTTGCCTCATTTTTTTAAATAATAGGGGAACGAACAATGCTGCCAAAATAGGCAGGAAAATCAAAAATACGAATGACAAAAGAATCCTCCTTTCAAAACGTTACATAATAGACTGCTAGAGAAATTATAACGTAAATGAAAGGGCTTTGCATCGTTGGGGAAGAGAAAGGGGAGAAAAGACTAAGTTATAGAAATAGGAAGAAACTCAATTAAGGAAATTTTGTGACTGACCAAATACAAGTAAAAAAAGACGATTTCTGATAAGAAATCGCCTTTTGTCACATGCTTTTCAGTTCTTGTTCAAGAAGCACATCTTCAAAATCCTGCTCCGGTCTTTTTAGTGTATATTTCAAGAAAATGAACGATATCACAAAAAGCAATCCGGTCACGATAAAAACCGAAGGAATGCCGATAAACCCACTGACGATGCCACCGAACATCGGGCCTATAATATTTCCTAAAAACCTGAAACTTGTGTTGTATCCCATAACTTCCCCTTGGATTTCAACAGGCGCTTCACGGCGCATTAACGCGGTCGTTGTCGGAATCATTCCTCCGACTGCGATGCCGAATAACACGCGCAGCGCTATCAATTGCCAAAGTTCGGTAACAAAAGCTTGCGGGATGATAAAGACAAACGCCAGAATAAGCAAAAAGCCCAGGACTTTCTCATAACCGATTGAATCTCCGAGGCGGCCCCAGCGCCGGGCAAACAGCAAATTGCCGACGCCTGTCGCACTGAACGTAATGCCTGCTAAAAAAGCGACTTGTGTGCTGCCTTCGACTAAATGCGACACGTAGAGAGATAAGAGCGGCTGAATGCTGAAGGTGCCGATCTGGATAAGCGAAGTGATAACCATGACATTGATCAATAAGCGGTGATGCAAAATGCCTTGGATGATCGTTTTTCTCGCATAGACATGAGCATCTTTTGTTTTTACGTGTTTTACTTCTTTAATGCCAAACAAGACGAGAAGAGCGGCTGTACCGATTACGACGGCAGTAATGATAAAGGTATATTGAAAACCGAAAGTATCTGCCATAAGTCCGCCAATCACTGGGCCGAAAAGCGTTCCCGATACGCTGCCCATCTGTAGTGTGCCGAGTGTGCGGCCTGCAATTTCTTTCGGAGTCTGTGAACTGACAAAAGCGAGTGAAGTGGGGATAAATCCAGTAACCAGTCCCATAAACAAACGAATAAAAAACAGTTCATGGACCGATCCGGCTGAACCCATCAAATAAATGCTGATGGCAATCCCCAGCCCATTAATGACTAAAATCGGCTTGTAGCCATATTTGTCCGCGATTCTTCCCCAGACAGGAGACATAATCAACGCCGCCACAAAGGTAACACCAAATACTAAGCCAGCCCAGCGCTGGACATATTCTTCGTTATAAGTGCCAAGAGATTCAATATAAAGAGATAAAAATGGCATAATCATAGTCGTACTGCCTGCAACAAGGAAATTTGTAAACATGATAATCATAAAATTCTTTCTCTGCATTTTCATGCAAAATCCCTTCTTTCTAGAACATGAATCCAATTACTATTATATAATATTTCGTGAAACGAAGAAAGTAGGATGAACTGAACTTGTATTATCACTAGCGAGTGTGGTAAAAGGAAAAGTGCCTTGCCATTTAACTTGATAGTTATAAAAAAATCTGTTCTGTTCTTTTTTTATTTCTGTGCTATCATAGCTTTTAACAATAGAGAAATGTTAGGTGAAAATAAATGGACACTAGGGAAATGAACCGAAGAGCTATGAGGATTTTAGAAGAATGGGATCCTTTTGCGATTGGAACTGATTTATATGACACGGAGATTGTAGGTGTTGTTGGAGCGTTGCAAGTACTTGATGACCCTTCAGACTTAGCAAAAAAAATCCAAAGCATCTATGAATTTTCTTTTGAAAAATGGATTCCGCTTGAACGTTGCGTAGAAATTTCCTATAAATTGCTTGCGCTTAAATTTGAAGCGAAATGCATTATATAAAAAAAGCTTGCAGCCTAATCGCCGCAAGCTTTTTTCATTCAACTGGTTCTAAGCCGTCCAATAAATTGGAGGTTGGCACTTCCAAGGCATTTGAAAGTTTAAGGATTGTTTGGTTAGAAGGCACTTCTTCTCCAGATTCATAGGCCTGCAAACGCGCGACCCCAACTCTCGCTTTCAAAGCCAATTCGTCTAGCGACAAGCCGCGTTCTTCACGCAAAAATTTTAATTGGGTATGTAGATTTTTTTGCAAATGCAGACACTCCTTTGCTTGATGGTCCGTACAACTAAACAAAATGATACCACATAAAATCTGTTTCGACAGTCGAAACTGTGGCGGATTCAAAACTTTTCTTTTAGAAGAAACCGATGATGCCTTGTACGAAGACGATCAGAATTGCCAAAGGGGCAACGTACCGAACGAGAATTCTCCAAGTAGTACTCCAAAGCGAATCGCCCATCAACTCTGTTTCGGCATCCTTTTTGGTTAATACATAACCTGCAAAAATAGAAGTCAGCAAAGCTCCAAGCGGCATGCCGATTCGGCTGGTGATAATGTCCATAAAATCAAAGAACGTATAACCGAAGAAGATTGGATCAGAAAAGACGCCAAAAGATAGGGCACTTGGAATTCCTAAGATAAAGATGGCCAGACCGAAAATCCAAGAAGCTCGGCGTCGGCGATCGTATTTCTCTTTTACAATAATTGATACTGTAATTTCCAGCATAGCGATGGAAGAAGTCAAAGTAGCAAAAAGCAATAAGATAAAAAAGATGATCATTAAGAATTGACCCATAAACAGCTGATCGAAAATTGCCGGCAAAATGATAAAGACGAGGCCAGGACCTTGGTCAGGCGTATAGCCAAGTGCAAAGACTGCTGGGAAAATAATCAATCCGGCCATAATGGAAATGATAATATTCAAACCTGCTACGCTAATTGCAGAGCGAGTCAGATTTTCAGTCTTTGGCAAGTAGGAGGCATAAGTGATCATGCCGGCCACTCCAACACTTAGTGAGAAAAAGGCTTGTCCGAGAGCGGTCAACGCAGTTTCAAAGTTAAAGAAAGACCAGTCGGGTATAAACATGAAGCGTACGCCTTCCATAGCACCATCAAGCGTCAAGGACCGAATCATCAATAAGACGAAAAATAAGAGAAGAGCAGGCATCATGATCTTGCTCGCAAGTTCAATACCGCCTTTTATGCCGCCTTGTACAATCCAAATCGTCAGGAACATGAACAGCCCTTGGGCAAGCAGCACTTCGTAAGGATTGCCGATAATGCCGCCGAACAAGTCAGCAAAGGCGTTGTCGCCCATATTAGACAGCTGAAGCAGAAGGGAACGCCCTAAATAGGAAAGAATCCAACCTCCTACGACCGAGTAAAAAGACAAAATCATAAAAGAAACCAAGAACCCTGACCAGCCGATTAAAAACCAATACTTGCCGGGTGCTTGTTTTTTTAGTCCAGTTACTGCATCCGCTTGGCCTCTGCGGCCGATGATAAATTCAGCCAGAAGAATCGGCAAGCCGATTGCAATTGTGCTGATAATAAATAGCAGGATAAAGATACTCCCGCCATTTGTTCCCGTTTCATAGGGGAACTTCCAAATTGCACCTAGTCCGATCGCACTTCCAGCAGCTGCGAGGATAAATCCAATTTTAGAAGTCCATTGTTCGCGTTTTTTCATTCTTTTCACTCCTAAATCATTTGGATTTTTCTATTCTACACGACAGACAAAGAAAAAAGTAGATAATTTCGAAACGATAAAGCCTTAATCATGTATAATGGTAAAAAAAGAAAATTCCGAATAGTTTAATGGAGTAACAAGATGGGCGATAGAAAATAGAGCGCAAGTTTTAAAACGGCAAGGCTTCTGTAGGAAACCTGTGTTGTTCTAATGATTTTCATCATCCTTTTACATAGACTTGCTATACGAAGGAGACTTAGCGGCGATGAAACTTGAAGAATTATTTATATGCGCAATGTCCGGAGAAAAAACGGCATACGCAGAATGGTGCTCGTTGCGCCATAAGTCAATCGCACGTCTCGGCTATCAAAATGGAGTAGCTGCCATGCAATTGCAGGAATTTCAATTGCATGTATTCCGCCGGTTTTATAGTATGCTGCCGGCTGTTTTTTCACAAGAACAAGAAGCTGAAACAGCTCTTTACCGGATTGCACTAAAGGAATTGCACAATGATACGGGCAGCAAAGAAGGGATTGCCAACGATAATGTTCTGCGATTTGAAGAAGACAAAGAAATCCATCAAGGCATACAGGGATTAAACGAAAACCTGCGCATTTCGCTAACACTGTATTATTTTCATGGGAAATCAGTAAAAGAACTGGCCCTATTACTTGAAACCACTGAGCTTGCCGCCGTGGCCGCCGTCGAGGAAGCTTCTGCGGAGCTGCAAAAAAATCTTCATTTGCAAAGCCGTACTCTTCTGGCAAAGCGCTTGGAGTTTTTAGGTAATTCTCATAACCGATTTATGCCCTCATTCAACGAAGCAGAACTGTTTGCAATCCATGAACTCCAGGAAGAGTTGGTGGAGCTAGAAACAGCAGAACCGAAAACCCCTATAAAAAAGGGATCCCTAACAATTATAGGATTAACCACTATATTCTTGATTGGTGTTGTAGGAGCATCTTTTGTGATCAATGAAAATGAATCTGAAACTGCTGCAGCTGTTTCGGAAGTTGGCCCTATTGATGACCGTACGGTAAAAGCATGGAAATCCGAATATGAAAGCATAAAAAAATCTTCCCCGGAAAAGCTTGGATTAGATCCAGAAGTGTATGAAGAACTGGATTATGTCCAAAGAGCAGACGGAAAGATGGAGCGGCTGTTGAAAAAAAGAACGATCAAGAAGTACGAAAATGATCCGCAGCTGTTGCGCAAGCGTATAAAAAAAGTGATGCTTGAAATCCAAACGCCAAAAGGCATGTATGAATCACTTGTCAACGAGGGCATGACAGCAAGTGAATCTAATGAGTTTCTTCAATCATTTGCGTTAAAAACAAAAGAACTGATGCTTCTTGCCGACGCTACATTGCTTAAACACAACGACTCTTTGTCTGGAACTTTCCAAAGCGGAGAGTTTTCAGCTGAAAGTTTACGCGCGCATAAAAACCAGTATCCCGAGGAAGTCGGTGTTTTGATAGATTCGTTGGATGAATCTATGTTATTGATTGCGCCGCATCCAAAAGGAACCAGATTATTGGCTCGAAGAAATATGGAATTGCTGTATAGCAACCAGATGCTTTTTCAGAATATGGTTGGGTACCAGTATCAATTCCAGTACCTGACACTACTGGAGAGTGAACCATACTTTGATGGCTTAGATTTATTGCTGCCAGTTGATGTCATATCGTTTCAGCTTGCCCAGTTTGAGCGATTTCTCCTAGAAACCGAACAAAGCCAAGACGAAACATACGGAGAGTTTGAATTTATTTTCCAGCATGCTTTTTGGCTTTTATTAACAGGTAACGAAAAAAATTCGGTATTTGATGCAAACGGTGTAGTTCGCGAAGAATATCAAACAGCATGGAAAAACTTGGTGATGGGTACTGCAAATCCATTGATTTATGTAATGTTGCCAATTATCCAAGAAATGGAAGAAAGTAGCTGGAAAAAATCGGCTCATTATGACGCGTTGGCTTACTCGGACATCATCAATGCTTTACAGATGGAGAAAAAAGGAGAGCTTGCAGCAAAACTGCCTAACGGAAACATCTCGATTGAGCCCGCTTTTGTAGATATGCAAGATTTCTCATACGGCCAGACAGAAAAGCTGTATAAAGAGTTTGCTGCCACATATGACTTAGACAGCTTGAAGGGCGTACCGCCGCTTGATGTATTGTTCATGTATCACTATGCCAATAAAAGGAAAGATCCGGAAACAATGTGGCATCTATTGGCGGAAGATGAATTCAAGCCTTCCATGGAAGTTTTTGTGAAGCAATGGAAGCCATTGCCGGATATAGAAGAAGAAGCATTATGGGTAGAAATTTATGAAGAATCCATATATCGGGTCAAAGACGAGCTGTTTGTGGAACCGCAAATCAATTACCGAAAACAAGATGCCATGGTTCCTCCATCGCCGGTATTGATTACAAAAAGGGATAACATATGGCTTATAAGGAACCAAATGTATGAAGCTTATTCATTAGAGGAGAAAACAGGTGACTTTAAAGGGAGAATAACTGCTCTTTACGAGGAGTTCTCTGCTGGCCAAAAGATGCCGGTGCTAGAATCTGCGACTCCAGGTGAAATTGCAGGAATCTTTCTAATAGCTGCAGAACAAGAAGACGTTGAATCGATGTATTCTTTAATGGAAGAATCTTCAAAAACAATTTCTATCGAGTCGTACCGCCATCAAGTCGCAAACCGTTATATACCGGATTTTTCAACGCTTAAGGAGTTGGCATTTACGCTGGATATGCATGATTACGGTGATAGCCAAAAAAGAGGCTGGGTGCGTCTAAACAACGGTTCAGACTCGGAGCATTCCTATCAAGTGGCCGAATTTCCCATGTTAGAAACACCAGAAGGCTGGCGAATAGGAGATATCAATATGCACTGATTTTACTCCGACCTAAAAACTGTGCTATAATTTACAGATGCCAATAGGTGTACAGGATATTAGAGAAGACTAGGAGCGGGTAGAACATGACAAAAGCATATCAAGCAGGAGACACGATTATCGGTAAAGTTACAGGAATTCAGCCATACGGAGCGTTCGTTGCACTTGACGAGCAAACTCAAGGATTGGTCCACATTTCAGAAATCACGCACGGCTATGTAAAAGAGGTCAGCGAATATTTGGCTGTTGGCCAAGAAGTTAACGTTAAAGTGTTGGAAGTTGATGAAAAATCGAAAAAGATCAGCCTTTCCATCCGCGCACTTCAAGAACAGCCACCAGCACCACAAAGAAGTGAAAAGCCAAAACAATCTCTTCAATCACATGTAAACGAAAATGATTCAGAAGGCTTCAACTCTTTGAAAGATAAAATGCAAGAGTGGATCAACAAATCAGGAAAATAAAAAAAACGAAGGGCAGATATCCTGCCCTTCATTTTTTTTTGATTTTTCTTAAGCGGTATTGCAGGTTTTGACGGCTCATGCCAAGAGCATTAGCTGCTTTTGTAACATTTCCTTGATACAAGTCCATCGCTTTTTGAAGATAATACATCTCCGCTTCAAATAAATAGTCTTCTAACGGCAGCAAATCTTTGGTGCGGCTTACAATAAAATCTTCAGGCCCCAATCTTCCGGAACTCTTGGATTTGGATTTAAAATATTGCGGCAGCAAATCCATCGTTACAATATCTTGAGTCGTCAGCATCGAAGTAATTTCATCCAGCAGCAGTTCCAGCTCTTTTAAATTGCCAGGCCAATCATAATCCTCGAACAAGCGTGTTACTTCTCGATCCAATCCTTTGACTATAGAGCCAAAGTTCATTCGATGCCTCGAAAAGTAATCAGTTACAAACGGGAAGATATCTTCTTTCCGTTTGCGCAGCGGTTCCAAAGGGATCGTCATTGCTGAAAAGAAATAATAAAGTTCTTTCAATAGTTTTCCTGACCCGATCAATTCCACCGGATCTTCTCCAACGCTTGCAATAAAGCAAATCGAGTCACCGGCTTGTTGTTCAACTATTTGGAGCAAGTGTGCCTGTAAATGAAGGGACAGTAAGTCAATGCGTTCACAGTATATGGTTCCGCCTGTCATATTTGGCATATCAAGCAATAGCTGATCGAGCAAATGCAAATCGGTCCCATGGCAAAAAAGCGTATAAAACGGGCCGCTCGAAGAGGCTGCCCAGTGGATGGACTCGGCGATCAATTCTTTGCCGGTTCCGGATTCACCGATCAACAAAACAGGCAGCTTTGCTTTTGCAGCTTTCTCAGCAGTTTCAATCACTTTTTTCATGCTGGAGGAAACAGCGGTAATTGTACTGAACGTAATTGGTTCTTCGTACTTCTTCAATGGCTGGTATACCGCTTTTTCAAGTGTAGTAACATCACGGGATAACTCAATAGCTCCGATCAATTCCTCATTTTGAAAGATAGGGTAAGTATCATTAATTGTTGTAATCTCTTGGCCTTTCCGGTTCCAATACGTTTGTTTCGCATTCAATACAGGTGTGCCACTTTGGAGAACTTTCAGCAAAGTGCTCTCTTGTTGTTCAAATCGAAACATCTCCAGAAAAGAACGGTCGACAAGTTCTTCAAAATCAAATCCTTCAATTTCTTTCATTTTACTGTTGTAAATGACAGTTTTGCCTTTTGCATCAACCGCGTGGATACCCACTGCTACATGTTCTCCCGCAAATTCATAAAAAGGAGTCAAATCCATTTTTTCGCTCGCCAAATTAGTCACCCCAAAATTTATTTTCACCTTTTAGATAAAAAGACTTGAAATATGCAACGATCTTTTGCATTATTATAGATGGAAACAGTTTAATAGTGCAAATTTTTTTTGCGCCTATTTCAATTCAAGGAGGATTCACATGATTCCCTACAAACATGAACCATTTACAGATTTTTCAATCGAAGCAAATCGTAATGCCTTTTTAGAAGGACTGAAAACAGTCGAGGGTTATTTAGGCCAAGACTATCCATTGATCGTTGGTGGAGAGCGCATTATGACTGAAGATAAAATCGTTTCATTTAACCCGGCTCAGAAAGAAGAAATCGTAGGCCGTGTATCAAAATCAAATAAAGAAATCGCTGAACAAGCGATGCAAAGCGCTCTTGAAGCATTTAAAACGTGGAAAAAAGTAAAACCTGAAGTGCGTGCAGACGTTCTTTTCAAAGCAGCAGCGATCATTCGCCGCCGCAAACACGAATTCTCAGCTCTTTTAACAAAAGAAGCGGGCAAACCTTGGAATGAAGCGGATGCGGATACGGCAGAAGCAATCGACTTCCTTGAGTATTACGGCCGTCAAATGCTTCGTTTGAAAGACGGTATGCCAGTTGAAAGCCGTCCAGGCGAATACAACCGCTACGATTACATTCCATTAGGTGTAGGCGTTGTTATTTCTCCTTGGAACTTTGCTTTTGCTATCATGGCAGGAACTACTGTGGCAGCAATGGTTACAGGGAACACAGTTCTTTTGAAACCGGCTTCTACAACTCCAGTTGTAGCTTACAAATTCATCGAAGTTCTTGAGCAAGCAGGCATGCCGGCTGGCGTTGTCAACTTCATTCCTGGACCAGGCGCTGAAGTTGGAGACTATCTTGTAGACCACCCTAAAACTCGCTTTATCTCATTCACTGGTTCTCGTGCAGTAGGTCTTCGCATTGCTGACCGTTCTGCAAAAGTGAACGAAGGACAAGTTTGGATGAAACGCTTGATCGCTGAAATGGGCGGTAAAGATACAATGGTTATCGATAAAGAAGCTGACCTTGAACTTGCAGCTCAATCAATCGTGAAATCGGCGTTCGGATTCAGCGGACAAAAATGTTCTGCAGCTTCACGCGCAGTTATTGTTGAAGACGTATACGATACAGTCCTTGAACGCGTTATCGAATTGACAGGCGAATTGACAATCGGCAACCCGGTTGATCAGTCCAACTATATGGGCCCTGTAATCGATGCTAATGCTTATAAGAAAATTATGGAGTACGTTGAAATCGGCAAAGGCGAAGGCCGTCTAGTTGCTGGTGGAACTGGAGACGATTCAACAGGTTACTTCGTGAACCCAACAATCATCGCTGACCTTGATCCAAAATCACGCATCATGCAAGAAGAAATTTTCGGACCAGTTATCGGTATTTCAAAAGCCAAAGATTTTAATGAAGCAATTGAAATTGCTAACAACACTGAATATGGTTTGACTGGAGCGGTCATTACCAATAACCGCGATCACATCGAGCAAGCACGTGAAGAATTCCATGTCGGCAACCTTTACTTTAACCGCGGATGTACAGGCGCAATCGTCGGATACCAACCGTTTGGCGGATTCAACATGTCTGGAACAGATTCAAAAGCGGGCGGTCCTGACTACTTGGCTCTTCATATGCAAGCAAAAACCACTTCAGAAATGTTATAATTTTATCAAATAAAAAGGCAGACCAAAAGTCTGCCTTTTTTTTAAAAAAAGGAGGAAATTTAATGACAAACACGCAACAGATTATCGAGCAAACTGAAAAATATGGTGCACCTAACTACCATCCACTTCCAATCGTAATTTCAGAAGCGGAAGGCGCATGGGTAACAGATCCTGAAGGCAATAAATTTATGGACATGCTCTCTGCATATTCAGCTGTTAACCAAGGGCATCGCCACCCAAAAATTATTCAAGCTCTTAAAGATCAAGCTGACCGCGTAACGTTAACATCACGTGCGTTTCATAATGACAAGCTAGCACCTTGGTATGAAATGGTTTGTAAAATTTCCGGAAAAGAAATGGCTCTTCCTATGAACACTGGAGCTGAAGCGGTCGAAACAGCTTTTAAAGCAGCTCGCCGTTGGGCTTATAATGTAAAAGGCGTTGAAGAAAACAAAGCTGAAATTATTGCTTGTGAAAATAATTTTCACGGCCGTACAATGACAGCGGTTTCGTTATCGTCTGATCCAGATTACCGCAGAGGCTTTGGTCCAATGCTGCCTGGCATCAATCTTATTCCGTTTGGCGATATTGAAGCACTAAGAAACGCCATTACGCCAAATACCGCTGCATTTTTAGTGGAACCGATCCAAGGAGAGGCAGGAATTATCATTCCGCCGGCAGGATTCCTTAAAGCTGCAAGAGAGCTTTGCCGTGAGAACAATGTCTTGTTTATTGCAGATGAAATTCAAGCGGGTCTAGCACGTACAGGAAAAATGTTCGCATGCGAATGGGAAGATGTAAACCCGGACATGTACATTTTAGGAAAAGCACTTGGCGGCGGCGTATTCCCGATTTCTTGCGTAGTAGCTGACCACGAAGTTCTTGGCGTCTTCAATCCTGGGTCCCACGGTTCGACATTCGGTGGAAATCCTCTTGCTTGTGCAGTTTCCATTGCTTCTTTGGAAGTGCTGCAAGACGAAAAACTGGCAGATCGTTCTCTGGAACTAGGCGAGTATTTCATGGAACAACTGCGTAAAATCGATCATCCTTCTATTAAAGAAGTACGCGGACGCGGTTTGTTCATCGGCATGGAATTGACTGAAGCTGCAAGACCATACTGCGAACAATTGAAAGAACTGGGCCTTTTATGCAAAGAAACCCACGATACGGTTATTCGCTTTGCTCCTCCGTTAATCATCAAAAAAGAGGAATTGGATTGGGCGATCGAACGCATTCAAAAAGTCTTCTCAAATTAAAACTGCATCCCATTTGAGGGCAGAATTATGTTACACTAGGTGCGCGGCAATTACTATATTACAAAGAGGCGAAATAATATAATGGCTGAAAACTTGAACTTGTTGACGTCAACGCAGAACGTTATTAAAACTGCATTGGACAAACTCGGATACGAAGAATCGGTATACGAACTTTTAAAAGAACCAATGCGCATTTTGGAAGTCCGCATCCCAGTTAAAATGGATGATGGCAAAACTAAAGTGTTCACTGGTTTCCGAGCACAGCATAATGATGCAGTTGGACCAACAAAAGGGGGCATTCGTTTCCATCCGGAAGTTAACCGGGAGGAAGTTATGGCTCTATCTATGTGGATGACTTTAAAATGCGGTATTGTTGAACTTCCGTATGGTGGGGCAAAAGGCGGAATTATTTGCGATCCGCGTGAAATGTCTATGCGTGAAATTGAACAGTTGAGCCGTGGATATGTACGGGCCATCAGCCAAATCGTTGGACCTAACAAAGATATTCCAGCTCCAGACGTTTTCACCAACTCTCAAATTATGGCTTGGATGTTTGATGAGTACAGCAAAATTGATGAATTCAACTCACCTGGTTTTATCACTGGGAAACCGATCGTCCTCGGCGGCTCTCAGGGGCGCGATAAAGCGACGGCTCAAGGGGTTACCATTTGCATTTATGAAGCAGCGAAAAAACGCGGCCTTGACATTAAAGATGCTCGTGTAGTCATTCAAGGATTCGGCAATGCCGGAAGTTTCCTTGCCAAGATTTTATACGATGCTGGCGCGAAAATTGTTGGTATTTCGGATGCTTACGGCGCACTTCATGATCCAAACGGTTTGGATATCGAATATTTGCTGGACCGGCGCGACAGTTTTGGGACAGTGACAACTTTGTTTGATGAAAAGATCACCAACAAAGAACTGCTTGAATTGGATTGCGACATTCTTGTACCTGCGGCTATTTCTAATCAAATCACAGCAGAAAATGCGTCTGACATCAAAGCTTCTATTGTAGTAGAAGCTGCGAACGGGCCGACAACTTCTGAGGCGACAAAGATTTTAACTGAAAGAGGCATTTTATTGGTGCCGGATGTATTGGCAAGTGCAGGTGGAGTTACTGTCTCATACTTTGAGTGGGTTCAAAACAACCAAGGGTATTACTGGACACCAGAAGAAGTGGATGAAAAGCTTACAAAGAAATTAGTCGATGCGTTTGAAAACGTTTATAACGTTGCAACGACTCGCAATATCGATATGCGTTTGGCTGCTTATATGGTCGGCGCCCGTCGTACAGCTGAAGCTTCACGCTTCCGTGGCTGGGTATGACATATCAAAAACCGTCTGGAAAATTTCCAGGCGGTTTTTTTCGTCCGAAATTTTTGCATTTATATGGATAAAACTCCATAATATAAAACGAATAGGAGGATGAAAACATGAATGCATTTTCTTTTTACAATCCAGTAAAGCTGATTTTCGGAAAAGGGCAATTGCAAGCAGTGAAAGAAGAACTTCCGCAATACGGAAAGAAAGTCCTTGTCGTTTACGGTGGAGGAAGCATTAAAAAGAACGGTCTATACGATGAAGTAATGGCCACCCTTAAAGAGACAGGGCTCGAAGTTTTTGAACTCGCTGGCGTAGAACCTAATCCGCGAATTTCAACTGCACGAAGAGGCATTGAAATCTGCAAGAATGAAGGCATTGACATGCTTTTGGCGGTAGGTGGCGGCTCAGTGATCGATTGTGCCAAACTGATCGCTTGTGGCGCAAAATATGAAGGCGACTCATGGGATTTTGTTTCACGCAAAGCACAGCCTCTAGATGCCTTACCATTTGGCACAGTGTTAACGCTGGCAGCAACTGGTTCGGAAATGAACGCCGGATCTGTAATTACTAATGAAGAAACGCAAGAAAAATACGGCTGGGGAAGCCCGTTTTCATTCCCGAAGTTTTCTATTTTAGATCCTACTTATACGTTATCTGTTCCAAAAAATCATACAGTGTATGGCATTGTGGATATGATGTCACATATCTTTGAGCAATATTTCCACGATGCGACTAATACACCAGTTCAAGATCGCATGTGTGAAGGTGTGTTGAGAGCTGTTATAGAAACTGCACCTAAATTAGTAGAAGACCTTCAGAGCTACGAACATCGGGAAACTATTTTATTTGCAGGTACAATGGGATTGAACAACTTCCTGCAGATGGGTTACAGAGGAGATTGGGCTACTCATAATATAGAACACGCAGTTTCTGCGGTCTATGATATTCCTCATGCTGGCGGCTTGGCAATATTATTCCCGCAGTGGATGCGCCACAATGTGAAGGTAAGACCTGCGCGCTTTGCTCAAATGGCAATCCGAGTCTTTGATGTTGATCCAGAAGGGAAAACGGAAGAAGAAGTGGCATACGAAGGAATTGATCGTTTGTCGGCTTTCTGGACATCCCTTGGAGCTCCAACACGTCTAGACTATTATGACATCGACGACGCAAAGATCGATTTGATGGTTGAAAAAGCCATGATTTACGGGGAATTCGGTAATTTCAACAAATTAAAAGATGAAGATGTAAAAGCGATTTTGCAAGCGTCTCTATAAATGAAAAACGGATTGAGCATAATTGCTCAATCCGTTTTTTTTTAATTTGTTTTCAAAGGAGGGAGGGAGTCTGGCCGTGTGCTTAAATGTTTCCAATGCGTTTGACCATCATCAGCATCGAAGGAAACAAGTACATCGTTCACACTCGGCTGGCTTAAAATGAGAGCTGCCAAAAGATCTTGAAGCTTATCCGCTTCTACAACAGTTAAAGTTGGATCAATCTCAACTTTTGTTTCGACATGAAGAAATTCTCCTTCTTTAATTACTTCAAGCTTTTGGATGTCTCTGACATCTGCATGATCACTGAGCAAGTGAGCGATATGGTTGACCATTTGTTCATCTGTTTCACCGATAGCACCGCGTGCATTTTCCAAAAAGACGCGCGTTACAACGTAAAACATCATAAGGCCAATGGCGATAGAAGCAGCGCCTTCAATTGCCAGGAAGCCGGTGTAGTGGGCGATCAACACAGCAACAAGAGCGAGCACGCCGCCTGCTGTTGCTACCAGATCTTCCATGAAGACAAGTTTAGTGGCTGGTTTTGCACGATCCATATGAGCAAAACTTGTAGTTAACGGAGCAAGAGCACCGCCTTTAACGCCAGCTTCATGAAGAATTTCCTTGCCGGCTTTGTATAACACGAATGTCTCTAAAATAATTGCAATTATTAACACGATTACACTAATGATAAAACCTTCTGCTTCAATAGGGTGAGTCATTTGGTGCCAACCTTCAATAATAGTCTCGTAAGCCATGATTCCAACAATAAGAACTGCGCCTAAAAGAACAATGTTTAATAAGCGGCCAAAACCATTCGGGAATCTTGAGGTCGGTGCTTTCTTTGATAAAGCGGAACCGATGAAGACGAAAAATTGATTGGCGGCATCTCCAATAGAATGCATCGTTTCTGCAAACATTGCTACGTTCCCTGTAAAGAAAAATGCGACGCCCTTCATAATTGCGATAAACGTGTTTGTTAAGGCTGCATAAAGCGATGGTTTATTCCCGCCTTTAAGTAATGTGAAAAATTCCGCCATTTGTTTTCCTCCTTCGTTAATGTACTAGTTCAATTTCAACTCGTTCGACGTTTTCAATCCCAGAGATTTCTTGATACATGTCAATAGTTTCTTTGTCCGGAAAATAGAAAGCGCGAATAGAAACTTCATGGCAATCTCTTTTGCTTTCTTCAGTAGCATAGGAGATTGATAAAGCTTCTACAACTACTCCGCCTGATTTTAACTCTTCCATTAGCTTATGAATCGATGCTTGATTGGAAATCGTAATCTTCAAGTTGACTTCATTCATGCGAAGCCGTTTAGGACCAAACTTGAAGAGAAGTGGGGTAAGAACTTCAATGCCAATTAAGATGATTAATACTGAAACAGCCGCTTCTATATAAAAACCGGCTGCAACAGCGATGCCAATGCCTCCAGCACCCCAAATCATTGCAGCAGTTGTAAGCCCGGAGATAGAGTCGTTTCCTCTCTTCAAGATTACCCCGGCGCCGAGAAAACCAATGCCTGAAACAATTTGAGCAGCAAGGCGAAGCGGATCCATCGTAATATTCACATTTTCATACGAGCTGCCTCTTGCGATATACGCCGATTCAATTGAGATAATTGTAAGGAGGCAACTAAATGTTGAAATGACAATACTCGTCTTCAATCCGACTGGCTTTCGCTTCAACTCTCTTTCAAGGCCTATCACCAAACTCAAAACTGCTGCTATAACCAATTTCAAAAAGGTTTCTAAAGAAGAAATTTGGAGTGCGGTGAAGAAGTCCATTTGTAAACCTCCAATCATGAAAAGGTTGATAAAGAAAATAGGACCTGTCAAACTATTGAGAGTACATAGAAAAGAATTAGAGAGAAAGCAAGAGGTGCACTAATGGAAAAACCAGCAATACATCCCTACATCCCGATCATTATCGGAGTGTTTTCAGTAGCGTTATCTGCTATTTTCGTGAAAATGACATCAGCCGATTCAGGAGTCACCGCGTTCTATCGAATGTTATTCTCAATTGTAATAATGAGTCCGCTCTTCTTATGGAGATATACCCATGAAATCAAAAAGTTAAGCAAAAGAGATTGGTACTTTACAGCGATAGCCGGAATTTTTTTGGCTTTTCACTTCATCTTATGGTTCGAATCTTTAAATTATACTTCAGTAGCAAGTTCTACGGTTCTTGTAACCTTACAACCTCTATTCGCGTTCGCCGGTACATATTTCTTTTTTAAAGAACGTATATCTATTAAGACATTAATTGCAGGTGGCGTTACGATTTTTGGAAGTATTCTAATTGGCTATGGAGATTTTAAAATAAGCGGAAATGCTTTATTTGGAGATTTGCTGGCTTTAATTGCTTGCGCTTTGATAACAGTTTATCTACTATTCGGACAAGACGTTCGTAAAAGATTATCTTTAATTACTTACACGTTTATTGTCTATAGTGTAAGCACTATAACGTTATTTTTCTATATCATTGCAAAAGGAGAGTCGTTTGGCCCTTATCCAGCTTCAGAATGGATGTGGTTTTTGCTTTTGGCAATCATCCCAAACCTATTAGGGCACACATTATTCAATTGGTCTTTAAAGTGGGTAAGTACGAATGTCATATCTATTGCAATCCTTTTTGAACCTGTAGGCGCTGCTATATTAGCTTTTTTTATCCTTGGAGAACTATTAAGCCCTAGTCAAATTATAGGTGGAACTATAGTGATCAGTGGAATCTTATTCTTTATAACTGATTACAGTAAAATTAAAACGTTTATTTTTAAAAAAAGGGGTTGATTTATTTTCTTCAGCGGTTTATAGTTATAAATGTCCTTAAAACGACTCGGGAAAAATATTTCGAAATAGTATTGACGCCGAGTTTAATATAAGGTATAAATATTAATGTTGCCAAACAAGCGAAATGATTTTCATATCGAAATTAAAATTCGGTGTTGACATCACGTTGCGAATAAGGTATATTAAAAAAGTTGTCGCGAAAGACAACGCCAAACATGAACCTTGAAAACTGAACAGCAAAACGTCAACAAACATTGTTGAGGCGTTCCGAACGCCGAAACAAATTTCTGCGATGGCCGCGCAAGCGGTCG
>NZ_PYAT01000009.1 GCF_003014655.1 Planomicrobium soli | reverse complement strand
TGGTCGTGGGGGATGACAAGATCATAAAGGGCGGCATAAGGACTGGGTTTCATGGACGGTCTGTCTGGCATCATGGTTATCCCTCCTTGAAGTTAAAACCAGTATACAACAAAAAAAGCACCAAATTTCTAAAATCAGAAATTTGATGCTTTTTCTTAGGGTTTTTCAGTGGCCTCAGAATCTCTCGACAGCCTTTTTTTATTTGTTATCGTACGCCCTTCATAAAGCGCTGGATTGTTGGAGAAGCAAAATACAAGACAATACTTAAAACGATAGAAGCTCCGCCGATCAATCCAAAATACATCATTTCATTTTCAGGCGTATAGAATTTCACCAGTTGCGCATTGATGGCCTGGGCAGCTGCATTTGACAGGAACCATAAGCTCATTGCTTGCGCTGAAAATGCAACAGGAGCCAATTTGGTTGTCGCAGATAAACCGACAGGCGATAAGCATAATTCGCCGAGAACAACAATCAAGTAACTAAGTACAAGCCATAAAGGATTGACTAATGTGTTTGAACCGCCAAAGTAAGCTGGCAGCAAAATGACCAGGAATGACAAACCGGCAAACAGCAACCCGAGTGAAAATTTTTGTGGAATGGACGGTTGGCGGCTGCCAAGTCGTACCCAAAGCCAAGCAAATACAGGAGCCAGTGTAATAATAAATAACGGATTCAATGATTGGAACCAAGCAGGGGAAATCGTAATGCCTGCGAATGATAAATCTGTCCGCGTGTCCGCATAAGCGGCAAGAATTGTTGACCCCTGCTCTTGGATCGCCCAGAACATCACTGATGCAATGAATAGCGGAATATACGCCAAGATGCGTGAGCGTTCAACTTCAGATGTCTTTTTGCTGCGGTACATAACAATAAAGTAAATAGTAGGGATTAAAATTCCCAGAACACCGACCGTGGCGATAAAGCTGTCAAATGTTAAAAAGCCGTATTGGATGCCAAAGTAAACGATGGCAGCAAGAGCAATAGCGCTGCTAATGAAGATTTTGATGAAGTTTTTCTTTTCAGCAGCAGACAAGGGACTGGCAATTACAGTGCCTGCAAGTCCAAGGTTTTTCTTTTTGGTAACAATAAACACGATAAGACCAAAGAGCATGCCGACTGCAGCAATGGCGAAACCGAGATGGAAATCGATATCCATACCTACTTTGCCGACAATTAATGGAGAAAGAAATGCGCCGAGATTGATTCCCATATAGAAAATGCTGAAGCCGGCATCGCGGCGTTCATCTTTTTCCGCGTAGACTTCACCAACAATACTGGAGACATTGGGTTTTAACAATCCTGTACCAAGGACTATCAACACCATTGAAACGAAAAACATGGACAGACTGCCTGGAATTGCCAATGCGATATGCCCAAGCATGATTAAAATACCACCATAGAAGACGGCCTTCGAAGTACCAAACACTCTATCGGCCAGCCAGCCTCCAATAATTCCGGACATATAAACCAAGGAACCGTAAATGGACATGATTGACAGTGCAAGCGTCTGGTCTAGTCCCAGTCCTCCCTGGGAAAGTTCGTAGTACATATAATATACAAGAATGGCTCTCATACCATAGTATGAAAACCGCTCCCAAAATTCTGTGAAGAATAATGTGAATAGTCCTTTAGGATGCCCGAAAAACCCTTTTTGCGGTACGCTGTTCACGATATCATGCTTTGTATAATGGTCAGACATTGTGCAACCTCCTTTTAATTTATATTAATATAATACTTTTTCTGGAATTGAAAATCAAAAATAATTTAAAAAATGAGTAAATAGTGGTTATTAAAGAGTAAATTTAAATTGTTTTAAAAATAGTAATTATTTAAAATGCTTTTTTAAAAAAGTTATAATCCATTTTACTTAACTTAAAGATAAAAAAAACGTTCTAAATTTAAGTCCAGCACAAGTAAAAAGAAAATAAATTGCAATATATATTATAAAAAAGTTAAATATTTACAATAAATTACATAATATAACTTTTTTTAACTAAATATTCACATTTTTTAAAAAGTATTATATAAATATATTGTGTTTATGCAGTGCATGCAGTATATTTTAAATAGTTAGAATTTTATAAAGAGAAAGCGGGAAAAGATATGGAATTATTAGCTGAAAAAATCAAAGGTCTTAGAGAACAGCAAGGGATGTCAGTGGAGGCTTTAGCTGAAGAATTAGGATTTGCGAAAAGTACAGTATGGGCATACGAGAGTGGCAAGAAACAAGTATCTGTCAGCCACCTTGCAATTATAGCTGATTATTTTAACGTCTCGGTCGATGGTTTGCTAGGACGTGTTGAACGAACTTTCAATGTAAATATACAAAATTCTTCTATATTAAATGAATATACTTTCTTATTAGATGACAAGCCATTAGATCAAGCAGAAATTGCAGAAGCCGCTTCTTATATCCAAGTCAAACGCCGGATGGGAAGCTATGGATCAACTTCGGTTTAAAGCGTCTCATTGCTTATTAGGAAAACGTGCCCGCCTCTGTTAATAGAGGCGGTTTTTTATTTATTTGATTCCTGTGTCCACCTGTATTAAGCAGGAGATTAGCAGGCGGATAAAGAAAACAATAAAACGACTATGCATAAAATTTCATGAGACAAATCCTATTAATTATTTTTATTTCTTCATTAAGAGCAGGTGATGTTATGGACAGATATGTATTATATGAAACTTATCGGTTGGGGATGTTAATTGGACATATCGAACCTGCAAAGTTTATAGAAGAAATCGATGAATTTATTGCTGCTACGGCGATTGAAGAAATTCCGCATGTTTTTTATGTGTTGTCACTGGCAAGCAATCGGAGGGTGATGATCGAGTTGTTGACGGATCTATCAAAAGGCGTGGACGAAGAATTGCCGAGCTTTATTGTTGCCGGGCTTTTGCATCGTGACCAGGACCGTTATACAGTCGAGGAACTTTACCATAAAATTGGGTTGCTGGCATCTTTGTTATCTGATCCTGATGGAGATGTGGCAGTGGAGTTCAGAGAGTTGAAGGAAGCATATGATGCAGCGCAAAAAGCCTACAGCCTCCGCTTCAAGCGGAAGAAAGCGAGAGAACGGATGCTTGCTAAAAATGAAAAAACTTTAAAAGATGCTTTGCAAAAATATGCGAGATATGCGGAAGAATTTGAAACAAGAGATTGGTGGCTCAGTTAACTCGGCATTGTTTAACTCGTCTGCCTAAGGGAAGTAAAGGGGGAGAAGTAATAAGTTAACAGGAGGCAGATTTGATGAGCAAAACGATTTTTATTACCGGAGCTGGAAGCGGTCTTGGAAAAGGTAAGGCAATCGGACTGGCCAAACAAGGGCATCGTGTGATTGCACCGGTGGAAATAGCATCGCAAGTCACGTCGTTAAGGGAATCGGCAAAGGCGGAAGGAGTGGAGCTTGAAGTATTCAAAATGGATATTACAAATCCGCGAGACCTTCTGCAGATGCTTGAATATGACTTTGACATATTTGTCGCAAACGCGGCAATCAATGAAGGCGGACCACTTGGAGAAGTGCCGATGGCCAATTTCCGGAAGTTGTTTGACGTAAATGTATTCGCGACACTTGAAACCGCTCAAATAGCCGCAAAGAAATTTGTGGAAAAGCGGAAAGGAAAAATCATATTCCTATCTTCAATGGCCGGAATTATGGCAACGCCTTATGTGGGTCCGTACACCGCCACAAAGCATGCCATTGAAGCAATTGCGACTACGATGCAAAAAGAGCTGGTTGAATTCGGTGTACAAGTCGCCACAATTAATCCAGGTGCTTTCGCTACAGGATTTAATGACCGAAGCGCCGAGGCAAAGTGGAAATGGTATGACGAAAACGTTCACTTCACGAAAAAAGATAGTATGGCTGAAGGGGATAAAGCACTTGAACAACAGTACGATCCTGCTGATATGATTGCGAAAATGGTTGAAATTATTCCGTTGGATTCCCATAAATTCCGGACGGCTTTTCCATCGGAAACGGAACAGCAGATGAAGGAAGAAGAAGCGAAACGCTGGGAAATGGAAATTTGAAGGAGTGGTTAAGGTGAACCGTGAAACAGAAATCCAACGCATCCTCGAGCAAGGAAAAACGGATTTGCACACGGCCTGCCGAATATTCGACGCATGTGAAACGACCGGTCTGGAAACGATGATTGGTACCTGGAGGGGGCGGGAGTTCCATACAGGCCATCCTTTAGACGGGGTATTAAAAAAACTGAACTGGTACGGCAAGGCATTTCACGATGCAGAAAATGTAGATCCTTTGTTATTTGAAGGGAAAAAAGGAAATGTGTTTGCGGTAGATCCGGTACCGCTGCTGGACAAGCGAAAGCTTATAAAAGCGGTTGGCGGGAAGGCACGCATGCGCATGATGGAATATCGCGGAGCCATGACTGCGACAATGATTTACGATAACTTGCCGATACATGACCATTTTCGGAAAGTGCACGACGGTTTGCTTTTTTGCATGATGGATTGGAAAACGGACAAACAGCCTTATTTCTTCCTACTGGAAAAAGTGGTATAAAAACTGCCCGACTCGTCGGGCGGTTTTTTAGTTTGAGTTGAATTTTGGAGAAAAGTTCGAAAGTCCTGAATTCCACTTTATCGGTTTTGGAGAAAGAAAAAGCAGGACAAAATGTGGTAAGCTGATGTATACGAAAGAAGTTTTAGGAGTGTTTAATTTTGTTGGAAGAAGCAAAAAAATTACTGCAGTCGTATTTCGGCTATGAAGCCTTCCGGACTGGCCAAGAACAAGCGATTTCGCAAGTTTTCGAGGGGCATAATTCGATTTGTGTGATGCCGACTGGCGGTGGAAAGTCAATGTGCTACCAAATTCCGGCTCTTGTAATGGAAGGGACGACAATCGTTATTTCCCCGCTTATCTCCTTGATGAAAGATCAAGTGGATGCACTAACGGCGGCTGGCATTCCGGCTGCTTATATCAACAGTTCGCTCGGTTTTGAAGAAGTCCGAGAAACTCTCCATAATGTGCAGCAAGGGACAGTCAAGTTGCTGTACATTGCTCCAGAACGGCTTGACTCCCAAATTTTTTTGGATGAATTACAGGGAGTTCATGTGCCGTTAATTGCAGTGGATGAAGCGCATTGTATTTCACAATGGGGCCATGATTTTCGTCCAAGCTACCGGTTGATTAGCCGGATGATGGAACTTTTCCCGAATAATCCAACGGTGCTGGCGCTTACTGCGACTGCGACACCGCAAGTCCGGGATGACATTTGCCGAATCTTAGGTATCGATAAAGAACATACGGTCATGACTGGATTCGAACGTGCGAACCTCACATTTTCGGTAGTGCGTGGACAAGACCGGGAACGATTTGTAAAAGATTATGTGGAAAAAAATAAAAAAGAAGCGGGCATCATTTATGCTGCGACCCGTAAGACCGTCGATTCGGTATATGAAATGCTGTTGAAAAAAGGCATTAAAGCGGCAAAGTACCATGCAGGTATGCCGGATGAAGAACGTAAAATCGGACAGGAACGCTTTTTGAATGATGAAGTGACGGTCATGGTCGCGACCAATGCTTTTGGCATGGGAATCGACAAATCGAATATTCGCTACGTCATTCATTACCAGTTGCCGAAAAACATGGAAAGTTATTATCAGGAAGCAGGACGTGCGGGGCGGGATGGGTTGCCAAGTGAATGTATTGTTTTATATGCCTCTCAGGATGTCCAGACCCAACGCTTTCTAATCGACCAAGCACAAGACCAAAGCCGTATTCCCGGTGAACTTGTAAAACTTCAAGGAATGATTGACTATTGCCATACGGAAAACTGTTTGCAGCAATTCATCATTTATTATTTCGGCGATACCGATGCTGAGCCGTGTGGACGGTGTGGAAACTGTCTGGATGAAAGGGAAAGCCTGGACGTTACAAAAGATGTCCAAATGGTATTATCCTGTGTTGTCCGGATGGGGCAAAAATTTGGCAAGATGCTGACGGCTCAAGTGCTGACTGGTTCACGCAATAAAAAAGTGATTGAATTCGGTTTTGATAAACTGTCGACGTACGGCATTTTGAAACATCAAAGCACGAAAGAAGTGTCTAACTTGATGGAATTTATGATTTCACAAGATTTGTTGGCTGTTGAGCAAGGGGCCTATCCAACGATTTATGTTCCGGATGGCGGGCGGGACGTGCTGCTTGGAAAAAGGCAGGTGCTCCGTAAAGGAGCGGTTGTCACCAAACAACTCTCGGAAAATGATCCGTTGTTTGAAGAGCTGCGGAAAGTTCGGAAGGAATTAGCGGACGAAGCGGGAGTGCCGCCGTTTGTCATTTTCTCGGATAAGACTTTGCAAGATATGTGTTTACGCAGGCCTCAAACACCTGCCAGCTTTTTGGAAGTCAATGGAGTAGGCGCCAATAAACTGGAGAAATACGGAGACGCCTTTTTAGAGGCGATCCGGTCATATGAAAAGTGAAACCTTAATAATTATGCATAAAAAACCCTATTTGCGAATAGGGTTTTTTTATTAAATAAAATACAGGGGATAGGACTTAGAAGCGCAATTAATCAAGGTTTTATTGAAAGCGTTTACATTAAATTTTTTATAAATTTTGTTATTTCACTTTTATATTTATTCAAAATCTGTGATATACTATTCAAAATTAAAATACTTTACTGAACTAAAGGAGGCGATTTGATGAAGAAGAAAGAGTATCCCGTCCGTCAGGGGCTTTACCATCCAGATCAAGAGCATGAAGCGTGTGGCATAGGAATGATTGCTAATATAAATGGTGAAAAATCGCATTCAATCGTACAAAACGCGATTAATATACTGTGTAATCTTGAACATCGAGGAGGCCAGTCTTCCGATACCAGTACAGGCGACGGGGCGGGAATTCTTACGCAAATCCCTCATCGTTTTTTCTTGAAACAATGTGAGAAAGAAGGCATCAAGCTTCCGGATGAAGGAAAGTATGGCGTCGGTATGGTCTTCATGCCGCAAGACTATGATCTGAGAATGAAAGCGAAAAAAATTGTTGAACGAATTACTGCCGAAGAAGGACAAGGTTGCTTGGGATGGCGTGCGGTTCCGGTAAATGATGCGTTTGTCGGTAAAGTGGCACAAAAAACCAAACCGGTTATACGCCAAATATTCATAAGCTCAGCGGAAGAACTTGCAGACCGAAAAGCTTTTGAGCGGAAACTGTATATCATCCGCAAGCGGATTGAGCAGGAAATGACAGGAAAAGAAGAATTTAAAGATGTGTATTTCAGCAGCTTGTCAGCTGGAACAATCGTTTATAAAGGAATGCTCATTCCAGAACAATTGGATTCATTTTATATCGATCTTAATCACCCTGAATTCAAATCAGCATTGGCACTCGTGCATTCCCGCTTTAGTACCAATACGTTCCCGAGCTGGCAGCGTTCCCACCCGAACCGCTACTCGATCCACAATGGGGAATTCAATACACTGCGCGGAAATGTAAACTGGATGAGAGCACGCCAAGCGATGTGCAGTTCACCATATTTCAACGAAAAAGATCTGCAGAAAGTTCTGCCGGTCATTGATGAAACAGGCAGCGATTCTTCGATGTTCGATAACTGTTTTGAATTTCTGCACTTGTCAGGACGCTCTCTTGCCCACACCGCCATGATGATGGTGCCTGAACCTTGGGTGAACGACCCGACAATCAAGCAGGAGAAAAAGGACTTCTATGAATTCCACAGCACTTTAATGGAACCTTGGGATGGTCCAGCCGCTTTGGTCTTTACAGACGGGAAGCAAATTGCTGCATGCCTTGACCGCAATGGTTTGCGGCCGGCACGTTATTATGTAACAAAAACAGGCATGATTGTCCTTGGTTCAGAAGTTGGAGCGTTGGATATTTTTGCGGACGATATTGTCTATAAAGACCGCCTGCAGCCAGGCAAGATGCTAGTGGTCGATTTAGAAGAAGGAAAAATCATTCCAGATGAGGAAATAAAATTGCAGATTGCTGCAGAATTCCCTTACAAAGACTGGGTTGAAAACAATATGGTCAACTTGGAAGATCTTCCGGAACCTGCATCAAAACTGAGTTATGACGTAACGGAAGAGTTGCTGGAACAGCAACAGGCTTTTGGTTATACCACAGAAGAATTGCAAAAAATCATCAAACCACTGGCAACCGAAGGGAAAGATCCGGTCGGTTCAATGGGCTATGACTCACCGCTTGCTGTACTGTCGAAAAAGCCGCAGCTTCTCTACAATTACTTCAAGCAATTGTTTGCTCAAGTTACGAATCCGCCGTTGGATGCCATAAGGGAGCATATCATTACTGCTGCGCGTACAACAATCGGCGCCGAAGGGAATCTGGTTCAGCCAGGACAGGAAAGCAGCTGCCATATTCGCTTGGAAACGCCAATCTTAACAAACCATCAATTAGAGGCAGTGCGCCAACAGAAGCTTAAAGAGTTCAAAGCCGTGACCTTGCCGATTTTGTTCCGGGCTGCTGGCGGACATGAAGCTATGGAACAGGAATTAGAGTTGCTGTTTGAGCAAGCGGACGCTGCACATAAGGATGGAGCGACTTTGATTATCTTGTCAGACCGTGGAGTGAACCGTGAATTTGCGGCCATTCCGGCACTGCTGGCTGTATCAGGCTTGCATCATCATTTGATCCGAAAAGGGGTACGGACAAAAGTCAGCCTGCTCCTTGAGTCGGCGGAACCGCGGGAAGTGCACCATTTTGCGGCACTTCTCGGCTATGGCGCTGAAGCCATTAATCCTTATTTGGCGTTCCGATCTATCGAAGATCTTGTTGCAATTGAAGATATCGTCGGTTTTACGTATGAAGAAGCGGAAAAAACCTACGTTAAGGGTGTCACCGATGGAATTGTGAAAGTATTATCGAAAATGGGGATATCCACAATCCAGAGTTATCGCGGCGCCCAGATTTTTGAAGCAGTCGGTATCCACATGGATGTTATCGACAAATACTTTACCCGTACGTCATCGCGTCTTGGCGGCATCGGCATTGATATCATTGCCAAAGAAGTACTGATGCGCCATGCACAAGCATACCCTGAACGGGACGGAGGAAACCGCGCGCTTTATGCGGGAGATGAATTCCAATACCGTGAAAAAGGCGAGGATCACCAATACAATCCAGTCACGATTCATACGCTTCAACAGGCTTGCCGCACCAATAATTACGAAGCGTTCCAAAAATACACGAAATTGCTGACGGATGAAAAAGCTAACCTGCAGTCGATCCGCGGCTTATTGTCCTTCAAAGAACGGACGCCTGTACCGATTGAAGAAGTGGAATCGATCGAGGAAATTTGCGCCCGCTTTAAAACAGGTGCCATGTCTTACGGATCCATCAGTTCGGAAGCTCATGAAGCACTGGCGATCGCCATGAACAGCATTGGCGGAAGAAGCAATTCCGGAGAAGGCGGCGAACAGCCATCGCGCTTTACGTTAGATGAAAATGGCGATAATCGCCGAAGCGCCATCAAGCAAGTGGCATCAGGCCGATTTGGGGTAACTAGCCACTATCTTGTTAATGCTGATGAAATCCAGATTAAAGTGGCACAAGGGGCAAAGCCGGGAGAAGGCGGTCATTTGCCGGGCAAAAAAGTTTATCCTTGGATTGCGGAAGTACGGGGGTCTACACCAGGAGTGGAATTGATCTCGCCGCCTCCTCACCACGATATCTATTCCATTGAGGATTTGGCGGAGCTGATTTTTAACTTGAAGAATGCCAATCCGTCCGCTCGTATCAGTGTCAAGCTTGTTTCAGCGGTGGGAGTCGGCACAATCGCTGCTGGTGTAGCAAAAGGCCGTGCAGATGTTGTATTGATCAGCGGCTATGACGGCGGAACCGGAGCAGCGCCTAAAACTAGTTTGAAACATACCGGCTTGCCTTGGGAAATCGGACTTGCGGAAACGCACCAGACACTGCTATTGAATGGTTTGCGCGACCGTATTGTTGTGGAAACGGATGGCAAGATGATGACCGGCCGCGACGTTGTGACAGCGGCTCTTCTTGGAGCGGAAGAATTCGGTTTTTCTACTGCGCCGCTTGTAGTGCTTGGCTGTGTCATGATGCGTGTCTGCCATTTGGATACTTGTCCGGTCGGCATTGCTACACAGAATCCGGAGCTGCGCAAAAAGTACATGGGTAATCCGGAACATGTTGCTAATTTCATGCGCTTTATCGCAAGGCAAACGCGCGAATTGATGGCGGAGCTTGGTTTCCGCACGATCAATGAAATGATTGGCAGAACGGATGTCCTTGAAGCGAATAAGGCTGTGAATCACTGGAAAGCTGGGGGTCTGGATTTGTCCGCGCTTCTTTATCAGCCGGATCTTCCGGAAAGTGTCGGCCGTTATGCCACCATCAAACAAGATCACGGCTTAAAACAGACGCTCGATTATCAAGAACTGTTGCCTCGCAGCAAAAAAGCGATCGAATCGGGCGAGCGGGTAGAAGTAACAACGGCCATTCGCAACATTCACCGGGCAACGGGAACCATTATCGGCAGTGCCATTTCCAAGCGATACGGGGCGGAAGGATTGCCTGAAGACACCATCAATTTCAACTTCCAAGGATCAGCAGGACAAGCATTTGGTGCTTTCATTCCAAAAGGGATGACATTGAAGCTGATTGGTGACGCCAATGACTTTGTGGGCAAGGGCTTGTCTGGAGGGAAAATCATTGTCTATCCGGCAAGTGATTCGACGTTCATTCCTGAGAAGAACACTATTATTGGAAACGTGGCCTTTTACGGGGCATCTTCTGGTGAAGCCTATATTTATGGAGTAGCTGGCGAGCGTTTTGCGGTCCGTAACAGCGGCGCCGATATTGTTGTTGAAGGCGTCGGCGATCACGGTTGTGAATATATGACGGGCGGCCGTGTTGCGATTCTTGGCAAAACCGGGAAAAACTTTGCGGCGGGTATGTCTGGCGGTGTTGCATATGTGCTTGACGAAGATGGAACATTCCCAGTACGCTGCAATCCGGAATTGGTTCATTTGCAGCCTCTTGCAGAACCTGCAGAAATCGAAGAGTTACGAAATATGATCGAAAAATACTCGCACTACACAAATAGCAAGAATGCTAAACGGATTTTGGAGCATTGGGAGATATTCTCTGCTAAATTCGTTCGGGTTATTCCAAAAGCGTATTTGAAAATCAATGACCGCATCAACAAACTGCAAAGCAGCGGCATGACAAAAATGGATGCTGAAATGGCAGCGTTCGAAGAAAGCAAAATGGCTGGAGCTGGGAAATAAAAGAACTTCTTTGGAGATTGCACTTTAGCTCTTTTAAAAGCTAGATTGAAATGGGGGGATATAATGGGAAAAGCGACTGGTTTTATGGAATACAATCGCCAGACATTCAAAGAGCGCAGTCCAGCAGAGCGGACTAAGGATTGGAACGATTACTCAGTGCCGTTGTCGGAGCAAGAAGTACAGGAACAGGGTGCCCGTTGTATGGATTGCGGCGTGCCAACGTGCCAATCAGGCATGGAAATAGACAGAACGACTACTGGCTGTCCGGTTTATCACCTGATTCCGGAATGGAATGACCTCGTATACCGTGGGCAATGGAAAGAAGCACTGCGCCGTGAACATGTAATGAACAATTTTCCTGAGTTCACGGGGCTTGCTTGTCCCGCCCCTTGTGAAAGTGCATGTGTTTTGGGAATTAATGAGCCGCCAGTAGCCATTAGAACGATTGAACGTTCAATTATCGAAAGAGGATTTGCAGAAGGCTGGGTTATTCCAGAACCACCGAAAACCCGAACTGGCAAAAAAGTTGCCGTCATCGGTTCAGGTCCTGCAGGTCTAGCAGCCGCCGCTCAATTGAATAAAGCTGGCCATTTGGTCACTGTTTTCGAAAGAAGCGATCGAGTGGGTGGATTGTTGACTTACGGAATTCCGGAGATGAAACTTTCTTATGACGTAGTCAAACGCCGTGTCGATATTTTAGAGCAAGAAGGCATCACTTTCCAAACAAATACGGAAGTAGGGAAAAACTATCCGGTCTCGGCATTACGCTCAGATTTTGATGCGGTTATTATGTGTACAGGCGCAACAGTCCATCGTGATATTAAAGTAGAAGGCCGAGAGCTTAAAGGCGTCGAATACGCAATGGATTTCCTTCATACAAGCACAAAAAGTTTGCTGGATTCGAATTTGGAAGATGGCAACTTTATTTCAGCGGAAGGAAAAGATGTTATTGTAATTGGAGGCGGAGATACAGGCACGGATTGCTTGGCAACTGCTGTACGCCAAAACTGCAAGAGTCTAGTCCAATTTGATGTCTATGATAAAAAAGGGGCAATCCGCGATGAAGTAGGAAACCCTTGGCCGCAATATCCGCAAATCCATCGGGTCGAATACGGCCAAAAAGAAGCAGCAGCTGTTTTTGGGGAAGATCCAAGAGCTTATGCCGTGATGACGAAGAAATTTGTCGGCGATGAAGATGGAAATGTAAAAGAAGTCCATACAGTCAATGTAAAATTGAAAATCGACGAACAGGGCAACCGCATCCGGGAAGAAATTCCTGGCACAGAAAAAGTATGGAAAGCGGACCTTGTGCTTTTAGCGATAGGATTCAGCGGTCCTCAACAACACCTTATTCAGCAATTGAATGTAGAAACTGAAGCTAATTCCACTGTTAAAGCGGAATACGGAAAATATACGACCAATGTGGAAGGGGTCTTCGCAGCGGGAGATATGCGCCGCGGCCAAAGCTTAATTGTCTGGGCGATAAACGAAGGACGCGAAGCTGCCCGTGAATGCGACCGTTTTCTCATGGGAGAAACTATACTGCCTTAAAGAGAACCAGGATAACTTCCTGGTTCTTTTTTAGAAAAACGGGATAAAACTATTATTCTGCTCTAAATTAAGAGAATATTTAGAAATAAGTTGTTCTTTATACCTAGTTCCTATATACTAATGATGAGTGAGGCAAGTTTTTGATATCCAAATAAAGACAATAAGGAAAATTTTGTTTTGATTCAAAAAAACATTGCATTCGCTACATCAAAGGAACTCAGGGAGGAAAAACATGTTTAAGAAAAGTTTTGTTGCTGTATTATTTTCTATTATTCTTGCTGTGATGGCCAGTACTTCAGTATTTGCAGAAGAACCAGCCAGTCCAGAGGTTGAAAAAACGTTAGTGAAGATTGAACAAACTAATAACAAGATTCATGCTGAAGTGGAAAAGACTCAAGTGAAAGCACAAGTTATGTACGAAAAATACCTTGAGAAATCAAATAACGAACAGGATGCTGCAAAGAAAAAGCAGTTGGCTAAAGAATACAATGAAGCTGCTAATGAGTTGATTGCCAAATTAGATGAAAAAACGCAAGAAATGACCCGTAAAGGAGTCGAAAAAGCAACTGCAGCTGGAATTAAAGTAGAAGTCGAGTGGGTTCTATTCCAATTTGCTGACCGTGAAGCTTACATTGATCCAATTATGGTAATTAGTTGGTAATTTCTTAGGAGCATTAGTTAGTGCGTATATAAATACTGTGCTAAAGTGAGTTTTTATATGCGCGTTGTTTTGGAAGGAAGTGCATTCATGAGAGGTTTAAGTATACTGAGAAAAGGATCTCTTGAAACAGTTAATAATGATTCAACGTCTCTAAGTTTACTTGGCCGTGGCAGCGGTATTGAAATGATGAAGCAATCTGTTCTCAAAGATACAATATTTATTCTATATCCAAGTGATGATGCTGACGTTCAGGAATTCTTTTATATATTAAATGGAGAAGTTGAAACGGAATTAGACGGAGAAAAAATTGAACTTGGTTCCGGTGATTTTTTTTCCGCTAATAATTTAGAATCTACTGTCCAGTTTATTGCAAAAACTGATGTAAATTTTTTATCTGTTTCTACTGCGCCTGTGTTTCATTATCTGAGCAGTGTAATTAATGCTTTACGAAAAATTGGAGAAGCTGTAGAAAGAAAAGATCCATATACCTTTCAACATAGTGCACGTGTTGCGCATTATGCTGTAAAAACTGCTTTAAATATGAAGTTGAGGAAAGAGCGAATGGATAATTTGTTTATTGCGTCTATCCTCCACGATATTGGAAAAGTTAACATCCCTGAAGAAGTTCTAAAAAAACCTTCAAAACTAACAGAAGAAGAATTTGCCTTAGTAAAAAAACATCCAGGAGATGGTGCTGCCATGATACGCGAAACCGCTTATGCTGATTTGGCAGATATTGTGGAGCAGCATCATGAGCGTATAAATGGCAGCGGTTATCCGTTCGGTCTAAAAGATGAAGACATTTTATTGGAAGCGAAAATCATTGGAGTAGCTGATACGTTTGATGCCATGACAGAAGACCGAGCTTATCGGAAAGCCTTTTCTCCTGAATATGCGATGGACGAGCTAAAACGGCTTGCTGGCATTCAATATGATGAAGAAGTTGTAAATGCTTTTGAGAAAGTTTTATACCAAGAAGGAAAACTCACCTAAGAATATCTTCACCTCAGACACCTTAACTTAATTTAAAGGTGTCTTTTATTTATACATGTTTAAAAACATCAACATTGGTCAATACTAAAACCATAGTGTAAACAAATTTGAGGAGGAGATTGGTATGGCTAGAAATAGCGGTGGTGGATTATTCAGCAAACTTGTGTTATTAGGTTTAGGTGCAGCAATTGGTGCAGCTATGACACAGCAAAAGACCAATACAGATGGAACTACAACTTCCCAAGCAAGCAACTTGAAAGAGAACGTTAAAAAAGGGTTGGATCGCTTTAACGAACAATCAGGCGGCATGGTTGATAAGGTGAAGCCAGGAGTATCAAAAGCGGTCGAAGCAGTTAAAAGCGCAATTGATAGCCAGCAAAAAATGATGGACAAAGAAAAAGATATGCTGGATAAAGCGAACCAGACGCTTCAAGATGATGTCGGCGGTTCTTCAAGCACAGATGCGAGCAGCTCAACTACCGGTACTTCAACTGGGACGTCTTCCACTTCCAAAACAGATACGACTACACCGAGTGGTGGAATCTACGGCGGCAGCACAGCATACACAGAGTCGTTGAAGAAAGATCTTTCGGATGATGATTCTTCAACTGGAAGCAATTCTTCTTCGAATAAATCTACATTTGATAAATAAAATAAGATATACTGAATATTAAGAAAAAGCTATCGCTCGTACGCTAAAGAGCTTTAGCTTTTTTCTCTATATACCGTTGTTTGAAAATTCCATAAACTACATAAGGAGGAATCACATGTTTAAAGGATATAAAACAAGTCCGTTTTTTGATGAAATGCTGACTTCGGAAGGAACACCAAAAACGCATTACCAAAAGTTCCATGAGATTCTCTCCCGGTTCAAAGAAGATGAATTGAAAGAAAAGCATGAAACAGCGCAACTCTCCTTTTTAAGGCAAGGCATTACTTTTACTGTTTATAACAACAATGTAGGGACGGAAAGGACCATGCCTTTTGATTTCGTGCCGATTATTATTCCTCCCGAGGAATGGAAGACGATCGAAAAAGGGATGATTCAACGTACGGAAGCCCTCAATCAATTTTTAGAAGATGTTTACCACGATCAGAATATCCTCAAAGATGGCATAATACCAAGAAGGCTCGTCGAAGAAAATCCATATTATTATGCGAAGCAAGTCCAAGGGGTCAACGTTCCGCTAAAAAACCATATTTTCTTGGCGGGAATTGATTTAATTCGAGACGAGTCCGGAAAATACCATGTTCTTGAAGATAATTTGCGGAATCCATCCGGGATGTCTTATGTTTACCAAAACCGCTATGTGATGCGCCAAGTATACCCTGAATTTTTCGCTAAGCATGCGGTGGAAACATTGGAACACCAATTGTCCTATCTATATGAAGCGATGCTCGACCATGCGCCTGAAGCAAAAAAAGATAAACCGTTCGCGGTGCTTTTGACGCCTGGCATGTACAATTCCGCTTATTACGATCATGTTTTTTTAGCCCAGCAGATGGGAGTCGATTTGGTCGAAGGCCGGGATCTGCTGGTCAGGGATAATATTGTTTATATGAAATCGATTCGCGGCTTAAAACGTGTTGATATAATTTATCGAAGAATAGATGATGACTTTCTGGACCCGGAAGCTTTTCGGGAAGATTCTGCTTTGGGAGTAGCAGGATTGCTGGAAGCTTATCGGCACGGAAACGTAGCTATTTTGAATGGCATCGGCAACGGAGTGGCTGATGACAAGGCTATCTATGCTTACGTTCCAGACATGATCCGATACTATTTGAACGAAGAGCCGATCATCAATAATGTGAAAACGTATCTGCTCAGCAAAGAAGAAGAGCGGGAGTGGGTGCTTGAGCACCTTGAAGAACTGGTGGTTAAAAATGTCGGAGCATCAGGCGGCTATGATATGCTGATTGGTCCTCATGCTTCTAAAGAACAAATAGAAGAGTTTCGCGAAAAAATCATTGAAATGCCCCATCAATACATTGCTCAGCCGACGATCAAATTGTCACGGGCACCCGCTTATCAAGGGGAAAAATTTTATCCTTGCCATGTTGATCTGCGTGTTTTCGTTATGAGAGGAAAAGAGACGCGCGTATTGCCTGGAGGATTATCGCGTGTCGCTCTGAAGGAAGGATCACTTGTTGTCAATTCTTCTCAAGGCGGCGGGGGCAAGGATACGTGGGTGTGTAAAGACGAGAGGGGGTCATTGTAATGTTAAGCCGTGTAGCCAATTCGTTGTACTGGATGTCTCGGAATGCGGAAAGAGCCGAGAACAATGCCCGTATTTTAGATGTACAACTGCTGCAGATGATTGAAGCTTCAGACGAGGAACTGGTCAGGGATCGGGACTGGAAGCTGATTTTCGAAATCTGTGCATCCACTGAAATGATGGAGCAAATTAAGTCTGAACCGTACTATGATGAAGAGAAACTTGTGCAATATTTAGCGTTAGCCGAAGAAAATTGGAACTCAACAGCGAATTGCGTGCGATTGGTGAGAGAAAATGCCAGAATCAGCCGCGACCATATTCCGGACGATTATTGGGAAGTTTGGAATGGCTGTTATTGGGTATTGCAAGAGATGGACGGGCAGCAAAGCGGTATGCGCAATGTCCGGAAGTTTTTAGAACAAGTTAAAATGACCTCCTTAACTTCCCAAGGAATTATTGAATCCGCTATGTCCCGCGGCGTTGCCTACCAGATTATTAAAATCGGCAAATGGCTGGAACGGGCAGAAAAAACAGCACGAATTCTGAACGTTGTATGTGAACGCACCCGCGAAAGGGAAATGGAGGAGCAGACAGAGGATTATTACTATTGGCTGGCAGCTCTTCGCATGACAAATGGTTACGAAGCTTATCTAAAAGCCAATCCGCCATTGATGGATGCAAAAGAAGTTCTTTGCTTTCTGACCTCCAATAGAGCTTTTCCGCGCTCCATCATTTATTGCCTGGATCATGTAAGGGAAGCGGTCGATGATCTTGAAGGAGGAAAGGTCTCCCATTACTCTTGGGAACTCTTTGCAAAACTTGATCAATTGCGCACCGACTTTGAACAGACGGATATAAGAGCATTGAATTCTGATGAAATGATGGAATTTTTAAATCAATTTCAGAACGGCTGCAATGAAATCGGAGAAATCTTTTCAAAAACATACTACTTAATCGATCCGACTTTGGAAAAAGAGGAAGCAAGTCAATCTCAGACGCAAAGGCAAACTCAGACGATTGGTACGAAAGGAATTACTTCTATGAAATATAAAATCGAACATACCAATATTTTTGAATACGAAACAATTGTTGACCAAAGCATGAATTCTATCCGTCTAAAGCCGAGAACCGACGAATGTCAGCGCCTTCTTACGTACCAGACGGAAATTACACCGGCTTCGGTCACGAAAGAGTATGTCGATATTTGGGGCAATAATGTTGAAACGTTCTTTATTGCCGAACACCATCAAGCGTTAACAGTGAAAACAACTTCGGTTGTCAGCATTCAAAAAAGTCCGTTTGTCCATCGGATCGATTATTCACCGGAAATGAACGCCATTTTCCATTCTCAATTATTTAGTGAACATTATTTGGCTTATTTGAGCAACACGGCCTACACTTATATCACACCGGAGCAGATGGAGCAGGTGGACAATCAGCTCGGTGAAATGACAAATCCAGTGCAATTTGCTATCGACGTCACTGAGTTTTTAAACAATCATTTCACATATGACGGCGAATCGACAAATGTCTCTACGGTGGCAGAAGAGTCGTTCGGCTTGATGAAAGGGGTTTGCCAGGATATCACGCATGTCATGCTCGGGATTTTGCGCAATAAAAACATACCAGCCCGATACGTCAGCGGCTATTTATACGTTGGTGAAAACTCGGCTTTAGTTGGGGATGCTGCAAGCCATGCCTGGGTGGAAGTGATGGTTCCAGGAATCGGTTGGGTAGGGCTCGATCCAACCAATAATGTAGAAGCGCTAGAACACCACATCCGTGTCGGAGTTGGCAGGGATTATAACGATGTTAGTCCAGTCCAAGGTGTATATAGAGGCGGAAGCCAATCGCTTGATGTAAAAGTATCGGTTAGTTTACTCGATTCATAAAAATAAATCATGCAGCAGGGAGAACGTCTCCTTGCTGCATATTTTTAATACTGCATAAAACTTAATAATTGTTTAATGACCGAATCTGCTGAACCGTGCCATAATAGAAGGACTGAAATACTTGTGGATGGAAAAGGAGCAAAAACGATGACTAAAAAGTTATTTACTGAATTCAATATAAGCGAACCTATTTTGCGAACTCTGGAAGGGTTAGGGTATACGGAACCGACAGAAGTGCAAGTGAAAGTAATTCCGGCGGCACTGGCCAAAAATGATGTAACGGTAAAGTCGCAGACTGGCAGCGGAAAAACCGCTGCATTCGGCATTCCGCTTTGCGAGCTGGTTGACTGGGATGAGAACAAGCCGCAAGCGCTTGTATTAACGCCAACACGTGAGTTGGCAGATCAAGTAAAAGAGGACATTACAAATATAGGCCGCTTCAAGCGCATAAAAGCAGCAGCTGTTTATGGCAAACAGCCTTTCGCCTATCAGCAAGCCGAGCTCAAGCAGAAATGCCATATTGTTGTCGGAACGCCAGGGCGTGTTTTAGATCATTTGGAGCGTGGCACACTTAACGTAGACCGTATCGAATATCTTGTTTTAGATGAAGCGGATGAAATGCTTAACATGGGGTTCATTGAACAAGTCGAAGCGATCATTGAAAAGTTGCCAAAGCAGCGGACAACCATGCTGTTTTCTGCAACACTGCCGGAAAATGTTGCCAAGCTGCAGCATAAATACATGGATAATCCGCAGCATATCGAAATCGAATCAACAGAAACGTTGACTGATCAGATTGATCATTCGTTATATGTAGTAAAAGAACAAAAGAAATTTTCGCTGCTCCAAGATGTGACGATAGTTGAAAATCCGGACAGCTGCATCATCTTTTGCCGGACAAAAGACAACGTCGACTATGTAGTAGATGAACTTGAAAAACATTACTATACTGTAGATAAATTGCATGGCGGCATGGTGCAAGAAGACCGTTTTGCTGTAATGAATGAATTCAAAAGAGGCGAATTCCGATATTTGGTCGCTACAGATGTAGCTGCGCGAGGAATCGATATTGACAACATAACTCATGTTATCAACTATGACATACCGTTAGAGAAAGAAAGCTATGTCCACAGGGCAGGCAGAACAGGCCGCGCTGGCAGAACAGGAAAAGCGATTACGTTCGTTACACCGAACGAAGACAAATTTCTTGCGGAAATCCAGTCTTATATCGGGTTTGAAATTCCTCAGCTAGAGACGCCGACAGAACAGGAAGTGAACGAGGCAAAAGATGTGTTCTTGGAAAAGCTAGAAAGCCGTCCTAAGCTTAAGAAAAACAAAAATGAACAATTGAACAAAGATATTATGAAGCTCTATTTTAATGGAGGAAAAAAGAAAAAGCTGCGGGCTTTTGATTTTGTCGGTACTTTAACAAGTATTCCAGGAGTAACTGCCGATGACATCGGTATCATCAAAATTCAAGATACAGTTACGTATATTGACATTTTAAACGGCAAAGGGCCTATGGTATTAAAGGCGATGAAGGATAAAACTGTTAAAGGAAAGTCACTAAAAGTCCATAAAGCAAATAAGTAGGAAAAAAGTAAGTCGCTGCAATGGCAGCGGCTTTTTTTATTGAAAATTAGTATTTCTCCTTTAATAATACAACAAATGGTCAATTAGTAATGATTATTAATATTTATATTAATTACATAATTTTATATATTTTAAGTCATCGTTGATTACAATGTCACAAAAAAGCATACAACTGTAACTGAAATGGCGCTTCTTTGTTACAGAACTGTAATGTTTACGTGTTATTTTGTTTGTACTTGATAAACACAAACAAAGGAGAGAACAGATTGAAAAAACTACTAGTTGTCTTGAGTTTTGCACTGATTTTATTCCTTGGCACATCAATTGAAAGTTCTGCAGCAGCAAGCACATACACAGTTAAAAGTGGAGATACATTATATAAAATTTCTAAAGCAAAAAAAGTGAGCGTATCAAACATTAAATCATGGAACGGGTTAAAGTCAGATAAGATTAAACCGAACCAAAAGTTAAAACTGAAAAAACCTGCCTCTAAAGCGAAAGCAAAATCAAAATCAAAAACGCCATCACGTTCTTCAGCAGGATCTGTTGTGAAGGAATTTACAGTTTCTTCTACAGCTTATACGGCTTCATGCAAAGGCTGTTCAGGCATTACGAGAACAGGAATAAATTTGAAAAAGAATCCTGGTCTGAAAGTTATCGCTGTTGATCCCAAAGTGATTAAACTTGGAACAAAAGTCCATGTTGAAGGCTATGGATATGCAGTTGCCGGTGATACTGGCGGTGCGATCAAAGGAAAGAAGATTGACGTATTCATCCCTACACAAAATGGAGCGCTAAAGTGGGGACGCAAAAACGTAAAAATAAAAATTCTAGAGTAATAGATTATGAAGGGCCGCTTGAGTTGTTAGTTCTCTAACAATTCAAGCGGCTTTTTATTTCTCCATTTAATGAATGTACAGTTTCTTATACCGTCTTATCTTCTATTTGTTGGGGTATCTCCAGAGAAGCCAAGGAAGAATGAAACATACATAATAGAAGAAAAAATGAAGTATAACAATTCTTTAAGAGTTATATCAGATCGATAAGTACAAAAAACGATTTTAATAGCTTATTTTTGAAGGTTTTTTATAATTTTTTGCTTGATTTGGTTTATTCGAAGGCTAAAACGTTTAATAGAGGAAGTTGTAGGGAATTCTTTTTTTAAGTCGGTCCTATATATATTTTTACATACCTGCCTTTTCCCCTAACAAATTGCGGCCTCTTACTCAAATCACTGGCTAAACTCCTAAGCAAATTAAAGCCTTTAGAACGAGAAAAGAACAACCTTTCCCCTTATCAGAGACATATCTTAAAAGAGGGAAGAAAATACAATACATATTCAAAAACATATAAATTTCCAATGTATTATTGCAGGTTTTCCTGCATTGCGATATAATTTTTATGAGGTATTAAGTATTTTTATAAGTTAGGGGAGTAATGAGTGCAGGATATACTTCGCGCTGTATCAAATTCATATAAGGATTTTAGTTCTGGCCAAAAAAAAGTTGGAGATCTTTTTTTTCAAGAACCTATTTTTTTGGCTTTTTCCTCTGCCTTAGAAGTTGGAAAGCGAGTCAATGTGAGTGAATCCACAGTGATCCGGTGGACACAAAAGTTAGGCTACAAAGGTTATGCTGAATTTCAGCAAATACTTCAGCGGAAATTAGCGGAAGAGCACTTCGGAAAAACAGAACTAAAAACAGCTGAACCTGCATCAGGATCTTTTATAGAAAATTTATTGGATGCTGATATTGCCAGTCTTATGAAGCTTAAAGAAACCATCGATGAAGAATTGCTTCTTCAAGTAGTAGACGCCATAAGATATTCAGATCGGTTGTACGTAACAAGCAACTTTCTCGATTATGGCTTAGCTCACTGGTTTGCAACTTGGTTGAATACGGCGCTTGGCCATACTGAAACGCTGATGTTGTCTGATGGCCAGTATTTTAACCGGTTAGCCAAACTGAAAACTGGAGATAGTATAGTTGCCTTTGTGTTTCTCCGTAATACAAAATCATTAATTGAAACATTGAAGCTAGCCAAGGAGCGGGGAGTAGAAATAATTGTCTTTACAGACTCTCAGGATTCTATTGCTGCTGGTTATGCCGATCTGGTGATTCCGGTTTCTCTCGATTCAAATTTGAATATCGATTCTTATACAGCTGTGCATGCTTTGTTAGCCTCAATTATGCGGTTTATCTATGTAAAGGAACATGAAAAAGTTAAGAAGAATTTTTCCCGGTTAGAAAGCATATATAAGGAAAAAGATATCTTTTTTGATGAGCAATTATAAATAAGGGCTTGTCCCAAAGCGCTTCGGTGTTTTGGTGAATAATATATAAAAAAAGGGGAGATTAACATGAAAAAGAAATTATCATTTTTAAGCGTTATATTATCAGCAGGGCTTATTGTTTCAGCGTGTGGAGGCGGCGGTTCTGAAGGCGAAAGCGGGGGCTTGAAATTGGTCGAAGAAGGTCAATTTACAACTGCTTCAAGTGGACTTTATAAACCTTTTAGCTTTGAAGAAGGCGGTAATCTGACTGGCTTTGATATTGAGGTAGGAAACGCCATAGCAGAAGAAATGGGCTTAGAGCCAAATCCGGTGACAACACCGTTCGAAACAATTATCCAAGGATTGACGACAAACCGTTATGATGCCATTATCGGGTCTTTGGCGATAACGAATGCGCGAGCAGAACAAGTAAGCTTCACAGATCCTTATTATTATTCTGGTGGCGTAATCTTTGTCCGTGAAGGAAACACGGAGATCAAGTCGGCAGAAGACTTAAAAGATAAGAAAATTGGAGTTGTCGGACAAAGTACGTATGAAACGGCTGCCAAAGAATATACTGAAGACATTCAGTACTATAACAGTGACGTTGTTGCTCTGCAGGATTTAGAAATTGAAGGCCGATTGGATGCTGTAATCACTGCAGATGTAGTCGGTTTTGAAGCGCAGAATACCGGTATTAAAATCGAGATGGTCGGGGAGCCGCTTTGGATCGAGAAAGTGGCAATTGCTGTCCGTAAAGATGATACAGAAATGCTTAATCAAATCAATGAAGCGTTAGCTGCTATCATAGAAAATGGAAAATACGAAGAAATTTCAAACAAATATTTTGGGCGTAACCTCCTAGAAACAGAAATTGAAGGCATCGAAGTTTTAGAATAGTCACGTGCTATAAGGAGGAGTGAAGAACGTATGCCAGAGATATTTGTAACAGTCTACGATGTATTCATGCGAACTTATCCTGGATTTTTAAGGGCGACGCTTGTTACTTTGCAATTGACCGCCGTTGGCGTCATTCTGGGAACAGTAATTGGTCTGATCTTTGCCCTTATGAAAATATCAGGATCTAAAATATTACGCGGCATTGCAAATACTTACATTACCATTATCCGCGGAACACCACTGATCGTTCAAATTATGTTTTTGTACTTTGGAATTGTTGAAATTTATACAATGGATAATTTTTGGGCCGGGTCTATCGCACTCGGCGTCCATAACGGTGCGTACATCGCGGAAATCTTCCGTGGCGCTATTCAAGGGGTTGACCCAGGCCAACGTGAAGCCAGTATGTCCCTTGGCATGAACAGAAAACAAACTATGAGCCGCATAGTGTTTCCGCAAGCTTTGCGCCGTTCTATTCCGCCTCTTGGCAACCAATTTATCATTACGCTTAAAGATTCATCACTTGTCTATGTAATTGGTGTATCTGAAATTTTTGCACTCGGCAACCGGGAAGCAGCGCAATCCTACCAGCCGTTTGAATCGTTCTTGGTAGTAGCGCTTTACTACCTGGTGCTAGTCATGATTTTCACATTCCTATTGCGTTTGTATGAAAACAGACTTAACGTGGACAGAGCATAGGAGGGGGGATATTAATGCTTACTGGAGAAAATATTCACAAATCGTTCGGAGATCTTGAAGTACTTAAAGGTGTCGATTTACATGTAAATCCTCGGGAAGTGGTGGTACTTGTCGGAGTCAGCGGTTCCGGAAAAAGTACACTGCTCCGCTGCTTCAACTTTCTGGAAATGATTAATGATGGAAAAATTATAATTGATGGACAGACGGTAAATCCAAAAAAAGACAACTTAACGAAAATTCGTGCAGAAGTTGGAATGGTGTTCCAGCATTTTAACCTATTCCCTCATAAAACGGTTTTAGAAAATATCATGGAAGCACCTATTACCGTAAAAAAGATGAAAAAAGAGGATGCAAAGAAACTTGGTCTGGAGCTTCTGGAGAAAGTTGGACTTCGCGATAAAGCGGATGTTTATCCAAGCAAGCTTTCAGGAGGCCAAAAGCAGCGTGTGGCCATTGCCCGTTCACTCGCAATGCAACCGAAAGTTATGCTGTTTGACGAACCGACTTCTGCTCTTGACCCGGAATTGGTGGGAGAAGTGCTTCAAGTTATGAAGCAGTTAGCTGAAGAAGGAATGACAATGGTGGTCGTGACGCATGAAATGAAATTTGCCAAAGAAGTTGCTGACCGAATTGTTATGCTTGATAAAGGCGTTGTGATCGAATCCGCTGATCCAAAAACATTCTTTGAAAATCCTAAAAACGAACGCACTCGGCAGTTTATCCAACTGGTTGAGTAAAAGGGCAACATTTATCAAAACAGCATCGGTTACCTAAACCGATGCTGTTTTTTCTTTTTCTCAAAGACGTTTTTTAATCGGAAAAACGGTTAAAGAATACTAGGAGAAAAAGAAGGGAGGCATGGCGAGACTAGGACAGGAAACGAACGGTTAATCGAGGCGGATGTATGCAGAGTGCAGGTATAATCTTTTGGGATGAAAAGTATTAAACTTACTGGGAGGCATAAAAATGAGAGTTACAGATATTATGACACCTGATGTAGATACTTGTTCACCACAAGCGACCATTCAAGAAGTGGCAACTAGAATGAGAGATTTGGATGTTGGTTCGATTCCTGTCGCTGAAGGAGATAATTTGATAGGAATTGTCACAGACCGGGATATTGTTATTCGAGCAATTGCAGAACAATTGTCTTTAGACCGGCCCATTTCTGAAATCTTATCTTCCGATCCTGTTACTGGCACTGTTGATATGTCCGTAGAAGACGCAGCCAACCTCATGTCCCAGAACCAAATCCGCCGTTTGCCTATAGTTGAAAATGATCGGCTTGTTGGCATTGTCTCTTTAGGGGATATTGCCGTGAAAGACGAAACTTATGATAACGCAGAAGTTGCACTGGACGATGTTTCAGAACCGGCAGAACCCGATAGATGAAGGGGAATATCAATAATTTAACCTAACCCATCTGCTGGCTGGTTCGCACCCTATGGCATAAAAGAAATAAAACCGGCTCCCGAGAGCCGGTTTTTGTTATTTGTTCTTATTGAGTTTCGATAATATCAACGGAAACAAGCGGCATGTTTTCTTCAGCCTGTCCTTCATAAATGCCTTTTACAGTGACAGAGTCTCCGACAGCGACGGCTTTTTCGGCCATATTTCGGATATATACTTGCTGTTCTCCATCAGTCAGTATAAAAGCGGGAAATGCATTGTCGTCTGTCAATTCTTCTACAGTACCTGCTAACATTACAGGTTCCCCATCAGGAATTTCGCCGTTTGCCAAAGCTGTAAATGTAGTCGGTTCTGCTTCATCAGCTTCTTCGGGTGAAGTTGGGTCAAGTTCTCCTTCGGGAGCTGAAACTTCTGTTTCGCTTTCTTGAGTCGGGCTAGGATTTTCGTCGTTGCCGCATGCCCCCAACAACAACGTGAGCGAAAACAAAATGAGCAATTTTTTCATCGGTTATCACTCCTAAGCATAATAAAAACCCTGTATTACCACATACCCGTAAAAAGTCGGGACTTAACCGAAAACTCCTGGGATCGTCAAATAAAGCAGCTATGAAAAAACACTCCAAATGTTCTAAAGAAAAAATCACCACGTAATGTTTTTCGGGTAGTCAGCTTGAATAGGTATTTCATGAATCGCTTTTTTGAAAGGGTTCGCTGCAGCCAATACTTGTTGGCGAAAAGATAGGTAATCCTGATCTTTCAAAGCGATTTTCAAGGCCACAGCAGGCAATGTCTTCTCGCGTTGGGAAACTGCCATGCCGATATATTGGAGGTTTAAAAAATCGATATACTGAATAACATATTCCTCTGTTGGAGACGCCTCACTAAATGCTTGGAGAATAGTTTGGTAATCTTTGTCGCTAATCCGGCCACGCAGGCAATCCAAAATCAATGACTGAAAATGCTGGATGTTGTAAAGATGGAAATCCCATTCCGGATTTTGGGCTTGATTTCGATGCATTCGGACAAAGTCCCTTAGAGCAAGAGATGTAAACAAAATTTCAGGCCAAAGAATTTCAACAGAAAAATAAATGTTTTTATCAGGTGCAATGAAATTATGTTGTTTCTTTACCTTTTCCTGTAGACCATTAAAGACCCTTTCAATATTGCGTCCACCTTGGGCCGCTTGGCGAATCTCATAAGAAACGCCGAGAATCCGCATTCGCGCGCCGGCATAATTGTAATATTTTTCTTCGGCGCCAATCACTTGATAGATAGATTGATTTAAACCGTCCAAGTCGAAATAATCGCCGCTGATTTTAACTCCTGTATGGTTCGGTGTATTGGTAATAGTCAGCAAAAGCTAATCCTCCTTAGCGTTTCGGTGTGTAATCCAATTGTTTGAACAATTCTTCTCTCTCTGAATCTGTTAAATCCCGCCATTGTCCGACAGCCGAATCGCCTAAATGGATATTCATGATCCGGATTCTTTTCAAGCTTTGCACTTCATAGCCAAGCGCCGTGCACATTCGCCGGATTTGGCGGTTCAGTCCTTGTCGGATGGTCAAGCGGAATGTGTATTTTGACAGTTTTTCCGCTTTTGCAGGAAGCGTTTTAGTGTCAAGAATCTCTACGCCTTCTTCCATTTTCTTTATGAAAGAATCGGTTACTGGCATATCCACTTTCACAATATACTCTTTTTCATGCTCATTTTCTGCCCGTAAAATTTCATTGACGATATCGCCGTCATTGGTCAGCAAGATCAAGCCCTCGGAATCTTTGTCCAAACGCCCGACATGGAAGATCCGCTCGGAGTGATTAACGAAATCAACAATATTGCCTTCGATATGGCGTTCTGTTGTACTGGTAATCCCAACCGGTTTGTTAAGTGCTATATAGACATACTGCTGTTTCGGCTGTTCAATGACTTTTCCGTCTACTTTGACTTCATCGCCAGGTTCAACTTTACTGCCAAGTTCGGCAATCTTACCGTTTATCGTCACCCGTTCGGCTTCTATGAATTTGTCTGCGCCGCGGCGGGATGTGATTCCCGTCTCGCTTAAAAATTTATTGATTCGCATTTGATATTCCCTTCGTTTCTGAATTTAGGTTTTATTTTTTCATTATACCCTGATTGGGCATTTAACAAAACGAACAGAGGGAGATGGAAATTTATTAGGAAATATTAGTTGCAATATTTCAATAAGTTTGACAATATGTAAGGGAAGCCGTTTATTTTTGTATGCTATCCAAAGAGAATGTAAGCGCATACTTTCCGGCAAACTAAATTAAAGGGAGGAAACAAAATGGTAATGGTTTACGCTTCACCGAACAGCGAAGGGGCAAAAAGTAAATTTAAAAGCAGATATGAAAACTTCATAAATGGTGAGTGGAAAGCGCCGGTGAAAGGGCAATACTTTGATAACATATCGCCTGTGACCGGCAAGAAGTTCACCGAAATTGCGCGTTCTACTGCAGAAGACGTGGAACTGGCGCTAGATGCTGCACATGCCGCAAAAGATGCCTGGGGAAGCTCCTCGGTCACAGAACGCTCCAACATCCTTTTGAAAATTGCCGACCGCATGGAAGAGAACCTGGAAATGTTGGCGGTAGCCGAAACATGGGATAACGGGAAAGCTGTCCGTGAAACGCTCAATGCCGACTTGCCTTTGGCAATCGACCATTTCCGCTATTTTGCGGGAGTTATTCGCGCACAAGAAGGCTCGATCAGCCAGATTGATGCAAATACGGTTGCGTACCACTTTCATGAACCGCTTGGCGTGGTGGGGCAAATCATTCCATGGAACTTTCCGCTGCTTATGGCTACCTGGAAACTGGCGCCTGCGCTGGCGGCAGGAAACTGTGTGGTATTGAAACCAGCTGAGCAAACACCTGCCAGCATACTGGTTTGGGCTGAATTGGTTGGAGATCTATTGCCGCCAGGCGTTATAAATATTGTGAACGGCTTTGGCTTAGAAGCTGGAAAACCGCTCGCGTCAAGCCCTCGAATTAGTAAAATCGCGTTTACCGGCGAAACAACAACGGGCAGATTGATCATGCAGTATGCTTCCCAGAACTTGATCCCGGTTACACTGGAGCTCGGCGGAAAATCGCCAAATATTTTCTTTAAAGACGTAATGGACCAAGATGATGCATTCTTGGATAAGGCGATTGAAGGTTTTGTCATGTTTGCCTTAAACCAAGGGGAAGTATGTACTTGTCCTTCACGCGTGCTTATTCAGGAAGATATCTATGAAGAATTCATGGAACGTGCGATTAAACGTGTAGAAGCGATTAAAATTGGTAACCCCTTAGATCCGGACACTATGATGGGTGCCCAAGCTTCACAAGAGCAGATGGAAAAAATCATGTCCTATCTGGATATCGGCAAGCAGGAAGGCGCTGAAGTATTGACCGGCGGTGACCGCAATGTACTTGAAGGAGACTTGGCGGAAGGCTATTATATCAAGCCAACGGTATTTAAAGGAAACAACAAGATGCGCATTTTCCAAGAAGAGATTTTCGGGCCGGTTGTATCGGTAACGACATTCAAGACGAAAGAAGAAGCCCTGGAACTTGCGAATGATACTTTGTATGGACTCGGTGCCGGCATTTGGACGCGCGATACAAATACTGCGTTCCGTTTCGGGCGTGGTATTCAAGCGGGTCGTGTCTGGACAAACTGTTACCATCAGTATCCTGCGCATGCAGCGTTCGGCGGTTATAAAATGTCCGGTATTGGCCGTGAAAACCACAAGATGATGCTTGAGCATTATCAGCAAACGAAAAACATGCTTGTCAGCTACAGTGAAGACAAGCAAGGGTTCTTTTGATTTAGAAAGAAGGTGAAGGCAATGGTCGAACGCGTTACGGCAACAGAATCAGCGCTGGAATTGATTGACCTATTAAAAGGCAAGCACGGACCGCTTATGTTTCATCAGTCGGGAGGTTGTTGTGATGGGAGTTCTCCAATGTGCTATCCAGAAGGGGACCTTTTTCTGGGGGATCAAGATGTGCTGCTCGGTGAAATCGGCGGCTGCAAATTCTACATGCATAAAAACCAATTCGACTACTGGAGCCATACGCAATTAATCATTGATGTGGTAGACGGGCGCGGCGGCATGTTCTCGCTTGAAGGTGTAGAAGGCAAACGCTTTTTAACGAGGTCACGCGCTTTCACTGCAGAAGAAACGAAAGAATTGCAACAGCAAGTTTAAGAAAACCGGATGCACTTGCATCCGGTTTTTTTGTGTGGCGAATCTCTTTTCGAATAGAAATGGAAAGTGTTTGAATCTTTCTTTCTCTTTCTGATTTTTTTAGTGAGAAACAGCAGCTAACCCTGCAAAATCACGGTTTCTGATGGGAAAAACGATAGAAAAATGCTATAATAATAGAATGAAAGGTGGTCGTAAAAACGATGAAATTAGCCAACGGGATTTCCCAAGAACAAGCTACTCATGCACTTTCCTATGCGTCACATTCTCTTATCACTGAGGGATTTGATGTGACAAATGAGGATCAGAAATTTGTTCTATCGGTATTGACTGGTGAACAAACGGAAGCTCAATTCCATCAGGCCATTAAATTGAAATTCAATGTCTAAATATCGGCATACTTCGATGTATTGTTATCCAGACACAGACGTCTTGATCAATGTTTTCGATGTAAGAGACGAAAACACATTGAAAGAAATTGAAAAGGTATATACGCTTTTCCGTTTGTCTGAAATGCAGATTCAAAAACCTCAAAATCCTTTGGACAAAGAGGCATTTCTGGCGATTCATCACGGTATTTTAAAAGATGTGTATCCATTTGCTGGTGAGTTGCGAAAAGAAATGATATCCAAGGGATCTTCATCTTTTGCGCATCCTGATTTTATTGAATCCCAACTAAACAAAATCTTTGATGAATTGGCAGAAGAAAATTATTTGAAGGGTTTGTCCCATGAGCAGTTGATTCCACGGCTTGCCTATTTTTTAGCCGAATTGAACGCACTTCATCCTTTTCGAGAGGGAAACGGGCGTACATTGAGGGAATTTGCCCGGCAGTTGCTGTTCAATGCTGGTTATCAATTAAGTTGGGAAAAAGTTCCTGAACCAGCTGAAATTATAAACGCATTCGTGGATTCTTTTAATTTAAACAACAACCGATTAGAAAAATTATTGACTGAAATAATTACACCGTAAAAAGCCGGCTCTTTCATGAGCCGGCTTTTTACGGTGTAATAGAGTGTTTTTTCAGCCAGTCAATACCGAATTCAATCAAAGGCCGCATAGCTGTAATTTTAACTTCTGCTTGCCCGAGTTTTCCAGTAGAAACCGGACCTGGATAATCTTTAACGAGTTCTGGAAACCGATCTGAATCCGTATCTACACTATTAAAAGTCTGCCAGACGCGTTTTCCGTGTTTAAGGACTGCGGCGCCTTGAGGAGAGGTTTTCCGATTCTCTTGTAAAAATTCAGCTAAATGAAGAGCCGTGCATGAATCAAATCCGACTCCGATCAGCATGATTTTTACATCGCTTTTGATCATCTTGCCAAGTGGCGAGTCTCTGCCAAACGAATCTTCAAGAGGATGTTCGCTCATCCATTCTTCAGCATTTTTGCCCCAAGCCATAAATGAGTGCGCCGGATGCGGGCTGCGTATCGTTAGCGGATGCCGATGGAAACACTCGGCGATTTTACCCATGCCTCTTAATCCGGTTAAATGTGGATCGTATGCTGGCAATGTATCCCGGAGCGGCTGATGCCAGTTTTCAGGAATTGGCGGTTCCATCCAGTAGCGAGGATCGGAATTATCCGCTGATTGGGAAGGCATGACGATAGTTCCTTCTTCGGTCACAGTATCAATCAGTGCTTCGACAACTGCTTGCGGACCTCCTGCAATCCAGCCCATGGCCTTTAAAGAAGAATGGACGATGACTGAGTCGCCGGCTTTTATCCCTAGTTGCTCAAGTTGTTGTTTTAATGAATCTTTTGATTGGAATTCGGGTGTATTTAAAATACGCAATAATTCTGTCATAAAAACCCTCCTTGAATATCAATATACCATAAGGAGAATTTGCCGTTTTACCAAAGACGCGTTAGCATTAAGGAGAGGAGTGATAGAATGGAAGCAATTCCGATGAGAGAATCGCGTACAATACAAACAAAATTAGTTTTGCCGCCGGATACAAACCACATGGACTCTATCTTTGGAGGGAAAGTATTGGCGTATATTGACGAAATTGCGGCCATTACAGCGATGAAGCATGCCCACCAGCAAGTGGTGGTCACCGCATCGATCGATTCAGTTGATTTTTTATCTTCAGCGCGTGTCGGGGATGTTCTCGAACTTGAAGCAAATGTTACATCAACTGGACGCACATCAATGGAAGTATATGTGCGGGTAAAATCGAAAAACCTGCAGACCGGTGTAGAAAAGCTGACGACAGAATCGTTTCTGACTATGGTAGCGATGGGGGAAGATGGGAAGCCGACCCCGGTGCCGCCTGTCTTGCCGGAGTCGGAAGGAGAAAAAATGTTTTTTGAAACAGCTCCAGCGCGCCGGGCATATCGGAAAAATCGGGTGAAAACGCCTAAAATGTAACCAATAAAAACAGTGTTCCGAAAAATTCCGGAACACTGTTTTTATTTTTGTGTTTTGACATTTTGCATTGCATCTTTAGGCTCGCTGCTTATAACCGACAAACTGCCGTCAGTTTCTAATACGACAGCTGTGGCTTCTGACGTAGAGCCTGAACCTGAAGAACGGATAGCCTGGAGAATCTCAATTTCCGTCATTCTTTCTTTTTTCATGGCACTGCGTAAAAATTCCCCATTTAGATAGAGCAATTTCGGTTCTGATTTGATCAGTTTGTTGAACCATCCCCAATGAATTGAACCAAAAGAAATGAGGTACTGAAGCACAAGAAGCAGGGCAAAAGCGGTCAAACCTTCAAACAGTGTTAGGCTGCTGTCCAATAAAACAGTTGAAAGGGTAGAACCTAAAGCAACAGTCACCACCAAGTCAAAAGCATTCAACTTCGACAAAGTCCGCTTTCCTGAAATGCGCAGGAAGAGAATAAGCCCGATATATGCCAATGTTCCAACCGTTACAATACGTACAAAACTGTCCCAAGTGATTTCGAACATTTTTCCGCCTCCTATCCATGTGGATAAGTTGAAAATATTTACTTATCCACAAGGTAATAATTGAGTTTTTTCTAAATTGTCCACACAATTACTGGACAACTTTTTGGGAATGTTGATAAATATTCTTTAAGATGCTTTTTTTTTCAAAAAAGTGGATAACTTGATAAAAAAAGACGAATCCAATGGATTCGTCTTATTATTAACTATTTTTTACTAACAACTCTTCAAAATAAGAATTGAATTCTTTTGAACGCTTCAAAATTGTGCTGGTTGCAACACCAAATTTTTCGCTTAAATCTTTTGAAGTCAACATAGGTCCGTTGATAAGCTCATGATCCTGCAAGAATCTCCAATACCCCGCTACAAGAGCTTCTGGTTTTTGGACAGCAGGTTGTTGGCTAGTAAGATAGCTGTTCATAATACTTGTGACGTTTTCCACAGTTTCTTCATCAAAGTTAGCAGTTTCGATATGTTTTGCCAGTTCAACCATCACATTATCGTGTTCGGGAGACAGTTGAATGTGCTTTTCTACAGTGCCTGTAGAGTACTTGACGATTTGTTCAACAACAGTCAAATAGTTATCCTTCAAATAGCGTTCACCGTCAGTTGCATCAGCTTCTGCCATTTTTGCTTGCAATTGCTCAAAGAACGGAGCGAATTCGCCGACAACTGTCAAATAACCGTTTAAGAATAAGACGCCATCAGTACCAACACGGGAATCAGGAAGCATGATTGCAAGAAGGCCTTGGCCATTTTCCATATCCGTTGGCGGCTGGTCAGTCATTGTATATTCATTACCGGAAAAAGCGTCTTTCAATGTGGCTTTTTCCAAATCGCCTTTGACCAATTGGCCAAGGAAGAACTTAACATTTTTCCAGTTTGCTAAAACATCTTTCGTGATTGGGCGTTGAGCCAGTTCAATCTGCTTCACTAAAAATTCCTGCCAAAGTTCCGGTTTTTTCATGAACAAGAAATTCTCGATCACAAATGCTTGCGCATCGTTTTCAGCCATTGATTGCATCAAGCGTGGCTGCCATTCTTGCTGAAGTTCGCGGAAGCTCGCTAGCTGCTGCTGGTTCGGATTTTCCGAGAAAAATAACTGACGGACTTTGAAAAGTTCGTCATTTACCAAATCATTAATGGATACCGCTTGCACGTTGCCGTGGCATTTCTTATATTTTTTGCCGCTGCCGCATGGGCATGGGTCGTTTCTTCCTACCATTTATAATCACCTACAATTTTTTCTTGAGTGTAACATAAAATTGAGCTTCACTCAAAAGTCGGATGATTCTGACGTTAGTAGGCCATAGAGATACATATCGAAACGTCTTCCATCCCGCTGCAAAAATTCCCGATATACACCTTCTTTTTGGAACCCTAATTTTTCATACATGGCAATCGCCGGTTTGTTGTATTCAAAGACAGTAAGCTGGATACGGTGAAGGTTAAGTTCATTCCAGGCATAGTTCAATAAAATCTGCATCGCCTCTGTGCCATAGCCTTTACCTTGATAATCGGTTGCAAGGGCGATGGAAATCCAGCCGACCCGATGAGTCCATTGAATATCCTCAATTGCGCATACTCCAAGAAAAGTGTCCAGTTTAACCGGGCGGATGGAAAACCGGAAGTCACGTTCGGAATCTTGGCGAAACCATTGTTCCGCCTGTTTTTCAGAAACTTCGCGGATCGGGCTGGAATTGTAATTGCGTCCAAACCCCATTTCGCTGTTCCATATGCGGTAGATAGGCAAATCTTCTTCTTTCATAGCGGTCAAGCAAATTTTTTCTCCCTTAAACACAAGAATTCCTCCTATGGAAACAATTTAATAGAGAGGGAGTCGAGTACATGCTGCGGTACAAAAAACCGGACAGTCACGAGCGGGTCAACCACTTGGCTGATTTGTGTCTCGCCAGCAGCACTCATCAGCATCGTGATTTCGCTGACAGTCAAATCAGTGTGTGGAAGCAGAAGATCGATCATTTCTTCTACGGCAATCTTTACCGCTTCGTCAAGCGTCATTGCGGAAACAAGCAATGCCACCCCTTCAGAGTTTTGTAGGACAGGGTATTTTGAATGTATGCCTTTGATAACATCGAATGTTACGGTTGCGCGTCCTGGCACTTCGATCCCTGAAACACTTATTTCACCGTCCCCCATTGCTGCATGGAAATCGCCTAAAGCAAAAAGTGCCCCTTCTGCGAATACAGGAAAATACAAGGTGGCGCCTTTAGTGATAAGCTTCGTATCCATATTGCCGCCATGAGCGCCAGGAGTTCCGCAAGAAACAGGTTCTCCTTCAGGAGCGACGCCGATAACGCCAATCATTGGATTTAACGGCAATTCCAACTGGCCATTAAATATGGCTTTACCTGCTTTGATTGGTATGATTTTAGATTCCATCTTTTCCATGCGATGCCCCATGACGCCGAGTTCCGGTCCGGTTACCATGACGCCTTGGTCACCGATTTCCAAATCATCAATTGTAACTTTCAAAAGATCGCCGTAGGCAGCCCCTTCAATAAAAATCGGTCCGGTCGCCGGATTGATTTCGTTCCAATCAATCGCCGCCACTTCTTGATCGGCGGAAGAGATTTGGTTTTTGAAACAATCGTACGTTTCGATAGTGACTGTATCACCCGGTTGAACATGCATTACTGGAGCATTCAAACGCGAAAATGCATAAATGACATCTTGAGTAGATAGAGTTTTCATAAAAAGTGAACTCCTTTTTTAATATTTTAATAATTGTAACAACTAGCTGAGAGAATAGTAAAGCTTAAAGTGCACACTAGGAAAAGCTGTAGTAACATAAGAGAAAAGAAATTTTGTTTAACAGGAGAGGGGGCTTTCCTTTGTACGGAGATCCGGTGAAATTACTGATTAATTGGATGAAAGTCATATTTCTTACAGCGTTGATCGTTGTTGCCACTAGGCAATTTCTGTTTGAACCGGTAGTAGTGCACGGCCATTCAATGATGCCGACCATTGAAGCGGATGATAAAGTGGTTCTGACTAAGATTAGCCATGTAACCAATTTTGATTTGGTTGTCTTTATGACTCCGGAAGGAAAAAATCTCATTAAACGTGTAATCGGGACGCCGGGTGATCGTATAAGAATGAAAGACGATCAACTTTTTCTTAATGGGCAGCGAGTAGAGGAACCCTACTTAAAAGAGAATATGGAGATAGCAAAACAAAAAGGCTACTTGCGGCTGACCGAAGACTTTCCGGAGTTCCAAGTTCCTTCCGGTTCTTACTACGTATTGGGGGATAACCGTTTGAACAGTATAGATTCACGAGTTTTCGGCTATATATTGGAACGATCAGTGATTGGGGAAGTAAAATTTAGAATTGCTCCCTCAAAGCATGTCGGTCTTCTCGAGTAAAACCAGAAATCTATAGGTTTTGTACACAAAAAAACTGCCTTTTGCTTAAAAGGCAGTTTTTTCTACATATCAAAACAAGTTTAACTTTTCGATGCGCTGAATCGCTTCAGCAATACGGGACTCGTCTACTAGAAGCCCAACGCGGATATATCCTTCACCGCTGGCGCCAAAACCGCTTCCTGCGGCAACGGAAATATCGGCATGGTCCATTAAATAATTGCTGAATTCTACGCTCGTAAAGCCTTTAGGAATTGGGAGCCAGGCAAAGAACGAGCCTTTAGGCGCTTTGATGTCCCAGCCGATGCGAGCACATTCAGCGATTAAGACTTCCCGGCGTTTCTCATAAGTTTCAACCAGTCTATCAACGCATTGTTGATCTCCGGATAAAGCTGCAGCTGCGGCAACTTGAAGGGCCGGGGAAAGCCCTGCAAACAAATGGTCTTGAATTAAATTCAAGGATTCGATCATCTTAGCATTGCCGACAGCAAAGCCGATGCGCCAGCCAGCCATATTATACGTTTTAGATAATGTATACATTTCGATGCCTACTTCTTTAGCTCCTTGTGTTTGAAGAAAGCTAGGGGGCTTTTGTCCATCAAAGCCGATTGCTCCGTACGCAAAATCGTGGACGACGCCAATGCCATGCTGTTTTGCAAAAGCAGCTGTTTCATCAAAAAATTCCTTAGAAGCCACACCGCCGGTAGGGTTGTTCGGATAATTCAAATACATCAATTTGGCCCGTTGCAGAACAGTTTCCTCGAGTTCTTTGTAATCAGGCAAAAAGCCATTAGCAGCTTTTAGCGGCATTAAAGAAAATTCGACGTCCGCAAGAGGGGCGCCAGATAAATAATCAGGGTATCCAGGGTCAGGCAATAGCAGTAAGTCACCAGGATTCATTAACGCGAGCGGCAGCTCTACCAGTCCGATTTTAGTCCCCCCAAGTATGGCCACTTCCGTATTGGGATCGATATGGACGCCGTACTCACGTTCATAAAAGTCTGCGGCAGCTTTCCGCAATTCAGGAATGCCGCGAAAAGGCGAGTATTTATGGTTTTTTGGATCGGCCACCGCTTCTTGCATGGCTTTGACGATATGAGCGGGTGTAGGCTGGTCAGGATTCCCTTGTCCTAAGTTGATAATGTCGCGGCCTTCCGCTATGGCATTATTTGTTTTTGAGGCAAGAGAAGCAAAAAATTGAGTAGGTAATTGTTGTAACCGGTTTGAAAATTCCATTAAAATGTCCCTCATTTTCTAAATAATTGCGCATCTACTTCAAATCTTATAGAGTTTAAAGTAACTTGTCTACTGGAGGAAAAACAAATGAAAATTGCTTGCATACAACTTGATATCGCATTTGGAAATCCGGAAACGAATTTCGCCCGTGTGGCAGAAAAAATGACCGAGGCAAAAGAAAACGGAGCGGATATTATTGTGCTGCCTGAGATGTGGAATACAGGCTACGCGTTGACCGAGCTGGAGGCATTGTCGGATAGTGAAGAACGGGCAAAATCATTCATTGCTGATTTTGCCAAGAAGAATCAAGTGCATGTGGTGGGCGGTTCTGTATCCACCCATAAAAACGGCGCTTTCTATAATACAATGCACATTGCTGATAAAAATGGTGAAGCTGTCGGAGAATACGACAAAGCCCATCTTTTTGGACTGATGGACGAACATGTATATTTAGAAGCGGGAAATTCGCTCAATCTTTTTGAATTGGACGGTGTTACATGCGGTGGAGTTATCTGCTATGATATCCGATTTCCGGAATGGATCCGCGCCCATGCGTTGAATGGCGCTAAAATCATGTTTGTGCCGGCAGAGTGGCCGGCAGCACGGATCGATCATTGGCGGGTATTGCTTCAAGCCCGGGCAATTGAAAATCAATGCTTTGTTGTCGCGGTCAATCGTGCCGGAAGTGATCCGAAAAACGAATTTGGTGGCAATTCGATGGTTATCGCACCTTGGGGCGAAGTCCGTATGCAGTTAGGCATGGAAGAAACCATCGGATATACAGAAATAGATTTAACTGAAGTGGACGAAGTACGTGGGCGCATTCCAGTTTTTGACGATCGCCGGGAAACACTATACAAAAAAACGGAGAAAAATTTGTAAATGATATAAAAATGCCTTCCGGAATGTTTTCCTTTTATCGTATGATAGAAAAGCCGTCCTAACCTCGCTTGGTTGCAGCCTTACTTTAGCGGGTCTAAGTGGTTTTTGTGATAGAATTATACGAAATAAGTAAAAAAAGATCTTTTGAAGCACACCTCAAGTGGGCTGAAAGAGTGGAGGCAAACCAATGACCAACTTGAAGCACGTCCTTACGTATGGGGATGCTTTTGTCGACTATATAGCAAATAATACAAATAACGATGCGTTTACACGCCATCTCGGCGGAGCAACGGTAAATGTAGCCGCAGGCGTAAGCCGGTTGGGTGTACCTTCCGCATTTATCACAGTGACAGGAGATGATGAAACATCTGCCTTTGTTCGCGGCGAACTTGAAAAAGAAGGCGTGATGCTTTATCCGTCGATCATTGTGCCGGAAAAACGGGTAAGCGGCGTTTTTATTCATTTAACCCCGGACTATGACCGGATTTTTGCGGACTATGTGAATGAGACGCCTGATATTCAAGTAACACCGAATGATCTTTTAACGGAAGCTTTCCAACGGGCCAGTGTTTTTCATGTCTGTTCCGGCACGATGTTTCATCCGGAAGCATTAAAAACAACGGAGAAAGCGGTAGAACTTGCAAAGGCAAACGGTGTGATTTGTACATTTGATGCCAACATTCGGCCGCTCCGTTGGGATAGCGAACAACGCAGCCGGGAGACAGCCTGCAAATTCTTGCAGACTACCGATGTGCTGAAAGTAACAACAGATGAACTGGCATTTTTAATGGAGACCGAGTCTATGGAAGAAGGGATTGCGCGCCTTTCAGCATTTAATATTCCGCTTGTTTTCTTGACAGATGGTAAAAACGGGACGTATGCTCTTTTTGAAGAAGATGTTTTTCATATACCGGTCATTCCGGTCCAGCCGGTTGACACGACCGGGGCCGGAGATGCATTTGTCGCTGGCACCATTCGCTATATTCATTTGAATGGCATGCCTAAGACGAAGCAGGAAGTCATCGAATGCGCTTCTTTCTCCAATAAGCTTGGAGCGCTGTGCGCAACAAAAGCGGGTGCCCTTACTGCAATGCCCCGCCTTGAAGAATTGGAACGGCTGAATCGATAAAGAAAAGAATGGCGATAGGAGAGAGATGAAAGTGGCAAAACACAGTTTTCACTTACAAGCTAATTGGCCAGGCCTCCGCAATGATGTCGGGGAAATTGAGGCCGGCAACTTAAAAACCCGGATTTCGATTCCTCCAGAAATGGACGGGCCTGGAGTCGGGACCAACCCAGATGAAATGCTGCTTGGTGCTGCCGCAACCTGCTATATTATTACACTGGCGGCCATGATGGAGCGCAGCAAGCTGGACAAAGACTCTTTGACGATGGAATCAGAAGGCATTGTCGATGTGACGAACGGCGTCATTACTTATGAGCGCATTATCCATAGACCCCGTATCGTGCTAAAAGCCGATGCTACCGAGCGCGATTTTTCGTTGGCACAGAAGCTTGCCGAAAAAGCGGAAAGTTCGTGCATGATCAGCCGGGCAATCCAAGGCAATGTGGAGATCGAACTGCAGGCGGATATCAAAGCTACAGAAAAAATCAATCATTGACTGCCTAACCAAGACAGCTGCAGTTTGCAGCTTCCAAAATGATTAATAGAATTACTAAAAAAGATGAGGCCGAATTTTCGGTCTCATCTTTTTGTTTCATGTATAGTTTGTTGATTAATTTTCTTGATTTGGTCAGAAGGATACGTATAGATGCCGGTTTGATTTATTTGAGCGATTGTATACATGGCGTTAGCGACGCTTCTAGCGCTTACAGGTTTGTATTTCTGTAAAGGACCGGTGAGGAAAAGGCTGAAAATTGGGCTTAACGCAATCGCCGTCTTCTCACCCAAACGGAATTCCTGGCGATTGCCGAGCAAAAGTGAAGGGCGGAAGATGTGCAGAGCAGGAAGTTCAAGTTTTTTCAACTGCTCTTCAAGTTCCCCTTTAGTTTTGCTGTAAAAAACTTTCGATTCTGCATCTGCTCCAAGGGCGGAAACGATAAGAAAGTTTTGGACGCCGTGCACACTCGCCATATTGGCAAGTCTCACTGGATATTCATAATCCACTTTCTTGAAGGCTTCCTGGGAACCCGCTTTTTTGATGGTGGTTCCCAAGCAGCAATAGACATCATGGACCTTAAAGTGAATTGAGTAGTTTTCAAGTTCTTCATAGTCGACAACAACTTGTTCTAATTTAGGATGCTTGGCATCCAAAGGTTTTCGGACCATTATCTTTACGTGTTCATAAACAGGGTTTTCGAGCAGTACATGCAGCAACTCAGTGCCGACTAAACCACTGGCTCCTGCAAGCAAAGCAGATCTGCTGTTTATTGTCATAGGGTTCTCTCCATTCTTTTCACTGGAACAATTCATCTTCTCCTATTATACTACGGAGTATTTCTTTTTCGGAGGATTTTAAACTTCAATTTACGGGAATATGCTCCATATAAGCAAGAATGGGGGAAAAAAATGGGAGAGTTTCTGTTTATCTTAATTTATTTATCCATCATGTTGCTGGTGATCGAAATTGCAACAATGTTGTTTGTCGCAACTGGTCTTAAAAAACAGATAGCGCGTTATCAAGTGATCTCCATGTTGACGGCAACCGGCTTCACCACGGATGAAGCTTCCCTGATTATTGATCATCCAATCCGCAGAAAAATCAGCGCAACGGTAATCTTATTTGGATATTTCTCGCTCGCGGTCATGATTTCATCAATTGCGTCGCTCCTTTCCAACGACTTGCGGATTAATAACATGCTTGTTTTTGTTGGGGCTCTTTTTGTTATATTAATGATTTTAAGAAGTGGAAAGGTCAAGAAGTTCCTGGTTGCTAAGTTTGAGCACGAACTGGACGAAGAGTACGATCTTGAAGACTGGCCGCTAAAAACAGCGTTAAGTTTAAAAGAAGAGGACATGGTGGCTCTCGTAGACATTAAAGAAGGTTCAAAGTACGATAGCCTTCGGGCAGAAGAACTCATTATGAAAGATGCTGATCTCCACCTGTTGTTCATTCGCAGAGGCGATGAGATTTTGCGCAAAGATTTGTTTAACGAAAAGTTGCAGGTTGGCGACAAAATCATGATATTCGGTGAAAAAGACCATATTAAGAAAGATTTTGCTGATATGCTGTCGGATAGTGCAAAATAGCGGATTGAATTTCTTTGCTTCTGTTGGGGAAAGAGTACAATAAAAGAAAGGAAATGCGTGAAAGGAAGTATAATATGAAACCAGTAATTGTGGCCGAAAAACCGAGCCAGGCAAAAGCCTACGCCGATGCGTTCAAGACAACAAAGCGCGATGGCTATATAGAAGTCGCCCCGAATGCCATTTTTCCTGAAGGCGCCTATATTACGTGGGGGATTGGCCACCTCGTCGAATTGAAGGAACCAAAAGCATATGATCCAAAATGGGGCAAGTGGTCGCTTGCCGCTTTGCCTATTTTGCCGGCGAATTATCAATTTCAAGTGGCCCGTGGCAAGGCCCAGCAATTTAATATCATCAAAAAACTCATACAGCAAACCGATACCGTCATCAACGCCTGCGACGTTGACCGGGAAGGTTCTAATATTTTTTACAGCATTTACTACCAAACGGGCGCAAAAGGAAAGACGATCAAGCGGCTATGGATCAACTCCCTTGAAGTGGATGAAGTGAGAAAAGGGTTTCAGGAACTTCGCGACAACCGACAGGACCTCTTATTGTATGAAGAGGCGAAGGCACGGCAAATCAGTGACTGGCTGGTAGGAATGAACGGTTCCCGCCTGTATTCACTATTGCTTCAGGCAAAAGGGATCCGAGAAGTTTTTGCCATCGGCCGGGTGCAAACGCCAACAGTCTTCCTGATTTACCAGCGTGAAAAAGAAATTGAAGCGTTTGTGCCGGAGCCGTTCTATGAGATCGAAGGGATATTTGACGCGGAAAAAGGAAGCTACAAAGGCAAAGCGAAATTAAAGTCAAAAGAGCGTAAGGAAGCGGAAGAGCTGCTTTCAAAGCACGGTATATCCGGTAAAGCGGACGGGACGGTCACCTCGGTGAAAACAACTGAAAAGCGGACGCCTCCTCCTCAACTGCACTCACTGTCAACATTGCAGGCAGCGGCTAACCGAAAGTGGAAATACAGCCCTTCAAAAGTACTGTCGGTCATGCAAGGGCTCTACGAAAAAAAACTTGTCAGTTACCCAAGAACGGATGCGCAGCACATTACAACAAGCGAATTCGCTTATTTGGCAAACCAAGTAGAAGCGTATCAGCAATTGATCGGTACTGCTTTTCCGATATTTTCAAAAGCTCCGAAGAAACGTTTTGTAGATAACGCAAAAGTACAGGAGCATTATGCCATCATTCCCACAAAAACTTTGCCCACGACTAAGAAACTTGATGGTTTAGCGCGTGATGAACGCAACTTGTATGAAGAAGTGCTTCGGACAACATTGGCGATGTTCCATAAGGATTACCGCTACGCGGAAACAAAAGTAACAACCAGTGTGAACGGATTGGATTTTTTCACAATTGGCAAGACTGAGCTTGAGCAAGGCTGGAAAGAGCTGTTTCCCTCAACCCGTGACGCCAAGGCAGAACCTTCTCTTCCGCAACTGCAGGAGCAAGAGCCGGTAAAAAGCAAAGTGGCCGTAAAAGAAGGCATGACCACACCGCCGAAGCCGTATACAGAGGGGCAATTGATTGCCATGATGAAGACGTGCGGTAAGTTTGTGGAAGATGTGGAAGATACCGAAATTTTAAAAGAAATCGAGGGGCTTGGCACCGAAGCGACCCGGAGTGGAATTATCGAAACAATTAAACGCCACGAATACATTGCGGTAAACAAAAATATTGTTTCAATCACCGACAAAGGGCGGATTTTATGCCAGTCGATTGAAGGAAACTTGCTTTCCAGCCCTTCCATGACTGCAAAATGGGAAACATACCTAAAGAAAATTGGCAATGGGGAGGGATCTTCAGAAGTATTCCTTGCCACCATCGGGAAGTTTATTCAGAAGCTGTTGGATGAAGTGCCAGCACAGATGCAAAAAAACGGCTTGCCGGACCAAATGGCAATGCCGACTGGAAAAGAAGAGATTGCCCCATGCCCAACATGCAAAAAAGGCATAATTATATCGAGTAAGGGCTATTACAATTGTACAGAATGTAAGCAATCGTTCCCCGCTGTATTCTTGAAAAAGAGGTTGACGGCCAAACAAATCGAGTATTTATGCACAAAAGGAAAAACGCCGGTGCTAAAAGGATTTGTCTCCAAAAACGGAAAGAAGTTCAATGCTAAGCTGCTGCTTGAAGACGGGAAATTAAAGATGGAATTCTGACAGTGGAGACTTTTGTCTCTGCTGTTTGTCTCTTTTCTTTTATTCCTTTCGGTTTCCGGGTATAGATAAGAAATCTATAGCGGGAAGGATGATTTTTTATGGAAACAATGACAATTCAAGTGCAAGAGGCGACAGAAGAAAAAACGTTGCAGTCATTAGAGTCTTTTCTGATTGAAATGGAGGAAGTTGAACGGGCTTTAGTAGATATTGAAGAAGGCGAAGTTGCGATCACTTTTGATCCAACTCAAATATCAGCGGATCAATTAACAAAAAGAATTCAACTTGAAGGTTATCATGTGACAGACCAATAGAAGGTAAACCCTTTACTTAGTGTTACGAAACAAGTATGCTTAGTATACTTGGAAAACAATAGTGTTTCCAATTTGGATGACTATACCTTCTCAATGAATATGATTTTGGTTTAATATAATTCAATATTTGGTTAGATGTAACAGACGTTAGAGCTGCCTACAAAACCGGAAAGAAGTTCTCTTTTGAGAGAGCTCTTTTCGGTTTTTTTGTAGAATAGAAAGGAAGAGAAATAGAGTTGAATTATTTTATTGACCATAAAAAAAAGCAAATCCATCAAAGGCAACATGCTGGAGATCGTTGCGGCTTTGTAGAAACTCCAGTAAACAAAAGGGAGTTTACTGATTCTGCTGCCTATATTGAGCAGCTGATTACCCAAAAGATGTATTCGATGTGTGTGTACTGCCGCTCTGTCCAGATTATTATTGAATAATGCTAAATTAGCCAGATATTCTGATGATAAAGACGGAAAGAAACTCAGTATGCAGAGCATTTGCATTAGAATGTAAGCATCGAGTACTGTGGCTGTCATCTATCGGCAACGGAAAAGAGCGAATGGAGATCCACCATGCAGGTGGTATTTTTCGTTCGCTCTTATTTTTTCGGCTCAAGGATGAAGACTGTGTAAGCCTTATCTGTATCAAAGTTCCACTCTACAAAGGTTTCGGCAATGTTCCTTTTCAAAACAGTTTCTAATTGAACTTCAGCCAATACCTTCCGTTCTAGTGGACGTTTAGCAAGTTTCAATTCTTCACTGAAGCCATTTTTGATCAGCTCTTTTTCGACTGCCACTAAAATTTCCGTTCGTTCTGCAAGGACAGTCCGGTCGTTTAGCCAATAGACATCTATGCCGCCTGGCGCTTTTTGCGCTTTTATGCTGGCTCTGACTATCTCTTCTTGAAAAGTTTTTTCATCAACGTCTTTTGGCCATTCAAAATTCTTTTGTTCTGTTTCTTCATTCAAAACCGCAATAATCATGCCGCTCTTGTTATCCAGATTCCAATCGGCATACACTTCTTTTACATCTAGTTCCCCTATTTTCCACAATCCGAGCTTGATCTCTAAAATCAAGTCTTTCATCAGTAAATCCCTGATTTTCAATACTTGGTTTGGCGCCTTCTGTTTTAAAAGGACTTTTTCGGTAGGTGTCAAAAATCCGCGAAGATGAATCGTGATAAATGGTCGCGCAAAAGCAACATACGCTGAGGTTGGGCCTTTCCCAAAATGATCGCGTATCAAAGTGGAAATATAGGATCCAATTTCTGTATGAATCGTTTTTTCCTTTGACATAAGTGTTCAGCTCCTCTATTGCGGAAGAAAAAACGTCCTTCATTAAAGAATCATTATACGGGAGAGCAATGGGGAGTGAAAGAATATTCTATCAGTTGAAGTGAAAAATCGATCCAGATATTAGTTTTTGGGTATATTCCTTTCTAGCACTTCTCAAATTTCGCAGTATTCAGCGATGAAATATTGTCGATTAGCTTGAACTATGAAATGTTTGAAGTACTGGGTAAAAGGGTATTTTTTACCAACTTAGAGCGGCTGATATTCTATTTTGAAAAAATACAAGTAAAAAAGTAGCAGTGAAAAAGGAGGGGGAGTTATGGCAATTACCAATGGCAATTCAATAGATCATACTACAGCAAAAAATCGTGTCGTTTACTCGTCATTCAATCTTTGGTCCGGGATATTATTCGGTATTGGCTTTGCCGCGTTCATCGATGAAGCCGTCTTTCATCAAATCCTGCATTGGCACCATTTCTACGATAAATCCACGACAGATATCGGGCTTGTTTCTGATGGCATCTTCCATGCGTTTAGTTGGTTCGCAACAGTAGGCTCTCTTTTCATGTATGCCAACCTTCGGCGCAGAAAAGGGCTATGGCCGAAAAGGTGGATTGGCGGCGCCTTCTTGGGAGCCGGGGCCTTTCAACTTTACGACGGCCTGATCCAGCATAAATTGATGAAGCTGCACCAGATCCGTTACGGTGTGGACATTTTTATGTACGACTTGGTTTGGAACATAATAGCCCTTGTATTTATGGCAATCGGAATTTATCTGTTGATGAAGACGCGGAAGACGTCCAATAAAATAAAAACGGAGCGGTGAGAGCATGGAGCATTCCGGACATGCAGAACAATCGGCCATTATGCTTTTGTATATGATTTTGCTGCTTACAGGATGGGTCCTTTATGTCACAGGCGTTTTTATATCCAATAAAAAGCGTCGGGCGTGGCCTTGGCACCGGACTGCATTATGGAGCATGGGAATCTTATGTATGGCATTCGCTTTAACGAGCCCATTGGCAATCCAGTCACATTCAAATTTTGTCGCTCACATGGTGGCGCATTTGCTGCTTGGTATGCTGGCTCCGCTCTTGATGGTGCTGTCAGCTCCAATGACATTGCTTTTAAGAACATTAAACGTGGCTTCCGCCCGGAACTTGACGCGCCTATTGAAAAGCAGATTTTTCCTCTTTCTCAGCCATCCGGTTACCGCTGTAATCCTCAATATCGGCGGCCTCTATTTGCTGTATACCACTAATCTGTATCAGGCCATGCACGATAGCCAATTAGTGGGAGTTATTATCCACGCACATCTTTTTTTAGCCGGCTATTTGTTTACGGCAGCAATCATTTATATCGATCCCGTACCGCACCGGTTCAGTCCTCTTTACCGCGCCATCCTGCTGACGCTGGCATTGGCTGGACACGGCATTTTGTCAAAATATATCTACGCCCATCCGCCAGCCGGCGTTCCAAGGCAAGAAGCGGAAGCTGGAGGCATGCTAATGTATTATGGAGGGGATGCTGTCGATTTGATGCTTATCGTGATTCTTTGCCATCAATGGTATAAAGCGTCACGGCCGCGCTTGGCAGAAGAATGCGGCAATCAGGTTAATTAAAAAAGGCCGCCTTCAAAGTCTTTAGCATTGAAGGACGGTCTCTTTATGTGCTATTCGTATTTTCCTTTTAATCGGACAAAGACTACTTGGTTTAATAGTTCGGAAGATAGTTTGCCATTACTGTCTTTGGCGATGAGCCGTAATTCCTGTACCATCGGCCCGCCAACCGGAATGATCATTTTCCCGCCATTTCCAAGCTGTTCAACCAGTTCTTGCGGAACTTCTGAAGCGGCGGCGGTCACCATGATTCGGTCATATGGTGCATGTTCTTCCCAACCCGAACTGCCATCCGCTAATTTAAATTGAATATTGGCATAACCAGCTTCCGCCAACCGCTCTTTTGCCCGGATGTGCAAAGCTTCTATCCGTTCAACAGTGTAGACGGTCCGTGAAAATTCAGCCAGAAGCGCTGTCTGAAATCCTGAGCCGGTCCCAATTTCCAAAACTTTGGAATTGGCTTGCAAATCCAAAGCAAGTGTCATTTCCAACACGAGTGAAGGCTGGGATATCGTCTGCTCGTAACCAATGGGCAACGCTTGGTCCAAGCGGGCAAATTCTTTATTGGTGTCCATAAAAAAGCTGCGGTCCATTGACTCAAAATAGGCGGTAATTTCCTTTCTTCGGCTATTCATACAATCACTACTTTCCTTAAGTTAAATTCTAAATAAAAGTAGGGTATACAATAGTTAGCGGGTGTTCCGAGTGCAGTTTTGATTATCGTGCGTTACTTTTATATTACCATTAAGTTGTTGGAAAATATCTAAAATAAAAAAGGGTTTTTACGTTAAAACAAAGTGGGCAGAGGAGTGAATACATATGGAAGAGGAGCCATTCACTATTCAATGGGCTGAACAAAAAATTGAGCACCATTCGAAAAAATATGAGACAGCCACGTTTGGCATGGGTTGCTTTTGGGGACCGGAAGCACGATTTGGCAGCTTGCCCGGAGTTGTTCGGACGCGTGTCGGTTTTGCTGGTGGCACAACTCTGAGTCCGACGTACCGGAATATGGGCGACCATACAGAAACGGTGGAAGTTGATTTTGATCCCGCCATTTTAAGCTACGAAGATATGCTCTTGCATTTCTGGCGAAACCACTATCCAAACCGTGATAATTACAAAGGGCGCCAATATATATCATTGCTGCGCTACCACAACAGCCGACAAAAAGCAGCGATAGACAAGATTAAAAAACAGATGGAAAAAGAACTGGGGGAAACAATCGAAACCGATATAGCCCCTTTCACCAGCTTCACCTTGGCTGAGGAGCGCCATCAGAAATATTACTTGAAACGTTATCCTAAAGCATTGGATCAACTTGAAGATTTGTATCCGACAGCAAACCTTCTGGTCAATTCCACTTTTGCTGCGCGGCTGAACGGCTTTGTCAAAGGCTATGGAACAAGAGAAGAACTAAAGGAGGAAATAGCCGGCTGGCCGATTGATGAACAGCATAGGCAATTTCTGATTGAAGTTTTATTTCGGATAAAATGGTGAAACGAGTTGCCGGAACTTGAAATGGCAGGCTAGATAACGGGTTTTATGGGTAAACTGTTGGCAAGCGTTGAAGAAAAACCGGGAGGAAAACAGCATGGGCTTTGTACCCGAAGACTATATCGACATCATTATTCGCTTGTTGTTGACTGCGGTATTAAGCGGTTTGATCGGGATTGAAAGAGAATCTAAACAGCAGCCGGCTGGACTCCGGACACATGTTCTTGTTGGAACAGGCTCTTGCCTGATGATGATTTTATCAGTGACAGGATTTGATTTGTTTTTGAGTATGGGCAGTGATGCCATCCGCTTCGACCCAGGACGAATTCCTTCCTATGTTATAAGCGGAATCGGATTTCTAGGAGCAGGAACCATCATCGTCCAAAGAGGGTCGGTAAAAGGATTAACAACGGCAGCATCCATTTGGGTAGCTGCCGGCATTGGCTTGGTTGTAGGCATTGATATGTATTTTGTAGCAGTTTTGACTACAGCAATTGTGCTGGTGACGCTGCACTTTCTTGAAAAACTTGAACGAAAATATTTGGCGATTGGAAACCAGAAAATTGTAGTAGTGATTGCAGAAGACCGGGATGACAGCTTTGCAATTATCACTAAAATTTTTGAGGAAAACCAATTAGAGATTTTAAGATTCGAAATCGACAACGAAGGCGTTTATAGCGAAAAGAACGTTTCGAAATATATTTTCACTGTAAAAGGAGGAAATGTCCAAAAAGAAACTGAATTGGTTAAAAATCTCTGGAACTTCAAAGCTGTTCATAAAGTCATAATTTAGCCACTCTTAAGTTTTAACGCTGTTATAAAAATATTTGTAATGCGATAGAAGGGGGCCAATTTCTTGGCCGCTTCTTTTTTTGTTCAATACTGGTAAAATAGAAAAGCCGGTAATTTTGTTGTCTTATAACGAAATACTAGATAGAAAATTTTTTGAGGAACAGGAGCAGACTTTATGAAAAAACTAATACTCCTGCTTGCGCTTGTTATATTTGCATGTGGCTTTGTATGGGTAAACAATAAGTGGGTTCAAACCACTGAATATACGGTAGCTTCAGATAAGTTGCCTGAAGCATTCGAAGGGACGAAAATCGTCCAAATTTCAGATTTGCACAATGCTACTTTTGGCAAAAACCAATCTTTTCTTATTAAGAAAGTGAAGGCCGCTAAGCCGGATGCGATTTTTCTGACTGGGGATTTGGTGGACAGCAATCGTTATGATTTGCAAGAGAGTCTGACACTAGTAGAAGCTTTGGTAAAAATGAGTACAGTGTATTTTGTGATCGGAAATCACGAAGTGGCTACAAATGAAATCAGCCAAATTACAGAAGCCCTTGAAAAAAGAGGGGTTATTGTTCTGATGAATGAAACAATTGAATGGGAACAGGATGGGGATGTTATTCAGATCGCCGGTCTAAACGATCCGCTTCTCAGCAATACACTTTTAGAAGAAGATTATATTCGGCAAGCGATTGAGGAAGCGGAATTGACGGATGCGTTCACGCTGATGTTGTCGCACCGGCCGGAAGTGTTCAATGTTTATGTTGAAGACGCGATTGATGTTGTTTTTTCTGGGCATGCCCACGGCGGACAAATCCGGATTCCTGGAATTGGCGGAGTACTTGCACCAGGACAAGGATGGTTTCCGGAAATGACCAAAGGCGTTTTTAAGAAACAGGGAACGCAACTTGTTCTGAGCAGAGGATTGGGAAACAGCGGTTTCCCATTGCGGGTGTTCAATTTGCCTGAAATCGTTGTCGTGACTTTAGAAAAAGAATAGGATGTGCTGTTGAATGGACACAACATTTACATTGAAAGACAATGTGTTTAATTATCGTGTGGCCGGGATTTGGGTGGAAAATGGTTATGTCTTGCTTCATAAACAGGCAAATGATAGCCATTGGGCGTTGCCGGGAGGCCGCGCACGCATGCTTGAAGATTCTAAATCGTGTCTCGTGCGGGAAATGAAAGAGGAGCTGGATGTTGTAATTGAAATCGAACGGCTGCTTTGGTCAGTAGAAAACTTCTTCTCGTACGCAGGTAAAAATTTTCATGAGATTGGATTTTATTACTTGATACGGGGAGTCGAGCCTCCATCATTTTACCAGACTGCGCCATTTTTCGGGCCTGAAGGCGATCGGTTGATCTACCAATGGGTTCCAGTACCGGAAATTTGCAATGTCGCTCTCTATCCAGAGTTTTTGCGTAAAGCGTTAATAGAATTGCCAAAAGAGACTCAGCACTTGATTGTTTCAAACAAATAAGGAGACTAGTGACATGATCCATAAAAAAGACGTTTCCCTTCGTGCCTACACTTCAAAAGTTTCAGTCAAATACGATTTGCCTTCCGACCAATTGCAATTTACAGGCCTGCCTCAAGATATTATTCAGCGGGACGCTGAAAATCCATTAAAGCATTTGGTGGTTATTCACGCCGGTGATGAAGTGGCCGGATTTTTCGAACTGGACGAATCGGAAGACCGGAAACTTTATTCGAATAATCCAAAAGCGATGTTGTTGCGAGCCTATTCAGTGAATCCGAAATTCCAGGGGCGGGGCATTGCAACGGGTTCGATTTACGCGCTTCCTAAATTCATCAAGGAAGAATACCCGGCATTCAATGAAGTGGTGTTGGGCGTCAATGCGAATAATATAGCTGCCCAGCATGTGTACAAACGGGCGGGTTTTGAAGACACCGGCCGCCGCTTGATGCGTCCGAAAGGCGAGCAGATAGTTATGTGCATGCGCATCGATTAAAAGAGCCGAAGGCTCTTTTTTATTTATTGTTCGAAATACAAATGCTTATGCAAGCTGCACCCAGGATTGAAAGAAGCTGAACAGGCGGAGCAAGTGGATGCACACTCCAAATATTCATTTACAGTCAGTTCATGGCCGCAAGCGCCGCATAAAACCGCCTTTTCATCAAACTGTTCTTTTGGCCAAACCTTGTTTGTCCCGCAGCCAACAGCTTCATGGCATTCATAGCAGGGATAATAAATGCCGCAGCAGAAAAACTTGATTGCGATCCGGTCAATTTCTGAGTGATAATGGATGCAGCGGGTTTCTGTATCAACTTCTATGCCTTTTATTACTGAATTGTGTGCCACGTAAATGCCTCCATTTCATCAAACGTTTAAATTAGGAGAATTGCTTTTCTTTTTATGCTACTATGGAATGGACAATAAATCGAATCAAATTCTTCGGGGCAAGGTGAAATTCCTTACCGGCGGTGAGCAGGAAACTGTAAGTCCGTGACCCGTCTCTGAAAGTTGCATACGTATGTATGCTGCTTCTCGGAGCCGGTGGAGCTGGTGTAAATCCGGCACCGACAGTTAAAGTCTGGATGGGAGAAGAATTTGGAGTGAGATTTGTCAGCATGCGTTCTTTCCGGCTTGAAAACCGAAAAGGGGATTTTTGCATACAAAAAAAGCGATTGAAGCAATTGCTTACTTTTTATATCGTGCGCAGCGCGGCCGTTATCCTCAATGGCTGCCATTATAGCGGTCGTTTTCTGCAGAAGAGGAAGCCGTCTCTTTGAGACATAGGCGAAATCCTTGCCACTGCCCTTTTAACGATTTTATTTAAGCGATATCAATACAGCGCACCCATCCTTTATCCACCATCCAACGCCCCTTGGTGGAAATATTTCATTCTTGAAAACCTGGCATTCTTAGTACCTTAATTGATTTTTTTTATTTTGTGCAAGGCATTCGTCTGCCGAAAGGTTGCTATTGTTCTACCGCAATTATGAAGGAGGCCCATGCATGTTTACGGGAATTGTTGAAGAAGTCGGGAAAATTACCGCTGTCCGTGCAAAACCTCAGGCTATGGAGTTAACTGTCGCCTGCTCAGTTGTTCTGGAAGACGTGAAGCGGGGAGATAGCATCTCCATTAATGGCGTCTGTTTAACGGTATCGACGTTTACCGGCAATACCTTCACTGTAGACGTTATACCTGAGACAGTTAAGTCATCTACAATGGCCGGATTAAAAAACGGTTCCCGTGTTAATTTGGAACGGGCTATGCCGGCGAATGGCCGATTTGGCGGCCATTTTGTCAGTGGCCATATTGATGGCGTCGGCGTCATCCGCGCCGAGAAAAAAGAGGCAAATGCCATCACCAAAACAATCGAACTGGAGCCTCATCTTATGAAATATATGATGCTGAAAGGTTCAATCGCTGTTGATGGAACATCGCTCACCGTTTTTGGAGTTGGACATAATACAGTGACGATCTCACTAATTCCAACCACTCAGCAAGATTCTCTCCTGGGAGAAAAAGGGATTGGCTCACGCGTCAACATTGAATGCGATTTGCTTGCAAAGTATACAGAACGCATTCAGACAGCAGAACCGAAAATGACCAAAAACTGGCTTTCGGAACATGGATTTTAATTGGAGGCGTTGTATATGTTCTATACAGTGGAAGAAGCTGTCCGCGATTTGAAAAACGGCAAAGCCGTTATTGTTATTGATGATGAAAATCGTGAGAACGAAGGAGATTTTGTCGCGTTAGCAGAATTTACCACGCCTGAAGTGGTCAATTTGATGGCAACAGAAGGAAGAGGGCTTATTTGTGTTCCTGTCGATGAAACCATTGCATCCCGTTTGAAAATCGGTTTGATGACCGACAACAACACAGATGAATATGGTACTGCCTTTACAATCAGTGTTGATCATAAAGATTCAACGACAGGCATCAGCGCATTTGAGCGTTCGCATACAATCAAAAGTATGATCGACCCAAATTCCAAAGCGTCAGATTTCAAACGGCCTGGCCATGTATTTCCGTTAATTGCAAAAGCAGGAGGAGTACTGCGCCGCGCTGGTCATACAGAAGCTGCAGTCGATTTGGCTAAGCTTGCTGGATCTGCCCCGGCGGGAGTCATTTGTGAAATCATGAATGCAGATGGAACGATGGCCCGTGTCGATGACTTGCAAAAAGTGGCCGAACGGCTGGGCCTAGGCATCTTGACGATTCAGGATTTGATATCTTATAAACAAAAAAATGAAAAGCTCATCAAAAAGGAAGTAGAAGTGGATCTGCCGACTGAATATGGCGTATTCCGTGCGGTTGGCTATACGGAAGTGCTGACTGGCCAAGACCATGTTGCCCTTGTAAAAGGGGATATTGATCCGGAAAAAGCCGTACTGATCCGAGTCCATTCCGAATGTTTGACTGGAGATGTTTTCGGCTCTAATAAATGCGATTGCGGACCTCAATTGCACGCGGCCCTCAAGCAAATAAATGAAGCCGGTTCCGGCATCTTGCTTTATATGCGTCAAGAAGGCCGGGGGATAGGCTTGATAAACAAGCTGAAAGCTTATGAACTTCAAGCACAGGGTTATGATACGGTGGAAGCCAATCAGAAACTTGGTTTTGCCGATGACCTGCGCGATTATGGAATCGGTGCACAGATTTTGCGGGACCTTGGCGTGAAAAAGATGAAGCTGTTGACCAACAATCCACGCAAAATTGCTGGAATCGGCGGTTATGGCCTGGAAGTGGTTGAGCGGCTGCCGATTGAAATGCCGACAAAAGAAGAAAATGAAGCCTATATGAAAACTAAAAAATCAAAGCTCGGCCACATGCTGAACTTTTAAAGGAGAATGGATTATGGCAGTTTTATATGAAGGATATTTAAATGGTGAAGGTCTGCGGATCGGTATCGTAGTAGGACGTTTCAACGAATTTATCACAAGCAAATTGTTAGGCGGAGCAGAAGATGCATTGAAACGCCACGGCGTAGAAGCAGAAAACGTTTCAATCGCTTGGGTTCCTGGCGCATTCGAAATTCCGCTTGTAGCAAAGAAAATGGCCATGAGCGGCAATTACGATGCAGTCATTACACTTGGCACTGTTATTCGCGGCGCGACTCCTCACTTCGATTATGTCTGCAGCGAAGTAGCTAAAGGAGTATCGAGAGCAATGGACCAAGCAAACATTCCAGTTATTTTCGGCGTATTGACAACTGACTCGATCGAGCAGGCAATCGAACGCGCGGGCACAAAAGCGGGCAATAAAGGCTGGGAGTCTGCAGCAGGCGCAATTGAAATGGCTAACTTGATGAAAAAACTATAATTACAAACGAGGCCGGCGCATTTATTGCGCCGGCTTTTTTTGCTTAAAAAGACTGAGATAGGGGAAAAGGAATTGTGACGGGAAATTATGTACATACGAATGCTGCAAGCGGCTTGGAACACTTTTAGTGCTGTGCCTTAGATAAAATCTGCTTTTTCAACCCAAGCTATAGCTTACTTGAATGAAGAATTGGCACAGAAAGGGTATACTAAAGTTAGAGATGTTATTATGTTACATGCGTAAAAGGTTGCAGGTTTAGATAAAGATTTACCGGGAACTTAACCTTAGGGAATCGAAATATTGAAAAATAGGAGAATGTGATATGGAGAAAACTGTATATTTGGTCCGGCATTGCAAGGCTACTGGGCAGTCGCCAGATGCACCTTTGACCAAAGAAGGAAAGGAACAGGCACATGCTTTGGTCCGTTTTTTTACGGGAAGAGAAATTCACCACATTATTTCAAGCCCATTCGTTCGGGCAGTTCAATCAGTCGAGCCTTTAGCGGAATATTTGGAAATGCCCGTAGAGATTGACGACCGTCTAGCCGAGAGAGTTTTAAGCACGCAGGATTTACCAGATTGGCTGGAACGGCTTGAAGAATCGTTTGGAAATCTGGACTTGAAACTAGCAGATGGAGAATCTGGGAAAGAAGCGATGCAAAGAGGAGCGGCTGTACTGGAAACTGCACCCGATCAGTGCATTTTAGTGACGCATGGAAATATGATGGGTCTTTTGCTCAAGCAGATTGATATTGATTTCGGTTTTGAAGAGTGGATGAAACTTTCAAATCCGGATGTTTACGAAGTGAAAATAACTGGAGAAAACAAAAAAATAAACCGCTTATGGACCTGATTTGCTAGCTGAAACATTCTATTAAATTTAATCGTTCCTATAGTAAGGAGGTGATTCCAATGAAAAAAACGACTGGTTTTCCTGTTGCGTATTTGTTTTTATTCTTGCTGATCAAAGTGATCGCTTTTAGGGTGCTAATTTTTGACACGAAATCTTTAGCAACTATTGCATTTATCGAATTTCCGATGTGGGCCTTGCTGCTTGCTTTAGTTTTGATAGGGGTTAAAAAGCGGACGTGGCTTGCTGTATGGATTTACAATTTTATAGTATCGGTTATTTTCTTCACAGTTACTCTTTATATTCGCTATTATTCTACTATACCTTCTTATTATGACCTTCAACAAGCAACGCAATCGAGCTCTGTCGGAAATACCATTGCAATGTTAGCCAATCCATTCGATTTCCTCTTTTTCCTAGATGCAATTTTAGTGGCAATTTTTGCAAGAAAATGGAGAATCCATGCAAAGCCGCAGAAACTTAAATATATGGCAGTTGCTGCTGCTGCACTATGTATAGCTACAACCGTTTATGCACTGAAACAGCCACTGATTGACGTGTCTTATTTTGCTAAAGAAAACGGCTATCTTCAGTCCCAAGCGGTTCAACTGTATCTTAGATCCAATGAAACAGCCCATGCTTCGAGTACAAAGTTGTCGCTAAAACAACTGGAAGCCTTAAAAGGAAATGAATACGTGGAATTAGAGCAGCAAAAGGGATTCGGTTTAGCGAAAGACCGGCATTTATTTGTTATTCAAGTAGAGTCGCTGCAAGATTTTGTAATTGGGAAATCGGTGAACGGACAGGAAATTACGCCGAATTTGAACAAGCTCTTGGGCGAGAGTGCATATTTTTCCAACGTATTTCAGCAAATCGGCGCCGGGACCACTTCAGACGCCGAGTGGATAGCGAACACCGGTTTATATCCGCAAGGGATGATTCCCACAGTCAATAGCCTGAATGGGAAGGCCGTCCCGTCTCTTCCGCGCACATTACAAAAATACGGTTATGGTTCTGCGACTTATCACGCGGACGACGTAACATTCTGGAACCGGGATGTGTTATATCCGGTTCTTGGTTATGATGAAGTTTACTCGACTGAAGAAATACCAAACATTAAGCCAGTGGGATTCGGGCCGGCGGATGAAGTCGTATTCGATTTCGCTGCAGAAAAATTGCCGAAGCAGCTGGATAGATATGACCGGATCTATGCCAATATTGTTACGGTTACCAGCCATACTCCTTTCATCATGCCAGAAGATATGCAGGGGCTCGATTTGCCGGCTGAGTACGAGGAAATGTATGTCGGCAATTATCTGCAATCTGTCCACTACGCAGATGAACAGATCGGGGTGTTTATCGAGGAGTTGAAAGATCAAGGTCTCTATGATGACTCGCTTGTTGTGATTTTCGGGGATCATTCAGGAATGCATGGTTCACTTGTTACAGAAGAAGACAAAGCCCTGCTCGATAAGTTTATCGGCCATCCGTATACCATAAAAGATCAGTTTACTGTTCCTCTTCTGTTTACCGGGGGCAATTTGTTCCACGGAATCCAGATGGATCGGTTAGGTGGGCAAGTGGATATAATGCCAACCATTCTGGCGTTGCTTGGCATTGATCATGAAGATCCGATGATGGGCCATAATTTATTCCAGTATAAGAAAAACCTTCTTGGTATGAGGTATTACCTGCCGGGTGGTTCATTTATCCAATCCGAGCAGCTATACAAAGCTCCGGGCGCGAAATTCCCAGAGGTGCTATACGACTTGAAATCGATGGAGACCCGCGGAAAAAACAGTGAAGCTAAAAAGCATATCCGGGATACGGATACATTATTAAACTATGGAGACTTGTTGCTGAAGCCTTACCTGAAAAATTGAATCATTATACGGAAAAACGAGAGTTGTATATAATAAAAAGAAATCATTGAATTAGGGGGCGTCCAGTAGATGGTAAAAGAATTTGAAGAAGAAGTTATGCGTGTTATGGACAATATGTTCGAAAGCGAAATGAAAAAAGTCAACGACATGCTCGAACAAGAGTTGCTGATTTCGCTTATCGGGGAAGTGAACGCTGGAAAATCCTCGACAGTCAATAAAATCATTGGCGAAAACATTGCCAGCACGAACCCGATGCCTGGTGAAACGGTTAGCGTAGATCCTTATAATATTCGTGGGCTTGAAAACATCAAATTTATGGATACTCCAGGATTGAATGACCCAAATGATGAAAATCCGAAAAAGACACTTGAGTTCGTACAAAGCTCAGATGTAGTATTATTTTTCTTGAACGCTGCAGGCACGGTATTTTCCGATAGCGAAAAAGAGAAATTTACAGAAATCGAAAAACATAATAAAGACATTCTGATTGTTTTAAATAAAATCGATGCTGCTGAAGATATCCCTTCGCTTATCCAGTTCATCAAAAAACACACAAACAATAAATACAAAATAGTTCCGATTTCTTCGAAGACTGGGGAAAACTTGGAAATCCTAAAGAAGGACATCCTTTTTTTGCTCGAAAAGAAAGGGAAAGACCTCCTTTTCGCTAAAAGCATGAAAGAGAAATCAGCGGCTGCAAATCGTTGGATCCTTGGTGCCGGCGTTTCTGCCGGTATTATCGGCGCTTCTCCAATTCCCGGATCAGATGTTATTCCGCTCACTTCGCTGCAAGTAGGATTAATCATCCGGCTATCGAAACTGTATGACAAACCATTGACGAAAAAAGCGGCACGGGACATGATTGTCATTACTGCCACTCAAACTTTGGGCCATACCCTGTATCGCCAAGCTTTAAAATTTATCCCGGGGGCAGGTTCTATTATCGGAGGTACTGTTGCTTCAGCAATGACGCTGGCTCTTGGATATGGCGTAAAATACGCGTTTGAGAATAATATAGCGATCGATTATGACATGATTGTCGATTTGTTTGAGAAGTATAAAAAGCGTGAGAAAAACGCATAGTTAAACACTAGCTGCCCTTTCATATGAAAAGGCGGCTTTTTTAATGAACTTGCTTCTTTGCGGAATGTGAATTACGTTTATTGGAAGTGGATCAATAGGCAAATGATTTTTTTATACGGTTTTAAGCATTATAGAGTAAAGTGAAAAGTGAGTATACAGTGAACTGGAGAGGAAAGAGATGAAAATTTTAGTAGTTGAAGACAATCCGAGCGTACGTTCCATGCTCGAAATGTTTTTTTCAAAAGAAGGGATTTCCGGTGACTTTGAAGCGGATGGACTCGACGGATACAAGTCATATAAAGCCAAGGAATATGACTTGCTTGTTCTGGATTGGATGTTGCCGGGCATGGATGGCATGGCCTTATGCCGCAAGATTCGGGAAGAAGGGGATTCGATTCCGATCATCATGCTGACAGCAAAAGACAGCGAGTCGGACCAAGTGATCGGCTTTGAGATGGGGGCTGACGATTATGTTACCAAGCCATTCAGCCCCTTGGCTCTGATGGCCCGCATTAAAGCAGTGGCGCGCCGGACACAGAAAGCAGAGCATGTCTCACAGGTGATCCAAACAAAGCACTTTCAGGTCAATAAAGAAATGCGCGCTGTTCAAAAGGACGGAGAAAAAATACCGGACTTGACACCGAAAGAATTTGACCTGCTCGTTTTTTTTCTGCAGCACCCAAAGCAGGTGTTCAGCCGGGACCAACTGCTGGAGCATGTATGGGGCTATCAGTTTTATGGAGACGAGCGCACAGTGGATGTCCATATTAAACGGCTGCGCAAGAAAATAACCGGCGGCGACAAACTGTTCCATACGGTTTGGGGAGTAGGTTACAAATTTGAAGAATCCGAGAATTAAGTACTTTTATCAACTGATTGGCAGCCATCTAAGCATTCTCCTGATCGCCTTATTGGTACTAAGCATTCTTTTTGTCCGCTATGTCGAGGACTTTGCCTACAAAGACAAAGCAGCAGAACTGGAACGTTATGGTCAGCAGATTCTGAGGGAACTGGAGCGCCCGCGTCCGGGTACCGATCTTCAGACGTATGTGTCGCTGCTAAAAGCACAAAACATCGACTTTATCGTTTTTGACCAGCAAAGCCGAGTGCTTTATCCTTTTTCCGAAGCCTTTCCACCAGTTGACTTAACCCAGGAAGAATGGGGGGTCATTGAACAAGGAGAGACACTCGTAGTAAACAGGGATGTAGAACGTTTTGAAAATACGATGACGTTTGTTGCATTGCCATATGTTGCTAATGGGCAATTGATTGGCGGGGTGCTCCTTGCTTCGCCTGTCAGCGGCACAAGGGAAATGATTTCAGAGCTTAACCAAACGCTGGTGACCACCATTCTGATTGCTTTTGCAGTAGCTTTGCTGCTTAGCCTATTATTGGCAAAATTACATGTCAGCCGCATTCAGCGGATGCAAAAAGCGACATCAATGATTTCGGATGGGCATTACGAAGTTGATTTGCCCCAATCAAATTTTGATGAAATCGGTGATTTAGCAAGGGACTTCAACAAAATGGCGAACAAGCTCCGGCAATCGAATGAAGAAATTGACCGGCTTGAAAACCGCAGGCGCCAATTTATGGCGGACGTGTCGCATGAAATGCGAACGCCATTAACTACCATTGCTGGAGTCATTGAAGGCTTGCGCAATAACATGTTTGAGGAAGACCAGCGGGAAAAAGGCATTCGCTTAGTAAGTGATGAAACCAAACGCCTTATCCGTTTGGTCAACGAAAACCTGGATTACGAAAAAATCCGCTCAAATCAAGTAACACTCACGAAAGAAGAAATAGAAGCAGAGGAACTGCTGGAAATCATACAGGAACAACTTCACCTTCAAGCGGCTGATAAAGGCAACCATATAAATATTGAAGCAGAAGCAGGTACAGTCATCTATGGGGATATGGACAGGCTCATTCAAATTTTGACGAACATTGTGAAAAACAGCATTCAGTTTACCGAGCAAGGCCAGATTTATTTGCGGGCTTTCAAGGAGCCTGCGCATATGGTGATCGAAGTGGAAGACACCGGAACTGGTATCAATGTAGAGGAGATTGATTTGATTTGGCGACGGTTCTATAAATCCGACTTTTCCCGGGGCATCGGGCAATTTGGACTTGGCTTATCCATTGTAAAACAGCTGATAGCTCTCCATGACGGAGACGTCCAAGTGGAAAGCAAAAAAGGTGAAGGGACAAAATTCACCATCCAGTTGCCGCATAAAAAAGACCAGGAAGCATAAGCTTCCTGGTCTTAGCTTGCAGTCAAAAGATTAGTTATCTGTTTAAGGGAATAAACATAAATACCTTACTGAAAAAGCAGCGGCACCTTCACTTGAGGCGGACGCGTTCCGCGGGCTTGCACGAGTTAGTTCGGCACTTCGCTGTCCCGCTGGAGTCGCCGCCGCCTTGCGCTCCGGTCTCTGAAGCAAGAAGGCATGGCCAGGCTTCTTGGGCCTGCTTTGCTGCGTCATGGAACATGAATGGAAGCATTCGCTCTGATTCACGGCTATTGCCCAACCGGACCGGTTTGGTTTATACATCCCCATTCATCCATCATAGACTTTGACTACAGTCTGAGATCAGGAAGCATAAGCTTCCTGGTCTTTTTCTTTTGCGAAAGTTTACATATCTATTAATAGTTTGGCCATAGTTTATTCATAATTGGTTGATAATATGAGTTTATCGAATTGAAGAAAGAGGGCTGAAGATGAAAAAAGCTATGTATATCGCAATAGGGGCTGCCTTGGCGGCTGCAATATTTTTAATGACAGGTTTTATTCAAAAAGATGCTGTAGCAACCGTGAACGGAACGGATATCGATAAAGAATCGCTGTATGAAAAGCTGGTAGCTGCAAATGGCGTGGCAACACTCGATGCAATGATTTCCGACGAACTTGTCAAACAGGAAGCCCAAAAAGCGAATGTCAAAGTGACGAAAGAAGAAATTGATGCGGAGATGAAAAAATACGAGGAACAATATGGCGGAGCCGAAGCGCTGCAATCGGCAATTGAGTCAAGCGGCATGACTGTAGATCAGCTGGAAAATGAAATGAAAAATTACTTGTTGATCGAAAAATTGGTCGGACCGGATATTGAAATAACTGACGAACAAATTGACGCATATTTTGAAGAGAACAAAGCATCATTTGCGCAAGCGGAACAAGTTGAAGCAAGCCATATTTTAGTGGCGACGAAAGAAGAAGCAGAGGAAGTATCGAAGAAATTGGAATACGGTGAAGATTTTGCAGAACTGGCAGCTGAATATTCAACCGACACAGCAACCGCGGAGGCTGGCGGCGAACTTGGATCGTTTGGCAAAGGAGAAATGGCTGCGGAATTTGAAGAAGCGGCTTTCGGAATGAAAGCGGATGAAATCAGTGAACCTGTAGAAACGGATTATGGTTTCCATATCATCAAAGTAACAGGCAAAACAGAAGCGGCGGAAGCAGATTTAGCGGACAACAAGGAGCAGATAAAAGAAATCTTATTTGATGAGGCACTGAATACGCAGTACGCTTCTTGGATGGCAGAGAAAAAAGAAGCGGCTGACATCAAGAACAAACTTGAGTAGGAGGAAATAAAATGGGTTATTACAATTCACCAGAGCCACAGAAAAAACAAAAAGGGTATTTTGCTTCAAGCTTTACCGGGCTAATCGCTGGTGCTCTCCTTGTCGGGGTGGTGTTTCCAGGGTTCACGGATTCCGACGCTGCGATGCAAGAAACTTCAACTTCAGCAGCAGAGTCAACCCCAAACAATATCCAGAACGTCTCAGCTGTCGTCACAACGGATGTAACGAAAATTGTTGATAAAAATTCAGCGACAGTAGTAGGCGTGATCAATCTGCAGACTGCAGCACAAAATCCATTCGCTCCAACAGCACAAACGGAATCCCAAGAAGCGGGAACAGGATCTGGCGTCATTTATAAGCAAGAAGGAAACGCAGCCTATATCGTCACGAACAATCATGTGGTTAAAGGTGCTGAAAAAGTAAAAGTGACGTTGTCAGATGGAACAGAGCTTGATGCGGAAGTGCTTGGCGCAGACGTTTGGACTGACTTGGCTGTATTGAAAGTGGCGGCTGATTCTGTTACCGCTGTGGCAGAATTCGGTGATTCCTCCGTCTTGAAACCGGGAGAGCCGGTTGTTGCCATCGGCAATCCGCTGGGCCTTCAATTTTCCGGTTCTGTAACAACTGGGGTAATTTCTGGAACAGAACGGGCGATTCCAATTGATATCAATGAAGATGGCACAGAAGATTGGGAATCGGAAGTTATTCAAACAGATGCAGCGATCAACCCTGGCAATAGCGGCGGTGCGCTTATCAATAGCCAAGGACAAGTCATTGGCATCAATTCAATGAAAATTGCCCAAGACGCTGTAGAAGGAATTGGGCTTGCCATTCCAATCAATACGGCAGTTCCGATTATTGAGGATTTAGAAACAAAAGGGGCAGTTGAGCGGCCGACAATGGGTGTTTCTATTATGGATCTGCAAAGAGTGCCTATGCAGTACCGTCAAAGCCAACTGAAGTTGCCTGAAGAGATTGAAGGCGGCATAGTCGTTCAATCGGTATCACCGGGATCCGGTGCAGCAGAAGCCGGACTTGAAGCTTATGATGTGATTGTTGAGCTGGATGGAAAAGCAATCACCACAGTGCTTGACCTTCGCCGGCATTTATACAACGAAACAAAGGTAGGCGATACAGTAGCCATCAAAGTATACCGTAATGGGAAAGCGGTGAACCTTGAAGTGGAATTAGCTGAAAGCTTGTGATTTTTCAACCCATTTGCTGTATGGCAAATGGGTTTTTTATCCGAGAAAAGAGTTTTATTGAAGATGCAAAAAACTGATTGCTCAAGAGCAATCAGTTTAAAAGTCCAAACATATCAGTGCTGAACAAAACAATGATGATAATAATTACCAATATTACGAAAGCGACAATTCCGCCTTGAACTTTATTGTATTCTTTGACCTTCGGCTCTTCCAAACCTTCTTTTTCCACCGGTGGCTGTTGCATCGTTTCTTTGTTTTCTTTCATGTATTCTTGTTCGCTATCTTTTTTATCCATTGCTGTTCCTCCTCACTCTTTCTATACCTTTCGGTAATCCTTATGCTTAAGGGTTACTGAAAAATGCATCTTCCTTTTCTTGTTCGCGCTGTGTCAGCCTAGTCGCAAGTTCTCTTCCAAATAACGCTGAAGAATGCGGGTCACGGCCTGTTAAAATTTGCTTGCTGCCCCATACAACATGTTCTTTTTCTCCGGAACCCTCAGAGTAATTCGCGATTCTGCGCATTTCATCTTCTAAGCTGAAAGGCAGCAATCCGACAACTTCTTTCGGTTCTTGGTCATTGGGATATCCCGTCACGTTCAATCCTTCCAAAATTCCGCGTCCCTCTTTTGTTTTTGTATAGATGAGCGGAGCGGGTCCGTGGCATACTGCGGCAACAATTCCGCCATGTTCGTATACGATATTGATAATGGCATGAAGATCTTTGTTATGCGCCAGGTCAAACATAGCACCATGCCCCCCGACGATAAAGATAGCATCATAGTCACTAGCTTTCACATCAACAATCGGCGTTGTTTTGTCCGCTATTCCCGATTCATACAATTTTTTGTATTTGCCTTCCGGATCATATTCTTCAGACAAGCTTATTGGGTCAACAACCGGTTTGCCGCCTTCTGGTGAAGCAAGGCCCACCATATGCCCTTCATCTTGTAAAGCGAGCACAGGTTCAAAAAGCTCCTCTGCCCACCATCCTGTAACGTAATCATTTTCTTCATCCACATATCCGCCCGATAGAACGGCCATTACTTTTGCCATAATCTTTCCCTCCCCGGAGTATATTGCCTATGCCTTCTTTTACCCTTTCATCACATCCTGAAACGTACCAGGGATTCGCTTCGCAAAAGCGGAAAAACATAAAGCGGGGAGATTCAAAACCATATCGATTGACTCTTGACGGCAAAACAAGTACGTTTTAATTGTTTAGAATTTTTAAAAATTAAAAAGGGAAGAGGTTGAAAAAATGTCAGCATTGTTTACGACTTCTGTATTAGCAACCGGTGGACGCTCAGGAAGAGTAGTATCAGAGGACAATATCATCGATTTCCAATTAATTTCTCCAAAAGAGCTTGGCGGACCAGGAGGGGAAGGCACAAATCCTGAACAGCTTTTTGCAGCAGGATATGCCTCTTGTTTTGATGGGGCGCTTAATTTGGTCATCCGAAAAGAAAAAGCAGATGTCAGCAGCACTTCTGTGAAAGCAGATGTCCATTTCTTAAAAGATGAAGAGGATAACGGCTATAAAATTGGCGTTACGCTTAATGTGTCTGTTCAAGGTGTAGATGAAGAACAAGCGAGAGAACTTGTCGAAAAAGCCCATCAAGTTTGCCCATATTCTAAAGCCACAAGAGGCAATATTGATGTAGAACTGAAATTGACTTAACTTCTGAAAGCTGAAGGCTGGCGCTAACTGCCAGCCTTCAGCTTTTTTTGATAGTTGATGCCAATAAGCCTTTTGTATTGGTTTTGTGAATAGTTTGATATTTGGTTTTAAACAAAAATGGCAGGGTATTCAATTAATGCACAAAGATTACCAGTTAGGAGGAGGTCATATGGGAAGAGAGGAAGATCGCAAAATGGAACTGGAAGAAGAGAAATCGAACAAAAAAGATTTTAATGCCGGTGGAAATGATTCCGATTACGATGGAGGCCATCCGCAAGATGGTTCTCCCCACAGCGATAGCCAAATCAATTCCAGTGAAGAACGTTTAAACCGCGAAGAAGAGGACCGCAGCGAAGATGCCGCGAATTCCTTTAATGCCGGCGGAAACGATTCTGATTATGACGGAGGCCATCCAAACGATGTTTCTCCAGACAGCAAGGGGAGCATCAACTCCGAACACGCTAACTCCGAAGAAGAATAATAAATTATCAGGAGGTTATGTCTATGTTCTTTCACAGAAGCGAGCTTCAATACGAATCAAAACCAGATGCACCAAATGCAGTATTTGCCAAGAAAGTTCAAGAACTGATTGGCGGACAGTTTGGTGAAATGTCTGTAGCAATGCAATACTTATTCCAAGGGTGGAGTACCCGCGGAAACGAAAAATATAGAGATTTACTGATGGATACAGGAACGCAGGAACTTGGCCATATTGAATTGCTTGCAACAATGGTTGCGCGCCTGTTAGAAGGAGCACCTGTCTATGAACAGGAAAAAGCGGCCGCTGACCCGATTATCGGAGCCATCATGGGCGGGATGAATCCGCAGCATGCCATTGTCCACGGATTAGGAGCGTCTCCAAAAGACAGCAACGGTGTTCCATGGAATGCCGGCTATATCGTTGCAAGCGGAAACTTGTTGGCTGACTTCCGCGCTAACGTCAATGCAGAATCTCAAGGGCGTCTGCAAGTTGCGCGTCTTTACAGCATGACAGATGACAGAGGCGTAAAAGACTTGTTCTCTTTCCTTATTGCGCGGGACACAATGCACCAAAACCAATGGCTTGCAGCGATTAAAGATCTTGAAGCGAAAGAAGGTCCGATTGTGCCGTCCACTATTCCGCCGGAATGGGAAGCGACACAATACTCGCATATTCTTTACACAAATACAGAAACAAGCACAGCTTCACAATTGCCGTGGGTAAGCCAACCGGCTCCAGACGGCCATTCAATTACAGTAGAGCCGCCAACACCGCTGGCAGGAAGACCGGTATTAAAACCAGGCCCGCCAGAGGCGCATGATACGTTGCCTGCTGAAGATGCAAAATAATATAAGGTATAGCCTCTTTTAAAAGAGGCTATTTTTTGTGGGAACGAAAGGAGATTGCCATGGAAAAGCCATGGGTCATGACGCAGGAATGGCACGATGTTTTATTTTTGCATTGGCGGATTGCACCTCAGCTGGTTCAACCGCATATCCCTAAAGAACTTCAATTAGACTTATACGAAGGACAGGCATGGATGAGCATCGTCTTATTTAAAGCGAAACATACGCGCCTCCGTCTTCTGCCGCCTATTCCAATAGCGGGTACGTATTTGGAGTTGAATGTCCGCACTTATGTTAAATACAAAGGGAAATCCGGCGTCTTCTTTTTTAGTCTGGATGCCGATAGCCGTTTGGCGGTAAAAACCGCATCTGCCGGTAACTTCTTGCCTTATCTCCATGCCCGAATGGCGATGGTCGACCAAGGGGAAACGTATAAATTCAAAAGCAAAAGAACCAATAGAAATTCATTTCCTGAAACGCTGGATTTATCTTTTAGAGTAACTTCATCGATGCCTAAAAAAAGCAGACTTGAAGATTGGTTGACGGAACGTTATTGTTTATGGACAAAACCGAAAAAACAGCTTTTTCGAGTAGATATTGAACATTCGCCTTGGCAGCTTTTTTACGTAAAGGGAACCATCTACAAAAATACAATGGCAAGTTTTCTGGCTTTTTCTTTTCCTCAGAACTTGGCGGTCACGCATTATTCTGTAAAGAAGAAAGTTCGTTTTTTTCCTCCAGTTCCAGAGTATTGAGTAACCTTTTGGTATCAGGAAAGAACTTGTTTTCTTATCAAAAGAAGAAAACTTCCGGTTTTTTTCAATGAACGAAAAATTTATCAAGGCATCAATGGTCCAAAGAAAATGGGCTTCTGGTACAAGTTCATTAATGATGACGGTCATGTATTCATGGCAGTGGTTCTTGACGGGACCAATCATGGGACATCGCTCCTTCGTCTTCTTTCAGTATACGGCCGGCACCTATGGATGAGCATCTTCAAAAAGTAGGAAATGAAGCGGAAGACGGCGACCCCTGCGGGAGAGCGAAGTGCCGAGACCCTGCAGGAACTTAGCGACGAAGCGGCTCGGCGCAAGCCCGTGGAAAGCGTACGTCTGAAGCGAAATAAAAAAGCTGCCGAGAGTTCCTCGACAGCCTGAAAAAATCGGAGCTAATGCTCCGGTTTTTTAATATCTTTTTGGTTCATTCTTCAAAGTATGAGATGTTTCTTTGTTGCCAAAAACCCGTTTCGACAGATAGATATGGAAGAACCATTCACCTACTGCGATCAATACTGCAGAAGAAAGAGCGGCCCAAAATGGTGAGAAGTCAGGATTTTCAACTAGTGCCATCAACAATAGCCATACGACGACAAATGAGAGTACTAAATCGCCGCCGACAGCAAGTTTGTTGGACGTTCTCGGATAGAGAATCAGATCCCCGACAAAACCGAGTGTACTTACGGCGAGGGCAATCAGGGCAATATCACCGACTTGTACACCAAAAGCGAGCCCAAGCACAATGAATAACACGACAAATGTCATCAAGTATTTCATGATAAAAGCTTCAAGATGCCTCAATACTTCCACCTCCTCCTTCAACAACTTGTAGTAATTGTATACCCGGATTTCTATGCAAAACTCCAAAAGTCAAAAGAGAATGGGATCGTTTTAAATTTAAGAAGAAGTAAAGTCGCCACCATTAATATGGATTGCTTGTCCAGTAACGTAAGTGCCATCTTTTGATGCCAAGTAAACATAGGCCGGAGCTACTTCAGATGGTTGTCCGCGGCGCTCTAAAGCCGTATCACTGCCATGTTTGTCCACTTTTTCTTCACCAAACGTAGAAGGAATGAGCGGCGTCCAGATTGGGCCGGGAGCTACCGAGTTCACGCGGATTCCTTTTTCTGCCAAGTTTTGTGAAAGGGAGCGGGTAAAAGCAGTAATCGCTCCTTTTGTAGATGAGTAGTCGATCAATTCAGAAGATCCGCGGTAAGCTGTGACGGATGATGTATTAATGATCGAGTCGCCTTTTTGCAGATGGGGAAGAGCGGCTTGGGATAAATAAAACATAGAGAAAATATTAGTTTCAAATGTCTCTCTTAATTGATCAGGCGTAATCGCTAAAAAATCGTCTTGAGGAAATTGTTTAGCAGCATTGTTGACTAGAATGTTCAATTGTCCAAACTCGCCAATTACATCCACAATCAATTGGTTGCAGTTCTCAACTTTGCTGATATCTGTAGCGGATTTGAAACAGCGTACACCATACGACTCCACAACTTCAGCTGTTTTATCAGCATCTTCGTGTTCATCCAAATAAGCGATGGCGACATGAGCGCCTTCTTTTGCGAACGCTACAGCTACTGCACGGCCTATTCCGCTATCTCCTCCAGTGATCAATGCGACTTTTCCTTCAAGTTTGCCGGAACCTTTGTAATCTTCATCATCATATATAGGTTCAGGGTCCATCTCGCTTTCCAGCCCCGGTTGTTTGGATTGGACTTGGGGTTCTACCTCTTCATCAATTTTTTCGAACTTGTCGTTTGTCATCAGCAATTCCTCCTTGAAAATTAGGTTTATGGTAGTTATTCCCGAATGGACTTTGCATAAACGTAGAAAGGGATTCGAATAGAGGGACAGCTACTCAAATTGCCCTCTTTTTAAAGGTGTCTGGAAACCGTAAAGTCAACCCATAAAATAAAAGAAGAGCGGACATTATTATCCGCTCTTCCTAAATCACTTATTGAGTTTCTCCAGTCACTATGCCACATGCGATGCACTCTGACGCATCATCTCCAGCGTAGACCACCAAAGCTGTACCTCCTGGTTTCAATAAAGAATTCTCTTCATCGGTTTTCATCGTGGCATCATTAACAACAAATTCGTCCTTTGAAGTCCCGTCATTTCCGACTTCGATTGTCTGCATTGTGCCAGCAAACGGTTCACCGGCCGATTCAAAATCAGGTACTTCATATTTTCCGGCATCATGAAACTGGATGCCGTGCATACCGGATTCCAGATTTTCCAAATTCAGCGCTAGCCCGACTCCATCGCTTTCAGCAGTCAATTCAGCTGTCCCGATGGCATCTCCATCCGTATCGAGCATTTCCACTGTAGCCATCAAAAGATCTTCACTGGAACCTTCATCCTGATTATCTTCTGCTTCTTCGCCGTTTGGAGGGTTTTCTTCGCCTTCATCCATTTTTTCATCTTCCACTTCGGTCGCTTCATCTGTTTCGGTTGTCGGTTCGGAACTGCCCGTATTAGTGCTTCCGTTACCACAAGCAGAAAGAACCAATAGAAAGGCTAGGGCGATAGAAAGCATTGGCCAACGCTTCATTGGTGTGATCATCTCCTCTTCGAATAACGTGCTACTCTTCATTACGCGAATTTATCAGAAAATAAACGCAATTTAACTAAAGTGCACCTTTTGCAGGAGATGAAATTATAAAAGAAAAATCATTGTTCAATTTTATTTTTACGGCGCTTTGGAAAGAAGATGAACCATGCTGCTGCAATGGCAGAAAGAATGCTGACAATGAGTGTCAGGAAAAAGAATGGCGGCCAGTAAGTAAGCACCACTGTGTTTTTCCCTTCTTCAAGCGGAACCGCGATAAAAGCGTAGTTTGCTTTTAGTACATCAGTTTTTTGACCATTAACAGAAGCGCTCCAGCCCCTTTCATAAGGAATGCTGACTGTTAAATAAGCATCGTTTTTCGTGTTCTCATAATCTAATGCTACTTTATTGCCATTGAAATCTAAATCGGCAAGATCAGTATATTGTTCTTTTTGGGACTTTAATATTTCATAGGATTCTGCAAAAACTTTGATTTCAGACAAAGTATATTTGCCTTTAGGCATACGGATTTTGATGCGTTCAGCAGCAGGGACCCGTATTGTAATATCATCGACATACGTTTTATAGACAGATCGATTTGATTTTCTGGAAGTTAAATAATTATTCACTGCCAAGTTGAAACCTTTATTAGGGGCGTGGTTTTCCAAATGGAAAGAAACATAAAAGTCTCCTTCAGGAATATTGGATTCAGGGATCAAGTCAATTCCGCCAATTTTTTCTTTTACTTCTAAAATATCGTTCTGATAAGTGGCATCAATGGGTTCGATTGCAAATTCCGTTGCTTGTTCTTCAATATCCGGAAGTGGATCTGTTTGGTTGGAATCATCCAGCACGACCCCTTCTAACATGGCGTGTTCACGTGCTAAAGAATGAACGTTTTCCAACTGCCGTTCTTGGAAAACGGTGGAAGTGGAGCGTGCAAAAGGCAAAAGATGCTCGTTCTCGTAAACCGCAAAGTTCTGAGACTCAAGAATCTTCATAAATCCGAACGGGACGTTATCCATGCCTTCAGCAGTCGGCAAAACATCCGCAGTCGGCGCATCTTTTGGAATAATGGTGTACTTGCCTTGCATTAAACTGAACAGGTTTGCACGATTGCCCAGTGTGGCATAGCGGCTTACGCTCTCGCGCGCCATATCAATTTCCAAATCGTATAAATAGAAATACAACAAGTTTTTGTTCAGGATACTCGAATATGCGCTAAGCCCCCTAAAGTCCTGGACAAGAGGGGTGTTGTTGCGAACTCCCTCCATCCAGTCAATCCGGTAAGTGAGTCCCGTGTCGCGCTGTTCAATTTTTTCCAGCAATCCACGAATCTCAGGGTCATCGTATTCTGAACCTGTCATCAGTTCTTCGTTTACTTTGGAAAGTTCCCCGGCCTTGAGGAGTTTTTCCTCTTGGTAAATGTTAGCTGACACAATCAGCCAAATAAATAAATAAGCAATCAAAGTAATTTTAAAAATAGGTTTCTTGAATTTTACAAAAACCAATATTAAAAGCAACATAATCGGCAAACTGACCGCCATAAAAGCCGGATATTGCTTGCTGAAATCCAATTGTTCGTCGCCGAGGGCCCAAACTATGTAGAGGGAAACTGTAAAGAATGCAGCTACAGAAAACCCGAAGAGCGTTAACTTGTGCAGGTTCGCTAGTCCGACAGCAATAATACCGCCAATCATCAATGATAAAAAGTATTCCCAGCGATTTTGCGGTGCAGATAACCCATTAAAAAAGCTTCCAGCCATAGGGCTGTGATGAAGGGCGATAGCGACTAAACCGAGTGCCGCAAATAAACGATAAAGCTTATTACGATACAGGAATGCAGAAAATAGCAGAAAAACAAACAATGGCGGCAAGACCACAATCCGGCTCATATACAAAATATTTTCTGGGATTTCCAGTAAAGGGATATTCTGAGAAAAAGTTGGCCGGTGATTGTTCAGATAAGCATATACTGCGGGTATGAAAGCTGCTGCGCTGATGCCAAAACCGATGATTCCTGTAAGTAGAAACAGGCCGATCGCTTTCTTTTTTTCTGTTTCTTGTAACGTTAATGGAACGAATAGGCGAACCAAAATATAAATTCCGGCAAGAATGAAATTGATATAGGAAAAATAGAAATTATTAACGAGGGAAATCGCTACTGCAAATAAGAACCAGCCAGGCTTTGCTTCGCGGAATATTTTCTCTATGCCCAGAATGAGAAGCGGGAGCCAAAGAAAAGCGTCTGCGAAAAATTCCCAGTAAGCCGTATGCCGGAAAAACATGCCCGAAACACCGTAAAAAGCTGCGCCGATAAATGCATATCGGCGGGCAATGTTCATATATATGAACAAGCGGGAGGCAATATACAAGACAAAACTCAAGCGGACTACGCTAATGAAAACCGCTGCATTCGCCCAAAAAAGAACATTGGGCGGATCTATCATGCCGACTTTTTCTAGTGCGAAAACAATAACAACCGTCACCCAAAAGACAGTAGAGGTGGAAAAATAATAAGACAAGCCGCTATAGATTCCGGCACCTAGGCCAAAAGAATACGAATAGAAAAATTCTCCATTCGTATATTGTTCATATAGTAAGTGTTTAAATGGCATCATCTGTGCAAGGCCGTCATTGATGCCTATCATGAAATGATTCTGGGTCCATTGATAAAGAAAGACAGCATGGCTCAAAATTGCCAATGCGAAACAGCAGATGAAAAGTATAAGGTTCGGGTATTTCTTTCGCATGGATTCACCGTCTTTTTCTTAATTTGGGCGAGCCGTACCTTTTAAGATTTTCGAAGAAACAACAAAGGTAATCGGCACAGTAAATAGGACCGCTGCAAAAGGCGCTATGTTGCTGTTAAGATGCAAGAATTCCACGAAAATGAAAATCAGAATTGTGGACACCGACATATTAACAACTTGAGTCAGCGGAAAGTACAGATATTTCTTTAAAGTGGGCTTGATTTTGTAAGTGACGTAACAGTTCAAGAAAAAGGAAACGTTCAAGCTAATGACAAAACCCACAAGATGCGACCACATGTAAGGGAGGGAAAAAACATTATGCAGAACGAGGTAGATCGAATAATAAGTTAGCGTATTGATGACTCCGACAACTACAAAGCGTGTAAATTCTGTATTCAGCCGTTTAATGTTCATCGTATTCGTCCACATTGCTGATATCGACTAAATAATTTGGGCGCCTTTTTGTTTCATTATAGATGCGTCCGATATATTCTCCTATGACACCAAGACTAATCAATTGAATTCCCCCTAATACAAGGATGGCGGTGATCGTGGTAAAGTACCCGGGTGCACCGACTCCTGCTTTCGTAATTTGATAAAACGTCATGCCGATATAAAGGAGGGATAAGAACAAAACAAGGAAGCCTGTGTAAAAACAAATGCGCAACGGTTTTGTATTGAACGAAATAATGCCGTCTATCCCGTAGTTTATAAGCCCGCCAAAAGACCATTTGGACTCTTGGCCGTCTGCCCTCAAAACATTTTCGTAATTGATGATTTTTTTGCTCAAACCGATCCATGAATACAATCCTTTAGAGAACCGGTTGGTTTCGCTAAGCGCCAAGAGTGAGCTGATTGCTTTTCTGCTCAATAAACGGAAATCGCCTTCACCATCCACAAAGTCGACATCCGTAATGGAATTGATTACTCGGTAGTAGAGGGAAGAAAAGAGGCTTCGGAGTTTTGAGTCACCGGTTCTTGAACGCTTAGCCACTACTTGATGAAATCCTTCGTTAAAACCTTGGACAAGCTCGCCGATCAGATGCGGCGGATGCTGCAGATCGCTGTCCATTAAAATAGCCGCATCTCCCTTGCACCGTTTTAGCCCAGCAAGCATTGCCGACTCTTTTCCGAAATTGCGCGTCAAAGAAATATATTTTACGTTATCATGCGCTTCTGAGAGCGCTAAAATTTCTTGAAGTGTTCCGTCACGGCTGCCATCGTTGATGAATATGATTTCGTAGCGGTATGGTAGCGGCTCGAGTTCCTGCACCAACTTCGTGTACATGGAAGAAATGTTTTCTTCTTCGTTGTATGCTGGAACAACAATGGAAATCAGCTTCATTAGTATTTCTCCTTTCACACCTTATCTAAGCTTGGTTCTTTCTATTCTTCTGCCGGTTTTCTTTTGAAGAATCCGCCGGTAACGAATAGAAAGAGAAAAGCATTTTCTCGCTGTCCAATATGAAACTTCTTTCTGTATGGATACGTATAGTATACATAAGCTGTTTTAAGATAGCATCTTTCTGAAAATTCCACTTGGCTTTGCTTTTGCGACGAAAGGAGAATGCGCCAATCGTTAGTTGAAGACCCCTGGCTTTTTGCTGCGCCTCTTAAAAATTGAAATTTTCTGTTACTAGCTCTACTATAAAAGTATATGCATATTGATGAATGGAGAGTGTGAAGATGGCTATAAATCTTGTAAAAGGTCAAAAGATCGATTTAACAAAAGGACGTTCATCTCTTTCAAGCATCATGGTCGGCCTTGGCTGGGACCCCGTTGCTGCTAAAAAAAGCGGCGGCTTTTTGAGTGGGCTGCTAGGTGGAGGCGGCGGAGGTGGCGCAGATGTTGATTGTGACGCTTCCGTCATCATGTTGGATGAAAGCGGCAAGTTAAAAAGCAAGGAAAACCTGATTTACTTTGGCAATAAGAAAAGCAAAGATGACAGCGTTGTCCACTCAGGCGATAACTTGACTGGAGCCGGGGAGGGCGATGATGAAACGATTCAAATCGACCTAAAACGCATTTCCCCATCAGTCCACCGCTTGGTGTTTGTAGTCAACATCTATAACGCTAAACAAAAGAAACAAGATTTCGGCATGATTCAAAATGCTTTTATCCGTTTGGTCGACAATCAATCAAAAGAAGAATTGGTGCACTACAACTTAACTGAAAACTATTCAGGGAAGATGTCGCTTATTCTTGGTGAAATTTACCGCCAAGGAAGCGAATGGAAGTTTTCAGCAGTCGGTGAAGGAACAATTGACCCGGATATCGGGTCAATTGCAAACAAATACGCTTAAGGAGTGAAGGGAAAAATGGGAATCAATTTATCTAAGGGTCAAAAAGTGGATTTAACAAAATCAAATCCAGGTTTATCGAATGTAATCGTAGGGCTTGGATGGGATACAAATAAATACGATGGCGGACAGGACTTTGACTTGGACTCATCCATCTTTTTATTAGGTGCAAACGGCAAATGCTCTTCTGAAAAAGATTTTGTCTTCTACAACAATACGGTTGGCGCAGGTGGAGCGGTGGAACACACGGGCGATAACAAAACTGGAGAAGGTGAAGGAGACGATGAGCAAGTAAAAGTAAACTTATCCTCTGTACCATCTTCGATTGAACGCGTAACTTTTGCCATAACGATTCATGATGCAGAGTCGCGTGGCCAGAATTTCGGGCAAGTAAGCAATTCGTACGTACGGATTGTCAATGGAGATACAAACCAAGAGTTGATCCGTTATGATTTAGGAGAGGATTTCTCGATCGAAACAGCTATTGTAGTCGGAGAACTATACCGCCACAACAACGAATGGAAATTCAATGCCATTGGCAGTGGATACCAAGGCGGCCTCGCATCTCTCGTTCGGGATTTTGGATTAGACAGCTAATCAGCGATTACAAAAAGCAAGGGGCTAGCCTCCTTGCTTTTTTTCTCCATTTTTCCTATTGGAAAGGGAGGAAATGACAACTGCTGATGTGCAGCTTGGGGGAGTTAGATGAGACATTTCAATATGTTGACAGATTCTGATTTAAAAACTTTTTTTAAATATTCTCCAGCAGAATTTTCCCGTGATTCGGAACGGGAAACGTTGGGACTTGCTCTTGGCGCTGCACTTTATACCCCGGGTTCCCGGCCTGATTTTGCTGCTAAAATCTTAGCAGGTGATTACACTCAAGGGGCATTTGCAGGACTGGCCACATTGATTGTTTGTTTGGAAGATGCAGTGGCCGACTCAGATTTATCTTGGGCAGAAAAGAACGTTGCAACACAATTGAAAAAGATTAGAAAAGGAAATGACGGCCTGGAAAATAACGGTCTTGCTTTATTTTTGCGCGTCCGAAATGCGGATCAGCTTGATCGGTTGATTCGCACCACCGGATCGGCTTTAAGTGTTTTGACCGGAATTGTTTTTCCGAAATGCCTGCCTGGGAACCTCGCGGAATTTTTCCGTGCGCTTGATCGTGCCAGTGAAGCGGCTGGACGCATTTTATATGCATTGCCGCTGCTGGAGACAAAAGAAGTTCTTTACTCTGAAACACGGGAACAGACATTAGAAGAAATTTACGGAATTTTGCGTTCGGAAATTGACCGGGTACTGACCGTCCGTGTTGGCGCCACTGATTTTTCCAGCCTTTACGGCTTGCGGCGTCCGGTAGAACGCACTATTTACGACGTGCATATCATCAGGGATTGTTTGGTCTCTGTCTTGAATCGTTTCAATAGAGCTGAAGACGGATTTATCGTATCAGGCCCGGTATACGAGTATTTTTCACAGCCTACTGGCGGATGGATGGCAACCAAGCAGGAGCAAGTATTATGGGAAGAAGTTCAATTGGATGTGTTGAATGGATTCAAAGGGAAAACATGCATTCATCCATCCCAAATTTCCATTGTGAACGCCGGTCATATTGTATCTTTGGAAAGTTTTGAAGATGCGTTGCTGATCCTTTCCGAGAACCAAAAAAGAAACGGTGTCTTGCAAAGCCCGAAGCGAAACAAGATGAATGAAGTAAAACCACATTTGAACTGGGCAAAAAGAATTGCCGCTCAAGCGGAAGTCTATGGGGTGCTTAATGAAAACTACCAACCGATCGATGTGCTCAACCATATCCGAGCCTGCCAATTCTCGAACCAACTACTATAAGCTGTGGGAACAGTTGGAGTTGTCCGTTACAATTCACCAGACTTATAAAGGGCTGTCGCCAGACGCCCTTTTCTCGATGGCTTTGCGGGTCAATAAGAAAAGGCAGTTTCTTTTCGTCAGCCATTTGCTGGCTAAGCATTTGGCGGTCCATCCAGCTCTTGCGCTCGGCACAGGTACTTTGTTGGCTTCAGTATTAATGGAAGATGCTGGATTGCTTCCTTTTCCCCACACATCAGAAGTTGTACACATGATTGAAACGGGTGTGCCTGACAAGGAAATAGGAGAAAAAGCATCGGCTCACAAATCAACTTTGCCCCAAAAAACTGTTTTTATCGGAATGGCGGAAACGGCTACGGGCCTTGGGCATGCTGTTTTTCATCATTTTGATAAAGCGGTCTATTTGCATACGACCCGGGAAGAAATAGCGAAGCTTACGCCGTCTTTCGTATTTGAAGAAGAGCATTCGCATGCGACTTCCCATAAAGTATATGCGCCCGAAGGGGTGCTTGAGACAGCGGATACCATTGTTCTCATTGATGATGAAATTTCAACCGGCAATACGCTACTTAATTTAGTCAGTGCCTTGGATGAACAATTTCCAGGAAAAACGTATAAATCGCTGTCAATTTTGGACTGGCGGAACAAAAAACAACAGCAGAAATTGGCCGAAATGGCAGAGGAGCGGAACATCCAACTGGATGTATTGGCGCTGATGTCTGGAGAATTCGAATTGATCCATGGTTCGTCGCCTGACGAGCCGGAACTTCCCTATCTGAACAGCAGTGCTTCAGAAGCACCGGAAAGTCTAGGAATACCTGGTATTTTGCCATATCACTCTGAAACTGGCCAAAACTATGTGCCTCTTACCGGAAGGTTCGGATTAACAAGTGAGGAGCACCGGAACATCGACGCTTGGACGGGGGAACTGGCGGCATCGCTTCAGCCTGATAGCACAAGCAAGCGTCCGCTTGTAATTGGAATCGGCGAAAATATGTACTTGCCGTTGCGCTTTGCTTTAGCTTTAGACGGAGACCCGCTGGTGCAAACTACAACACGAAGCCCGATTTTTGCAGCTGATACAGAGGGCTATCCAATAAAAGAAAAAGTTAAATTCAATTTGCCGGATGCAAATGGCATTGACCAGTTTCTTTATAATATCAATAGCTTAGCTATTGATAAGATTTATCTGATTTCAGAGTCGGTGGTTGATCCTGCTCTTTGGCAGCCCTTAATTGCCTATTTGAAAGAAAAGGCGCCGGTTGTGTGGATTTCACTGACGGAAACAGAAGGAGAGATCCGATGATTGCAACAGGACTAGTTCAAACGAGTTATTCGGAAGAAGATATCCGTTTTCTGTTAAAAGACGTAACAGGGGACTTTACAGAAAGCCCACTCGAAGAACGGGAAAAAGCGGTGCAAACGGGTGCCCATTACGCGGAACGCCTGCCGGTAGAACATCGGCCTTCTGAAAAATATACGAAACTGTATCAGGAATCGGTAGAACAAATGAAAGAACAATTAAGTTATTTTATTGGCCTTGTCTCTATCCGCATCCACTTAAATGCAAAAAGCGATGATATTGTACTGGTTTCGCTTGCGCGCGCCGGAAGCCCTGTCGGCATTTTGATACGCCGGTTTGCAAAGCAAAAGTTGGGCTTGGATTGGCCGCATTACAGTGTTTCAATTTTACGGGGAAAAGGCATCGATGAAAACGCTTTGCGTGCCATCCGAAAATGGCATCCGACTAGCAGAATTCAGTTTGTGGACGGGTGGACCGGTAAAGGAGCAATCCAAACCGAACTTACAAAGTCGGTTCAATTGTTAAATCAAAAAGAAGGGTTAAGGCTGTACGATGATTTGGCAGTTCTGGCCGATCCTGGAGCATGCTCGGTATTGTTCGGCACTAGAGAAGATATGCTGATTCCGAGCGCTTGTTTAAACGCGACTGTATCCGGCCTTGTCAGCCGTACCATTTTAAATAAGCAATATATCGGAGAAGATGATTTTCATGGTGCCAAGTTTTATGGAGAGCTTAAAGATGAAGATGTCTCGGTAGATTTTGTGGACCGGATTGCGGCATGTTTTGACCAAACAGCAGAAGAAGCTAAACGAGAAGCTTACTGCACACCGGTTACCGCTGAACAGACTTGGCAAGGGCAAAAGGAAGTAGAAGATATTAGCAGAAAACTATATAATGGAACTGATTTCCAGTTGATTAAACCTGGAGTCGGCGAAACCACTCGTGTGCTGCTTCGGCGAGACCCATGGAAAGTTCTGGTGCGCAGTTTGGAACATCCGGACGTCCAGCATCTTCTTGTACTGGCCGAAGAAAAGAATACACCGGTTGAAGTTGTTCCGGATCTGTTTTACCGGGCAATTGGCCTAATCAAATCGGGGCAAGAAATATGAAGATATTATTTGCGAGCGATTTGGATCGAACTTTGATTTATTCAAGGAATTCGATGGGCAGTAATGTAAGAGAAGAAGAGCTTGTCGAAGTCGAGAAGCTAAAGGGCGAGCCATATTCCTTTATGACAAAAAACAGTCATAAGGCCTTGATGGATATCGGCTCTACTGCTTTCTTTTTGCCGGTCACCACCAGAACTGAGGTGCAATACAACCGGGTAATGAACATTTTTTCCGGCACTGTGCCTCCGCAATTTGCAGTTATATCAAATGGTGCAGTCGTTCTGGAGAACGGAGAACCGGTAAAAGAATGGTCTGCTGAAATCCGGAGGAAATGCATTGACCAAAAAACTGTACTGGAAACATTGTTGCCTTTGATAGAACGTTATTTTTCCGAAGAATGGGTATTGAATATAAAACAGGCAGATGATTGGTTTGTCTATTTGATTATTGACCGGGCACGTTTTCCGGCAGAACAGCTGGCGTCTTTTTCCCGTATATTCCGGGAAATGGGCTGGTCGATATCGCTTCAAGGAAGAAAGCTGTATTTTATGCCGGAAAGCATTACTAAAGCAAGAGCAATGGAGTATGTTAAACAGCGTTTACAGGCTGACTATGTTGTGGCGGCAGGAGATTCATTGCTGGATTTGGATTTGCTGGAAAGTGCAGATGAAGGCTTGTTGGCTGCACATGGTGAAGCGGTTCAAAACGATAGAGCGCTTTCCTCACATATTCGAGTTACAAAACATACTGGCATAAAAGCAGGGGAAGAAATTTTGGCGCATGTCGCTAACATAGCACAGCATCGGTAAGCAAGGAGGAATACCCATGGTTCAACTGCATCCGGTCCGCGTGAGAACGTGGGATCCGGAAAATATCGGGAAATGGCTTTTACAGCCCATTGTTAATCATCCCGAAACAAAAATAGAGGAAGAAAAGATCACCTATCCGCAATTACTTGGGCAATTTATCGGCATGCCGCTTGATAAGGATGACTATTTTGCGTCAATCTACGATTTGCTCGAGGAATCGGAAGGCCGGCTAATTCAGCTTTCTGACAAACTGAACAAGCAAATTACGCCTGAAAGGCTAAAAGCCTTACAAGATCTGTTTGAGATGAACACGAAAGAACACGGCTTATCGCCTAATCGGATTGTTGCATTTCTGGACGGCAAAGGCTTGCTGCCAAGATTAAAAGATGCCGGATTGAACCGGCGTCTTCGGTTAACGCTCATTGATATTTTGAAAGCGTTTAAAGAAGAGTCTGGCGGCAGTACAACACATTCTTCTTTCCGGCGCATTGTTACGGATTTGGTTAAATGGACGTTCAATCATATCGAACCGGAACTCGAAAAGCTTGTTTTCGATAGAGGGCTGCCCGGTTTTCTATGGTATGGCAGCGTTACAGAAAGCCAGAAATGGTTTTTGAAGTTTTCTGGAATGTTCGGTTTTCATCTTATTGTTTTTGATCCGACAGGTGAACGTTGGTTCAGCAAAACGATAGGCGATCAAGAGGTGCTGACTTACAGTTTTCAAGTAAATGCCGAATCCGCCATGCCGTTTCCGGCGGTAAAGCCGCAGCGTGTCGGGACAGTTGCCTACCGAGCTACTAAAGAAGTAGACCGGCTTTTGCACCATGATGATTCCGGTCTCTATAAACCTTTTCAATTCAAATCTTATTTGACCCGTTCAATTCTGCTTAAGACCACCCTTGATGAAGCTTTTATGCTGGCAAAAGAACGGGCATTAGTCCGCCCTTCGTTTGCGGTGGAAAACGGCCACGTAGTCATTCCTGTTGTCTTTGCCAAAGTTATGGGCATCGAAAAAGAGCGGAAACGCTTTTGGGACAACATCCACAATCTGACGGAACGGGAGGACACTAAACTGGTCCGCAGTTTTCCTTTTATCGAAGAACGGAAAGGAAATCAGCAATTTCATTACCGGGCGGCGCTGGGGAAAGACGGAAGACTGGATCCTGAAAAAATGAAAACGGCCCATTGGTGGAAATACAGCAAACTGCCGACTGGTCTGCAGACTGCGATTGGCGAAGCTATTGCGCGGCACGTGGAAAAACCGCTTCTCTTTCCGCAACCAGGCGAATCATTCGAGGATTTGCAGCTTTATGCCTTCTCGCAGTCGATGTCGCTTCCCGATTCTGTTATCCAATTGATTCAGCTGTTTGACTATCCGCAATATGTGCCGACGATGCTTTTCTACAATGAAGAAAAAGATGGTGAACTGAGCCGAGCGGATGCTAACGCAATTGCATTGATCCATACATTTGGATTGGATGTCATCATCATTAATCCGCAAGGGCACCAAGACATCGAACGGTGGGTCACCCAGGAAGCAATCGATACTCACTGGCTGGACGAAAGAAGCTTTAATGAACCATTTCGTGAGCCTTCAGTAGTCAAAAAAATCTTCAGAAAATGGCTCTGAACACTGATGGATTCTGCCGGCGAAGCAGCAAAGGATGGAAAGGTGGAAGCATATCGTTTTTTTGCAATAGTTTTACCTGAGCATTAGCAAGAAAGTTTAATGAAGTTTAAACATTAAAAGGGGGCTTACCGATGAATACTTTGCCAAAAGGGATGGAACAGCAGGAACTGGTAATGAAAGAAGATACGGAATTATTAGCAAAACTAAAGCAGGACCCGGAAGTGCTCAAACTTGCCGCAAGCATTGATGTGAAAAATCAAGTAGAACTGTTGGAATTCGGCCGTGAACCGGCAAACGAGATTTCTGCATTTACCGGAAAGGTATTAAGTTCTGTTCAAGCAAATAGCATGGAAGAGTCCAGTGTGTTGCTGAACCAGCTTGGCAAAGTAATGGACAAGTTTGACCGGAAGGATTTTGTCGAAAAGAAAGGCCTTATCAACAAAGTCTTTAACAGAGGGAATAAAATTATTGAAAAGCTCTTTAATAAATACCAGACAATGGGTACGGAAATCGATAAAATTTATGTCGAGATTACAAAGTATGAATCCGAAATGAAAAAATCCACCACCACGTTAGAAGAATTATATGACCAAAACTTCAGATATTTTATGGAATTGGAAAAATACATCGCAGCTGGAGATGTCAGAATCCAGGAATTGAAAGCGGAAGAGCCGGTTATGCGCTTAAAGGCGGAAACTGGCGATCAAATGGCGATGATGCAATTGACTTCTTTGCAGAATGCGATTGAACTTTTGGAACAGCGCGTTTATGACTTGGAAATGGCGAAACAGGTTTCCTATCAGGCAGCGCCACAAATCCGTATGTTGCAGCGCGGAAATACAAAACTGATTGGAAAGATCAATTCCGCTTTCGTCACGACCATTCCCATTTTCAAAACCGGCCTAATCAACGCCATTGCGGCCAAACGGCAAAATTTGGTTGCCCAATCCATGAATGAATTGGACCGTCGCACAAATGAAATGCTGCTTAAAAACGCCAATGACATTTCCCGACAAAGCGTGGATATTGCACGCATGTCTGGCCAGCCGAGCATAAGAATCGAAACGATTGAACAAACATGGGAGACCATCATGCAAGGCATGAATGATACACGGGAAATCGAACAGGAAAACCGCAGAATGCGTGAAGAAGGACGCATTCGTATTGAAGAATTGCAAAAGCGGTACGAAGATACCCAAAGAAAAGCCCAATGATTTTTTAGCGAAAAAGCCGGCTAATTAGAACTAGCCGGTTTTTTGTTATGCAATACCTCTACGGAGAGGAGTAACATTGTCCCTAAGCAGAACCAATTTAGAATAATAGCTGAATTCAAAAAACAATTATAAAAAATTTAACTGCGGGCTATCAATGTTGTAATCGGTTTCAACTATACAGAATATTTTTTATAGATTGACAACTCGTTTTGGTCTGATATGATAAGTTCAATCCAATTATATAAGCAACTATTTTGATGGAGACAGGCTTATGCAAAGAAATCTTAAGAGAGCTGATGGGTGGTGGAAATCAGCGGTTTCAGCAGAAGGCAGCACTCCGGAATAGGTGGACTGAAATCAAGTAGGTCCATCCGCTTCGTGCCCGTTACGCATGAGACCAATGAGGCTGTTTGCTCTGTCAAGCAGTGAATTAGGGTGGTACCGCGAATAAGACTCTTCGCCCCTTGCATTTTTATGTAGGGAGCGGAGGGTCTTTTTGCCGTTTCACTTGAAAGGGGAAGATTGACGATGTTAGCAGACCAACAAATTTTACGAATTCCTGGGCCGACGCCCATTCCGCCTAGTGTTCAGCGTGCCATGGCACAGCCGATGATCGGCCATCGGGGCCAAAGCACTTCCGATTTGCTTGCACGGATCCGTCCGAAATTAAAGCGTGTTTTTGGAACCGAACAAGAAGTGATCATCTTGACTGGCAGCGGTACGGCAGGGCTGGAAACAGCCGTCGTCAATGCAGTCGCTCCTGGCGAGGAAGTATTGGTAATTGTGACAGGCGCGTTTGGCGACCGATTTGTGAAAATTTGCAAAGCCTATCAGATACCAACCCATGTTCTTCAAGTGGAATGGGGAAAAGCGCTCGATCCGGAACTTGTTAAAGTGTTTCTTCAAGAACACCCTGGCATAACGGCTGTGTTTTCTACCTATTGTGAAACATCAACAGGTGTCTTGAATCCGATACAGCAATTAGCAGCGGCAATCAAAGAAGTATCAGAGGCACTTGTCATTGTGGATGGCGTTTCTTGTGTAGGCGGAGTCGAGACGAAAATGGACGGATGGGGCATAGATATTCTGGTTACCGGATCGCAGAAGGCATTTATGCTTCCGGCTGGTCTGTCATTCGTTGCAGCAAGCGAGCGGGCATGGCGGAAAATTGAAGCCAACCCGCAGCCGCGATTTTATTTGGATTTGAAAAGCCATCGAAATAACTTGGAAAAAAACACCACTCCTTTTACACCGGCGCTCTCGATTTTATTCGGCTTGGAGCAGGCGCTTGAACTAATGGAAGAGGAAGGGTTAGAAGAAGTTTACTCACGCCATACTTTAATGATGAAAATGACAAGAGCGGCATTTGCTGCGCACGGGATTCCCTTATTGACAGCAGAAGCGGATGCTTCTCCGACTGTTACTGCTGTAAAACCGGCTGATTTCGATGCCGAAGCTTTCCGGAAAGTGATGAAAGCGGAATTCGGAATTTCCATGGCGGGCGGCCAGCAGCAATTGACGGGCCAGATTTTCCGTATCGGACACATGGGTTATTGCTCGGCAGCGGATGTTCTTCAGATCGTTTCGGCGATAGAAATCGGGTTGATGAAAATTGGGAAAATGATCGAACTTGGAAAAGGAACAGGCGCGGCACAACAAGTTTACCTGGATGAAAGGGTGGGACAGCAATGACATTTCATATACTAATTAGCGATCCATTAAGCGAAGAAGGCATCTATCCGTTACGGCAGGCAGAAGGAATGAATATTGTCATAGAAACAAATTTATCGCCGGAGCAATTGGCCGAGCGCATTGGCGATTTTGACGCACTGCTTGTCCGGAGCCAGACGCAGGTGACCCGAACCATCATTGAAAAAGCGAAAAACTTAAAAATCATTGGCCGAGCAGGTGTAGGCGTCGACAACATCGACCTTGAAGCGGCAACTGAACACGGCATTATTGTGGTCAATGCACCGGATGGCAACACCAATTCAGCGGCTGAGCATACAATGGCCATGCTCATGTCAATGGCACGGAAAATCCCCCAAGCTTTTCATGCACTGCGCAATAAAAACTGGGACCGCAAATCGTATGTGGGTGTAGAATTGAAAAACAAAACCTTAGGGGTGATCGGCCTTGGGCGTATTGGTGCTGAAGTAGCAGCAAGAGCAAAAGGGCAGCGTATGAACGTCATGGCTTACGATCCATTCTTGACAGCAGAGAAAGCAGAGAAACTCGGAATCAATTTCGGTACGGTTGAAGAGGTGCTGAGGGTTGCCGACTTTGTAACGGTCCATACGCCGCTCTTAAAAGAGACACGCCACCTTATCAATGCTGAAGCGTTTGCAATCATGAAAGAAGGCGTACAAATTGTCAATTGTGCACGCGGCGGCATCATTGACGAAAATGCATTGTATGATGCAATCTTATCTAAAAAGGTGGCTGGCGCAGCGCTCGATGTATTTGAGCAGGAACCGATTGTTGATTTCCGGCTGCTCGACTTGCCGGAAGTAGTGGCCACGCCTCATTTAGGGGCGAGCACAATAGAAGCGCAGGAAAGCGTCGCAGTAGATGTCAGCATGGATGTAGTCAGCTATTTCACAACCGGGACAGTCCGCAACTCCGTCAACTTGCCTTCGGTGCCGAAAGAACTGATGGCGAAGATAGAGCCATACTTTGATTTGGCGGAGCGTCTTGGCGCTTTCTTAACGGATTTAGCGGAAAGTGCAGTGGAAGAAGTGAATATTTATTATTCAGGTGAGTTGGCGGGGATGGAAGTCGGGCCGCTGACGCGCAATATGTTGAAAGGCTTGCTGAAGCGCCACCTCGGTGAACGGGTCAACGTGGTCAATGCCTGGTATTGGGCCGAGCAAAAAGGCATAGTAGTCAACGAACACAAGTCTTCGGTAACAAGAGGATTCACAAACTTGATATCCATTGAAATCAAAACGGCAACAGGCATCAGAAAAGCGGCAGGCACCTTGTTGAATGGCCAAGGAGCCCGCATCGTGAAAGTGGATGAATATTTAGTGGATGTCGTGCCAAAAGGGCATTTACTGTTCATTCGCCATAACGACCGGCCAGGAGTGATAGGCCGTGTAGGGACATTGCTCGGCAAGGAAGACGTGAATATCGCAACAATGCAGGTCGGGCGTTCAAATGCCGGGGGAGACGCTATCATGATGTTGTCCATCGACAAATACGCCGGTCCAGGAAGTTTGGACCAATTAAAAGAACTAGCTGAAATCCAATACGTCCGAGCGATCGATCTATAGAAGGAAATAAATTCAAAAGAATAAAACGTTTTTTATGGAATAAAAATCTATAATTGAAAAAGGAGGCTCGCATCGAGTCTCCTTTTTTGCTTACGGAACATGGAGCATCACAGCTCTTCAAGAATGGGAAAAAGATCTTCTAAATGGCGAATCTCATAGCTTGGAACAATGGTTTCATGCGGCGCCTTTTCTTCCCGGTTGATCCAAACCGAACGGATGCCTGCTTGTTCGGCTCCTATGATATCAGTTAATAGATTATCGCCGACCATCAGCACTTCTTCAGCCGCATAACCGAATTTCGACAACGCATAATGGAAAATTTCCGGGTCGGGCTTGCCTTTGCCAAATGCGCCGGAAATAACAACATGGTCAAAATAAGGAGCGATTTCCGGTGTGATTTTAAGCTTGGTGTTCTGCAATTGCGGTGAACCGTTCGTCAGCAACAGTAATTGGTAATGGGGTTTTAACCGATCAAGCACACGATACGTTTCTTCATAGACAAAAGGGCTGCTTTTCCGTGCTTCAACAAAATAAGCAGCCAGTTGGTTGCCGAGTGCCGGATTGTCAATGCCGATCCGCTGCAATCCACCTGTCCAGGATCTTTGCTGATAAGCGGGGGCGAGCATCTTCATTTTCTTGAAATCTTCGCCTTCATCATCAAACGTTCCCCATAATCCTTCGAACGGGTTAATGCCAATCATTTGAGTGAACGGATAGGTTTCATAGCTGCTGTATAAAGTACTCGCTTCCAAGCGGACGGCTTCTTCCAACTCTCTGCAATTTACGCCGCTCGTTTGTTCAGCAAATCGGCACGTTTTCTCAAATGACGTTTTAATACTCTTTTTATCCCATAATAAGGTGTCGTCCAAATCAAAAAATATCGCTTTCAGCATTCAATAAACTCCTTTTTACGCTTTTGTTCATTTTACTGTAACTATCTGCGTAAAACAAAGGAAGATTTTATGCGGACCCAGACCCTGTAGTTAATAAATAGCGGAATAGGTGCTATTATATTTCGTAAGGAGTGAAGGAAATGACGGCTATTGAAACAACCACTGTGTCTATCGGAGAAGCGATGGAATTTATTTATACATGTTACTCGGAATTAGGGAAATCGGAAGAGGAAACGGCGCAGCGGCTTTTGCATATACAAAATGAGATTATTGAAACCGGATCATATACACATACATTTGAGGAGCTAGAGCACGGCGCACGCCTGGCTTGGCGCAACAACAACCGGTGCATCGGACGCCTTTTCTGGAATACGCTGTCGGTTTTTGATGAACGGCAGCAACAGACTGCAGATGGCGCTTTTGCGGCTTTGCTCGCACACATCGATTTTGCTACAAATAAAGGGAAAATTCGCCCTGCCATCACCATCTTTCCGCCGAATCGAAACGGACAGGACGCTATGCGAATCTGGAATCATCAATTGATCCGCTATGCCGGTTATAAAAAAGATGGAGAAGTGATCGGAGACTCCACTTCGATCGAATTTACAAAAGCATGCGAAAAGCTTGGATGGAAAGGGGCAGGTACAGCTTATGACATTTTGCCGATTGTTATAGAAGTGGCTGGCGAAACACCACGGTTTTTTGAGTTGCCAAAAAAAGCGGTCATTGAAGTTGAAATTGAACATCCTGAAATTCCAAACTTTACGGATTTGAAAGCAAAATGGTATGCCGTTCCGATCATTTCGGAGATGAGACTGGATATAGGTGGCATCTCCTATAGTATGGCGCCTTTTAACGGCTGGTATATGGGGACTGAAATTGGCGCAAGAAACCTGGCCGATGAACATCGCTATAATTTGTTGCCGGCAGTAGCAAAAGTGATGGGGTTGAATACAGATTCCAGCCGATCTTTATGGAAAGACAAGGCGCTTGTGGAGTTGAATATTGCGGTGCTCGATTCTTTTCACCGGGCGGGGGTTACCATAGTCGACCACCATACAGCCGCCAAACAGTTCAAAAGCTTCGAAAAAACAGAAGAAAAAGCTGGAAGGGATTTAACCGGCAATTGGGCTTGGCTGATACCACCGATGTCTCCGGCAACCACACATATCTTTCATAAGCCTTATAATAACGCCATTGTGAAACCGAATTTTTTCTATCAAAATTCAGCTGTAAAGTAGGCTGAAATGCTTTTAAGGAAGAAAAAGGGCCTAGAATTCTAAGCTTACTTTTTGTATTTTTTTTAGTTGCTTGCCATTTTTCAGTAGTCGGACAAGAGAATAAGGTTTTAAAATGCAGTTAGGGATTTTTTTGAGGCCATGGATTGTAAAAATCTGCCCTTCCATTCTTCTTGATTCAACGTATACTTAAAAACAGTGTGATTGTAAAAAAACGTGTTTCTGTGCACGCCGAAAATGGAGATGTTTACTATGGAAAACATAGCTGCAGTCGATTTAGTTGATAGTGAAAACTACAAAAATGCTTCACGCCAGAAAAATAAATTAGATGAAATGACTTTGGTGCTATTTGGGGCCACTGGCGATTTAGCACAGCGAAAATTATTTCCGGCTTTGTATAATTTGTATTTGGATGGAAAGTTGCCGAACGCTATTTCAATCATAGGATTAGGCAGAACCAATTATTCGAATCGTGTTTTTCAAATGAACGTCGAAACATCCCTCCGGGAATTTTCAAGAAGACCTGTACAACCTGAAAACGTGGAAGAGTTTGTGAGCAAGTTTCGATATTGTGTCTTGGATGTATTTAATGAAGCTTCGTATAGCGGCTTATTGGAGCTTATTCAATCGCGGGAACAAGAAATGGGAATTGCGGAAAACCGTTTGTTCTACTTGTCTGTTGCACCGAATCTAGTTGAAATCATCACAGCAAATCTGCAGGCAAGCAAAATCAGCGAGACGAAAGGCTGGAAGCGTTTGATCGTTGAAAAGCCATTTGGAACTGACTTGCAAACTGCACGGGAACTAAATGAGAAACTTAGCAAAGCATTCAACGAAGAAGAAATTTATCGTATTGACCACTATTTAGGGAAACCGATGGTTCAAAATCTTGAAACGCTGAAATTTGCTAATCCCATTCTCGAATTGTTGTGGAATCACGATCAAATTGCGAACGTGCAAATTACAGCAAGTGAAACAGTAGGCATTGAAAAGAGAGCTGGATATTACGATCAGGCTGGGGCAATCCGGGATATGGCCCAAAATCACCTTCTTCAATTGCTCATGATGACGGCTCTCGACATTCCTGTAAATTTGACTGCTAAAGAAGTGCAACAGGAGAAGCGGGAAATCGTTGAGGCGCTGCGGCCGATTCTTAAAGAAGAAGCTTCAAAACATATCATCCGAGGCCAATACACAGCAGGTGAAGTGCTAGGAAAACCGGTGATCGGCTATCAAGAAGAGCCGGGAGTCATAGAGGAATCAAAAAACGATACGTATTTCGCCGCACGTTTATATATTGAAACTTCAGCATGGAGAAATATTCCTTTCTATATTCGTACAGGAAAGCGCTTGGAGCAAAAATCTACGCGCATCGTCATCGAATTCAAAAACAAGTGGAAAGATAATCCTGCTTTTAAAGATGAAGGCATCAATCCAAATCTTCTTATTTTTGAAATCAATCCGAATGAAAGTGTATCGCTGTTGGTAAACTTAAAAAATCCTTCAACGGAAAAATATGAACCGACAAACATCACTTTTTCGGTGAATTCGAATATTCAGCCTGAATCTTATGAACTTCTGTTATCGGATGCATTAGAAGGCGATAAGACGTTCTTTGCGCACTGGAAAGAAGTCGAACTTTCATGGGCATGGATCCAGCCGGTGCTCGAAGCATTCCAGGAGGATGCTTTGCCGCTGCATCCATATTCCGCAGGTTCTTCAGGTCCGGAAGCCGCTGACCGTTTGTTGGAGAAAGATGGCTTCTGCTGGTGGTAATCAACAGGCATACAGAATGTCGTTGAACAAAAATGGTATACTTTTGAAGAGATAAGATGATTAATAGACATTAAATTCGCATGGAATGAGGTAATAGTATGGCTAAGCAGCAGATGGGCGTTATTGGTCTAGGTGTCATGGGGAAGAATTTGGCACTGAATATTGAAAGCAGAGGCTATTCGGTATCGGTATACGATTACTGGACAGACCGGACAAAAGAATTTGCAAACAACGAAGTTCAAGATAAAAATATTGTCGGAGCCGATACGCTCGAGAAATTTGTGGGATCGCTCGAAATTCCCCGCAAGATTTTGATGATGGTAAAAGCTGGTGAAACTACGGATGACGTCATTCAATCGCTAATACCGCATCTTCAAGAAGGCGATGTAATCATCGATGGCGGAAATACATTTTTCAGAGACACTAACCGCCGTACAGCGGAGCTTCAAGAATTAGGCATCCATTTTATTGGTGCTGGTATTTCTGGCGGCGAAGAAGGCGCACGCTTTGGCCCTTCTATCATGTCAGGCGGCTTGAAAGAAGCATATGAAAAAGTCGCGCCGATTTTTGCTGACATTTCGGCAAAAGTGGACGGTGTTCCATGCAGCGCCTACATGGGTGCTGAAGGAGCCGGCCACTATGTGAAGATGGTGCATAATGGCATCGAATACGGGGACATGCAACTAATTTCAGAATCCTACTTTATCTTAAAACATGCGCTTGGGCTGAACGCTCAAGAACTGCACGAAATTTTCACCGAATGGAATAAAGGCGAATTGGACAGCTATCTGATCGAAATCACGGCTGATATTTTCACAAAAGTTGATGAGGAGACCGGCAATCCACTGGTCGATCAAATTCTGGACAAAGCCGGACAAAAAGGCACAGGAAAATGGACAAGCCAAAACGCATTGGATTTAGGTGTTTCCTTGCCGATTGTAACGGAATCTGTTTTTGCCCGCTTTATTTCGGCAATAAAAGAAGAGCGCGTAGCAGCAAGCCAATTGCTGTCAGGACCTGAAGCAGAACCATTTGCCGGCGACCGCAAAGAACTGATTGAAGCAATCCGCAAAGCTCTGTACATGAGTAAAATCTGTTCATATGCCCAGGGGTTCGCCCAGCTTCGTGCCGCTTCTGCAGAATATAACTGGGAAATCCCATACGGCGACATCGCAATGATTTTCCGCGGCGGCTGCATCATCCGTGCCCGCTTCCTGCAGGAAATCAAAGAAGCATTCGACCGCCAAGCGGATTTGCCGAATCTGCTTATTGACCCGTATTTCCAATCCGTAGTGGGCGAATACCAGTCGTCGCTTCGTAAAGTGCTGTCGATTGCAATCGAACAGGGCATTCCGGTACCAGCATTCTCGAGCGCGCTTGCTTACTACGACAGCTACCGTTCTGAGACTTTGCCAGCAAATCTAATCCAAGCACAACGGGATTACTTTGGCGCGCATACATATCAGCGCACGGACAAAGAAGGAACTTTTCATACAAAATGGCAATAAAAAAGCATGGCTTCCGCGGAAGCCATGCTTTTTCAAACTATCAAGAAAGTTTGGCAGCGGTTCATTGCACTTCAGCCGGACGCTTTCCGCTTCATTCACCCCGAGCTCTTTGAACAAGTGGCGCGTTCTTGCTTTTTTGTTCCTGGACTTCCTTAACAAGCTGAATAAAAAGAATGGCTTCCTAGGAAGCCATTCTTTTTATTCGTTTTCGATTAAAATAACACGTGCCGGAGAAGCGTCAATGCCGATCAATTTAAGCGGCGCTGCAACCATCAAATAGCTTTTTGGTTCAACTTCCTTCAATTGCAAACCTTCGATAACAATGATATCTGCCTTGAATAGAGCTTTATGGGTAGGGTGGTTCGGCTGGCTGCGCTCTACGCCAAGCGCGTCAATGCCCACACCTCTGATGCCGATTTCAGCCAAATAATTAGCGCCGTCCTCTTTTAAGAAGATGAATTCAGGATTGAATTCCTTATCGAATGAGTTGCTTGTTTTAAACAAGATAAAATCATTTTTTTCGATGGAAAGGGTTTCTAGATCTGACTTGGCAATGCCGTCTTTGACGTGAGTCAAATCAACAACTTTTGCTTGGCCAACCAACTTTTCCAGTGAAATGGATTCAAAAGTGTCGCCGTCGTTAATCATATGTAATGGTGCGTCGATGTGAGTTCCTGTATGCGCATCGATTTCGATGCGGGATTCCGTTACATGCCCGTTTGTGTTTGTATGGAATTTCGGTTGTTTTTCTTCTTTGTTTTTGTAAACCGGCATTCCTTCGTAGATAGGGGATGAAATATCATAAATTTTCATGTTCTCGCTCCTTTAGTTGCGTTCATTTGATTGCCTTTTCTATTTTCTCATTTAATCAATTGTGCATCAACTTTAAGGAAACGCTTTTGGCGAAGGAAGTTGAACAGACTGGTGAAAAGCTATAAAATAAAGAATGCGGAAACTCCAGAGCACGTATAGAAGGGGGATGAAGAAGATGAAGGAATTCAAAGTAACATACTTCTTTGATGAAGAGCATTACATTCGCCGGTTTATACATGTGGAATCGCAGGAAAAAGCGGAAGCCCTTATCCAAAGCGAACGGGAGCAATTTGTCTCATTCACTGACAGCCGCGGCATTTACCACGAACTGCATACAGGTAAAGTGCGTGTTATCCAGATTTCCGAGTATCACCGAGTGGATAAAACGAAAAAATAGCGGCAATATCCTCCATGGATTGCGTTGCTTTTTCGCTGCATAACTCGAAAAAAAGCAGAGGTTTATTATATAATAGAACGGGTGAACGTTCTTCATATTTAAAGATGAAAGAAAGTGGGAAATACAATGGGCCGCAAGTGGAATAATATTAAAGAAAAGAAAGCTTCAAAAGACGCGAATACAAGCCGTATTTACGCAAAATTCGGACGTGAAATTTATGTTGCCGCCAAGCAAGGCGAGCCGGATCCGGAATCGAACCAAGCGTTGAAAGTCGTGCTTGAACGCGCGAAAACATATAGTGTTCCAAGAGCGATCATTGACCGGGCAATTGAAAAAGCCAAAGGCGGCTCTGAAGAAAGTTACGACGAGCTTCGTTACGAAGGTTTTGGGCCGAACGGTTCAATGGTCATCGTGGATACATTAACGAATAATGTAAACCGGACAGCTTCAGATGTCCGCGCTGCTTTCGGCAAAAATGGTGGAAACATGGGCGTTAGCGGATCGGTTGCTTACATGTTCGATCCGACGGCGGTTATCGGTGTTGAAGATAAAACGGCGGACGATGTGCTGGAACTACTGATGGAAGCGGATGTTGATGTTCGCGATATTCTTGAAGAGGAAGATTCCGTCATCGTTTATGCTGAACCAGATCAATTCCATGCGGTGCAAGAAGCATTCAAAACAGCTGGCATCACCGATTTTACAGTCGCGGAATTGACAATGCTGGCGCAAAATGAATTAGAGCTTCCGGAAGACGCGCAAGCACAATTTGAAAAAATGATTGATGCAATCGAAGACCTTGAAGACGTTCAGCAAGTTTATCATAACGTCGACTTGGGGGAATAAGATTTCAAAACAGCCCTCGCACTGGAGCGAGGGCTGTTTTTCTATTTAGAAGTTAGTACGGGACAATCCGTTTCCGATTTTCCGACCAATATGTGCTGCAAAAGAAGAAATGACTAATTGATTCTTTTCTCTTTCTGAACTATAAAGTTATATTAAAATTACTTCTTTCTTGCGTATTCCTGTAATTTTCTGTTTTGTTCCTTTAAACTTAAGGGTATGTCTTAAAAAAAGAAGGAGACTCGATGAATGAAGAAAAACAATATGACAGTGAAAATACTCACCGGTCTCATCTTAGGAGCGATTGTCGGTCTGCTTATTAATTTATTTGCCCCCGGCTCTTTTAACAATTTAAATACATACTTGTTTGTGCCGCTTGGCCAAATTTTTCTCAGTTTGATCAGCATGCTAGTTGTGCCGCTTGTGCTCTTTTCCATCATTTTAGGGACTGCCGGGCTTGGCGATCCAGCCAAATTAGGCAGAATTGGATTGAAAACAATCAGCTTTTTTTTAATAACGACTTCTATTGCGATAGTGATAGGCCTGGGATTAGCTGCAGTTATTCAACCCGGACTTGCGGGTGACTTCGATTTGGAAAGCACCACATTCGAGTCTGAAAAAGCCCCTTCAGTGGCCGACACCTTACTAAATGTTATCCCGAAAAATCCATTGGCTGCCTTAACGGAAGGCAATATGCTTCAAATTATCGTCTTTGCCGTTTTTATCGGATTGGCGTTGACTGCTCTCGGCGAAAGAACGAAAGGCATTGTCAACCTTATTGAACAAGGCAACGAAGTTATGATGTATTTAGTCGGCATCGTCATGAAATTTGCGCCCTTCGGCACATTTGGGTTGATTGCTACGGCTATTGGTTCCCAAGGATTGTCTGCAATCAAGGCAATGGCTTCCTATATGTTCGTGGTGCTCGCGGCTCTTGCGATTCATGCAGCATTTACGTACGGCGGCACCGTTGGACTGTTAGCAAAGAAAAACCCGATTTGGTTCTTCAAGAAATTTGCGCCGGCCATGAGTGTAGCATTCAGTACTTCAAGCAGTACTGCAACCTTGCCAGTATCAATGGAAGCTGCGCAAAAAGAGCTTGGAGTTCCAAAATCGATCAGTTCATTTGTCCAGCCGCTAGGCGCTACCATCAACATGGATGGAACTGCAATCATGCAAGGTGTGGCCACTATGTTCATCGCCCAAGCCTATGGTGTGGATTTGACAATGACACAGCTTTTAACAGTCGTGTTGACTGCAGTACTGGCTAGCATTGGTACAGCCGGAGTCCCGGGCGTTGGCTTAATCATGTTAGCGATGGTGCTTTCGAGTGTTAACTTGCCGGTCGCTGGCATCGGCCTCGTTCTTGGGATTGACCGTTTGCTTGATATGACAAGAACGGCGATCAATATTTCCGGAGATGCCGCATGTGCAATGTATGTATCTGAAACGGAAAAAAAGCGCGGTTTAGAGGCAGAAGAAGTTACAGTAGGATAAGCTATAGCATATTTAAAAACAGGCTGTTAAAAACGGCTTGTTTTTTTTACATTATAAGACTATTGACAACTTTTATTCCTTTTTGTATAGTTGTGTAACCGGTTACACATACTAGAAGATCGGAGCACTTGATATGACTACAATTAGAGATGTAGCAAAAAAAGCAGGAGTATCAGTTGCCACAGTTTCGCGATTTTTAAATTCTACTGGTTATGTAAGCCAAGAAGCAGCTGAAGCAGTTTCAGCTGCAGTAGCAGAATTAAAGTACGAATTGAACCCAGTGGCCCGCTCTCTAAATACAAAAAAATCCAATCTGATTGGTCTTATATTGCCCGACATAACCAATCCCTTTTTTCCGGAACTAGCCAGAGCGGTAGAAGATATAGCCTTAACTTATGGCTACACGGTAATTTTATGCAATTCGGACGAAAAGCCGGAGAAAGAAAAGAATTATATTGAAACCTTGAAGAAAAAATATATTGCAGGTTTTATTGTAACGTCCAATCAATCGGACGCTCCACATTACGCTAATGCAAACTTGCCAATTGTGGCACTAGATCGCATAATCAACGAAAAAATACCGACTATATCCTCCAATAATAAGGAAGGTGCCAGCTTAGGGACAAAAGCGTTACTGGACCGAGGCTGCAAAAATATTCTGTTCCTGCGCGGGCCGGAAGATTTGAATCCGGCAAATGACCGTTATGAAGGGTTTATGGAGACCATTCAGCAAGTCGACGCCAACTATCATGTTGTTTCTTGTCCTTTCCATTTCGCAGACTCTCAGAAAATCGTTGAACAAATGCTGAGAGACCATCCAGAAATTGATGGAATATTTGCAAGCAGCGACGTTTCAGCAGCCGGAGCGTTAAAAGCTGCCGCCTTATTAGGAATAGCAGTACCCGAGAAGCTTCAGATTGTAGGATTTGATGGAGTGGCTCTAGGTGAGATGTTGACACCTGGTTTGACCACTGTTGCACAAGATGTTTATAAGATGGGCGCAATTGCAACGCGCGTCTTAATCAAAAGAATAGAAAATCAGGAAATTGATCATCAATTTTATGAAGTTCCAGTAAAGCTCGTTTTACGTGGAACTACAAGGAGCGGGATAGAATGATTACAGTGGTAGGAAGCATAAATATGGATCTGGTTGTAAGTACGGATATCTTCCCAAAACAAGGAGAAACAGTTTTGGGAAATTTATATACAACAGTGCCGGGTGGAAAGGGTGCTAACCAAGCAGTTGCTGCTGCAAGACTGGGCGGTGAAGTGCAAATGGTCGGAGCTGTAGGCCTTGATGCATTTGGAGAAGAGCTGTTGGCTGGATTGAAAGCTGAAAATATTCAGTTGGATGCTGTCAAACGCAAAGAGGGTGCAAGCGGGATCGCAAATATTTTACTATCGGAAGGCGATAACCGGATTATAGTTGTACCGGGGGCCAACCATAAAGTAATGCCGGAAGAAATAGATGCTTCTAAAGATCAATTATCCACTAGCTCTATCGTCATCATGCAGCTGGAAATGCCGATTCCAGTCATCCAAAGAACATTAGAGCTTTGCCATGAGAACGGAGTTCCGACCATTTTAAATCCCGCTCCTGCAAGCGGTTTCAATAGAGAACTTTTAAAATATTGCACATATCTAACACCTAATGAAACAGAAGCAGAAGAAATTTTCGGAGAAGATTGGCTGCAGGCGCTCGAACAATATCCAAACCGGTTGGTCGTGACTTTAGGTGGAAAAGGAGCTCAATTTTACGACGGTGAAAAACTAGTCACCGTGAAGGGCTTTCCGACAAAAGCTGTAGACACGACTGGTGCAGGAGATACTTTCAATGGAGCGCTCGGAGTTGCGTTATCTGAAAAAATGCCATTTGCAGAAGCGGTGCGTTTTGCGAATGCAGCAGCTTCTTTATCGGTAGAAAAGTTTGGGGCACAAGGTGGAATGCCAACCCGAGAAGCAGTAATGAACAGGATGGAAGGTGAACTTCAATGAAAAAGCATGGCATGATCAATCGCGATATTGCAGCTTCCCTCGCTTCTTTTGGCCATACGGATTTGCTGGTCATTGCAGACTGCGGTTTGCCAATTCCTTCAAATGTGCCATGCATTGATTTATCTTATCAACTGGGAGAACCGGCATTTTTAACCATATTAAGAGCAGTGCTGGATGACTTTCAAGCAGAAAAGGCTTTCATTGCTTCAGAGATAAAAACACAGAATCCCGAAATCGAAGCTGATGTTCTGACTCTTACTAACACTGATTACATATCACATAATGAACTAAAAGAACTTAGCAAAAAAGCGAAGTTGATTATACGTACAGGAGAAGCGACCCCCTATGCGAACATTGTCCTTCAGTCTGGCGTAATTTTTTAATAGGCAGGTGAATCGAAGTGATCAAAATGACCGGCATATCTAAATCATTCAGCAGCAATCAGGTATTGAAAAACGTTCAGTTTTCACTGGGAAAAGGTGAGATTCATGCATTAATGGGTGAAAATGGCGCTGGCAAATCGACTTTAATGAAAATAATGGCCGGTATTTACTCCCGTGATTCCGGGACAGTTGAAGTAAAGGGAGAACCGGTGGAATTTACTTCTCCGAAACAAGCAGAGGAAGCGGGTATTTCAGTTATCCACCAAGAGCTGAATATCCTGCCTTACCTCTCTATTGCGGAAAACTTGTTTCTGGGAAGAGAGGAAACGTTTGGTCGGACTGGAATATTAAAAACAAAAGAGATGGAAAAGAAAACACAAAAGATATTAGCGGATCTTGGATTGGATATCGATCCGGCATCTCCTGCGAGCACTCTTTCAGTTGGCAAGCAGCAAATTGTAGAAATTGCGAAAGCGCTATCAGTAGATGCTGAAGTAATTATCATGGACGAACCGACCGCAGCATTAACGGATCGCGAAATTGATACTTTGTTTGCGACAATTCGGCAATTGCAAAAACAGGGCGTATCATTTATATACATCTCTCATCGTATGGAAGAAATTTTTTCGTTATGCGATCGTATTACAATTTTAAGAGATGGCGAATATGTTGGCGAACGAAAAATCAGTGAAACATCTTTTGAGGAAATTGTACAGATGATGGTTGGCCGGGAATTAGGCGAGCGCTTCCCTGAACGTAAGTCTGCTATTGGAGAAGTAAAGCTGGCAGTAAAAGGCCTTAGCCGGAAAGATTGCTTTGAAAATGTATCGTTTGAGCTTCGCAAGGGAGAAATTTTGTCTATCGCAGGCTTGATGGGCGCTGGGCGTACGGAAGTTGTTCAATCGTTGTTTGGCTATAAAAAATTGGATGGGGGAACCATCGAATTCGATGGCCTTCCGATTAAAATTGATAGTCCTAAAAAAGCGAAAGAAATTGGCATCGGCTACGTGACTGAAGATCGGAAATCCGAAGGGTTAATTGTCGATTTTACAGTCGAAGAAAATGTCAGTATGACCAATTTTTCCGCCATTTCCAAAAATGGCCTGATTTCTAAAAAGAAAGAACGCACTCTCTACGATGATATGGTTAAGCGGCTTGGTATTCGGACTTCTGGACCCGAGCAAAGCGCCAAATCATTAAGTGGAGGAAACCAGCAAAAAGTGGTTATTGCGAAATGGCTTGGCATTGAACCCGAATTGTTGATTCTAGATGAGCCGACACGTGGGGTTGACGTCGGGGCGAAAAAAGAGATTTATTCGATTATCAATGAATTGGCAGAACGTGGCGTGGCGATATTGATGATTTCGTCTGAATTGCCTGAAGTGATTGGCATGGCGGACCGTGTATTGGTTATGCACGAGGGGAAAGTGACAGCTGATTTACCAAAAAACGAAATGACACAAGAACGTATTATGCATTTTGCCACAGGAGGCGGAAATATTGCAGTTAAAGAAAAGTAATCAATCGGTGTTCCAAAAAATCGCACCATTTATTGGCTTGATTGTTATTATCGCGATCATTACCATTTTGAATCCAGGGTTTTTAGCAATAAGCAACTTGATGAACGTTTTGCGCCAAGTGTCAATCAATGCATTGATCGCATTCGGTATGACCTTCGTTATTTTAACAGGGGGCATTGATTTATCGGTAGGTTCTATCCTTGCGCTGACAGGGGCATTGACAGCCGGCATGATGGCGAGCGGTGTTGATCCTATTTTAGCGATGCTTGTCGGATTATTGCTCGGTGCGGTTCTCGGCGCTATCAACGGGATCATCATTGCCAAAGGGAAAGTGGCGCCATTTATCGCGACCCTTGCAACTATGACAATTTATCGGGGCTTGACGTTGGTGTACACGGAAGGCCGCCCGGTTTCTGGGTTAGGCGATAGCGTGCCATTCCAAATGCTTGGAAAAGGTTATTTGTTTGGAATTCCAGTGCCAGTTGTAACAATGCTGATCAGTTTCGGCATTTTGTATTTCATTTTAAAGAAAACTACATTTGGCCGTAGAGTCTATGCAGTAGGCGGAAATGAAGAAGCATCTATTCTTTCAGGCATCAACACAACCCGGATTAAAATTTACGTTTATTCACTTGTAGGATTATTATCGGCGTTGGCTGCGATTATTTTAACTTCACGTTTGAACTCTGCACAACCTACTGCTGGTCAAATGTTCGAGCTTGATGCTATTGCAGCTGTTGTCTTAGGTGGTACAAGCTTAACCGGCGGACGCGGATGGATTGTCGGAACATTAATCGGTGCATTGATCATTGGCGTATTAAATAATGGATTGAATTTAATTGGGGTTTCTTCCTTCTTCCAGCAAGTGGTGAAGGGTGCAGTCATATTGTTAGCAGTTCTTTTAGACCGAAAAAAAACAGCATAAGGGGTGTAGTAAAATGAAGAAAATGAAATTAGTATCAATGTTAATGGCAATGATGACGTTGGCAGCTTGCTCTATGGAAGCTCCTGGCTCAAGTTCCGAAGAGAAAAGTGGAAGCGGCGGGGAAGGATCTGAGGATTACACAATTGGTTTTTCAATTTCAACATTGAATAATCCCTTCTTCGTTACTTTAAATGAAGGAGCAGAAGCGAAGGCGGAAGAACTAGGTGCTACACTTTCAGTAGTAGATGCACAGGACAACGCTTCAAAACAAGCAAGTGACGTAGAAGATTTGATCCAGCAAGGCGTTGATTTGATCATGATCAACCCAGTTGATTCTGAGGCGGTTGCAGCAGCAGTCGAATCAGCAAATTCGGCAAATATTCCTGTAATCACAGTTGACCGCAGTTCTGCAGGCGGCGAGGTTGTTTCTCACATTGCTTCAGATAACGTAGCCGGCGGTGAAATGGCTGGTGAACATTTAGTATCGTTGGTTGGCGAAGGGGCTCTAGTAGCGGAGTTAGAAGGGGTGCCAGGGTCTTCGGCAGCACGCGAACGCGGTGAAGGATTCAACAATGTCGCAGAAGGAAAAGTAGAAGTGGCTGCAAAACAAACAGCTAACTTTAACCGTTCAGAAGGCTTATCGGTTATGGAAAACATCTTGCAAGCAAACCCGGACATCAAAGGTGTATTTGCCCATAATGACGAAATGGCATTGGGCGCTCTTGAAGCAATTGAAGCTTCTGGAAAAGACATCATAGTTGTTGGATTTGATGCGACTGATGATGCGGTAAAAGCGGTAGAAGCTGGTCGTTTAGCAGGGACAGTTGCTCAAAAACCGGCAATGATCGGTGAAACTTCGCTTGAAACAGCTGTCAAAGCTCTTAAAGGTGAAAAAGTGGAAACATCAATTCCAGTAGAATTGGAACTGGTGAAACAATAAGTAGAAAACGCGAAGCACTGTGGAAAACACAGTGCTTTTTTTGCAGGAGGCATTAGAAAGCAGCTAAATCGTGCCGGTATATTAAGTCGGTTCTGCTATACTGTCAGTAAAGAACAGTGCGGGAGGCGACAATATGAAGGACGTTTGGAAGTTGAAGTATGGGTCGCATAGTATACAGATTGAGAATCGTTTAACGGGCAGCCGGCTCTATGTGGATGGTGTGCTGCAAGACGAGTTAGTGGGGATTCATCTTAGTTCCCGGATGTTTGGAAAAGTGAAAAATGATGAAGGCGAAGATGAAGACATCAAAGTGTCAATCGGTTGCAATTTGCTGAAAACAGATTGCCGTGTTTTCATCGGTGAACGGCTGGCTTATTCGACTGATCTGCAATGGGAAATGTAATAGAAGGAGAATGCCGGATGCGGAGTGCATCCGGTATTTTTTATAGTGTGATATTTAAAGGGATAAAATGGCTCTGGTAATTAGTCGGTAAATTCTGTATGTTTAATATATTCGACCTTTGTAAAATCTTAAAGGCGCTATCACAGGATTCTGAAAGAGGAGGGGTCTATTGAAAATCATTGACACGCATTGCGATGCACTGCTGAAACTGCAGCTCACAAATAGAAAGTTCATGTTTCAGGAAAGCCCATTAAAATACATAGATTCTGACAAACTTGATGCCAACTTTCAACGTCTGCAACAAGGCAAGGTGAAAGTACAGTTTTTCGCCATTTTTGTTTATCCGGATATACCGGCTGATGAAAAGTGGCAGCATGCGCTTGAGCAGGTCGATTTGTTCTATACACAAGTGATCGGCAAAAACCCTGTCATGAAACATATCCGGAAATGGGAAGATATCGACGCCTTGAAAGAAGAGGAAATTGGAGCCGTTCTGACGCTTGAGGGAGCGGATGCTTTCGGCAATGATTTGGCAAAGCTTCGACATCTGTACCGCATGGGGGTTCTATCAATCGGATTGACCTGGAATAACGCTAATTTATGCGCTGATGGGGCGGGGGAACCGCGTGGGGGCGGCTTGACGCTGCTAGGCAAAGAAGTGGTCGGTTTGAATAACGAACACCGGATCTTCACTGACGTTTCCCATTTGTCCGAAAAGGGTTTCTGGGATGTGATGGAGCTTGCCGATTACCCGATTGCCAGCCATTCCAATGCACGGGCATTGTGCGACCATCCCCGTAATCTATATGATGGGCAGATCGAGGCGATGATTGCGAAAAACGGCTTGATTGATGTGGTCTTTTGTTTGGATTTTATCAAAAAAGACACATCAAACGTGACGATACCGGATTTGGTCAAACACGTCGACCATATTTGCTCGCTTGGGGGAGTTAAGCATATCGGCATCGGATCGGACTTTGACGGCATCTCCGCTCATATCAAGGAGCTGGAAAACGCCTCAAAATTCCAAAATTTAATCACTGAATTGCAAAAGCATTATACAGAAACGGAAGTAGAAGGCTTTGCTTACCGTAACTTTTTAGAACACCGACCGGGCATCGTGGTTGCCAAATAATCAAAAAGGATGGGAGCGGATAGATTGATGGAAGAGTCAATAAAGGAAAAAGTAAAAGAGGTTTTCGGTAAAAACGCCGATAAATACATAACAAGCGATCTTCATGCAAAGGGGGATGATCTTCCTTTGCTCGCGGAATGGCTGGAGCCCCAAAACACATGGACCGTATTGGACATTGCAACAGGCGGCGGGCATGTGTCAAAAGCGCTTGCTCCTCATGTGAAAAGCGTCTTTTCAACGGATTTGACAGAGAAAATGCTGGAAAACACAGCGAACTTCTTGGATACGCTGTTCGAGAATATATCATACGTAATTGCCGATGCCGAAGCTTTGCCTTTTTTAAAAAATCGATTTGACGCAGTTATTTGCCGAATAGCTCCGCATCATTTTCCAAACCCCGAGAAATTCGTTCAAGAGGCGGCAAGAGTGTTAAAACCCGGCGGCAAATTCATCCTAATCGACAATGTTGCGCCGGAAGATCCCAAACTTGCCGAATTCATGAACAAAACAGAAAAATTGCGTGATAACAGCCATGTCCGCTGTCTGAGCAAACTGGAATGGAGCAGCCTTTTTCGCCAATATGGCCTGGTGGAAACCCAAGTGCTAGACCGGAAGAAAACATTCCAATATCCTGTCTGGGTTGCCCGCACTACCGAAAGCGAAGAGCAGATTGAACAAGTGACCGAGCATTTACTGGCAGCTGACCAGGAAACAGCAAACTATTTTTCATTGAACGTTGAAGGGCATAGCGTTCAAAGTTTCGTTATTGATGAATGGATGGTTATGTGTACAAAAGAAGATGCATAAAAAGAGCCCCTTCTGCGAGCAAGACTCGTTGAAGGGGCTCTGCTATTTATTATTGAACTTTTGCAGGAGAGTTTTTAACGTTTTTCCGTCTGTGACGCAAGGCGTTTATTTCACCGCCGATAACGAGAATCAGCCCAGTAAGGAAGAACCAAAGCATCAATACGATGAGTCCTCCAAGACTGCCATACGTGTTGGAGTAGCTGCTGAAGTTTGATACATAGAATGAAAAACCAAGCGAAACGACTTGCCATAAAACAGTGGCAATAACGGCACCGATGATAACTTCTTTAAATGGAAATTGCTTGTTTGGGGCAAATTTGTACAAGAAAGCAAGCACAACACTCATTACTGCAATGGAAATCACCCAGCGAAGCACTTGGAATAGAATTTCTGTTGATGGCGGCAATCTTAAAAATTGAGTGACCATATCGATGATTGCTCCACCAAAAATTGGCAAGATAAGTGCTACGATAACCGCGACTAACATAAAAAGAGTCAAGACAATCGCTACAAGCTTCAATTTGATGAACGAGCGTGTTTCTTCTACATCATATGCCTGGTTGATAGCTTCAATAAATGCAGTCATGGCATTTGAAGCTGACCAGAGTGTACCGAGAATACCAAAAGTCAACAAACCGCCACGTGGTGTCGTCACCACACTGACAATGGTGTCCTGGAAAGTGGTGGCCATTTCCCCGGGAAGGATTGTGCCGATGAAATCAACTGCCCGCTGTGGATCGATTTGCAAGTAAGGCAGAATGGAAAGCAACAAGATCAATAAAGGCACGATAGCTAATAAATAATAATAGGCCTGTGCTGCAGCAAGCGTTGTGGCGTGATCGTTTTTGATTTCGGCCATAAGGTCTTTCGTCATAGATTGTTGTTTTGCCATATTGTAACCTCCAATGTTTCGTATAGTTATTCTATATATGCCCAAATGGAAGGGAAATTAATCCTTAAAACGCAAAAGCCAGCATGAAGTCTATTTCATGCTGGCTTTTGCTGGTCCTTATTCCAATGTTTTTGCGCCGATAATGTCGGCGAAAGGAATGATTTTTCCCTGGTCCGCTTGTAATAAGCAAAGTGTTTTTTTGTTTGGATTGATGGCGCTAATCCGTCCAGTCATCTTGCGGTTTTCATTTTGCCAGAGGCAAAGTTCGATTTCACATTGCCGCATATAAGCCAAATGGATTTCTTCATGAATAGTTTCTAAATCGAAATCGTCTAAAATTGGCTTATCGTTATAGCGGTCCTCTTTTTTTAGTTCTCTTAACAATTGGACGTGCTCGGTGAGCATCATTGCGGTCCATTTGATTTGGCCTCGGTCTTTGATTTGGCCTTTTACAATCATGTGCTTGTTTCTCTTCATTAGGCGCACCTCCCTTTCAAGAATAAGAACACTTGTTCTTATTCTAAAGAAGGAAAGAGAATGGGTCAACAAAAAAAAGAAGGGCCCAAGTTTTTGGCCCCTTCTTTTATTGTTCAAGCGCTTCTGGCAAGACTTCCATAGCAACTTTCAGAATGTGATGGTTTTCCATTTCAATAATGGACCATCGGTATTTTCCTTTTTCAAACGTACTGCCAAACTCAGCTTCAATGAGCTGATGCTGAATCCAACCGGCAATCGTGTCGATATCATCGCTGTCTTCGAACTCGATGTTAAACCGTTCTTCTAAATCTTTCAAGAGGACACGACCGTTTAAGAGATAACGAGTATCACTTTCTTTTATAATTTCAGCTTCTTCTTCTTCGTCAAATTCATCACGGATTTCACCGACGATTTCTTCCAAAATGTCTTCCATGGTGATAATGCCCGATGTCCCGCCATATTCATCGATGACCAAAGCAATGTGCGTACGGTCTTTTTGCATTTTCACAAGTGCCGTTTGAAGTGGCGTTGTTTCGTGAAAATACGGCAGATCGTGAATGAACTCGGACAAATTGATTTGTCCAGTCAACGCATAATGCGTCAAAATCTCTTTTGCGTTGATAAATCCAATCAAATCGTCCTTATTGCCTTCTTTGGCAATCGGATAGCGCGTAAACTGATGTTCGCGAATTTCAGCAAGCAATTCTTCAGTATTTAAACCGTCCGCAATTGCTATCATCTGAGTACGGGGAACCATAACGTCTTTTGCGCTCCGCTCATCGAAAGCGAAAATGTTTTGCATATAAGACAATTCGGTTTGATTGATTTCACCGCTTTGGAAACTTTGCGCCATGATGATTTTCAATTCGTCTTCGGAATGGGCCTGTTCTTCTTGTGTATTCTGTACACCGAACAGGCGCAAGAAAACACGGGCAGATCCGTTCAACAGGAAGATGAACGGAGACATTATCTTGCCGAACCAATAAAGGGGCGGCGACAAGAACAAAGTCATACGTTCGGCAAACTGAAGAGCCAGTGATTTTGGCGCAAGTTCGCCAAGGACTACGTGCAAGAAAGTCACAAGAGAAAAGGCGAAAATGAACGAGACGATAATTGAAATAGAATCGGGAACTCCGATTGCATGAAACAACGGATGCAGCAACCGTTCAACAGTCGGTTCTCCAAGCCACCCGAGCCCGAGGGCGGTGACGGTAATGCCGAGCTGACAAGCAGACAAGTAATAATCCAAGTCACTGACGACTTTTTTTACCAGTACAGCTTTTTTGTTGCCTTCTTCAATCAGTTGCTCGATGCGCGATATACGGACTTTGACGACGGCAAATTCGGCGCCGACGAAAAACGCAGTTAACGCGATCAATAAAACGAGTAAAGCTAAATTCACTAAAAGTATGGGGTCCAATAAATTCCCTTAAATAAGGGATTCACCTCCGAGAAATTTTATAACACTAAGATTACCATAATTTTAAGGTAAAGTGAAACTGCGGTCAGCGGGAATGTCTTAACCCGCTGGCAGCTAGTTGAACCAATCGGGCTTTTAGGGCCAGTGGCCTCCCGGCGAAAGCGGGAGCCATACTGGGCGTTGAAGCGGGACAAAGTGAAACTGGTGTCAGCAGAAGCCAACCTATATATGCTGGTTACCTAACCGAAATTTCAGGAAAGCAGTCTGTGGTGAAAGAGATGGCTTTATTTGTCCCCTAATACTTGACGTGTGATTTCCTGTACATCGATTGCAGTTTCTTCACTCATCACATCATGTAACATCACATTTTTGAAGTAGTCAACACTTGCTTTCAGTGGAATATTAAGCAATTTCGTCAAGGCGATGCGGTACATTTTGGCGAATTCCGGATCGGAATTTCCGCGTTTCAACTCAGCGAACGACTCGTAAAACTGGTCAAGCTTGTCAGCCAGCTCCAAAAGCCGTCCTTCAACCGTATCGTCTTTTCCTTCTTTCATGCGGTCAAAGAAAACTTCTTGGAACTCCTCAGGGATTTCTGTCAAAATGAACTTTTCCATCATTCCTTCTTCCACTTTTGCAATCATTTCCTTCAATTCAGGAGAAGAATGTTTGACTGGTGTTTTAATATCGCCGATAAAAACTTCAGCAAAATCGTGATTGATGGTTTTTTCATAAAGCGATTTCCAATTGATCGTTTGTCCTGCGCGTTCCTCAATTGTCGCAAACAACATCGCGTACTGGCTCACTTTCCAAGAATGCGCTGCGACATTATGTTCTTCAAACTTAAATCTTCCGGGGGCGCGGATAATCCGCTCCAAATCGTTCAACGATGTAAAAAATGTATGAATTCCCATGAAAACGACTCCTTTTACTAAATATCTCTATCTTCACCATACCCGAAATTAGTATAATTAAATAGAGACTTGAAAGAAAAGTGAAGGCGCCTCACGCCTTTACAAGAAAGCAGAAGGAGAAAAGCATGACAGGAAAAACACATATTGTAGGCGGTATTACAGCAAGCTTGGCCTTCGCACAAATTACAAATTACGATCCATTCATTTTAGTAGGGGCAGGCGTTATTGGGGCCATTTTGCCTGATATTTGCCACGGCGGCAGTAAAATAGGCCGTACACTGCCCATGCTCTCGAAAGTGATCAATACTCTTTTTGGACACCGCACATTCACGCACAGTCTGCTGTTTTTGGTGCTTATGGCTATTTTGATGAATAACTTTGTACAGAATGAAGCATTTACAGCAGGCATATTAGTAGGGATGGCCAGCCATTTACTATTGGATATGGCAACGAAAAATGGCATCAAATTGCTGTTTCCAATTAAAGTTACCGTACGTTTTCCAATTACAGCTACAACTGGGGGATCGGCAGAATATGCTGTATTTGCCGTACTGTCCTTGTTCACGGTGTATTTTGGATATGGTGTTTTTATTTCTTAGACCAAAAGATAAAGACAGCCTAAAGTTTACTTTAGGCTGTCTTTTTTGTGCAGATAAAAATAAAAAGCCATTTGCTTAGCTGCAAATAGCTTCCTTTTTCTTCAGTCCGTTACATTTTTCTTGAAAAAAGAAATGATTTGTTTTTTTGTCGGTTCTTGCAAACGATAGCGAAGTTCTTTGTTTTGCGTATTGACGATATGATATGCCGGATTTTCAGCAACCGTGAACTTCCAGTGCGGCTTTATGTTTTTCTTTGTAATCAAGAGCTCCGGAGGCATCATTTTTTCTTTGAAACTTTCCAGTTTTGCCATTAAAAAGGTATCCATATACCGTACGATCAAGAATCCTTGCTGGCGTTCAGAATCAAATTTAGCCAAATTAAATTCGCTGATATCAAAGCCTTTTTCATACTGCTGAACCGAAGGGGATAACACAAAACAATCTTCATTCGTAAAGACGGTCGAGTTTCCTTGTTGTTTCAGCCCAAGTTCTTCTACCAGAAAATCCTTATTTACCAGACTCATTTCTCGTGCAGTAGCCATGTCATTCCTCCTAATAGAAATCGTTATATCTCTATTATACCACTCTTTTGCAGTTAAAGGGCTGATAAAGGTACCTCCTGAAATCGAGCAGTTTGATCGAATAGATAGGCAGGAGAGAAGAGGGGAAGGGAGAACTACTATTAAGAGCAGAAAAAAGAAAGGCGGTGCTCCACAATATGAAAACAATTGGCCTATTGGGCGGAATGAGCTGGGAGTCTTCAGCTGAGTATTACCGGGTTGTAAACGAAGAAGTCCGTCAGAAATTAGGTGGGCTGCATTCTGCAAAGTGTGTTCTTTTTAGCGTGGATTTTGAAGAAATTGAATATTTGCAGCGGCAAGATAAATGGACAGAAGCCGGACATCTGCTGGCTGAAGCAGGCAGAGCACTTGAAAAAGCGGGTGCAGAACTGATTGTCTTGTGCACTAACACGATGCATAAGGTAATTGAGGAACTTGAGAAGGGCGTTACCGTTCCTGTCATTCATATTGCGAACGCAACAGCGCAAAAGGTTCAGAGTGAAAATTTAGCCACAGTAGGCTTATTGGGAACTAAATATACGATGGAGATGGAATTTTACAAATCACGCCTAATAAAGAATGGGTTAGCTGTTTTAATACCTGAGGAGGCGGACAGGAACCAGATCAATCAAATTATTTTTGAGGAGCTGTGTTTAGGAAGAATCCGTCAGCCTTCAAAAGAATATTATCAAGCGGTCATCAACAAACTGGTCGAAGACGGTGCCGAAGGAATAATTTTGGGCTGTACAGAAATAGGATTGTTGATCAAACCGGAAGATTCGCCAGTTCCTATTTTTGATACGGCAGAGATCCACGCAAAAGCAGCTGTTGAAATTGCGTTGGAAGAAAAGTAAGGGAATTCGGGTATATTAAAGAAAAAACAATCGGAGGGGTGGACAGTATGTGTGGAAGATATTCTTTATTTGCGGACTATTCGGCCATCTTGGAACGCTTTGGCATTGAAGAAATCAGTATAGATGAAAGTGATTATTCTCCAAGTTATAACATTGCTCCGTCACAACAAGTAGTGGCCGTGGTGAATGATGGCACAAAAAACAGGTTGGGGCTTTTAAGGTGGGGGCTTATCCCGCCTTGGACGAAAGACTCGAAAATCGGTTATAAAATGATCAATGCACGTGCTGAAACAGCAGCGGAAAAACCGAGTTTTCGAAATGCATTCAAGAAAAAGCGCTGCTTGATTGTAGCGGACTCTTTCTATGAATGGCGGCGCACGGATGACCAGAAAACCCCTATGCGCATTAAGATGAAGTCGGGGGAACCTTTCGCTTTTGCCGGGCTATGGGAGTCATGGAAATCACCGGAAGGAAAAACCATCAATACCTGTTCTATTTTAACCACAATTCCCAACGATTTAATGGCAACGATTCATGACCGGATGCCGGTAGTGCTGTCAAAAGAGGCGGAAAAAGTTTGGTTGGACCCACGCGTCGAGGATCCAGAAGTTCTCGGCGAACTATTAAAACCCTTTGATGCAAAGGAAATGGAAGCGTACGAAGTGTCGCCAGCAGTCAATTCACCGAAAAACAACGGTCCGGAGTTGATTGAGAAAGTAGGATGATAAAAGCTGGCGATTTTCTGCCAGCTTTTTTGAACGCGACTCGGTCCAATTGATCAATTCACACAATCAAGGCGATCATGACGCTGAAGCAGCATTGAAGAAAGCGAAAAGGTTAATTAAAAAGAACAAAAAACCGCTGAATAGCGGTTTTTAGCTGTTTATACACGTTTCACAGTCAAACTCCCATTGTCGGTTCTCAGTCGAACGTTGTTGCGTCCATCACCAAAAATGAAGCGTTTACCTTTTTCGTTGAAGATATTGGCTTTGCCGTGATCACGGTCTGCTTCAATAGTGACATTGGCAGGATCACTCATTGTTTCGACAACAATACTGCCGTTGTCAGTTTTTAGATCAATATTGCGTTCAATATCGATTGATAGTAAAGTAATGCGTCCGTTATCGGTCTCAGCTTGAATATTTCCGGTAACATTAGTCATCGTAATACTTCCATTATCGGTTTCAAGTTCTACGTCTTTTGTTTGAATATCTTGCAAGTCAATTTTTCCGTTATCCGATTTCGCGGCAATCACATCTGCTTGCACAGTTCGAAGTTCCAACGCGCCGTTATCAGATTCGGCAATCAATCGATTTGCTGTAATCCGGCTAAACTGAATATCGCCATTTTCAGATTTGGCCTTAACTTCTGTGCTTTGGAGTTCGCGTCCCACAATGCGCCCATTATCTGTGTAAAGCTTAATTTGCTCATAAGTTTTGGAGGGCAACTGGATAGTGACAACCGGTGATTTCATATTGGCATTAAAATTGAAGAAACCCCATTTTTTTTCGTTTTTTAAGGCTACGACAAGGGTGCGGTCTAAAATATCAACAGATAATTTTTGCTTGTAATGTTTATCTTCCACATCCACATGTATTTCGTTGTCAGCGGATGGCAGGATAACGAGAGAACCCGAATCGATTTCCGCATCCACTTGATCAAAGTTGCTTTTTGATAGATTCACCGCTTTTGAAGAATTTTCAGGTTGGGAAAAATCGTACGATTCCATCAATTCATCGGCAATGGTTTGGGGAGAACCGAGTTCTGAGGCGATATCCATTTCCGATTTCTCGTCCTGCAGACCATTAATAAAATATTCACTAATATCTTGAAGGATGTCGTTGCGTTCTTCTTCTGGAAGTCTCGCCAAAGCTTGTTCAAGTTCATTCAAAAAATGGTTTTTAGTCATTTTGCACACCCTCTTCAATTAGTTGATTGACTCCTGTAGTAAAGCTTTTCCACTCGGCCAGTTGTTCACGGAGATAAGTTCGGCCAGCTTCTGTTAATTTATAGTACTTGCGCGGCGGTCCTTCGGTTGATTCTTGCAAATATGTTGTAAAATACCCTTCTTTCGTCAATCGGCGCAATAATGGATATACCGATCCTTCTGATATGGCAATCTGATCAGAAATTTTTTGGACTAATTCATAACCATAGCGGTCCTTTTTTTCCAATAAAACGAGGACGCATAAATTAAGAACGCCTTTTTTGAATTGAATATTCATAACAAATCCAATCTCCTTTCTTAGCTAGTATTTAATGAATAGTACTGTTTTATGATTACTATATCATTTAGAACTATAGACCACAATAGAATGGCGAAAAATTTTGACTTTTAATTTAAAATGTAATACTTTGGAAATTGGAGGGTGAAAGAAGCACCAAGATAAAAGAAGTAGGAGGAAGTCCAGTGATTCAGCAACTCAACAATAGACAAGAACAAACAGCACAAGCTATGTGGGCCATTCAAATTCCTGCTTACAAAATAGAGGCTGAGCTGATTGATTTTAAAGAGATTCCGCCATTGAAGGAAACAGTTGAAGATATCCAAAATAGCGATGAAACGTTTATTGGTTTTTTTGATGAGGAACTGAAAGGATTTATTTCGTACAAAAAAGAGGGGGAGCTTGTTGATATTCATCGGCTTGTCATAAATCCTCAGTCTTTTCGCCAAGGGATTGCTACCCAACTGATCGCTTTTCTAATATCAGAATTTCCTAATCATAAATTTATCGTAAATACTGGTAAAGCCAATATTCCTGCAAAAAAACTTTACATTTCTTTAGGTTTTAATGAGCATAAAGATTTTGAAGTTGCACCTGGAATTTGGTGTACAGAACTTCTATTGAATAATTAAAAAGTTCTAAAAATTCTACTGGAATTTCCGAAACGGAAAAAAATATAATATTTTTCTTTCAAAACGGAAGAAGAAGTCATATAATCGATACAAGACTATGGTTTAGAGGTGCTTTTATGAAACTAGATGATATTGATAAAAAAATTCTCGAACTATTAACGGTCAATGGACGCTGCTCATATGTAGATATTGGAAAAGAATTGAATCTGTCTCGGGTAGCTGTTCGGGAAAGGGTTCATAACTTATCGGAAGAAGGAGTTATTGAAAAGTTTACTGTCGTGATCAACAGTGAAAAAGTTGGAAAGAAAGTTTCTGGATTTTTTGAAGTGGATTGTGAGCCTTCTTCGCTTGTAGAAGTGGCACAAGCACTGGCTGATAATCCAAGCGTGGCTAGCTGTTATCAAATGACGGGACCATCTACTTTGCACATGCATGTTCTAGTGGATGACTTTATTGATTTAGAGAAATTTATCAACGAAGAACTGTATGCACTAGAAGGAATCACGCGTGTCGAAAGTCATATTCTGCTTCGGCGATTTAAAAGCAGAAATGGCCTTAAACTTTAAAAGCTTGCAGCAAATTTATGCTGCAAGCTTTTTTATTTTAAGAAAAGTAGAGCTCATATGAAATACAAGTATCTATAGGTTAGAATAAACAGCTGGCTGAAAGTCGTTTCTTCTGGTTCAGCCTAACGCTTAAGGACGTTTTATTTGTAATATGTTCTAATGCTTTATCCTAGTGAACCTTGGCAGTGTTTATATACTTAATAGGAAAGCAAACAATAGCTAAAAGAAAAGAATAAGATAAAGCCTGCAGCATTTACATATGTTGCAGGCTCTTCTTGTTTCTTTACAGAATGTTATAAGGCTGATTGCTGTGTAAATTGACGAAAAATGAAATAAGAATAGTTAAATTAGACAAAAAGTAAGAAATCGGATTAGTTCCTTATCGAATTGTAAATTAAAATACGGAATTTGATACTTTTTTGAAAATTCATATAGATTTTTATATAACGTTACTCTATAATCAGATTTATCAAACAAATTACTTTTGTTAAGTGAATTTAAATAATTGGTTAACAAATGATACGGAGGTGTAAATTTGGTTTCTTTAATTATTCGCCGAGCGTTGCAACTAGTTTTTTTGCTTCTAGGCATCTCTTTCTTAGTGTTTTCTTCCATGTATATAGCTCCAGGCGATCCAGCGGCTATTATCGGTGGACCGACGGCAACAGAGTCTGACATTGCCGCTATTCGAGCGAACTTGGGATTGGATGATCCATTTCTTGCACAGTATGCACGCTATATCGGCAACGCTATCCAAGGGGACTTCGGCTATTCTTACCAAACGACCCAACCGGTAGCCGATGCTATCACCGTCCGTTTTCCGAATACATTAAAGCTTGCAATCGCCAGTATGATTGTAGCGGTGATTATTGGAATTCTGACAGGGCTTGTCTCGGCATTGAAGCAGAATTCCTGGTTGGACGTTTCGGCTACTACTTTCGCGCTTGCAGGAATTTCTATACCGAATTTTTGGCTGGGCGCTTTGCTTATCCTTGTCTTTGCCGTCAACCTTCAATGGCTGCCGGTCGGGGGAATGTCAAATCCATTTTATACGGTTGCCGGCATTAAAGAATTGATTTTGCCAGCAATTACGCTAGGAACAGGATCTGCAGCGATGATTGCCCGCATGGCCAGAAGTTCGATGCTTGAGGTGATCCGTGCTGATTACGTACGGACCGCGCGGGCTAAAGGGGTTAAAGAAAGCAGCGTTATTTGGATTCATACATTGAAAAATGCCATGATTCCAATCATTACGGTTATCGGTTTGAACTTTGGATTCCTGCTTGGCGGCACCATCATTACAGAAAAGGTTTTTGCTATTAATGGAGTCGGCCGTTTGATGATCGATGCAATTGCAGCACGCGACTTCCCAATGGTCCAAGGATCCGTCTTGCTTGTCGCTTCGTTGTTCGTTCTCGTCAATTTGGTCGTTGATATTGTATATACCTACATCGATCCTCGGATCAAATATGACTAAAAGGGGGGGAATGCTATGACAACGGTAGAGACAGTAGGACTGAAAGAAAAAAAGAGGGAAAAATACATTGTCACCACATTGAGGCGCCTGTTCAAAAATAAATTGGCCATTGTCGGACTGGTGATTGTCTTGCTGCAAATCCTAATGGCAGTTTTTGCACCGATGATTACAACGCATGACCCCATCAAGCAAACGTTAGCCGATAGTGAGCTGCCGATGTTCAGTCCGGGGCATTGGCTGGGCACCGATAATTACGGCCGGGATGTTTGGAGCCGGATTGTATACGGAGCACGCATTTCTCTAGTGGTCGGCAGCATTGCCGTTGCACTTGGACTCATCGGAGGAGTTATCCTCGGCATGCTGGCCGGGTACTACCGGAAACTCGATGCCATCATCATGCGTTTCGTTGACTTGCTCTTTTCTTTTCCGGGAATCTTGCTTGCGATGTTGATCATTGCAATTCTTGGCACAAGCCTAGTAAACGTTGCAATTGCCATCAGCATTTGGTCAATCCCGACATGTGCGCGGATTGTCCGCGGTTCAGTTCTTTCTATTAAAGAGAAGGAATATATCATGGCGATGCGCTCAATGGGCGCTTCGGACCTTCGGATTATGGTTCGGCATATCTTGCCGAATGCTTCCGCTCCCATAATTGTTTTTGCAACCATGCGGATGGCAACTGCCATTCTTTCTACTGCTTCACTTAGTTACTTGGGCCTTGGAGCACAGCCGCCGACGCCTGAATGGGGCGCGATGATTTCTCAAGGGCAAGCGTTCATGTGGTCGTCGCCGCATTTGACGATTGTTCCGGGCATAGCCATCATGCTGACGGTATTCGCTTTCAACGTTCTGGGGGACGGCTTGCGCGATGCACTTGATCCAAACATGGATTTACAAGACTAAAACATATGGAGGAATATAAATGAAAAAATATTGGTTGGTTTTCTTAGCGGTAATCGGCATCATTCTTTTAAGCGCTTGTTCACAAAGCACAATCCCTGAGGGAGCGGAGACTTCGGATTCCGGTTCATCAGGTTCAGCTCCAAGCGGAGAAGGACAGGAAGTTATCTACGCATCGACAACAGATGCAGTCGGCCTTTCGCCAATCTTAACGAATGACTCAGTATCTTCAAGCGTTATTGGCCAAGTATATGAAACCTTATTTGAGCGTGATCCTAAAACTTTGGAACTTGTACCTAAACTTGCGGAATCTTTCGAGAACCCGGATGAATTGACTTGGACGATCAAATTAAAAGAGGACATTACTTTCCAGGACGGCACGCCTTTTAATGCAGAAGCCGTAAAATACACATTCGACAAATTGCGCGACCCGGCAACTGCGGCACCACGTGCTTCATTATTAGAGCCGGTGGAAGAAATTACAGCTGTTGACGATCAAACTGTAGAAATCAAAACGAAATATCCTTACGGTTCAATGATCGCCGCTTTGTCACATTCAAATGCATCTATCGTTTCTCCAACTGCTGATGAAAAACAAGATCTGATGAAAGAACCGGTAGGAACTGGACCTTTCAAATTTGTCAGCTGGTCAACAGGTGACCAAATCGTTCTTGAAAAGAATGAAGATTATTGGGGCGGTGCACCTGCTTTAAGCAAAGTGACATTCAAAGTAGTTCCTGAAACTTCAACTGCTATCTCAATGCTGCAAACAGGTGAAGTCAATTTCCTGGATATGCTTCCAGCAGATCAATTATCGCGTATTGAAGCAATTGAAAACGTCGAAGTAACAAAACAAGAAGGAACACCGGTTTACTGGTTATCGCCTAACCATGCAACAGAGCGCGGTCAAAACCCTGAATTCCGTAAAGCGGTAGCTGCGGCTGTAGACCGTGATGCCATCGTTAACCAATTGAACGGTTTAGGTGTAAGAAACGACAGCATTATTGGACCAAAAGTGTTCGGTTATAATGAAGCTGCTGCAAATGGTGCAACTGCATATGATCTTGAAGCGGCAAAACAATTGGTGGAAGAAAACGGTTTTGGAGATGAGCCGATCAAATTGCTGGCTGCTAACCGTGGAACTTTCGTTCAAATGGCTGAAATAGTTCAGTCCCAGTTAACAGAAGCTGGATTCGATGTGCAAATCGAAACAATGGAATGGGCTACATTCTTGGATACAGCACGCGCTGGGGATTACGACCTTACTTTCTTGAGCTGGTCAAACGTAACGGGTGATGGTTCTGAAATGCTTTACCCGAACTTCCACTCAAACAATGTTGGGGTTTCCAACATGTCTCAGTACAACAATCCGGAATTCGACAAACTGGTTGAACAATCCCGTACTACTGTCGATCAGGAGGAACGTGAAAAATTCCTTAACGAAGCGAACGAATTATTGCTTAACGAAGATGTTGGAGTTGTTATGTACCACGGTGTCGTAACTTCTGCCACTAATAAATCGATCAAAGGTTTGCAAATGGACCCGAATGGCCAGTGGAGCCTTTACAACGTAACAAGAGAGTAGGAGAAAATATGGGAGAGGCATTACTTGAAGTGAAAAATTTAGTGACGTCGTTTCGTACAGCTGAGGGTTCATTGCAAGCGGTCAAAGATGTCTCGTTTCATGTTGATAAAGGAGAAACGCTTTGCATTGTTGGGGAATCCGGTTGCGGGAAAAGCATCACTTCTTTGTCCATCATGCGGTTATTAGCATCCAATGGAGTAATTGAAAGTGGAGAGATCTTGTTGAATAACGAACCTCTCCAAAAACTTACAAACGAACAAATGCGAAAGCTGCGCGGCAATAAAATGTCGATGATTTTCCAGGAGCCGATGACGGCATTGAATCCGGTATTGACAATTGGATATCAGTTGAGAGAGCCGCTGCTTCTGCATCACCAAGTTTCAAAGACCGAAGCGTCACAACAAAGCATTGAACTTCTTAGACAAGTCGGGATTCCGAATCCGGAAAAACGATTGAACCAATACCCGCATGAATTGAGCGGTGGGATGCGCCAGCGGGTCATGATTGCCATGGCCTTGGCGTGCCACCCAAGCTTGTTGATTGCAGATGAGCCGACCACCGCACTGGATGTAACCATCCAAGCACAAATTTTGGATCTGATCAATGATTTGAAGGAAAAGCTGAATATGGGCGTTCTGATGATTACCCATGATATGGGAGTGGTCGCGGAAGTCGCTAACCGGGTTATGGTGATGTATGCCGGGAAGAAAATTGAAGAAGGACCGGTAGAAGAGATTTTTAATAATCCGCAGCATCCTTATACAATTGGATTGTTGAATTCCGTGCCCAATGTGGACGATCCGGATTTTGAACTTGAACCGATTCCCGGAAATATGCCAGGATTGAATGAACATATTCCAGGATGCCGTTTTCATCCGCGATGCAAGTTTGCAATGGAGAAATGCAAAATTCAAGAGCCGCCACAGTTTACTGTATCCAGAGGACATTCCGCGAGTTGCTGGCTTGCTGAAGAGGAGGCCAAGAAAAATGGAAACAACGGTAAAGTCGCCATCCAAGCCTGAAGTTCTGTTAGAATTAAATGGAGTTAAAAAATATTTTCCGATCAAAGGCGGCATTTTAAAACGTGTTCAAGGCAATGTAAAAGCTGTTGAATCGGTGTCCTTGAAGCTATATAAAGGCGAGAGCCTGGGGGTTGTCGGTGAATCCGGCTGCGGAAAGTCCACTCTCGGACGGACCATCCTTGGTCTTGAAGAATTGACGGATGGGAAAATCAAGTTCAACAATGAAGAAATTCAAGACCTCAAGCGCAAAGAGAAAAAGAAGTTCGTAAAAGAAATGCAAATGATTTTTCAAGATCCATACGCCTCGCTTAACCCTAGACAGCGGGTTGGCCATGCGCTGGATGAAGTATTTAAAATGCATACAAATTTATCGGCGCAAGAGCGGAAAAATGCAGTTGTGGATTTACTGAAAGAAGTAGGATTAAAGGCGGAACATTACGACCGCTATCCACATGAATTCAGCGGGGGGCAACGGCAGCGGATCGGCATTGCAAGGGCAATTGCCTTAAATCCGCAATTTATCATTTGCGATGAAGCGGTATCGGCACTCGATGTATCGGTCCAAGCGCAAGTTTTAAAATTGCTGAAAGCTTTGCAGAAAAAATACAATTTGTCCTATTTGTTCATTTCCCACGATTTAGGGGTTATCCGTTATTTTTGTGATCGGGTACTGGTGATGTATTTAGGGCATACGGTTGAAATGAGCGATGTCTCAAGAATTTTCAATAATCCGCTTCATCCCTACACCAGAGCCTTATTATCAGCTATTCCAAGACCGAATATGAACGCAAAAAGAGAACGGATCCGTTTGGTCGGCGACATGCCGAACCCTTCAAATCCCCCGAGTGGCTGCGTGTTCCATACACGTTGCCCAATGGCACAGGAAGTTTGCAAAGTCGACAGACCTGAATTCATCGAACATGAAGAAGGACATTTTGCGGCATGCCATTTTGCTGGCGTTAAACTATGAGCCGGGTGCAGGGGATCTCCCTGCAGCTGGCTCTTACTATGATACTGGAGGAATTCTAATGGACTATTTACAACATCCTTTTGATTCAAAACGGCACACGGTATTTTCAAAAAAAGGTATGGTGGCAACATCACAGCCATTAGCGGCTCAAGCGGGAATCGAAGTGATGCAAAACGGCGGCAATGCGATTGATGCAGCAATTGCCGCTGCAGCAGCGCTGACAGTAGTTGAACCGACTTCTAATGGCATCGGCGGAGACGCATTTGCTCTCGTTTGGGTGAAAGATAAGTTGCATGGCCTGAACAGTTCCGGCCCTTCTCCTCAAAACATTTCTCCTGAAGCAGTAAAAGCGTTGGGCCATGAAAAAATGCCGGTACATGGCGTCGTACCGATTACGGTTCCTGGAGCTCCTGCTGCATGGGCGGAACTATCACGCAAATTCGGAAAGCTGCCGCTTGCAGAAGCATTAAAGCCGGCCATTCGGTATGCGGAAGAAGGGTATCCGTTAACGCCGATTCTCGGGAAGTACTGGAAACTGGCCTATGACAAGTTCAAAACGTCTTTTACTACTGAGGAATATCAGGCATGGTTCGATACCTTTGCTCCAGACGGCAGAGCGCCTGAAATCGGAGAGGTATGGTCATCTCCGGGGCATGCTTCCACCTTGAGAGAAATTGGAGAAACCGATGCACGTTCGTTCTATGAAGGACCTCTTGCTGAAAAAATTGCAAATTACGTCCAAAAGCATAATGGATTCTTGTCGAAAGAGGACCTTGCAGCTTATCAGCCGGAGTGGGTAGAGCCGGTCTCAGCCAATTATCGCGGATATGACGTATGGGAAATTCCTCCAAATGGCCAAGGTATAGTAGCGTTAATGGCACTTAACATTTTCAAAAACTTGAGCGAACCGAAATGGCAATCTGCTCAAACCTATCATGAACAAATCGAAGCGATGAAGCTTGCTTTTACAGACGGCAAGGAATTTATCACAGAACCCTCAGAAATGCCGGTAAGTACTGAGCATTTGCTTTCGGATGAATATGCGCAAAAGCGCGCGGGAACTGTTGGAGAAACGGCGTCTCTTCCAGAACCTTACGAATTGCCAAAAGGCGGGACAGTTTATCTGTCTGCAGCAGATGAAGAGGGCAATATGATTTCTTATATACAAAGCAATTACATGGGCTTCGGTTCTGGAATTGTTGTTCCGGAAACCGGAATCGGGTTGCAAAATCGAGGCGCAGACTTCTCGCTTGAGGCCGAACATCCAAACGTCCTTAGAGGCGGCAAGCGCACTTATCACACCATTATTCCAGGTTTTCTAACGAAAGACGGAAAAGCCGTCGGCCCATTCGGGGTCATGGGCGGATATATGCAGCCGCAAGGCCACTTCCAAGTAGTGACTAATACAATCGATTACCTGTTGAATCCGCAAGCTGCTCTTGATGCACCGAGATGGCAATGGATTGAAGGGAAGACCGTCTTAGTTGAGCCTCACTTTCCGAATTATTTAGCGCAGGAACTGGTCCGAAAAGGGCATCAAATCCAAATAGAAACCGATGGCGGAGCATTCGGCCGAGGGCAAATCATTTGGAGAAATCCCGAAACGGGCGTATTATCAGGCGGCACTGAATCACGTACGGACGGAGTCGTGGCTGTTTGGTGACTGAAGGCAAAACGCGAGGAAAAGGGAGCGGAGTTTCAGGCCTGAAAAAAAATGCCGACATTTTTGCCGCCTTTTTCCGTGTCGGTATTTTAGGGTTTGGAGGAGGACCTTCTGCTATCCCACTTTTTCATCGCGAAGCCGTAACAAAATACAAATGGATGACGGACGATGAGTTTGGTGATACGTTGGCGCTGGGAAATACCATGCCAGGCCCGATTGCGACAAAGATGGCCGGTTATATCGGCTATCGGGTTAACGGGATAATCGGAAGCTTGGTCGCTTTGTTCGCTTCAGTTGTCCCAACTGTCTTTTTGATGATTTTATTGCTTGGCGTGTTGCAACAATTCAAAGATTTGGCGTGGGTCAATAATATGTCCGCTGCGGTCGTTCCTGTCGTAGGGGTCATGCTTGCAGTCATGACATGGGATTTCCTAAAAAAATCCGGCGAATCGCTTGGCTGGATGCGGGCAGTCCTAATGACCATTGTGTTCGCTATCTTGTTGGAAGTGCTTCATATTCATCCAGCGATCCTAATTATGGGGATCTTGATTATCGTTTTGCTGCCTTTTAAGAAAAGGGGGGGAACTATGTGATTTACTGGTCCATTTTTCTCGCGTTTTTCATTCCTGGAATTTTAGGGTATGGCGGAGGCCCAGCTTCAATCCCGCTTGTCGAAAAAGAAGTAGTCGATCGCTATGGTTGGATGAATACGCAAGAATTCGGGGAAGTGTTAGCGCTTGGCAATGCTTTGCCGGGCCCGATTGCGACAAAGATGGCTGGCTATATCGGCTATATGGAGGGCGGCGTGCTCGGTGCGGCTGTGGCTTTATTCGCTTCTATTGCACCCTCGCTATTTCTAATGCTCATTTTGATGGCGACGCTTATGAAGTATAAGGATTCCATGCAAGTCAAAAATATCACCAAACTGATTCGGCCGGTAATCGCAGTTTTACTTGGCGCGATGACTTTGCAATTTTTCATGACTTCAAAAGAATCAACCGGCAGTATTCAAACAATTGTGCTCATCGTTGCGAGCTACTGGCTGCTTGAAATACGGAAAATTCATCCGGCGTTTGTCATTGGACTAGCGCTCGCTTATGGGGCCATCAGTAGTTTTATATGAAACCATCCAAACTTTTGGATGGTTTTTTTATGGAGTTTTATCTTAAAAGATTTAAAGTTTAAGAAACAGTTGACTTAAATTTGTATAAAATTTATTTCTCTATGTTCTCTCTCATTTCTAACTCGCCCCTTGAGTTTAATTCTTTTACTTTTTCGCATTCATGCCGTATTATTTGCTAATGCGGACAATTATTATCCGCTTTAGAAATTGTCGGGGGTAATAAATGATGCATATGAAAACTGGAGTTGAACAAGCTGTTTATGCCATATTGCTGTTGAATATGCTGCCGGATAAAGCTGTTTTGCCTGGTGAAGCCATTAGCCAGCAAGTAAGCGCATCTCCAACCTATTTTCAGAAGTTGTTAAGAAAATTGGTAAGTGCTGATTTGATCACATCAGTCCCCGGGGTAAAAGGCGGATTCAAATTAACCAAGAGACCGGAAGATCTTTGTGTTTACGATGTCTATCTTGCAATAGAAGGGCAAAATTCGCTTTATTCTTCGAGCGGAATTTTGGGCGACATGCTGGAACTTGAAAAAGATGAGAACTGCTGCTTATTGACGAATTTGATGGACGAGGCAGAAGATGCTTGGAAATCGGTTATGAAACAAGAAACGATTGCGGTATTAGCTCGCAAAATGCAGGAGCGACGTTTTCACGCGAAAACGGAAAATTTGAAGCGATGGGTTCAAGAAAAAATGGTTGCATAAGAGTGCGGCAATAAAAAATCGATCAAACTGAAGTTATTTTATATAGAAGGAACGTGAAAATATGAAGAATGATTATTTGGTGAAAGCTTTGGCGTACGATGGACAAGTGCGTGCCTATGCTGCCCGCACGACCGAAACGGTTGGAGAAGCGCAGCGTCGCCATTATACATGGCCGACTGCTTCAGCAGCACTTGGCCGTTCAATGACAGCAAGTGTCATGCTCGGTGCCATGATGAAAGGTAAAGAAAAGTTGACCATTAAAATTAATGGAGGCGGTCCGCTTGGTACGATTTTAGTGGACGCTAACGCGCACGGAGAAGTGCGCGGATACGTTTCAAATCCTCAAACGCATTTTGATTTGAATAGCAAAGGCAAATTAGATGTCAGAAGAGCGGTCGGGACCGAAGGAACTTTATCGGTGTCAAAGGATATCGGATTGCTGCAGCCTTATGTTGGGCAAGTGCCGATAATTTCCGGCGAAATTGGCGAAGATTTTACAAATTACATTGCCAATTCTGAACAGACACCGTCATCTGTCGGAGTTGGAGTGATCGTGAATCCGGATAACTCTATTCAGGCATCAGGCGGTTTCATCATTCAATTGCTGCCGGGTACGGAAGAAAAAGTCATTGTTGGCATCGAGGAACGTCTGAGAGAAATCCCGACAATTTCAAAAATGGTGCGCGACGGAATGACTCCGGAAGAAATTTTGGTGGCAGTGCTTGGCGAAGGGAACGTCAAATTCCTTGATACTATGCCAGTCAATTTCCAGTGCCAATGCTCTAGGGAACGCATTTCCAATGCAATTCAAAGCTTAGGTTCTGAAGAAATACAAGATATGATTGAGACAGATGGCCAAGCTGAAGCACAATGCCATTTCTGCAATGAAAATTATCGTTTCTCTAAAGAAAATTTGGAAGAATTGCTGAAAGCTGCTATATGAATATGTTTTGAAACCGCTTTGTTTTCTAAGCGGTTTTTTGTTTTATATCTTTTTATTTGAACCTTCAACTAAAAGTATGATAAAATTATCTTGAATTCGAGATAAGTTTCATTTTCTTAAATAAAGGGAAAAAATAAAGATGGTTATTAAAAATGGAGGTTTTATATCAATGGAACATATTTTTCAACAAGGTTCAAAACCGGTAAGCCCTACTTTTCTGATGCTTCATGGCACAGGAGGCAATGAACGCGATTTATTGCCTTTAGCAGCACATATTGACCCAAGTGCATCTGTTCTCAGTGTACGGGGAAATATTTTGGAAAATGGTATGCCACGCTTTTTCAAACGCTTGGCTGAGGGTGTTTTTGACATGGAGGATTTGGAGTTTCGTACAAAAGAACTTTATGACTTTATAGACCACGCCTCTCTGAAATACGGCTTTGACCGCAGCAACGTTATTGCAATCGGCTATTCGAATGGCGCCAACATTGCAGGAAATTTATTGTTTACTTATGCTGACGCATTGAAAGGAGCTATTTTGCATCACCCAATGGTGCCAAACCGCGAGACGGAACTTCCGGATTTAAGCGGTACACCAGTGTTTATCGCTGCGGGCACAAACGATCCGATTTGCCCGGCTGAAGAGTCGACAGATTTGCAACAGTTTCTTCAAAACGCTGGTGCTAAAGTAGACTTGCACTGGGAAAGTCATGGTCACCAATTGACAATGTCTGAAGTAGAAGCAGCAAAAGCTTGGTATAGTAAACTTTAAAATTTAACCCCTTTGTTTAGGCAAAGGGGTTTTTTGAAAGTGAGGAAGCTGCATGCAAAACAATCCGAAAATCCTTGAGCAGCTGGAAGCCTGGGTCGAAGAGAACAAAGGGCATGCAATATTGGGAACTACTGCGCAATATATACCGGCTCTGGGAAAAGTCGATCCAAGCCAGCTCGGCATCTGTATGGTCGATGAAGACGGCAACTATTATTGCGCCGGAGATACGGACAAGGAATTCACCTTGCAAAGTATTTCGAAAGTCATGACGTTTATCGCCTTATGCTGCCACTATGGCTTGGAATTTGTATTGGAGAGAGTGGATGTGGAACCGACCGGGGAAGCATTCAATTCCATCATTCCTTTTGAAATCCACCGTCCGAATAAGCCGTTCAATCCTTTTATCAATGCTGGGGCAATTACGGTTTCGGCGCTTCTTCCAGGGAGAACAAGCCAGAAAAAGTACGAGTATTTGGCTTCATTTCTCGAAGAGCTGGTCGGCCATCCAATGGAATTGGACCGTGAAGTATATGATTCGGAGTGGAAATCGTCCCATCGTAACCGAGCATTGGCTTATTATTTAAAAGAAGCAAACTTCTTAGAAATTGAAGTGGAAGAAGCGTTGGATATTTACATTAGACAATGTTCTGTCAAAGTCAGCGTTAAAGATTTGGCATTGATTGGCTTGATCATTGCGTATGATGGGTTTAATCCAATTACGAAAGTAAAGCATTTTTCGGAAGAAATAGCCCAGGTGGCGAAAGTATTGATGGTAACGTGCGGCATGTACAATTCTTCAGGCAACTTTGCAGCGCATGTCGGCATCCCGGCTAAAAGCGGGGTATCAGGAGGAATCTTGGCAGCCGTTCCCCCGAAACTGCATTCACAAACTTATGAGTTTCGGGCTGGTGCCGGTATTGGGGTATATGGACCGGCAATCGACGTACAAGGCAATAGCGCAGCAGGGACAATGATGCTGCGGCAAATTTCAAAAGAATGGGATTTAAGCATATTTTGAGAGGAAGAGCCTTTAGACTATAACAGTCTAAAGGCTCTTTTGATGAGTGCGGATTGTTTGAAAGGTAACGAAAGAAACCGCTGGAATTATTGGGCGCATGTGTTTTTAGGTGCCTCTACAGGGTAGTAGAAGAGTAGAGATATATTCAAAAAAGAAGTAGGTGAAAGGAAAGGAGGCACCCAAAAACGCCAATGATTTTTCGCCGGATTCGAGTGTTTCGCCTGCTCCCAGGACAAAAGGTCAATTACTTGGAATGTTTGAGAAAATAGTAGTTGGGTATTTTTAAATCAAGCAAGATTTTCATCGACACATAATGAATTGGAGGAAAAGAAAATGGCCGACAATAAGTTTATGGGAACGTTTGACACTGAACAAGAAGTGTTGAGAAAAATTGAAGAACTAAAAGCACAAGGTGCTACTGAAGACCATATGTATGTTATGGCGCGGGACGAAGATCAGCTTTCCATGGTACGTGGACGGACAGATGTTGATTACAAAGCAGCCGAAGTTGGCTGGAAAGACAAATTCATGGGTTTCCTATCCGGCAATGAGCCTGTACGCCAGGCATTTGCAGGCATGGGCGTCGATGAGCATGAGGCGGACCGGTACTATCATGAAGTGCAGAATGGAAAGATCCTGCTATTCGTTGACCGTGATTATGATAGCACCACACAAAGCACGGAAACACCGCAAAATGCTGCATACGGCACTCCGTCACCAGACCGTACCAATTATGTGGACACGGGCACGGTAGCACGCGATGGATTGACGGTTGATACAAACGACCAAAACGATGTGTACTTCAATGAAGATCGCAGAGACTTGTATGCTGATGGTTCAAAGAGCCCGAGTTCTAGTGCGGATACAAGTTATGAAGAAACAGCTGGAGTTGGAGACAAAACGGGAACCGGTTTTGGACTCGGGACAGGTGATACGGTGAACGATACGCCAAATCCGAACCGGAATACGAACGATTTTTCAGCTACTAATAGTGACCGGGACAGCAGCGCGACGCCAGATAGCTCATCTGGTATGTTTGGTTCAGGTGGTCAAGGTGCGGAAGAACGCACAACCACAAATCAGAGTTCAAACTTGTTTGGATCAGATGACTCGAACCAAAACAATGAGTCGAAAAGCGGAGGCGTATTAGGCGGGCTTTTCGGCGGCAATTCCGATCGAAATGATGATTCAACAAGCGGAGTCCGCACTGACAGCGGCACGTATGATACCAGCAGAGGACGTGCTGATGACAATCAAGGCTTAGGAACTGGCGCTGACACTAACCGCAACGCCGGAGCCTTTACTTCCGGAAGCCCTGGTACACGAGGTGGATCAGACATAGATCGTGTTGCCGGTACAGAAGAGGAAACGCTTCGACTTCATGAGGAACGCTTGCAAGTCGATAAAGATCGTGTCCAAACTGGAGAAGTGAATATAGGAAAACATGTGGTAGAAGAAAGACGAACCATTGATGTGCCGGTTGAGCGGGAAGAAATCGTGATTGAACGGCGTCCTGTAAACAAAGAAGTTTCAGATACAAACCAAACTGGCGGTTCCGGAGTATCGGCACAAGCTTATCAAGAAGGCGACAGCATTCATATCCCTCTGACAGAGGAGCGAGTGGAAGTCAACAAAACGAATGTTGTCAGTGAAGAGATTGTGGTAGGGAAACGCAAAGTTCAAGACACAGAAACCATCAATGAGACGGTTCGCCGTGAGGAAGCCGACATTGATGACGATACAAATACTGGATTGAATCGTGATAACAAAGACCGGTTCTAACTGAATTGTACGGACTAAGCGGGGGGAGTTCCCCGCTTTTTTCTGTTTTGCGATATGATAGAAGAAAAGTGGGAGGCAATGAGATGGACGGCAAAAAAAGAAGCGACGTAAAACCTGGCTTGGAAGTGAACGTCATACTAAAACAAGATCAACGTACAGGCAAGAAAACTCGGGGAATAGTAAAAGATTTATTAACAAACTCAGCGACGCATCCCCATGGCATAAAAGTGCGCCTAGAAGATGGCCAAGTTGGCCGGGTATGTGAAATACTAACTTCAAAATAAAAAAGTTTAGAAACACGAAATTTAAAGCAAAAGGGCTCATCTATCTGGGCTCTTTTTTGTGTCCAGACTCCACCGCCCAGACTCTCAAGGTCTCTTCGTTCTCAATATCATAGTAAAGCGCCTTGACACATAAGGCCTCCAGCGTTTATCGAAGCTAACCGGGCACTTGCGCTTTTCTTATGTTAAAATAAAAGGACTTAAAACCGGAGGAAGATCAAATGAGCCAATTTTTTGAACGCAAACAGCAGGAGCTCGGGGTCCAATTGAACAAAATCCAACGAAAAGCAGTAGAACGCACAGAAGGGCCATTGCTGCTTCTGGCATGCCCTGGTTCTGGAAAAACAACAACGATGATTATGCGCATCGGCTATTTAATTGAAGAAAAGGGAGTCGCTCCGCAGCGAATCAAAGCAATTACGTTCAGCAAAGCATCTGCCGTCGACATGCTTGAGCGTTACAAGCGCTTTTTTCCAAGGCAAGCACCTGTCGATTTTTCGACAATTCATAGTTTGGCTTTTGAAATTACACGCGAGTACTTTGCAGGCTCACGCTACGTGATGATAGAAGGCAGTGAAACAAACGGCCTTCACAAAAAACGATTGTTGCGCGAAATGTACCAGACGGAGAACGATGAACCAATTACGGAAGACCAGTTGGATGAATTAACGTCTTTTATCAGCTTTGTAAAAAATAAAATGATGCCGAGAACCAAATGGAGCAAACTTGAAGGCCCTTTTCCAGGTGCTGTGGAAATTTTTAGAACATACGAAGCATTTAAGGAGAACTATGACGTAAGGTTAGTTGATTTTGATGATATGCTGACGCTTGCCAATGAAGCATTGGAAAGGGATGCGTTGCTTCTGGCAAAATATCAAGCGCGCTGGGACTACGTGATGACCGACGAAAGCCAGGATACATCATTGATTCAGCATGCCATCGTAGAAAAACTGGTAGCACAGCATAACAATTTATGTGTAGTGGCAGATGACGACCAGTCGATATACACATGGCGTGCAGCAGAGCCGACTTATTTACTGAAGTTCAAAGATGTGTATCCCACTGCATACATCATGAAAATGGAGCGGAACTACCGTTCATCTAAAAATATAGTTGATGCGGCAAATGTCTTTATCAAGTCCAATAAAAAGCGGCACGATAAAAATATGCACACAAAGCAGGAAGAGGGCACTCCAATTGTCTTAAAAAAACTTGCTTCTGAAGAAGACCAATTGAAATACCTGAGAAAGGAATTGCAGAAGTTGCAGAGTTTCGGCGATGTCGCTATCCTTTACCGTAATAATTCTTCGTCGACGTTGCTGATGAGCGAACTGGATCGCCTCGGCATCCCGTTCTATATGAAAGATGCGGACAACCGTTTTTTCTCCCATTGGATCGTGGAAGATATGCTGAATTTTATGCGCTTTAGCTTAAAGCCGGAGCGCCTGGACATTTACGCGAAAATTGCTTCAAAAACCAATGCTTACTGGTCGGGTTCGCAATTAAAATTGCTGAGCCGCATGAAGCCGACCGATAAAAACGCATTTGATGAAATCAACCTTAATATCACTTTAAAGGAATATCAGATTAAGATCTTAGGGGAACAGAAAAAGTGGTTTGAATCTTTAAAAACAATGAAGCCGCTAAAAGTTATACGGACTATTCGAGGAGATCTTGGCTATGACCAAATGCTTTCAAGCCGCGCTGAAAAGTTCGGGATGCGGATGGATTACTTGGCTCAGATTTTAGTTACACTCGAACAAATTGCGGAGCCGCTAGCTTCCATGACAGAATTTGCTAAGCGTTTAAAAGAACTTGAACAAGTGACACAACAAGCTAAGACCGAAAAAACAGACGATATGCTGACACTGTCGACGTTCCATAGCTCAAAAGGTTTGGAATTCGATCGGGTTTATATGATCGATCTGGTAGAAGGTGTCATCCCGACAGAAGAGGATGCGGAACAACCGGATTTGTTGGAAGAAGCACGCCGATTGTTTTATGTCGGCATGACGCGCGCCAAAAACCATTTGGAGTTGATCAGCTATGGCAATGAATCCCGTTTTATGAACGAAGTACGGGATATTGTGGTGCCGGTTAAACAGGCAGTCCAAAAACAACCGGCTGTTCCGTCAAAACCGGTCAATGTGAAAGTTCCGGACAATCCGAATGCGGTGCAAAAAGCCGATGTGCTAGTGGAAGGCGTTAAAGTCCGCCATCGAGTTTTTGGGGCAGGAAAGATTATTGGCCGTGATCACGAGCGAATAGTAGTTCAATTTGCGAAAGAACGCAAAGAGCTGATGATCGATATATGTTTGAGCTACAAACTGCTGGAATTGATTTATTAAGCAAACAGGCTGAGGGGCTTGGAGAAGTTTAGAGAACGCGAGGAAAACTTATGAAGATCAAGGATTGGGATCGAAGTTTGAAAGTTCGCCTTATAGGCGAATTTTTTATGAATACTAGTTATTGGATGGTATTTCCGTTTTTGGCGATTTACTTTGCCCAAGAATTCGGAAAAGGAATGGCAGGCTTTTTGCTTATTGTCTCACAAGTTTTTTCGGTGGCAGCCAATTTAGTCGGCGGTTATTGCGCAGACCGCTATGGACGCAGGCAAATGCTGATGGTGGCGTCGATTGGACAAGGAATAGCATTTCTCTTGTTCGCTTTTGCCAATTCGCCGTGGCTTGAATCACCGATGCTCGGATTTACTGCTTTTACAATTGTCGGGATGTGCAGTTCTCTTTATTGGCCGGCTAGTCAGGCCATGATAGCTGATGTAATACCAGAAAAATACCGAAGCGATGTATTTGCTATTTTTTATACGACCTTAAATATAGCTGTGGTTATCGGGCCGCTTGCCGGAGCAGTGCTATTTTTCTCTTTCCGATTTGAGTTGCTGCTTGGGGTGGCTCTTATTTCCATGGTGCTTGGGTTGGTAATGAGGTTTTATACAAATGAAACGTTGGCACAGGAGACTATGGAGAAGTGGGGAAACGAAACTTCACCAAATTGGATTTCTGCAGTAAAAAAACAATTTCATGAATATGGCTTAATATTTAAGGACCGTTTATTTTTATTATTCATCATTGCGGGAATTCTTGGGGCACAGACATTTATGCAATTGGACTTGCTCATTCCAATATATTTAGAAGAATTCATTGATGTTCAAACGGTGGCTTCGCTATTTGATTGGCAGTGGAGAGTCACAGGAGAGACGTCATTCGGGTTCTTGCTTGCTGAAAACGGTTTGTTAGTGGCACTTTTTACAGTAATTGTTACAAGGTGGATGACAAAGTTCAAGGAAAAATCAGTGTTTTTCATGGCAGCGGTTCTTTACGGTGTCGCAATGTGGATCTTCCCGTTAACTACGCTTTTTTGGATTATGGTTGTGGCCATGGGGATTTTTACGTTTGCTGAGTTGATGATAGTGGGATTGCAGCAAAGCTTCATATCAAAGCTTGCGCCTGAAGACATGCGGGGGCAGTACTATGCGGCTGCCAGTATGCGCTATACGATTGGGCGCATGATTGCACCGATATCAATACCGATGACTGCCTGGTTTGGCTTTGGGTGGACGTTTGCCATTTTAGGAATACTGGCAATTGCCAGCGGATTTGTCTACCTGTTAATGTTTAACCTATTTGAAAAACGGCCTTCCTTTTAAGGAAGGCCGTTTTGTTTATTCTTGTTTAACTAATTTTAAAAGCATGTGTGCCATCATGTGCTGTTCTTCTTTGTCCCCGACTTTCCACAATTCCTGTAATAGATATTCCTCGCGGTTTTTCGGTTCTTCGTGTTTTGCTAAGTAATCAGCTACTTTTTGAGTGATCTGCGCTAATCGTTCTTCGCTTAAACCCATTTTTTCACCGATTTCAACTTTCCCGCTCAAGTACTGTTTGAAGTGATTGAAATTGGCCAGAATTTCTTCTTTCTTTTCGTCGTCAAATGTGCGTAATTTTTCTTCTACTTTTTTATCAACGTTTTCCATTTCTTTACTCACTCCTTTTAGTTTCTTGCATTTCTTGTTTACCACCTAGAAATTCTTTTAAACGTCAGATTGTTCAAAAAGAAAGTGCTTTCTCGTTTACGGGAATAGTCTTGGGGTATTCAGTATAACAAGGATGGAATTTAAGGAGGATGATGATTGCATGATCTTGTATAACGAAATCCAAGAATTAAAGAATTTTACCTGTGAAGACCGGTGTGTTTTGAGCGTTTACTTAAATACCAACCCAGCAGACTTAGAAGCCCAAAACGGTGCTTGGAGAATCCATCTTAAAAACGGCCTTAAGCGTTTAGATGAATACTTAACGGCGTCTCAAGACGAGAAAGAAATAAATACCTATAAAAAGCTGAAGAAAAAAGTAGAACGTGAAATTCTGGATCACCAGAACGACTTGCATAAAGGCGTTATTATTTTTGCATCGCCGCATCAAGACCTGTGGTTTGTCCATTATGTCCAGGTACCGGTGAAAACAAGCTTCCATTGGGAGACAAAACCGGTGCTTGATGAATTGCGCTATATGTATAAGGCCTATCCTTATGCAGGGATAGTCTTGCCTAGCTCTAAAGGAATCCGTGTAATTGATACATCTATGGGGATTATCAATGAAGAGTTTTTCTACGAATTCGATGCTGGACTGGAAGTATGGACGGAACAGAAAGGTGTCCGTGGTTCCAGCCGAGTTCAGGGAAGAGCCGGTGCGTCAGGAGCGGGATCAGTTGGTGGCGGTGCAGCTGGAGGCAATAGCCCGGTCATTGGCGGAAGCGGCGGAGGAAGCCCTGTCGATGAATTGGATCATAGACTCAAAGAGAACCTTGAGCGCTTTTATAAAGAAGTGGGAAGTAAAATAGAAAAGCTGAAAAACGAGCGAAAATGGGATGAAATTCATGTGGTCGGAGAAGCTGAACATGCTAAAACATTTGCCAAAGTGTTGCCGAAAAAACCCGCGAGCTGCTTGACTAAAAACTTAATTAACAGTTCTCCAAGCCAGATTCTCCATGAAGTGTTTGAGAATTTGACCTAAATAAAACCGCCTCAGCATAAAGCTGAGGCGGTTTTATTTAGGTTGAGGGCAAAATGTACATGTCGCAAACCGAGGCAATTCTTTGTACAAGCAGCATGTTTTTCGGAGCGGACTTGATATGGCACGTTCGAGCGGTTGGGAGCCGACCAACTTTTGCATATAAGATGTTCGGATCGGTTGCCAGTTAGCAGACTCGAGCAACCACTCCATGTCTTCGGCGGCTCTTCGAGGATTGCGCTTTTCGAGGCTCGCATAAAACCAAAGGACTGAACCAAGAATGTTTTCCCATAACGTAATCGGTGAAATCTTGACAAGCTTACGGAATTCAGTGATAAACTCAGCAGTTTGCTGATGCAATACAAAATGGATAGCGTCAAAGCGCTTTTCAGGAAGGATGGTCGAGAAGTAGCGCGAGTCTACATGTGTCTGCAGCAAGTTATAGCCATAATTGAGAACACGGTCAAACTGGAGATTTTGCCAGGAACAAGCGATATAGCTATTGTGATTCGTGATGAGATCAAATTGCGCAGAAACAAATAGCGCATATTGCCGAAAAAAGTAAGAGACAGCTACTCCGTCGTTTTGGGCACCGCTCCATCGCTTGATTTCGTCAATCATGGGTCTTAAATCCTGCGACAACGGTTGACGCGGTATCCGGTCCACTACAACAGAATGAGCAGCAAGCGTATAGGTAAGCTGATTAGGAAAGGCCATTGAAAATCCCCTTTTTTACTTCATGCTACGGGAAAGAATAAAGATTTGCAAAGTGATAAGGAAATCTTATCGATATTAATAAAAACGATCGACTTTTCTTAATGGCGAAAGGCAAGTAAGCTATAAAGAAAAGGGGTGTGGAAATGAGCTTTTTTATTGAAAAAATTGATCATATTCAAGTAGCAGCGCCAAAAAATAGTGAACAAGCCGCTATAAATTTTTACGGCAACATCTTAGGAATGGTAAAGGTAGATAAACCGGTTTCCTTACAGGGAAGAGGCGGCGTGTGGTTTGAATTTGGGGGTTATCAACTGCATGTCGGCATAGAAGAACCTTTTATACCTGCAAAAAAAGCGCATCCTGCTTTTGGAGTAAGTGGTTTCGAGCTGATGCAAGAGCACTTAGCAGCTAATGGAGTGGAAGTGAAAAATGACGGCAGTATTCCTGGAGTCGAGCGCTTTTTCATTTCTGATCCGTTCGGCAACCGGCTGGAGTTTTTGAAAAACAGCCTTTGAGCAGGTTATTCATGTAGATGAGCGTAAGCCATATATGGATGCTCAATCGGATTCCATCGCCACAAAAAAACGCTCCGCAGCTGCGGAGCGTCTATTTGTTCATCGGGCAATAAGGGCATTTATCGGTATCAGGCATTTCTTTCAGTAAGCAGCACGTGATACGTTTATAATTGCTCTTTGCTTCGGAAAATGTACGGCCACCTAAAAATTGACGGAAAAACGATTTTCGCATTTCGGGTTGCCAAAAGGCCGTGTCCATCAATAATTCTACATCACGCTCTGCTTGTGCGGAATCCTGCAATCCATACATCCAGATAACATAACCCCAAATGTTTTCCCAGAGAATGAGTTTAGAGACATGGCCGATCTTTTGAAAAGCTTCAACGGCCGGCAATGCGTATTCTTTTATTACAGTCTCCAAATCGCCATCCCGGCGCTCGCGTAGAAACCGTTTGTCAATAGCGAAGGAAATTCCGGAAGCGTTCTTTGCCATATGAACGTTGCTTAACCCTCCGTCCCACATTTTTCCGTGGGCCAGTAAATAAAGCTGAGCGGTAACGAAAAAGCCGAAGCGCCGCATGAATATGGACGAGGCTACGGCTTTATTAGGCGTTTCAACTGTTTGGCTGATTTCGGCGAACAAGTCGGCGGCTCGACTGGCCATGCTTTCCTGGACAGTCATAAACCCAGTCGCGCCATCTTGCACAGCCACTTGAAAAAGTTCTAATTCCTTCATATTAAGATCCAAGTTTGGCTTTCCGGAGTTCTGGGACGATGCAACGGCCTCTTCCAAAAGGTACACAGTGGGGTGTGCCAAACAGCGGATCTTTAGAAACTTGGCATTCCATGCCGAATACGGCGCGGACCAGATCACAGTTAATGACATCTTCCGGCGTGCCTTGGCCGAATACAGCACCGTCTTTGATGGCGATGATGTTATGGGCATATCGTGAGGCCAAGTTCAAATCATGGAGCACCATAATGATGGTACGGCCATGAACTTCATTCAATTCGAATAAAAGATCAAGGATTTCAATTTGATGCGTCATATCCAAATAAGTGGTCGGTTCATCCAGAAGAATGATGTCAGTATCTTGAGCAAGTGTCATGGCAATCCAGGCACGTTGGCGCTGGCCGCCGGATAATTCGTCAACCGGTTTGTCACGAAATTCATCGACACGTGTCGCTTTCATCGCTGCTTCTACTTTTTCCGTGTCTTCTTCTGTCCAGCGCTTAAGCCATGACTGATGCGGATATCGACCCTGCTTTACAAGATCGTGGACTGTCAAGCCTTCAGGCGATACTGGCGATTGCGGCAAGATGCCCATTGTCTTCGCGACTTCACGCGAAGACATTTGATGCACTTCTTTGCCTTCTAAAAGAATCGAACCTTCTTGTGGTTTAAGTAAACGCGCGATTGAGCGAAGAAGTGTGGATTTGCCGCAGCCATTGCTGCCAACAAATACTGAAATTTCACCGCGCGGTATGGATAAGTTCAATTTCTCAAATAGTAGGTCTTCGTTATACCCAATAGACAGGTCATTCGTTTGGACGGCCATCGTCATTGTGTAATTCCTCCACATCTTTCGCTGTTTGTGTAACTGAAACGCTTTCTCAATACGCTAACTATATCATAAATTTGCAATAAGTGAGAACGATTTTCACTATAGATAGACAAAAACCTTTACAAATGTGACAAATAACAATAAAATGAAGACGTATTGAGAATCGTTATCAAATAACCTTGGGGGTTAAAGATTATGAAACAACGCATTCTATTTTTAGTAGCTATGTTAATGCTTGTTCTTGCTGGATGTTCCTCAGCAGGCGAAGAATCAGCAACGACAGAAACAACAGCAGAACCGGTTACGATTACTGGAACAAATGGAGAAGTGACTTTGGATGCGCCGGCTAAAAAAGTCGTTGCGCTTGAATGGACTTATGCCGAAGACTTGTTAGCGGTAGGGGTTCAGCCAGCTGGTATGGCTGATATCGAAGAGTATGGAAACTATGTCAATATCGAACCGCAATTAGATGATACTGTCGCTGACGTGGGCGGGCGTCAAGAACCCAACTTGGAAGCGATTGCTGCTCTTGAGCCGGATTTAATCATCGGCGTTAGTTTCCGCCATGACGCCATGTTAGCGGACCTTGAAAAAATAGCGCCAACCGTTATTTTTAATCCATACCCAGAAGATGAAAGCATCGATCTTTATCAAGAAATGGAAACGACATTTAAAGAAATTGCAAAAGCGGTTGATAAAACAGCGGAAGCCGATAAAGTGCTGGCTGATTTGGAAAGTGATTATGAAGAAAAAGCAGCAGAAATTGAAGCGGCTAATCTAAAGACCAAAGACGTTATCTTGACATTGGCTTATACAGGGCCTCAAGCTCCGGAAATTCGCGTCTTTACGCCAAATTCCATGGCTTCGATCATCCTGGAGCGCATCGGTTTGAACAATGTCCATCAACCGGACCAGTTTGAGGTTTTCGGCTCCAGTACATTCAACGTAGAAGGCTTAGTGAAATATGAAGATGCCAACTACCTGTACACGGTGCCGGATGAAGACAACATTTACGAAAACCAATTAAAAGGCAATAAAGTCTGGGAAAACTTGGCGTTTGTGGAAGAAGGGCGCACGTATGATTTAGGTCCCGCTACTTGGTTATATGGCGGCCCATTATCAGCGAAAACGCTTATGAACCAAATTACAGAAGTAATGGTGAATAACTAATGCAAGGAAAACTTAAACGCAAGTCCTTTGCCTCTTTGGCAGGGGGCTTTTTCCTGCTTTTTGCGTTATCCCTTATCCATTTGACGCAAGGGCAGGCTGATTACACAGTAACTGAGCTTTTAAATGGGGTATGGTCAGAAGGCAGGATTCAGGACATTGTCTTGAGTCTCCGGATGCCGCGGCTCGCTATCGGATTATTGGTTGGTGGGGCACTGGCGGTTTCCGGCTCAGTTCTGCAGACATTGACAAACAATCCGCTTGCTTCTCCGGGAACTTTGGGAATAAACGCCGGCGCATTTTTCTTCGTTGTTGTATCGGTTATATTCTTTCCATCATTCTTGGGACAATTTCCATTTCTTACAGCACTTCTTGGGGCAGTGCTTTCTTCTCTTTTAGTCGTTGGACTTTCCGGAAAGCAAATGGATCCGGTTCGGGTGGCGCTTACTGGAATGATTATTTCACTCTTGTTTTCTTCCATAACAGGAGCAATGCAATTGCTATTTGAGAACCAGACGAATGGCCTCTTTCTATGGGGATCGGGAACGCTTGTTCAATTGAATTGGCAAGGCGTGCAATTTGCGGCGCCGGTTGTTGCCATTTTTTTGATTGCGTCTTTATTGCTGGCAAAATCTATGGATGTGCTATCTCTGGGTGAGGATATTGCTTCGTCGCTTGGGCAAAATGTTCGACTCGTCAAGCTTTTCGCGTGGGGAGTTGCCATTGTGCTTGCTGCAACAACAGTAAGTGTTGTCGGCCCAATAGGCTTTATCGGACTAATGGCACCGCATATTGTCCGGATGATGGGAATCCGCGGACATTTGCCGATTTTCATTCATTCCTTTTTGTGGGGAAGTGTCATGCTGATAGGAGCGGATGTGCTCGGCCGGCTTATTCAACCGGGACAAGAAGTACCTGTTGGCGCCATGACTGCCCTTATTGGCGGACCTTGGCTGTTATTCCTCGCCTGGAAAACGGCGAAATCACTGAAACGCGGCGATCGCCAAATGGGAGGCACTACAAAGCCGATTCGTTTAAAGCTGCTGCTGCCTCTTTTGGTAGGGATAATTGCTGTAGTTATTACGCTGGCACTAAGCTTCAATGGTTTGGAATGGTCGTTTGAATGGATGAAACCGGTTGTCTGGAATTTCCGGGTGCCGCGGGTATTGACTGCATTTCTCGTCGGCATCATGCTGGCAATCACTGGAGTGATTTTACAAGGGGTGCTCCGCAATCCTCTGGCCGATTCAAGCGTACTAGGAGTCACTTCTATGGCTGGAGCAGGCGCAATGCTTCTGCTCGTCGTATTTCCTGGAATTCCTTCTGCCTTTTTGCCGCTCGGCGCAACATTTGGTGCGGTCCTGGCCCTGGGCATCATATTAGTGACAGCTTGGAAAAATAATTTCCAGCCGATGCTTGTTGCTTTGATGGGCATTGCCATTTCGGCCTTTGGTTCCGCAGCTACCCAAGTCTTTGTGGTAAAAGCGAAATTGGCGGTGGCAAGCGCACTTGTCTGGTTATCAGGGAGTACCTACGGAAAAGGCTGGGAAGATGTCCAGTTTGCGCTTATATTATTCGTCTTATTTATCGGGCCTGCTATTTACATCACGCGAAGTTTGGATACCCTGACATTTGGTGACGATATAGCGGCAGGGCTTGGCCTGAACATCCGGTCGACGCGTGTATGGGCATTGATCATTGGTGTTGCCATTTCAACGGTTGCTGTATCGGTTGTCGGAACTATCGGCTTTATCGGGCTGGTGGCTCCGCATATCGCGCGCCGATTGGTCGGCTTTCGCCATTTGCCGCTCATGCTGGCTTCGGGTTTGCTTGGCGGCTTGCTATTGGTTACCGCTGACTTTATCGGCCGCATTCTCATTGCGCCGAAAGATATTCCAAGCGGCCTGATTGTTGCATTGATTGGAACGCCTTACTTACTTTATTTATTGCGAAAGATGAAATAGAAAAAGGGTCTGCCAAAGTGGCAGACCCTTTTTTTGCTTTCCAATGTTAGCGCTTATATTATTGCAATTCGATCGTTTGCGGCTCTTCGCCTTTTTTGTTAATGAGACGGACACGGTTCGGTTTGATAGCCAAAATGACCAAGTTCGGATCATCCGGTCCCGAGAACCAGCCTCTTAATGCATCGTTCCATACTTTATCAATCATGCTTTGTTCATCATGAACACTCATTTCACCTTCAATTTCCAGGAAAGCATCTCCGACACCTTGGCCTTCATAACCCAAAAGAATGTGAACATGAGGATTGTCTTCAATCTCATCGACTTTTTGAGTTTGTTTGCTGGTAGCCGTATACAAGGTGAATTCATCATTAAAGAATGTCATGTAACGGGAATGAGGCTTATTGTCTTTTACTGTCGCCAACGTTCCTACGTGGCTTTCTTCTAAAATTTTTAATGCATTGTTTTTTAATTCTGTTTGATTCATTCCTATCTCTCCTTTGAAATGATTGATTGTATTCAAATTAAAAAGAACCGTATGGAACTATTCATGCGGTTCTTTTGATGAAAGCTCTTGTCCATCCAATATCAATCCGGATATTTTTCCTCGCTGGCTGAATTTTCTTTTGTTGAACGTGGGTTCGCTTCATCTCGCATGTCTTGTTTTAAATCTTCTAATGGAATGCTATCCACATTTTGTTCTTCTTCAAACATATCGAGTATGCTTTGGTTATCAGTAGTAAATTGTTCGGGATTATCCGTGGAAGGAACTGCTTTTTTTTCACGCTTGTCATCACCGGGATGATTGTTCGTCATTGATCAAGCACCTCTTTCTTTTGATGTTACTGGTATATTCCTTTTTTGACGTGATTTAAAACATGAGTGAATGTCATCGAAAGTTTCAAGAGCAATCTAGGGTCTTCCGTTTCTCAGTAAATCGTGACAATAGCTACTAGCAGAAAGACTATGATAAGATAAAACTATTGAATGAGAGGAGTTGCGTCATGGGGAAAAAACCTTCGATTACTGTAGGGGGCTTGCAATTCAACTGGGATTTAGATAAAGGGAAATTCCAATTTGAAGGCCAGGATTCTGTCCTTTTTTGGACTTCAACTGCCATGAAAATGTTCTTTGATTCAGTAGAAGAAATTTCTGGGGAAGAAGCGGCAGGCGTTGTGCTGGAAACAACCGGGTTTCGCCAAGGATTGGTAGTTGGCGAATATTTTGCGGATAAAAAAGATGTTGATGTAGCAACAGCTGCTGGATTGATAACGAATACATATGCTTCTGCTGGTTGGGGATTAGCTGAAATTTGTGATTTGAACACGGAAGTAGGCACGCTTGAAGTTCATTTGAGCAATAGCTGGGAACATAAGATCAATGTAGCACAAGGGAAAAAAGTCGGTGGTAATTTCTTGCCAGCGCATTATGCGGGAATTTTCACGAAGCTTTTAGGGCGCAATATTTGGTATAAAGTGGTTCATCATCAGATTGAAGGATATAACGAAACACGGATTCAATATTTCCCGTCTGAGGAAAATGTCGAAAGAAATATTCATCGGCTCGCCCGCTCAAAAGAAGCGGAACAAATTCGTCAATTGGAAAACTTAGTAGAAGAAAAAACAGCTGAGCTAAGCGAGCTGATCAAAGAGATTTCTTCGCCGATTATTCCGGTGCTGGAGGATATTGTTGTTGTGCCGCTATTAGGTACTTATGACGAAAACCGTGCGGAAGAATTACTTGTAAAAACTTTGCAGAACTTACCGACTCATAAAGCGAAATATTTGGTCCTGGATTTAACGGGGCTCAACAACCGGTTTACTGAGCATGCAGCCAGTCTGATAGATAAGCTGGGAGCCACTGCTTCGTTGATTGGAACGTCCACAATTTTGGTCGGTATTTCGCCGCAAATGAGCATGGTCATTGCTGAATCCGGCATCAATTTATCGAAATTCAATTGTTTCCAGACTTTGCAGCATGGCATTCATTATGCTTTAGCTCAAAATGGGCGGAGCATCATTTAAAAAAGGTTCGTTTAACTTCAGAAGTTAAACGAACCTTTTTTGCGTTATACTGCTTTCGAGCAGAGGAATTTCTATTTTTGTTCCATCGATCTAACGATTTCCACAATGACCTGAGTGGCTTTTTCCATATTTTCTGCGGAAATGAACTCGTATTTTCCGTGGTAGTTTTCACCGCCGGTAAAAATATTAGGTGTCGGCATGCCCATATAAGACAGTTGAGATCCATCTGTACCGCCCCGAACAGGAACAATATTTGGCTCGATACCGAGTGTTTTTAGTGCAGTTTCTGCTGAGTCGACAATTTCCATGACCGGCTCGATTTTTTCACGCATATTATAATATTGGTCTTCTATTTCCAAGTTAATGGCACCAGCGCCATATTCGCTCTGCAGTTTTTCAGCCACTTGTTGCATATAAGCTTTTTTCGCTTCAAATTCGTCTTTATCGAAATAGCGGATAATATAGGATAATTCGGCTTTTTCGACATCGCCATGGAAGCTGTTCAGGTGAATGAACCCTTCATAGTCTTCAGTTAGTTCAGGCACTTCGCTTTTTGGCATTTCCTGTTGAAAGCGGATAGCCACTGTAGAAGCATTGACCATTTTATTTTTGGAAGAACCAGGGTGCACGCTTTTGCCTTGGACCGTCAGTTTTGCTGCTGCGGCGTTAAAGCTTTCGTATTGCAATTCGCCAAGTGGACCGCCGTCCATTGTATAGGCAAAGTCGGCGCCGAATTTTGCGACATCAAATTTGTGCGGTCCTTTTCCAATTTCTTCATCAGGAGTGAAAGCTACGCGTATTTTTCCGTGCGTGATTTCTGGGTGCTGAACCAAGTATTCCATCGCTGTCATGATTTCGGCAATGCCGGCTTTATTGTCAGCACCTAGCAGTGTTGTACCGTCTGTCGTGATCAGCGTATGGCCGACGTAATTTTTTAGCGCCGGAAAATCATCAGGGGACATAATGACCGTATCACTCAAAGCAATATCGTTGCCATCATAATTTTCGACTCGTTGAGGATTGACGTTTTTGCCGGTAAAATCCGTTGCCGTGTCAACATGAGCTAAAAATCCGATTACTGGCAGTTCCTTATCGGTATTGGAAGGCAGCGTACCAAACAAGTAGCCGTGTTCGTCCATTCCGACTTCTTCAAGGCCGATAGCTTTCATTTCGCGTTCCAATTCATGCAGCAAATCCCACTGCCCGGGAGTTGATGGTGTAGAAGTACTTGTGAAATCAGATTGTGTATCGATTTTAGCATAGCGCACAAGACGTTCAATTAACGTTTCAAGCATGAATGAATCCTCCTAGTATATGTATTACTCATATTTTAGCATGAAAAGAATGAATTTTGGAAATATGCATTGTAAAGGTCAGGATATGTGTCATAAAAGTTAAACTATGCTTTATTGAGACTAAAATATGCACAAAAAATACGCAGAGACGATTTTATACATAAAAAAGCAGTGTTCCGAACAACGGAACACTGCTTCTGATTGGCTTTATTGTGCTTTTTCTTTTAATGCTTGCGCGTGTGATCTTTTCACTTCTGCTAACAACGCAGAATCCGTCAATAAGCGGTAACCGGTATTGGCTAGCGCCTTCGCGCCTTTGATCAATGCTTCATTGCCGGCCTCCGAATTTGCAGCTTCACGGAATTCTACAGTATGGGCAACCAGATTATCCGGGCCAATTTTAATATACGGGTGGGCTGTTGGCACTTCATAACTGATGTTGCCGGCATCTGTCGAACCGAGGCCAGTTGATCGGGAAAGAGCGACTTCTTCGCCGGCACTTTGCAGTTCTTCACGGATAATGGCGTCAAGGGCATCCGTCAATACAAGGTCTTTCACTTCATTTTGAAAACGTTCGATTTTTACGGTTGCTCCTGTAGCTAGTGCTGCACCTTCAGCAATAGCCCGGATTTTTCGGGCGGTGTCAGCGGTTTTCTTCCAGGAATCGCCACGGATGAAGAAGCGGGCAGATGCATATTCCGGAATGATATTTGGTGCATCTCCGCCGTGCGTAATAATGCCATGGACGCGTGCATCAGACGGCAATTGCTGGCGCAGGGCATTGACGCCATTGAACAGTTGAATGACTGCATCAAGTGCGTTAATGCCTTCTTCCGGTGATGCAGCGGCATGGGCCGGTTTGCCATAAAAATGAAAATCAAGAGGGTCGACAGCAAGAGAAGGGCCGGTGATCGCCGATTTTCCGGATGGATGGATCATCAACGCTGCATCAATGCCTTCAAGAAGGCCGTGTTTTACGAAACTGCCTTTTGCACTGCCATTCGGGCCGCCTTCTTCGGCGGGAGTGCCAAGAACAACGACGCGTCCACCAGTGGCAGAGAATGTTTCAGCAAGCGCAATGGCAGCTGCGACACTCGTCGTACCGATAATGTTATGGCCGCATGCGTGGCCGATTTTCGGTAGGGCGTCGTACTCAGCCAGATAAGCAATGGTCGGACCTGGCAAAGGGCTTTCTTTGCTGGCAAAAAAGGACGTTTCGTGTCCAGCTACTGCCGTTTCTACTGAAAAACCTGCATCTTCAAGCAATTCGACCAGCGTAGCGCTGGCAAAAACTTCTTCGTTGCCGATTTCCGGTTTTGCATGGATAGCTTGGCTAGTCGCGATATATTCTGCGCGTCTTGATTCGATTGACTGGGAAATAGTTTGGGCCGCTTCTTTAATTGCTGTCACTGGGTTTCCTCCTCGAATATTATTGGTAGTCGACTAATTCTTCTACAGAAACAAATGTTGGGATTTGAGCGCCTTTTGTATGCTCAATGATAAAGTCCTTTGTATCGTCTTGTTGGTATAGTTCTACAATTTTCAAGAAATCAGGGTCATCTGCGTTTTCTTTGCTGGCAGCGATCAAGTTAATATATGGTTTTGCTGTTGCGCTTTCACGGGCAATCGGATCTTCCGTAGGATTCAAGCCTGCATCAACTGCGATACCGTTATTGATGATAGAAGCTGCAACATCAGCCATTGCGCGAGGTGTCTGGCCTGAAATCATTGGAACAAGTTCGATGTTTTTCGGGTTTTTCGTAATGTCTTTTGCTGTTCCAGTAAGACCAGCGTCCTCCGATAATTCGATCAATCCGGCTTCTTGAAGAAGCAATAAGCCACGGCCCATGTTTGTCGCTTCGTTCGGTAAAGCAATTTGAGCGCCTTCTGGAAGTTCTTCAAGTGACTCGTATTTGTCGGAGTACAGACCCATTGGAGCAATGACAGTCGAGCCGATCGGTACGATATCAAGTTTGTGTTCAGCAACAAATTCATCAAAATAAGAAATGGTCTGGAAGGCATTCAAGTCCAGTTCGCCTTCACCAAGTGCGATATTTGGAGCTACATAATCAGAGAAAGTGACAATTTCAAGGTCGATTCCTTCTTTTTCCGCTTTTTCGGCGACGTAATCCCAAATTGTTGTATCGGAACCGCTGATGCCCAGTGTGACCTTCCGGTTGCCTTCAGCGCCGCTTTCATCGCTGTTCCCGCATGCTGCCAGGATTAAAACTGTTAAAGCCAAAAGTAAAAGTGCTGTAATTTTTTTCATGTAGTAATTCCTCCAATAATTTAGTTTGTTTTAATAAAAAAATTAACTGCGCCGTACACGTTTAGACAAAATATTTCCGAGTGACTGCACACCTTGAACCAATACAACAAGTATCGCGACGGTCAATACCATGACAAGAGTATCAAAGCGTTGATAGCCATAGGTGATGGCCAAGTCGCCGAGGCCGCCTCCGCCGATTGCACCGGCCATTGCTGATGCTCCGATCAAGCCGACAATGGCAATCGTCAATGCCAAAACGAGGGAGCTGAGCGCTTCCGGGATAAGGAAACGGAAAATGATCTGCCCTGGGGAAGCACCCATCGCTTGGGCGGCTTCAATGACCCCTTTGTCAACTTCAAGCAAGGAATTCTCGATCAGCCGGGCAATGTATGGCCCGGCGTAAAAGACGAGGGGAACAATTGCTGCTGAAGTTCCTATAGAGGTTCCAACTATCAAACGGGTTAAAGGAATAATAGCGACCATTAAAATGATAAAAGGCACAGAACGGAAAATATTGATTATGACGTTCAATACTTTAAAAACCGCTTCATTTTGAAGCAAGTGGCCTCTTCGCGTAACTACCAGCAGGATGCCGAGCGGAAAACCGATTAATAAGGAAAAGGCGAAAGAGACGCCGGTCATGTAGACCGTTTCCCACAGGGCTTCTAAAATCTGTTCATTATCAACTAGCATAGTTTTCTGCCTCCTCTACCGTTGCATCGCTCTGGCGGATGGCGGCCAAAGCACGGTTAATTTCCGAGCGGTCACCTATAAATTCAACAATCAAATTGCCGTAAGGCTTGCCCTGAAGCTCGGTGATATTGCCGAATAGAACATTGAGATCAAGATTGAATTCCCGGGATACCTGAGATATGAGCGGCCGTCCAACCGAATTTCCATGGAACTGGATGCGATAGATGGAATGATTGCCTCCTGCATCTTGTATTTGCTGCATCAATGCCGGTGGCAGCTCGTCGTTCATGACAGAACGTACAAAGCGTTGAGTGGTCGGCTGCTGCGGGTTGGTGAAGACATCAAAGACGCTTCCTTGTTCAATCACTTTCCCTGCTTCAAGCACGGCAACTTTGTCGCATATCTCCCGGATAACGCCCATCTCATGGGTGATCAACAAAATGGTGATGTTGTATTCACGATTGATTTTTCGGAGTAAATCCAAAATCGATTGTGTCGTTTGGGGATCCAGTGCAGAAGTTGCTTCATCGCACAGGAGAACCGAAGGGTTTGTAGCAAGAGCACGGGCAATGCCGATGCGCTGTTTTTGTCCGCCTGATAATTGATCCGGGTATTTCTGAGCCTGATCGGCAAGACCGACAAATTCGAGCAAACTTTTTACCTGTTCTTTAATTTTGTCTTTTGGTGTATTCGCTAAAATGAGCGGCATTGCAACATTATGGAAAACCGTTTTCGAATTCAGCAAATTGAAATGCTGAAATATCATGCCGATATCTTTGCGGGTTGTCCGGATTTCTTTGCTGGATAAAGTGGAAATGTCTTTGCCATGTATTTTAACGGACCCTTTAGTAGGGCGTTCCAATAAGTTGACTGTCCGTATGAGTGAGCTTTTCCCAGCTCCACTAAAACCGATAACGCCGAAAATTTCTCCGGTTTCCACTGTCAGGTCGATACCGTTTAACGCATGAATTTCTTGTTTACCTGACTGGTAGGTCTTGGTAACTCCCTCGAATTGAATCATTAATCTTCCTCCTCAAGCAGTGTGAATCTTATACATCGGCCATTTCCAAGAGAACGAAAAAAAGCCTTCTTTTTTCTTATCCACAAGAAAAAAGAAGGCTTCGGCATGAAACCATCTCAATTCTCATCTTCCAAATGCATAAAAACGCATTTGCAGGAGTTAGCACAGTGTTCGCTAAAAGCGAACCCGCTGCCGAAACGTCGTAGGGCCTGTCCCTCGGTTTCTCTGGATAAGAAAGTGATGTACGTATTTGATTTGTGAGTTTTACTTTAGAGGTGATTTACTAAAAAGTCAAGGCACTATTTTAAAAAAGTTTTAAAGGTCTCTATTTCTTGCTTTCTTGAAAGCGCTTTTCTAAAGCGAAACCGGCAGCTCTTAGCTAGAGCCAGCCGGTTTTTTCTTAAAGACAGAAGAGACTTTTGGTTCGGTGCCGTTTTTAATGCGTCCAATATTCTCAAGATGTTTCCAGAACGCCATGGCACATAGCAACAGGGCCATCAAAACTGGCCATATGCTTTCAGCTGGCCAAAAGGCTATGGCCATAAACATGCCATAGAGAAGAAGCACCCCGACAACCATATAGCCAGTTGTCAAAGCCGCAGCAACCATCAGCAATCCGCCAGCCAGTCCTAGCTTCCAGTCAAGCGCAAGCATTACACCAATCACTGCAGCTGTTCCTTTTCCGCCCTCAAAATTCATGTGGAAAGGAAAGTTATGGCCGAAGACAACGCCGGCTCCGATAACGAACAGCAGGGTCCAAACTACTTCATCCGATAAACTGAAGCCCACAAGCAGAAACCTCAATCCGGCTACTGCAGCAAAACCTTTGAAAATATCAAGAAAAGCGACGAGTACACCGTATTTCCAGCCAAGCACAATAGCGGCGTTCGAAGCACCGGAATTTTTAACGCCTTCTTTTTTAATATTGATTCCAGTAAGGAGCTGGGCAATCGAAGATCCATGCAGAGAGCCGATAAAATAACCTGTTATAAGTGCAACTGCGGTCCATATGATCATGTTAATCCCCCTTTATTAGTAATAAACGTTTTAAAAGACCTGAGGTTTCAAAATATTTTAACTACTTCACTTGACAAAAAAGAAAAGAATTTTTATACTTCTTCACATGATGGAAAACTAAATCTGAATACTCTTATCAAGAGTGGCGGAGGGAATAGGCCCTGCGATGCCCGGCAACCTGCAAGCAATTTTACTTGCAAAGGTGCTAAATCCTACAGACCTGCAAATGGGTCTGGCAGATAAGAGGAGGTATCTCCGTAAATGACGGTCCTCTTCTTAACGAAGAGGGCTTTTTCTATTCCCTCCTCGTCTTTGTAATCCATCAACAAAAACTTTAGGAGGAATCAATGATGACGAATTTCAAACCAGAGACGCTTTTATTGCACGGGGGACAACAACCCGATTCAGTGACCGGAGCGCGAGCGGTGCCAATCCACAAGACAACTTCCTACGTATTCAAAAACACAGAGCACGCCCAAAACCTTTTTAGCTTAAAAGAGCCTGGCAACATCTATTCGCGCATCATGAATCCAACCGTCGATGTCTTTGAACAGCGGGTCGCGCTGCTTGAAGGCGGAACGGCTGCAGTGGCACTCGCTTCGGGCATGGCAGCGATTGCCTTTTCCGTTTTGAATATCGCCGAAGCAGGAGATGAAATTGTTGCGGACAGCAATCTGTACGGCGGCACGTATAATCTGTTCGCCAATACGCTGCCTCGCTACGGCATCACAGTGAAATTTGTGGATGCCACCGATCCGGAAAACTTTCGCGCAGCCATCACTGATAAGACAAAAGCATTGTTTGGTGAGATCATCGGCAATCCTAGCCTAAATGTGTTCGATGTTGAAAAAGTGGCAGACATTGCGCACGAGAACGGACTTCCGCTCCTGATTGACAACACCTTCGCTTCGCCATACGGCAGCAATCCGATTGAGTTCGGAGCGGATGTGGTCATCCATTCGGCCACAAAATGGATTGGCGGACACGGAACGACAATCGGTGGAATCGCAGTTGATGCCGGCAAGTTTGATTGGAACAATTCGCGGTTCCCGAACTATACCGAGCCAGATGTAAGTTATCATGGCATCCGTTACGGAATTGATGTGCCGGAAGCGGCATTTGCGACCAAACTCCGCGTTCAGTTACTGCGTGATTTCGGTCCGGCATTAAGTCCGGAGAGTGCCCACGCATTTTTGCAAGGCCTTGAAACATTGCATTTACGTTTGCCGAAACACAGCAGCAATGCAAGGAAAGTCGCGGAGTTTTTAAAGGAACATCCGCAAGTGGAATGGGTCAATTATATCGGCTTTGAAGAACATCCATCTCACGCCCTTGCACAAAAGTACTTGAAAGAAACGTTTGGCTCCATCGTCAATTTTGGCGTGAAAGGCGGTCGTGAAGCGGGAAGAAAAGTTATTGACAGTGTGAACCTGTGGTCGCACGTAGCCAATGTTGGTGACGCAAAATCGCTTATCATCCATCCGGCTTCGACAACTCATCAGCAATTGCAAAAAGAAGAACTGGAGCTCTCCGGCGTAACGGAAGAACTGATCCGTTTGTCGGTCGGATTGGAAAACGCCGACGACTTGATTGCGGATCTTGAACAAGCCATCAAAGCAGCGGTTTTGGAAAATGTCTAGGAGGAGATCGATATGGCTGTAGTATCTATCGGCTCTTTCACACTCGAGTCAAATCAGACTTTGCATGATGTAAAGCTTGCTTATGAACGATGCGGCAATTTGGAGGCACCGGCAATATTGGTGTGCCATGCATTGACCGGAGACCAACATAGTATCGGGACAGAGGAAAATCCAGGATGGTGGGCCGGATTGATTGGTCCGGGAAAAGCCGTGGACACAAACAGCTTTCAAGTGATCACGTTTAACGTGCTTGGCGGCTGCAACGGCTCGACCGGTCCGCAGTCGATCAACCCGGAAACAGGAGAACCTTATCAGGCTCTTTTTCCTCTTTTGACGATCCGGGACATGGTACGGGCAGAGCGCGCAGCGCTGCAAAAATTAGGGATTCCTCATCTGGCTGGCGTAATCGGCGGTTCGCTTGGCGGCATGAAAACCTTGGAGTGGGGCTGCCTATACCCGGATTTCGTGGATACTATTTTTCCGCTTGCCGTAACACCGGCATACAGTGATTACGGCATTGCTTTCAACCACATCGGCGTTCAAGCAATTGAAGGGGATGCTGAATTCAAAGGGGGAAACTACGAGGATTCTTCCAAGCTAAAAGGGTTTCAAATCGCGCGTATGGCCGGCATGGTTACATACCGGAGCAGCCAGTTGTTTAACGGCCGTTTTGCCCGTGAACATAACGGCAAACAATTTAACGTCGAATCTTACTTATCCTATCAAGGCGAAAAACTGGCAAAGCGTTTCGACGCCAATAGTTACGTAACGCTCTTAAAAGCGATGAATACACATGATGTAGGAAGAGCGAAAGTGGAAACGGGAATATTTTCTTTATCCTATACCCATGACCTGCTTTATCCGCAGGAATTGATGTTGCCATGGCTAAAAGAACAGCCGAATGCAGAATGGCAGCTTATTGAAACAAATTTTGGACATGATGGTTTCTTAGTCGAGTTTGAAAAATGGGGAAGTTATATCCAAGGAAAACTAAATCAACTGTTCGTCTCCCAGCCCATGCGTTAACCCAAATGAAAAAGCCCATTAGCTGAAGTAAATTCAGCTAATGGGCTTTTTCGTTTAGATGCAGCTTTTCAGTCTTCGTCTTTAATGTCAATATCATCTGGAATCGGTGTATTGCGCCATTCTTCAAGCTCTTGTTTGATTTGTTCCAACTGCAAAAAATGCGACTCAAACTGTGAGGTGTTGACCAAGTATTGTTCACCGTCATGGACTGCGCGAATACGGCCTTCGAGCACATAGCGGGTCACTTGTTCCTCGGGCATTGATAGAAAAGCGGCAGTTTCCGGGACTGTCATATACATATGATCGCCTCCTCTTTTTACCTTTATTATAATTCATAGAAAGTTGGGTCTCAAACAATTAATTTCGTGGTAAGGTATTTAATGAATTAGGAAAGGGCAGGTGTAACTCGTGAATTTTTTACCTTACATACTGGTTCTGTTGGCGGCAATGCTTTGGGGCACAACAGGAACCTCCCAGACATTCATCGAAGGCGCTGCGCATCCCTTGACAATTGGTGCACTTCGGTTAAGCATCGGCGGATTTTCGCTGCTGGCTTTTGTCTTATGGGCAAAAATGCTAAACGTTAAGACGATTCCATGGAAAGCCGCCTGGTTGTCAGCGGCTGCAATGGCCTTGTTTCAGCCTTTGTTTTTTTCTTCCGTTCAGCTTACAGGCATCGCGGTAGGAACAGTAGTGGCAATAGGAAGCGCACCTGTTTTTACAGGGATTCTAGAGTGGGCTTTTATGAAGAAAAATCCGGATAGGGTATGGATGATTGCTACGTCCTGTGCGATTGCCGGCTGCATTTTACTATTCTCGAATACACAATCAGCCACTATCAATTCCTTTGGTGTCCTATTGGCATTGGGTGCTGGTTTGTCCTTCGCTGGATATGCCATCGTCAGCAAATCCGTGCTTCATGCGATGGAAGCAGTGCCGGCAGTGGCGGTGATTTTTTCCTTGAGCGCACTGTTCCTCTTGCCATTTCTGCTGTTTTTGGATGTCTCATACATACAAGTTCCAAAAAACGTAGGCGTTATTATGTATTTGGGCATCGCGGCAACTGGCCTTTCGTATATTCTGTTTTCAAAAGGATTAAAGCAAATTCCGTCCTCTTCCGCCGTCACGTTGTCTTTGGCTGAACCGTTGACTGCCTCTTTGCTTGGAGTGCTGGTTGTAGGAGAAACCTTGAATGGAACTGCTTGGACAGGCGTCTTTCTATTGCTTTGCGGGATTGTCGTTCTGACACTTGCAAAGAAAAAGCCTATTGAAAAAAAGGCAGCGAGCAGTTGATTCGCTGTCTTTTTTTCTTAAGAATTTCTTCAGATTTATCATAAGCTCTGCTTAAGATTTAACCCATACAATAAGAACATAGACGAAAGAGGTGTAGACAATGAGTCAATTTACGGTACTGGTGACTGATGATGACCAGGACATCCGGGACGGAATAGAAATCTACTTGAAAAATGAAGGCTACCGGGTATTGAAAGCTTCGAACGGCCTTGAAGCAATTGAGCAGTTGGAGTCCCATGAAGTGCACGTCATTATTCTCGATATCATGATGCCGAAATTGGACGGCATTTCTGCAACATTCAAAATCCGGGAGCAGCGGAATATCCCAATCATTATGCTTAGTGCAAAAGCGGAGGATTCCGATAAAATTCATGGGTTATCCGTTGGGGCGGATGACTACGTTACAAAGCCGTTTCATCCAATGGAACTGGTGGCGCGGGTTAAATCTCAACTTAGACGATACGTGACTCTTGGGACCTACCAAGAGAAAAGCCAACGTTTGGAAATCGACGGGCTCGTATTGGATGCGGATTCCAAAGAAGTTATTTTGCACGGAGAGTCGGTCAAGTTGACGCCGATCGAATTTAAAATCACTGAATTGCTGATGGAAAATGCCGGACGGGTTTTCTCCATACGTGATATTTACGAACGAGTGTGGAACGAACCAGCGTACAATGCCGAAAATATCGTAGCGGTGCATATCCGGAAAATACGGGAAAAAATCGAAACAGATCCGAAAAATCCAAGATACTTAAAGGTGGTATGGGGAATTGGCTACAAAATTGAAAAATGATCTATGGTCGATTGTTGCGGTCATTATTGCGTTGTTCAGTTTGCTTTACTGCTTTTCATTTATCTGGGATATCATGTTTTATTCGCCGGCTGCTGATGTGCTGGCTGCGCTTCGGACGCTGACGCAAGGGGATGCTTAAAATGAAAAAATGGATTTGGTTAGGGGTTGTATCACTGGTTTTAATTTGTTTTTTTAGCGTCATGGAACTAGGATCGAAATACCTCGGGAAATCTTATGTTGATACAGTGGAATTTAAAGAGAACCATAATCGGTTTAAAGTTTATTTAATTGCAATTAAACTAGATCCATTGACTGCAAATAAGGAATGGCCGGTGACCACTGGTGAAATTGAAGAATACCGCAATCGTTTTGGAACGCTGGCTGAACAACATAGAAGCATCCAAGACCAATACGCTGTTGACATCGAAGAGGCGCAAAGTGCCAACAATAAAAGTCTCGAAGAGATTCTTATTGCAGAGCGGGATAGAAAGCTTGAAGCTATCACAAATAACTTTGCGGACGATGAGGTGGTGCGTGAAAAGATAAAGGAAGAGCGTGCAGAGGGACTGGCTCAAGCCATCAATCACACTAGAAGCTTGGAATCTTCATTTTTAAAAGAATCAGCATACTATGTATATAGGTTGACCAATATTGAAACTGGTGAAACCTTCACAAAGGGAACACTCAAAGAAAATCCTTATTTCGAAGAAACTTATACTGAAGCAAAGCCTTTAAGCACTTCCTATACCAGCTACTATGAGTTAGATGTTTCTGTACCGGAAGAATTGAAATTTTCCGATGCTAGATTTAAGGGGACCATTCAAATAGATAAGGCACTTCTTGAAACATCTATCTATACAGCGGATATAGAACGATTCGATTTTGCTAAGACAATTTTCTATATATTCATGGCATTGGCGATAGCGGGAAGCATCTTGCTTTATACTACATTAAAGTACAATAGAAAGTGGTTTATTAGCCTTCCTTTATATAAAAAGTGGGGAGATGTATTGATAGAAGTTCGTTTCTTAATAATTATTATCTCCTTGATGATTGGACTAGGAGAATCCATCTCCTTATTTACAGATATCCAATATGTCTGGTCGGATGATATGGCGCAAAACTGGATCAGACTGATCAAGCATCTTAGCCTTGCTTTGGTATTTATCGGTTTTACAATTTTACAGCTTATCTGGTTTATAGCATATTACAAAAATATGCAATCACTTAAAGCGGAAATTCAGCAAAGCCTTGCGTTTCGAAGCCTTGTTAACGTACAGCAAGCATTTTTGAACAAATCTATCGGCTTCCAGATGCTTGTTTTGCTTATTGTCATCTTTTTCTGGGGCTTCGGTACAGCTCTAATGTTCATCGTTGGCGGTCTAATAATTGTCTGGATTCCAGCGACGCTTTTTATTGGCCTTCCAGTTCTGTTTTTCATGCTGAACCGCTTCGGATATTTAAATGTATTAATGCAAGGAACAGAAAATATTGCAAATGGGCGATTGAATGAAGAGCTTCCGGTCCGAGGCAGATCAGCATTGGCCCACCACGCACGCCAATTGAATTTGTTGAAAGAAGGCGTCCGGCAATCGATGTCTGAACAGGCAAAAAGTGAGCGGCTGAAGACCGAATTGATTACCAATGTCAGTCACGATCTTCGCACACCGCTAACTTCGATCATCACCTACACGGACTTGATGAAAGCGCCGGATTTATCTACAGAAGAACGCTTGTCATATGTGGCGATTCTCGACCGGAAATCGCAGCGCTTGAAAACACTTATTGAAGATTTGTTCGAAGTATCGAAAATGGCAAGCGGCAACATGGAACTTCAGCGGGCACGCCTTGATCTTACCCAATTAATGACGCAGGCTTTTGCGGAACATGCGGAAGACATTGCGGCATCCGGACTTGATTTTCGTATCAGTGCACCCCAACAAGCGGTCTATATCCATGCAGATGGCCAAAAGTGGTGGCGCGTGCTGGACAACTTGATCATCAATGCTATCAAGTATGCTTTGCCGGGAACTCGGGTTTACGTTTCGTTGAATGAAGTGGATAGCCAAGCTGAATTTGTCATTAAGAACGTCACCCGCTACGAACTGGGGGACAACACGGATGAATTATTTGAGCGTTTTAAGCGTGGCGATGTTTCACGCCAGACAGAAGGATCGGGCTTAGGGCTTGCCATTGCGCAATCGATTGTTGAACTGCACGGCGGCTCCATGAGAATAGAAGTTGATGGGGATCTGTTCAAAGTAACGGTGACAATAAATAGTATCTAGATAGTATGCCAAAGTAAAAAAGGACTCTAACGAGTCCTTTTTTTCAGGCTGTCGAGAAACTCTCGGCAGCTTTTTTCATTTCGCTCCAGGCGGACGCTTTCCGCGGGCACGGCCTCAGCCGCTTCCTTCGCTTCGCTCTGTCCAGGGTCTTCGGCTCGCGCTGGTCCCGCTGGAGTCGCCGCCTTCCGCTCCATTTGCGACTTTTACAGGTTTTCATTG
>NZ_PYAT01000008.1 GCF_003014655.1 Planomicrobium soli | reverse complement strand
CTGCGCAGCCAAACCATTGAAAGAAGCTTTGCGGATGCCAAAGAACTCCATGGCTTTCGCTACGCAAGACGCCGAGGGCGTCCGTCTGTCCAAGAACAGGCTTTCCTGACAGCCGCCACGCAAAACATCAAAAAAATGGCCCTCCTTCTGGCAAGGAGGGCGTAAAAATCGGAAATTTTCTTTTCTTTTGATAAACAAATAAGTTCTTATCTTATATCAAAGGGTTACTCAACACTCTGAAAAAGCTGGTCCAAGGAGTTCCTTGGACCAGCTTTTTTCATTACAAAATTTGAAGTTCTTTCGGGAATTTGGTCAATACTTCAACACCGTTCTCCGTTACGGCTACATCATCCTCGATGCGGACTCCGACTTTCCCAGGAACATAGACGCCAGGTTCAATCGTAAAGACCATGCCGGTTTCCATTTTCATCGAATTTGAGCCGTGCAGCGACGGGAACTCGTGTACAGAAATGCCAAGCCCGTGGCCGAGGCGATGTGTAAAGAACTCGCCATAACCGGCTTCCTCAATAATTTGGCGGGCCGTCTGGTCAAGTTCGGCAGCAGTAATTCCGGGTTTGACAGCATTGACTGCGGCCAACTCAGCCTGCAGCACTACATCATAAACTGCTTTTTGTTCTTCGTTTGGTTCGCCGAAAGCTACCGTCCGGGTGATGTCCGAGCAATAACCTTTGTGAATAACCCCCAGGTCAAACAATACAAGGTCGCCTTTTTGGATTTTGCGGTCGCCCGTCTTGCCGTGCGGCGATGCCGCTTTCGGACCACTGAGGACAGTCGTATCAAAAGACATATGCGTCACGCCGCGTTTTTTTAGCGCCAGTTCGATTTCTGTCATCACTTCAATTTCCGTGATGCCTTCTTTAATGGCTTTTGTGCCAACTTCAATAGCGTAATCGGCAAGTGCTGCCGCTTCACGCAAAATCTGAAGTTCCGCTTCGTCTTTGACAACACGCAGCCTATTGATTTGGTCATCCAGTTGAACAAATTCAAGAGCTTCGAACAATTCGTTCAATGCATCATAACGGTCTACGGTCATATGCGATTTTTCAATCGCCAGCTTGTTTAGAGAAACACCACGCTTTAAAGCCGTACGGTAGAGAACTTCCATGGCGTTCTCTGTATCGACGTGACCGACAATATCACCGCTCCAGCCAGCATTTTTCGCGTCGGGAATTTCCATTTGCGGGCAGATGAGGAACGGTGCTGCTTCCTGGAATATCATGACGCCAAGAAGACGCTCGTGCGGATTGCTCCGAAATCCACTGATGTAGAAGACATTGTCCGGATTGGTAATAAAAGCCGCGTCAACCGATTGTTCTTTTAAGTAACTCTGCAATTGCTGAACTTTATTCATATGTATTACCTCCTCTTTATGTGTAGTTTAACAAAGTTAAGGGTATAAGACAGCTAGAAATGGTTCAGATAAACCAAAATTGGAGGGGTTTTATGCAAGTTTCATACCACGGCCATTCGGTTGTGAAAATCAAAACCGGAAATTACACCATCTTGATCGATCCATTCATTACGGGAAACAGCCTGACAGATCTAAAGGTAGAAAACGAAAAACCTGACGCTATATTGCTGACGCATGCCCACAATGACCACGTCGGTGATACGATTGAACTGGCAAAAGCCAGCGGCGCGCAAGTGGTCGCGCCTGTAGAGCTCGCCGGTTATTTAGGCTCTAAAGGCTTAAACACGGTAGGCATGAACCTGGGTGGCTCGCATACGTTTGACTTCGGGACTGTAAAGTTCACGAAAGCGTTTCATAGCTCCTCGTATACTTCAGAGGAAGACGGTGTCATATATGGCGGGATGCCTGCTGGAATTTTATTCAAAGCGGAAGGTAAGACCCTTTATCATGCGGGTGATACGGAAGTGTTCGGAGATATGGAGATTATCGGCAAGATGAATGCCATTGATTTGGCATTTGTGCCGATTGGCGACTTTTTTACAATGGGTCCGGAAGATGCAGCTTATGCCGTCAGCTTAATAAACCCGAAAACAGTCGTTCCGATTCACTACAATACTTTCCCGCCAATCAAACAAGATCCGGAACAGTTCAAGAAACTTGTCGATAAAGCCGAAGTCAATGTCTTGCAAGTCGGCGGCGTAATCGATTTATAAAAGATGATCCGAAGAGCCAGCCTCTTCGGATTTTTTATGCTTTCCTTTAATACTGCTGTTGTTCCATTAATTAGGCGACTTTGTTTCGGTAGCGGATATGGTACACTTGAAGGACAGGAAAGCAGAGGAATGGGTGAACTTATGGCAACAAAACACGAACAGATCCTTGATTATATCGAGACGCTTGCTGTCGGTGAGAAAATCTCGGTACGCCGAATTGCGAAGGAATTGCACGTTAGCGAAGGCACAGCTTACCGGGCGATTAAAGACGCAGAGGCAAAACGGCTCGTTTCAACCATCGAACGGGTTGGCACTATCCGGATTGAACGGAAAAAGAAAGAAAATATCGAACGGCTCACTTATGCGGAGATTGTCAATATTGTTGACGGCCAAGTGCTTGGAGGCCGAGCAGGGCTTCATAAATCACTGACGAAATTCGTAATCGGCGCTATGCAGCTGGATGATATGATGCGCTATACAGAAGCCGGAAATCTACTGATTGTCGGCAACCGGCTGAAGGCTCAGGAATATGCCCTGCGAGCCGGTGCGGCAGTACTGGTGACCGGTGGATTCGATACAACCGATACCGTCAAAAATCTCGCTGATGAATATGAGCTGCCGGTCATCTCGACAAGCTATGACACCTTTACAGTAGCGACGATGATCAACCGGGCCATTTACGATCAGCTGATAAAAAAAGAAATCTTGCTGATTGAAGATATTCTGATTCCTTTGGAAAACACCGCTGTCCTGCATTTCAAAGAAACAATCAGCCGGTATAATGAATTAAATGAAGAAACTTCGCATGGAGGATTTCCGGTGGTCGACGAAAACCAGAAACTGGTTGGCATCATTACATCACGGGATGTTATTGGCCATGGCCAGACAGAGCCTATCGAAAAAGTCATGACCAAATACCCGCTTACGGTTTCAATGCAGACAAGCGTTGCGGCTGCAGGCCACCGAATGGTTTGGGAAGGCATCGACCTGATGCCGGTTACGGATGATTCCGGTTATCTTAAAGGGGTTATCAGCCGACAGGATGTGCTTAAAGCTATACAGACCGCCCAGCGCCAGCCACAGCAAGGCGAAACAATCGATGACATCATCAAAAGTCAGCTGCATCTTCAATCGGCAGACAAACTAACCCTGGAATTTCGAGTGACTCCGCAAATGACCAATGCTTACGGTTCCATGTCATACGGAGCGTATACGACGATTTTAACAGAGGCAGCCAGTACCGCTCTCAAGACGAAAAACCGCAAAGACAGTGTTCTGGAAAATATGGCCGTATACTTTTTAAAGCCAGTCCAGCATGATTCCGTCATGCTTGTGCGCCCTGTTATTTTGGATATTACCCGCAAGTCTGCGAAAGTGGACATTGAAGTTTCGTTCGAAGATGAGATTGTCGGAAAAGCATTGCTGACATTCCAGCTCTTGGATCGTTAAAGCCAAAAAAAGCTCTCCTGAATAGGAGAGCGGTTTATTTATTGAGCCGGGCTTCTTCATCAAGAAACGAGCGGTAATGTTTGGCGGCTTTGGAGTTGTAGACGATCAAGCCTGCTCCTAGAATGATGAAAATGCCGGCGATGATGTATGTGACAACTGTTTGGAAAAGCAATAGCTGATTGATGCCGAAAAACAGAACAAAGCTGCCTAAAGCGATCGATGCCATAGAGGCATACCATTTTTTGCGAATCGGCAAAGACGTACGGAACTGCTTTGTTTTATAATAAAAATAAAACCCAAACGAGAAAAAAATTAAAATCACACTTAAAAACACTAAAATTTTCATAAGGACCTCCTGTATTCCAAAACTCATTCTTATTGTACTAGAAACAGCTGGAATTGCGAACGGATATCTTTATTTAGAAAAGGAGCATACACTTGAACAGTCAAATCATAGACACAATTAAACAATTCGATACAATTATCATCCACCGGCACGTAAGGCCAGATCCCGATGCTTACGGTTCCCAAATGGGCTTGAAGTACTTGCTGCAGCATAATTACCCTGAAAAGCGTGTACTTGCGGCGGGTGAACACGATTTCACTTTAGATTTCCTTGATTTTCCGGACCCTGTAGAAGACGCAGATTTTGAAGGGGCATTGGTCATCGTCACGGATACGGCAAATACCGAACGGGTAGACGATCAGCGCTACGAGAAAGGCGCTAAAGTGATTAAAATTGATCATCATCCAAACGACGATCCTTACGGAGACATTGTTTTAGTAGACATAACAGCAAGCTCTGCTTCTGAAATGGTTTACGAGTTATTTACATATGGGCGAGACCATGAAAATTGGAAACTTTCTGATGCTGCAGCAAGGCTTTTATATGCTGGAATTGTCGGAGATACCGGCCGATTCCTATTCCCAAGCGCAACACAAAAAACGTTTGAAATAGCCGGGGAGCTCATCAAGTATGAGTTTGACCGAACAGCGCTGTATAACGGCATGTACGAAATGGAGCGCAATTTGCTTCATCTGCAGGGGTATATTTACCAGAACTTCAAGTTGGATGAAAGCGGCGCGGCCTACGTTAAAATCACATTGGACATTTTAAAGGAGTTTGGCGTAACAGCGACTGAAACTTCCTTGCTTGTCGGCTCTCTCGGCAATGTTAAAGGTTTGAAGGCATGGGTCATTTTCATTGAAGAAGAAACGGAAATCCGGGTGCGCCTCCGCTCAAAAGGTCCAATCATTAATGGATTGGCGAAGGAATTTGGCGGTGGCGGACATCCGATGGCTTCTGGTGCTACGGCATATACATGGGAAGAAGCCGACCGGGTGATTGACCGTCTGATTGAAATTTGTTCATCATAAAAAAGGAGGGATTGGGTTGTCCATGGTTTATCCGCATATAAGCACGTCGGCTGATTTGCTGAAAAGCACGGTGCGCCTAGATGAACTTTTCCCTTTTCTAGTGGAACAAGGTACGCAGGCTGCAGCAATCGTCAATACGAAACTGTATGGCATCCTTCCATTTTGGGAAGCCTGCAGCCGTGCCGGCATTCATGGAGTTGTCGGCTTATCGGTGTTTATTGAATATGAAGAACAAAGTTACCCAGTTGTGTTGTACGCCAAAACAAATGAAGGCTACAGCAACTTATTGAAAATATCAAGTGCATTGGCAACCCGGGATAAAAGTGCAATTCCCGAACAATGGCTGCGAGCATATAAGAACGGGCTAATCTGTGTTATCCCGAACAAAAGGGAATGGACAGCAGCAGACTCTGCGCCGATTTTCCATTATATCAAGACCGTTTTTGGGGCTGATAGTTTCGGCAGTGTAGAGCGTCCTGGAGGAGAAAGTTCTTCGGAAGAAGCGGAATTTCTAACTTTTTGCAGCGAAGTGAGTGTTCCTGTTATCGCGACGCAAGAAAGCCGCTACGTGAAAGAACAGGACGCGTTTGCGTTTGAAGTAGCTTCCGCCATCGGACAAGGCTTGAAACTGAATGATCCGCAGCGTGAACGCCCTGCCCATACAAAGGCATACGTTCCGGCTGCCGGAGAACTCCGCGAATGGTTTTCAGACCGTCCGGAGTGGCTGGCTGAAGCGGCGCGAATGCTCCATAGCTGTAAAGTTACAATTTCTATGAACCGGCAATTGCTGCCGGTCTTTCCATTAAAAAATTCCATTGACAAAGCTGCTTTTATAGCAGAGCTTTGTGAAAAAGGATTGGCTGAACGCATCCCTGATTATTCTAAAGCGTATAAAGACCGTCTCGACTACGAGCTGTCCGTTATTGGAAAGATGGGGTATATCGATTATTTTTTGATTGTCTCAGATTTCATGAAATTTGCCCGGGATAATGGCATATTAACAGGTCCCGGACGCGGATCGTCAGCGAGCTCGCTTGTCGCATTTTCCTTGCGCATCACCGATGTCGACCCGCTTGAACACGGGCTGCTGTTTGAGCGCTTCTTAAATCCGGAACGCGTAACATTGCCGGATATCGATATTGACTTTGCGGATTACCGGCGGCATGAAGTGGTGGAGTATGTGGCTCGCAAATACGGGGAGGCAAGAACAGCGCAAATTATCACTTTTGGAACACTGTCTGCCAAAGCGGTCGCTCGGGATACAGCCCGTGTTTTCGGTTTTGAACCGGAGGAGCTTGAAGCCATATCCAAACTGATTCCAAATCGGATAGGGACTACGCTGAAATCGGCTTTAAAAGAATCTCCTCGCCTGAATGATTGGATTATTGAAAAAGAAGAACGCAAAACGTGGTTTAAAACGGCGATCAAGTTGGAAGGCTTGCCGCGCCATGCTTCCACCCATGCGGCGGGAGTCATACTAAGCCCGTCACCGCTTGTTGACCATGTGCCAATCGAAAAAGGGAACGAAGGCATTTTCATCACCCAATGGCCAATGCAAGAACTCGAGGCAATCGGCTTATTGAAAATGGACTTTCTCGGATTGCGCAACCTGACGATTCTCGAACAGATCCGGCGATTGGTTCAGCTTGACCGCAGAGAGAACATTGACTACAGGAAAATTCTGTTGACCGATCAAGACACTTTTTCTTCGTTGGCTGCAGGGGATACGACTGGGGTTTTTCAACTGGAATCCGATGGCATGCGGAGGGCATTAAAAGAAATTCAGCCGACCGCATTTGAAGACATTGTAGCTGTCAATGCCTTATTCCGTCCCGGTCCGATGGAATTTATCCCGTTATATGCCAAACGTAAGCATAAGCAGGAAAAAGTCACCTATGCTCATCCGGTGTTAGAACCAATTTTAAAGGAAACGCACGGGGTCATTGTTTATCAGGAACAAATCATGCAAATTGCGGCAGCAATGGCTGGCTTTTCTTATGGGGAAGCCGATTTGCTGCGGCGGGCAGTCAGCAAGAAGAAACGGGAGATCTTGGATGAGGAACGGCTGCACTTTGTCCGTGGGGCATTGGCTAAAGGTTTTCCGGAAGCAGCTGCGACGGAAGTGTATAATTTGATCGTCCGTTTTGCTGATTATGGCTTCCCAAAAAGCCATGCTGTTGCTTACAGTGTGATTTCGTACCAATTGGCTTACATGAAGACCCATTACGCGGTTTATTTTTATGCTGCGCTCTTGTCGACAAATGCCGGAAACGCTGAAAAGACCCAGCAGTTGCTTCATGAAATAAAAGAAAAAAAGATACCGGTCTTGCCGCCGTCTGTCCAAAAGAGCCATTCCACGTTTTCTGTGGAGGGCGGCCAAATACGAATGGGCTTGAGTTCGGTTAAAGGTGTGCCTGCAACTGCGGTAAAAGCGTTGCTGGCAGAACGGAAAGAAGCGCCGTTCACCAGCTTGTTCAACATCGCTGAACGAATATCGGCCATTCATTTCACGCGAAAAGCGTTTGAACCTTTGATAAAAGCAGGGGCGCTTGACGGACTTGATCTTGACCGTGGGGTATTGCTTGCCTCACTCGATAGTGCGGTCAAACATGCAGAACTTGTCAAACCGGACGAAGAGCCGGGTCTTTTTGATGATATGGGAAGCAGTTTTATGAAACCGAAATATGCCCAAGCTTCTCCGATTCCGGAAAGCTTGAAATTAGAGTTCGAAAAAGAAGTGCTTGGCTTTTATCTATCGACTCATCCGATCGAGCGCGAAAAGAAAACGCGTGAAAAAGCTTATGCGGACCTGAATTCCTTGAAAAACCGGCGAGATAAAGAGCCGGTTACGGTGCTTGCCATGGTGGAGGACGTCAAGCGGATCCGTACAAAAAAAGGTGATGCAATGGCATTTGTCAGCATGCAGGACGAGACGGGCCTGGCTTCACTGACCCTGTTTCCAGCTGAATATGCAAAATACAGCTCCTTATTGGAACCGCATGCAGTTCTTGAAGTGCAGGGGAACATCGAGAACCGCAATCAAAAAATCGCCATTATATGCAAATCTATTCTCAGTTAACTGCTTTTCTAATAAGAAAAGCAGTTTTTTCTTTACGGAAACCGAAAAGTTTTGTATCCTAGTCAATATGAGTGGTCAGACCACTTTCCAATAAATGGGAGATAGGAGCGATCATGAATCAATCTAAACGTTATTTAGATATAGTCCGGGATTTAAGGGACATGATTAGGCAGGATAACATCCGGCCGGGCGACCGCATTCCATCAGAGAGAGAATTGGCCGAAACGCTGCAAGTGGGGCGTTCGACAATCAGGGAAGCTTTGAGAAGTCTAGAATTGCTGGGTTTAATCGAAACACGGCGGGGCGAGGGTACATTTCTTGCTGACCACCGCAACAATATGCTCGTAGAAGTGTTATCCACCTTCATCTTGCAGGACAACCAGTCCCAGAAAGACGTAAGGGAAACAAGGCAAATGCACGAACTGGCTGCTATTCAGGCCATTTGCGCTGACCGGACAATTAGCCAGATGGGAATCTGGGATGGCTTTCGCATGCGGTTATCAGAAGAGGAAAATGGATTTCAACGCGAGGATTTTGTGCGGGAGTTAATGGTGCTTTCGGGCAACCGCCTATCTTTGAAAATTTGGGTTTTACTTCACAAATACAGTGGCAATCCATATAACGGAACTGTTTCAAAAGCCGAAAAAGAACGATTGCTGAACATACTTGCTGCCATTGAGCAGCAAGAAACGGACAAAGCCGCACAAGAGTTCAAAACTTGGAGCGATGGGCTACTAAAGGAGAGATTGCGCAATGATTCGTGATATTTTCAAACGAAACAAAGATAAAAAAGAGGCGACGATTCCTACTAAATCTGCAAAAGATATGCCGGGTGGTTTAATGACAAAATGTCCCGAGTGCAAGCATATTTCGTTAACAAAAGACTTGCAGGCAGATCATAAAGTATGTTCGAAATGTGACTATCATTTTAAATTGACTGCCCACGAGCGTGTTGCCAGTTTATTGGATGAAAATTCGTTTGTCTCAATGGATGATCATTTGAAATCGGAAAATCCGCTTGGCTTTCCAGGATACACTGAAAAAATTCAACAAGACAGCAAAAAAACAGGGCTGAATGAAGCGGTCTTGACTGGCACAGGAAAATTGTCTGGCCGGGAAGTTGTCATAGCTATTATGGATTCCCATTTCCGTATGGGTTCCATGGGATCAGTGGTCGGTGAAAAAATTACCCGGGCAATTGAAGCGGCAACGGAGAAAAAGCTTCCGTTTATCATCTTTACAGCCAGCGGCGGTGCCCGTATGCAAGAAGGGGTTTTATCTTTAATGCAAATGGCTAAAACGAGCGTCGCATTAAAGCGCCACAGTAATGAAGGGCTGCTGTTCGTATCTGTTTTGACCCACCCGACAACCGGTGGTGTTTCAGCAAGTTTCGCATCTGTCGGAGATATTAATATTGCTGAGCCGAAAGCGTTGATCGGTTTTGCCGGGCGGCGTGTTATTGAGCAGACGGTCCGCGAAAAGCTGCCGGAAGATTTCCAGACCGCTGAGTTTCTTTTGGCTCACGGCCAGCTTGATGCTGTTGTGCACCGCGCTAAAATGCAAGAGACCTTGTCATCAATTGTGCGTTTGCATACAAAGGAGGTAATCCAAAATGGCTAAAACCGCACCGAAAGCGATGCCTTTCGAAGAACCATTATTTGAATTGCGAAAAAAAATAGAGGAACTAAAAGAGTATACAAAAACGGCCGAAGTCGATTTAAGTTCCGAGATTAAAAGTTTGGAAGCGCGTCTTGCCAAACTTGAATCGGAAATATATGAGAACATGAAGCCATGGGACCGCGTACAAGTAGCCCGGCACCCGAACCGTCCGACGACCCTCGACTACATTTCGATATTGTTCGAAGATTTTATCGAATTGCATGGAGATCGCTCTTATGGGGATGACGAAGCTATTGTCGGAGGCATTGCATCTTTTCATGGTCAGCCTGTCACCGTTATCGGCCACCAGCGCGGAAAAGACACGAAAGAAAACATCCGGCGCAATTTTGGCATGCCGCACCCGGAAGGATACCGAAAAGCGTTGCGCTTAATGAAGCAAGCGGAAAAATTCAATCGGCCGATCGTTTGCCTGATTGATACGAAAGGCGCTTATCCTGGCAAGGCTGCAGAAGAACGCGGCCAAAGCGAAGCGATTGCCCGCAACTTGGTGGAGATGGCTGGACTAGAAGTTCCAGTGATTTCAATTGTTATCGGAGAAGGCGGCAGCGGAGGCGCATTGGCGCTTGGTGTCGGCAACCACATCTTGATGCTTGAGAACTCGACATTTTCTGTTATCTCCCCTGAAGGCGCCGCTTCCATACTATGGAAAGATTCAGCGCTTGCGCAGACAGCTGCAGAAGCAATGAAAATCACAGCACCTGATTTACTGGAAATGAAAATTATAGAGCGTGTGATCCCTGAAGTAAGGGGCGGTGCTCATCACGATTGTAACAAGCAGGCTGCTTATATTGGCGATGCCATTAAGCAATCGTTTGCTGAGCTGGGCAACTTGTCAGGGCAGGAACTGATCGAACAGCGTTACGCCAAATTCAAATCAATTGGCATATTCAGTGAATAAAAACCGCTCTTGCGGTTTTTTATTTTTTTGCGTAAAAGTGGTTTCTAACAAAAACTTAACACCGATTAGATTATTCATGACTGACAGAGAAGAACTCTTCGTGGTAAGGTGAAAAGAGTAAAAGGAAATGCAGGAGGCGTAGTTTATGAAACGAATAGGAGTTTTAACAAGCGGTGGGGATTCACCGGGCATGAACGCTGCAGTTCGAGCGGTTGTGCGAAAAGGCATTTACCACGGTTTGGAAGTGGCCGGCGTATATCAGGGCTATCAAGGATTGATTGAAGGGAAAATCAAGGACTTGGAGGCTGGCGATGTCGGAGATATTATACAGCGGGGCGGTACGAAATTATATTCAGCCCGATGCCCAGAGTTTAAAACAGACGCTGGACAAGAAAAAGCGATCGAGCAAATGAAAAAACACGGGCTTGAGGGCTTGGTGGTTATCGGCGGAGACGGCTCGTACCAAGGGGCAATGGCTTTAACAAGAAAAGGGTTTCCTTGTGTAGGCGTGCCAGGAACTATTGACAATGATATCCCAGGAACAGATTATACCATCGGTTTCGATACGGCTTTGAATACTGTTATTGAAGCGATTGATAAAATTCGTGATACAGCGACAAGCCATGAGCGGACGTTCATCATAGAAGTAATGGGAAGAGATGCGGGAGATTTGGCGCTTTGGGCCGGCCTTGCAGGGGGAGCTGAGACGATTCTGATCCCGGAAGAATCGTATGACCTGGATGAAATTGTCGACCGTCTGAAAAAAGGGAAGGCGCGCGGCAAGCGGCACAGCATTATCATTGTTGCGGAAGGTGTTATGAGCGGCAATGAGTTGGCGACTTTGATCGAAGAAAAGGCGGGCATTGAAACACGAGTATCTGTTTTGGGCCATATCCAGCGCGGCGGTTCACCGACAGCAAGAGACCGTGTACTCGGAAGCCTATTCGGCGCACGGGCAGTTGAAGTTCTTTTAGAGGGTGAAGGCGGAAAAGCCATTGGCATGAGAAATCACCTAGTGGTAGACTATGATATGACTAAAGCTTTTACTGAAGAGCATGATGCAGATATGACTTTATATACGCTTTCAAAAGAACTATCAATTTAAAACTTTAACTGGAGTGAGTCTATTGAGAAAAACGAAAATCGTTTGTACGATCGGTCCCGCAAGTGAATCTCCCGAAACGCTTGAAGCATTGATCCAAGCAGGCATGAATGTTGCCCGCTTGAACTTTTCACATGGCAGTCACGAAGAACATGGCACGCGCATTCAGCGGATACGCGAAGCTGCAGAAAAGACCGGCAAAATCGTCGGTATTCTTTTGGATACAAAAGGACCGGAAATTCGAACTCATCAAATGGAGAACAATGGCATTGAACTGAAAACTGGCCAAAAAATAGCCATTTCAATGTCTGAAGTGCTTGGTACTGATGAAGTATTCTCTATCACATACGAAAAGCTGATTGAAGATGTAACGGAAGGGTCAATTATTTTGCTGGACGATGGATTGATCGAACTTCGTACAGAATCAGTTGATAAAGAAAAAGGACTTATCCATACGGTTGTTGAAAACGCAGGAACGCTGAAAAGCAAAAAAGGCGTCAATGTTCCAGGAGTTTCTGTCCAGTTGCCTGGAATCACCGAAAAAGATGCACAGGATATTTTGTTTGGCATCGAGCAAAAAGTTGATTTTGTAGCTGCTTCGTTTGTCAGAAGAGCTTCTGATGTTATGGAAATCCGCAGCTTGCTTGAAAAGAATAATGGCGAGCACATTCAAATCATTCCAAAAATCGAAAACGGCGAAGGTGTCGATAACATCGATGAAATCATCTTGGTTTCTGATGGCTTGATGGTTGCCCGTGGAGATTTGGGTGTTGAAATTCCTGCTGAAGAAGTTCCGATTGTGCAAAAATCGCTTATCGAAAAATGCAATAGTGCAGGCAAACCGGTTATTACAGCTACTCAGATGCTCGATTCGATGCAGCGCAATCCGCGTCCTACGCGTGCGGAAGCGAGCGATGTGGCAAATGCGATTTTCGATGGCACCGATGCAATCATGTTGTCCGGTGAAACGGCTGCAGGAATTTATCCGGTAGAATCTGTGGAAACAATGCACCGCATTGCTATGACGACAGAAGCAGCGCTTAACTACAAGCAAATCGTTTCGGCAAGAAGCAAAGAAAGAGAGTCGAACATGACAGAAGCGATCGGCCAGGCAGTTGCTTATACGGCACTGAATCTGAAAGTCAGAGCAATCATTGCACCGACTGAAAGTGGCCATACAGCTAAAATGATTTCCAAGTATCGTCCAGAAGCTCCGATTATTGCGGTGACTTCTTCTGATGTACCATCACGCAAACTGACTTTGGTTTGGGGCGTCCAGCCGATTGTAGGAACTAAAGTCGAGTCAACGGATGATTTGTTGGAAAAAGCGGTTGATGAAAGCTTGAAACACCACTACGTCAAGCATGGTGACCTTGTTGTCATCACAGCAGGCGTGCCAGTAGGGCAAGCAGGCACTACCAACTTGATGAAGATTCATGTTATTGGCGACATCATTGCTAAAGGCCAGGGAATTGGAAGAGCATCTGCTTTAGGTGCCACTTTAGTTGCAAGAAATGCAGAGGAAGCAAACGCTCTGGATGCTGAAGGTAAAATACTTGTAACTATCGGAACAGACCGCGATATGATGCCTGCCATCAATAAATGCGCTGGCATTATCACAGAAGAAGGCGGATTGACCAGCCACGCTGCTGTTGTAGGCTTAAGCTTGGGCATTCCTGTAATCGTTGGAGTTCCTGATGCAACCAACCTAATCAAAAACAATTACGAAATTACGATTGACGCCGAATCCGGGATGATCTACCACGGACATGCAAGTGTCCTGTAAAGACTGATAAGGAGGGAGGATACTATGATGAAATGGTTCTTTTTAGCACTGGTCATAGTTCCAACACTCGAATTGGCCATTCTTATATGGGCTGGAGGAGCGATCGGATTTTTCCCGACACTCGCCATAATTCTGGCAACCGGTTTGATTGGCGCTTATTTGGCGAAAAAACAGGGGTTAAAAGCAGTGCGCGATATTCAAGAAGCGATGAACAATTTCCAAGCACCGGGCAATCAACTGCTAAGTGCGGCTTTCGTATTGGTAGGCGGTGTGCTGCTTTTGACTCCGGGATTTATATCGGACGCAATCGGATTCAGCATGTTGTTTGCGCCGACCCAAAAAATCTACAAACCAATCGTTTACCGGTTGATACAGAACAAAATGAGAAATACTCGGGTTATCGTACGATAATCCGAGTAAACTCATCCCTTTTTTGGGAAAGTTTTAGAAAAACAAGCGTTTTCATTCACAAAGTATCCAAAATTGATTATAATGGCAAGGTAAGGAATTTAGCATAGGTTCATAAAAGCAGATGAGCCATCATTCTGCCTTTTTTTTTGGAATGATGAATTATACTGAAGAAGGAGCGATTTAGATGACATCGTCAAAAGGATTAGAAGGTGTAGTAGCAACACAATCCGCCATCAGCTCAATTATTGATGACACTCTTACATACGTTGGCTACGATATTGATGATTTAGCAGTAAACGCAAGTTTTGAAGAAGTGATTTATTTGTTATGGCACCAGCGTTTGCCGAAAACAGACGAATTGGCAGAACTTAAACAACAGCTGGCTGACAATATGTCAGTTCCCCAGGCTGTGTTAGATCATTTTAAAACATACGACATCAAAAATGTTCACCCAATGGCGGCGCTTCGCACAGCTGTTTCCATGTTAGGTCTTTTTGATGAAGAAGCAGAAGAAATGAACCCGGAAGCAAACTACCGTAAAGCAATTCGCATACAAGCGAAAATCTCTACGCTAGTTACAGCATTTGGCCGTATTCGCAACGGACAAGAACCGATTGCACCAAAAACGGATCTAAGCTTTGCTGCAAACTTCCTTTATATGCTTTCTGGAGAAATGCCGGAAGATATTGAAATTGAAGCTTTCAATAAAGCGCTAGTGCTTCACGCTGACCATGAGTTGAATGCCTCGACATTCACTGCTCGTGTAGCGGTTGCAACACTGTCTGATGTTTATTCAGGAATTACTGCTGCAATCGGTGCGTTAAAAGGGCCATTGCACGGTGGAGCAAATGAGCAAGTAATGAAAATGTTGACTGAAATCGACTCTGTGGATAACGTTGACTCTTACATCAATGGGAAATTAGCGAATAAAGAAAAAATCATGGGCTTTGGCCACCGCGTATACCGCAAAGGCGACCCGCGCGCTAAACATCTTCGTGAAATGTCTCAGAAGTTGACGAAAATTCGCGGAGAAGAGAAATGGTATGAAATGTCGATTAAAATCGATGAAATTGTAACAGGCCAGAAAAACCTTCCGCCAAACGTGGACTTTTATTCGGCTTCTGTCTACCATTCATTGAACATCGAACATGACTTGTTTACTCCAATTTTCGCAGTATCCCGTACTTCGGGTTGGCTGGCTCATATTCTCGAGCAGTATGCAGATAACCGTTTGATCCGTCCTCGTGCGGAATATATCGGACCAGGCATGCAGACTTACGTACCTGTAGAAGAACGCTAAAAATAAAAATCGGTACCATGGGGCTAGCATTTGGTGCAGCCCTGTGAATTTGACCACAGGAGGCAATTATAAATGGCAAACGGCGAAAAAATAACAGTTGAAAACGGTATTCTAAATGTACCAAACAGCGCAATCATTCCTTTCATTATCGGTGACGGAACTGGGCCGGACATCTGGCATGCGGCTTCGCGCGTTTTGGAAGAAGCAGTAACAAAAGCTTACAATGGCGAAAAAGCTATCGTTTGGAAAGAAGTTCTTGCAGGGCAAAAAGCTTTCGACGAAACTGGAGAATGGCTTCCTGAAGAAACTCTTGAAGTGATCCGCGAATACTTGATCGCAATCAAAGGACCACTTACTACGCCAATCGGCGGCGGTATCCGTTCATTGAACGTAGCACTTCGCCAAGAACTTGATCTTTACACTTGCTTGCGCCCAGTGCGTTATTTCGACGGTGTTCCTTCACCTGTTAAACGTCCAGAAGATACAGATATGGTCATTTTCCGTGAAAACACAGAAGATATCTACGCAGGTATCGAGTACGCTAAAGGTTCTGAAGAAGTTGCGAAATTGCTTTCTTTCCTTCAAAACGAAATGGGCGTAAACAAAATCCGTTTCCCTGAAACTTCAGGAATCGGAATCAAGCCAATCTCTGAAGAGGGCACAAAACGTTTAGTCCGCGCTGCTATCAACTATGCTTTGGTTGAAGGCCGCGAGTCAGTAACGCTTGTTCATAAAGGGAACATCATGAAGTTCACTGAAGGAGCTTTCAAAAACTGGGGCTATGAAGTTGCGGAACAAGAGTTTGCTGATAAAGTATTCACTTGGAACCAATACGATGCGATCAAAGATGAGCAAGGAACAGATGCGGCTAACAAAGCGCAAGAAGAAGCATTGGCTTCTGGCAAAATCCTTATCAAAGACTCGATCGCTGATATCTTCTTACAACAAATTCTTACACGTCCAAGCGAGTTCGATGTAGTTGCTACAATGAACTTGAACGGCGATTATATTTCTGACGCATTGGCTGCTCAAGTAGGCGGAATTGGTATCGCACCTGGTGCGAACATCAACTACGATACTGGACACGCTATTTTCGAAGCAACTCACGGAACTGCACCTAAATATGCAGGCCTTGATAAAGTAAACCCTTCTTCAGTCATCCTTTCAGGCGTTTTAATGCTTGAACACCTTGGCTGGACTGAAGCTGCAAAACTTATCGTTGCTTCTATGGAGAAAACGATCTCTTCTAAAGTTGTAACTTATGACTTTGCTCGTCTAATGGACGGTGCAACAGAAGTGAAGTGCTCTGAGTTTGCTGACGAATTAATCAAAAACTTTTAATTAGAAGAGGGGGAAACCCCTCTTTTTTTGTATTTATCGATAAATCGAACAAATGAAGAAACCACTCCCGGCGGACGTTTTCCGCGGGCGCGGCTTCAGTCGCTTCCTTCGCTTTGTTCAGTCCAGGGTCTTAAGTTCGCGCTGATTCCGCTGGAGTCGCCGCCTCCGTTCTTTCTATTGAATTTCTTCAATTAAAATTAACTGGAACGGCTCTAAAGTTCATAAAGATAATAAAATGGCTTTTATAACCGAAAACCAAGGAGGAGTTTTTATGACATTTAAACGTAAAAAAATTTCTGTAATCGGTTCTGGTTTCACTGGTGCAACGACGGCTTTTCTTTTGGCCCAGAAAGAATTGGGTGATGTGGTACTAGTGGATGTTCCTGAAATGGAAAATCCGGCAAAAGGGAAAGCGCTTGATATGGCAGAAGCAGGCCCTGTCCAAGGTTTCGATGCGCGTGTGACAGGAACTGCAAATTACGAGGATACAAAAGAATCTGATTTAGTGATTATCACAGCAGGCATTGCCCGGAAACCAGGGATGAGCCGTGATGACCTTGTTCAGACAAACCAGAAAATCATGAAATCTGTTACTGCTGAAATTGTAAAAAACTCACCTGATACGACCATCATTGTCCTAACGAATCCTGTAGATGCGATGACGTATACGGTCTATAACGAATCAGGCCTTCCAAAAGAGCGTGTAATTGGCCAATCAGGCGTCTTGGACTCGGCGCGCTTTCGCACGTTTGTAGCAGATGAACTAAACTTATCCGTTAAGGACATAACGGGATTTGTCCTTGGCGGACATGGGGATGATATGGTTCCTTTAGTGCGCTACTCATACGCGGGCGGAATACCGCTCGAGACCTTGATTTCAAAAGAGCGTCTGGATAAGATTGTGGAACGGACTCGTAAAGGTGGAGCGGAAATTGTCAATTTGCTTGGCACCGGTTCCGCCTACTATGCACCAGCAGCATCGCTTGTTAAAATGGCAGAAGCGATCATTAAAGATCACCGCCGGGTGTTGCCGGCAATTGCATACCTCGAAGGCGAATACGGACTGGAAGGCATTTATCTTGGAGTACCTACAATAATGGGTGCGGGCGGTATTGAAAAAATCATTGAAATCGAGTTGAATGAAGAAGAAAAGGCGGCGTTGAACAAATCTGCCGAGTCGGTCAAAGCAGTTATGGAAGTATTAGCATAAATGAGCAGGCAAGATTTTCTTGCCTGCTTTTTATTCTCTATATGAATGCTGTTAGTCGGAACGGTGCTTGCACTTTTCTTGCATTAGTTGTTACTATAAAGGTATTAATAGTTTGGGGAGGGAATTTATTTGTTGCTTGGGAAAAAACGCAAATTAGGCCGTAAAATAGAAGATATTAATACCGGTGAAAAATTGCAGTTAACGGAAAAAATAGAAGACAAAGACTTGCTGCTGTATTTAGGTTTAACAAACGACAGCAATCCACTTTACATTCAGCATGATTTTGCATCACAAACGGTTTTTGAAAAGCCAGTAGTGCCTACGATCATGTTGGCAGGAATTATTTCTTCTGCTATTTCCAAATATTTGCCGGGGCCTGGTACGTATATCAAAGAGCAGCGTTTGAGATTCATCAAACCCGTATATCACTACGCCACAATTGAGTTTTTGCTGGAAGTGACTGAAGTGGATGTAAAAGCCAATGAAGTAACCGTCCGTGTTGAAGCAACAGATGATAAAGGTAATTTAGCGGTCGAAGGAACCATTCTTGCTAACCCGCCACAAATGGTAAATCAGCTGACAACACAAGCAATGGATAATTTTTAGCGCATGGTTTGGGATGGGGGTTCTAAACTGAATGCGGAGGATGTTACTCAATGAAAAAAATATTAATTATTGAAGATGAACACTCGATTGCAACATTATTATCTTATAATCTCGTACAGGCAGGCTATGAAACGATTGTCGCTAATGATGGAAAACAAGGCTACGAATTGGCTACGAGCGAAAATCCGGCTTTAATCGTCCTTGACTTGATGCTTCCTTCGATGGATGGTGTAGAAGTGTGCAAAACATTACGGCAGCAAAAAATCAGTACACCGATTATTATGCTTACCGCAAAAGACGATGAATTTGATAAAGTTTTGGGCCTTGAACTCGGTGCAGATGACTATATGACAAAACCATTCAGCCCGCGCGAAGTGGTGGCCCGCATAAAAGCTGTGCTCCGAAGAACGGAAAACAAACCGGCGGATCCGCAGGACTCTTCAACACCATTGACTTTTGGCGAGCTGACCGTTTATCCAGACCGTTTTGAAGTGTTCATGAGCGAAGAGCAAATTGAATTCACACCAAAAGAATTTGAACTGCTTGTGTATTTAATGGAAAACAAAAATCGTGTTTTAACTCGAGATCAATTGCTTAGTGCCGTCTGGAAATACGATTTTGCAGGAGATACACGAATTGTCGATGTCCATATCAGCCATTTGCGCGAAAAAATCGAAGAAAATAGCCGGAAGCCGACATTCATTAAAACGATTCGCGGATTAGGCTATAAATTTGAGGAGCCACGAGCTATATGAAATCATTTCGGCACCGATTGCTGATCATGATTGTCGGTTGGATTGGATTGCTTTTAGCCAGCCTATTGATTATTGTTTCGCAATTGTTCCCGCTATATGCAAATTTAGAAGACCCAGCGACAATTTGGCTGTTGCTGTTTTTAATATTTGCCACAGCAATGGTCATTTCGACAATCATCAGCCACCGCATCATTAAAATACAGTCGCAGCCTATTGAAAACGTGACAGAAACGGCTTTGGAATTAGTGAAAGGCAATTATCGGGCTCGTGCGGTTGAATCCGGTGCCGTCGGTGCTGTCCAATTAAGTGCTACAATAAATGTACTGGCCAGAAATTTGCAGGAAATTACAGCCATTAGACAAATGGAGCAGGAACGTTTAAAAACGCTGATTGAAAATATGGGCAGTTCGCTTATGATGATCAACCGGCAAGGCCGGGTTTCACTTGTCAACAAACCTTTCTTGAGAGAATTAGCGATGTCCAATGAAAATATCCAAGGGAAATTGTATAAAGAATTGGATATTCCGACTGTGCTCGCCAAATTTATTGAAAACGTCTTTATGACGGAAATGCCGGATAGGGATCAAATTGACTTTTCCATAGGGCTGCATCAAAAACATCTGGATGTCTATGGAGCGCCTATTATGGGAGAACACGAGCGCTGGCTTGGGGTTGTCATAGTCGCACATGATATTTCAGAATTGAAGCGGTTGGAACAGGTCCGAAAAGACTTTGTGGCAAACGTTTCTCATGAATTGAGAACCCCTGTTACTTCGATTAAAGGGTTTTCAGAGACGTTATTGGATGGTGCTTATGAAGATACACCGACGTTATTATCTTTTTTGGAAATTATCCATAAAGAAAGCAATCGCTTAGAGTTATTGATCAAAGATTTACTTGAATTGTCAAAAATTGAACATGCAGGCTTTCAAGTAAAAGCGCAGCCGACTGATATGTCAGCGGTGATTGAACGGGCAGCAGGTATGATTCAACCGCGAATGGAAGATAAAGCAATTCTTTTGAATCTTCAGTTAGAGCCGGTTGAAGTTTTAGGGGATCCTGATCGCCTAATTCAAGTTATGATGAACTTGCTGGCTAATGCCCTTACATATTCTGCATCCGAGACAACAGTCGAAGTGCACCTTTTTAAAGAACAGGAAGAAGCTGTCATCCGAGTAAAAGACCAAGGAATCGGCGTCGAAACTTCTGAAATCGGCCGTCTTTTCGAACGTTTCTATCGGGTTGATAGGGCCAGAAGCCGAAATTCTGGTGGAACTGGCCTAGGCTTATCGATTGTAAAACATCTAGTGGAAGCGCATCATGGAAAAATAACAGTGGACAGCGAAGTTGGGGTTGGCACCACTTTTACAATCTATTTGCCTTTAGCAAGTTAATTTAGGAGGAAAAAATGAAGAATCTACCCTTTTTGCCAATCATTGTAGGTACAGATATGAATGCTTACAATATGGCAATTTCATTTCACGAAGCCTATGGAATCAAACCTATCTTAATAGGAAAAGAGCCATTGTCTTTCACGACAATGAGCACGATCACCGAGACAATTGAACTTCGTTCAGGCTTATCTGACGAAAATCAGTTTGCAGGTATTTTAATCGAAATCGCGAAAAAGTACAAATCTGCTGACAAGGCGCTCCTATTGATTGGAACAAACGATTTATATGTGCGCCTAATTATAGAGAACGCTGAAACTTTAAAAGGTCATTTTGTCTTCAATTACATAAATGAAGAGTTAATGAATCAACTGCAAGTCAAATCAAATTTCTATAAACTATGTAAAGAACATGGCATTGATACACCTACAACGTTTTTCTACGATTGCAGCACAGAGGCACCTTTTGTAGAGAAGATGATGTATCCGGTAATCATCAAACCGAGCAACGGAATTGCTTACAATCAAAATAAATTTGCTGGCCAGCAAAAAGTTTATAAGGTAGAAAACGAGGAAGAACTTCAGGACGTGATTCGTACCATAACAGCGAGCGGCTATCGCGACGAATTGATCATTCAGGATTTCATTCCTGGAGACGACACGTACATGTGGGATTCTGTTATTTACGCAAGCTCAAAAGGCAAGACGCAATTGGTGACATTTGCGCAAGTGGTGCTGCAAGAACATACCGTGACAGCTATCGGAAACTACACAGCATTAATTACGCGTTTTGATGAAGCAATGATGAAAAAGTTGCAGCATTTCCTTGAAGCAGTAGGTTATACCGGTTTCGCCAATTTCGATCTGAAATATGACGCGCGTGACGGTAAGTTTAAAGTTTTTGAAGTGAATATTCGCCAAGGGCGCTCAAGCTATTATGTAACGGCCCTTGGCCATAATATGGCCTCCCTATTCGTTGACGACTTGATTCATGACGTTGAAAAACCAATAACGTATCTGAATGAAGAATTCTTGTTTACAGTAGTGCCGAAAATTGTGCTCCGCAAGTTTGTAGACAATAAAGCCGTTCAAAAAGACATTAACCGTTTGATCAAAAAAGGCAAATACGGCAATCCGTTGTTTTATAAGAAAGACAAGCACCTTAAGCGGAAATTCTATTTGTTTGCCCGCCAAGTGAACTATTACAAGAAGTATAAAAATAATCAATGGTAATTTTACATTAGATTAATACTGGCTTCACATTTGGTTGTTAAGGTGTAATAGAACCCCCCTTCAACCGCAAGAAAAGAAAAAGCCCAGGCATGGGCTTTTTCTTATTCTATTTCTATTTCTATGCCTACATAAGTAAACCTTGTGAAGACACACAAGATCAGCTCCTATAGCGGAAAATTCAATGACCACATCTACAGTTTCGGGTCCTTAAACTAGAGATAATTCGAATACGAATAGGCCTTCATTTCTTTTCTTTTTACCAGCATGGTAAAATAGAGGGAATGAGGGCTTTTTTAGTGAAAGGGGTAATTTTGTGGCGAAGAAAATTTTATTATTGGATGGAAACAGTTTGGCATATCGCGCGTTTTTTGCGTTACCATTGTTAACCAACGAAAGCGGCGTCCATACAAATGCTGTCTATGGTTTTACAATGATGCTCCAGAAAATATTGGAGGAAGAACAACCGACGCATATGATAGTGGCGTTTGATGCGGGGAAAACAACTTTCCGCCATGAGACTTTCAAAGAATATAAAGGCGGCAGGCAAAAAACACCGCCTGAACTGTCGGAACAATTTCCTTATTTAAGAAAGTTAATCGAAGCTTATCAAATCAAAAGCTATGAATTACCGAATTATGAAGCGGATGACATTATCGGGACGTTAAGTCTGGAAGCGGAACAAGCTGGGGATGAAGTAGTTGTCATTTCAGGAGATAAAGATTTAACGCAGCTTGCATCACCATCAACAACAGTTTACATTACCCGAAAAGGCATTACTGACATTGAAAAGTATACAGTCGACCATATACGTGAAAAATACGGCTTGAGCCCGGAACAAATCATTGATATGAAAGGCTTGATGGGTGATGCTTCTGATAACATTCCCGGCGTGCCAGGCGTTGGTGAGAAAACGGCCCTTAAACTATTGGCTGCACATGGAACGGTCGAAGGTGTCTACGCTGCAATTGAACAGCAAAAAGGCAAGATGAAAGAAAAACTCGTTGAAAACGAAGAACTTGCTTATATCAGCAAAAAACTTGCAACGATCGAACGCCATGCACCGATTGAAATTTCCATTGATGAGCTAGCCTACACTGGCCCGGACCATGAAGAATTAATCAAGATCTGGAACGAACTGGCCTTTAAGTCGCTGCTTGAAAAAATAGAATATACCACTGAAGAAACCGTAAAAAAAGAATTGGAGTTTCATGTAATCGACACCTTCGAAGCGTCAATTTTGGAAGAAGAGATGGCGGTTCACCTGGAACTGTACGATGAACAATATCACACATGCGATTTGCTTGGGGTTTCACTAGCGACCGAGGGTTCGACTGTTGTTATTCCGATGGAAACAGTTCAAAATTCAGAGGAATTTAAGGCGTGGCTCAGCGATCCATCGAAGAAGAAATTCATGGCGGATTCAAAAGCGGCGACAGCAGCTTTTTATCGCTGCGGCATTGAACTGAATGGTGTCGATTTCGACTTGATGCTAGGCGCGTATATCGTCAATCCTTCATTGACTTATACGGATTTATCGAGCATCGTGCAGGAATACGGCTATACAGAAGTTTCCACAAACGAGCAGGTTTACGGCAAAGGTGCTAAAAAAGCGGTTCCTGCCGGTGCGGCTTTGCATGAGCACTTAGCTAGAAAAGCGCGTGCGATTTGGGCGGTCCGTCCGGAAGTGGTCCGCAAATTGCAGGAAAACGACCAATTCGACCTGTACGACAAGTTGGAACTGCCGCTTGCTACTATTTTGGGAACGATGGAATCGTTTGGAGTAAAAGTTGATAAAGACCAATTGACAGCCATGGGCAAAGAGTTATCGGAGAAGCTTGCAGAAATTGAAAAGAACATCTATTGGATTGCCGGTGAAAAATTCAACATCAACTCGCCAAAGCAATTGGGCGTAGTGCTTTTTGAAAAGCTAGGCCTGCCTGTGTTGAAAAAGACAAAAACCGGCTATTCGACGGCTGCAGATGTTTTGGAAAAATTGGAAGGGCAGCACGAAATCATTTCCCAAATTTTAATTTATCGCCAGCTCGGCAAGTTGCTGTCGACATATATAGAAGGTCTATTAAAAGAAATTCATGAAGACGGAAAAATCCACACACGGTTCCAGCAGGCCCTGACCACCACAGGCCGGCTAAGTTCGACAAACCCGAATCTGCAAAACATTCCAGTGCGCCTTGAAGAAGGGCGGAAAATCCGTAAAGCGTTCGTGCCTTCCGAACCGGACTGGGTTATGGTGGCTGCGGATTATTCTCAGATCGAGTTGCGCGTGCTTGCCCATATGTCTGGAGATGAGCGCCTGATTGAAGCATTCCGGAATGACCAGGACATCCATACAGCAACAGCTGCCGATGTTTTCCATGTTCCACTAGAAGAAGTGACAGGCGATATGCGCCGCGCAGCAAAAGCTGTAAATTTTGGTATTGTTTATGGCATCAGTGATTACGGCTTATCGCAAAGTTTGACGATTACCCGTAAAGCGGCACAGGAGTTTATTGACCGCTATTTAGCAAGTTTCCCAGGCGTTAAGCGCTATATGACAGACATTGTCGCGAAAGCGCGTAAAGATGGTTTTGTAACAACATTGATGAACCGCAGAAGATACTTGCCGGACATCAACAGCTCGAACTTCAATTTACGCAGTTTTGCGGAACGGACTGCGATGAATACGCCAATCCAAGGAAGCGCGGCGGATGTTATCAAGAAAGCGATGATTAACATGGCAGAAGCATTAGAGCGCGAAGGCATGCAAACGCGCATGCTGCTGCAAGTGCACGATGAATTGATTTTTGAAGCCCCGCCGAACGAATTGGAAAAACTTAAAACATTGGTCCCTGAAGCGATGGAATCGGCAATGGCGTTAGATGTGCCATTAAAAGTTGATTTTGCATTTGGTGACACTTGGTACGATACAAAGTGAGAGGAGATGCCTATAATGCCTGAACTTCCAGAGGTGGAAGGCGTTGTCCGGCAAATACGACCGGCAGCCATCGGCAAAAAAATCCAGGAAGTTTATGTGTCAGACACCATCCGCGTTTCGAAACGCAATGGCAAAGAAGCGATCATCAAACGAATGGAAGCTGATGGGTTTATTGAAAGTTTAATCGGCGCGCAGATTATTAGTGTAGAACGCCGCAGCAAATACATCTATTTTACGTTAAAGACAGCAGGAGATGAATTTCTCCTGGTTAATCATTTAGGAATGTCGGGTGCCTGGTTTTACGTTGACCATCTTTTGTCAATTTCGGAAGAAAAATTTCGGCGCCACGTCCATGTAGTATTAACGCTCAGCGACGGAAATCTATTGGCATATTCGGATATTCGCCGTTTCGGTGAGATGCGTGTCCTGAAAGAAGAGGCGGAATTTCCGCCTCTTCTCCTTATGGCGCCCGAACCGTTCGAAGAAAGAGCGCTCGCACATTTTCTGGCAATGTCGGAAACCCCGAAGTACCGGGCAAAACCGATCAAAGAAGTGATAATGGACGGCCAGGTCATTTCAGGGTGCGGCAATATATACGCTACCGAAGCTCTTTATAAAATGAAGCTTCATCCCAACCGTTCGGCAGGAAGAATCAGCAGGCTGCGGAAAATTGCGTTGTTCGAGACCATTGTAGCGATTCTATTGGAAAGCATTGAAGCAGGAGGCAGCACGATTTCCGATTACCGGAACGTCAATGGGGAATCGGGGAATATGCAAAACCGTTTTGGAATGTATGGAAAAAAACAGTGCATTGAATGCGGCAGTGCGACAAAGACGCTGAAAATAGGCGGGCGAGCGTCGGTTTATTGCCCGGCATGCCAAAAGTGAGGGAACACGCATGATTATTGGACTGACAGGAAGTATTGCGAGTGGAAAAAGCACTGTGTCAAAAATGTTGACCGACCTGGGCTATCCGGTTGTTGATGCAGATTTAGTGGCACGCCAAGTTGTGGAGCCCGGAAAAGAGACGCTAGCAGAAATTAGAAACCTTTTTGGCAGTAAAGTGATTTTGCCGGATGGAACGCTTGACCGGCCAAAACTCGGAAAGTTGATTTTTAATGATCCGGTTAGCCGCCAGCAGTTGAATAATATTATCCATCCCGCTATCCGCAAAGAAATATTGCGGCAACGGGATGCTTTTTTAGCTCAAGGGCATAAAACGGTTGTATTGGATATTCCGTTGCTGTTTGAAAGCAAGTTGCTGAATTTTGCAGAGAAAATTTTGGTTGTCAGCGTTTCAGAAGAAAATCAGTTGCTTCGACTGATGAAGCGCAACGGTTTAACGGAACAAGAAGCGTTGGCGCGTATCGGATCCCAATTGCCAATGGCAGTTAAAGAAGCTGGAGCCGACGCTGTGGTCTTTAATAATGGCACAATAGAAGAAACGAAACAGCAACTCGTGCAAGTATTAAGCGATTGGGGTTTAAAAAATGGAAATGATTAACGTCTTGTTTAGTTATTAATGTTCCCTAATAAGGATAATGTGTTATACTAAATATCAAATACGAATTTAAAGTATAACTTATTTGATGGGGGACGGATAAATGACTATTTCGATTGCGATTAATGGATTTGGGCGGATTGGCCGCATGGTGTTCAGACAAGCTATTTTAATGGATGATATTACGATTAAAGCGGTCAATGCAACTTATCCGCCGGAAACCTTGGCTCATTTGATTAAGTATGACACAAATCATGGCATCTTCTCTGGTGATGTTTCTTTTGATGAAGATTCATTGATTGTAAACGGAAAACGGGTCCAGATTGTCAGTGAACGCGATCCATTGGACTTGCCTTGGAGAGAATTGGGCATTGATATTGTCATTGAAGCAACTGGGAAATTTAATACGCGTGATTTAGCTGGTCTCCACTTAGAAGCGGGAGCAAAAAAAGTCATTTTATCTGCACCAGGAAAAAATGTGGATGCCACCATTGTAGTAGGTGTCAACGACGACATATTGGACATAGAGAAACATCATATAATTTCAAATGCAAGCTGCACGACAAACTGCTTGGCGCCTGTCGCAAAAGTGCTTAGCGATTCGTTCGGCATAGTTAACGGTTTAATGACGACTGTCCATTCTTATACGAACGATCAAAAGAACTTGGACAACCCACATAAGGATCTGCGCAGAGCAAGAGCCGCTGCCCAATCAATCATCCCCACTTCGACGGGTGCAGCGAAAGCGCTGTCATTGGTTCTTCCTGAACTTGAAGGCAAGCTTCACGGTATGGCACTTCGCGTGCCGACACCAAATGTTTCATTGGTCGACTTGGTTGTAGACCTCGAAAGAGATGTGACAGTGGACGATGTTAACGAAGCATTTATCAAAGCTTCAGAAGAAGGAATGGAAGGCATTCTCGCGTTGACGATGGAACCGCTAGTTTCAGTCGATTTCAATACAAACCCAAAATCAGCCATAATTGACGGCTTATCGACGATGGTAATTGATAATCGCAAAGTGAAGGTGCTTGCTTGGTACGATAATGAATGGGGTTATTCAGCCCGAGTTATTGATTTAACTAAAAAAGTGGCAAATGCGCTTGTTTCTCTCGTTTAAAAAATAAATTTTTAACGCCTCTCCTGCTTATAGAGAGGCGTTTTTTGTACTATTATAGAAAAATATCCCTTAATTGCAATCAAATTTGTTGCATTTGAAACCAATACATCATATACTAACAATCGTAGTTAAAAAACAACTACATCTCTTCTTAGTTTTCAGCAACTTTTCACGGAAGCAAGGGAAGAATCTTTATTCACATGACTGCTTAAAGGGTTAGGATCTCTTTGGACTAACTTTCCCCCGTGGTAGTCAACTTTGAATATTTTGAGCACGAAAACAAAATGATATCAAAGGGGGAAAACGAACCATGGAAACAATGGGACGTCACGTAATTGCAGAACTTTGGCAGTGTGATTTTGACAAATTAAACGATATGGATTATATCGAAAAAACTTTTGTTGATGCAGCACTCAAATCAGGAGCGGAAATCCGTGAAGTGGCTTTTCATAAATTTGCACCACAAGGCGTAAGCGGCGTAGTGATCATTTCTGAATCGCACTTAACGATCCACAGTTTTCCGGAGCACGGCTATGCAAGTGTTGATGTTTACACTTGTGGCGATCTTGATCCGACAATTGCTGCGGATTACATCGCTAAAGCACTTGACTCCAAAAACAGCGAAGTTACAGAACTTCCACGTGGAATGGGTCCGGTAAGTGCTGGTAAGACCAAAGTTTCAGTAACAGCATAATCCGTTAACATGAAAACACTAAAGCAGAGGATAAACTCCTCTGCTTTTTCTATTGCAAAAGAATAGGTGGAAGTCCTATTTTTAGGTTAGATTGCTTATCAATCTTTAAAAAGGAATGCACGAAGAAGTCTCATATAATAGATGTGCTAAACAAAAAGCTTTCCTAAGATTTAACAACAATTAGCAAGTTCAATTTATATCGTTATAGATTTTTGGTATACTAGAGAGAATAGAGAGTCTGTTTAGGGAGATGTCAATATGAAGTGTCCGGCTTGCCAACATAATGGAACACGTGTCGTGGATTCGCGGCCAGTAGATGAAAATAAATCAATTAGAAGGCGCAGAGAATGCGAAGCGTGCGGCTACCGTTATACCACTTTTGAAAAGGTGGAAGAAATGCCCCTGATTGTAGTCAAAAAGGACGGTTCCCGGGAAGAGTTCAGCCGCGAGAAAGTGCTTCGTGGTCTGATCCGAGCATGCGAGAAACGACCGGTTTCTCTTGAAGTGCTAGAAGAATTGGTATTTACAATAGAAAAAGACCTTCGCCGGATCGGCAACGCTGAAGTGAAATCAGAGGAAGTCGGAGAAATGGTGATGGAAGGGCTGGCTGCGATTGATGAAGTGGCTTATGTCCGTTTTGCCTCTGTTTACCGCCAGTTTAAAGACATTAATGTATTTATAGAAGAATTGAAGGATTTGCTGAAAAGAAGTCCGGAAGAAAAGAAATCCGAGTAAGGCGGTGACTTATGACTGCACTTTATAAAGAGCTTCAGCCTGCGGATTCGTACAAGATATGCCTGCCCTATCCTTTTTCAAACTATGACCGCCAATTGTTGACGCTCTTATACCAGCCGATGATTGGGTCAGAAGCCGCCGCTTTTTATTTAACGCTTTGGGCGGAAGGTGAGGCGGCAAAAGAAGAGGCCACTCATTACACCTTGATGAATTTACTGGGCTTGCCAATTGCCAAGATTTTCGAAGCGCGGATTCAATTAGAGGCTATTGGATTATTGAAAACGTTCCGGAAAGATGCGGAGAACCGGTCATTTGTGTACGAACTATGCCCACCGCTTGATCCAAAAACGTTTTTTGCAGATCCACTCCTGTCGATGTTCCTGTTTAGTAAAATCGGCGAAACGGCTTATCGGCGCGCCCGGGACCGTTTTATCATCTCTGCCGAAGACATGGGCGGATACGAGGAAGTTTCGCGGACATTTACTGATATTTATCAGCCGGTCCATGCAAAGGCGGGCTATCCGGCTGAAGAGCCGAAATTGCAGGAACGCAAGCGTGCAAGTTTCAATGCAGATACGGAATTTGATTTTGATCTGCTTCAGCAAGGATTATCAGAACAGCTGGTGCCTAAGCGGGCATTGACTGCCTCTATCAAAGATACCATTTCAAAACTGGCATTTTTGTACAGCTGGGGACCGCTGGAAATGCAGAAGGTTATCCTATTGGCAATTGATGACAATTATAAACTGACAGTTGAAAGCGTAAAGCGGGCAGCCTCTGAATACTACAAGCTGACCGTGGCTACAACAGCTCCGAAGCTTGTCCAGATGCATAAATCAGAACCGAAAGCGTCCGAATCGCCAAAAACAAAACAAGAAGAATTGCTGCTTTACCTAGAGTCCGCTTCTCCTGTTGAAGTTCTACGGGATATTGCAAATGGCAAAGAGCCGCTTCCTGCTGATGTTCAATTGGCAAACCAGCTTGTCATGCAACATGGAATGGAACCTCCGGTTGTTAATGTTTTGCTGCAATACGTCCTGCTTCGTACGGATATGAAGCTGACAAAAGCTTATGTGGAGAAAATCGCTTCGCACTGGCTGCGGAAAAAAGTTACGACAGCCAAAGAAGCGATGGATTTGGCGCGAATCGAGCATGCTGAATACATGAAATGGAAATCAGAAGGATCTCCCACGTCGTCTGCTAAATCAAGTTCTTCAACCAGCAGAAAGCCGGTTAGGGAAGAAAAACTGCCGGAATGGTTTTACCAAAAGGATGAAGTGCCAGCTGTTAAAGCGGAGCCCGCAAACAGCAATCTTGAAATAGAAAAACAAAAACTTCTTGCAAAACTTGCGATGAAGAAAGGCAAAGGTGAATAAATGGAGCCGATCCGTGAAACGATGAAACGCGTGGTGAACGCCCCAGCTTTTTCCGAGCGTTATAACGAAATGCGCAAAGAAGTGCTTGAACATCCGGGTGTCCAACAGTTTTTAGAAGAGCATTCAAGCGAAATTGACAAAGGCATTGTCGACAGAGGCATGCACAAACTATATGAATTTATTGGCCAATCGCATGATTGCAATAAATGCCCGGGCCTTGGGGAGTGCATCAACCACTTGAAAGGGTTTGAACCGCATCTTGTACTCGAACGCGGCACCATCGGAATCGATTATGTGAAATGCCGGTCTAAAACAAATCACGATAATAAACGCCAAGCTTCAGCGATGATCCACAGCATGTTCATGCCGAAAGAAGTGATGAATGCCACACTTTCAGGGTTTGAACTGGATGATAGCCGGATGGAAGCATTCCGTGCAGTCGGCGCTTTTTTAGATGAAGCTACCGGCCCAGACAATCTGCCGGAAAAAGGCTTGTTTCTTTACGGCAAATTTGGGATTGGAAAATCCTATTTGCTGAGTGCTGTAGCCAATGAACTTGCGGAAATGCGAATAAAGTCGGTATTGGTTTTTGTTCCTGAATTCATGCGGGAAATGAAGCAGGCGATTGGGGACCAAACGTTGCAGGAGAAAATTGATTACGTGAAAAAAGCGGATGTTCTTATGCTTGATGATATCGGGGCAGAAGCGATGTCAAGCTGGACGAGAGATGAAGTGCTGGGAACAATTTTGCATTACCGCATGGCAGAAAGGTTGCCGACGTTCATGACTTCGAACTTCAGCTATTCAGAGCTGCAGCATCACTTGACCTACTCGCAGCGAGGCGAAAAAGAAGATTTGAAGGCTGCGCGCGTTATGGAACGGATTCGTGCCCTGACAACGCCTGTTAAGATGGACGGACGCAACCGGAGAAATTAAAGAGGGTTAAGTGGAATAGAAAGGCGGAATTTTGCAAAATAGCTCCGCTTTCCTGCGGGCTGCTTCATACATTTCAGTGCTAGCCGTGAAACAACAGCTATAGTGGTTGTCACTTCTGCATTCTAGAAATTGCCTAGCTTCGCCGTACCCAAAGCAGATGAAGAGAGTTGTGAAATTTAATTTTTTGAAGTTCAACATATAAAGTGTTACCTTTATAATTTCCTGTTCTATTAAGAAGAAGGTTGCGTTTTTTTTCTGTTCGCAGTATAGTAAAAACAATCGAAATTTGATTTGAAATGCTAGGACAAGGACAACAGCGGATTTGTACGACTTTTAGAGAGAGAAGCCTCGGCTGCAAGCTTCTTAGTACGGCAAAACGCTTACCACCTTCGAGCAGCGGCTGTGAACTTTTTAGTAGCAGCTGACGGTACCGGCCCGTTAGCCGATGCAGAGCTTCGTTTTGAATGGACCCGTCCATTCAGGATAGAAGAAGGGTGGAACCACGAACTGAGCTTCGTCCCTTTGGGATGAGGCTTTTTTTATTTGCTTAAAAAAAGCGGAAGCGCCTGCCCGCCTCTGCAGTTCGACAAAAGCGAAAGCGCCTTGGAAGCCCTGTTGCATCAGTGCTAGGCGCAAAGCTAAACAGAGAAAAAGGAGAGATTGCTATGTCAGACATGATTCAATTAACATTTCCGGATGGAGCGGTAAAGGAGTTCGAACGCGGAACAACTACAGAAGACGTCGCTCAATCGATCAGCCCGGGTTTACGGAAAAAAGCGTTGGCAGGTAAAGTAGGCGGCAAATTGGTGGATTTGAAAGCGCCGATTGCTGAAAATGGAGAGATTGCAATCATCACACCGGAGTCCGACGAAGCACTTGAAATTTTGCGCCACTCAACTGCGCATTTATTGGCACAAGCAGTTAAGCGCCTGTATCCGGATGCTAAACTTGGTGTCGGTCCGGTTATTGAAAACGGCTTTTACTATGATATTGACAGCGACCAGCCGATCACTGCGGAAGATTTACAAGTGATCGAAAAAGAAATGAAAAAAATCATCAATGAAAATTTGGAAATTGTGCGCCTGGATGTTTCGCGCGCAGAAGCACAAGAGCGTTTTGCGGCCATTGAAGATCCGTATAAATTGGAGTTGCTTGAAGCGATTCCTGAAGACGACCAAGTATCCATTTATGAACAAGGCGAATTTTTCGACCTTTGCCGAGGAATTCACGTACCATCAACTGGGAAGTTGAAAGAGTTCAAGCTACTGAGTGTGGCCGGAGCGTATTGGAGAGGCGACAGCGACAATAAAATGCTGCAGCGCATTTATGGAACTGCCTTCTTCAAAAAAGAAGACTTGAAAGCGCATCTTGAACTATTGGAAGAAGCAAAAGAACGCGACCACCGCAAAATCGGTAAAGAATTGAATTTGTTCATGAACTCCCAAAAAGTCGGCCAGGGCTTGCCAATGTGGTTGCCAAAAGGGGCGACAATCCGCCGCATCATCGAACGCTATATTGTCGACAAGGAAGAACGCCTTGGCTACGACCACGTCTATACACCGGTCATGGGAAGCGTTGATTTATACAAAACAAGCGGACACTGGGACCATTACCAAGAAGATATGTTCCCTGTCATGCAAATGGATAATGAAGAATTGGTGCTTCGCCCGATGAACTGCCCGCACCACATGATGATTTTCAAACAAGGCATCCATTCATATCGCCAGTTGCCAATCCGCATTGCGGAACTTGGACTTATGCACCGCTATGAAATGTCGGGTGCTTTGTCAGGTCTGCAGCGAGTGCGTGGAATGACTTTGAATGACGCTCATATCTTTGTTCGTCCGGACCAGATCAAAGACGAATTCAAACGCGTCGTAAATCTTGTGGTTGATGTATACAAAGACTTTGACATCAAAGACTACTCGTTCCGGTTGTCTTACCGCGATCCGGCTGATAAAGAAAAATACTTTGACGATGACGCCATGTGGAACCGCGCACAAGCGATGCTGAAAGAAGCGATGGACGAATTAGACATCAACTACGTGGAAGTAGAAGGAGAAGCGGCATTTTACGGTCCGAAACTGGATGTTCAAGTGAAAACAGCGCTTGGCAAAGAAGAAACATTGTCGACTGTCCAGCTTGATTTCTTGCTTCCGGAACGTTTCGACCTTTCGTATATCGGAGAAGACGGCAAGCAGCACCGTCCGGTCGTTATTCACCGCGGCGTTGTTTCCACAATGGAACGATTTGTCGCTTTCTTGATCGAAGAATACAAAGGAGCATTCCCGACTTGGTTGGCGCCGGTGCAAATTGAAATGATTCCAGTATCGCTTGATGCTCATGGCGAATACGTGAGAAACCTGCAGGAGAAAATGCAGGATGCTAAACTTCGGGTCGATATTGATGAACGTGATGAAAAACTCGGTTACAAGATCCGTGAAGCGCAAATGCAAAAAATACCGTATATGCTTGTAATTGGAGACCAAGAAGTAGAGAACGGTTCTGTTAACGTCCGTAAATACGGTGAACAAAAATCGGAAAGCATGCCGTTTGACGACTTCTTGAAAATGGTTCAAAGCGAACTTCGATAAGTTGGTTGACATCGTTAATCAGAGGTGCTATTATAAGTAAGGTTATTGAATACTTATATGTGCTAAGCAGGAGCACCCGCTTCTCACCTGATTGACGAATTGTTGGCAGGTATACACGATTGACTTTTACACGCTTTTTGCGTGCTGTCATACTTTGCGGGTGGACCTCTGTGGTCCACCCGCTTTTGTTTTGGATCGGACCTGTAAACCGGCAACATTCGTCGGTTAAGCATTTAAGATATTCGCGACACTATCCGGAGGTGGATTAATATTAGCAAAGACATTAATGTAAACGAAGGTATTCGTGCACGTGAACTACGGGTTATTGATCAAAACGGTGAACAGCTCGGTATTAAAACGCGTAACGAAGCACTTGAAATTGCGTCTCGTGTCAACTTGGACCTTGTTCTTGTAGCTCCTCAGGCTAAACCGCCGGTCGCACGTATCATGGACCATGGCAAGTTTAAGTTTGAGCAGCAGAAGAAAGATCGTGAAATTCGTAAAAATCAAAAAGTCATCGTATTAAAAGAGGTTCGTTTGAGCCCGACGATTGACGCACATGATTTTGATACGAAGCTTCGCAATGCTATCAAGTTCCTTGAAAAAGGCGACAAAGTAAAAGCTTCAATTCGTTTTAAAGGCCGTGCGATCACGCACAAAGAAATTGGTCAGCGCGTCCTCGAACGCTTTGCAGAAGCGTGCGCGGAAGTAGCGACAGTCGAACAGCGCCCTAAAATGGATGGCCGCAGCATGTTCTTGATGCTAGCGCCAAAGAACGAAAAAGAATAACAGAACAATTTGTTTAGGAGGAATTCCAAATGCCGAAAATGAAAAGCCACCGCGGTGCGATGAAACGTTTCAAGAAAACTGGAACAGGTAAAGTAAAACGCAACCGTTCACACACTAGCCACTTATTCGCAAACAAATCTACAAAACAAAAGCGTCACCTTCGCAAAGGGAAACTTGTTTCTGCAGGCGACTTGAAACGCATCAAATCTTTGATCTACAACATGAAGTAAGAAAAGCGAAAGCGCCCATGCAGGTTCAACTTATGACCGCGAGAATTTGGGCACTTGAGTTTTAACAAAAAACAAAAATCGAATTCTTTATATTCAAGCAGGAGGTAATGAGATATGCCACGCGTAAAAGGCGGAACAGTGACGCGCCAGCGTCGTAAAAAAGTTATAAAATTAGCAAAAGGTTATTATGGTGCAAAGCACATCCTTTTCAAAGTAGCAAACCAACAGGTGATGAAATCAGGTAACTATGCTTACCGTGACCGTCGCAACAAGAAGCGTGACTTCCGCAGATTGTGGATCACACGTATCAACGCAGCTGCTCGTTTGAACGATATTTCATACAGCCGCTTAATGCACGGATTAAAAGTTGCGGGCATCGACATCAACCGCAAAATGCTAGCTGAAATCGCTGTATCGGATGCTGCTGCATTCACAGCTTTGGCAAACGCTGCTAAACAAGCAGTAGCTAAATAATAGAAAAACAAAAGGCTGACGAATTTCCGTCAGCCTTTTTCTTTATGAAGGGGGAGTTAAGAATGTTCTTGATTATAGTAGGCTATTTTACTGCGTTATCGCTTCTCGCCTTCTTCATGATGCGCATTGACAAAGCGCAGGCGCGCAAACGCGGCCAGCGCATCCCGGAAAAGAATTTATGGACAGCCGCTATTTTCGGCGGGGGCATCGGGGCTTATTTTGGCATGATGGTGTTTCGCCATAAAACAAAACACACCAATTTCCGCGTCGGCTTTTTGCTACTTGCGGCCATTGATGTGGCGTTAATTATATGGAGTTACCAGACGTTTAATAGATAACAAATAAGGTGAAAATTTGAAGCGTCGGCTATAGAAAAAGGAGGATGAGAGATCATCTTCTTTTTTCAAGTTTGTTGAGAGACTCTCTTGCTCCATTAATAAGGATATCACTCTTGCTATTCCGCAAAACAGCTCCGCTTGCCTCGGGCTCGCACCGAACTAACTCGGACTCACGCCCGAGTGGATTTCGGCACTTCGCTATCCCGATGGCGTCTCCGCTGTTTAGCTCCATAGCTAAAGGTGTATAGTGCATGGGTAAAGAAGAAAAAAGCAGCAAGTTCCGGCCTGTTTTGGTCTTCTATCGTTTCTTTATTCGCTAAGTGATTTATCAGTTTAATGGAGCGGAGGCCGACGACTCCAGCGGGAAAGCGAGCGGGTTGAGACCCTGGAGGCGCGAAAGCGCTGAAGCGGAATGAACAGCAAGCCAACTTTCTTAACAGCATGAAAAAAGGGGGATGAGAAATCATCCTCCTTTTTTCATCAGCTGCTCGATCGGATTTTTCCAGTTGATTGCGGCATCCGGATAATTTTTTCTGATTTCATTTTCCAAAAAAATAAAATCCTCTTTGGTAAATTCCATCAACATCTTGAGTTCATGCGTCCACACGAAAATGGAGACCACTTTAAATGCGTTCTCCTGCGCTCCTGTATACTTTTCTCCTTCAAAAAGAACCCCTTTATAAGCCAGAAAAAAGTTTTTTCGGGGATTTTTAGTATCGTCATGCAAGTAATAGGTTTTGGCCGTTATCACCGCATCAAGTTTTCGTCTCGGATCGGTAAAATACATGACGAGCCGGTAAATCAAATAAATAATGAGTGCAAGGACAAGGATGCGGATAAGAAATGCCATGTGAAATACCTCCAATTGCTCCAGAATCTACTGTATAATACGTACGGAAGCCCGAATGGTTTCAAAAATAAGGAGGGGTTTCAATGAACCTGCAGAATTTGTTTGAGATGCAGAAGGACCTGGACAGTTTTATTCAGGAAACTCGAAAGATCGATGAAAATGTGTTCCGTAAAAAAGGATTGGCTCTATTAGTGGAGCTTGCAGAGCTTGCTAACGAGACACGCTGCTTTAAATTTTGGAGTACAAAAGGCATGTCAGAGCGATCTATTATTCTAGAGGAATATGTCGACTCTATCCATTTTTTATTGTCGCTCGGGCTTGAGAAAGGCTTTGAAGACCTTGAAGAATGGCCGGAACCGGTTGCGGAAAACGATTTAACAGAACTGTTCTTAGGAACATTTAGCGCAGTCCAGCAGTTTATAGCAGAACCGGAACTGGAAAACTATAAAAACGCCTGGAGCTGGTATGGCGGCATTGCGCATGCCATGGATTTCAGCTATGGGGATGTACTGGAAGCCTATATTGAAAAAAACCAAACAAACTACGACCGTCAAAATAAAGGCTATTAAAAGGTAGAAAGAATTTTTTGATAATGGAAAGGGTTTCATTTATAATGAACGAGTACGAACTATTTAGGAGGTCGAACTAATGGCGAATTTGGATGAAACTCTAGTAATGTTAAAAGAATTGACGGATGCGAATGGTATTGCTGCAAATGAACGCCAACCTCGCGAAGTGATGAAAAAATACATAGAACCGTTTGCCGATTCTGTAGAGACAGATGGTCTTGGAAGCTTGATCGCCAAAAAAGAAGGGCAAGCAGGCGGCCCGAAAATTATGGTCGCTGGCCATCTGGACGAAATCGGCTTCATGATTTCTCAGGTAGATGACAAAGGCTTTCTGAAGTTCCAGACAGTCGGCGGCTGGTGGTCGCAGGTTATGCTTGCGCAGCGTGTAACTATCACGACGCGCAGCGGAAAAGAAGTGATCGGCGTCATCGGTTCTAAGCCGCCGCACATCCTGTCTCCTGAAGCGCGCAACAAACCGGTCGACATCAAAGACATGTTCATCGATATCGGTGCATCTTCTCGTGAAGAAGTTAAAGAATGGGGAATTACACCAGGTGATATGGTAACTCCATATTTTGAGTTCAATGTCATGAACAATGAAAAATTGCTGCTTGCTAAAGCTTGGGACAACCGCATCGGCTGCGCAATTGCAATCGACGTATTGAAAGGCTTGAAAGGCCAGGAGCATCCGAACGTCGTTTACGGTGTCGGTGCAGTACAGGAAGAAGTCGGTTTGCGCGGTGCAAAAACGGCAGCTGCTCTTATCCAGCCGGATATCGGCTTTGCTGTTGATGTAGGTGTTGCCGGAGATACTCCTGGGGTAACGGCGCAAGAATCCAACAGCAAAATGGGCCACGGCCCGCAGATCTTGTTGTTCGACGCTTCAATGGTTTCCCACCGCGGCTTACGTGAACTTGTGGTGGATACTGCTGAAGAAAACAGCATTCCTTACCAGTTCGAGACAATCGCTGGCGGCGGGACAGACGCTGGTTCGATCCATTTGACGGCAAACGGTGTGCCATCGCTTGCTATTGGCGTTGCGACTCGCTATATCCATTCGCATGCAGGCATCCTGCACCGTGACGACTACGAAAACGCTGTAAAGCTGATCATCGAAGTGATCAAGAAACTCGACAAAGACACAGTTGCTCGAATTACGTACGAATAAGAAGTTCAAGCTCCCGCCGGTTGGCGGGGGTTTTTTTGTTTTCTGCGAACAATAGGATATATTCTGCAACTATAGTCAAGTATTCTTCATACAAACGCTTTCTGTAAGAAATAAAGAATATGAGGTTAAGAAATATTGTTATGTATGCTTGACATAATGTTATGTATACATTACATTATGTTATATAAACTACACATTAAATGAGAAAGGAAGAGGCAGATGCTCCAGAATCGGGTGAAAGAGTTGCGGGCGCGGCACGGGTTTACGCAAAGCGATTTAGGCAAGCAGGTAGATGTGACTCGGCAGACAATCGCGTTTATTGAAAAAGGTGAATTCTCGCCGTCGGTTCTTCTGGCTCTAAAGTTGGCGCAGGCGCTGCAGACAAAAGTAGATGACTTATTCTGGCTAGAAGGAGAGGGAAAAGATGAAAACTGATTTTCGCTTGAAATACCCATTATGGATGATGGCCTTTATTGCCTTGCTCGGGGTATTTGCATACGGCATTAATTCACCATCCACAAAAAGAGTAAACACGAGCTCAAACCAAAGTGTTATCGTTGAAATTGGAGCATTTGAAGGGCTGCTTATTTTTGGGGCAATGGTAGTTTATCTCGTTTTGATAACAATCTTTTTCAGTCAAGTAAAAAAACACAACAAAGAAAAACCGAACCAAAAAATTTCCCTTTTGTCGATCCGTCCGCTTGAATATTTGGAGCAGGATGAAGGAATGACGCATATTACGAGAGTAGCCGTACAAAAAGTCTACACGTATTACACATGGGCGCTGCCGGTCTTCACAACAATTATTATTATTATGCCGTTGTCACGTTTGGTGATCATTTTCGGGATTCTGGCAATTGCGTTTATCCAGTATTTGATTTATTACTTGGAAGTCCGCAAACACTTTAAGGAGGAAGCTGAATGATTTATGAATATTTTTTAGTATTTCTAGGAGCAGCCATTCCATGGCTGGAGATTGCACTGGTTATCCCGCTTGGCATCGTAGCCGGTTTATCGCCATTTTGGGTAATACTTGTGGCATTTATCGGCAATATGGTGACCGTACTTGCACTTATTGTAGGATTTGACAGATTCAAAATTTGGTACACGAAACGCCAAGAGGCAAAAGGAAAAACGACCGATAAAAAAAGCGAGCGTGCCAAACGGATCTGGAACAAATATGGCTTGCCGGGCCTCGCGTTATTAGGGCCGATCTTAATCGGCACACATATCGCCGCGTTTATTGGCATGACACTCGGGGCGACAAAAAAGAATACGACCATTTGGCTGACAGTCAGCATTGCCCTGTGGTCACTGGCATTCGGCATCTTAACAGCGCTCGGTTTCGACTTTTTCACTAGCGAATTATGAGCATTGTCCAGATTCCGGCTCCTGCCTTTTTAAGGTCGCAGCCTGGATTGCTTGTATTCGAAAAGTACTTTGTACTCCCCAAGCACTCCAGCGCTTGACGGGGTTATAGGGACGCCTGTGCTTTTTTAAATATGCTATACTGGAGCTATTCTGAAATAAAGGCGTGAACCATACATGAAAAGAATTGAATCGGTGCAAAACTCGCTCGTCAAGCATTGGAAAAAGCTTGGTACGACCCGGAAAGAACGTGATAAATTTGCGGAGTTTCTGGTGGAAGGCTTTCATTTGACCGAAGAGGCATTAAAAAAGAAAAGCTTGGTAAAATCGCTGATTGTCCGTGAAGGTGTGGACATCCCTGCAGATTGGGATGTGGCGGGTGTGCCTCAGTACTCGGTGACGGCTGCTGTTTCAAAGGAAATTTCCGAAACGGAACATTCGCAAGGCATTTTCGCACACTGCGCACAACCTGGATATTCTAGCGGCGAGCAGCAAACATGGAACAAGTTATTGTTGATTGATGCGGTGCAGGACCCGGGCAATATTGGTACGATGATCCGTACAGCTGCTGCAAGCGGAATCGATGCAGTGATTTTAGGCAAAGGCAGCGCGGATCCATTCAACCCGAAAACTGTTCGCTCAGCACAAGGTTCGCATTTCCAAATTCCTGTCGTCAAAGGTGAGCTATCCGAATGGGTCGTTAGTTTGAAACAGCGTCAGCTTCCGGTATTCGGCACAGCTTTGCTTGATGCAACTCCCGTGCATGAAGTGGAAAGCAAGGAGCAATTCGCTTTAATTGTCGGCAACGAAGGCAGCGGCGTCGATCCTCTTCTATTAAAAGAGACTGACCAAAATCTGGTCGTGCCGCTATATGGTCCGGCTGAATCATTAAACGTGGCGGTTGCTACAGGGATTCTGCTGTACAGTTTAGTTGCCAAAAGCTAATGTTGAATTCATTGGAAATGTTTCGTATACTTAAAAGGTAAATAAGAAAAGCTATGACCGGGAAAAGTACGTTTCGCCCTTGCATCCCAGGAAATCCGCACCTTGACTGAAAGTGCGGATATGCAAACGTTTCGGAAGTTCACCCCGCGAGCTGCCCACCGGGACCAGCAGAGATGCTGTAAAGATGGGCCGGCGAAGAGCCGTTATGCAAATGAGTGATTGCGCATGCGCAATAACTAGGGTGGTACCGCGAATAATGCCTCGTCCCTTTTTAGGGATGGGGCTTTTTTATGTTCAAAGGAGGAGAAACAATGGAAGAGCAATTGCAAGGATTGAAAACCGAAGCGCTGGAGAAAATTGCCTCAGCGGTAAGCGTCAAAGAATTGAATGATGTACGAGTGGCGTATCTTGGAAAAAAAGGGCCGATAACAGATCTGTTGAAAGGCATGGGGAAATTGCCTGCCGAAGAACGTCCGAAAATGGGGGCGCTTGTAAATGTCGTACGTGAAGATGTAACGGCCTCTTTAGAAGAACGAATGGTGATTCTGGAAGAAGCGGCAATCAATGAAAAATTGCAAAGTGAAACAATTGATATTACACTGCCAGGCCGTCCTGTAAAGACTGGCAATTCGCATCCATTAACGCGTGTCGTAGAAGAAATTGAAGATCTTTTCATTTCAATGGGATATGAAATCGCGGAAGGTCCGGAAGTTGAAAAAGACTATTATAACTTTGAAGCATTGAATTTGCCAAAAGGCCATCCGGCACGCGATATGCAGGATTCCTTCTATATAACAGAAGATATTTTGCTGCGTACCCATACATCTCCGGTACAAGCGCGGACAATGGAAGCGAAAGGCGGAGAGCCGATCAAAATCATCTGCCCGGGGAAAGTATATCGCCGAGACAATGATGACGCGACACATTCCCATCAATTTACGCAAATTGAAGGTTTGGTTATCGGAGAAGATATCCGCATGAGCGATTTAAAAGGAACGTTGTCAGTATTTGCGAAGAAAATGTTCGGCGACGATCGCGAAATCCGTTTGCGTCCAAGCTTCTTCCCGTTCACGGAGCCGTCTGTCGAAATGGACATCTCGTGCTTCAAGTGCGGCGGGTCTGGCTGCAACGTCTGCAAGAAAACCGGATGGATTGAAATATTGGGAGCAGGAATGGTGCACCCGAATGTACTTGAAATGGCTGGCTATGATTCAAAACGCCTGACTGGATTTGCTTTCGGCATGGGGCCGGAGCGAATTGCGATGTTGAAATACGGCGTTGAAGATATTCGCCACTTCTACACGAACGATGTCCGCTTTTTATCCCAATTCCAACGTACTGAAGTTTAAGGAGGAACTAGAATGCTCGTATCTTTAAAATGGTTGAAAGATTACGTTAATCTACAAGAATTGCCAGCGCAAGAACTGGCTGAAAAAATTACGCGGTCCGGAATCGAAGTCGATGCAGTCATCGATCGCTCGTTTGGCATGACGAATGTCGTGGTCGGCTATGTGGAAACATGTGAAAAGCATCCGGAAGCGGATAAATTGTCGATCTGCCAAGTAAACGTTGGTGAAGAAACGACTCAAATCATCTGCGGCGCGCCGAATATCGCAGCAGGCCAAAAAGTTATTGTGGCACGTCCGGGTGCAAACTTGCCGGGAGGCATCAAAATTAAAAAAGCGAAACTCCGCGGACAGGAATCGAACGGCATGATCTGCTCGCTCCAGGAACTTGGCATCGAAGGGAAACTCGTGCCAAAAGCTTACGCAGAAGGCATTTATGTATTGCCGGAAGCTGCAGAAGTCGGAACGGATGTTATCACGAATTTTGATTTGGATGACACGGTCTTAGAACTTGGGCTGACGCCAAACCGTGCAGATGCGATGAGCATGCTCGGTGTCGCGTATGAAGTTGGGGCAATTTTGACGGAGGAAGTCCAGTTGCCGGAGATTTCATATCCAGAAGCGGCAGAATCTGCAGAGTCTGTGCTGACGCTAAGCATAGACGACCCTGAAGCAAATCCGCTTTATGCAGCAAAAGTGGTCCGCAACATCAAAGTGCAGGAATCGCCAATGTGGCTGCAGCAGCGTTTAATGGCTGCAGGAGTTCGTCCGCTAAACAATGTTGTTGATGTAACAAACTATGTATTAATGGAATACGGCCAGCCGCTGCACGCATTTGACTATGACTTGTTGGAAACCGGAAACATCACAGTCCGCCATGCGAAGGTGGGCGAAAAAATAACGACGCTTGATGACACAGAACGCGAACTACATCCGCATAACTTGGTCATTACAAATGGTGATAAACCGGTAGCTTTAGCAGGAGTGATGGGCGGAGCCAATTCGGAAGTTAGCGATTCGACCACAACAGTAGTCATTGAATCGGCTTATTTCGCACCAGGTTCTATTCGCCAAACGTCAAAAGATCATGGCCTTCGCAGCGATGCTAGTTCCCGTTTTGAAAAAGGCGTTGACCCGAACCGGGTGATTCCGGCTGCCGAGCGTGCAGCAGGGTTGCTCGCTGAACTTGCTGGAGGGGAAGTACTTGGAGGATCAGTCGTATTTGATGCTCTTGACCGAGCAGAAAAAGTGGTCTCTGTATCTCCGGACTTCATTAACCAGCGGTTAGGAATGAAAATCCGCTTTGAAGACATGCTGGATATTTTGAATCGCTTGAAATTCAAAACAGAAGCGGTCAACGGCCAATTAGTGATTTCGGTGCCGACGCGCCGCCAGGATATTCAAATCGAAGAAGATGTTGTTGAAGAAATCGCACGCCTTTATGGCTATGACGAAATTCCAGCAACGCTTCCAGAAATGGAAACAACACCAGGCGGCTTGACACCGTACCAAGAAAAACGACGTATTGTCCGCGCGTTGCTGGAAGGTGCTGGATTGCTTCAAGCGACAACTTACTCATTAACTTCAGAAAAATCGGCTAAGCAATTCGCATTGACGGAAACAGAAACGACAAAACTGTTGATGCCGATGAGTGAAGAGCGCAGCACCTTGCGCCAAAGCTTGCTTCCACATCTGCTGGAATCGGTATCGTATAACACGGCAAGAAGAAGTGATGCCGTAGCGTTGTACGAAACAGGAGCTGTATTCCTGAAAACCGAAGATGAATTGTTGAACGAAGAAGAACATTTGGCGGTAGTAATGACTGGCCTATGGCTTGATAATAGCTGGCAAGGCGAACGCAAAGCAGTCGACTTTTTCGTGCTGAAAGGCATTGTAGAAGGCTTGGCTGAAAAAATGGGTGTTGAATTAGCATTTGAGCGCGGAGGGATGGACGGCCTTCATCCGGGAAGAACAGCTTTCATCATGCTTGATGGAAAACGGATTGGTATACTGGGGCAGCTTCATCCGACTGAACAAAAAGCACGCGATTTGAAAACAACAATCGTTATGGAGCTGAATTTAGCGGAATTGCTTCATAAAAAATCGGAAGCGCTCGTGTATACGCCAGTACCGCGTTACCCGTCCATTTCCCGTGATATCGCATTGGTCCTATCGAAAATCGTGGAAGCGGGCACCGTAGAAAAAGTGATTCGTACTGCAGGCGGAAAATTATTGAAAGATGTCCGCGTCTTTGACTTGTACGAAGGCGACAAAATGGAAGCGGGCAAGAAATCCGTAGCGTTCTCTTTAACTTATTTCGATCCGGAAAAAACGTTGACGGACGAAGAAGTGACAACCGTACATGAAAAAGTGTTGAAGGCTTTAACTGAAGTTGGAGCGGAATTGAGAAGTTAAAATAGGAATATTGGTTTAGTTGGAAGCGGAATCTCTATGATTCCGCTTTTTTCTCTGTGAAAAAAAGATTGTTAAATGAAGGTAGGTAGTCGTTTAGAACCGGTAAAAAGAACTAGTAAAATCGCTTCTATATGTTAAAATTGGAAAAGAGAAAAGAATATCTTGTAAAAACTGTATATCATTAAATGATTAAAGATATTGAGAGCGGAGGACATGGTGAGAAAAATAAGCTGTAATGATAAAGGGCTGACACTCGTAGAGGTTTTAGCGACACTTGTTTTATTGGGAGTAATATTTATCGGGATTATGGGTGTATTCTCACAAATGTCCCTATTCAATGAAAAAACGTATACGAAGCTAGATACAATGAATCTTGCTAGACAAGAAATTAACGAAATTAAGGGAATCCAATATCCACTCGCAGCAGATAAAATACTAGAGAAATTTAAGGAAAACAGTTATTTGATAGATTCGACTTATACTACAAAAGACCAAAACGGTCATACGATTTATTTATTGACTAAGAGTAAAAATGGTTATATTTATGAATTGAGATTTTACGAGAACCCGAAATTAGAAGGCAAAGCAAATGTCGAAACATTATATCAAGTCCATTTGATGGTGAAAACAGGAAACAAACTTAATAGTGAAACTTACGCTTATATTGAATCGAAATAGAGGTTAGACTGGGGGAGAACATAATTATCAGCAAGCATATTAAAAATCAAGAAGGTATAACGCTAATAGAACTTCTAGCTGCAATTTTAATAGCTTCCGTTATTATTGGGACCCTGATGGTTTCATTTTCTATTGGTTTCAAACATAATGTTTCAGCATCGGACAAAGTACGTATGCAGCAAGAGGCAAATCTCGTAATTGCTAAAATTACAGAAAAACATCGTAACGGTGAATGTTATAATTTAAAAAATGAAAACGGTAAACTCTTTTTTATCTCTTACAAAATCGGTACAGCAACCAAATGTTCTGAAATACAAAGCCAGACACTAGTTACAGAAAGCAATTATATATATAAAATTGACGCTCATGGGTTTAAAGGCAACCCTAAAAAATGTGATTTGAATCTTAAATTAATAGTAAGTAAAGATAAAGCTGTAGTTGAAATTGACACTACGATTTCTAGAATCAAAACCGCTAAAGGGTCAAACGGAACGGTTGAAGGAGCGTGTGGAACTTGAAGAAGATCAAGGAAGAACGTGGGTATACCTTGGTTGTTGCTTTGCTGTTGATTGTATTGTTCCTGAGTATGTCTGCTGTATTTATCAAATCTTCAATGAGCCATGCAAAGCAAGAACAGACAGTTGATCAAGGAAATATGGCGGTGACTGCTGCTGAAATGGGTGTAGAGTATTACACAAATACAATCGAAAAAGAACTTGACACTACATATAAAGCAATTACCACCAACACTGAAATTAGCGAGAAACTAAAAAACTACAATAACTGTTATTCAAAAGTTGATAAAGATCAGTGCAAATCTGTAATAGAGAAAGAAATTGAAAACTCCGCCATAAAAATTTATCAAACTATGATATGCTCAAATATCAACAACCAAATCGCAAGAGGGGAAATACCGATAAATGATACAGGAACAGTGAAACATAATTTAACTGAACCAGAAAATCAATGCGGCTCCTTTAGCGAGATAGTATACAACAAAGATATTAGAAGTTTTGTAATCGATTTATCAGTTACTGGAACAAGCGGCTCTAGATCGAAGCAATTGATGACGAGCATCACAATCCCATTTCCAACCGTAATTGATGCTGCAGTAGAACAAGTGCACACTAAAGTAACTGAAGTATTTGAATGGAAAGCTGATCTGCCAGTATGTAATTTTGCTGCTAATCCTACCAGTATTGCGCCATGCCGGATTACCGGGAACGTTAAACTAAAAGATGCTTTGGCAAATGTACCAGCCGGAAATTTAAAAAACCTTAGAATTGTTGTGGATAATCCTTCAGTCGCTTTGTGTGATGAAATAAAAAGTGGGGTTTGTGTACTTTCATCATTCACGGATGTTAACATTTATTCGAAGTCAACAACTCCGATGAAAGTTGAGTTCAACAATCAGTTAAAAAGTTTCGCCTGGTACCATAATGGCAGAGTAGAAACGACAAGTCCTATGAACAACAGTCTTCCGAAATTTGTTTTCAATTCTTTTTCCTCTGATAAACCTTATAATAACTATACGGGAACCATGGTTTTACTTGGAAATTCCGCAACAGAAATAATAAACAGCATGAAAGACATAAAACTTACACAGGGAAAAATATGTTTAAATCTTTCTCATTTGCCGCAATCAGAATTAAATAATTTAAAAGGAAAGATTGGAGTTCTGAATTCTTCGGTTGGCTTTATTTATTATCATGTCTCAGCTGCTGCATCACCATTCGACTTAGTTCCTGGCAGAAATGATGTTATAGAATTAAATGTGACCGACTTTTACGAAAAATGTGGTATAGCGACAGTGGAGCGACAGTGGAGCCATCAGTTTCAGCAATTTACTGCTCCTGAAGTGGGCTTAGATGTCCAGTACTAAAATAAAAAGTTCTGCTTATCCATTTCTGAAAAATGGATAAGCAGAACTTTTCTTGCTTAATGGGAGCTTTTTTTATTAGCTAGAGTCTGGGCTTTCTTCGTATTCGCAAAATGGAACTTCGTCAGCGACTTTAAATAATCCGAACCTTTTTTCAAAAGGATCTTCGCCGCCACTTCATCCACCCCTTTTCCAGCGCCTTTTGGAAGCGTGATGCCGGCCTCCTGGCTCATACGGTCCATTTCTTCCAAAAAAGCGACCCGCGCAATGATCGAGGCGCAGGCGACCGATACATGGAGGCCTTCCGCTTTGGTAGAAAACAGGACATTTTCCTGGATAATCTCTTTCTCATTTTTAATGTGATTGTAGTAGACGCCGCGCTCTGCAAACTGATCGATGAGAATGGCGTCCGGCTTTTCGGGTGCCATCTTCCGCAGGACGAGCTTTAGCGCCTGGTTATGGAGCAAAGCCTTTATTTTTCCTTGTGACCAGCCCTTTGCTTGAACTTCGTTATATTTTTCATTTTTTAGTGTGAGAACGCTATGAATAAAAGTTTCTTTTAAGTCCGGCGCGATTTTACGCATGTAATCATCGCTTAATAATTTCGAATCCTTGACCCCTAGTTCGTGGGCGAGTTCAATCTTATTCGAAGGCACAAAGCAAGCGGCGACAGTAATGGGGCCAAAAAAATCTCCGGTACCCGTTTCATCAGATCCCAATACTGAGCGCGTTGCGAAACCTTCGGGCAAGACGTCGCCTTTAGCAGAAGCGATTTTTTCAGTGGATTGGCTCTCGGCGCTCCATTTTCCGGCTTCCCGTTCTGCGCCACCCCCTTGGAACATAACTTTTCCGGACGTGTAGACTGTTATAACAGCATCAGGCAGCTTGGCAGTAAAGCGTATGTACTGGGCTTTGGCTGCCGTTTGCTGGTTTCTGTAGTGGCTGATGATTTGCAGAAGACTTTCCTCTGGTAATTTTAGAACGACATTTGACATGGGTAAGTCTCCTCTCTTATGATTCACAAGCAGCTTGTTTTCATGGTATGATTATGTATAGAATTCTAAAGGGGGATGGGGCATTGTCGGATCAACAAAAAATTCGCACATCAGTTGAAATATACGGCCATACTTATAAAATGGTAGGCAGCGAAACTTCCGGGCACATGCGCCTGGTCGCGTCGATGGTTGATGAGAAAATGCGTGAATTCCATGCGATGAATCCATCTCTTGACAGTTCAAAGCTTGCTGTTTTAACTGCGGTTAATGCCACGAATGATTATCTTAAACTAAAAGAACAAGTGGAACAATTGGAATTCGAACTCCGAAAACTGAAGGGTTGAGTTGACGAACATGCTTGATATATTGTTATTAATTTTATTGCTGGGCGGACTTATTGTCGGGGCCAAGAGGGGCCTTGTGGTTCAGCTGATCCACATGGTCGGATTTATCATAGCGCTGGTTGTTGCTTATCTTTATTATAAACCACTCGCCGAATATTTTGTGCTATGGATTCCATACCCAGCTGTTAGTGAAGGTTCCCGCTTTACAATTGCCATCGAGCAATTGGACTTGGACCAAACGTTCTACCAGCTATTTGCATTCGCTTTGATTTTCTTTGCTGTAAAATTTGCTTTGCAGATTCTGGCGTCTATGTTTGATTTCCTGAAATATTTGCCGTTGCTTGGCTTTATCAGCAAGATTCTTGGAGCAATCCTTGGCTTGATCGAAGTATACATATTGTTGTTTATTTTCATCTATGTACTGGCTTTGCTTCCGATGGACTTTATTCAAAACCATTTGGCGGGTTCAGGCATTGCACAGACCATGCTGGAACACACACCTTATTTCTCTGAGAAAGTAAAAGAATGGTGGTATATTTATATGTAAGTAGAAACTTCTCTCTCACCGAGAGAAGTTTTTTTCAAGTCTAAAACTGGAGGTTTCTGTATGAATAAAAAAATTATCATCAGAACGCTAGAAAAAATCGCCTTATATATGGAATTGAAAGGAGAGAATCCGTTCAAAGTGTCGGCGTTTCGAAAAGCTGCACAAGCGCTTGAACTGGATCAACGGAGCCTGGATGAAATCGAGGATGTCACCAAACTAAAAGGCATCGGAAAAGGAACTGGCGACGTTATTTTGGAATTGATGGCAGATGGAAAGTCGACTGTGTTGGAAGACTTGCAAAATGAAGTGCCTAAAGGGCTTCTGCCCCTTATGAAAATTCAAGGCATGGGCGGCAAGAAAATCGCCAAACTGTATAAAGAGCTGGGCATCGATTCGGCGGAAGCCCTAAAGCAGGCATGCATCGCACATGACATCCAGAAGCTGCCCGGTTTTGGGCCGAAGTCGGAAGAAAAGATTTTAAAAGAGCTGGAAGATTTCGATTCGAAACCGGGGCGACATCCGATTTGGCGTACGGAAGATGCGGTCCATTTTATTGAAGACGTGTTGTCAAAAATTAGAGATGTATCGAAATTCTCGGTCGCCGGCAGTTACCGACGGACAAAAGAGACGAGTAAAGATCTTGATTTCATTATCGCGACAGGGGATCCTTTGGGCGTCAAAGAACAATTGCTTGCTGCGCTTCCAATAGAGGAAACAATTGCCTCAGGTGATACGAAAGTTTCCGTCACAGTAAACTTCCAAGAATTGATTGATGTGGATTTCCGCTTGGTTGCGCCGGAAGAATTTGCGACTGCCCTTCATCATTTTACGGGATCAAAAGACCATAATGTTAAAATGAGGCAGCTAGCAAAATCGCAAAATAAGAAAATCAGCGAATATGGCGTGGAACAACCGGATGGGTCGGTCAAGACGTTCGAATCCGAAACCGATTTTTATGCCCATTTTGATTTGCCGTTTATTCCGCCGACAGTACGTGAAGACGGGCGGGAGATTGATCGTTTGGAAGAACTGCCGCTGCTGGTCGAATTGTCGGATGTTAAAGGCGATTTGCACATGCATACAACATGGTCGGACGGTGCCCATTCACTGACGGAAATGGTGGAAGCTTGCCGGGATCGCGGTTATAAGTATATGGTCATTACTGACCATTCGCATTATTTAAAGGTGGCGAACGGGTTAACACCGGAACGTTTACTAAAGCAAAACGCTGAAATCCGTGAACTAAATCAAAAATATAATGACATTGAAGTGATGTCCGGTACGGAAATGGACATTTTGCCGGACGGTTCGCTTGATTTTGATGATGAGGTGCTGGAACAGCTGGACTTTGTAATTGCCAGTATCCACTCGAGCTTCCAGCAGCCGCAGGAACAAATCATGGCGCGTATTTTAACCGCGATGAAAAATCCGCATGTCGACATGATTGCCCACCCGACTGGCCGAATTGTCGGGCAGCGGAGCGGATATGATCCGGACATGGAGCAATTGCTGGACTGGGCGAAGGAATATGGTAAAATCGTAGAACTGAATGCAAGCCCATACCGGCTGGATTTGGCCGTGGAGCATTTGGAAATGGCACAAGAAAAAGGCGTGCCAGTAGCGATCAATACCGATGCCCATGCCATAGACCAACTTGAAGTCATGGAAACAGGCGTCAAGCATGCTCAAAAGGCTTGGTTGAAAAAAGATCACGTGGTCAATACATGGCCGCTTGAAAAATTGCAAGAATACCTGAAAAAATAGGAGGTGTCTCCTTTGATCGCAGAACGTGCGCTAAGGACGCTTGAATATTATAAAATTCGGGACGAAGTGGCGCGCTACTGTACCTCTTCGCTCGGTAAATCACATGTCGATGGACTGGTGCCATCGACAGATATAAATGAAGTCCAGATTTTGCTTGATCAGATGGATGAGGCGGCAAATGTGCTTCGTGTCAAAAACAACGTGCCAATGGGCGGTATTTTTGATATTCGCATGCATGCCAAACGCGCTCAAATCGGCGGTATGCTTAGCCCGGTCGAGTTGATGGAAGTCTCATCGACCATCCGTGCGAGCCGGATTTTGCGCCAGTTTTTTGAAGCCATCCAGGAAGAAGGCGGAATTGACATTCCCCATTTCCTGGAGAAAAAAGAATCGATGCCGATTTTGACATCATTAGAACACGACATCAATATGTGCATCGATGACAACGGCGGGGTACTGGACAGTGCAAGCCCTGCGCTCCGTACCATCCGCCAACAGCTTCGCTCTCAGGAAAGCCGGGTGCGGGAACGTTTGGAAAGCTTAGTGCGCGGTAAAAACGCCTCGAAAATGCTGTCGGATTCCATTGTCACGATCCGCAATGACCGCTTTGTTATTCCGGTCAAGCAGGAGTACCGCAGCCATTACGGCGGAATAGTCCATGATTCATCGTCTTCAGGCCAAACTTTATTCATCGAACCGGATGCAGTGGTTCAGGCAAACAATGAAGTTCGCCGGTTGAAAGTGAACGAAAAAGAAGAAATTGACCGTATTTTGCAAGTGCTGTCAGCCCAAGTGCAGGAAGTTGCGCATGAACTGTTTGTTTTAGTCGAAGTGCTTGGCGAAATCGATCTGATTTTGGCGAAAGCGAAATATGGAGCTGCAAATAATTGCTCGAAACCGCAAATGAATGCAGAAGGCTATATCAATTTGCGCAAAGCGCGCCATCCGCTGATTTCGATTGACGAAGTGGTGGCGAATGATATTGAATTTGGTAATGATATTACGGCAATCGTCATCACCGGCCCCAATACAGGCGGTAAAACAGTCACACTAAAAACGGTCGGCCTTTTTACACTGATGGCGCAGGCCGGTTTGCCGGTTCCGGCACTTGATGGCTCGGAACTCGCCGTGTTTGACCAAGTATTTGCTGATATTGGCGATGAGCAATCAATTGAGCAAAGCCTAAGTACATTTTCTTCCCATATGGTTAACATTGTTGACATTTTGACCAAGTTCGATGAAAACTCGCTCGTTATTTTTGACGAATTGGGAGCAGGGACAGATCCGCAAGAAGGTGCGGCGCTTGCCATTTCGCTATTGGATGAAGTGCATGGCAGAGGCGCGCGTGTTATTGCTACGACCCATTACCCGGAATTAAAGGCATATGGCTTTAACCGGCCTGGTGTGGCCAATGCCAGTGTCGAATTTGATGTGGAAACGCTTAGTCCGACCTATCGCCTTTTAATCGGAGTCCCAGGCCGAAGCAATGCTTTTGAAATATCGAAACGCCTCGGACTGCCGGAACATATTATCAGCCACGCGAAAAGTTTTACAGGCACTGACCGCCATGAAGTCGATTCCATGATTGCGTCTCTTGAAAAGAGCCGCAGAGAGTCTGAACGGGACGCAGAACGATCAAGTGAAGTTCTTTTAGAATCGGAACGATTGAAAAAAGAGCTGGAAGATCAGTTGAAACAATACGAAAATCAAAAAGAGCGCTTAGAAGAAAAAGCGAAAGAAAAAGCCCGTAAAATCGTGGAGCAGGCAACACGCGAAGCGGAAGCGGTCATGTCCGATTTGCGAAAAATGCAAATGGACCAGGCATCAAGCGTGAAAGAGCATCAGTTGATCGATGCAAAAAAACGATTGGAAGCAGCAATGCCGGAAAACCGCATTTTGAAAAAAGCGGCAAAAGCCAATCAACCTCAAGGTTTGAAGCCGAACGACGAAGTAAAAGTGATTTCATACGGCCAAAAAGGCACGCTGATTGAAAAAGTATCCGATAACGAATGGACTGTCCAAATCGGCATCTTGAAAATGAGGTTGCCAGAATCCGACTTGTCTTATACAAAACCTGAAAAACAAAAAGAAACCCGCACCATGGCGACATTGAAGAACCGTGATTCCCATGTGAAACTGGAGCTTGATTTACGGGGAGAGCGCTATGAAGATGCGCTTGCCCGCGTTGAAAAGTACTTGGATGATGCTTTATTGTCAAACTATCATCAAGTGTCGATTATTCATGGGAAAGGCACAGGGGCACTTCGCCAAGGGGTACAGCAATACCTGAAGAAACACCCGCGCGTGAAAAGTTACCGCTTCGGGGAAGCGGGCGAAGGCGGATCAGGCGTTACTGTTGCTGAACTAAAGTGATTTATGAAAAGGGAGAATAGACCATGTCGGAAACCGGATTTTGGACCCATCCGCTTGTTGAAACAGCTGGATATTTCAGTGTAGTTGTTTTATGTTTGATCGTCTCAATGGCAATTTTCGAAGTAATAACAAAGTATAAAAATTGGGAAGAAATCAAAAAGGGAAATGTAGCGGTCGCCATGGCGACCGGCGGAAAAATTTTCGGTGTAACGAATATTTTTCGCTTTTCCATTGAACAGCATAATACGTTGCTGCAAATGATTGGGTGGGGCCTCTATGGTTTCACGCTGCTCATTTTCGCATACGTCTTGTTTGAATTTCTGACCCCAAAATTCAATGTAGACGATGAAATCGAAAAGGACAACCGTTCTGTCGGATTTATTTCGTTGACGATTTCCGTCGGATTGTCATATGTCGTCGGTGCCAGTATTTCTTAGGAGTTGGACCAAATGGAAAACTTGATTAAAATTTTATTTGTTTGCTGTGCAGTTTTCATTATTATCGGTTTAGTATTTTTATTTCTATAAGAAGCAGGCAGCCAGAAACTTTCTGGCTGCCTGCTTTCATTTATATAAAAGGATAAGGCACTATTTGGTTGGCTTGAGCTTGAAAGAAAAAATAAATCTACTAATTTTAGAAATCGATTGTAAGCGGTATCATTATTACTTATAATAAAAATAGGAATATTCGCACGAATTTAATCAAATAGGAGGTATGACGAATGATACAAAAGCCTTGGCTCGCTCATTATCCGCCAGAAGTGCCGCATACGCTTTCTTATCCAAAAATTCCGGTTCAGGAATATCTTACACAAGCATATGAACAATTCCCCGAGAAAATAGCTATTCATTTTATGGGAAAAGATATTTCTTATAAGGAATTGCACGAATCCTCTTTGAAATTTGCGAATTACTTACAAAATCTAGGCATCGAAAAAGGGGACAGAGTAGCTATTATGCTGCCAAACTGTCCACAGGCAGTCATCAGTTTTTACGGCATTCTGTATGCCGGCGGCGTAGTTGTCATGACGAATCCGCTCTATACCGAAAGGGAAATTGCCTATCAGATGAAAGACAGTGGCGCACGGGCGATCATAGCCCTCGATCTATTATTCCCACGTGTTTCTTCAGTAGTTCATGATACAAGTTTAGAGAACCTCATCATTACAGGCATAAAAGATTATCTTCCATTCCCGAAAAATATCATCTATCCCTTTATCCAGAAGCGGCAGCATGGTGTAACGGTCAAAGTGGAACACCGGGGCATCAACCACCTGTTTACGGAAATCATGAAGGGCGCTTCTTCTGAAGTGAAAAAAACAGCTTTCGATTTTGAAGAAGACTTGGCGCTCCTTCAATATACGGGAGGAACAACCGGATTGCCAAAAGGGGTTATGCTGACCCATAAAAATCTTATCTCTAATGCTACGATGTGCGATACATGGCTTTACAAATGCAAAAGAGGCGAAGAAACAATCATGGGCATTATTCCACTGTTTCATGTTTATGGATTGACTACTGTGCTTATCCTTTCGGTTATGCAAGGCAACCGGATGGTTTTGCTGCCGAAATTCGATCCTGAAACGGCGCTGAAAACAATCAGCAAGCAAAAGCCTACATTATTCCCGGGAGCACCGACTCTCTACATCGGATTGATGAACCACCCGGATATTTCAAAGTATGATTTATCTTCGATAGAAGCTTGCTTGAGCGGTTCTGCGCCGCTGCCAGCAGAAGTACAAGAAAAGTTTGAAGCAATTACCGGAGGGAAATTAGTAGAAGGATACGGTTTGACCGAAACTTCGCCAGTCACCCATTCAAATCTTCTATGGGGAGAACGCGCAAAAGGGTCGATCGGTTTCCCTTATCCAGACACAGACTGCCGAATTCTTCGTCCGGGAACGACAGATTCTGTACGGAACGGTGAAATAGGTGAAATTGCCATCCAAGGGCCGCAAGTGATGAAAGGCTATTGGAACCGGCCGGAAGAAACGGCTGCAACTATCGTAAACGGCTGGTTATTGACAGGCGATCTTGGATACATGGAAGATGACGGCCATTTTTACATCGTTGACCGCAAAAAAGATATGATCATTGCTGGCGGCTTCAATATTTATCCTCGTGAAATTGAGGAAGTGCTATATGAACATGAAGCGATCCAAGAATGTGTTGTGGCTGGCATACCGGATCCTTACCGCGGTGAAACGGTCAAAGCGTTCATTGTCCAAAAAGAAGGGTATAATTTAACAGAGAAAGAGCTCGACAGCTATTGCCGGGAACATTTAGCGGCATTCAAGGTTCCACGTATCTACGAATTCCGTACTGAACTGCCAAAGACAGCCGTCGGTAAAATATTGCGCCGTAAACTAGTAGATGAAGAGATTGCGAAGCAAAGCGAAGCCATACCTTCATAAAAGAAGGAATAATTAATATGCCTACTGCAGCAGGAGCGGGATATAACTTGACACCGCAAGGCATAAATTATAATATGAAAATATGAATGAACCGCCATTCATATTTTCATATTTTTTTGGGTGGTGATGAGTTGGTTAAAAAAGACAAGCCGAAATACAGGCAGATTGTCGATGCTGCAGTGATAGTTATAGCTGAAAATGGCTACCATCAAGCGCAGGTGTCCAAAATTGCCAGACAAGCGGGTGTGGCAGACGGAACAATTTACCTGTATTTTAAAAACAAAGAAGACATTCTTATATCGGTCTTTCAAGAAAAAATGGGAATGTTCGTCAGCAAACTGGAAGAAATCCTTTCAAAAGAAAGTACCGCGTCTGAAAAGCTCGGTTCAATGATCGAAAGCCACTTTAGTTTGCTTGCAAGTGACATCCATCTCGCAATTGTCACTCAACTCGAGCTTCGGCAATCTAATGCCGAAATACGTATGAGAATAAATGGCGTGTTAAGAGAATATTTGAAGTTGATGGATAAAATTTTGATTTTGGGAATGGAAAACGGGGAATTCGATAAAACAATGGACATTCGTTTAGCAAGGCAAATGGTTTTCGGTACAATGGATGAGACGATTACTACTTGGGTCATGAATGACCAAAAGTATGATTTAGTCGAATTGGCGCCTAAAGTTCATCGAATGTTGATGAAGGGAATGCGCACATAAGAAAGGGGCCCATCGAATGGAATTCATTAGCTGGAAAAAGGAAGAAGGCGTCGCAGTCGCAACAATCAACCGTCCGCCGGCAAACGCTTTATCACGGGCGCTGATACTGGAAGTAGACGAACTGCTCAATCAAGTAGAAAAAGATGATGAAGTTCGTGCGATAGTTTTGCACGGAGAAGGAAGATTTTTCTCGGCTGGAGCAGATATAAAAGAATTTACTCAAGTTGGTTCTGGCGAGGAATTTTCACAGTTATCTGCTAGTGGCCAAAAAGTTTTTGAACGGGTTGAAACATTCCATAAGCCGGTGATTGCTGCCATACATGGAGCGGCTCTTGGCGGCGGATTGGAATTGGCGATGAGTTGCCATATGCGTTTTGTCTCTGAAAATGCTAAACTGGGATTGCCGGAACTTCAATTGGGCCTAATTCCTGGTTTTGCAGGTACACAACGACTGCCAAGATTCGTCGGTGTTGCAAAGGCGGCGGAAATGCTGTTGACGAGCGATCCGATTTCGGGAACCGAAGCTGCACAGTACGGGCTGGCTAACCGCGCATACGCCGAAGAGGAACTACTTTCGCAAACGCTTACAATTGCAAAAAAAATTGCGAAGAAAAGCCCGGTATCTGTAAAAGCGGCGATCGACATGCTGCAATACGCGAAACACGCTTCCTATTTTGAAGGGGTAGAAGCGGAAGCGCAATCGTTTGGCACAGTCTTTGTATCAGAAGATGCAAAAGAAGGCATTCAGGCTTTCTTGGAGAAACGTGAAGCACAATTCAAAGGGAAATAATACTCGGGAGGTTTATGTTCATGAATATTTACGTATTATTGAAACGCACGTTTGACACAGAAGAAAAACTGGTTATCGCTAACGGTAAAATACAGAATGACGGAGCGGAATTTATCATCAACCCATACGATGAATACGCGATTGAAGAAGCGATTACCGTCCGTGACGCCCATGGCGGCGAAGTTACCGTAATCACAATCGGTGGCGAAGAAGCAGAAAAGCAACTGCGTACAGCGCTAGCAATGGGTGCTGACAAAGCAGTCTTGATTAATACAGAAGATGATCTTGAAGAAATGGATCAATACACAACAGCATACATATTGGCTGAATACCTGAAAGACAAAGAAGCGGATTTGATCTTAGCTGGAAACGTGGCGATTGACGGAGGATCTGGCCAAGTCGGACCGCGCGTTGCCGATCTGCTAGGCATCAATTACGTAACGACAATTACAAGTCTTCAAATCGATGGCACTAATGTGACAATTGTCCGCGATATCGAAGGGGATGCAGAAGAACTTGAAACATCGTTGCCGTTATTGGTCACGGCCCAGCAAGGATTGAACGAACCGCGTTACCCATCACTTCCAGGAATCATGAAAGCGAAGAAGAAACCACTCGAAGAATTGGAAATCGACGACCTTGATATCGAAGAAGAAGATGTAGAACCGAAAACGGAAACACTTGAAATTTACCTTCCGCCGAAAAAAGCGGCTGGCCGTGTACTAGAAGGCGACTTGTCTACGCAAGTAACCGAACTGGTCGGCTTATTAAGAAACGAAGCGAAAGTAATTTAATAGTAAACAGATAATAATCGGTTCTGAAGTCATCTATATCTATTGAACTTAATGGGTTGGACTGTGGATATTCCTTAAAACAGCCACGTTTTCGCAGGCTCATGATAAAAGCCGTGTTCAAAACAGCCAAAGTGGCTTATTAGAATCTTATTCTTCAGTTCAACTAATTCAAGCATTGTTTTTTCACATCAACTTAGGGGGTAAACGGACTATGTCGAAAAAAGTATTAGTATTGGGCGAAACGCGCGAAGGGGCATTGCGCAACGTATCGTTTGAAGCGATTGCTGCTGCGAAACAAATTTCTGGCGGAGGAGAAGTAGTTGCGGTGCTGCTTGGGGATGCTGTCAGCGAATTTGGCGCAGAACTTGTCAACTATGGAGCAGACCGTGTCATAACGGTTGAACACCCGCATTTAAAGTCCTATACATCTGATGGATACGGCCAGGCATTCATGGCTGTTGTTGAACAGGAAAATCCAGAAGGCATTGTTTTCGGCCATACAGCGGTCGGAAAAGATCTATCGCCTAAAATTGCATCTAAATTGCAGGCTGGTTTAATTTCCGATGTGACGTCAATCGAAGGTGAAGGAGACGATGCGGTCTTCATCCGCCCGATTTATTCCGGCAAGGCATTCGAGAAAAAGAAAATCAAAGAAGGATTTACATTTGTGACTGTCCGACCAAACAATATTGCGCCGCTTGCACGCGAAGAGCGTTCTGGCGAAGTAAGTTCACTGTCTGTTGACATCACTAATTTGCGTACGATTATTAAGAATGTTGTCCGCAAATCAGCGGAAGGCGTCGATCTTTCAGAAGCGAAAGTTATCGTTGCTGGAGGTCGTGGAGTCAAGAGTGCAGACGGTTTTGGGCCGCTTCAAGAATTAGCGAACCTTCTTGGCGGAGCGGTAGGAGCTTCTCGTGGGGCGTGTGACGCAGATTACGTCGACTATTCATTGCAAATCGGCCAGACGGGCAAAGTAGTTACACCTGATTTGTACATTGCAGCTGGAATCTCTGGAGCAATCCAGCATTTAGCAGGCATGTCCAACTCAAAAGTAATCGTGGCCATCAACAAAGATCCAGAAGCGAATATTTTTAAAGTAGCAGACTATGGCATTGTCGGCGACTTGTTTGAAGTCATTCCGATGCTCACAGAAGAATTCCGTAAAGTAATGTAATAAGAAAAGCAACCTTCTCAATGGAAGGCCACTTCAGACTGTAGTCAAAGTCTGTATTTAAGGAATGAGGATGCATAAATCCAACCGGCCCGGCCACTTATCTTTCCGTGGGCCCGGCTTCAGCCGCTTCCTTCGTGGTGCTCAGTCCAGGGTCTTCAGCTCGTGTCGCTCCATCGTTCCACTCTGTCACTGCTCCCACAGGAGTCTTCGTGTCCGGCCCGGTTGGGCAACCTCCGTAAATGGGGGAGAAGTCTTCTATTCATGTTCCATGACTTAGCTAAGCAAGCGCAAGATGCCTGGTGGTGCATTCTTGCTCTAGGGACCTGAGCGAAAGGCAGCGGCTCCAGCGGGACAGCGAGTCAGTCGAGACCCTGGAGTCGCGAAGCGACGAAGCGGCTCGGCGCGAGCCCGCGGAACGCGTCCGCCTGAAGCTTCATTAATTAACCTGTTGTGGGATTTCTCAACAGACTGGAAAGCGGCCTTCTTAAGGGAAGGCCGCTTTTCGTTTAGTATGGAAATATGCGGGTAGAATAAGAGTAAGCAAAAAAATGGCTAGTGAAATATTCACATGCTATAATCGGTTTATAGTTAGGGTTTACAAAATAAGGAGGAATTATTAATGGCAATTGTACACGGCACAGATCAGAACTTTTCACAAGAAATCGCAGAAGGTTTAGTATTAGTCGATTTTTGGGCGACTTGGTGCGGACCATGTAAAATGATTGCTCCAGTACTTGAAGAATTGGATGCTGAAATGAGCGACAAAGTAAAAATCGTCAAAGTAGACGTCGACGAAAACCAAGAAACAGCTGGAAACTACGGCATCATGTCAATCCCGACACTTTTATTGATGAAAGACGGAGAAACAGTTGATAAAGTTGTAGGATTCAGACCAAAAGAAGCTTTAGCTGAATTGGTTAACCAACACGCATAATTCTAAACCGGGTCCAGAGATGGCGCCCGGTTTTTTAATAGGGTGAGAGAAGATGAAAAGTGAATTGCTGCAGCATAAATTGGCGGTTCTTCCCGATCAGCCGGGATGTTATTTAATGAAAGACCGCCAAAATACTATTATTTACGTCGGCAAAGCCAAGGTTCTGAAAAACCGTGTGCGTTCTTATTTTACCGGAAGCCATGATGCGAAAACTCAGCGCCTTGTTAATGAAATCGTTGATTTCGAATATATTGTGACAAATTCGGATAAGGAAGCCCTTATTCTGGAATTGAATTTGATCAAAAAATACGATCCAAAATACAATATCATGCTGAAAGATGGGAAAACCTATCCGTACTTGAAAATTACGGGAGAGCGCCATCCAAAGCTGATTACAACCCGCCAGGTGAAAAAGGATAAAGGCAAGTATTTCGGGCCTTATCCAAACGCGTATGCCGCAAGCGAGACAAAAAAACTGCTTGATCGGCTTTATCCGCTCCGGAAATGCCATACAATGCCGGATCGCGCGTGCTTGTATTATCACATGGGGCAATGTCTTGCGCCTTGCATTAAACCGGTCGAGCAGGAAACCTATCAAAATATGATCGAAGGCATTACCAAATTCTTAAATGGCGGCTTTCGGGAAGTGAAGCAGCAATTGGTGGAGAAAATGTCGGAAGCTGCGGAAAACCTGGAGTTTGAACGGGCCAAGGAATACCGTGACCAAATCTCCCATATTGAAACCGTCATGGAAAAACAGAAGATGGCGATGAATGATTTTACGAACCGGGATGTTTTCGCTTATGCTGTCGATAAGGGCTGGATGTGTGTCCAAGTATTTTTCGTGCGCCAAGGGAAACTTATTGAACGCGATGTATCTTTATTTCCGCTGTACCGGGACCCGCAAGAGGAGTTCCAGACTTTTCTTGGCCAATTTTATGAGCAATCGCATCATGTAAAGCCGAACGAGATTTTGTTGCCGGAAGGCGAAGATGCAGAATTGATCAAAGAGTGGCTCGAAATCCGGACACTGGTGCCGCAGCGGGGCAAGAAAAAAGAATTGGTGGAATTGGCGAAGAAAAACGCAGAAATTGCCATCAAGGAAAAATTCCAATTGCTTGAGCGGCAAGAAACAAAGACTATCGGGGCATGTGTCGAACTTGGCGAAGCGCTGAACATCGAAACGGCGCTGCGCATTGAAGCATTTGATAACTCCCATATTCAAGGGGCTGATGCCGTATCTGCGATGATTACGTTCATCGATGGCAAACCGTCGAAAAAAGATTACCGCAAATACAAAACGCGCAATGCGTCTAAGCCGGATGACTATGCAGCAATGCGCGAAGTAATACGCCGTCGCTATACCCGCGTGCTAAAAGATGATCTGCCATTGCCCGATTTGATCATCATTGACGGAGGAAAAGGACAAATCGAGTCGGCACGTGAAATTTTGGAGGACGAGCTCGGGCTCTCGATTCCGATTGCAGGGCTTGCCAAAGATGCTAAACACCAAACGTCGCAGCTTCTGTATGGTTCACCAATCGAAATGGTGCCGCTCAAACGGACAAGCGAAGCGTTTTATTTGCTGCAGCGCATTCAAGACGAAGTGCATCGATTTGTTATTACATTCCACCGCCAGTTAAGAGGGAAAAATGCCATCACTTCGGCACTGGATAATTTAGAAGGCGTCGGGCCAAAGCGCAAACAGCAATTGCTTAAGCATTTCGGTTCCGTGAAAAAAATAAAAGAAGCTTCTGTAGATGAACTGAAAGAAGCCGGCATGCCGGTAAGTTTAGCGGTTTCCATCCGCAATCATTTCACTGAACAGCCATTGTCAACGGAATAAGAGTATGTTATCGTAATAACATAATTAAATCACTTGTAACGAGTGGTGATAGAGGTGCGAACGTCAAAAGTACCCATTCAGAGATGGACAGAATCTGTGAAGAATGGGAAAAGGGGCGGTCGCCGAAGTGTGTGGTGGACTGTAAAGCCGCATGCTGGTCCTGCATTTAAGAAGTGCAGGGCTGTCAGAGTAGATCTCTGGAGGGCTATCTCACATGGACGTTTTTTCGTACATGATAAAAGAGGTAGTTTGCTGCATATGCGGCGGGCTGCCTCTTTTTTTGTTGAGAGCCACATTAACTGTGGGAGTGGATAAAATGAAAACTGTAGTGATGAAGTTCGGCGGCACTTCTGTTGCGACGCCGGAAAAAATTATAGGCGTTGCAAAACGTGCGATACTGGAAAAAGAAAAAGGCAATCGAGTGGTCATTGTCGTTTCGGCAATGGGAAAAACAACGGATACACTGGTGGCATTAGCCAATGAAATTTCGACAGAGCCGCCGAAGCGTGAAATGGACATGTTGCTGGCAACAGGAGAACAAGTGACAATTTCTTTGCTGGCGATGGCTTTCAAAGCGCTCGGCCATGAAGCGCTGTCGTTTACAGGCTGGCAAGCCGGCATCGAAACCGAATCCGTCCCGCGCAATGCACGCATCGAGCAAATTCATACGGAACGTTTGGAACGAGTTCTGGAAAATGGCTTTTTCTGTGTAGTGGCCGGCTTCCAGGGGGTTGATAAAGTCGGCAATATTACGACTCTCGGCCGAGGAGGCTCCGATACAACAGCAGTTGCGCTCGCAGCTGCTTTAAATGCAGACAAATGTGAAATTTATACAGACGTCGACGGTGTTTATACGGCAGATCCGCGTTATGTTAACGGCGCCCGCAAACTGGAACAGATTTCTTACGATGAAATGCTGGAGCTTGCCAATCTGGGAGCGGGAGTATTGCACCCGCGTGCAGTTGAATTTGCTAAAAACAACAATGTCCCGTTGTCGGTGCGAGCGAGCTACTCAGATGAACCGGGCACAATCATACAAGAGGTGATCACAGTGGAGAAAAATCTAATCGTCAGAGGCGTCGCGTTCGAACGGGGCATTGCCCGTGTAACGGCCAGCTATGAAAAACCGTTCAACGGTTCGCTGGCTAAAATTTTCATGAAACTAGCTGAACATCATATCGATGTCGATATTATTGTCCAAAGCATTTCAGAAGAAATTCCCCCATCCGTATCGTTTTCCATCAAGGAAGAAAGCCTGGAAGAAACAAAACGTGTTCTGGAATCATATCGGGATGAAATCGGCTTCGTAAACTTGAATTACGAGGTTGGCTTGGCCAAAGTTTCCATCGTCGGCTCCGGAATGGTATCCAATCCCGGCGTTGCAGCGCGCATGTTCGACATTCTGCGCCTGCAAGATATCCCGGTGAAAATGGTCAGCACTTCTGAAATCAAAGTCTCTGTCGTCGTGCCGGAAAGCGACATGGAGAAGTCCGCCAGCGCTCTCCATGATGCTTACGGTTTATCATATTAAGAAAACAAGACCCGACATTTGTCGGGTCTTGTTTTTGGATAAAACTATAGAGCATAAAGAAAAATAGAAACCAGCTTATGTGGTATGATTTCCACATTTGTCATAGTTTAGACACGTTCACGAAGGTCTGTTTTCAAGGTAATACGGACCAAATTCTTTTTCTGGAATACTTCTTCGTAGGCTTCTGTCAAGTAGCCGCCAATTTTCTGGTGCTGCTGCGCTAGAAAACCTGCTTCTAATTTAAAGCAGCGATTTTCTATTTTTGATGGGATAAGGGTAAAAATAGTTTCATCTTTAGCCTTTTTTTCAAGAGTTAATTCGCCGAAATTAGCTTGGGCAAAGAAGTCTGGAGCTTCATCTACCGAAAATAAAGGAAACTTGCGAGCAAGAGATTTTCCTGCCCAGTAGAGTATTTCCGTCTCATGAGACCCTAAAATCTCTGATATTAGATGGTCCCTGATCAATTCGTAACCGAAATGCTCGCTTAAAACTGTATTTGTTTCAGTCATGGTTAACCTACTTTCACTATAATAAAATACTAATAAGAATGTTTGCAAAAAGGCTTGGTTGCCTTGACGCTCCTTTTTTAGGGGAGTACAATAAATATGTCATATTATTGTATCATGATGCTAGTTGCAGTCAATGGATGCTTTCGTAACATATCGATTGCTTTTTTTGCTGCCTATTATTGGGTTGAGGAGGGTAAAAGTTTTGGAAAATCGTGAATTTTTATTGCGCAGGTTGCACTCATTATTAGGAATTATTCCGATTGGTGTGTTCTTGACGCAGCATTTGATCGTCAATCATTTCGCAACACAAGGTGAACAAGCTTTTAACGATGCTTCACACTTTATGGCGAACTTACCGTTCGTTATTTTCTTGGAGATTTTCGTTATCTATTTACCGCTGGTGTATCATGCATTCTATGGCTTGTACATAGCGTTCACTTCAAAGCACAATGTGGGCCACTACAGTTATTTCCGTAACCAGATGTTGGTCTTGCAACGCTATACAGGCGTTTTCCTTGTAATTTTTATCGCTTGGCACGTTTTTGAAACACGTTTCCAAGTAGCTTTGGGCAATGCAGAGGCCGACTTTAATATGATGGCGGAAATTTTGTCGAACCCATTCATGTTAGCTTTCTATATCGCAGGTGTGTTGGCTGCAACATTCCACTTGGCGAACGGATTCTGGTCTTTCCTAGTTACTTGGGGAATCACGCAATCCGCAAAATCACAGCGCTATTCGAACTATGCAGTGCTGGCCATATTTGTTGTACTATCGGTTATTGGTATCAGAGCATTATTCGCGTTCGTTTAAGAGCGCTTCCATTACTGGTGAACTAAAAGAGGAGTGAATACCAAAATGGCGAAAGGCAAACTTATTATTGTCGGCGGAGGCCTTGCAGGTTTAATGGCTGCTATCAAAGCTGCAGAAGCAGGAGCACCCGTCGAATTATTTTCAATCGTTCCCGTAAAACGTTCTCACTCTGTATGTGCACAGGGCGGGATCAACGGAGCGGTGAATACAAAAGGTGAAGGGGATTCTCCCGCTATTCACTTTGATGACACAGTATACGGCGGAGATTTTCTAGCGAACCAAAAGCCGGTTCAAGCAATGGCGGAAGCTGCGCCAGGAATTATCCGTTTGCTTGACCGCATGGGGGTTATGTTCAACCGTACTCCTGAAGGTTTACTTGATTTCCGTCGTTTCGGTGGCACGCTGCACCATAGAACGGCTTTTGCCGGCGCGACTACCGGCCAGCAATTGCTTTATGCTTTAGATGAGCAAGTCCGCCGCCAAGAAGCGAACGGCTTGGTTACTAAATACGAAGGCTGGGAATTCCTGAGTTTGATCATCGATGAAAACGGAATCAGCCGAGGCATTACTGCCCAAAACATGACTACGATGGAAATTAAAGCATTCCGCGGAGATGCTGTAATTATGGCAACTGGCGGTCCTGGAATCATCTTTGGAAAATCGACGAACTCGGTCATCAATACCGGTTCAGCAGCTTCGGTCGTTTATCAACAAGGCGCTTATTACGCAAACGGCGAATTTATCCAAATTCACCCGACTGCGATTCCTGGCGATGATAAACTTCGTTTGATGTCAGAATCAGCCCGCGGAGAAGGCGGACGGATCTGGACTTATAAAGACGGCAAGCCTTGGTATTTCCTTGAAGAAAAATATCCGGCATATGGAAATTTAGTGCCGCGTGATATTGCTACCCGTGAAATTTTCGATGTCTGCGTTAACCAAAAACTCGGGGTCAATGGCGAGAATATGGTGTATTTGGACCTTTCGCACAAAGATCCGAAAGAATTGGACATCAAACTTGGCGGAATCATTGAAATCTATGAGAAGTTCACTGGCGACGATCCACGTAAAGTTCCAATGAAAATCTTCCCGGCAGTCCATTATTCAATGGGCGGACTATGGGTCGACGATCAACAGATGACTAATATTCCTGGCGTATTTGCAGCTGGTGAATGTGATTACTCTCAGCACGGTGCAAACCGTTTGGGTGCAAACTCATTGTTGTCAGCGATTTACGGCGGTATGGTTGCCGGACCAAATGCATTAACTTATATCAAAGGCTTAGATCAGCTTGCTGAAGATCTTTCTCCAGAAATTTTTGATTGGCATGCAGCTGAAGAACAGCGCAAGTGGGAAGAGCTGTTAGCACTGGATGGTACAGAAAATGCTTATGTTCTTCACAAAGAACTTGGTGAATGGATGACGGATAACGTAACAGTGGTGCGTTATAACGATAGATTGCAGAAGACAGACGAGAAAATTCAAGAATTGCTACAACGATTTGAAAATATCAGCATGACGGACACGCAGCTTTGGAGCAACCAAGGTGCTATGTTCGCCCGCCAATTGAAGAATATGCTACATTTAGCTAGAGTGATCACTCTTGGCGCACTGCATCGCAATGAGAGCCGTGGAGCTCATTTCAAACCGGAATTCCCTGAACGCAATGACGCGGAATTCCTGAAAACAACTATGGCTAAATTCAATGGATACGAAGCACCGATTTTCCATTATGAAGAAGTGGACGTTTCGCTGATTCCGCCACGGAAACGTGATTACTCAGCGAAAGCCTAAGAAAGGAGCAATTTTACCATGGGTGAAGCAGCAAAAACTGTTATTATAGAAGTCGAACGCCGTAACTCAACGAACGATGAACCGTATTTCGAAAAGTTCGAAGTGCCATATCGCGCGAACATGAATGTCATTTCGGCGTTGATGGAAATCCGCCGCAACCCGGTTAACATGGAAGGGAAAAAGACCACTCCAGTAAACTGGGACATGGCTTGTCTTGAGGAAGTCTGTGGAGCATGCTCAATGGTCATCAACGGCAAAGCACGCCAGTCGTGTACTGCTTTGATCGATCAGTTGGAGCAGCCGATTAGGCTTCAGCCGATGAAAACATTCCCGGTTGTCCGTGACTTGGTCATTGACCGCAGCCGTATGTTCGAGTCGTTGAAAAAAGTTAAGGCTTGGGTACCGATCGATGGGACACATGATCTTGGAGAAGGCCCTCGCATGCCTGAACGTAAACGCCAGTGGGCTTATGAGCTGTCTAAATGCATCACGTGCGGCGTATGCTTAGAAGCATGCCCGAACGTAAACGAAAAATCCGATTTTATCGGACCTGCTCCACTTTCACAAGTTCGTCTTTTCAATGCGCATCCAACAGGTGCGATGAACCGTGATGAGCGCTTGAACGCTATTATGGGCGAAGGCGGACTTGGAAGCTGCAGTAACTCTCAGAACTGTGTTGAATCTTGCCCTAAAGGAATTCCTTTGACAACTTCAATCGCAGCTTTGAACCGTGAAACAACTGTTCAAATGTTCCGCAACTTCTTCGGAAGCGACAGAATGGTTGACTAGTTTATCAGTAACCTCCGCCTAGCGGAGGTTTTTTTTGTCTTAATCTATTGTTTTCAGACCTTTTGGTGTATTTTTGCTATACTAACAAAACAAACATCTATTTAAAAAGGAGCGTAATATGAAAGCAACTTATATTGAGGATTTTGCAAGCTGGAAAAAAGGCTTTTCTTTTTCTGTACCGGTACATGTGCGTTTTTCGGAAACGGATATGTTCGGACATGTTAACAATACAGTGCCTATAACATATTTCGAATTTGCCCGGATCGAATATATGAAAAAGTTGGGCTTGATGCAGAATTGGCTAACAGGAGAAAGTAAATTATTTCCGGTTGTCGCAGATATCCAAGTCGATTATACTCAACAAGTATATTTTGATGAAAAACTCAATGTTCATGTGAAAATTCATTCATTAGGAAACTCGTCTATCGATATCCATTATTGGGTAACTAATGAAAAAGAGGAAACGTGCTTTACCGGCCGGGGCGCCATGGTCCAAATCTCAAAAGAGACAGGAAAAAGCCATCCTTGGAGCGAACAAGAAAAAGAGCTTTTACAAAATAACCGGGTTGCGGCAGCGAAACTTTAAGGATTTCTTGCCATATTGATAAAAAACCTTCACTATAGAAGTAAGATCCGTTCTTAAGGAGTGAAACGAATAATGGCTAATGACACGAGAAAACACACCCATGACCCGGAAAGGGTAGCATTTATGGAAAAAGAATTGCGTTATATTTCCGGCATTATCAAACAAAAAGGCCGTGAGATATTAAATTCCTACACCATCACGCCTCCGCAATTTGTTGCTTTGCAATGGCTGTTTGAACACGGTGATATGACGATCGGCGATTTGTCGAACAAAATGTATCTGGCATTCAGTACAACGACCGATTTGGTCGACCGTATGGAAAAAAATAACTTGGTCATGCGCATCCGCGAAGAACAAGATCGCCGTGTTGTCCGCATCAAGCTGCTGCAAGAAGGCGAACGCATCATTGAAGAAGTGATTCAAAAAAGACAAGAGTATCTTGAAACGGTTCTTGCCGATTTTACGCAAGAAGAAGTAGAGCAATTTTCATTCCTTCTGGAAAAGTTGCATACTAACATGAAATAGGATTGAGGAGATTAACGGTGAACGCGCCAATCGGTGTTATAGACTCAGGAGTAGGCGGCCTAACTGTCGCAAAAGAAATAATGAAACTTTTGCCGAATGAACAGATTTACTATGTCGGTGACAATGCCAGATGCCCTTATGGCCCCCGCCCAATTGCAGAGGTTCGTAAGTATACGTGGCAAATGGCGACTGCTTTAATGCAAAAAAAGATCAAATTGCTTGTTATCGCATGCAATACAGCAACTGCAGCTGCTCTTAATTCGCTTCAGAAAAACTTGCCGATTCCCGTAATCGGTGTTATTTTCCCTGGCGCACGCGCTGCGGTAACTTCATCTTCCACAAAAGAGATTGCAGTTCTTGGGACTCTCGGGACAGTGAAGAGCGGGGCTTATGAAAAAGCCATCAAGTCTCTCGTTTCTTCTTCACACGTCGTTCAGTTGGCATGCCCGAAATTCGTGCCGCTCGTGGAGAGTGATGAATACGAAGGCGAGTTTGCCCGTGATATGGTTAGGGAGACGCTTTCAGAACTTGAAGGCGAATCGTTTGATACGGCCATACTCGGCTGCACCCATTACCCTTTGCTTCAAACGTTTATTGAAGAAGCGTTCGGCAAAGGCGTCCATGTGCTTTCTTCAGCAGAGGAAACTGCTAAAGACGTCGAAAGGCATTTAGAATATCTTAACCAATGCGCTACACGGACAAAGCCGCCTGTTCATCATTTTTATACGTCCGGTTCAACTCCGATATTTACTGCAATCATACAGAAATGGCTGGAAATCGAAGAACCGATCATCCATTCTATCCGCTTTCCAAAAACCTGACTGGTACAGTCGGGTTTTTTGCTTGTTGAGCACTTTTTTTGATAACAAAACGATGCAGAAGCATAACAGAGCAACTGCCAGGCTTTTGTTGTTCATCTTCAAATATGGTACGCTATTTGGGCAAACATAAGGAGGATTTTCCATGACACGAATAAACGAAAGAAACGTAAATGAACTGCGCCCGGTGCAGATGGATGTGGACTATTTGATTCATCCGGAGGGCTCGGTATTGATTACAGTCGGCCAAACAAAAGTGATTTGTACGGCAACGATTGAAGACAGAGTTCCCGGGTTTTTAAGAGGGCAGGGCAAAGGGTGGATTACGGCAGAGTATTCCATGTTGCCGCGTGCGACCAATAGCCGCAATCAGCGGGAAGCGTCCCGCGGCAAAATCGGTGGACGGACTATGGAAATTCAGCGCTTGATCGGTCGTGCGCTGCGCGCAGTCGTGGATTTGGAGAAGTTGGGAGAGCGCACGCTTTGGATTGATTGCGACGTAATCCAGGCGGACGGCGGTACACGCACGGCTTCGATAACAGGTGCATTTGTAGCAATGACCATGGCAATTGGCAAACTGAATCTAACAGCATTTCCGGTCACAGACTTTTTAGCGGCAACGAGCGTCGGCATCGTTCCTGAAATTGGAGCTGTTTTGGATTTGAATTACGTAGAAGATTCATCTGCTGAAGTTGATATGAATCTTGTCATGACAGGAGCTGGCAACTTTGTTGAGCTGCAAGGCACTGGGGAAGAGTCGACGTTTACGCGTGCTCAACTGAACGAATTGCTTGACCTTGGAGAAGCGGGCATTCAGCAGTTGATCGCCTTGCAAAAACAAGTATTGGGTGATGTTGCAAAACGCATCGGCGAAGAGGTGGAATCGAATTTATGAAACGGGTGATTATTGCTACCCAAAACAAAGGCAAAGCAAAAGACTTTGAAACGCTGCTTTCGCCGCTTGGTTATAAAGTGTTGACGCTTCGCGACATTGCTGAAGAGATGGACGTCGAAGAGACAGGCATAACCTTCGAGGAAAATGCGATTATTAAAGCGGAGGCGGTCGCTGAGGCTCTTCAAACAACTGTGATAGCGGATGACAGCGGACTTGAAATCGATGCGTTAAACGGCGAACCAGGCGTTTATTCAGCGCGTTATGCAGGCGGTGAAAAAAGCGACTACGCCAACATCGATAAAGTTCTGTCAAAGCTGGACGGCGTTTTAGATGAAGAGCGCACGGCACGGTTCCGGTGTGTTTTGGCTGTCGCAGCTCCGGGGCAAAAGACCATCACCTTTTCCGGTTCGTGCGAAGGCCACATTCTGCATGAGCGCCGCGGCGAAAATGGCTTTGGGTATGATCCGATTTTTTTTGTGCCGACTATCAACAAGTCTATGGCCGAACTTTCCCCTGAAGAAAAAGCAGCAATTTCACATCGCGGGAATGCCCTTCGGGAACTAAAAAGGGCTATGCCAAAATGGATGGGCGACATGGAATGAAACTTTGGAAAAACTTTCTTTAATATTTTTTTGAAATAGCGTTGACTTTTCTTGAAATGATTTCTATAATAAGAATTGTCTTTCGTTAAAGAAAGTATCGTCTCAGTAGCTCAGCTGGATAGAGCAACGCCCTTCTAAGGCGTCGGTCGGGGGTTCGAATCCCTCCTGGGACATCTACAGCGTACATAAAAACACCTGACCTTTATGTCAGGTGTTTTTATGTTTTTGAAGATTTCCTGTTTTGTATCAGGGAAGAATCGATACCGAAACATATCGCGTGAAAAATCCAAAAAGATCCTCTATCCTTAAAAGGAACCATATATGGGAGGGATAACTATGCATATCGAAATGTGGACTGACTTTGCTTGACCGTTTTGCTATATTGGCAAACGGCGTCTGGAAGACGCCATTAAGAAGATTGATCATCCCATTGAAGTAACTTATAGAAGTTTTGAACTGGACCCGACAATCGGCCGGGACATAAAAGAGAACATGTACGAAATGCTTGCGAAAAAATACGGCATGAGCATCGAACAAGCCAAAGCGAATACAGAAAATATGGTCCGGATGGCAAACGAATTAGGGCTCGATTATCAAATGGACACATTGATTTTGACAAATACCTTTGACGCTCACCGGTTAACGCTGTTTGCAAAAGCGCAAGGATTGATGAAAGAAATGACCGAGCGGATTCTGCTGGCTTATTTCACGGAGTCCAAACATATCGGAGATCATGCAGTATTGGCAGAGCTCGCAGGGGAAGTAGGCTTGGATAAGGAAGCTGTCTCAAAAATGCTGGCGAGTGATGAAATGGCTGATGAAGTTCGTGCAGACGAACGGACTGCCGCCCAGTACGGCGTAACAGGAGTGCCTTATTATTTGATCAATAAGAAATATGCGTTGACAGGAGCTCAACCGACTGAACTTTTTGTCCAGGCATTAGAACAAGTTATTGCAGAAGATGAAGCCACAGGTTAATTGCCGAAGGTTCGATTTTTCTTTTTATCGGTAAATTTAAAAGCAATCGAAATCCTGGCCAAGTAGGCCGGGATTTTTTTCTTCTAAATAAATCCTAGTAATATGCTCTGATTTTCTTGGAGACTGAAAAGAAACGTGGTATATTTAAAAAGCGATTAAAAGTTTTCTGAATTTAACCTTTAAAACAAATGTCCTTGAAAAAAGAGTTGTCAGTTTAGTTGATTCTTACTAAGGAAAGAGGAAGCTTATGATCCCAATGCAATTTCTAAGCCAATACGTGAAAAACCCCCGATCAGTTGGAGCCTTGGTGCCGAGTTCCAAATTGCTTGCTCGACAAATGATAGCTCCCATCAAATTTGAACATGCAGAATGCATTGTTGAATATGGTCCTGGCACAGGGGTGTTTACAGAACAGATCATCCAGAAAAAAAGGCCTGATACTAAATTATTGGTATTTGAAACAAATGAAAAATTTTATCGCTTGTTGAAACTGAAATACGGAAGTCTTAAAAATGTCTACATTTTAAATGATTCCGCTGAAAAAGTAAGTGATTATTTGAAAAAACACTCTATTGAAAAAGCTGACTATATTATCTCGGGTTTGCCGTTTGCCAGCTTGCCTAAAACCGTATCTGCCAATATTCTTAAAGAAACACAAAACGTGCTGGCTGTTGAAGGTGAGTTTATCACCTTCCAATACACGAAATTCAAACAGAAATATTTCAATACCTTTTTTAGTGGTATAGAAGTCAATAAAGTTACCCTCAACATGCCGCCAGCATTTGTGTTTAAATGCACAAGATAAAAAACGATCCGCAGCTTTATGGCTGCGGATCGTTTTTTTATTAGTAGGGCACAATTTCAATTTCGATTTCAAGAGGGCCTGAAAGTTCCTCATTTGTTGTTTTGGAAACGGGAGGAGCAAAGGCGATCCGCACTGAAGTTAGTTCGCTTTCCGTGTCTTCCAGCGCCCAAGCGATACTTACTGCTTTCGTAGCACCGGCAGTGAAATTGCCGTCAATTGTCCACGTCCAATGCTTCAAAGGGTGAAGAGTTTCTCCGGTATTTGTAAGGAGTGATGCCTCATCCGGGTCGAAAAGGATATCCATATCCGAATAATTATTAATGACCATGTATGCAGAAATTACACGGACTATGTCTGTATCGCCAAAAACGACCCTTTTCTGTGCTTCACCAGGTTTGTAATCTATTACTGATACATCTTGCACGCTTACGTTCATTGCCCCCATTTCTACTGGAATAAAAGGGGTCTCAGAAAAATCCAAGGCTATTTCCTCGTTCAACCCGTAGCTTGCCAACCGAAATTCTCCATTGCTCGACTTTTGCCATTCTCCTGGATCAGCGGCGCTAAATTCCGATTCGGCAGATGGCGCTTCTTCAGCGGTTTTAGCGGACACCTTTTCTGCAGTTCTATTATCTTCTTCTTTTGTTTCCTGACCTATGCCACATGAGGCGAGGAGAAAAACAAACAAAAAAAGAAATAATTTAGTCTTAATTTTCACGTTTATTCTCCTTTTTTAAACAGTATATAAGAATTTAGATTCATCGTATATCTGTTTTTAACCGCATTATGCGGGTATACAAAAAATATATAAGGTGCCTTATCAATAAAATCATTTGCTGGGCGGAAAGTGGAGGTGGCAATATGAAGAAAGCGAGTCTTTTGTTAGCCGTTTCCTTGCTGCTGGGAGCTTGTGGCGGAGAACAAGCGGAAGGCGGACGGTCTTCTGATGTGGAGAAGGAAACGGAAGAAGGGCTGAAGGAAGAAGCGGTGGAAGTTGACTTTGTGGCTGCCAATGATGATTCGATACCGGCAGGAACTGTTGTAAAAGCGGAAGGAATTGCTTCACCGATCACTGGTACAGATATTGGCGATGAATTCCTATTGACGACACAAGACTCTGAAGGTGAAGGGACATATGTGGTCAGCAACAACAGCACTGTGAAAATTCAGGACGGCCAAGAAATTACAGTCTATGGATCATTTGATGGCAAAACGGAATCCGGTTCTCCAAAAATAACTGCAACAATAATCGAATAACTGAGACACGTGGCCTTCGCATTACTTTATTGAAGGCTTTTTATTACGCTTAAGTTTATTTCCCCTAGTAAGGAACATTTATACGCATAGAATTTTCCGAGCAAAAACATGGTGGAAAAATCGGCTATTATTTTCCCGGAAAATGCCGATATGATATGATAGTTTGTACAAATGAGGTGGGTAGATGCGTAAAAAATACAGGGATTTGAAGCGCAAAGGCAATGTGATTGTTTTTCCGACAACGATCAATCGCCTGCTGACAGACGGCATGAATTTTTTGAAAAACGAAAATTACGATGAAGCCAGAGACAAATTGTATCAGGTGCTTTCCTATGAACCGGATAATGCAGCGGCTCTTGGGGCGTATGCATACAGTTTATTTGAGCTTGGCGATTACGAAGAAGCGCTGGATGTTTGCAGGGAGCTCTTAAAAATTGGGCCGATTCATTATTTGGAGACGATGGAATTATACATAAGCATATTGATGCAAGTCCGGGAATATAAAGAAGCGGAACAAATGATTGAAATATTAATAGAAGAAAAAGTGCTGCCGGAAGAACGGCTCGAGCAGTTCCGGCAACTCCGTGATCTTAACGAACGAATCGTATCCAGTGCGCCAATTGAAAAAGTGGCGACTTCACTTTATTCGCTGGACCACTTCTTGACCTTAACACCTATAGAACAAGAACGGCTCATCATGGACTTGCCGCTCGAATCCTATAAGGCGATGAAGGATTATTTGATTAAGATTGTCGAGCATCCGAATGTCGACATGTTAACAAAAACATACATATTGTTCATGCTGCACCAGAAAAAAATACGTGGCTCTGTGCATATTCAAAAATTCCATTTCGAAGGATCGTTTTCCATTGCGGCATTGCCAGATCCAATCAATAATAACCGTTTGAATGCGGTTAAACGAAATTTAGAAGATGCATTGGTGCAAGACCCGACACGTTTGGGGATGGCACAGGAACTGTTCGAACGGCATATTTACTTGTTTTACCCATTCCAGTGGGAAGGTTACGAGCCGTTTGAAATCGCAGAAGCGTATTTAAGTTATTTGGATTTGTTGTTCACTGGAGAAGAAACCTTTACAGGTGACGAAAACTTGGCGAACCTTATCATAACGGCCGAACAATGGTTCGAATGGCGGAATGGATAGAAATAGTTGAACCTGACGACATCTATGCTATAATATGGAGGTTGTCAAAAACCGTATAAAAACGTGATACGACTTTGTAGAAAATGTTTGGAGGGCTTATATATGTCAGCAAAATGGGAAAAGCAAGAAGGTAACACAGGAACTTTAACAGTTGAAGTGCCTGCAGAACAAGTAAACGCAGGACTAGACAAAGCGTTTAAAAAAGTTGTAAAAGAAATCAACGTACCAGGTTTCCGCAAAGGGAAAATGCCTCGCCAAATGTTCGAAAAACGCTTTGGTGTAGAATCTCTTTACCAAGATGCTTTAGACTTCATCTTGCCAGATGCTTATGCAAATGCTGTTGAAGAAGCAGGAATCAACCCTGTTGACCGTCCTGAAATCGACATCACGACATTAGAAAAAGGCCAACCGCTTGTATTTACAGCTAAAGTGACGGTTAAACCGGAAGTTCAGCTTGGCGAATACAAAGGCCTTGAAGTATCAAAACAAGATACTGAAGTAACTGACGAAGAAATCGAAAACCAATTAAAAGAAAACCAAGACCGTTTTGCTGAACTGGTTGTAAAAGAAGACGAAGCAATCGCTCAAGGCGACACAGCTGTTATCGACTTTGAAGGTTTTGTTGACGGAGAAGCATTCGAAGGCGGTAAAGGAGAAGATTATTCTCTTGAAATCGGCTCTAACTCTTTCATTCCTGGATTTGAAGACCAATTGGTCGGCGTAAAATCCGGAGAAGAAAAAGAAGTGGAAGTTACTTTCCCTGAAGAATACCACGCTGCTGAACTTGCAGGAAAAGCTGCAACATTCAAAGTGAAAGTAAACGAAGTAAAAGGCAAAGAGCTTCCTGAGCTAAACGACGAGTTAGCTAAAGAAATCGATCCGGAAGTAGCAAGCCTTGAAGAATTGCGCACGAAAATGAAAGAAAACCTAACTGCAGAAAAAACACAAGCTGCTGAAACGACTCTTCGCGATGAGCTTGTGCAAAAAGCTGCTGCTAATGCAACAATCGATCTTCCGCATGCAATGATCCACACTGAAATGGACCGCATGATGCAGGACTTCGAACAACGTTTGACTCAACAAGGCATGAACCTTGACCTTTACTACCAATTCTCTGGCCAGGACGAAGAAGCTCTTCGCGGCCAAATGCACGGAGATGCTGAAACGCGCGTACGTATTTCGTTGACGCTTGAAGCAATCGCTGCTGCTGAGAACATTGAAGTAACTTCTGAAGACATCAACAACGAACTTGAGAAAATGGCTGGCCAGTTCAACATGCACATCGAAGCGATCAAAACTGCTCTAGGCGGCACTGAAATGCTTGAAAACGATATCCGTATGCAAAACACAGTTGAATTCTTGCTTGAAAACGCAAAATTCGTTGAGAACGAAAGCGCAGCTGCAGACGCAGACGCTGAATAAAATAGCCCCACATAAGCAAGACCTATAAACAAGGCGCGGAGACGCGCCTTGTTTTACTCTACATAGAATAAGGTACTATTAGTGCATAGCAATATAACTTTAGCCCAAATCTTATTAGTTGCTGAATTGAATAGAATCTTGTAAGATAATGGCTTGAATAGGGGTGAATACATTGTTCAAATTCAATGACGAAAAAGACCATTTAAAATGTTCGTTCTGTGGCAAACCACAAGAGCAGGTTCGTAAACTGGTTGCAGGGCCAGGTGTTTATATTTGTGACGAATGTATTGAGCTGTGTACGGAAATCGTAGAAGAAGAGCTTGGTACAGAAGAAGAAGTGGAATTCAAGGAAGTGCCAAAGCCGAAAGAGATATTAAACATTCTTAACGGTTATGTAATCGGGCAGGAAAAAGCGAAAAAATCGCTCGCTGTTGCGGTCTACAACCACTATAAACGCGTTAACTCAAATAGCAAAATCGATGACGTCGAGTTGTCGAAGTCCAATATTGTTTTGATCGGACCAACAGGCAGCGGGAAAACTTTGCTTGCTCAGACGTTGGCACGCATACTGAATGTGCCGTTTGCAATTGCTGATGCCACTTCGTTAACAGAAGCTGGATATGTCGGCGAAGACGTTGAAAACATTCTGTTAAAATTGATCCAAGCTGCAGACTATGATGTGGAACGCGCTGAGAAAGGGATCATCTATATCGATGAAATCGATAAAGTTGCCCGGAAATCCGAGAACCCATCCATTACACGCGACGTTTCAGGCGAAGGCGTGCAGCAAGCTTTGCTGAAAATCTTGGAAGGCACAACTGCAAGCGTGCCACCGCAAGGCGGACGCAAGCATCCTCACCAGGAATTCATCCAAATCGATACGACAAACGTCTTGTTCATCGTTGGTGGAGCTTTTGACGGAGTTGACCAAATCATCAAACGCCGTCTTGGCAATAAAGTGATCGGCTTCGGAGCGGATCCGAACAAAGAAGAGCTGGATGAAAAATCACTGCTTAGCCAGTTGATTCCTGAAGACTTGCTAAAATTCGGTCTGATTCCTGAATTCATCGGCCGTCTGCCGGTATTGGCGAGCCTTGAGCAATTGGATGAAAATGCGTTGGTTCAGATTTTGACTGAACCAAAAAATGCGCTGATCAAACAATATCAAAAAATGATGGAACTGGATGATGTTGAATTGACGTTCGAAAACGCCGCTCTTGTGGAAATTGCCAAATTGGCAATTGAACGCAAAACAGGCGCACGTGGACTTCGTTCAATCATTGAGAATATCATGCTTGAAGTTATGTTCGACTTGCCGTCTCGTGAAGACATCGTCGAATGCATCATTACAAAAGAGACAGTTGCCAATAACGTACAGCCGAAATTGATCTTAAAAGACGGTTCGGAATACATTGGTGATAATAACGAAAAAACATCCGCTTAATGCAGCGCTAACCATGGGATAGAATTTCTCTTGGTTAGCAGCGAGAAATTCAGGCTTTTCGGGCAGTAGTGCTTTACTGATATAATTAAAGCAGAAATTTTCTGACCGTAAAAGCGGGAAAAAGGATGATACGGGCTGACTTTGATCGTGCACATCCGTGCGTTCAAAAGTCAGCCTTTTTTTAAAGAAAAGGTGAGGCATCCTTCTGTTTCTCAGAAGGGATATGACATGCTGATAAAGCGGCTTGTTTAGAAAGTATAGTCGAGCGGCTTGAAAGTACGAAAAGCTGGCTGCTAATGACTGGACACCGAAAAACATAGTTGTTTGCCTTTAACTAATAGAAGCAATAATTAAATCTTACGGAGGTGGCTTTCACCATGGCTAAAAGAAAAGTGACAAAACGTGTGCCGCTTTTACCGTTGCGCGGGCTCCTCGTGTTCCCGACGATGGTATTGCATATTGACGTTGGCCGGGAACGGTCGGTAGCTGCACTGGAACATGCTTTGCTTGAAGACAACATCGTATTTTTGGCAACACAAAAAGAAATGGGTACTGAAGAGCCAGGCAAGGACGACCTTCAGAAAGTCGGAACGCTTGCTTATGTAAAACAAATGCTCAAACTGCCAAACGGTACAATCCGTGTGCTTGTGGAAGGTTTAGAACGCGGCCAATGGAAAACTTACGAGGAAGAAGAAACTTTTTCGCTTGTTGAAGTAACTTCTTTCCCTGATGAAGATGAACGCGACGCTGAACAAGATGCATTAATGCGTTTGCTGCTCGAGCATTTTGAGAAATACGCCAAAGCGTCGAAGAAAGTGACGACTGAAACATACAATACAGTGGCGGACATTGAAGAACCAGGCCGCTTGGCTGACATGGTCGCTTCTCATTTGCCGTTGAAATTGGCAGGCAAACAGGAAATTCTGGAAACATTCGATGTCAGCCAGCGGTTGGAAATGCTTATCAGCCGCTTGCACAATGAACAAGAAGTTATCGACCTGGAAAAACGCATCAATCAGCGCGTTAAAAAAGCAATGGAGCAAACGCAAAAGGAGTTTTACTTGCGTGAGCAGATGAAGGCCATCCAAACGGAACTTGGCGACAAAGACGGCAAATCAGGTGAAATTGTCGATTTGAAAAAACGCATTGAAGATGCCGGTATGCCAGAATCCGCCCAAAAAGCTGCATTGAAAGAGTTGGATCGTTATGAAAAATTGCCATCAGCTTCTGCAGAAAGCGGCATTATCCGCACATATATTGAATGGCTCGTCACGATTCCTTGGTCGCAATCAACTGAAGACCGCTTGGACATCAAATATGCGGAAGAAGTTCTCGACCGCGATCACGATGGTTTAGAAAGTGTCAAAGAGCGCGTCTTGGAATATTTAGCGGTCCAGCAGATGACCCAGTCGCTTAGAGGCCCGATCCTTTGTTTAGTCGGACCTCCGGGCGTAGGAAAAACATCGCTGGCGAAGTCGATTGCCGAGTCGCTCGACCGCAACTTTGTCCGCGTATCACTTGGCGGCGTACGTGACGAATCTGAAATCCGTGGTCATCGGCGTACGTATATCGGTGCTATGCCAGGCCGGATTATCCAGGGCATGAAACGGGCAGGGACAGTCAATCCGGTCTTCTTGCTCGACGAAATCGATAAAATGTCCAATGATTTCCGGGGAGACCCATCATCGGCCATGCTGGAAGTTCTTGATCCCGAACAAAACAACACGTTCAGCGACCATTATATAGAAGAACCTTACGATCTATCGAACACATTGTTCATTGCGACAGCAAACGATTTGAGCTCGATTCCAGGTCCGTTGCGCGACCGGATGGAAGTTATTACGATTGCCGGCTATACAGAAGCCGAAAAGCAGAAAATCGCGAAAAACCATTTGGCTCCGAAACAGCTGAAAGAACATGGTTTGACCGAAGAGCAATTGCAATTTGACGATGCTGCGCTTCTTGCGGTTGTCCGTTACTACACACGGGAAGCGGGAGTTCGTGGACTGGAACGCCAGATTGCTTCGATTTGCCGGAAAGTGACAAAACAGATTGTCTCCGGTGAGAAAGAACATGTGCTTGTAGAAGAAGAGGCAGTCGAAGAGTACTTGGGCAAACGCAAATTCCGCTATGGCATGGCCGAAACTGTAAACCAGGTCGGCGTCGCAACCGGGCTTGCCTATACGACGGTAGGCGGCGATACACTTCAAATTGAAGTATCGTTATCGCCAGGTTCAGGAAAACTGCAGTTGACCGGTAAACTTGGGGATGTCATGAAAGAATCGGCACAAACCGCTTTGTCGTTCGTAAGAGCAAAAGCCGAATCTCTTGGAATCGACCCGAATTTCCATGAATCCCAAGATATTCACATTCACGTGCCTGAAGGCGCTGTGCCAAAAGATGGCCCTTCAGCCGGCATCACGATTGCCACTGCACTCGTATCGGCATTGTCAAAACGCCCGATCCGGCGTGAAGTCGGCATGACGGGTGAAATTACTCTTCGCGGACGCGTGCTGCCGATTGGCGGAGTAAAAGAGAAAACGCTCAGTGCTCACCGCGCCGGGCTAACAACCATCATCCTGCCAATCGACAACGAACGGGATATTGAAGATATTCCGGAAACCGTCCGAGAAGAACTGACATTCAAACTTGTTTCTCAGGCGGATGAAGCATTAGAAATCGCATTAGAAGGAGAAACTCAATGATAGTCCATAATGTAGAACTTGTTATAAGTGCTGTCCGTCCGGAACAATACCCGGAAGACGGCTTGCCGGAATTCGCACTGGCCGGCCGCTCGAACGTCGGAAAATCTTCGTTCATCAACAAAATGATCGGCCGCAAGAGCATGGCACGCATTTCCTCAAAACCGGGGAAAACACAAACCTTGAATTTCTATAAGATCGAAGAAAAATTGTTTTACGTCGACGTTCCGGGCTATGGCTACGCAAAAGTGTCCAAGTCGGAGCGCGAGGCCTGGGGCAAAATGATCGAACGCTATATCACTGGCCGCGAAGAGCTTAAAGCGGTGATCCAGATTGTCGACCTTCGCCATCCGCCGAGCCGCGACGACGTCAATATGTACGATTTCATGAAGCATTACGATATTCCGTGCATCATCATTGCGACTAAAGCGGATAAAATTCCTAAAGGCAAATGGGACAAGCATAAAAAGATCGTCCGTGAAACGCTGGATATGGATAAGAACGATCCATTGATCGTCTTTTCATCCGAGACCGGCCTTGGAAAAGATGCCGCTTGGGCAGAAATCGAAAAAAGAATGTAAGTGTATAGAAACTGCAGATCCTCTTGTAAGACGAGAGGATCTGCAGTTTTTTATTTCACTGTATTCAAAAAAGGGTTAAAGAAATTGCTTCAGGCGGATGGTTTCTGACGATGCAGGCGAATGATTTTTTCAAAACGGTGAAGAGGCTAGGCGGCTGGTGGGCAAAATCGAAGTTGTTTTGCGGAATTCCTGTATAGCGAAATAACAAGCCATAGAAGTTCTATTTAAGCATCTAGAACCATATAAATAAGGCTACAATAACAAAATTTCTTTCCATAGAAGCACCTTCAAAAGCAGAAAATCCCCAAGTTCTCTCACAATTTCGAATAAGAGCAATATCCTTGTTGTTCAAGAAAAGCTTTGGTAAAATTACATTATAATAATTATAAAGAAGCGGATTTTCATCGCTTGTTCACAATTAAAAGGCTTATAAACCAGTTAAAGTGGTATAATAATAGATATGAAATATGGAACGTGAAAGGTGTTTTGACCCATGCATACACTAGTAGTCGGGGTAAACTATCGCTCTGCACCCGTAGGGATCCGGGAAAAGCTTTCATTTATTGAAACCGAACTCCCGAATGCGATGCAAGCGCTAAAAGAACAAAAAAGCATATTGGAAAATGTTATTGTCTCAACGTGTAACCGGACTGAGATCTATGCGGTGGTCGACCAGCTTCACACTGGGCGTTATTACGTGAAGCAATTCTTGGCGAACTGGTTTGACATTCCGCAAGAGGACTTTTCTCAGTATTTATTTGTGCACGAAAAAGACGAGGCGGTTGAGCATTTATTCCGTGTGACTGCAGGCATCGACTCGATGGTGCTTGGCGAAACCCAAATCCTTGGACAGGTAAGAAACAGTTTTCTTGCCGGCCAGGAAAACGGCACAACCGGTACGGTATTTAACCAATTGTTCAAACAAGCGATTACGCTTGCTAAAAAAGCGCATTCGGAGACAGCGATTGGTGAGAACGCCGTATCGGTTTCGTATGCAGCGGTTGAACTTGGCAAGAAGATTTTTGGTTCCCTGAAAAACAAACATGTCGTTATTTTAGGTGCGGGCAAAATGGGCGAACTTGCGATTAAGAACTTGCAAGGAAGCGGAGCCGACCAGGTGACGGTTATTAACCGTACATTCGAAAAAGCTGAAACATTGGCTGACAAGTTTGGTGGGCGCGCCAAATCGATGAACGAATTGCAATGTGCATTGTTGGATGCTGACATTTTAATCTCATCTACAGGAGCAACAGATTTCGTCATCGATCTTGAATTGATGCAGCATATCGAGAAAATCCGTAAAGGCAAGCCGTTGTTTATGGTGGACATTGCCGTGCCTCGGGATATCGATCCGGCTGTCGGTGATTTGGCGAATGTTTTCTTGTACGATATTGATGATATGCAAGGGATTGTTGAAGCGAACTTAGCGGAACGTGAACGTGCAGCCAATGAAATCATGGCAATGATCGATCAGGAATCGGAACAGTTTAACGACTGGTTGACTACGCTTGGTGTAGTGCCGGTGATTTCCGCACTTCGCAAAAAAGCGTTGACGATCCAAGAAGAGACAATGGCCAGCATTGAAAACAAAATGCCGGATTTGACAGACCGTGAAAAGAAAATCCTGAATAAGCATACAAAATCGATTATCAACCAATTGTTGAAAGACCCGATCCTGCAAGCGAAGGAATTGGCCGGTGCGCCGAAATCCCGCGAGCAGTTGGAGCTTTTCCAGCAGATCTTTGGAATCGAAGATGAAGTTGAAGCGGAATTTGAAAAACAAACAAAGGCTGTTCAGGCAAAAGCCGAAGCAGCTGCTGAAGAGAAAAAACATTCTACACAAGAAACTCCCAGATATTCATTTTAAGCTTTCTAAAAGAGGCGTTTTCGAATCTATATGTTAAAATGTAGAGACGGAACGCCTTTAACTATGGAAACGAAGGGGAATAGGATGGCTGACATAACAATGGCAAGGCTGCACGAAGCTATGGTTATTCTATATGCAGTCAGCCTTGTTTTTTATTTTATCGATTATTTATATAAAGAAAATAGGGCAAGCCGGATTGCCATGGTTCTGCTGGGGGTTGTTTGGGCCATGCAGACAGCCTTTCTTGTGTTCTATATTATTGAAACACAGAGGTTTCCAATCTTGACCTTATTTGAAGGCATTTATTTTTACGCTTGGCTTCTAGTGACGCTGTCGATCATCTTGCGCATTTTTTATAAATTTGATTTTGCTGTCTTTTTTATCAATATTATAGGTTTTATTTTTATGACGATCCATACGTTTGCGCCTGTGCAGATCGAACGTTCACCGATAGGGGAAGCGCTTGTGTCGGAACTTTTACTGATCCATATCACATTTGCGATTTTGTCCTATGCGGCCTTGTCGTTAGCGTTTGTTTTTTCGGCGCTCCATATGATCCTATATAGGCTGCTGAAAAAGAAAAAATGGACAAAACAACTGAGCAATATGCCGTCGCTCGGCCAAACCGAGCAAGGTATGACCATTTCCATCCTGGTTGGCATTACGCTTCTGTTCGTCTCGCTTATCCTTGGCCTTCAATGGGCCTATATCTCCCTCGAAGAATTTTCGTTGCTCGATCTAAAAATTGTCGGTTCGTTCATTCTGCTGGTTGTCTACAGTTGGTTGCTATTCCGCCACAGAGGCGGCTCGCTGAACGGAATGAACTATGCGAGAGCCCATATTTACGCATTTTTACTGTTGCTGGTCAATTTCTTTTTAGGAAGCCGGCTATCTGATTTTCATTTTTGGTATTAGGGAAAGGTAGGATTTACTTGAGAAAAATTATTGTAGGTTCAAGAAGAAGCAAGTTGGCATTGACGCAGACTGGCCAGTTTATCGATAAGCTGAAAGCGGCAGGAGCGCCGTTTGAGTTCGAAGTCAAAGAAATTGTTACAAAAGGCGACCGCATCTTAGACGTAACATTATCGAAAGTCGGCGGCAAAGGGTTGTTTGTTAAAGAAATTGAACAAGCGCTTTACGACAATGAAATCGACTTTGCTGTCCATAGCATGAAAGATATGCCGTCCGTTTTGCCGGAAGGCTTGGTCATTGGCTGTATTCCGGAACGTGAAGATCCCCGTGATGCATTTATTTCGAACAACCATGTAAAATTTCTGGACCTTCCTGTCGGAGCGGTTGTTGGAACAAGTTCCCTGCGCCGCAGTTCCCAATTGCTCCTAATGCGCCCGGATCTGGATATCCAGTGGATCCGCGGAAACATCGACACACGATTGGAGAAATTGGAGTCCGGTGAATATGATGCCATTATTTTAGCGGCTGCCGGTTTAAAGCGCATGGGCTGGAAAGATGAAATCGTGACGGAATTCCTTGAAGTGGAAGAATGCTTGCCGGCAATCGGGCAAGGTGCACTTGCTATCGAGTGCCGTGAAGGCGATACAGAATTGCTTGCTGAACTTGCGAAAGTCAATGATGAGAACACAGCGCTTGCCGTAACAGCAGAACGCAAATTCTTGCGAGATATGGACGGCAGCTGCCAAGTGCCAATCGCGGGGTATGCGACTGTTTCGAATGGCGATATCTCGTTTACTGGTTTGATATCTTCCCCTGATTCTCTGGAAGTGTATAAAGAATCTATCGTCGGCCAAGATCCGATTGAAACTGGCCGGATTGTTGCAGAACGCATTAGCTCACAAGGCGGTTATGATTTGATCCAAAAAGTCAAAGCCGAGAACCATGTCTAAAGAGAGCTTGCCGCTGCTGCAAGAAACCGTCATTTTCACGGGTTCGAAAGAGCCGTTGGAAGCGATGGACCGAGTCAGGAATCTAGGCGGCACTGCGATTTATTTGCCCCTGATTGCAACTGCGATCCGCCAATCGGAACTGCCGGATTTCACTGCCTATGAATGGCTCATTTTCACTAGCCGCAACAGTGCGGAAGCGTTTTGCATGCTTGATGTTCCGGTCAACAGCAAAATTGCAGCTGTTGGGGAAAAAACAGCTGAAGTGCTGGAGCAACATGGCTGCCGCGTCGATTTTATGCCGAGTGTCTATAGCGCCGACCGGTTTATAGAAGAGTTTCCAAGAGCGGCCGGCAAGGCACCTTGTTTGTTTATCAAAGGATCGCTTGCCAAAAATACGATCGCGTCAATGGACATGCCCGTCGACGAATGGGTGATTTACGAAACGACGCTGAATATCGATAACGCAAAAAAACTGGCTGCTATAAAAAATGCAGTCGTCCTATTTGCCAGTCCCTCTGCTGTTTCGGCTTACCGGGAAGCAGGAGGCGATTGGCAAGGCATCAAAGTAGCCGCTATCGGTCATGTTACACGTGACGCCATTCTTCAAAATAGAGGCCATGTTGATTTTATTCCTGAAAAATACACGATACTTGATGCACTTAATGAAATTGTGAAGGGAAGTTGTTTAGATGAATGAATTGAATTTCAACCGCCACCGCCGTTTGCGCGGTTCAGCAAATCTTCGTTCGATGGTCCGCGAAACAAGCCTGCATAAAGAGGATTTCATTTATCCGTTGTTTGTGGTGGAAGGCGAAAACATTAAAGAAGAAATTTCTTCAATGCCGGGCGTGTTCCATTTTTCATTGGACCGTTTAGGGGAAGAATTGGATGAAGTCGTGGCACTTGGCATTCCTTCTGTCATTTTCTTCGGCGTGCCAAATGAAAAAGACGCAATCGGAACGCAGGCTTACCATGACCACGGCATTACACAAGAAGCAATTCGTTTTGCCAAAGCCCGCCATCCGGAACTTGTGGTGATTGCAGATACATGCTTATGCCAATACACAGACCACGGCCACTGCGGCGTAATCGAGAACGGCGTTATCCTGAATGATGAATCGCTTGATCTTTTGGCTCGTACAGCTGTGTCCCAAGCAAAAGCAGGTGCTGACATTATCGCACCATCGAATATGATGGACGGTTTTGTGGCAGCAATCCGTTTCGGACTCGACCAGGCAGGATTCGAAAATGTGCCGATTATGTCTTATGGCGTGAAATACGCGTCCGCTTATTATGGCCCGTTCCGTGAAGCTGCTCACTCAACACCGCAATTCGGCGACCGCAAAACTTATCAGATGGATCCGGCAAACCGATTGGAAGCACTTCGCGAAGCAGCTTCTGATATCGAAGAAGGCGCTGACTTCATGATCGTCAAACCCGCTCTTTCGTATTTGGACATCATCCGTGAAGTGCGCGACAACTACGATTTGCCGATCGTCGCTTATAACGTATCAGGCGAATACGCCATGGTCAAAGCGGCAGCGATCAACGGTTGGGTGGATGAGAAGAAAATGGTACTCGAAACGCTATTAAGCATGAAGCGCGCAGGCGCAGATATTGTTATGACATATCATGCAAAAGATGCCGCACGCTGGTTGGAGGAGAAATAAATGGGCTACGAAAAATCGATTGCAGCATTTGCAGAAGCGAAAACATTAATGCCTGGCGGTGTCAACTCACCGGTCCGCGCATTCAAATCGGTCAATATGGATCCGATTTTCATGGCGTCCGGAAGCGGCGCAACGATCACTGACATCGACGGCAATACATACATCGATTATGTATTGTCATGGGGGCCGCTGATCCTTGGCCATACACATCCTGAAGTGGTCAAAGCGATCCAGCAAGTGGCTGTATCCGGCACTTCGTTCGGAGCACCGACATTGCTTGAAAATGAATTGGCGAAACTCGTGATGGAACGCGTGCCGTCGATTGAAATGGTCCGCATGGTTTCTTCCGGTACGGAAGCGACGATGAGTGCGCTGCGTGTAGCAAGAGGCTACACTGGCCGCAGCAAAATTCTGAAATTCGAAGGCTGCTACCATGGCCATGCTGATAGCCTTCTGATCAAAGCCGGTTCAGGTGTCGCGACACTTGGCTTGCCGGACTCTCCGGGTGTGCCAGAATCGGTGGCACAAAACACAATTACGGTTCCGTATAATGACCTTGAAAGCGTCCGTTTGGCGTTCCAGGAATTCGGTGAGGATATTGCGGCAGTTATCGTTGAACCGGTTGCCGGAAATATGGGCGTTGTCCCGCCTCAACCAGGATTTTTACAAGAACTGCGCAACTTGACGACTGAAAATGGCACGGTGTTGATCTTTGATGAAGTCATGACCGGTTTCCGCGTAGGTTATAACTGCGCCCAAGGGCATTTTGGAGTAACGCCTGACATGACATGCCTTGGCAAAGTAATCGGCGGAGGGCTGCCAGTCGGTGCATTCGGCGGCAAGCGCGAAATCATGGAACAAGTAGCGCCAAGCGGCTCGATTTATCAAGCTGGCACTTTGTCCGGCAATCCGCTTGCCATGACAGCAGGATTTGAAACCTTGTCCCGCTTGGACGAAAGTTCTTACGAGACATTCATCGAGCGCGGCGACCAGCTGGAAAAAGGCTTCCGTGAAGCGGCTGAGACATACAACATTCCGCACACGGTAAACCGTGCAGGTTCGATGATCGGCTTTTTCTTTACAAATGATGAGGTTGTCGATTTTGCTTCAGCAAAAACGTCCGACACGGCACTCTTTGCTGATTACTACCGCTTGATGGCGGAAGAAGGCATTTTCTTGCCGCCTTCCCAGTTCGAGGGTATGTTCCTGTCAACCGCCCATACAGAAGAGCACATTGCCAAGACCGTCGAAGCATTCCATACTGTCTTCGCTAAATTGGCACGTTAATAAAGAGTAAAAAACCGGAACGTCCTTATGTGGGCGTTCCGGTTTTTATTTTTTTGATTTAAGTTTTATTAAGACCGATATTAAAAGGCTGATAATCGATTCTTTTTCCTGTAAACTATTCATATAAGATATTTCGTAAAGCGAAAGTTGGAATTCCTTTGAACCCATTTTTAATAACCGCTTTGATTGCATTTTTATCAGGCTGGATTTTCTTTGAAGTAGGCATGTTTTTGCCTTGGCTGCTTGGGCCAATGTTCGTCCTATTGCTGCTGAACCAATTTACAACGATCAAATTTTATTGGCCAAAGGTGTTGCGGACAGCAGGGCTTGTTCTGCTCGGTGTCCAAATCGGCTCTTCGTTCACAAAAGATACCGTCGCACTCATGTGGTTCGATTTGCCGTATATGGCTTTCATGACGCTGGCGATTGTCGGACTTTCCTTAGGCCTGGGCCTGTTGTTTCGGCGAATGGCGAATGAAAGTCTGGCGACGAGCTTATTAGGTTCCATTCCTGGCGGATTGTCGCAGATGGTTGTCATTGCAGAAGAAGTCGAATCGGCCAACGTAACTGTTGTGACAATGATGCAAACGGTCCGCATTTTTATGGTCATCTCAATCGTGCCGTTTCTGACAGTTTTTCTTGCCGGCAGGAATGCGAGCGAATTGGTTCCAGAAGCGTTCGTATTTTCGTGGCCGCCTTTTCTCGCTGCCCTCGGGATTGGATTGTCCGTTTATTGGCTTATGAAAAAAGTGCATTTTCCAGCTGCTGAGGTGCTGTCGCCTATTTTTACGATGGCGCTCGTCCAGTCCCTTACCGGCCATCATCTGATTGAATTGCCTTATTGGCTTGTGGCGCTTGCGCAAGTGTTTATCGGCGCAAATCTCGGCTTGCAGATGGAGCAGCTGCGGGAAAAAATGAACTTGCGCATGGGCATGGCAATTGTAGTAAACAACATTTTGCTGATCGGCTTCTCGGTGTTGATTGCTTATTTGCTGGCCATTTGGCTGCCGGAATACCTCTTTCTGGATTTCTTTTTGAGTGCGGCACCAGGAGGGATGGCGGAAATGGCGATTACGGCACTGGCTTCTGGTGGGGATGTGGCGCTTATTACAAGCTTTCATCTGTTCCGTTTATTCTTCATTCTTCTTCTGGCATCACCAATCATTGCCTTTGTGGTAAAAAAACTTGACGCTAAAACGGGTCATTGAGTACAATGGATTTAATTCTATACTGATGCGTTGAAGAGGATAGTAGAATGTGCGTACATTTTAGAGAGAAGGCTGTATGGTGAAAGGCTTTCATGGACAAGCATTTGAATGTCACCTCTGAGCAGTTTCCGTGAAATTCGAGTAGCGGAAACCGGATGTGAAATCCGTTATCGAACTTGAGAGCCAGATGCTTTTTTAGGTCTGTGTATAAAGGTGGTACCGCGAACAAACTCCTTCGTCCTTTAAAGACGACAGGAGTTTTTTTATTTGGTCGAACTAGGTATTATAGCCTAGTAGAGCCGGTATTAGCGTCGCAAACCACTAAAAGGAGGAATTTTCAATGACTGAACAAATGTCAACCAAGTACGATCCGCAAGCAATTGAAAAAGGCCGCTATGAATGGTGGCTCGAAGGCAAATTCTTCGAAGCCAAACCCGAAAGCGGCAAGAAGCCTTATACCATTGTGATTCCGCCGCCAAACGTAACAGGCAAATTACACCTGGGGCATGCTTGGGATACAACGTTGCAGGACATCCTGACACGGATGAAGCGCATGCAAGGCTTTGATGCTTTGTGGCTGCCGGGCATGGACCATGCCGGGATTGCAACTCAGGCAAAAGTTGAAGGGAAGCTTCGCGAAGAAGGAAAATCCCGCTATGATTTAGGGCGCGAAGCGTTTCTTGAAGAATCATGGAAATGGAAAGAGGATTATGCCGGTTTTATCCGCCAGCAATGGTCAAAGCTTGGCCTTGGCCTAGACTACTCGCGTGAGCGTTTTACACTTGATAAAGGTTTATCCGATGCGGTTCAAGAAGTTTTCGTAAGACTATATGAGAAAAAGCTTATCTACCGCGGCAAATACATCATCAACTGGGATCCGGCAACAAAAACGGCGATTTCCGATATCGAAGTTATTTATAAAGATGTACAAGGCGCGTTTTACCACATGCGCTATCCGCTGACGGATGGATCAGGCCATATTGAGGTTGCGACGACGCGTCCGGAAACAATGCTTGGGGATACTGCGGTAGCGGTTCATCCGAAAGACGAGCGTTATCAGCACTTGATCGGCAAAACGGTTACGTTGCCAATCATCGGCCGGGAAATGAAAATTGTCGCGGATGATTACGTAGACATGGAATTCGGAAGCGGAGCGGTGAAAATCACGCCGGCACATGACCCGAACGACTTTGAAATCGGCAATCGCCACAACTTGGAGCGTGTCTTGGTCATGCACGAAGACGGCACGATGAACGAGAACGCCGGCAAATACGAAGGGCTTGACCGCTTCGAATGCCGGAAAGAAATCGTTAAAGACCTGCAAGAAATGGATGTTCTCTTCAAAATCGAAGAGCACTTGCATTCTGTTGGGCACTCGGAACGCAGCGGGGCAGTAGTTGAACCGTATCTGTCAACCCAGTGGTTCGTTGACATGCAGCCGTTAGCTGCCGAATCGGTGAAGTTGCAAAAGGGAGAAGACGGCGTCAACTTTGTGCCGGAACGCTTTGAAAAAACCTACCTTCACTGGATGGAAAATATCCGCGACTGGTGCATTTCGCGCCAATTGTGGTGGGGCCACCAAATCCCGGCTTGGTACCATAACGAAACTGGCGAAATCTATGTAGGCCGCACAGCGCCGGAAGATGCAGAAAACTGGACGCAGGACGAAGACGTTCTGGATACGTGGTTCTCATCAGCCCTATGGCCGTTCTCAACGCTTGGCTGGCCGGATGCGGACAATGAAGAGCTGAAACGCTATTACCCGACAGACGCGCTGGTAACAGGTTATGACATCATCAACTTCTGGGTATCGCGCATGATTTTCCAAGCACTTGAATTTACTGGAGAAAAACCTTTCGACGATGTATTGATTCACGGCTTGGTACGTGACGCGGAAGGACGCAAGATGTCGAAGTCGCTTGGCAATGGCGTTGACCCGATGGATGTTATCGAGCAGTACGGTGCGGATTCGCTGCGCTACTTCCTGGCAACCGCATCATCTCCAGGGCAGGACCTGCGCTTCTCGATGGAGAAAGTGGAGTCGGTTTGGAACTTTGCCAATAAAATCTGGAACGCTTCACGCTTTGCCTTGATGAACATGGAAGGCATGACGTATGAAGAAATCGATCTTTCCGGCAAACGCTCGGTAGCCGATTCATGGATCTTAACGCGCTTGAACGAAACGATCGAACAAGTAACATCTCTGGCTGAACGCTATGAGTTCGGCGAAGTGGGACGGCTGCTTTATAACTTCATCTGGGATGATTTCTGTGACTGGTACATCGAAATGGCGAAATTGCCATTATACGGCGAAGACGAAGAAGCGAAGAAAACGACGCGTTCAGTTCTAGCATACGTTCTCGATAACACGATGCGCTTACTGCATCCATTCATGCCGTTCATTACCGAAGAAATCTGGCAGAACTTGCCGCACGAAGGCGAATCGATCACAGTAGCCGCTTGGCCGACTGTCGACGAGTCGCTGACAAATCAGGAAGAGGCGACAAGCATGAAGCTGTTGGTGGACATTATCCGTTCGGTTCGCACGATCCGCGCGGAAGTACAGTCGCCGATGAGCAAAAAAGTGCCGTTGACGATCCTAGCAAAAGATGCCAACACACACGCGGTTCTAGAAGCGAATGCTGCATACATCGAACGCTTCTGCAACCCGGAAACGTTGACGATCGGCGAGAACATCGAAGCGCCAGAAAAATCGATGTCAGCTGTTGTATCCGGTGCGGAACTGTTCATGCCGCTTGAAGGCTTGATCGACGTGGACGCGGAACTAGCGCGCCTGTCGAAAGAACTCGAGAAATGGGCAAAAGAAGTAAAGCTCGTTCAAGGCAAACTGTCGAACGAACGCTTTGTTTCCAAAGCGCCGGAAGCGGTTGTAGCTGAAGAGCGCAAAAAAGAAGCCGATTACTTGGAAAAACATTCAACAGTAGAAAAACGCATGGAAGAATTAAAAGCATTGTAAAAAGCAAACCCGCTTTCCAGAAATGGAAAGCGGGTTTTTTATAGGTGGAAAAATTTGCTTCATGAAGTTTTCCGGTTTTTACATGAACTATTAGCAGCCTTTCATGAAAGTTCAAGTTTTCTACAAGCATAGAGAAAATTCCTAAGTTTAGTTACAGCGTTTTTACAAGAAAGCAGAAGAAATTGACAAGAAAAATCCTATTTGTTATAGTTAGCTGACGAACGTTCGGAAGGGTGAAAATATGACGCTGGTTCAATTAAAAAAAGCTGCACAAAACCGTTTTGCAGAACATGGCTATGACGGAACATCGATGGCGCATATTGCAGAAGATGTCGGCATCAAAAAGCAATCCATCTACACGTATTTCAAAGGCAAAGATGAACTGTTTCTGGAAGTGTTCGGCAATGTAGCGGCTAACGAATGGGCTTCTGCAAAAGAATTTATCGAAAGCCATCAATCGCTGCCGGTCGACAAGTTTTTATATGAGTTTCTAATGCATCATAAAGACCGCTTTGAGCAAAACACGGACACCAAGTTTTGGCTGCGCATTTCGTTTTTTCCGCCCGCCCATTTGTATGATGAAGTTATGGAAAAAGTTTATACATACTTGGATGAACTGGAGAAATTGATTCAACCAATTCTTCGAAAAGCGGTAGAAGAAGGAGTATTGAGTGCCAATATCAACACAAAAAGAGCAACTGTTGCTTTTTTAGGAGTACTGGACAGCGTTTTTGTGGAAATGCTTTATGGCGGCCCGGAGCGTTTAGAAAAAAGATTAGACGCGTCTTGGCATTTTTACTGGCGTGGAGTTTCAAAAGATTAATTAGGAAAGCAGAGTGAAGAACATGAACACACATTGGATGTATGTGATCGTTGCAGGGATGATCGAAATTTTATGGGCGACGGGTTTAAAGCATGCTTCTAGCATATTTGTATGGATGGGCATTGCGCTGCTTATTTATATTTCGTTTGTGGTGCTGCTCAAGGCGCTGGAGAAAGTGCCGGTTGCAACCGCCTATGCAGTTTTTACGGGCATCGGAACTGCAGGGACGGTCCTTGTCGAAACCGTGATATTCGGCGAACCGCTGGGACTCATGAAACTGTTTTTCATCGCATTGTTGATGGCTGGGGTCATCGGCTTGAAACTGGTCACGGTTGATCCTGCTGAGAAAGAAGAGGCGATTTAAATGGCTTGGGTATACTTGATTTTAGCAGGCTGTTTTGAGGTGCTAGGCGTAATTGGCATGAACCGGGTCATCAAATACAAGACCATTCAATCTTACGTCGTTTTGGTCGGAGGATTTGTTATCAGTTTCAGCTTACTAGCGTTAGCTATGAAAACTTTGCCAATGGGCATATCTTACGCGGTCTGGACTGGCATCGGGACCGTAGGAGGAACTCTCGTCGGCATGTTTATATACGGAGAATCGAAAGACTGGAAGCGGCTCGCTTTCATCGGAATGATCCTGGCTGCGGTTGTCGGGCTTAAGCTGACATCGTAACAAATAAGAAGCGCTCCTGAAAAAATCAGGAGCGCTTTTTTATTCTGCAATTTTTACAATTGGTTTGATCGTTGTTCCTTTTTTCGAGTCTTCGAACGCTTCATTGATTTGTTCAAAATCGTAAACTTTAATCAGTTTATCGAATGGGAACATGCCGCGTTTGAAATAATCCACCAGCTGCGGGATAAACACTTGCGGAATCGAATCGCCTTCAATAACGCCCATTACCGTTTTGCCTTCTGCCATGATGTCATTGTGGACATCAAACGTGATTTCAGGGGTCACCCCGACAATAGCGCAAGCTCCGAGCGGCCGGAGTGCGTGGATGGATTGTTTGACGACAGGAGGAACGCCAGTTGTTTCGACTGCATAATGCGTTCCTCCGCCTGTAATCGCTTTGATTTCTTTTACGACATCGACATTCTTTCCATTTAGCGCATGGGTGGCACCGAGCTCTTTCGCCAGTTCCAGGCGGTTATCATGGATATCAACAGCTATGATATTCAAGCAGCCGGCAATTTTTGCTGCCATGACGGCACTCAGCCCTACTGCACCGCTGCCATATACCGCAATAGAAGAACCGAATTCCGGCTTGAAGCGGTTCAGCACCGTACCGGCTCCTGTCTGGATTCCACAGCCAAGCGGCCCTAAAAGCGCCAAGTCGACTTCCTTATCCACTTTGACAACGTTCCGCTCATTTGCCACCGCATACGTTCCGAACGACGATTGGCCAAAAAAGGTGGAAACCGCATGATCATGATGATGAATCCGGTTTGTACCGTCCTGCATTTGTCCGCCGAAATTCAAATCGTTAAAGCGCAAGCAAACGGTAGGGTGACCGGTCAAACAATTCTCGCAATGTCCGCAGTAAGCAAATGACAATACAACATGGTCGCCTTCTTGGATCGATGTTACCGCCGACCCGACTTTCTCGACGATTCCCGACCCTTCATGGCCAAGAACAACAGGGAACGGCGACAATCCCAAATCCCGCGCGACAGCATCGGTGTGGCACACACCGGAAGCTACAATTTTCACCAATACCTCATGGGCATTCGGTTCTGCTAATTCCACTTCTTCGAATTTAAAATCTTCACCTTGGGCATGGGTAACAGCTGCTTGAATTTTCATCTGATCCCTCCTAATTGGTTTCATTCTCATAAAGTACCCCCTTTTCGGTGGAGTATGCGCTTGGTTTGTAGGTTAGGAAACAAGTAGTGAAAGCCTGGAAATATTTTCTTCATGAAGTTTTTAAGTTTTAACATGAACTATTGGCATTCCTTCATGCATGAATATACTTTCTACATAAACTATCCAGCTTTCATCCGGCACTCCCACACTTTCTACATAAAAAAGCAGCACGCCAAAGGCGAACTGCTTTTTTAAATATCCTTTTTCCGGAAAGGAGCGCTTTTTTCTAGTTCCACCAAATGCCGGACCAGCAATTCCGCTATGTTCTCCTCATGTGTCTCGAAAAACGACCGTGCGCCGACAGGGTCTTCGATTTCATTGAATAAATGCCGGCCGTCCTGAAGCAATAAAAAGTCGATGCCGACATAATCACTGTTCAAAGCCCGTGCGATTCGCAATACATCGTCTGCCTGCGCACCCGAAACGCTAAACCGTTCGGCTGAACCGCCAAGCGAAAAGTTGGTTTTAAACGATTCCACGGAACTGCGCTTGACTGCGCCGACAATTTCATTACCAATCACGTAAACCCGTACGTCGGCTTCATGATCGACAACAGGCTGAAAAATCACTTCCGATCTAAAGAGTGGCATCTCTTCGCGGGACCGTACCATTTCCACTTCACCGCCGCCATGGCCATCAACGGTTTTTACAATGCACGGAAACTCCGGTGCTTCACGAAACGTTGGTATTGCAGGAACCCCTAACATCAGAAACAGTTGATGAGCTTGCCATTTGTCATTGGCGATGCGGTTAACTTCTGCCCGGTTTACCAAGCGGATGCCCTGGTCCTCTAGAAACCTTGCTGCTTTTGGACGGCGCACGCGGAACACTACTAGAGAGTCTGCTAACTTTTCTGCAAGCTGCACCAAGCCGGAATCCGACCAGTCGTCCCATACAATAAGTTCGAAACCGGCAAACTTCTGCAACTCTTCGATAAATCCGATGTTGCGTTTAGCGTCCGCTGCTTCATACAACAAGATCATGCCAAGTCCTCCAATATATACGCAATCATCGCATCCGCTACATTAACGCCTGTAACGTTCAAAATGTTGCGGATGTGGGCTGCAGCGTTCACTTCGCAGACAAGAGGTTCTTCATCCTCACCGAAAAGTAAGTCAACACCCGCAAAAATTGCCCCAACTGCTTCTGCAGCTTGCAAGGCCAGCTTTTTCTGTGCCTCGGTCAGATCAATAGGGGAGGCCTTGCCGCCGTTTGTGATGTTTGCGCGGAAATCCGTTTCTGAATGGCGGTACATGGCAGCTACGATTTTGCCCCCGACAATGTTCACCCTTACATCGCGTCCGCGGCTCGTATGAATAAATTCCTGGAAAACAAAATCAATGCCTCGCAGCTCTTCGACTTTTTTGTAAAAAGCAGCTTCATCTTCTATCAAATATACTTTCATACCGAACGAGCCATGGCCTTCCTTAATAATCAACGGGAAGCCCAGCTGCTCGATAACCTGTTCAAAATAGCCGGATTCCAATATGGAGAAATTCGGATAAACTTTTGGCGCGATAATGGTCTTCGGCATCGGCAAGCCAAGGGATGCCAACCGGATATACTGCGTTGCCTTATTATCGCAAAGATCGATGATGGCGGGGTCATTATAAACGGGTACGCCGCGGCTTTCCAAAAAATAGCCGAGCAAGATATCCTTGTCGAGCAAGACGGCAAAGTCAGGCAAGTCCAGGTCTGATGCTAAATCCATCACCGTTTCATAATTTTTCATCATCCGGGCTGACACGCCCGCACGTTCCGCTGCTTCGGCCACAAGCCTGGCTTGATCTGCAAACTTATCCGAGACCAAACTGCCGTTGTAGATCACCCAACATGTTGTCATTTCTACTCCACCTTCATGCTATAATTATCCTATAAAGTTTAACATGTTTTTTGCAGGAAAGAAGGTGCCTTATGATAAAAGGGTTCGCTCACTATGTCAACAAATGGAAAATAAATACTAATTCAGAAATTATACCCGGTCTAACAGCTATTTCTTCTGCTCTCGAAGAACTTGGGAATCCGCACTTATTGGGAAAATTCGTCCATATTGCCGGGACAAACGGCAAAGGTTCTACTGCAACTCTGCTTGCTGGCGTTTTGCGTGAACATGGACTATCAGTAGGCAATTTTTATTCGCCAGCGATTATTGATGTCCATGACCAAATCCAAGTGGATGGTGTCCCGATTTCCGAAAAAGAGATGGATGCCGTCATGGAACAGCTTGCTAGCATCAAAACGCCGCTCACCGAATTTGAGTTGCTGACAGCTGCTGCTTTTTTGTCGTTCCATAAAAACAGCCCGGATATCACCATTATTGAAGCGGGAATGGGCGGGCGGTATGACAGCACGAACGTCATCACTCCGATTGTATCGATCATTCCTTCTATTGCGCTCGACCACACGAATTTTCTTGGCGAGACGATAGAGGATATTGCTTGGCATAAGGCCGGCATCATTAAAAAGTGGCAGCCTGTCGTAATTGGCAACTTGCCGGACAAAGCAAAGAGAATTGTCGTTGAAACAGCCAACCTCCTTCATTCAGAAGTGATCGAACCGAAACAGCCGGTTCAAGCGGAACTAAAGCTCAAAGGCAAACACCAGCGCCACAATGCGGCAGTCGCCCTTGAAGCGGCAAAAGAAATTCTGCAGTTTCGTTATGACGATGCTAAAGCGGAAGCTGGTCTTGCAAAAGCAGTAATTTCAAACCGTTTTGAAGAAATCTCTCCGAATGTGATTTTTGATGGCGCGCATAATACCGAAAGCATCCAGGCGCTTGTAGAAACGATAAAAGAAACCTATCCAAATGAAAAAATTCATATCGTTTTGGGAATGCTGAAAGACAAGGATTACATAACTGTCTTACGTCAACTAGAAAAAGTGAGTGAACATTTTACTTTTATTGATTTTGAGAATGAACGTGCACTGCCAGCCCAAACTTTATTTGAAGAAAGTAAAAGTAAAATAAAGACAATTCGGAATATGTATGATATATTACCTGAAAGAGAAGAAAAAGAAGTGACAATAGTCACGGGTTCGCTCTATTTATTATCAGGTTTGCGAGAAAGGGAGTTCCGAATTTTTTAATATCCTATCTATAGACCTTAAAAGTTACAAAATGCCAACTGAGCGATTATTATAAAGGGAGAAGATGCTATGCCTGTTACTACCAAAAGAAAAACAGTTCTTTGGTCTCTCTGGATATTAATCGTTCCAGTCGGCTTGTTTTTTGTCTATCAAAAATATCCGCCTCCTGAAATAGATGGTTGGAATTTATTGGCTTATGCCTTGTTTTTTATCATCGCTTGTTTAATGCCAATGAACATTAACGGTTCCTCAACTTATTTGGTCCAATGGGCCACTGTCGCCGTGTTTTTAAAGTATGGAATATTTATCGAAATTCTTTTTTCTCAGCTGACAGTATTTATTGTTATTTTAAGAAGCAGAACCTCAGAGCCGTTATCATTCCGGATTCCTTTTAATTCCCTTATGTTTTTCACCGCTTCTTTATCCGCTGGCCTTGCCTTTTTTGCAGTCGGCGGCCAACTTGGCTCGCTGAATATTGAAAAGATTGTTCTTTATGCTTTTGTTTTTCAATTTACCTCATTTTTAGTCAATCAATTGATCTTCTACTATTATGATAAATACACTGGAGCTGATCCTAAGTTTTTTTCAGTAGATATGATATGGGACCTTTCAATAACACTGTTAGTATTTCCATATGCACTGGCCCTTTACTTTTCTGAAATGTACATCGGCCTATCAGCCTTACTTTTTCTAGGAATACCTTTCTTTATCATGACGGCGATTATGAAGATGTATAACAGCTCTGAAAAGATTAATGTGGAATTGAAAAAAGCGGGCGATATAGGACATCAATTGGCTGCTCGGCTTTCTACAGATGAAGTGCTCGATCAGTTTGTGGTTCAAGTAGCAGATCTCTTCAAAGCGGACTATGCCTATGTTTTGGATTATCGTGACAATCAGTTGCAGATGCTTAGAATGTTCGAGAATATGGAATTGCAAAAACCAACTGTCCCGCCTGTGCGTTATAACCAGGGAATTGGAGGCAAAGTGGTCACAACCAATGCTGCAATTATCTACGATAGGAAATCCCAATGGTCAGATATTGTTACGGGCCATCTGCCAATTGATACAGAAAGCATAATGGCGACTCCGATCGCCCGGAACAATAAAACCGAGGGTGTCTTGATGCTGGCATCCCGCCAGAAGTATGCATTCGCCAATCATCAGCTTCAGATTATTGATATATTAAGCACGTATTTTGCGGTTTCTTTGGAAAAGGCAAGCTATCTGCAGCAAGCAATCGCCATCAGCGAACGCTGCGGGCTGACGAAACTTTACAATTACCGCTATATGGATGATCAACTTCAAAAAAATATGGTGAAGATCGGTAACGGGGAATTAGATCAATTATCACTGGTTATGATGGACATTGACCGGTTTAAAGGAATTAACGACCAATATGGCCATCAAAGCGGCAATGACATCCTCATCCAGCTTGCCCGCATTATTGAAGAAGAAGTTGGCGGCGAAGGAATTTGTGCACGCTATGGCGGCGAAGAGTTTGTTGTGCTTTTGCCAAACTACGGCAAAGACTTGGCGTTATTGTTTGCGGAAAATCTCCGGAAGCGAATTGAAATTCACCCTTTTGAAATTGTCAATGATCTTGGGACGGAAAGGGAACTTCAAATCATTAATATTACCTTGAGCATCGGGGTATCGACCGCTCCAGAAGACAGTGATGATGGGATGGCATTAATCCGCAATGCCGACCGGGCACTTTATATCGGAGCAAAACAAGCAGGGCGAAACAAAGTGGCGGCGTACGCGAAATAAGGCTGGCAGAAGGGGAAATTCCTTCTTCCAGCCTTTTTTCCTATGAATTGCAAAAAATAAAATAAAATTTATATTAAAAAGAATAGATTTTCATAGAAATAAACGGTGCAGAAATTTAATTTAAATGTAATAATAAGCAATAGCACTATTTAAATCTTTATACATTTAAATTATCCAATTTAAAGGAGATAAGCTTACTAGAAAGTACAGGGTGATGAAGATAGTGAAAGTCGATTTCAAAAATGATAAAGGATTTTCATTAGTGGAAGTCCTTGCGGCAATCGTTATCCTTAGCATAATCTTCGTAGGCATCATGACAATTTTTCCACAAATGACTCAGTTTAATGCCAAGACAGGAACTAAATTAGACACGATGAATCTGGCAAGGCATGAAGTGGCAGAAGTTGTAGCTGGCGATAAATGGAATAGTCTATTAGTTCCAGATTACTTGGCTATTACAAAAATTTCGCAGGAGATGACAGCATTGGGCTATCAGCTGAAAACCACCAATCCGGATTTCCTGAGATTTGAAAAGCAAGGGGATTATCGTTACGAAACGGATATCTATTTAAAGTGCCAAACAGATTCCGCTACTTTAACACAATGTGAAGTGACGGACAAAATAAAATTATACAAGGTCCATCTGAAAGTTTACGGAGGCAGCCAGTTAAGCAGTGAAACTTATTCTTATATCCCTTACAGGGTCGAAAGTTCAGGTGAATAAGATGAGAGGCGATCAAAAAGGGATTTCGTTTGTTGAAGTGCTGGCTTCTATTACACTCGTTTCGATTATCGCCATGATTGGCTGGACCGTGCTCTCAACAGGATCACAGCATAGCATTTCAGAAACCGGCAAAACGCATCTGCAGCAGAACGCCAACCTGATCATGGCGACATTGAGCAATGAACACCGGAAAAGCGATGAATATTATTTAAGATTCCAAAACAACGCAATAGAGCTGAAAAGTTGCAAAGACAGCATTTGCGGCAACTTTCGGCCAATAACTGAAAGCAAGTACAAGTATACAGGGACGATAAACGAAGTTGAATTTGCTGTATGGAATGAAAACCAGAAACTGGAGCCTACAAAAGCGCACGTTGCTGTCTTATTGACCGTCTCCGATTCGAAGAATCCGAGCAAATTGGTGTCGGTCCGGACCAAATTGACCAGAATTTTGACCAGCATGAAGTAAGGGGGTATCTAAAGTGAACTATTTAACCAATCAACGTGGATATGCTCTTCTTGTCGTTCTTCTGGTAATTATGCTGTTTTTTGGTTTTTCTGCCATCTTTTTATCGGGTTCAATGAGCCATGCCAAACAGGAAAAGACAGTCGATACAACAAATCAGTCAGTGGCAGCAGCTGAGATGGGAGTAGTGGATTACGCTTCCCGGTTTGAAATGGATATTGATAAGACTAGAGAACGTGTCTCCGCGCAAACTCAATTGGCTTTGAATAACTTGATCAGCTGCATTGTACCGCCCACAGGAGCGCAATGTGATACAGCAGCAAAAAGGTCTGCCTGGGAGCAGAAAATCGATCAAGACATGAGAAAGCTTTACCTTGAAGAAATTGCTAAGAAAATAGCACAGTTGAGAGAAATCGCGGAAAATCAAACAACTTTCAAAAAGACCCCTTTCCAGGAGGGGCAGATCAGTTATTTGATCAAATCGGTGACTAGTACTCCATTTACTTCAAGCGACACAGCACTTGAACAAATAATAGTAGAACTTGAAATAGAGGGGACTTCAAAAGAAGCGGCCAAAAAATTGTCCACTTCTTTTAAAATTGAAGTGCCTGATACGTTTTTAAATCCCGATGAAGCACTTAAAGTCGATACTATTGTAATTACGCAAGAAAAAGATGTTAGTTACGACGATGTTTTCAGGCTGAATTCGAGTTCTAAAACCTGCGCAACATTGCTTCATGAAGTACGAACAGGAACCGCAACAGCCCCTTACGAATGCATGTCGCAACCGGGCGAAAAATTAATGACTTTTATCAACCATATTAAGAATGAAGGATATAACCCCGAAGATTTCCGGGTATATACGGATTCTTTTGTAAATTATGTATGCAATACCAATTGCAACTCGTTAAATTTTCACGGTGTTAATGTAATTGTTAAACATACAGATATGGATGCTTTCAATAACATGAACAATTTGGTGAACGCCAATCTAGTAATCAACGGGAAACTGGATGTCGGCAACAATCTGAATAACTTAGGAAAAAACGGCATCAAGCAAAATATAATAGTCAAAGAACTGGATGTGGATAACAACATCAAAATGTATTACACCAACTTTTTGATTCTGGGCTATGGAGACAGAACAGACGCAAACATTAAATGGGGAAATCATTTTGAAGTTGCCAATTATTCCAGGCTCTGCATCGATATTGACCGGATCAACCAAACCGATCTGGAAAGGCTCTCTAAAGAAGTAACCTTTTCCGACAGCGGCTCTTTAATTTACTTTACAAAAGATCCTTCTAAAACTTTTACGCTGACAGGCGCGAAAAGGCAAGCTACGGACACTGCTGTGCATGTAACCAAAATGGATAATTACACGACTTTTTTGGAGAATTGCGGAGTTACGTTGAAAAATACCCAAACCGTGCCAACGGATGTGGCTGTGCCGATCGTTATCGATACAGGATTTGATTTTGAAGTTGAATATTAACTAGCAAGAACTGAAAGTTTACAAAAGATACAGGGGGTTACACGTTGATTCGATTGTTATTTCTCATTATGATTGCTGCCATAGTTTTATCGGTTGCAATTTTCCAATTCAAAGCCGTTTCGATGGCAAAAAAAATGGCGATGGCAGGAGGTGCGGTTGCTGCAGCAGCAATCGGTGTATTGCTTCAGACCGGTTTTGCATGGTATATGGCAATCCTTGCTATTATCGCGGTTTCTTTGCTTTTCTCAATCGTTTTCATGAAAATTGTGGAAAAAGAAGAAAGTGAAAAACTGCGTTTGGCTGAAGAACGCAAAGCAAAAAGGAAAACCTTGATACCGGCGGCAACTGCTGAAGGCCCAGGTCAGGAAGCTGCACTTCAAGATCAACCTTCAAATAAACCTGAAACAATTAAAATGGCGGAATCCTCGAAAGAACGCGAGACTATAAAAGTGCCGGAGAAGATAGCGGTGCGGGAAACCTTGCAAGTTCGGAATCCGGTAAAAGAACCAGAAACAGCTGAAGTTCAAGAAGCGAAAAAAGCACCGGAATCTATTAAAGTTCGTGAAACCTTACAGGTGCGCGAAACGATAAAAGCACCAGAACGGGAATTGGAGACAGTGCCGGCCCGACCAGCCAGCATGCAATCGATTCAACCTGTCAGAAAGGAGCGTTAACATGAACAACAACAAACTATTCGGACAGACTTTCATCGTTATTTTAACAGCTGCAATGCTGTTTTTCGGTACTGCGAATGCAGGAGCTTACGCAGTCGATACATGGCTTTTCCCGACGCAGAAATTCGGTGAAAATACTTATATCGGGACAACAGAAGTTTCTGATATGGCATTGGCCGATGCAAAACTGCTCTTTACCGGGCAAACTGCAGTATGGCGGGAAACTGCTGAACTTCATGTGACTTATCAGGACGCTACAGGAAAATATCCGCTTGAAAACGCTGAAATCCTCTTGGACGAAACCGTTGGCCAAGCTCAGTCAGGAACTCAAAATAATTTTGTTTATCATTTGTCTCCTGAAACAACTGGCATGTTTTTGGCAGAGCAATTTCCGGTAGCTCAGTTTACTGAAACGGATATAGCTACTATTAATACGAAGCTTGAACAAAGCTTGGCGGCAGGGCAAACACAGACGCGTGTGACAATCAGTGACGATTTGCTTGGACTGGAAAAAGAGATTATTGCGGACGTTTCTTTCCCGCATAACTTAAAAAGTGCTGGAATTGCCGAAGTGATTACGGCAATGCAAAGGGTGGAAATTCCGGCTGGCAGCCAGTTTTCCTTTTTGGACTTTATCAGCGAATTGAATTTGACCGACGTGACCGATGCGGAGTTGACAGAAGTAGCATCGGCTATTTATACAGCTGTATTGAAAACGAATTTTTCTATAGAAGAGCGGAGCATTGGAAATGCGCCGCCTGAAATGGTGCCGATAGGCCAAGAAGCGGCGATTAACCGTTCTCTTGGTATTGACCTGGTTTTCACCAATCCGAATGCAAGCTCGTTTGATTTGGCCGCAGCAATCGAAGGCAATTCGCTTGTCATTTCTTTGAGCGGCTACCCACTCGTTTATACTTACGCAATCCAGATTGGAAGCGAAGAAAAAGTGAAACCGCGATTGATCAAACAATATAGCGCTTTTGTTTCGAGTGGCAAAAAAGTGGAGGCGGAAGGCACGGAAGGCGTACGCATTGAAGTGCTGCGCTCTATTCTCGCCAACGGACAAGAACTCCAGGTACAGCCGATTTCTTCTGATTTCTATCCACCGGTTCACCGAGTGGAAGTATATCCGCTGACTCGAACAGAAACAGCGGCAACTGAAGGGGAAACTGGGACAACTGTTGCACCGCAGCCAGGAGAAGCTGGATTTGTTGATGCAAATGGCGATGGTGTACATGATGCTCCGGCTGCACCTGCAGAAGTTCCTGTTCAAGGAGAAGCCGGTTTTGTTGATAGTGATGGAGATGGCATTCATGATGCCCCGGCTGCACCTGCAAAAGTTCCTGTTCAAGGAGAAGCTGGATTTGTTGATACGAATGGCGACGGTATCCACGACGGAGAACCTTCTATCGAACAGCCGGCAAATGGCCAAACAGATCCGGCAACCGGAGAAACTATACGTGAAAAAACAACTACAGAAAACAGAGCACCTGTGTACGATAAAGCTGGAAATTTAGTCTATCCTTAACCGATTTTGAGGGGGAAAAACGTTTGGCAAGAACAACGCGAAAAAGATTAGGGGACATTTTAGTAGAATTGGGTTTAATTACGGAACAAGATCTTCAAGGGACACTTGAAGGCAAACAGACAGATCAAAAGCTCGGGGACGCATTGGTGCAGCGCGGACTGATTACGGAAATGCAATTGATCGAAACGCTGGAAGTCCAGCTTGGCGTTCCACACGTTTCGCTGTTCCGTTATCCGTTTGATGCGAATTTGTTCAACGTCGTTCCGAAAGAGTTTGCAAAGCGCAAATTGCTGGTTCCGATGAAAGCGGAAGGCGACCGCTTGTTTATCGCAATGGCCGATCCGACGGATTTCATCACATTGGACGATTTGCGGCTGACAACCGGTTTCCAGATAGAACCGGCTATTGCCTCCAAAGAAGATATATTAAAAACGATTGCGAAGTATTACGAAGAAGAATCGTATGACGATATGCTTGGGGAAATGCCGCAAGCGACCGAACAGCAGGATAATCCGGATGATCTGGATGCACCGATAGTCCGCCTGGTCAATCAAATTTTGTCGAATGCCGTTACGCTAAAAGCGAGTGATGTGCATTTCGATCCGCATGAAAACAAAGTTCTTGTCAGGTACCGCATCGATGGCACGCTGCGGACAGAACGGATCTTGCCAAAAACGATGCAGCAGATGGTGACGGCGCGTATCAAGATTTTGGCGAATCTGGACATCACCGAAAACCGGGTGCCACAGGATGGCCGGATCAAGACGAACGTCGACTTCCGTGCAATTGACTTGCGCGTAAGCTCGCTGCCGACAGTTTTTGGCGAAAAAATCGTTATGCGTATTCTCGACTTAAGCAACAACTTGACCGATATTTCAAAACTTGGCTTTAATCAATTGAACATGGAACGTTTCATGAAAGAAATCGATAAGCCGAACGGCATTGTGTTGATTTCCGGACCGACCGGTTCAGGGAAATCTTCAACGCTTTATGCCGCACTCAATAAGTTAAATAGTGATGAAGTAAACATTATTACCGTTGAAGATCCGGTTGAGTACCAGCTTGAAGGGATCAATCAAATTCAAGTGAACAATAATGTCGGCCTGAGTTTCGCAGCTGGCTTACGGTCCATCCTGCGCCAGGATCCGGATATTGTCATGGTGGGGGAAATACGGGATAAAGATACGGCGGAAATTTCAATTCGGGCTTCACTGACCGGCCACCTAGTGCTGAGCACAATCCATACCAACGATTCGATCGCTTCGATAAACCGATTGATCGATATGGGCGTCGAGCCTTTCTTAGTAACTGCGTCATTAAATGCGATTATCGCGCAGCGCTTGGTCCGTAGAGTTTGCCGCGACTGCCGGGAAATTCAGCCAGCAACAATTCGCGAACAAGAAATTTTTGAAAAGCGTGGTTTGACAATTGATGCTGTATCCCGCGGCAAAGGCTGCACACAGTGCAATATGAGCGGATACCGTGGGCGGATGGCGATCCATGAAGTACTTGTAGTAAATGAAGCGATCAAGAGCGTCATCAACCGCGGAGGCACAGCAGCGGAAATCCGTGATATCGCGGTCCAAAACAATACGATTTTCTTAATCGACGATGGCTTATTAAAAGTGAAGGAGGGCATGACAACGACTGAAGAAGTTCTTCGCGTTGCCATGAATGATTAACGATGCCAACAACATATATAGACAGTGTATTATCAGCAGCTAGAGAACTGAATGTATCGGATATCCATATGACGACCGGCATCCCGCCGGTTTTCCGGATGAACGGCACGTTAAAGCAATACGGGGATGAAAAATTGCTGCCGGAAGATACGAAAGAAATCGCCCGCGTCCTTATGCCGGAATCCCTATGGGAAACGTTCCTGGAAAAAGGCGAGATGGATTATTCCTACTCGATTCCAGGCGTGGCCCGTTACCGGGTCAACTCGTTCCACCAGCGCGGGTCGATTTCCCACGCGTTCCGGACCATTCCAACACGTATCCCGACAATCGAAGACTTGAACATGCCGGATACCTTAAAAAAATTGGCCGCCACCCACCAAGGGCTGATTCTCGTAACAGGCCCTACCGGTTCAGGTAAGTCGACAACGCTTGCCGCGATGATCCGGTATATGAATGAACATATGACAAAACACATTATTACGTTGGAAGATCCGATCGAGTATATGCACAAGCACGGCACATCGGTCATCGACCAGCGGGAAGTCGGCTTTGACACAAACTCGTTTGCCAACGGCTTGCGCGCAGCGCTCCGCCAAGATCCGGATGTGATCTTGGTCGGTGAGATGCGGGATTTGGAGACAATCACCACAGCCATCACCGCAGCCGAAACGGGCCACTTGGTCATGGGGACGCTCCATACGTCGAGTGCCGCTTCGACTGTCGAACGAATCATTGACGTGTTCCCGCATGAGCAGCACGCACAAATCCGGACACAGCTTGGCGGCATCTTAAAAGCAGTTATTTCGCAGCGCCTGCTTCCGACGGCGGACGGCAAAGGCCGTGTTGCCGCGACCGAAATCATGATCAGCAACCCAGCCATCGCCAACTTGATCCGATCGGAAAAAGTCCACCAAATCCCGAACGTTATCTTGACTAACCGTGCAGCAGGTATGCACATGATGGAGACGACCGTCCAAGACCTATTGAAAAAAGGGAAGATCACTCGGGAAATCGCGCAGCCTTTCCTAAAAGGAGAGGACTGATTTGGCTCGTTTCAAATACGAAGGGCGCGACCGGAAAAAAATCAGATCCGGCATCATGGTCGCCGCCAACCGCCGCGAAGCGGTAGAGAAACTGCGGGACGAAGGAATACGTGTAATTGATATCCGGGAACTGCCGGCCACAACAATGCAAAAAGAAATCACGCTCGGCGCACCGGTCAAACGCGACCAATTCATCATGTTTCTTCGCCAATTTTCGACCTTGATGCGGGCGGGGGTGACCATTGTCGATGCCGTGAAAATCCTTTCCCAGCAAGTCGAGTCAAAAGCGCTCAGAAAAACACTGGTGGAAGTAGACGAGGCCCTTCGAAAGGGAAATTCCTTGTCCGATTCGTTGGCCAAGTACCCAAAAATTTTTGAACCACTAACGATTAATTTGGTTCGCGCAGGCGAACTATCGGGGAATATTGATGAATCATTGGATCGCCTTGCTACGCATTATGACAAAGCTTACCAAACTCGCCAAAAGGTTAAATCTGCAATGTCGTATCCCATAGTTGTCGGCATTTTGGCTATTGGTGTTGTTGTTTTCCTCCTGTCGTCAATTGTGCCAATGTTCGTAGATATGTTCGAAAGCATTGGCGGCGAGTTGCCAATCGTGACGCAATTAGTCGTAGCAGCAAGCGGCTATGTGAAAGATTATTGGTATCTAATGATTTTAGGTGTTCTTTCACTCAGTGGGACGATTTGGGTAATGAAGCGCTCTGAAAAAGGCCGCTATATTTTGGATACCGTCTTGCTGCGCATACCAATATTCGGCAACATTATGAAAAAGTCAGCGCTCGCCCGATTGACTCGAACGTTAAGTTCATTATTCTCAAGCTCGGTCCCCATCCTTCAAGCATTGACGATGACAGAAAAAGTTGTTGGCAATGAAGTGATGTCAAAAGTGATTTTGTCTGCTCGTGAGTCGCTGCAAAAAGGTGGATCGCTAACGGAACCAATGAAAAAACACTGGGCGTTTCCGCCGCTCATTCCGCATATGATTTCTATCGGTGAAAAAACAGGCTCGCTTGACCATATGTTGTCAAAAGTAGCGGAATTCTACGAAAAAGAAGTGGAAGCGGAAACCGATCGATTGAAAGCATTAATTGAGCCGTTAATGATTGTTGTGCTTGCTGCTATTGTCGGGACTATAGTCCTTGCTATTATGATGCCGATGTTTGAAATGTTCCAAAATGTGGACAAATTGTAGGGAAAAATATCAAAAATAAAAGAAAATATTTCTATAAAAAAGTGTGAAAAGCTATTGTTTAATTTGAGACTATTGTTATAATAAAGCTGTACTCATCGTGGTACTAAATTGATAAGGATACGGGGGCAATGAGAATGAAGAAATTTCTTCAGAAAAAGTTAAAAGAACAAAAAGGGATGACGTTGATCGAGCTTTTGGCAGTTATCGTAATCATCGCTATTATCGCGGCAATTGCAATTCCGGCAATTGGCGGAATTATTGAAAACTCACGTGTTGGAGCAATTAAAGCAGATGCTATTAACGTTATCAATGCTGCGAAAATTTACCAAGCAGATACTAATGGCACAACAGTGACTCTGACTACATTAGAATCACAAGGTTATATTGATGATGCAGGAACTTTCGAAAACCTTAGTGCCGCTGATAAACTTAATGTAAAAGTCGACTTTACTGGTGGTAATGCACTTCTTTCGGGTAATAATGCCGATGATGGAATTGTATTGACTTTTAGTACTGCTTCTATCGCTTCTATTAATGGATTACCGAATGGTACTCCTCAAGGTGGAACATCTACTCCAGCAGGTGTTACTGTAACAAAAAGATAATAATTTATTTAGGAGCTGAAAAAATGGCCTTATCGTTTTTATCGAGAAAAGCGCGAGTCGCGACAATAACTATAGAAGAAGACGCGATTCGCTATGTCGATCTTAAATCCCGGTTACCTCTTCAATTGAGCGTCGCGGAAGAGCTTGCTCTACCTAGCGGCGCTATTGAAGACGGGAAGATCGTCGATGCAGAAGCGCTTGGATCGGTACTCGATAAGGCTGTCAATCAGTGGGGTCTCTCTAAGAAGTCAGTCCGATTCCTCGCCCCTGACGAATTCGTTATTATCCGCAAAGTACCATACCCCGAAGACGTTGCAGCTGATGAACTGAAAGGCCACTTTTTCATTGAAATCGGTGCAACGCTTTATTTGCCTTTTGAAGACCCTGTATTCGAAGTGGTGCCTTACCACACGGATACCGAACAACCGGAAGTGATCATCATTGCTTCAAAAGAATCAGTTGTCAGTGATTACGAAAATGCACTGGAGAGAGTGAAAATGAAAGCGGTCATAGCTGACATTACGCCGCTTGCGTTATACCGCTTAGCTCACCTGCAGCATGAATTTACCGAGGATGAGCACATTATGCTTATCGACTTGCAGTCGAAAAAAATGACGGTTACGATTTTCCATGAGCATTATCCGCTCTTTATGCGGCCGGTCGATTTGGACGATACCATAACGATTTCTGAAGATCCGAATGCAGTAATGGAAATCATCGAAGAAGAGGCGGAAAAACTTGCCAACTTCTACCGCTTTAACATGAACGCCGGCGAATTGGGTGTCACAAAAGTAGTCTGCAATGGCGAATACCACGACTGGGACGCATTCCAAGCTCGCTTGGAAGAGCGTTTTGCTTTGCCTGTCCATCCGGTCGTTTTGGAAGATATTCCTTCCGAAGGATCGAATGCAGTTCCGGGCCGTTTCAATCGCGCCATTGGTCTTGCGCTGAAAGAGGTGTAAACGAATATGCTTGTAGATATTAACTTATTGCCGCAAAAAGAGCGGGATCGTCCCGCCTCTATTATTGCGGCGATTTCCATTTTGGTATTAGCTCTTATTATTTGGGCGGTTTTCGCCTTTTTAGCAAATGCCAACGCGCAAGAACAAGCTGTGCTTGCCGCTCAATCCGAGCAAGTGGCAGCAGAGCAAGCGGCCATACGCCAGCAGCTCGAAGCTATTCAAGGCTTGAGCGAAGAACAGCAGCTGAAAGTGACAGTTGACTGGGCGGAGAGCTATCAATTCGATACGATTCCACTCTTGGGCGAACTGGTTGCGAAATTGCCGGAACGCGGCTTCTTTAATAGTTTCTCGTATACCGGCATGGACCAAGCCGCTTTGACGGTGCAGTTTGATACGGCACGGGAAGCTGCTTATTACTTAGCGCAATTAAAATCATCGGAACTTTTGGAATCCGCAACGCTTGATTCGATAGCCCAGCAGGAAATTGAATCTGCTACGGATGAAGGACAAATCATTGACGAAGATGCACTGGCTGAAAACCCGCGTTACCTGGCTACTTATACGCTCGTTTTTGTTGACGGCCGTATTCCTGCGGAAATTGTTGAAGGGGAAGCGGTAGAAGGAGCACCTGTTGCTGAACCGGCAACTGAAGAAACGCCGGCAGAACCAGTGCCTGCAGAAGAAACGCCAGCTGCTGAACCAACAGAACCAACTACCGAAGAACCGGCAGCTGACCCTGCAACTGAGGAGTCGGATGTTAACGTAAATGTAGAAGTAAATGAAGAAGTAAATGAAGAAGTAAATGAAGAAACAGATACCGCTCCGGCAGAAACGGAGGGGGATGGCCGATGAGCAGCATGTCGAAAAGGCAAAAAGAAATGGCTCTTATTGTATTAGCTGGTGTTTTCTTGTTAGTGCTTTCCGCATATTCCTATTTTGTTCAGTACGCTCCTGCAAAAGAAGCCAGGCTGCAGGCTGAGCAGACGCTGAGTTCTGAGCGCGAAGTTTTAATGGCGCTGCAAACCCAATTGAAAGAGGTGCCGGAAGGCGAAAAAATTCCGACTAGTGAATTGCAGCAGAAAGTTTCGATTGAACCTTTATCAGAACTGATCGTACTGCAAATCGAACAGGCGGAACTGCTTTCCAATTCCCTCGTTAAGAACATTGCAATCGCTGAAGCGCCGGTTGTGCTTCCGGTGCCGGTTGAAGGGCTTGAGAACTTGCAGGAAGTCAAGACGACCGTAGCGATCGAAGTGGTTGATTATAAAAGCATCACGAAATTTATCGAAGAAATCGAAGCAATGGATCGCATCATGATTGTCGACTCGATCGATTTTGGCGCTAACCAAGAAGTAACAGCTGCGGATCAAGAACGGGAAAACTTAGAAGTCTCATTGAGCTTTTCCGCTTATTTCCGTCCGGACTTGATCGCCTTAGCCGATACTTTGCCGAAAGTCGATGCACCGGCGCCAGCACGCAAAATCAATCCCCTGCCGCAAAATGACGGCACAAAATTTGCGGATACAGAAGAAGAGCCTGTTGTGGTCGAAGAGCCCGATGTAAATGTAGATGTTGAGGTTAACGTTGAAGACGATGCTTCTGCAGCTGCAACACCATCAGTTCAAACTCCAAACCCGAATGTTGCCGGCGTCCAAACCGCTGCGATGCACAAAGTGGTAAAAGGGGATACGCTTTTTTCTATCGCTATAAAATATTACAACACGAAAGACGGTTTGGAGTGGATTCGGCAAGCTAACAACATGACAGGTGAAACCGTCATGGCCGGCCAGACCTTGACTATTCCAAAACGTCCTTAAAGAGAAATCACTCCGATTTCTCTTTTTTTCATAAAAATTCTACGAGTAAAAGAGGGTCGCTATGACGATTACGTATGCTGTTTTCTTTTTTATATTCGGGCTGGTATTCGGCTCGTTCTTTAATGTTGTCGGTCTACGCGTGCCAAAAAAAGAATCGATCGCCTATCCGCCGTCGCATTGCACAAACTGCAACCGGCAACTGACAGCGATCGATTTGGTTCCAGTCTTGTCCTTCCTCTTTCTAAGAGGGAAATGCCGGACATGCGGCTCGAAAATCCATTGGGTTTATCCACTCATGGAGTTTGTTACCGGAGCTCTGTTCACGCTGTCGTTTTTGCATTTCGGTTTTACGCCGGAACTGGCTATCGCCATTCTTTTCGTCTCACTGCTCGTCATTATCACGGTTTCGGATATCGCATATATGCTTATACCTGACCGGGTGCTCTTGCCCTTTGCGGCAGTCCTGCTCGTTCTGCGTTTCGTGATTCCGCTCGATTCCTGGTGGGACAGCCTGCTCGGTGCAGTCGTCGGCTTTTCGCTGCTGTTCTTGATTGCGATTCTTTCAAAAGGCGGCATGGGCGGCGGCGACATCAAATTATTTTTCGCCATCGGCCTTGTGGTCGGAACCGCAGGCACTTTGATGACGTTGTTCTTCGCTTCATTGATCGGAGCAATTGTTGGCATCATTCAGCTGCGCATCACTAAGCAAGGCCGCAAGACGCCGATTCCATTCGGCCCATCCATTGCAGTCGGCGCGCTAATCGTTTATTTCTATGGATTTACTATTTTGGATTGGTATATGGGTTTTATGGGATGAAGCTTCGGCTTCATCCTTTTTTATTTCGATTTCAAAGATAATAACAGAGAAAATCATGTACACCACTATAGAAAAAAGCGGAGGGCGGCGACTCCAGCGGGAAAGAGGGCCGGGCGAGACCCCGCAAGGCGACAGCCTGAGGAGGCTCGCGGTCCTCCCGCGGAAAGCGTCCGCCCGGAGCGGTTTCATGGCTTTTAAAAGATTTTCTTCTGAAAATATTTATTTAAACCGGGCAACGGATCGATTCTTATGAATAACCGGGTCCAAATTTCATTTTTAACCGGCGAATACCCGCCAAAAATCATTTTTCTGTTTTTGTGTACATTTTTCAGTGCGGCGATTATTGGGTATGATGCTAGAAAAGGAGGAATTATTTTATGAAGTTTATTGCCAACCAACCGATCGTCCTTGCATCCCAATCTCCCCGGCGCCAGGAGCTGCTCCGCTCTCTTGGACTCGATTTCCAAGTGGTGCCAAGCACAAAAGATGAACCAGATCCGGCACAGTTCCAGACAGCGATGGGCTATGTTCTCGAGTGCGCCGCTCAAAAAGCACGGGAAGTCGCCAAGAAACACAAAGACGCCGTTGTCATCGGCTCCGATACGATTGTCGTTTTGAACGGTGAAATCTTATTGAAACCGAAATCAAAAGAAGAAGCCCGGAGCTATTTGCAAAAACTTTCCGGTAACACCCACGACGTTATTACGGCGATTACGGTCTTGCATGGCGAAAGCGAGCTGTCGTTCCACGAACTGACGAAAGTGACGTTCTATGAGCTCTCAGGCGAGTGGATCGAGGCCTATACGAATACGATAGATCCGTACGACAAGGCCGGTGCTTATGGCATCCAGACAGCTTCCGCCCTGTTCGTCAAAAAAATCGATGGCGATTACAACACAGTGGTGGGGTTGCCGCTCGCAAGTCTCGCGCAAAAGCTGTCGCAAGCCGGTTACATCCAATTGGAAAAGAGCCGGATCGAATGCTGACGGAAAAGTCGCTGATGATCCGGGACGTCCATGTTGCCGACCGTCCGCGCGAGCGGCTGGTCAACCAAGGCGCCAATACCTTATCGAACCAGGAGCTGATTGCCATTTTGCTCCGCACCGGCACCAAACAGGAGTCGGTGCTGCATTTAGCGAACCGGGTGCTAACGTACTTTGAGCAAATCCAGCAAATGAAAGACGCAACGATTGAAGAAATGACTTCCATTAAAGGCATTGGCCAGGCAAAAGCGGTGCAGCTTCTCGCTGCAGTGGAGCTTGGCCGCCGCCTTTCCTCGAAACAGACCGATGTGAAATTCACCATCCGCTCTCCTAAAGATGCCGCCTCTTACTTGATGGCGGATATGACTTCCTTGAAGCAAGAACATTTTGTCGTGCTCTTTTTGAATATCAAAAACCAGGTGATGCACCGGCAGACGATTTTTGTCGGCAGCTTGAACGCCTCTATTGTCCATCCGCGCGAAATTTTCCGTGAAGCGGTGAGGAGGTCGTCTGCTTCGATCGTCTGTGCCCACAACCATCCATCTGGGAACCCAGCCCCATCTCCGGAAGACATCGACGTGACAAAGCGTTTAATGGAAGCTGGCAGCATCATAGGAATTGAACTTTTGGACCATGTAATCATAGGGGACCATCAGTTCACATCTTTGAAAGAAAAGGGATATATGTAGTACTGTCTATTTCTCTTCTTATCGTCTATAATGAGAAGTATTGTGTAAACTCTATGGCTTAATAGGCATATAAAGAAGGGAAGAATTTACGTGTTTGGAATCGGATCGAAAGATGTAGGAATTGACTTAGGTACTGCTAATACGCTTGTTTTTATCAAAAATAAAGGGATTGTTCTTCGTGAACCGTCCGTTGTCGCAAAAAATACAAATACAGGTGAGATCGTGGCAGTCGGAAACGACGCGCGCAACATGATCGGCCGTACACCGGGATCGATCGTTGCTATCCGCCCAATGAAAGATGGCGTGATCGCAGATTACGATACAACGACTGCAATGATTCAATATTATTTAAAAGAAGCAATGAAAGCATCGGGTGGCACTTGGAAAAAACCGAGCGTTATGGTATGTGTACCATACGGCATAACGTCTGTTGAACAACGTGCTATCATTGATGCTTCCCGCCAAGCTGGCGCTCGTGAAGCATTTACGATCGAAGAGCCGTTTGCTGCGGCAATCGGCGCGAATCTGCCGGTTTGGGAACCTATGGGCAGCATGGTCGTCGATATTGGTGGCGGAACAACGGAAGTTGCCGTTATTTCACTTGGAGGAATCGTTACTAGCGAATCCATCCGAGTAGCAGGCGACGCAATGGATATTGCAATTACCCAATACATCCGAAAAGTGTATAATCTAACAATCGGCGAACGCACAGCGGAAGCGATCAAAATTGAAGTCGGTTCTGCAAGCGTCGTGACGGATGCTGAGAAAAACTTGAAAATGGACATCCGCGGCCGTGATTTGTTGACGGGGCTGCCGAAAACGATTGAAATCTCATCTGAAGAAATTGCTGAAGCATTAAAAGAAGCGGTAGCTGCTATCGTTGACGGCGTTAAAAAGACGCTTGAAACAACTCCGCCGGAATTGTCGGCTGACGTTATGGAACGCGGAATCGTCCTTACGGGCGGCGGCGCTTTATTGAAAAACTTGGACAAAGTAATCTCAGCTGAAACGATGATGCCTGTCATTATCGCGGATGATCCTTTAGACTGTGTTGCAATCGGTACGGGCAAAGCGCTAGACAACATTGATCAAATTCGTCGCCTGCAATCTACTAAATAGGGAGGATTGCCGAAATGCCACAGCTTTTTTCAAACAAGCGGCTCATTTTGCTGCTGTTGGGCGTTATCCTTCTCGTTGCATTGATTTCATATTCTCTCCGGACGCGTGATGACGTGTCGCCTCCGGAGCAAATCATAAAAGATGCAGTGGGAGTCGGGCAATCGATCTTTTCAGGTCCTGCCCATTTTGTTACTGGAATTTTTGATAATGTTGATTCTCTTTTGAACACCTACCAGGAAAATCAGCATTTAAAAGCGCGCTTGGAGGAATTTGCGAGCGTTCAAGCCGAAGTGAAAGACTTGCGCTCGGAAAACGCCGAGCTCAAGGAGATTGTCGGCAAAGAAGAAGACCTTCGCGACTTCAACCCGATCCAAGCGACCGTTATTGCGCGGAATCCGGACCAATGGGAAGAGAAAATCATTATAAATAAAGGTTCGTCAACCGGCGTTGAAAAAAATATGGCGGTCATGACAGCTTCTGGTTTGATCGGCAAAGTCATTTCGACAACGCCATTCTTTTCAACGGTTGAGCTGATTTCAACCCAGAATCCCAATTACCGGGTCTCAGCAATGGTCCTGGGAGGCAAAAGAGAAGTTTTTGGCCTGATTGAAGGGTACGATGCGGAACGCCGCGAATTGCTCTTAAAACGGGTAGATGCGGAAATCGACTTGAAAAAAGGCGAGCAAGTCGTATCAAGCGGCCTGGGTGGCATTTTCCCGAAAGGCATTTTAATCGGGGAAATTACGGAAGTGACGATTGATGAGTTCGGTTTGACGAAGCTTGCCTATATTAAGCCTGCTGCGGAATTTTCTTTGTTGAACCACGTAATTATCGCAGACCGGGTAGCTCCTGAAGTTAACGGGGAAGACAATGGCGAAATTGATGAATCAACGGAAACAGAGGAGGAAGGCTCATGATCCGTTTCTGGATACCGTTGATCAGTATCGTCTTGTTTTTCATGGAACCGATTTTTGGCCTCTTGTCACCTCTCAAGCTTGATGGTAATTTTTATTATATTGTGCCTCGGTTTCTTATCATGTTTTTGATTTTTATTGCCGTATATTATGATTTAAAACACGCCATTTACTACGGATTATTTTTCGGGCTCTTGTACGATGTGTTTTTCATTGATATTATTGGGTTATATTCTTTTTTATATCCGGCCATCTGTTTGGCAGCTGGATATATCGTGAAATCGATCCATCGCAATTTGGCGGTGACTACAATGTTGACCTTAGTGCTGACGGCATTGTTCGAATTTATTTTATACCAATTTTTCAAGTTCATTTCACTCGTCTCTATTCCGTTGGATGTGTTTTTAAATACCCGTCTGCTGCCGACCATGATTGCGAATTCGCTTTTTCTGGTCATGCTCGGCTGGGGGTTTAAAACAATTATCGATGCCCGGCTGATAGAGCGGGAAAAAAACCCAAGGTTATCTTAATGAAAGCGCAGGTGTACCATTTTTGAAGAATCTTGTTTATATTAAAGGGACGAAACAAGGGCTCGTGCTGCAGCTTGATGACCAGTGTGCTTACGCGGATCTTTTAGCGGAGTTGCAGGCAAAGGTATCGGACCCTGCGCTAGATGGCAGTGTTGAAGTGCAAGTGAATCTCGGGTACCGTTTCTGCACGGAAGCTCAGCAAAAAGAAATCGTCGCCACCGTTCAGAGCAATGAGCATTTGCGCGTTGCGAAAATGCGGAGCGAAGTGATCACTGTTGAAGAAAGCAACCGCCGCATTCAGGAGCGCCAATCCGAAACTTACGTCGGCATTGTCCGCTCTGGCCAGATCGTAAAAGCCCAGGGCGATCTTGTGGTTGTAGGCGATGTTAATCCGAACGGCAAAGTTGTCGCAGGAGGCAACATTTACGTGCTCGGCCGCCTAAAAGGACAAGCCCATGCCGGATCCAATGGCAACCGCGAAGCGGTGATTGCCGCTTCTTGGCTGGAAGCTACCCATCTGATGATTCACGACACCCTGGAAATAATGACCGATGAACTGACTGTGTTGTCGGAGCAGCCGGAAATGGAATGCGCTTATCTACATAATAACGGACATATCATAATTGACCGTTTACAGGAATTACGGTATTTACGGCCGGAAATTTCAACGTTTAAAGGAGGAAGCTAATGTGGGAGAAGCAATAGTTGTTACATCAGGAAAGGGAGGCGTCGGAAAAACGACGACAACCGCTAATCTCGGAACTGCATTGGCTCTTCAAGGGAAAAAGGTATGCTTGATCGATACGGATATAGGTTTACGGAATTTAGATGTTATTCTAGGGCTCGAAAACCGGATCATCTACGATCTGGTAGACGTCCTGGATGGCCGCTGCAAAGTCCACCAGGCGCTTGTCAAAGACAAGCGTTTTGAAGATATGCTGTATCTTTTGCCGGCTGCTCAGACAACCGACAAGAATGCCGTCAACCCGGATCAAATGAGAGAATTGGTAATGGGATTGAAAGAGGAGTATGATTTTGTCATCATCGATTGCCCTGCTGGCATCGAGCAAGGCTACAAAAATGCTGTTGCCGGAGCAGACCGTGCTATCGTCGTCACGACTCCGGAAATTTCGGCTGTGCGCGATGCAGACCGCATCATCGGTCTGCTTGAGCTGGAAGAAAACATCGAGCCGCCAAAACTGATCATCAACCGTATCCGTCCGCATTTGATGAAAGCGGGCGAAGCGCTTGACGTCAACGAAATCACGACACACTTGTCGATCGACCTTCTTGGCATTGTTGCCGATGACGAAAGTGTCATCTCGAGCTCGAACCGTGGAGAGCCGATCGTCATGGATCCAACAAACCGGGCCGCACTCGGATACCGCAACATTGCGCGGCGTCTGCTTGGCGAATCCGTGCCGCTCATGACGATGGAAAAGCAAAACCAAGGCGTTTTCTCGAAAATCAAAGCGATCTTTTCGAAATAATATTGATCTATGACCCCCACAGGAATGTGGGGGTTTTTTAGAACCTATTTGGAGGTGCTGGTTGAATTTACAATTGCTTTCTCAAATGATTTTGGCCGAAAGAGTCGATAGAAACCATGCTTCATGGAATAACATAGCCGGCGAATTGAAAAATTCTTTGGCAGGGGCGGGCGGAGAAGCTAGAGTGTTAGCTCTTTTGAAGCGGGAATTAGATCTTGAACCAGCTCCGTTGTTCTTCACGGATTTGTCTTTTCCAAATAAAGAAGGTTTCTCACAAGTCGATCTTCTTTTATTGCATCCAAATTTCGTCTGTGTTCTTGAAGTGAAAAATATGCGAGGCGACTTTTATTTCAACTCTGAAAATTTTCAATTCCACCGGATTGTGGATGGGCGCGTCGAAGGAATGAGAAATCCGGAATGGCAATTGCACAGGGCAATGAAGGCGGCAGAAAAATATCTCGGAGTCCCTGTGTCCGGAGCAATTGTGCTAGCAAACCGATCGGGCAGGGTAGTGGAAGGTCCAAAAATCCATCCAGTGCTGTCATTGGACTATTTGCCTTTTCATATAGAAAGTTTAGTGTATAAGACAAATGCATTTGATGTTGAAGGCCTTGCGGCAAGGCTCCGTGATTTGCCTAAGGGGAGTTTTCCTAACAACTTGCTTGAACGCCACCAGTTATCAATCGATTCCTTGCGTTTAGGGGTAACGTGCCCTAATTGCCGAACCGTTGCTTTAGAAAGGAAAAATAGAAAATGGCATTGTGCTAAATGCGGCGGATTTTTTCAAGATGCCCATGAAGTCACACTCCAGGAATATGCAGTGTTATTTGGGAGAGAACTGCCGACACGATTTGCTTACCAGTTATTAAGAGTCGAGGATAAATACTTGCTTTACCGGCTGCTTGAAAAATCAGCTTTACAAGGCAATGAACGGGGAAAACGGTGGATTGTTCCTCGCGTTGAACTTTTGGAAGCGTATTTCAGCTCTATTTATCGGTGAATGCACCTCGAAAAAGAATTTCCGCACCTCATCGCCAATCTTCCGCACCCCAACATCCGCTTTCCGCACCCCAGAAGAATATTCCCGCACCTCGCCCGTCACAAGCAAATTCCAGATAACTATTGACTAGAAAGCTTACGCATGATATTATTTTAATGTTATGTTTGTAGCGCACCTGTGCTACAACCGCTCGAACCGGGTCTTGAAGCGTTCGCAAGAATTTGCGGATCACCTGGATAGGCGAGTCTTAGTCTAAGAGGAGGTGCAAGGATATGTACGCAATTATTGAAACTGGTGGTAAACAAATCAAAGTTGAAGCGGGCCAAGAAATCTTCATCGAGAAATTGAATGTAGAAGCGGGCGACGCAGTAACTTTTGACAAAGTTCTATTTGTAGGTGGAGACGAATCACGCGTTGGTGTTCCTTTTGTTGAAGGAGCTACTGTTACGGCTACTGTTGCTAAAAACGGCAAAGCGAAAAAGATTACTGTTTTCAAATACAAAGCGAAAAAGAACTACCGTAAAAAACAAGGTCATCGTCAGCCATACACAAAATTGACTGTTGATGCAATCAACCTGTAAGAAATGATACAAGTCACCGTAAAGGAATCGTCAAACCGCGTTTCATTTTTTGAAATGTCGGGCCACGCCGACTATGCTGAACATGGCCAAGATCTCGTATGTGCTGGAGCGTCCGCTGTCTCATTTGGAGCGGTGAACGCCATTATGGAGTTGACGAGGATTGAACCTGTTATCGAGCAGGCGGACAGCGGCTTTTTGAAAGTTGCTTTTCCGGAAGGATTGGATGAAAAAACAGACGAACAAGTTCAATTGCTTGTACGCGCGATGATTGTTTCATTGAAAACGATTGAGCAAGATTATGGAAAATATATTAAAATAACCTTCACAGCTTAGGAGGTGGAACAGAATGTTAAGATTAGATCTTCAGTTTTTTGCATCCAAAAAAGGTGTAGGTTCAACGAGAAACGGACGTGACTCAGAATCTAAACGCCTTGGCGCAAAACGTGCAGACGGCCAAGAAGTTACTGGTGGTTCAATTTTATACCGTCAACGCGGTACTAAAATTTATCCTGGTGAAAACGTTGGACGCGGCGGAGACGATACACTTTTTGCTAAAATCGACGGAGTCGTACGTTTCGAACGTTACGGACGCGACAAGAAAAAAGTTAGCGTATACCCAGTAGCACAAGAAGCTTAATAACAACAATGAAGAGGGCTGCTTTTGGCAGCCCTTTTTATTTTTTCTATCAGGAATTTTCGGGGGAAAATTGTTATACTGAGAAGAGAAGCTGAAATGGGACGTGACATATGGAAGATACGCTGACAATGGCACAATCGCTTCGGCATGCGCGCCATGATTTTTTGAACGAATTGCAATTGATCAAAATGAATTTGGACCTTGGCCGCATTGAGCAGGCACAGGCGATAATTCGTTCGCATGCTGAAGCGGCTGTGCATGCGAGCCGGCTCTCGGCGCTCAAATTGCCGAGGACGGAAGAATGGCTGCTCGTATCCCAATGGCGGTTTCCCGAATTCCAGTTCCGTATCGAGTGCTTGGCGAATAAAGCGCCGCACGCATTGGATGAAGAGTTTGCGGAAACATTGGAGACGATTGTACAGGCGATTAAAGGGCACATGGATCCATGGCAAGACTATGATTGCCGGATAGAAATCACGGCTACAGCGGCTGTATTCACAATTAAAATGGATGCGGCAGGAAACTGGGCGGATATTGAAATGCCGCCAGTTCCGGTACTTCAGGTACGAAAAGAGTGTGCAGGAGGCAGAACGGTCTTTACTGCCAGCGCACAGATGGAGGGATAATATGTTTGTCGATCACGTAAAAGTTTATGTTAAAGGTGGAGACGGCGGAGATGGAATGGTTGCATTCCGCCGAGAAAAATATGTACCGAACGGCGGGCCAGCCGGCGGCGACGGAGGTAAAGGCGGGGATATCGTCTTTATCGTAGAAGAAGGCTTGCGGACGCTAATGGATTTCCGCTACAAGCGGATCTTTAAAGCGGACCGCGGTACGCACGGTATGAGTAAAAACCAGCACGGTGCAAAAGCGCAAGATACATTGATCAAAGTTCCACCGGGCACGGTCGTTAAAGACGCAGATAGCGGCGAAACGATTGCCGATTTGGTTGAACACGGCCAAACAGCTGTAATTGCACGCGGCGGACGCGGCGGGCGCGGAAACTCGCGTTTTGCGACTCCGCAAAACCCGGCTCCGGAACTTTCGGAAAAAGGCGAACCAGGATTTGAACGCAACGTTATTTTGGAACTTAAAGTATTGGCGGATGCCGGGCTTGTCGGTTTCCCGAGTGTCGGAAAATCTACGTTATTGTCAGTTGTTTCAGCGGCAAAACCGAAAATTGCGGAATACCACTTCACGACAATCGTGCCGAACCTCGGTATGGTTGAAACAGAAGACCAGCGCAGTTTCGTCATGGCTGACCTTCCTGGATTGATTGAAGGCGCCCATGAAGGAATCGGGCTTGGCCATCAGTTCTTGCGCCATATCGAACGGACGCGTGTTATCGTCCATGTCATCGATATGTCCGCAATGGAAGGCCGTGATCCGTACGAAGATTATTTGACTATCAACGAAGAATTGCAGCAATACAACATGCGTTTAACAGAGCGCCCGCAATTGATTGTGGCTAATAAAATGGATATGCCGGGAGCGGATGAAAACTTAGAGAAATTCCGCGAAAAAGTTGGCGAAGACGCTCGTATTTTCCCGATTTCTGCACTAAGCCGCCAAGGGCTTAGTAACTTATTGTTCGCGATTGCGGATCTGCTGGAAGTAACACCGGAATTCCCGTTGATCGACGAAGAAGCAGACGAATCGGAAAGCACGGTTCTTTACAAACACGAGACGGATGCAGACGGCTTTACCATTTCACGCGATTCGGATGGTTCATTCGTCTTGAGCGGTTATGCGATCGAGCGTTTGTTCAAGATGACGGACTTCTCTCGGGAAGATTCAATCCGCCGATTTGCTCGCCAGATGCGCGGCATGGGCATTGATGACGCTTTGCGTGAACGCGGAGCGGAAAACGGCGACACGGTTCGCTTGCTTGAATTCGAATTCGAATTTATGGATTAATTCGGGCATATAGCCCGAACTGCAAAGTTTCACTTGATCTGGAGGTTGCGTGAATGAAGGATATTTCGGAACAACGGTTTTATTTGGTGCGCGAAGATGTTTTGACGGAAGCGATGCAAAAAACGCTTGAAGTGAAAAAATTGCTGCAGCGGGACCGCATGTCGATTCTGGATGCAGTGTCTCAGACCGGACTTTCACGCAGCGCTTTTTACAAATACCGGGATGCGGTGTTCCCGTTCCATTCCATTGTAAAAGAACGGATTCTGACCGTTTTTCTGCAATTGGAAGACCGGGCGGGAACACTTGCGACCTTGCTTCAGTCAGTTGCGGAAGCGCGCTGCAACATTTTGACGATCCATCAGACGATTCCGATTCAGGGACGTGCGAATGTGACGCTTTCTCTGGATGTGACCGCGATGGAGATAGATTTGGAGACGTTTTTGCAGCAGCTGAAAAAGCTCGATTTTGTCGAATCGGCTGATGTTGTTTCAAGCGGCTCCTATTAATGTAGGTTGAGATAGAATTTTATGAAGGCGGGATTGTATGGCTGAAAAATCAAGGCAACACCAGATTTCTTTCTTGGGCCCAGAAGCGTCTTTTACGCATTTGGCCGCTTTAAAAGTATTTCCGGAGGGCTCCTTGCTTCCATTTACTACAATACCTGAATGCATTGAAGCAGTGGCGGAAGACCGTGTCGATTACGCGGTCGTGCCACTGGAAAATGCATTGGAAGGATCTGTGCCGCTGACAATTGATTATTTGTTCCATGAAGCACAGTTGTTTGTTACAGCAGAAGTGCTGTCGCCAATCGAGCAGCATTTGTTGGTACATCCTGAAAACCGCTACGCGGAATCTTTTGAAGCGATTTATTCGCATCCACATGCACTTGCTCAATGCCACAAATTTCTATTTTATACATACAAAACCACGCCATTGGAACAATTCAGCTCTACTTCGGCCGCGGCCAAGATGGTCAGTGAGTTGCCTGAACGTCCGATTGCGGCTATCGGCAACGAATTTTCCGCACAGAAATACGGGCTGGACATTTTGCACCGGGATATTCACGATTTCCATTTTAACCATACGCGTTTTTTCGTGTTGTCAAAAACAAACCATCAGCTGGATACAGCAGGGCACGACGAGACGATCAAGACGACGCTGATGATTTCCTTGCCGGAAGACGACCGCTCGGGTGTTCTTCATCAAGTCTTATCCGTGTTTGCTTGGCGCAAGTTGAACTTGAGCAAAATCGAATCGCGTCCGCTTAAGACAGGTCTTGGCAACTACTTTTTCATCGTCGATGTACTGGCTGAAGAAAGCGAGCCGATGATGAAAGGCGCATATGAAGAGCTTGCCGCCATTGGCTGCAGCGTGAAAACGCTCGGCTCGTATTATACGTATAAATAAATTCAAGCCCCTCGGCGCATTGCTCCGAGGGGCTTTTTGTCGGCATAAATTCAAGTGTATATAAAACAGCTACAGCCAGAACCGGCAGTTCAGGTTCAAACTGTGTTTATTCTGTCTCTTCTAACAAGAAGCCATGTTCCCGCATTGCCTTAACCGCTCGCTCGATGGCGGCTGCGTTCGGTGCGGTAATCGTATGGAGATGGTAGCCGCCGGTAAGTTCAAGTAAATAGCTTGCGCCAGTATCACGGACACGCTGCATGAAGCGCTCTACTTCTTGTTCGTTCGAAACATGGATACCTGCTGTCAATTCGCCGTAGACAGGATGTTCGACAACAACATCCTTGACAGTGACACCCGCGTTCACCAATACGTTTAATTCGCGTTCCGTATCTTCTTTCGTATGCTTGCACGCTATGATCTGGCTGATTTCTTCAGTAGCACGGTCGCTCAGGTACAGATAGCCCTGGCTGGTCGCGATGATCGGTTCGCCTTTTGCTTTCAGCAGTGTCATGTCGCTGACGATAACTTGCCGTGATACGTTGGCGAATGCGGCAAGTTCACTGCCTGTCAAAGGAGCTGAAGATGTTTTAATTTTCTGCAATAAAATCTGTCGGCGGTCGTCGCCGTATAATTTTTTCATGTAGAACCCTCGCTTATAGAAATGATTAATGTTATTTTAACATGAGGCTTTTACTAACGGGTTTATTTCGTCTAATGCGAACAAATATGCTATAATCAATAGGTTGAATTAAAGGGGAGACTTACATGTACGATTACATAAAAGGGACTGTTACACGCGTGACGCCCGAATACTTGGTAATAGAACAGCAAGGGATCGGCTGGCAGATTTTTGCGCCGAATCCGTATTCGTTCGGATCAGAAGAACTGCAAGTGTTCTTGCACCATCATGTGCGGGAAGACGCCCATCTGTTGTTCGGATTTCCGACGCTCGAACAGCGCGAACTTTTCCGCAAACTTATTTCGGTATCCGGCATCGGGCCGAAAGGGGCACTGGCAATTTTAGCAAGCGGCCAGCCGCAGCATGTGATCGAGGCGATCGAACGCGAAGATGAATCGTTTTTAGTGAAATTCCCAGGGGTCGGCAAAAAGACGGCGCGCCAGATGATTTTGGATTTGAAGGGCAAGCTTGCTGAATTTTTTGGAGAGCCGTTGGAGTCAGCAGAACCGCATGGCCTATTTGCAAGTGACGATACGGAACTTGAAGAAGCGATGCTGGCGTTAGGCGCACTCGGCTATTCAGAGCGCGAAATCGCTAAAGTGAAACCGCAACTAAAGGATTTGGATTTGGATACAGAAGGCTATATGAAAAAAGCGCTGCAGCTTTTACTGAAACTAAACTGACGAAAAGGAGGCGGACGGCATGGAGGAACGGGTCATCGGAGGCGAGATTTCCGAATTTGATGAACGCTTTGAACAATCGCTGCGCCCACAATTTCTGTCCCAATATATCGGACAGCACAAAGTAAAACACAATCTTGAAATTTTCATCGAAGCGGCGAAAATGCGCCAGGAAAGCCTGGACCACGTGTTGCTGTATGGGCCTCCCGGACTTGGTAAAACAACGCTAGCTGCGGTAATCGCTAACGAAATGGGCGTCAATGTAAAAATGACGAGCGGGCCTGCAATTGAACGTCCCGGTGATTTGGCCGCGATTGTTTCATCGCTTGAACCCGGAGATGTTCTTTTTATCGATGAAATCCACCGGTTGAACCGCTCGATCGAGGAAGTGCTGTATCCGGCGATGGAAGATTTTTGTTTGGACATTGTTGTTGGCAAAGGTCCGACAGCGCGCTCGGTCCGCCTTGATCTGCCGCCGTTTACGTTGATCGGCGCGACTACGCGTGCCGGTGCTTTATCAGCTCCGTTGCGCGACCGCTTTGGCGTCATGGCACGCCTCGAGTATTACGACACGGAAGCATTGACTGATATTGTTGTCCGCAGCTCTCAATTGTTCGAAGCGGAGATCGACCCGAACGCTGCCGTGGAAATCGCGCGGCGCTCCCGGGGAACTCCGCGTATTGCCAACCGTCTGTTAAAGCGTGTCCGTGACTATGCACAAGTTCGCGGCACGGGCTCCATCACAGTGGATATGGCCGATCAAGCGCTGGAGATGCTTCAAGTGGATCCGCTCGGCCTAGACCATGTCGATCATAAATTGTTGACTGGCATGATTCAGCGGTTCCGGGGCGGTCCGGTAGGCCTTGATACGATCGCGGCAAGCATAGGCGAAGAATCGACCACGATAGAAGACGTCTACGAGCCTTATCTGCTGCAAATCGGCTTTATCCAGCGCACACCAAGAGGCCGAGTCGTAACAGCAACTGCCTATGAGCATTTTGGTATGGAAGTTCCTGAGTAATATTTCTTAAAATAAAGCTGTAATAAAAATCTTTATTGAAGCCTTCTTGCATTTTAAATATGGAGCAAAACAGCGGAGACTCCAGCGGGACAGCGAAGTGTCGAAATCCACTTGGGGTTTAGCCCGAGTTAGTTCGGCGCAAGCCCGCGGAAAGCGTAGCCGTTTTGCGGAATATGAATACTACTATTTAATAAAGCCTAAAACAAAGGAAGAGTTAGAATGAACGTAAATGATTTTGATTTTGATTTACCGGAAGAGCTGATTGCGCAAACACCGCTGCTTGACCGGACATCGAGCCGCCTGCTTGTGATGGATAAGGAAACGGGAAGGGTCGAGCACCGTTATTTCCGCGATATTATTGGCCATTTGCATGCCGGAGATGTGCTCGTGTTAAACGATACGCGCGTTTTGCCGGCGCGGCTTATGGGCGTGAAAGAAGATACAGGGGCGAATATCGAGCTGCTTCTTTTAAAACAGATTGAAGACGATGTATGGGAAACGCTTGTAAAGCCCGCAAAGAAAGTCAAAGTGGGCACGGTCGTTTCATTTGGCGAGGGTTTGCTGCGGGCAGAGTGCACCGCTATCCTTGACCACGGCGGCCGCCATTTTAAAATGATCTATGACGGCATTTTCTATGAAATCTTGGATCAACTGGGCGAAATGCCGTTGCCTCCATACATCCGCGAAAAATTGGACGATCAGGACCGTTATCAGACGGTCTTCGCAAAAGAACGGGGCAGCGCGGCTGCACCGACAGCCGGCCTTCATTTTACGGAAGAATTATTGGATGAGATCCGTGCGAAAGGTGTCGAAATTGCCTTTATTACGCTTCATGTGGGGCTCGGTACGTTCCGTCCTGTTAGCGTCGATTCGATCGAAGAGCATGCTATGCACGCGGAATTTTACCGCATTACCCAAGAAACCGCCGATTTGATCAACAAAACAAAAGAACGGGGCGGACGCATTATCTCAGTCGGTACTACGTCGACACGGACGCTTGAATCTGTAGCGAATAAATTCGGCGGGCAGCTTCAGGAAGACAGCGGCTGGACCGATATATTCATCTTTCCCGGCTACAAATTCAAGGCGGTTGACGGCTTGATCACCAATTTCCATTTGCCGAAATCGACTTTGGTTATGCTGGTCAGCGCATTATCGGACCGGGACCATATTTTGAATGCCTATAACGAAGCGATAAATGAACAATACCGTTTCTTCAGTTTTGGGGACGCAATGTTTATTGAACCAGAGAAAAAGGAGACTACTCATGACACCAGCAGTAACGTATGAACATATTAAAACTTGCAAACAGACAGGTGCGCGGCTTGGAATTGTCCACACTCCGCACGGCTCGTTTGAAACGCCCGCTTTTATGCCGGTCGGAACACAAGCGACGGTAAAAACGATGTCACCAGAAGAATTGAAAGCGATGAACGCCGGCATCATTCTAAGCAACACATACCATCTGTGGCTGCGCCCTGGCAACGACGTCATCAAAGAAGCTGGTGGCTTGCACAAATTCATGAACTGGGATCGTCCGATTCTGACGGATTCAGGCGGCTTCCAAGTATTTTCACTGAGCGAATTCCGCAACATCAAGGAAGAAGGCGTTCATTTCCGTAATCATATGAACGGAGATAAACTGTTCCTGAGCCCGGAAAAAGCGATGCAGATCCAAAACGATCTAGGTTCGGATATCATGATGGCGTTTGACGAATGCCCGCCTTATCCGGCATCGCATGAATACATGAAATCCTCCGTAGAGCGCACGTCGCGCTGGGCAGAACGCTGCTTGGAAGCACATGCACGTCCGAACGAACAAGCGTTGTTCGGCATCATCCAAGGAGGCGAATACGAAGATCTTCGTCAGCAAAGCGCGCGGGATTTAGTATCGCTTGATTTTCCAGGATATGCAATTGGCGGTTTGTCAGTAGGCGAACCGAAAGATGTTATGAACCGCGCATTGGAATTTACGACACCGCTTATGCCTTTTGATAAGCCGCGTTATTTGATGGGCGTCGGGTCTCCGGATTCGCTGATTGACGGAGCGATCCGCGGCGTCGATATGTTCGACTGCGTATTGCCGACCCGTATCGCACGCAACGGCACCTTGATGACAAGCACCGGCCGTTTGAACATCAAAAACGCTGCGTTTAAACGTGATTTCGGTCCAATCGATGAAAAATGCGATTGCTATACGTGCACAAACTACACACGCGCCTATGTCCATCACTTGATTCGTGCAGATGAAACGTTCGGAATTCGACTTACTAGTTATCATAACCTGCAATTTCTGTTAAACTTAATGGAGCAGGTGCGTCAAGCGATCCGCGAAGACCGCCTGGGAGATTTCCGCGAAGAATTTTTCGAAGCGTACGGATTCAATTTGCCAAACGCGAAAAACTTCTAAGTATGAAAGAAATAGAGATAGCGAAAGGGGGAAAATGAACAAATGGATACAATAGTAGCGTTATCGCCATTACTATTAATGTTCGTGTTAATGTGGTTTTTCATCATCCGTCCTGCCCAAAAACGCCAGAAACAGACAGCGCAAATGCAGACTGGAATCAAACGTGGAGATCAGATCGTCACGATCGGCGGCCTACATGGCCAAGTCGATGCAGTAGACGACACGACTGTTTACATCAAAGTTGCTGACGGAACACGTTTGCAATTCGAGCGCCAAGCAATTGCCCGTGTTGTAGATTCTGCTAAAACAGGTCTCTAAAAAAATCTCGCCTTCTTTTAAGAAGGCGATTTTTTTTTTTTTTTTTTGGAAAATTATAGGGTCGGTATTCACCATCCTCCCGCTTTCGACTACAATAGAATAAGAATCGCCGAGAGGAGAAACAGCATGTTGAAGTATACAGATCAGTACGACACCGTTTTGCCGGCTTTGGAAAGTAAAATTGAGGAATTCCATTATTTTGGCTACAATACGTTCACTACCGAAGATTTGTGGCAGTATTGTATCAAGAAAAAATGGCGAAAAAAAGATATCGGCGAAATGCGGCTTCATGAAATGATCAATGAGATTATGGAAATGACCGCTTCGGAATTTGTTGCTTTCCACCAAATAGAAGGGTTTAAAGGCGGGAATTGGTTTTCAAGCGAGAAAAATGACGACCTTGAACAGCTGTTGCGGCCTTCCATTAAAAAATAAGAAGAATTTGACACCTGATGGCTGCTGTTTCATAATGATAGTGCTGTGTTTTACAGACTGAGGAGGAAAGTTAAATATGAAAGCAAGAGGTCGCATCATCGCCTTTTTTCTACTAGTAGTCGCCTTGTTTGGCATGATAGGCACTACCGGAATGCCGATTGCAAAAGACATTAAATTAGGATTGGACCTTCAAGGCGGATTTGAAGTTCTTTACGAAGTCCGAGCGCTTGAAGATGGACAGGAAATTAACCAGGCCGTTTTAGCGGACACTACTGACGCCTTGATGAACCGCATCAACGTTCTTGGAGTAAGCGAGCCGGTCATCGCAATTGAAGGCGAGGACCGGATCCGCGTTCAGCTTGCTGGAGTGGAAGATCAGGCTACTGCCCGTGAACTCCTGTCAACAGAAGCGAATTTAACGTTCCGCGACGCTAATGACAATGTCATGCTTGCCGGGAACGACTTGAAACAAGGCGGCGCACAAGCCACTTTCGGGTCAAATGGCGAGCCGATTGTAACGCTTGAATTGAATGACTCCGGTAAATTTGCTGAAATAACCGGGCAAATTGCACAGATGCCAGCTCCAGATAATGTACTGGTCATTTGGCTGGATTTTGAAGAAGGCGTTGATTCTTATCAAGAAGAACGTTTGAAACCGGATCCGAAATTCGTTTCCGATCCGCGTGTGTCTCAGCGCATCAATTCCCCATCGGTGGAAATTTCAGGTGCCTTCACAGTGGAGGAAACGCAAAACTTGGCGGGTATCTTAAATGCTGGAGCCCTTCCGGTAAAACTGGAAGAAATCTACTCGACATCCGTCGGTGCACAGTTCGGTGCACAGGCATTGGATCAGACCGTTTATGCAGCAGCGGTAGGTATCGCTCTAGTCTTACTGTTCATGCTTCTGTATTACCGGTTGCCTGGACTTATAGCTGTGATTACCTTATCAGTATATGTTTACTTGATCCTGTTGACGTTCGAATGGATTGGCGGCGTCTTGACATTGCCGGGGATTGCGGCAATCGTACTTGGGGTCGGGATGGCGGTCGATGCCAATATCATCACGTATGAGCGCATACGCGAAGAATTGCGCGTCGGACGCTCTGTGAAGGAATCGTTCCGTGCAGGGGCGGCATCATCTTTTTCCGCAATCTTTGACGCCAACATCACTACATTGATTGCTTCAATCGTCTTGTTCGTATATGGAACAAGCTCTGTTAAAGGATTTGCCACATTGTTGATCATCTCTATTCTGGTCAGCTTTTTGACAGCTGTCTGGGGAGCTCGCATTCTTTTAGGTTTGTTGGTCGGCAGCAGCTTGCTCGACGGAAAGGTCGGCTTGTTCGGATTGCGTAAATCGCTTGTCCATAAACCGGAAGAAAATTTGGAAATCCTGGATTTATCAACACGTTTCGACCGTTTCGATTTTGCACGTTCACGCAATAAGTTTTTCTTGTTGTCTCTTGCTACTATAATTGCCGGTATGGCGGTAATCGGGATTTTCCGGTTGAACTTAGGGATTGACTTCTCAAGCGGTACGCGAGTTGAGATAACAGCCGATTCTGCGTTAACGCAAGAACAAGTCCAGACGTTCTTGTCGGATAGCGGTTATCCATCAAAAGATGTCGTCATTTCCGGTGATGCTTCCAATATCGGGGTCAGCCGTTATGCCGAGGCATTTACACAAGGAGAAATCAATGATTTGAAAGCAGCAGCGATCGATGAATTTGGAAATGAACCAAATGTTTCCACAGTATCGCCGACTGTAGGACGGGAACTAGTGAAAAATGCCATATGGGCACTTGCACTTGCATCGATCGGCATAATCATCTATGTCGCGTTCCGTTTCGAATGGCGGATGGGAATTGCTTCGATCGTCGCCTTATTGCATGATATCTTCTTTATAGTTGCGCTGTTTAGCTTGCTTCGTTTAGAAGTGGATATAACCTTTATCGCTGCCGTTCTGACCATTGTCGGGTATTCGCTCAATGATACCATCGTAACGTTTGACCGGATTCGTGAAAACTTAAGGCATATGAAGAAAGTCGATTCGGAAGAACAGTTGGCGTTAGTTGTGAACAAGTCGCTTCGCCAAACGCTTGGCCGTTCTGTTAATACGGTATTGACAGTCGTGCTGGTAGTAACAGCGCTCCTGATATTCGGAGCGCCATCGATCACGAATTTCTCACTTGCATTGCTGATCGGCTTGATCGCAGGTACGTATTCGTCAATTTTCATCGCAGCCCAAATCTGGCTAGTGCTGAAAAAACGCGAGTTGCAGAAAAAAGGTCCGATCGACATCGAGAAGAAAGAACAAGAGTCCAAATGGGGTTCTGACGAGCCAGTCGTATAAAGAGAAACTCCTTTCCGCGGGAGTATTATTGGCCGCTGGAGGGATAAGTTTATAAAAGAAATGGAACGGGGTATGGAATACTGACCTTGTTCCATTTTTTTATTACCGAAAGGAGAGATCTCCATGAAAATGCAATGGCTCATATTGCTCGGACTTGTTTTTGCTGTCATCATTGCCTTGTTTGCCGTTGTTAACGTGGATCGCGTGCCGGTCAATTATATTTTCGGCACTGCCCAGTGGCCGTTAATTCTTGTGATACTGGCATCTGCACTGCTAGGATTTTTGCTGAGCGGCGTGTTCGCATTAGTCCGGACCTATTCGCTGCAGCGCAAAGTCAAAGCGCTTCAGAAAGAAATCGCAGTCAAAGAGTCCTTGATTGCTACTCAGCAAAATGAAATTGCCGAGTACCAAAAGGCGGATGTCGTGCCTGAAGCGATGGTTGTCACAAATGATACAAACCAGCTGTAAATTAAAACCTTTCGGACTATTGCCGAAAGGTTTTTGTCTGCGCATTTTTTCTGTATAATGGACGGGTGAGGAAGTGAAGAGCCATGATAGAATCAAAAAAACGATGGCGGCTGACAACACCGGAAAGCGGGTTGGTGCAAGCCATCCAACAAGAATTATCCATCTCATCCGTATTGGCTAAAATATTAGTGACACGCGGCATTACCACAGCCGAAGAAGCACGTAAATTCATGAACATGGACGAAAGCGGAGTACATAATCCGTACTTGATGAAAGATATGGACATCGCCGTGGAACGAATCCGTTTGGCGATTGAGCAAAATGAAAAAATTGTCGTCTACGGAGATTATGATGCTGACGGCGTCTCAAGCACGACAGTCATGTTAACGGTTTTGCAGGATCTTGGGGCAGATGTGTCGTTCATGATTCCAAACCGCTTTAAACACGGCTATGGCCCGAATAAAGAGTTGTTTAAGCGGGCGTTTGAAGAAGGCGCCAAACTGATCGTTACGGTGGACAATGGCATTTCCGGAATTGAGGAAGTGGGTTATGCCAACAGTCTGGGGCTGGATGTTATTATTAGTGACCACCACGATATCGGCGATATAATGCCGAACGCATTGGCCATCATCCATCCGCGCCATCCGGAAGGCAATTACCCGTTTGGTGAACTGGCAGGGGTCGGTGTCGCTTTTAAAATGGCACATGCCTTATATGAAGACCTGCCTGATCATTTGCTTGAACTGGTTGCAATCGGAACAATTGCCGACTTGGTGCCGCTGCACGATGAAAACCGCTTTTTGGTGAAAGAGGGGCTGGCGGCGCTGCGCACTTCTCCGCGGGTTGCGGTAAACGCGCTTTGCGAAGTGTCCGGTGTTCAGCAACGTGATATTACTGAAGAGACAATCGGCTATATGTTCGGTCCGCGCATCAATGCAATCGGCCGCCTGCAAGACGCCGATCCGGCAGTTCACTTGTTCATGACGGAAGATCCCGCACAAGCCCGGGATTTAGCGAGCAGCCTGGATCTTTTGAACAAGGAGCGGCAAGCGATCGTCAAACAGATTGCCGACGAAGCGACCGCGCAGGTTGACGCACGCTATCCTGATGGCCCGCCACGGGTCATCGTCGTTGCCCAGGAAGGCTGGAACCCTGGTGTTGTCGGTATTGTGGCGTCAAAGCTGACGGAAAAATACTACCGGCCGTCGATCGTTTTGTGCTTGAATCCTGAAACCGGAAAAGCAAAAGGTTCCGCGCGCAGCATCGAAGGTTTTCATTTGTACAATGAGCTGGCAGAAAACCGCGACATCCTCCCGCATTTCGGAGGTCATCCGATGGCAGCTGGCATGACCTTGGAACTTAATCACGTTGACGAGCTGCGGGAACGATTGAACATGCAAGCCGAAACAAGTCTCTCGGAAGAAGACCTGATTCCGGTTGTGGAGATCGACATACCGGTGCGTCTGGATGAAATCGATATTGAAACCATCGAATCGATGCGCTTTTTGGCACCGTTCGGCATGGGCTTTTCCAAGCCGAAATTCTTTCTGGATGGAGTGAAAGTATCATCGATCCGGAAAATCGGCGCAGCCCAGAACCATTTGAAGATGGAGTTGGTACAAAATGCTGTAACGCTCGATGCAGTTGGCTTCGGCATCGGTTCTGTCGGTGACGAACTGACGCCCGATGTCCAGATTGATGTTATCGGCGACTTGCAGATCAATGAATGGAACGGCCGCAAAAAGCCGCAACTGCTGATTGAAGACGTCCGTACTGACGAATGGCAGCTGTTCGATATTCGCGGCATCCGGCAAGTTTCCCGCTGGTCGAAGCTTATTCCTGAAAAAGAGCAGGTTTATCTGGCATTCAAGCCAGATACTGCGGCGCTTTTCAAATCCATGATCAGTGAACCGATATATGGCATTGAAACGCTCAATGAGCTGGAAGCCCCGAAACATCATCTTGTGCTATTGGATTTGCCGGATAGCGAAGAGCAGCTTGCACAAATTTTGTCGGAATTGAGACCAAAGCGGATCTATGCGCATTTTTATGCAAAAGACTCCCAGTATTTTGAGCAGATACCAACACGGGACCAGTTTGCATGGTTATTCGCGTTTATAAAAAAACGGGGTTCATTCGATTTCAAAAAGCACGGAGATGAGCTGGCGAAACATAAAGGCTGGACGCGGGACGCGATATTTTTCATGCTTCAGGTGTTTTTTGAACTCGGTTTTGTTACACTTAACAATGGACTTACGGAAATTGCAAAAGCGCCAAGCAAACGCGATTTGTCAGAAGCGCCGATTTACAAAAAGCGTGAACAGCAGATTGCGCTCGAGCAAAAGCTCTTGTATGCGTCCTATAAAGATTTGAAAGAATGGTTCGATACGAAACTATCGGCCAAGGAGGAAAAGATATGGATTTAAAGCAGTATGTAACAATAGTAGAAGATTGGCCAAAACCAGGTATCCGTTTCAAAGACATCACATCACTGATGGACAATGGAACTGCCTATAAATACGCTACGGACCAAATCGTGGAGTATGCAAAAACGGTAAACGCTGAAATCATCGTAGGCCCGGAAGCACGCGGATTCATCATCGGCTGCCCGGTTGCTTATGCGCTTGAAATCGGATTTGCCCCAGTGCGGAAAGAAGGCAAATTGCCGCGCGAAGTTATTCGTGCTGAATATGGCCTTGAATACGGGAAAGATGTTTTAACAATGCACAAAGACGCAATCAAACCAGGTCAGCGTGTGCTTATTACTGATGATTTACTGGCAACTGGCGGAACTATCGGCGCAACGATCAACCTGGTTGAACAGCTTGGCGGCGTAGTGGTAGGCTGTGCCTTCTTGATTGAATTGACTTATTTGGATGGCCGTAAAAACCTAGATGGCTACGATGTAAATACTTTGTTGAAATACTAAAATATCTTCTTCGTCTTTCGGGGCGAAGGGGTTTTTTTATAAAATGAAGGGTATGTAAAAGAGTGAAACTAATGAGGAAGAGGTGGCCGAATGATTCAATTAGACAAAAACCATGATCCATCAAGGAACAAGCAACTGATTGATGAACTACTGGAAAATCCATTGTCGATGGATGAAACGATGAAAGAAACTGAAGCTTACTTTGACGAAATTAAGATTGAACCGATAGCAAACCCGGTATTGGAGCGTCCAAGATCCGTAGCTGAACGGGCATTGTCGATTTACCGGCAGCCGTATGCCATTCCTGACCAACATGGATATAAATGGACTTCGGATGGGACAGAGATATATCCGGAATGGAAAATCACCCTTGATCAGGAATATGAAAACCTAGAAAAAACCATCACTCGATATGTCAACGTTACAGATTTTGGTGCAGTAGGCGACGGCAAGACAGATTGCACGACTGCATTCCAAAAAGCGATTGGCAAAGGCCGGGTTCATGTATATGTTCCGCCAGGCGTCTACATAGTAAAATTCATAGAACTGCCTTCCTGGACGCGTTTAATCGGTGCAGGCAAATCCGAAACAACCTTAAAACTTCATCCCGATACTCCAAAACGGCGCAGGCTCATTACCAATTCGAATTACCTGAAGGGCAACCGCAATATTGCTGTTGAAGACCTAAGCATGGACTGGAACGTCCATCGTTTGGAAAGTCTGGAGAAAACCGGTTTTGGCGGCAATTTCTCAAGCTGCCTCGTATTTGCTCAGGTCACTTACGGTTGGGTAAGGAATGTAGAAGGCATCAATCCAGGGCTGCATTGCTTCGATATAACATCCCCTTTATATAACTATTCAGGCGACGGGTTCCGCGCGCGTGGAGGAAGCCGGTATATTTGGCTTGACCATGTGACAGGCTATGGTTTCGGCGACGATGGCGTAACTACCCACCACAGTGACTACATTTTCGTTTCGAATTCATTTTTCTGGGACCCAAGCGGTGCTGCCCATGACAAAGGCGTGGCCAATTCCAATGGCCTTGAAATTGATGACGGCTCCAGGCATATCTGGCTCGTAAACAATGTAACAGCCCGCTGCTTCGGCGGAATCGAAATAAAAGCTCATGGTTCGTCTTCTGCGGCGTCCGGCGTCCACATATCTGGCCATTTGTCGTTAAACGATAACCGTGCTTACAACTTCCGCCATATCGGGCACCATAAAATGACGGATCCGGAATCCGTATCAGCTTATAATATTACGGCAGAACGCATTATTGCCATTGCACCCGTATTTTCCGACCTGTACTGGGTATCGACGCCGCGCGCTTTGGTTGTCTCCGGCTACCGCAATGTGGTCATCAACCGCTTTTTGTTCGCAGGCGATCCGGAGTACGACTATAAAGGAAATCCGGCTGTAACCATTCAATTCCGGGCAAATCATGTTTCTATGAATAACGGTATTTTTAAAGGTTTTAAGACGGCAAAGTCAGATATTTTAGTATCTGGCGGCGACAATGGAGCCAACCATGTACGCGTGCGGAACATCGAGAGCATCGATTCTTCTCCTGAAGCTTTGTCGGTAGGAGACGAATGCATTGATGTGATTGTAGAAGGCGTTACTCAAAAGGAGGAACAAACATGAAATTAGCAGGAAAAAAAGTGCTGAGTTTTGTTCATCATGAATTCGAGGATCTTGAATTATGGTATCCAATACTGCGTCTTCGTGAAGAAGGCGCGACGGTCCACTTGGCCGGTGAAGAAGCCCATACGAAATATATCGGCAAGTACGGCGTTCCTGCCGAATCCGATTTTGCTTATGGCGACATCACACCAGAGCAATACGATGCGATTCTTGTTCCTGGGGGTTGGGCGCCGGACAAAATCCGCCGGTTCCCTGAAGTTTTGAACATCGTCCAGCAGATGGATGAAAAGAAAAAACCGATCGGCCAAATTTGCCATGCCGGCTGGGTCCTTATTTCTGCGGATATCTTGCAAGGACGTAAAGTGACGAGCACACCGGGCATTAAAGATGACATGACTAATGCCGGAGCAGAATGGTTTGATGAACCTGTCGTTGTTGACGGCAATCTTGTGTCAAGCCGCCGTCCGCCAGATTTGCCGGAATATATGCGGGAATTCATTAAAGTGATGGAAATCTGCTAACAAAGCTTTACTTTTCCTTCCCTTGTTTTTTATAATATAAAGATATACTTTTCGAAAAAATAGAAGCAAGGTGGGCAATTATGGCCAAAGATCAAATTAGGACAGCAGAAGACGTATTCCAAATGGTTGCCTCTTATATGAACGCTGATCATGTTGAAATGATAAAACGGGCGTATGAAGTTGCGCTTGATGCCCACGAAGGGCAGTTCCGAAAATCAGGTGAACCGTATATCGTACACCCTGTACAGGTAGCTGGGATTTTGGCGGACTTGCAAATGGACCCTGCAACAGTAGCTGCAGGTTTTTTGCATGACGTAGTAGAAGACACCAGTGTCAGCCGCGAGGACATTGTCCGCGACTTCAATGAAGAAGTGGCACTTTTGGTTGACGGTGTAACAAAGCTCAGCAAAATCAAATACATGTCGAAAGAAGAACAGCAGGCGGAAAACCACCGCAAAATGTTCGTGGCCATGGCCCAGGATATCCGTGTTATTTTGATCAAGTTGGCAGACCGTCTGCACAATCTTCGGACGTTGAAGTACCAATCGGTTGAAAAGCAGCGCATCAAAGCGAACGAAACGCTGGAAATATTTGCGCCGATTGCACACCGCCTAGGGATCAATACGATCAAATGGGAGCTTGAAGACACAGCGCTTCGTTATTTGAACCCGCAGCAATATTACCGCATTGTCAACTTGATGAAGAAAAAGCGGACCGAACGGGAAGAATACTTGAATAAAGTGATGGGCGAAATCCGCACTCAATTGGACGATGTCGACATTCAAGCGGAACTTTTTGGACGCCCAAAACACATATACAGCATCTACCGGAAAATGGTTCTGCAAAACAAGCAATTCAACGAAATTTATGATTTGTTGGCCGTTCGGGTCACGGTCGAGACTGTCAAAGATTGCTACGCCGTGCTTGGCATTATCCATTCCACATGGAAACCGATGCCCGGGCGCTTTAAGGATTATATCGCCATGCCGAAACAAAACCTTTATCAGTCGCTTCATACGACAGTCATTGGGCCGCAAGGCGATCCGTTGGAAGTCCAAATCCGTACGGCAGAAATGCATCGCATCGCCGAATACGGGGTGGCGGCGCATTGGGCTTATAAAGAAGGCAAGGCTTCTGAACGCCCGAAAAGCTCCGTGGATTCCCGCTTGACATGGTTCCGGGAAATTCTTGATTACCAGAACGAGTCAGACAATGCGGAAGAATTTATGGAGTCGCTGAAATACGACCTGTTTTCTGATATGGTTTATGTTTTTTCGCCAAAAGGCGATGTGATTGAAATGCCCGCCGGTTCTTGTCCGATTGATTTTGCTTACCGGGTGCATTCCGAGATTGGCAACAAAACCATCGGCGCAAAAGTGAATGGGAAAATGGTTCCGCTTGATACCGAACTGGTAACAGGAGATATTGTTGAAATCCTGACATCCAAGCAATCGGTTGGGCCAAGCCGCGACTGGCTGAAAATAGCTAAATCCACCCAAACAAAAAATAAAATCAAGCAGTTCTTTAAAAAGCAATTGCGCGTTGACAATGTGCAAAAAGGCCGGGAACTGATTGAAAAAGAAATAAAAGCGCAAGAGTTTCCAGTCAAAGATGTGCTGACCAATGAAAACATTAAACGCGTCTGCGATAAATTCAATTTTGCCGGGGAAGATGATATGTATGCGGCGGTCGGCTTTAACGGCATTACCGCTCAGCAAGTTGTCAACCGTTTGGCTGAAAAATTGCGCAAAAAACGCGAACAAGAAGAAGCGCTAGAAAAAATCACTGTAGAAATGAAAGCAGCCAATCCGAAAAAACGGACCGAATCCGGCGTTATTGTCAGGGGCATCGACAACGTCATGATTCGCTTATCGCGATGCTGCAATCCGGTTCCTGGAGACAGCATCATCGGATTTATCACAAAAGGCCGCGGCGTTTCAGTTCACCGGGGCGATTGTCCGAATGTCCAGTCGAATGAGACCGACCGCCTCATTCCGGTTGAATGGGAAAATACAGAGACAGTGGAAAACAAATCTTACCAGATCGATATCGAAGTCCAAGCTTATGACCGGACTGGCTTGATCAATGAAGTCATGCACATGGTCAGCGAAACGAAGACGACAATTACAGCTGTCAGCGGGCGTGCCGACAACGATAAAATCGCGACAATCAATCTGACCATCATGATTCCGCACATCTCTTATTTAAACCGGGTGGTCGAACGGATCAAGCAGCTGCCGGACGTTTACTCGGTGACGCGCGTGACCAATTAAGGAGGAGCCATGCGGGTAATTTTACAGCGTTCCAAACAAGCTTCTGTTAAAGTCGAAGGGACCGTAACAGGAGCAATCAGCTCAGGCTATGTCCTACTCGTCGGCATCACCCATGAAGATACCATCGATGATGCAAAATACGTAGCGGGAAAAATTGCCCAGCTGCGTCTCTTTGAAGACGAAGAAGGCAAAATGAACCATTCAGTTTTAGAAGTGGGGGGCGACATCCTGTCGATCTCCCAGTTCACTTTGTACGGCGATGTGAAAAAAGGGCGCCGGCCGAGTTTTACTTCGGCTGCCCGCCCTGAAATCGCAGAGCCCTTATGGCATGCGTTTAACGATGCTTTGAGGGAGAACGGATTGACAGTCGAGACCGGCATTTTCGGCGCCATGATGGACGTTGAACTGGTTAATGACGGTCCCGTCACCCTTGTAGTTGAATCCAAATAATAAAAACCGGCACAGGAAATGGTTCCTGTGCCGGTTTTTATTGTGAATCAGAATTATTTATGAGAATTTGCTGTTTGTTTGCGGCAAGCCGATAGTTATTTGCAACAAATTAGGCATTATTTACAGAAGTTAGAAAAAGCACAAAAATAAAAAACGGCACGGGATTTTCCCCATGCCGTTTTTGCTATTGCCCGAGCTGGGCATCAAAATAATTGACGATGCCGGTATACAAGCCAAGCGCCGCTTGATCGCGGAATTGGCTGGTCGTGACAATTCGCTCTTCGTTGAAATTGCTCAAATAGCCCAGTTCAACAAGGACGGCCGGCCGCTGGTTCTCACGGAGCACCAGGTAATTGCCGTTTCGTACGCCGCGGCTGTCGAGCGATAATTTGCCTTCAAGGCCGGCATTGATCGCTTTGCCGAGCTGCTGCTGGTAGCTATGCATAAAATAAGTTGTGAACCCATGGACACTGTTGTCGTTGATGGCATCATAGTGGATGCTGATAAATGCATCAGCTGCTGATTGATGGCCATCCGATACACGTTTTCGCAAGTCGACAAAAACATCGGACTGACGGGTCATCACAACTTCGGCGCCGGCAGAACGCAAGTAATGCGACAAGGCTTCGGCTGTTTTCAGCGTCAAATCTTTTTCCACTGTTCCCCGTACTCCGACTGTGCCGCCATCGTTCCCGCCGTGCCCGGGATCAAGGACAATGGTAACGCCATTCAGTGTTCCGGCTTTGCGGTTTGCCGGTTGTTTTGCCGGTGCTTTTTGTGCACCGGATGCTTCGCCGGCGGTTACGACCCAAGTTGCAATAAATGCCTGCTGGCCATCTGGCAACGCTACTTTGTACCAATCTCCTTGCTTCACGACAACTCCTAGCTGGTCACCGGCGTTTGCCCGGCTGACAACTCCGGAAGCGGTAGAAGGCTGCGCACGCAAATTAGTGCCGTCGGTCAGGACTGTCACCTTTTCAGTTGTAGAGGCGGTTGCGGTTTTGACAGACTGGTCGGAAAGGTGGCCATAGAAAGCGTAAACCCAGCCGGTTAGATCTGCCGATAAACGGATTTGGACCCAGTTTCCTTCAAAAGACTGGATCGCATATACTTCGCCTTTATGGACTGTCGCAATTTTACTCGAGCTAAGGTCCGCTTTTTTACGGACATTCAAAGTGCTGACAGCGATTTCAAAAGAAGCGGCATTATTTGCTGCTGGAGCGGGATTTTCCGACTTGGTTTTTGTAGCCGTTATGTATTGTTTAGAAACAAAGCCACGTGTATTGCGGAATTCCACTTCAACCCAGTCACCAGTTTCTCCGATCAGTTTTGCTTGGTCACCAGCGTTCATTTGCGTAAGAACCGATGCCGAAAGGTCGGGTTGTGAACGCACATTCAAGCGGTCAACCGAAGAGACTGCTGTTTGTGCCGACGATTTATCAGTTGCAGCAGAAGTGAGCCATGAAGCCACCCAACCGGTCGAATCTCCGGCCTGCACTTTGAACCACTCGCCTTCTTGCCCGATGACGGTCACTTTGTCGCCTTTAGCAAGAGACCCTGCAACGCTGTATGTTAAACCGGGACCAGTCCGTAAGTTAACGGTGGAAGCGTTGATTTGGGTGCCTCCGGTTTCTGCGACAGCCATATGCCCGCCGAAAGCTGGAGGAAAATTAGCAATCAATAAGAAAAGTAAAATAATAGCAGTAAGCCACTTGCGGTTCATTTAGCACCTCCAATTAGGATTATAGATTTATAATAGCAAAAAAAATCAGGCATTGGTGAAAAAGGTTGACAAGATTTGCGAAGATAATTAAGATTAACTTTATTATCTTTATATATTTTGCTGATGACGAAGAAAGTAGTCGCATGATTGGCTGAAAAGAGAGGGAAAGTCCTAGGCTGCAAACTTTCCTGCAGAGATCGGTGATGAATAACACTTACGAGGCTTTTTTCTGAACGATGGCATTTGCTGTTTATTAGGAAAAGACGGAACCGGCCGTTATCCGGAATGAGAGGATGCACTTCTGTGCATCAACTAGGGTGGAACCGCGGAAGCTAATACAGGCTCTCGTCCCTTGCGTAAAGCAAGGGGCGGGAGCTTTTTTGTATGGAAAATCAGAGGAGTGAAAATCATGAGCATTCAAGCACCACGCGGCACATACGATGTATTGCCGGACCAATCTGCCAAATGGCAGGAAGTCGAACAGAAAATAAACGAGCTATGCCGACTTTATCAGTACAAGGAAATCCGTACACCAATTTTTGAACACACAGAACTGTTCCAGCGCGGAGTCGGCGACACGACCGATATCGTCCAAAAAGAAATGTATACGTTTCAGGATCGCGGCGACCGCAGCTTGACGTTGCGGCCGGAAGGAACAGCGTCTGTAGTCCGCGCGTATGTTGAAAATAAATTATTCGGTCTGCCTGACCAGCCAGTGAAGCTGTTCTATACAGGGCCGATGTTCCGCTATGAACGCCCGCAAGCTGGCCGGATGCGCCAATTCGTGCAATTTGGAGTTGAGGCAATCGGCTCGAAAGACCCGGCAATCGACGCGGAGGTTATTTCACTGGCAATGGACGTTTACCGTTCAGTTGGCCTAAAAAGCCTGCGCCTGGTCATCAACTCACTTGGCGATACGGAAAGCCGCATTGCGCACAAAGAAGCGCTGATCGCACACTTTGCTCCGCGAATCAATGAATTTTGCAGCGATTGCCAGACACGCCTTGAAAAAAATCCGCTGCGCATTTTGGATTGCAAAGTAGACCGTAACCACCCGCTGATGGGAACCGCGCCATCGCTTGCCGATTTCTTGAATGAGGAATCACAGCAATATTTTGACGACGTCAAAGGCTACCTTGAGAACTTGGACATTGACTATGTTGTCGATCCGAACTTGGTGCGCGGCTTGGATTACTATAACCACACCGCTTTTGAGATCATGAGTGACGCTGAAGGATTTGGCGCAATCACGACACTGGCAGGGGGCGGGCGTTACAACGGCCTTGTGGAAGACCTTGGCGGGCCGCAATCGCCAGGAATCGGTTTTGCAATGAGCATTGAACGTTTGCTGTTGGCGCTTGAAATGGAGAAGGTTGAAATCGGCGATTCGCAAAACCTGGAAGCGTATGTGGTTGCAATGGACGAGACGACCAAGAAAAAAGCATTCAGCATCGTTAAAAACTTGCGCGAAAACGGCATTTCAGCAGATATGGATTTTGGCGGCCGTAAACTAAAGGCGCAAATGAAATCGGCCGACCGCAAAAAAGCGGCATACGTCATTGTGATCGGCGAAAATGAAATTGCCAATGGCAAAGCTGCTGTCAAAGAAATGGCAACGGGCGAGCAGGTAGAAGTGGTGTTTGAACAATTAGCAGAGACAATTTTGAAGAAGAAATCATTGGGGGAATAATTATGTCAAGATCGCATTATAGTGGAGAAGTAAACGAATCTGTCATCGGCCAGCGCGTCGCATTAAAAGGATGGGTTCAAAAACGCCGGGATTTGGGCGGGTTGATTTTTGTCGACGTACGCGATCGCTCAGGCATTGTACAAGTGGTGTTCAACCCGAAAATTTCCGAACGCGCCGCTGAAATCGGCGAAAAATTGCGCAATGAATTTGTTGTAAGCATTGAAGGGCTAGTTGTTGCAAGATCGGATGGCCAAGTGAACACTTCGATGAAGACTGGCAAAGTAGAAGTGCAAGTGGACCATGCAGCAATCATCAATGCGGCGAAAAACCCGCCATTTGCTATTGAAGACAACACGGACGTCAGCGAAGACCTGCGTCTGAAATACCGTTATTTGGACTTGCGCCGTCCGGCAATGTTTGAAACGTTTAAAATGCGCTCGGACATTACAAAGTCTGTCCGCAATTTCTTGGACCGCGAAGGCTTCCTGGAAGTGGAAACGCCGATTTTGACAAAATCCACTCCGGAAGGCGCCCGTGATTATTTGGTGCCAAGCCGTGTTCATGAAGGCGAATTCTACGCACTTCCGCAATCGCCGCAGCTATTCAAACAAATGCTGATGGTGTCCGGATTTGATAAGTATTACCAAATCGCACGCTGTTTCCGAGATGAAGACTTGCGCGCTGACCGCCAGCCGGAATTCACCCAAATCGATATGGAACTTAGCTTCCAGACAATGGAGGATATCATTCAGTTAAATGAACGCTTAATGGTACAAATGATGAAAGATGTGAAGGGGCTCAGCATCGAACCGAAGTTCCAGCGCATGAGCTATAAAGAAGCGATGGACCGGTTCGGTTCCGATAAGCCGGATGTTCGTTTCGGTTTAGAACTCATTAACGTTTCGGATCTGGTCAAAGATTCTGCATTCAAGGTATTTTCAGGTGCTGTTGAAAATGGCGGCCAAGTAAAATTGATCAACGTTAAAGGCGTTGCCGCCAACTATTCGCGCAAAGACATCGATGCACTTGGTGAATTTGCCGCGGTATATGGCGCTAAAGGGTTGGCTTGGCTGAAAGTGGAAGAAGAAGGCGTAAAAGGCCCGATTGCAAAGTTTTTCGAAGGCGAAGCATCTGCAGCGTTAATCACACGGGCAGAAGCGGAAGCGGGAGATCTGCTGTTGTTTGTTGCTGATTCAGCATCCGTTGTCGCCGATGCACTCGGAGCACTCCGCTTGAAATTCGGCAAAGAGCTCGGATTGATTGACAACTCAGTCTATAAATTCTTATGGATCACAGACTGGCCATTGTTTGAATACGATGATAAAGCAGGCCGCTATTTTGCAGCTCACCATCCGTTCACGATGCCGTTTGAAGAAGACCTCGACAAATTGGAGACAGATCCGGCAAGTGTCCGGGCCCAAGCATATGACTTGGTGCTGAACGGCTATGAACTGGGTGGAGGTTCTTCACGTATCTACCGCCGCGACATCCAAGAAAAAATGTTCAGCGTCCTTGGCTTTTCGGACGAAGAGGCGAAAGAGCAGTTCGGTTTCCTGATGGAAGCTTTCGAATACGGAACGCCACCACACGGCGGAATTGCGTTCGGATTGGACCGCTTGGTTATGCTGCTTTCTGGAAGCACAAACCTTCGCGACACAATCGCATTCCCGAAAACCGCAAGTGCCAGCGACCTTTTGACAAACGCTCCAAGCCCTGTGTCGCAAGCGCAGCTTGAGGAATTAAGCCTATCGGCCAAAGAACAGAATAATCAAAAAGTTTCAGATTAAAACATTTGTCTATTCCGTGAAGATGTGCTAATATCTAGTTATTAAAGAATCCTGATGTGTTCGTTTTCAGCAATTCAGTTTTGACCCAACATTTTGTCGTCGGGAGACTGAATTTCGTCATGGCTAACATGCCCTCACCGGAAGTTAAAAGTGATGAAGAGGTCACCCACCTGCTAGAAGCGGGTTCAAAGCGATGAGCACCAAAAAAGACGGCACGATTGGGATTCTTTATCAACTTAAACTTTATCTCCCTCCTTCAATTTGTCGGAGGGATTTTTTATGTGTATAATTTGGGGTACACCGATTCCATTTGAAGGGCAGGAAGATCATGTTACATCAATTTTCTCGGAACGAACTGGCAATAGGCAAAGAAGGCTTGAATTTAGTTAAAAATGCAACCGTTGCAATTCTTGGAGTTGGCGGAGTGGGATCATTCGCTGCAGAAGCTTGTGCTCGCAGCGGTGTAGGCAGAATCATTCTTGTCGACAAAGACAATGTGGACATTACCAACATCAATCGCCAGCTGGTGGCCAACCTGTCAACAGTCGGCCAATCCAAGGCGGAAGTGATGAAACGGCGCATTGCTGATGTTAATGAAGATTGCGAAGTTATTTCATTACATATGTTCTATACGGAAGAAACATATGAAGAATTTTTCAGCTACAATCCAGACTACGTGATTGATGCATCCGATACGATGATCTACAAGGTCCATTTGATGCAGGAATGCTACAAGCGTGGAGTAAAAATCATCGCAAGCATGGGCGCGGCAAACAAGACCGATCCAACGCGCTTTCAGATTGCAGACATCTCTAAAACGCATACGGATCCATTAGCAAAAATCATCCGCAAAAAATTGCGTGATGCAGGCATCAAAAAAGGCATTCCTGTCGTATTTTCTGATGAAAGCCCGATTGTCGTGCGGGAAGATGTCGTAGAGACTGTCGGCAAACCAGGCGCTGCTATCCGCAAAGCCCAGATGCCGCCGAGCTCCAATGCCTTCACACCATCTGCGGTTGGTTTGATTGCCGCCAGCTGGGTCATAAACGATATTACAAAAAACATCCCGATCCAACGGGTTCGCACAAACTAGAAAAACCGGCTCGAAAGTTGAGCCGGTTTTTCTGTGCAAAATAGTGGTGAACGTGCGTAAAAATTTTTAAACGTGCGTATTTTTTCGTAAGCGTGCGTATTTTTCACTGAACGTGCGTATTTTCTCTGGAGCGTGCACAAAATTTTGTAAGCGTGCATAAGGTTCTCGAAAGCACAAAAAAAGCCATCTCCTTAAAAGGAAATGGCTCTGATTTAACGTTTTTTCTTTCGGAACGTCTTTAATTTTTCGTAAATGCCCGCGAACTTTTTTTCTTCACCGGCAATGACCGGTTTATAGTATTCGGCTGATTTGATTTCAGCAGGTAGATAGTCCTGATCTACCCAGCCGCCAAAAGAACCGATCGGTGTGTCGTGGGGGTAACGATAGCCAACATGCCCAAGGTCCGAACTGCCGGCATAATGGGCATCGCGAAGATGCATCGGAATATCGCCGGTCTGGCCTTTATGGATGGCGGAAGTTGCCGCATCAATTGCTTTATAGGCCGAGTTGGATTTCTCGGACAAGCACATCTCGGCAACTGCCTGGGCAAGCGGGATGCGTGCTTCCGGCAAGCCGAGGCGGTCAGCTGCCTGGCAAGCGGCGAGCACATGGCCGCCGACCGCTGGATTGGCGAGGCCGATGTCTTCGTAGGCCATGACAAGCAAGCGGCGCGTCACCGCTGTCAGATCACCGTTTTCTAGCAGATGTGCTAAATAATACATGGCAGCGTTGATGTCGCTCCCGCGCACCGATTTTTGGAGCGCTGACAACAAGTTGAAGTAATGTGATCCTTTTTTGTCGCCGAAGACGCCAATTCGCTTCATCATCTGTTCGATGATGCTATTGTCGACGATTGTTTTGCCGTCCTCTTCATCCGAAGCCATGACAATTGATTCGAGCATCGTCAGGGCTTTTCGGGCATCGCCGTTCGAACCTGATGCAATGCGTTCAATTTGTTCCGGTGCGATGGAGATTTCTTGGCTGCCAAGGCCGCGTTTTGGGTCCTCCAATGCACTTTTTAACAATTGGGCAACATCTTCCTGCGTCAATCGCTTCAGCTGCTTTATTTCGCCGCAGCGCGATCTGATGGCCGGATTGACGTCGTGGAACGGATTTTCTGTTGTTGCGCCGATCAAAATGATCGACCCGCTTTCAACATGGGGCAAGAGCGCGTCTTGCTGGAGTTTGTTAAAGCGGTGGATTTCGTCCAGGAACAGCAGAACTTTGCCGGTCATCCTCGATTCGGTGACGACGTCTTCAACGTCTTTTTTGCCTGACGTCGTTGCATTCAGGGCGATGAACGGCAGTTTTGATGTGCCGGCGATAGCGTGGGCAATCGACGTTTTTCCGATACCCGGCTCGCCGTACAAGAGCATGGACGGAATATGGCCGTTCTTGATCATTTTGTAAAGCGCGGTTTGGGGCCCAATAACATCTTGCTGACCGACCACTTCATCGATCGTCCTTGGACGCATCCGGTATGCCAAAGGTTCGTTCTGCAAACTAAAAAACTCCTTCCGTACATCAATTCTATCAGTATATCGCGTCAACTTTGAAAAGTCATTGCAAGTCCATTCTGTCTAAATATGCTATACTGATTTGAAGAATAATGGAATATAACTTTGAGGTGTAACCATGAAAATATCGACAAAAGGCCGTTACGGCTTGACCATAATGATCGCGTTAGGAAAAGAATATGGAGAAGGCCCGGTGCCGCTCCGGAAAATTGCTGCCGACTACGAATTGTCGGAAGCTTATTTAGAGCAGCTAGTCGCGCCGCTCCGGAACTCGGGGCTGGTGAAAAGTGTGCGGGGAGCTTACGGCGGCTACATGCTGACGCGTTCGCCGAAGGAAATTTCAGCCGGAGATGTGATACGGGTCCTGGAAGGCCCGATTCAACCGGTCGAAGGCATCGATGATGAAGCCCAGCCGCAGCGTGAGCTGTGGGTACGGATACGCGATGCAGTAAAAAATGTACTCGATACAACTACTATTGATGATCTGGCAAATCACCAGGATGGCGAAAACGAAAACTACATGTTTTATATATAAAAGGAGTTAAAGAAATGAACCGAATTTATTTAGACCATGCGGCTACTTCTCCGGTGCATCCGGAAGTGGTTGAGGCGTTTGCAGGCGCGCTCGGTACAGTTTACGGAAATCCGTCAAGCATCCATAGTTCCGGAAGAACGGCGCGAAAAGCATTGGATGACGCGCGCCGTGTTTTTGCGGAAAGCATCAACGCAGGCGATGCGGAAATAATCATCACCAGCGGTGGAACGGAAGCCGACAATTTGGCGATTTTTGGTACGGCAGCGAAAAAACAGGGCAAACACATCATCACATCTGCTATTGAACACCATGCCGTTTTGCACGCATGCGCCAAACTGGAGCGTGAAGGCTATGAGGTTACTTACCTGCCGGTTGACGTAAATGGCCGTGTCGAGGCAGAAGACGTGAAAAAAGCGCTCCGTGACGATACAATTTTAGTGACGGTCATGCTGGGCAATAATGAAGTTGGCACAATGCAGCCCATTGCGGAAATCGGTGAATTGCTGAAGGGTACGGACGTCACTTTCCATACCGATGCAGTACAGGCTTATGGCATTTTACCGATCGATGTGGAAACGTTGAATGTGGATTTATTGTCAGTATCTGCACATAAACTGAACGGACCGAAAGGCATCGGGTTCCTTTATCAGCGCAAAGGCACGCAGCTTGCGCCTCAATTGATCGGCGGCGAACAAGAACGCAAACGCCGCGCCGGTACGGAAAATGTGCCGGGCGTCATCGCTTTTGCAAAAGCTGTCGCCATTTCTTTGGAAGAAAAAGAAGAGAAATGGGCACTTTACAACGGATTCAAAGAGATGTTCAAAGCCATTCTTGAAGGAGAAGGCGTTAATTTCTATGAAAATGGCAGCCATCAAATGCCTCATATACTGAATTTAAGCATACCCGGCATCGATATCGAGTCTTTCTTAGTAAACCTCGATTTGGCCGGTATCTCTGCGTCAAGCGGATCTGCTTGTACAGCGGGTTCGATTGATCCGTCACATGTTTTGGTGGCGATGTACGGCGAAAAAGCGGAACAAAGCCGCAATTCCATCCGTTTTAGTTTTGGCATCGGGCTGACTGAACAAGACATTATACAAGCGGCTGAAAAAACAGCCCAAATCAGCAAGCGTTTAGCGCTTAAGTGAAAAGGTGAGATAAATGACTGTAAAAGCACCACAAGATACACGAGTTGTCGTCGGCATGTCCGGCGGAGTCGATTCTTCAGTAGCCGCTTATTTATTGAAAGAACAAGGCTACGATGTGATCGGCATCTTCATGAAAAACTGGGATGATACCGACGAGAACGGTTTTTGTACAGCAACGGAAGATTACGAAGACGTCATCCGTGTCTGCAATCAAATCGGCATTCCGTATTACGCCGTCAATTTCGAAAAACAATACTGGGACAAAGTGTTTACGTATTTCCTGGAAGAATACAAAGCCGGGCGTACACCGAACCCTGATGTTATGTGCAACAAAGAAATTAAATTTAAAGCGTTTTTGGAGCATGCGCTAAGCTTGGGTGCTGATTATTTGGCGACCGGCCATTATGCGCAAGTAGAGCATACCGAAAACGGCGAAACCAAAATGCTGCGCGGCAAAGACAACAACAAAGACCAAACGTATTTCCTGAACCAATTAAACCAAGATCAATTATCAAAAGTGATGTTCCCAATCGGCCATATGGAAAAAAAGAAAGTGCGTGAAATTGCACTCGAAGCGGGTCTTGCAACAGCTACGAAAAAAGATTCTACAGGCATCTGCTTTATCGGAGAACGCAATTTCAAGGAATTTCTCGGACAATATTTGCCGGCTCAACCCGGCTCGATGGAGACCCTGGAAGGCGTCAAGATGGGTTCACATGACGGCTTGATGTATTACACGATCGGCCAGCGCCAAGGATTAGGAATTGGCGGTGCGGGAGACCCGTGGTTTGTGATCGGCAAAGACTTGGATAAAAATATCTTATACGTCGGCCAAAACATCAACCATGACGCCCTGTTTTCGGACAGTTTGTCGGCCGTAAACTTAAGTTTTACATCAGGTAATGCGCCAACAGGAACGCTTGAGTGCACAGCGAAATTCCGCTATCGCCAAGCGGACGTAAAAGTAAGCGTCGAGTTTATCGGCGATGAAGCGATTGTTACGTTTGCAGAACCGGTTCGTGCAATTACCCCGGGACAGGCAGTGGTTTTCTATGATGGTGAAGAATGCTTGGGCGGCGGAACGATCGACCGCGTCTTTAAAAACGGCGCACGCCTTGAATATGTAGGGTAATAGGAGAGAAAAACATGAATTACAATGAAATCGGTATTAGAGCGCTTCAAGAAGGCAATACTGAAGAAGCGATCAAGGCATTCACGCAGGCAATCGAAGAACAACCAAACAACCCGCTAGGCTATATCAATTTTGGGCATGTCTTGACGTCGATGGACGACGTGGAACGGGCAGAGCGCTTTTTTCAAAAAGCGCTCACGCTTGATGAAACTTCTGCGACCGCTTATTACGGATTGGCAAACTTATATTTCAATGCTGAACGCTATGAAGAAGCGCTTAAACTTTATGAAAAAGCGGTACAGTACGGGCTCGAGGGCGCTGATGCACATTTTATGATCGGCAAATGCTTAGAGCGGCTCAATCAGCCGAAATTGGCGCTGCCGTATTTGCAGCGAGCAGTGGAATTGGATGAAAATGATGTTCCAGCCCGCTTGAGCTACGGCATTATGCTCGCTTCAATGGAGTTGTTCGATCTTGCGGAGCCGCAATTCCGAAAAGTAGTAGAGCAAGAGCCGGGCAATTCGGATGCTCACTACAACCTGGGTGTTCTATACGCGGTCTCAACAAATCGCACGAACGATGCGCTTTATCATTTGGAACAAGCGTATACATTGGATGAAAACAATGAAATGGCGCGCTATGCGTACGATATGATAAAAACACAGCTTTAAAAAAGTGAAAGGAGGCGGCTGGCATGGCAGGGCAGATCGATTTGTTTCAAGAAGAAGTTCAGTTTGTGCTGGGACGTCCGGTCGTTTCTATTTTTCACAATCCCGATAATTTATTTTCCATCGCAAAAGTGAAAATCCAACAAACAAACACCTCGTATGAAGAAAAAGAAATCATTGTTTCCGGCTATTTCCCCCAGTTATCGATGGAAGAACAATACCGTTTCACCGGATTGGTCAAAAACCATCCAAAATACGGAGTTCAATTTCAGGTCGAGACATTCACCAAAGAAGTGCCGGAAACCGAACAAGGCATCATCCATTATTTATCAAGCGATATGTTTAACGGCATCGGCAGAAAAACTGCCGAGACCATTGTCAAAAAGCTTGGGAAAGACGCCATTAAAAAGATTCTGGAGGACCCGGAAGCGCTTGATGCCGTTCCGCGGCTATCAGATGACAAAAAAGACAATATCCGCGCAACTTTGCAAATGAATCTTGGGCTTGAACGGGTCATGATCCAGTTGAACGACTGGGGCTTTGGCCCGCAAGTCGGCATGCGCATCTACCAGGCATACCGTGAAGAAACGATCGACCTTTTAACAAAAAATCCGTTTCGTCTTATTGAAGAAATCGAAGGCATCGGTTTTCAGCGGGCAGATGAACTTGGCGCGAAACTAGGCATTACCGGCAGCCATCCAGACCGCATCAAAGCGTCGATTCTGCACTTATTGAACCAGGCATCGTTATCGGAAGGCCATGTCTTTGTTGATGCGAAAACGCTTATTCCACTTGTTAAGCAGCTGCTTGAAACGAGCCAGCGCGAAGAAATCTCCATCGAAGCGGTTTCGAAGGCGATGATCGAATTGAACGAAGAAGGCAAAGTGGCTGGCGAAGAAACGCGGCTTTATTTGCCGTCCCTTTACTATTCCGAAGTTGGAATAGCGACAAAGCTCGAGACCTTGCTTGCATCCCAGGAAAACCGCGACCGTTTTCCGGCCTCCGAAGTGCGGCGTGCACTCGGCGAAGCGGAAGAGCGTCTTGGCGTCAATTACGCCGAAACGCAAATTGAAGCGATCGACTCGAGCATCAATTCCTCGGTGATGATTTTGACCGGCGGACCGGGAACCGGGAAGACGACCGTTGTCAGAGGATTGGTCGAAGTATACGCGGAGCTGCATGGCCTTTCGCTTGATCCGAAAGATTATGCCAAGAAAAAAGAACCGTTTCCGATTATTTTGGCGGCTCCGACTGGCCGTGCTGCAAAACGCCTGAGCGAGTCGACCGAACTGCCGGCAATGACCATCCACCGGTTGCTCGGTTTTAATGGCCAGGAAAAAGAAGAGGAAACCGAGAAGGAAATCGATGGCAAATTGATCATCATCGATGAAATGTCGATGGTTGACACCTGGCTTGCACATCAACTTTTAAAAGCTGTCCCGGAAGACGCACAAATCATTTTTGTGGGTGACCAGGACCAGTTGCCGCCTGTCGGACCAGGCCAAGTGCTCCGGGATTTGCTCGATTCGAAGCGCATTCCGACGGTCGAATTGAAAGATATCTACCGGCAATCGTCCGGTTCCTCGATCATTGAACTTGCTCACCAAATGAAAAACGGCCAATTGCCCGCAGATATTACAGCAAAAACCTCAGACCGTTCGTTCATCAAAGCGGGAGCCGAGCAAATTCCGACAGTTGTTGAAAAAGTCGTGAAAAGCGCCTTATCGAAAGGCCACTCGATCAAAGACATCCAAGTGCTCGCACCGATGTACAAGGGGCCGGCCGGCATTGATGCATTAAACCGGATGATTCAGGAAATGGTCAATCCGAATCAGGACGGCAAGCGGAAAGAGCTCGTTTTCGGCGATATCACTTACCGGATCGGCGATAAAATACTCCAGCTTGTCAATCAGCCGGAAAGCAATGTGTTTAACGGCGATATGGGCGAAGTTGTCGCTATCATGAAAGCGAAAGAAACTGTAGAGAAACAGGATATGCTTGTAGCGTCTTTTGATGGCATCGAAGTGACATACGAGCGCAGCGACTTGAATCAACTGACGCTTGCATATTGCTGCTCGATTCATAAAGCGCAAGGCTCGGAATTCCCGACAGTCATCATGCCGGTCGTCCGCGGCTATATGAAAATGCTGCGGCGCAATTTGCTGTATACCGGAATTACAAGAAGCAAGGACTTTCTGATTCTTTGCGGTGATCCGAGCGTATTCCGTTTCGGCGTGGAACGCACGGATGACACCAAACGGATGACGACGCTGAAAGATCGCCTGGCGGTTTCCCAAGCCGAACCTGAAACAAAAACGGAAACCAACCCCGAAGAAACTGGACCGGCAAGCTTAACAGCTGACAATGCCCATGCCATCCATCCGTTGATCGGAATGGAAGGCGTTACGCCGCGTGATTTTTTGGAAGCATAGGAAAGGAAAAAAGCGCCCGTGGGCGCTTTTTTACAGGCTGTCGAGAAACTCTCGGCAGCTTTTTTCATTTTGCTCCAGGCGGACGCTTTCCGCGGGCACGGCCTCAGCCGCTCCCTTCGCTTCGCTCTGTCCAGGGTCTTCGGCTCGCGCTGGTCCCGCTGGAGTCGCCGCCTTCCGCTCCATTTGCGACTTTTGCAGGTTTTCATTG